>NZ_JAGPXL010000019.1 GCF_018070565.1 Streptomyces sp. B93
TGACCGCAGTTCTCAATCAGCAGTCGGAGCGTCCCGGAGGACCGGGCGGCCATTCCTTCCGAGCCACAAGCGGCAGACCACCATCAGCCACACCCGGTCCTCCCGGACCGCCTCACATTCTTAGGGAACACCATGACCCGAGGTGGAGCGGGAAACATGCTGGGCGTCGGCGGTACGCGGCGGAACCTCGGCCGCACGGCCCTGCGGGGCGGCGGCCGGGCGGCAGGGTCGGCGGGGGCACGGACCCCACGGCCCAGAAGCGGGAGCTGCTGCGCAGGCTTCAGGAGCGGCGCGAGGCGGAGGAGGCGGGGGGACAGGGCTGACTGTCGCCGGTCAAGCCGGCCACGCCGGTCACTCCGGGGGCCAGGCGTCCCCCCAGTCGGCGTCACGGGCCGCCTTGTAGAGGGGCCCGTGGCGCTTGGTGACGGTGGTCCGGCGCAGGGCGGGCCCGGTCTCCGCCCCGGGGCCGGTCCCGGTCTCCTTCTCGCACAGGTCGAGCAGGACCTGGCCCTTGCGGATCTGCGGCTTGCGGACGACGCGGAAGGAGGCCGGGGCGGCGGGCGGGAAGCGGGTGGCGGCGACGTAGGCGAACTTCTCGTCCTCGTAGGCGAGGGAGCCGCCCTTGACCTGGCGGTGCAGGGAGGAGCGGCTGACCCGGGCCGCGAAGTGGCACCAGTCGGTGCCGGGGACGATGGGGCAGGCGGCGCTGTGCGGGCAGGGCGCGGCGATGTGGAAACCGGCGCCGACGAGGCGGTCACGGGCCTCGATCAGGCGGGTGTAGCCGTCGGGGGTGCCCGGTTCGACGATGACGACGGCCCGCGCCGCCGTGGCCGCGGCGTCGACCAGGGCGGCGCGGTCGGGGGCGGTCAGTTCGTTGAGTACGTAGGAGACGGTGACGAGATCAGTGCTCTCGACGGTGAGCGCCGCTCCGATCCGAGAGCGCTGCCATCGGACGTCCCGTAGCTCCGGGTGGGCGGCGGCGATCTCCCGGCCGAGGGCGAGCGCGGGCTCGGCCCAGTCGAGCACCGTCACCGGCCGCGTCCCCGGCCAGACGGCACCGGCAGCCCAGACCGCGGCGCCGGTCCCGCCGCCGACGTCCACATGAGCGCCCGGTACCCACTCGGGCACGGCCGCGGCGAACTCCTCCAGCGCCGACCGCACCGCCGCGAAGGTCGCGGGCATCCGGTACGCCGCGTACGCCACGGCGTCCGCGCGGTCCCGCAGGATCGGCGCGTCGGTCGGGGTCCGCCCCCGGTAACTGGCGATCAGCCGCTCCACGGCCGCCCGGCCCAGCGGCGCCCAGCCCCGCCCCCCTCAGCCTCCGGCACGGCAGGCCCCACTCACTCAAGCCCCGGTGCCCGGACCCGCCTCACTCGCGCCCCAGCCCCGCCCGCACCAGCCCGCGGCCCCGTCTCACCGCGGTCGCCGAAAGGCGGCAACAGCCCCCGGTCAAACCCCCCGCACCTCCCCCGCCGCCCGCACCGCCCGTGCCACCCTCGTGCCCGCCGCGGCCCTGGGCCCGCTGTTCGGGGGGCGGCGGCGGGGGTGGACGGTGTTGGCGAGGAGGATGAGGTAGGTGTCCGTCGCCGGGTCGAGGACCAGGGACGTGCCGGTGAAGCCGGTGTGGCCCGCGGCGCCCCGGCCCGCCAGTTCGCCCATGAACCAGGGCTGGTCGAGGGAGAAGCCGAGGCCCGGCGGGGTGAGCAGCAGTTCGACGAAGTCGGGGCCGAGGATGCGCGCGGGCCCGTACCCGCCGCCCGCCAGCAGGGCCCGGCAGAAGACGGCGAGGTCCCGCCCCGTGGAGAACAGCCCCGCGTGCCCGGCGACACCGCCGAGCGCCCAGGCGTTCTCGTCGTGGACGACACCCCGCAGCATCCCCCGGTCCGCCTTGGCCCAGGGGCGCCGCTGGTCCTCGGTGGCGGCGGCGCCGGGGCAGGGGCCGAAGGCGGTGGCCGTCATGCCGAGGGGGCGGGTGATGCCGTCGTGGAACAGGACGTCCAGGGACCGGCCGGTGACGCGTTCGAGGACGTACTGGAGGAGGAGCAGGTTCAGGTCGGAGTAGCACCGGTACGCGCCGGGCTCGGTGACCGGCGCCTCGGCGCGCAGCAGGGCGAGCCGCGCGGCCTGGTCGGGGCAGTCGTACAGGGGCAGTTCGGGGCGCAGCCCGGAGGTGTGGGTGAGGAGCTGCCGTACGGTGACGCCGTGCCGGGCGGCGGCGCCGAACTCGGGCAGGTAGGCGCCGACGCGCGCGTCGATGCCGAGCGTGCCCCGTTCGATCTGCTGCACCGCGGCGACGGCCGTGAACAGCTTGGTGAGGGAGGCGAGGTCGAAGGGGGTGTCGACGGTCATCGGCACCCGCTCCCCCGGCGGCAGTTCGACGCCCCGGTCGGTCACCGGGTCGTGGGCGGCGTAGCGCACGGCGTAGCCCGCGGCCTCCTGGAGGGCGAGTACGGGGCCGCGTCCGGCGACCACCACGGCGCCCGCGGCCCAGGGGTCGTCGCCGGTGGTGAGGTCCTGGACCTCGCGGGTCAGCTCGCGCAGTTCGGCGGGGTCGAGTCCGGCCCGCTCCGGAGTGCCGGTGCGCAGTCTCGGCGCGCTCAGCTGTCCCCTCCCTCCAGGCTCGGCCGGGCCTGCCGCGGACGGCACATGCCGACGAAGCAGACCACTGCCACCAGTGTGGCGGTCAACTGGACGACGGCCATGGGTACGGCGGTGTGTTCCCCGGCGATCCCGACGAGCGGGGAGGCGACGGCGCCGATGAGGAACCCGGACGTGCCGAGCAGCGCGGACGCCGATCCGGCGGCGTGCCGCACCCGCAGCAGGGCGAGGGTCTGGGCGTTGGGCAGGGTGATGCCCATCGCGGACATCAGCACGAACAGCGCCGCGGCGACCGGCACCAGACCGGCCTCGCCGAAGACGCCGAGGGTCATCAGCAGCAGCGCGGTGGCGGCGAGGACGATGATGCCGAGGCCGGTGGCGAGCACCCGGTCCAGGCTGACCCGGCCGACCAGTACCCGCCCGTTGAGCTGCCCGGCGGCGACGAGGCCGATGGAGTTGAGGCCGAACAGCAGGCTGAAGGTCTGCGGGGAGGCGCCGTAGATCTCCTGGACGACGAAGGGGGAGGCGGAGACGTAGGCGAAGAGGGCGGCGAAGGTGAAGCCGCCGCAGAGCATGTAGCCGGTGAAGGGCAGGTCGGCGAGGAGTCCGCGGACGGCGCGCACGGTCGCGCCGAAGCCCCCGGCGTGGCGTTCGGCGGGCGGCAGGGTCTCCGGCAGCCGGAACCAGACGACGGCGCCCAGCAGCGCCCCGACGACGGTGAGGACGACGAAGACGCCCCGCCAGTCGGTCACCCGCAGCACCTGTCCGCCGATGAGCGGGGCGATGATCGGTGCGACCCCGGAGATCAGCATGAGGGTGGAGAAGAAGCGGGCCATGGCCAGCCCGTCGTAGAGGTCGCGGGCTACGGCGCGGGCGATGACGATCCCGGCGGCGCCCGCGAGGCCCTGCACCAGCCGGAAGGCGACGAGGGTCTCGACGGTGGGGGCGAAGGCGCACAGGGCGGTGGCGACGACGTACCCGGCGAGGCCGGCGAGCAGCGGGCGGCGGCGCCCCCACCGGTCGCTCAGCGGGCCGACGACGAGCTGGCCGAGCGCCATTCCGGCGAGGCAGGCGGTGAGGGTGAGCTGGACGGTGGCGGCGGGGGCGTGCAGGGAGCTGGTGACCTCCGGCAGGGCCGGGAGGTACATGTCCATCGCGAGCGGGGGAGTGGCGGTGAGTCCGCCGAGGACGAGGGTGACCAGCAGGGAGGTGCGGCGGGTGGCGCGGGCGGCCGGTTCCGGTCCGGTGCCGCCGCGCGGTGCCTTCGCCGGTGTGGCCGCCGGTGCGCTTGTTCCGGCCCCCTGTGATGTTACTGACACGTCCGGTATCGATGCCCCTGGCTCGGGCATGTGCCCCTCCCTCTGCGGTTGATCCGCGACCTATGCTCTCAGCTCGTACAGGTGCTCGGAGCCGGGTCGACGGTGCGAACAGGGTCGGCGGCCGGACGGACAGGAACGGACAGGTGCGGTCGGTGACGACGGACACGGTGGGCAAGGTGCGGTGGGGAGTTCTGGCGACGGGCGGGATCGCGGCCACGTTCACGGCGGATCTGGTGGATCTGCCGGACGCCGAGGTGGTGGCGGTGGCGTCGCGGTCGCAGGCGTCGGCGGAGGCGTTCGCGGAGCGGTTCGGGATCGCCCGGGCGTACGGCGACTGGGCGGCGCTGGCGGCCGACGCGGAGGTGGACGTGGTGTACGTCGCCACTCCGCACTCGGCGCACCGGGCGGCGGCCGGGATGCTGCTGGAGGCCGGGCGCGGGGTGCTGTGCGAGAAGCCGTTCACGCTGAACGTGCGGGAGGCGGAGGAACTGGTCGCGCTGGCGCGGGGGCGCGGGGTCTTCCTGATGGAGGCCATGTGGATGTACTGCAATCCGCACGTGCGGCGACTGAAGGCGCTGGTGGACGACGGGGCGATCGGTGAGGTGCGCACGGTGCAGGCGGACTTCGGGCTGGCGGGCCCGTTCCCGCCCGCGCACCGGCTGCGCGACCCCGCGCAGGGCGGGGGCGCGCTGCTGGACCTGGGCGTGTACCCGGTGTCGTTCGCGCAGTTGCTGCTGGGTGAGCCGTCGGACATCGCGGCGCGAGCAGTGCTCTCGGACGAGGGCGTCGATCTCCAGACGGGTGCCCTGCTCTCGTGGGAGAGCGGTGCTCTCGCTTCGGTGCACTGCTCCATCGTGGGCGGTACGGCCACGGTCGCCTCGGTCACCGGTTCACACGGCCGGATCGACATCCCCGACGGCTTCTTCCACCCCGAGCGTTTCGTCCTGCACCGGGACGGCCGCGACCCGGAGGTCTTCACGGCCGACCCGGCGGACGGGCCCCGCACCAGCTACAAGCACCAGGCACGCGAGGTGATGCGGGCCCTGCGCGCGGGCCGGACGGAGTCCGAACTGGTCCCCCTGGACGGCACCCTGGCGGTGATGCGCACACTGGACGCGATCCGGGACCGGGTGGGCGTCCGCTACCCCGGCGAGGGCGCCGGGGGCGGCGAGCCCGTACCGGTCGCCACCCCGGTCTGAGTCATCAGGCGGGCTTGAGCCCCTGGTCGCCGACCTCGGTGACGAAGGAGGCGGCGGTGGTCAGCGGCGCGTCCGGCGTGGTGACGTACGGCACCGTCCTGAAGTCGGCACGCGCCGCCTGACCGCCGAGGGTGACCGTGACGTACCCGCGCTGCCCGTTGTAGAAGCGCAGGTGCGGGTTGGCGGCCAGGTAGGTGGCCCAGTTGGCGGGCTGGGCCGAGCCGTTGCCGCCGCTGCTGATCGAGCTGGTGACGATCTCCGTGCCCAGCGTCTTCGAACCCTGGTCGGCGAAGTCCCGCTTGACGTCGAACCCGTAGTGCACGTGGACGTCGCCGGTGAGGACCATCAGGTTCTCGATTCCGGCGGCCTCCGCCCCGGCCAGCACCCGCTCGCGGGAGGCCGGGTAGCCGTCCCAGGAGTCCATGGAGACCTTGGAGGGCAGAGTGGTGGAGTTGTACCGCTGGGAGAAGGTGACCTGCTGCGGTACGACGTTCCACAACGCCCGCGACCGCCGCCAGCCGTCGAGCAGCCACCGCTCCTGGGTGGCGCCGGTGAGGGTGCGCGAGGGGTCCTCGGACTCGGGGCCGGGGAACTGCCAGCCGTCGCCGTAGGCCTGGTCGGAGCGGTACTGGCGGGTGTCGAGGACGTCGAACTGGGCGAGCCGTCCCCAGTGCAGGCGCCGGTAGAGCTGCAGGTCGGGGCCGTCGGGGAGCTGGGGGCGGCGCAGCGGCATGTTCTCCCAGTAGGCCCGGTAGGCGGCGGCGCGGCGGAGCAGGAACTCCTCCGGCGGGACGCTGTTCTCGGGGGTGCCGTCGGCGTAGTTGTTCTCGGTTTCGTGGTCGTCCCAGGTGACGACGAACGGGTGCGCGGCGTGCGCGGCGGCGAGGTCGGCGTCCGTCTTGTAGAGGGCGTACCGCAGCCGGTAGTCCTCCAGCGTCACGGTCTCGTGGCCGAAGTGGCCGGGCAGCGTGCCGGTGGCGTAATTACGGGCACCGGCCGATGAGTTGACGGCGTACTCGTACAGGTAGTCGCCGAGGTGGAAGACGACGTCCACGTCCTCCTGGGCGAGGTGCCGGTACGCCGTCCAGTACCCCTGGTCGTAGCGCTGGCAGGAGACCACGCCGAAGGTGAGGGCGGAGACCTCGGCGCCGGTGCCGGGTGCGGTGCGGGTGCGTCCGGCCGGGCTGATCCAGCGGCCGGTGCGGAAGCGGTAGTGGTAGGCGCGGTTCTCGGCGAGGCCGTCGACCTGGACGTGGACGGTGTGGTGGTACTCGGGGTGCGCGGTGGTGGTGCCGCGTCTGACGACCCGGCGGAAGCCCTCGTCGAGGGCCACCTCCCAGGCCACCGGGACCCGCCGGGCGGGCAGTCCGCCGTCGGGCTGGAAGGGGGCGGGGGCGAGCCGGGTCCACAGCAGGACCGATCCGGGCCGCGGGTCGCCGGAGGCGACGCCGAGGGTGAACGGGTCGTCGGCGATCCGCGCGGGGTCCAGTTCGGCGGCGGCCGCGGTGCCCGCGGTGGGCAGGTTCACGGCGAAGGCCAGCGCCGCGGCGGCGCCGGTGAGGGTGAGGAAGCGGCGGCGGCCCAGGTGGCGGGCGGCGGCGCGGAGTTCGGGGGCGTGCTGGGCCGGTGTCTGGCGGGGCGTCATGGGGTCCTCCCTGCGAACATGGGTGCAGGGGGCATTCGAGTGGCCGGGAACGACCTCCACTTGCCACGGACATGACCATCCCGTTGCGGCTCGATGATGAGTTCCGCGGCGCTGCTCCACGCCCCCGTACGCTGCGGCCCCATGAACCCCATGCCAAGCACCCCCAGCGCACCGCGTGTCGCCGTCGTCACCGGCGCCGGATCCGGCATCGGCCGAGCGGTCGCCGTCGAACTGCTGCGCACCGGCTGGGCGGTGGCCCTCGCCGGGCGCCGCCCGGACACCCTCGACGAGACGGCCGCGCTGGTCCCCGGCGGCGACTCGCTCTCCGTACGCTGCGACGTCTCGAGCCCGCCGGACGTCGACGCGCTCTTCACTGCCGTACGCGAGCGCTACGGCCGTCTCGACCTGCTCTTCAACAACGCGGGCACGTTCGGTCCCGGCGGGGTGCCCGTCGAGGACCTCCCCTACGAGGCCTGGCGGCACGTGGTGGACACCAACCTGAACGGGGCGTTCCTGTGCGCCCGGTCGGCCTACCGGCAGATGAAGGAGCAGGACCCCCAGGGCGGCCGGATCATCAACAACGGCTCCATCTCCGCCCACGCCCCACGCCCGCACTCGGTGGCCTACACGGCGACCAAGCACGCCCTGACCGGGCTGACCAAGTCGCTGTCGCTGGACGGGCGGCCGTACCGGATCGCCGTCGGCCAGATCGACATCGGCAACGCGGCGACCGACATGACGGCGAGCATGCGGACGGGGGCGCTCCAGGCCAACGGGGAGGTCACCCCGGAACCGGTGATGGACGTGACCGACGTGGCGCGCACGGTGCGGCACATGGCGGAGCTGCCGCTGGAGGCCAACGTGCAGTTCGCGACGGTGCTGGCGACGGCGATGCCGTACGTCGGGCGGGGCTGAGCCCGGCGCGGACCGTCACATTTTCAACCTGCACAAACGGAAATTGACCGTCCGCTCCATTGCGGCCGGTCATGACCTTATGCTCAACTCTCCTACACAGGAAATTCACACTTGGGGCAAGCCGCCTCCACAGCCACACCGAGGGGGGAGGCGGCAGCCGTTCCACGGCACCGGGTGGGGGTGGACCTCGCGCGGGACCGCGGGGTACGCACCGGCACCGCGGAACGGCTGCCGCACCATCCGCGGCGTCGAAGGCCCTAGGCCTGGCCGGTCTCGAAGCGGGAGATACGGCCGTCGTCCGCGACGGTGAAGCTCCACCGGGTGCGCATCTCACCCCAGGTGTCGTTGCTGTAGCGGGCGATGAGGGCACGGCCGCCGTTCGACTCGTTGTCGACCTCCATATGGCCGTGCGAGGAGAAGATCTCCCGGTCGACCCAGTCCTCCAGGTCACGGTCGGTGCCGTCGTCGGCCATCGTCGCGTCGGGCGTCAGCAGCGCGCGGAAGCCGTCGAGGTCGTGGGAGTTGACGGCGGCGACGAAGGCACGGACGGCCGGGTCGCTGAGCTTCGCGGTCTGAATCGTCATGCGGGCAGCGTCACACCGGGGGCGACGGCTCGCCACCGGAGGCAGCGGCCGGGCGGGACCGGGTGCCCTGACGCACATGCACCCGAACGGCCCCCTCCGAGGCGCCCGGCGGATGTCGGGACGTACGGCCGGTGCGACGGTGGAGACGCGGCACGTCCATCCCCCTCCCGCCGACACCTGGAGTGACTGACCATGATCTCTTGCACCCGCGTCGACCTGGGCCTGCTGCTGCTCCGGCTCGGCACCGGCGGCGTCCTGGCCGCGCACGGCGCGCAGAAGCTGTTCGGCTGGTTCGGCGGCCACGGTATCGAGGGCACGGGCCAGTTCATGGAGTCCGTCGGCTACCGGCCCGGCAAGGCGAGCGCCACCGCGTCGGGCCTGGCCGAGGCGGGCGGCGGCACCCTGCTGGCGCTGGGCCTGGCGACCCCCGCGGCGGGCGCGGCGGCGGCCGGTGCCATGTCGGGGGCGGCCGCGGTGCACACCCCGAACGGTTTCTTCAACGCGAGCGGCGGCTACGAGTACGCCGCGTCCCTCGCCCTGGCCGCCACCGGCATCGCGATCGCGGGCCCCGGCCGCCTCTCCCTCGACCACGCGCTCGGCCACGCCGTCAACCGCGGCTGGATGCTCCCGATCACCTTCGGAGTGACGGCGGCGGTCACGGCGGCGGTGATCGGGGCGCGGGTCAGGCAGCTCCAGAAGGACGCGGAGAGCGAGCAGGAGCCACTGTTCGAGGAGTGAGGGGGCGGGCCGCTGCCCGAACGGGGGCGGCGCGGGCCACCGTCCGGCGGGGGCGCGGGCCACCGCTCCGAGGGGCACGGGCCACTGCCCGACGGGGCGGCGCGAGCCACCGCCCGAAGAGGGACGTCACGGGCCGCTACCCGACGAAGACGCCACGGGCCACCGCCCGAAGAGAGGAAGGCGCGGCTCTAGCGCCGCATGGCAGGCTGCGGGGCATGACCAACCAGGACGCGGCCCCCGCCCCCGCCACCACCTCCTCCGCCTCCCCCTCCGACCTGTGGACGGACATCGACGCCCTGTGGGCGTGGGTGGAGGCCAACCGGCCGTGCGACAGCCGTGAGAGCCTGCTGCTGCGCATGCTCAAACTCCAGGAGGAGGTCGGCGAGGTCGCCCAGGCCGTGATCGGCGCGACCGGCCAGAACCCGCGCAAGGGCACCTCGCACACCTGGGACGACGTACGGGGCGAACTGTGCGACGTGGTGATCACGGCGCTGATCGCGCTGCGGACGCTGACACCGGAGCCGCGGGAGCTGTTCGACCGGCACCGGGCGAAGGTCATGACGCGGTCGCTGGGCGGGCCGGTGGAGCCTGCCTAGGCCGTCGCCCGCTTAAGCGACCCTTAAACACCGGTTAAGCGCCACCGAGAGCCGTCGGACTCTTCACAACTCCGCCCGCAATGGCGGTATTCGGCGTCCCGCGGGAACGGTTGGCCCCTCCAGGCACCCTGCGTAGCATCGGGCTCCGGCTGAGAGCGCTCTCACCCGCGCTCTCAGCACCTCATGTCCCGACCGGCGACTCCCAGCAAGCGATCCCTGGAGCCCCCCACATGACTCCCCGTCACCAGCGCCCCCTCGCCCGCCGCAAGCTGCTCTTCGCCCTCGGCGGAGCGGCGGTGGCGATCCCGGCCGCGGCCACCCTCGCCCCGTACGCCCTGGCGGACGACCCGGACACCGGCGCCACCGCCGCCCCCCTCCCCCTCACGGTCGTCAACGACACCGGCACCTTCGGCAACGCCGAGATCCACCTCTACATCGTCGGCAACCAGGACGGCCGCCAGGTCAGGGTCACCCCCGACGGCACCCTGGCCCCCATCGCCCTCTCGGACAACGGCGCCGACGGCTTCACCGACTACGCCATCAGCCTGGCCGCGGGCGGCGAGACCCGGCTGGACCTCCCCCACATGTCCGGCCGGATCTACGTGGCGCTCGGCGGGAAACTGAAGTTCAAGGCGGTCACGGACGGCGCCGGGAACGCCGCGCTCCAGTACCCGGCGGGCTGGGTGAAGTCCGACCCCAACTACGGGGTGCTGCACGACTGCGCCGAGTTCACGTACAACTCCGCCGGGATGTTCTGCAACACCACCATGGTCGACATGTTCAGCGTGCCGCTGGCCATCCGGCTGACCGGCGCCCAGGACCAGACGACGGGCACGGTACGCCCCGGCGGCCGGGCGGCGGTGTTCGACGCGATCCGCGGGGTCGAGGAGTTCGCCCCGCTGATCGTCGACGACACCCGCGTGATCGCCCCCGGCCACGGCCTGGACGCGGGCCTCTTCCCCGAGGACTACCTGGCCCCGTACATCGACGAGGTCTGGAGCACGTACACCGGCAAGGACCTCACGGTCACCACCAACGCCGGAACCTTCACGGGCCGCGTCCGCGGCGAGCGCCTCGTCTTCGACGGCCCCGCCCAGGTCTCCTTCGCCAAGCCGTCCACCCGGGACGTGCTGTTCTGCGACGGCAACCTGGCCGCCCCGAACGACGGTACGACGGGCCCGGTGGCGGCGATCCTCGGCGCGGCCCTCAACCGCTCGACCGCCCTCTCCTCCCCCACCCAGCCGACGACGGACCCGGCGACCTTCTACACCACCCCCCTCACCAACCACTACGCGAAGGCGGTCCACGCGGCCACGGAGGACGGCCGGGCGTACGGCTTCGCCTTCGACGACGTGGCCGACTTCGCCTCGTACATCCAGGACACGGCACCGACGGGCATCCGCCTGACGCTCACGTCGTTCTGACACCAGTCCGGTCAATCACCCACAGGGGCGGTCATGGCCGTCCCCGGCCCACGAACCCCCGCCACCGTGCCAGCGTGGTGAGCGGAAGATCAACGGGGGCGCGCGATGGGCTGTGATGGTGAGGGCGACACGATTCCGGCGGGTACGCCTGCTGCGCCGGGCCGGTCTCGCGGTGGCGTGCGGCGCGCTGGTGGCACTGGCCGTCGTACTCGTACGCGACGGCGGTGCCGCCGGTGACACGGACACCGTCTCGATGTGGGTGTCGGTGGTGTCCGCCGTACTGTCGGTGTGCGCCTTCGCCGTGGACCTGCTGCGCGGCCAGAACCCCGGCGAGGCGGCTGCGGCCGACGGACGGCAGCAGGCCGCCGACGCCCTCGCCGGGGCGGTCCGGGCGCAGTGGTCCGCGGAGGCCCGCAGACGCCGCCTGCACGACCCCGAACCACTGGACGTCCAGTGGACCCGGGAGGGCCCGCCCCTGGCCGACCACGCCCCGGTGCCACCCCCACGGCAGGCGGACGACGCTTCCCCCGGCCTCGTCGGGCTGTTCACGACGCTCCCCTCCCGACGGCTGGTGGTGCTGGGCGAGGCGGGCGCGGGAAAGTCGGTCCTGGCGGTGCGTTTCGTGCTCGGCACGCTGGAGCGGCGGGAGCCGGGCGAGCCGGTGCCGGTGCTGTTCCCGCTGGCGGCCTGGAACCCGCTCACGACCCCGCTGCGGGACTGGCTGGCCGACCGCCTGGCGACGGACTACGACTCCCTCTCCACCCTCGTGGACGACGGCCGCACCCTCGCGACCGCCCTGCTCGACGACGGCCTGGTCCTGCCCGTGCTGGACGGCTTCGACGAGATCCCGCGGGCCGCGCACGAAGCGGCCCTCCGCCACCTGAACACCGACCTCGACGACCGCCTGCCCGCCCTGCTCACCAGCCGCACCGGTGCCTGGGCGGACGCGGTGCGGAGCGGCGGACCGCTGACGGCCGCGGAGGTGGTGGGCCTACGCCCCCTGGACGTCACCGCGGCCCGGAGCTACCTCACCCGCACGGCCCGCCCGGCCACGACGGTGGCCTGGACACGAGTCCTGACGAACCCTCCACCACCCCTCGTGGAGGCGCTGCGCTCCCCCCTGATGGTGACCCTGGCCCGCACGGTCTACGAGAACCCGGCGAACGACCCGGCCGAACTGACCGACCCGGAACGCTTCCCCACCCGGCGCCACATCGAGGAACGTCTGCTGGACGCCTTCGTCCCCACGGCCTTCGCTGCACAGCGGACCTGGCCCCCGGAAGCGGCCCACCGCTGGCTGACCCACCTGGCCCGCACCCACGGCCCGGACTCCCCCGGCTCCCCCCGGGCCCTGGCCTGGTGGGACCTCCAGGCCACGCTCCCCCGCCCCCTGCGCACCCTGGGCCCGGCCCTCCTGGCCCTCCTGGCCACGGCCGCCCTCCTCGTCCCGATCGCACGGTACGGCGGCGGAGTGATCGCCGACTGGGACAGCTGGGAGTCGAGGGTCCTGAACCTCGCGGGCATCGGCACGGGCCTGGCCTTCGGCCTGGCGTACCTCCTCCCCGCGACCCAGGACACCCCCCAGGGCCCACGCTGGCTGATCCGCACGGCCCTGCGCACGACAGCCGCGGCTTCCGCGGTGGCCCTGCTGCTCGGGTGGCTGGTCCCCCCGCTGGTCAGCTCCCGCCTCGGCGCGGTCCTCACCCCCCGCCCCACCTGGTACCTCAACGGCTGCTGCTTCGGCCTGATCCTGTCCATGATGTTCGCCGTCGCGGGCCTGCCCCGCCGCCCGGCTCCCCTGAGCCTCCCCTGGGCGGGCAGCCCGAGCGGCCCGCAGGCAGCCCGCGTCCTGGGCGCGCTCCTCGCCTTCACGGGCCTGGCGCTCTACGGCTACACCGGCACGGAACTCCCGGCGGCGACCTGCGTCGTGACGGGCCTGGTCCTCCTCCTGGCGGGCACCCGCCGCACGGACCGCGCCCCCGGAACCTACGTCGCCCCCGCCACCGCCCTGCGCGCCTTCGCCCGCGGCCTGCTGCGCGGCTTCGCCGCCTGCACCCTCATCGGCGTCTGCGCGGGAGCGGTGGTCGGCACGGTCAGCGGCACGTTCGCCGCGGTGAAGATCCACCGGGCCACCGACTGGAGCCCCGGCACGGAGATCGAGGGCTGGCGCCTGGGGTACGGCCCGAACGGCAGCCGCACGGCCCGCTCCACGACCCCGCAGCAGACGGTCCTGGTCGAACGGGCCGCCCTCAGCTCCCCCTTCGCCGTGGCCAGGGGCGCCCGAATCCACCGCGACACGGAACTGGCCATGTACACGGGCCCCCTGACGCTACGCCACTCCCCGTCCACGGGCTCCTGGGTAACGAACTGGCCGGGCAGGCACCCCGAGGCCTGGCGGGGCAGACAGGTGGACGCCCACAACATCGTCCTGGCACTGCCGCCCGAGGTCAGGCTCTGGCTGGTCCGCCGGGACGCGGCATCGGTCATCCGGGACGCGGTCGCCCCCCTGCTGGCCTTCGGCGTCCTGGTCGGCACCATCGGCGGCTGCGCGTCGGGCGTCTACCGGGCCCTGAACACCCCCTCGGACACCATCCGCGCCACCAGCCCCCGCACCACCCTGCGCACCGACCGCACCGCCACCCTCATCCGCAGCGCCGTCGCCGCCCTCCTCGCGGGCGCGGTCTGCCTCCTCCTGATCGCCGCGACCGGTCGCGACAGCACCCTGGGCACGATGCACACGGAACTCTGGGTCCCGGTCGGCACCTCGGCCCTCGCCCTGAGCGCCTGGGGCCGCACCGCCACGGCCCGCGTGTGGCTGGCCCTGACGGGCCGGGCCCCCTGGCGCCTGATGACCTTCCTCGACGACGCCCACCGGCACGGCGTGCTCCGCCAGTCGGGCGCGCACTACGAGTTCCGCCACGAACACCTGCGCCACCGCCTGGCGGCGACCTCACCCGAATCGCCCCCGACCGGGCCCCGAGCGGCCCTGAGGCAGAATGCATGACGACAACAGCACCGGTGGGGGGCATGGCTTTGTCGGGCATCACTGTGCCGTTACGGCGGCTGAGATTACGGCGCGGCGCATCGGGAGTGGGATCGGGGCTGGAACGGGCCCGGTCCTTCATGATCCTCGCGACACTGCTCTACCGGATGAGTCATCTCCTCGTCGGCGTCCTGGCCGTCGCCCAGGTCAGGCGCGGCCACCCCGTGCAGTACGCCGGGGTCGCCCTGGCCGTGGGGCTGAGCGCCCTCACCTTCGGCGCCGCGCTGCGACGCGGCTGGTTCGACCGGTGGCACATCGGGGCCGACGTCCTGCTCGCCGGATGTGTGCTGCCGTTCGTCCTGTGGGGGTGGGGCGGTTCACACAGCCCCGACTCGCTCGGCTGGTCGATGCTGCTCGCCACCTCGGGGATGGCCGTGGCGGCGATCGCCCTGGACCGGCTCCAGGCCGTGGCCGCCCTCGTGGTCCTCGCGCTGACCCACCTCATCGTCTACCTCCTGGTCGACGCACGGGCCGGAGTGGTGGTCGGTCACCTCAGCTCGCTGGTGTCGTCCGCCGCGATGGCCGGGATCTTCTGGTGGTACCTGAGGCGTCAGGGGCACCTCCTCGACGAGGCCAACGCCCGTGCGGTGGAAGCGGAGGTGCACCGGGCGCGCTACGCCGAGCGGCTGGCGCACCACCGGGCGCTGCACGACACCGTGCTCGCCACGCTGACCGCCCTCGCGGCCGGCGGGATCGACGGCAACAGTCCGCGGGTGCGGGAGCGGTGCGCGCGTGAGGCCGCCTATCTGCGCAGGCTGATCCAGCGCACCTCCGACGAGTTGCCCCACCACACGGTGGGCGCCGCTCTCGAGGAGGCCGTCGGTTCGGTGGAGAGCCTGGGCCTGCGGGTCACCGCCCAGTACCACGCGCTGCCCGAGGTGCCGCCGGGGGTGGCCGCCGCCCTCGCCGACGCCACCCGCGAGGCGCTCAACAACGTGCGGCGGCACGCGGGCACCGGGCACGCCTTCCTCACCGCGGCCGGGAGCGACGACGGCGGCATCGTCGTCACCGTCGTCGACCGGGGCGCCGGTTTCGACCTGGGGAACCACGTACCGGGCCTCGGGCTGCGCGGCTCGGTGCACGCCCGGATGACGGAGGCCGGTGGCCGGGCCTCGGTGGACTCCGCGCCCGGCGAGGGCGTACGGGTGGAGCTGAGATGGCCGGCGTGACCACGGTCGGCCTCATCGACGACGACCGGATGCTCGTCGACGGCATGCGTTCCTGGCTGCGCGGGGCACCGGAGCTGTGCCTTGAGACATGTGCGGCCACGGTGGCCGAGTACCTCGCCGCGCGCCCGGCGGGAGAGGCCCCCGTCGACGTCGTCCTGCTCGACCTCGTACTGCGCGACGGGTCCGCTCCCGCCGACAACATCCGCCGGCTGCGGGAGACGGGCAGCCGCGTGCTGGTGATCAGCACGGTCCCGGACCGGGCCCGGATCATCGACTCGCTCAGGGCCGGGGCGGACGGCTACCTCACCAAGGACAACGACCTGCGCACCCTGTCCGCCGCCGTCCTGGACATCGCCGCGGGCCACTGCGCGCACTCCCCCGAACTCGCCTTCGCCTGGGCGTACGACAGTGACCCGGGCCGGCCCCGGCTCTCGCCCCGGGAGCGTCAGATCCTGCTCGACTACGCGTCCGGGATGACGCTCAAGTCGGCCGCGCGGCGCGCGGGCATCACCGTCCACACCGCCAAGGACTACCTGGACCGGGTCAAGGCCAAGTACCGGGAGGCGGGCCGCCCGGCCTACACGAAGATCGACCTGGCGCGACGGGTGAGCGAGGACGGCCTCGGCCCGGTCTGACGTCCGGCCCGCCGTGCCGACGGGCGACCCGGCCGCCAGGGCGCCCCCTCCCGATCCGCCCGCCGCAAGCCCCCCAAACTGGCGGCTACGTGGCCCGTCACGGCGTTCGTATTCTCCTGCCCGCGTAGCCCGCCAGGGTGCACCACGGAACTCCACGCAATCCATACCGGCAGACCCCCCATTGGACGCGTCAGGAGACAGGGATGACACAGCGGCACACCGGCCCCTCCTCGGGACGGCTCATCGGCAGGGACACGGAGTTGGCGGAGATCCGGGCAGCGCTGAGCGCCGCGCGCGCGGGCCGGGGCGCGGCCGTGTTCGTCACCGGTGAACCCGGCGTCGGCCGGACCCGGCTGGCCGCCGAGGCCGTCGCGGACGCCCGCGCGGCCGACATGGTCACCGTGCAGGGCCGGGTCGGTACGGCGGGCGCGGGGCTGCCGTACCGGCCGCTGGTCGAGGTGGTCCTCTCGCTGGCCCGCGCGGGACTCGTACCGGACGCCGCGGGGAACGAACCGGTCCTCGCCCGGCTCCTCTCCGATCCGACGGGCCCGGGGGGCGGTGGTCCGCCGCACCTCGCCGTCGCGGAGGCGGTGCTGCGCCTCATCGCCGCGGCGGGCCGCTCCCACGGCTGTCTGGTCGTCCTGGAGGATCTGCACGACGCGGACGCCGGGACCACGACGGCCGTCGAATACCTGCTGGACAACATCGGGCAGCAGCCCGCCACGCTCCTGCTCACGGCCGCGCAGGTCCCCTGCCTCGCGACCGACCTGGCCGCGCGGGCCCGCCAGAACGGATCGGCCGTCACCATCGGTCTGGGCGCCCTGGACCGGACCGGCGTCCGTCACCTCCTGGCGGCCGAGCTGGCCGGCGACCCGGCCGACATCGACCCCGGGCTGGTGGAGCGGGTGCTGGCCGACAGCGCCGGGATCCCGTTCGTCATCAAGGAGTGCCTGGCACAGCGCCGTGACGCGGCCGGTCAGGCCCCCGTCCCACCGGCCATAGCCCGCAGCGTGCGCCGTCGGGCCACCGCCCTCGGCCCCGTCGGAGTGGCCTTCCTGAGCACGGCCGCCCTGCTGGGGGAGCGTCTGGCCCCTGACGTGGCGCGGCGCGCCGTCGGGTGTGACGGCGCGGAGTCCTCCCGGATCCTGCGGGCGGCGACCGCGTCGTACCTCATCGTTCCGGACGGGGACGGTCACGTCTTCCGGCACCGGTTGGTGGGCCGCGCCCTGTGCGCCGAGCTGGACGCGGGGGTGCGCGCCGAGTACGCGCGCCGGGCGGCGCTCGCGGTGGCCGAGCTGTACCCGGGGCTGCCCGGGGAGTGGTGCTTACGCCTCGCCGAGTTGCACGCGCTCGTGGGCGATACGGAGGAGGCGGCGCGCCTGTACGGTCTGGCGGCGGAACGGGCCGCGGGCCCCGAATCGGCACGGCGGGCGGTCGCCCTGCTGGAGCGCGCCAGGGAACTCCTCGCGGCGGGCGGCGGGCCGGAGTCGGAGTTACGGATCGACATCCTGGAACGTCTGCTGGACGCCGTGGTCCCTGCGGCCCGCCTCGATCTGCTCCCCGGGCTGGCCGCCGCCGTAGCCGCCCTCGGGGAGTCGGGTCTCCCCCCGGTGCGGCGGGCCGGGCTGCACGCACGGCTGGCCCTCGCGTTCGGCCTCGCCGGCCGGCCGACGGCGGCTCTGGAGCACCTCGACCTCTCCCGGACGTTGTGCGACACCGGCCAGGACCATCCCGACGGGGCCCTCGTGGACCTGGCCGCGGCCCATGTCGAACCGCTCCGGCTGGCGCCCGGACGGCTGCGCACCGCCACCGAGTCGGCCCGTCGCGCACTGGACGCGGCACAGCGCCGCGAGCAGCCCGCTCTGGCCTGCCGGGCCATGCTGGCGCTCAGCCGCCTCACCGCGGACGGGGACGAGCCGGCCGCGGTGAGCCATCTCCATGACGTCCGCTCGACGGCGCACGCGCACCAGTGGCCCGTCCTGCGGGTCTCCGCCGACGTCGCGCTGGCCGCGCTCGCCGCGCGTCGTGACGGCCGGACCGAGCATCTGGAGATCGCCCGCCGGGAGGCGTCGCGCCTCGGGGTGCGGCCGCTCGCGCACGAGGCCGGGTTCCTGCTCGCCGTGGAGGAGATCAGGCGGGGCGAGTTCACCGCGGCCGGGGCCCGCATCCACACGGCCATCGCCGACGCGACCCGGCACGGGCTCGGCCGGGACCTGGCCCGGCTGTGGCTCGCCGAGGCGATCCGGCACGCCCACCGCGGTCGGCGCGCGCGGATGCGCGAGGCGCTGGAGCGGCTCGCACCCCTGACCGGCGGGGCACCGGAGACCCGGGCCGCGGCCCATGGACTGGCGCGCGCGTTCTGCTCCCTGCTGGAGGAACAGCCGGAGGACGCCGAGCGGGAGTTGGCGCGGGCGCTCGCCCATGACGCTGAGAACCCGGCGACCGGTGACTTCGGACGCCACGGCCTCGGCCTGCTGCTGGGCACCCTGGCGGGCCGCGCCGGGCGTGGGCACCACACGGACGCGATGGCCGCGAGTGTGGCGGGCACCCGCTGGAACCGGGTGTTCGTCGCCCTGGCCGACGCCGTGCTCCTCGGCCGTGAAGGGCACCCGGCCGAGGCGATCGCCGCCACGCACGCGGCGCTCCAGGCCGCCCGGCCCTATCCCGTGGCGCGTCACCTCGGGCTGCGTCTGGTCGCGCGCGAGGCCTACGACGAGGGCTGGGGCGCGCCGGTGGACTGGCTGCGCGGGGCGGAGGCGTACTTCCACGACGCCGACGTTCCGGCCGTCGCCGCTGCCTGCCGCGCGCTGCTGCGCCGCATGGGGGTGTCGGTCCGGCAGCGGCGCCAGGGGTTCGAGCGGGTACCGCACGACCTGCGCCGGCACGGCGTGACCGTACGCGAGTTCGAGGTCGCGCGGTTGCTGGCCGAGCGCATCAGCAACAAGGAGATCGCGGCCCGGCTGCACATCTCGCCGCGCACCGTCGAGAAGCACGTGTCGAGCCTCCTCCAGAAGACGGGCCACCCCAATCGCGCGGTGTTCGCCAGGGCCACCGATCTGGCGAACACCGTTCTCTAGGGCCTGTCGTCATGCCTTCAGGACGGCAGCGCCGCGGGCGCCAGGTCCACCACCCGGTCGAAGCCCCGGTCCAGGTCCTCGTCCCCGTGGTGCACGACCAGCAGCGCGCGTCCGTCGGCGCGGGACCGCAGCGCCCGCAGCACCAGGGCCCGGCCCCGGTCGTCGAGGTTCGCGAACGGCTCGTCGGCCAGGTAGACGTCCGCGTCCTGCGACAGCAGCGCGGCGACGCCGACCCGCTGGCGCTGCCCGGAGGACAGTTCCGAGGGCAGTTGGTCGGCCAGGTCGTCCAGCCCGAACGACGTACGCAGCCCGGCGTCGGCGACCAGTTCGCGCACCGGCAGCGGAGGCAGTTGCACGGGGGCGGTCAGGCTCGCCACCCGGGGCGGCAGGGTGACGGTGCCGGCGTCGGGCGCGAGGGTTCCGGAGAGGATGTGCAGGAGCGTGGTCTTCCCGCAGCCGTTGGGGCCGCGCAGGATGACGTGCTCGCCAGGACGCAGTTCGAAGTCGTCGAACACGATGTCCCTGCCCTCCTCCCTGCCCTCGTCCCCGCCTCCGCCGCCGTACCGGACGCGGACGTCGTGTACGCGGACCAGGGGGCCCTCCTGGTGGTACGGCGCCCGCTCGACGGCCCGCAGGGACTCGATGCGCTTGAGGACGGCCCTGTTCCGGCGGACCTGCGGGATCATGTTGACCAGTTCGAAGATGCCGGTGATGGCCCGCCACAGCGAGTTCACGAAGGCGAGGAAGCTGCCGAACGACATCCTCCCGGTGAACACGAAGAACGCGCCGATCACCATCGACGCGGTGTCGGAGAGGTTCATCACCAGGTCGCTCAGCGTGTGCTGCTTCTGCGTCAGCCGGTAGTTGTCGAACTTGATGCCGAGGAACCCGTCGAGTGCCCGCCGGTTCGCCGCCCGGGTGCCGGGCAGCAGCATCGGCAGACCGCGCAGCGCCTGGAACGACTCCAGCGTCCGGGTCAACCGGCCTATGTAGCGTGCCTCGGCCTCCCGCTCGGGCTCCGTGTTCCTCTCGATGCGCCCCGCCAGCCGGTTGCTCACCAGGACCAGCGGCGGCACGATCACCAGCAGGACCAGGCTCGCCTGCCACGACAGCCACAGCAGCACGCCGAGGAACACCACCGAGGAGACGGTCTGCCGGGCGACCCGGATGCAGACGTCGACGGCAGGCAGCACGCCCTCGGAGACGTCGTTGTGGATGCGGCTGACGTAGGAGGTGTTGCCGGCCTCCGACATCTGCCGGCCGTCCAGCCCGAGCGTGTTGTCGAGCAGTTCCATCTCCAGCACCAGCGTGAACCGGTTCTCGTACCGCTTGCGCCACCAGGCGATCCAGTAGCCCCCCAGGTTGAGTCCCAGCCCGAGCACCAGATAGCCGGTGCCCAGCACCAGGAAACGGCTGAAGTCGGTGGTGAGGATCGCCTGGTCGAACAGGGCCTTGAGGAGCAGCGGGTGCAGCAGTGCCTCGGTCCCGCCCTTCACCGCCTCGGCGAGGGCGATGACGACGAACCCGGTCCGGTGGCCGCGCAGGGTGAGCCACAACTGCCTCATCGCGCGGCCTCGTCCAGCAGGAAGTCGGGCGTACCACCGTGGTTGACCCGGTGCAGCACCCTGAGCACCCCCGCGGACCCGGTGAGGTAGTCGGTGGAGCAGCGCAGCAGTCCCTCACCTGGAAGGGCGAGCGGCACCACGCCGTCCTGGCGTGCGATGCCGAAGCGCTGAGCGGGCTCGAAGAGGAACGCCCGGCGTACGAAGTCCAGTTGCCGCAACGCCAGGTCCCGGTAGGAGCGCTCGCCGGTGAACTCGGCGGCGTCCAGGAGCGCGTCGGCGATCCCGGCCATGCCGAAGCCGTACCCCGGGAGGATGGAGTGCCGGACGTCGAGGCCCTCCAGTACCGTGCGTGCGTTCTCCAGGTCGCCGTAGCGCAGCAGCACCTGCGCCACACCGGCGGAGCCCACTTCGACGTACGGCTCCAGGGTTCCCTCGTGCTCGAACATGACCGGCCCGCCGTCGTCGACCGGTCTGGCGTGGTCCATCTCCCAGGCGAGCGCGCCCCACCCGAGCCGTAAATAGGACTCCTCCCCCGTGACCTGGTACATCCGCAGCAGGAACAGGGCCACGCCCGCCTGCCCGAACCCCAGCCCGGTCAGCGGCCCGTTCTTCGAGAAGTCGTTCAGCCAGTACACGTGTCGGCCGTCGCGCCGCGCACGCTCGCCCAGCGCCCGTGCGCACGCCTCGGCGGCCGTGAGGTCCCGTGGATCACCACCGCGCAGGTAGAAGCGCAGATCGGTCATGCCGAGGCCCGCGAGACCGTAGTAGAAGGTGTGGTCCCCGTGGTCGAAGGCCCGTTGGTTGGCCCGGGTCAGCAGCTTCCGGGCGGCCGACGGCAGTCCGAGTGAGTCGGCCGCCCAGGCGAGTCCCGCCAGACCGCACATCAGACCGTCCGGGTACTCGTCCACGTCGATGTCGTCGAGGCGTGCGCGCAGCCAGTCCAGCCAGGCCGGTCGCAGCGGCACACCGGAGGCGTGGAGCGCCCACAGGACTCCGCTCGCGCCGAAGCCGAGGCTGAGCGAGTTGGTGACATGGGCGAACGGGTCGACGGGGAAGAGCGTTTCCCGTTCCGGGTCGGCGACGGCCCGGACGAACGCGGCCACACCCGCCTCCGTGACCGCCAGGCCGGGCTTCTCCTCCACCACCGGCACGGGCGGAGCCGTCACACCGCCGAGGAGTTCCTCCTCGTTCTCCAGGAGGTCCAGCACCTCGCCCAGCCCGATCCTCGCGTGTGCCAGGTCCGTGACGAGGCCGTGGACCCGCTCCGGCCATCCGAGGCCGTCGAAGAAGATCCGGAAGGTGTCGAAGATGTCCTCACGCAGATGGGACATCGCCGCGATCGGGAAGACGAAGTAGGCCATGGTGGTGGCCAACCCGTAGAGGTCGCCCTCCGTCCCGCGCGCCTCGAAACCGTTCCGGGAGAGGCTGAACCCCGGGGTGAACAGCTCGACCGGCCTCTCCAGCGACGTCTCACCGTCCTCGCCGTCGCCGTCGCCGTCGGCACCGGCCAGCCGGCAGGCCTCCAGGTCGATGACGGTCACCTCATGGGTGCCGGGATCGATGAGCAGGTTGGCGGCGGTCAGGTCACCGAGGATCACCCCACGCTCGTGGGCGGTGCGCACGGCACGGACGAGGCTGCGGAAGACGGCGAGGTAGATCCGCAGGAAGTCCCGCGAGCGTTCCACGTCGAAGCCGGGGCGGGCCAGCGGATTGCGTTCCAGGAGCACGCCGCGGATGTCGGAGCCCTCGATGAACTCCTCGGCGATGTAGTGGTGCTCCCAGTGCCGGAACTCGGCGATCGGCTCGGGGAAGCGGCCGGTCCCGGCGAGCCGGTTGAGGAAGCGCCACTCCCGGCGCAGGACGTCCACGGCGTCGTACCCCTGGCGCGGGTTGACGTTGGTGTGCGGGCGTGCCTCCTTGAGCACCACCTTGCGGTCACCGTCCGCGGTGTCCTGTGCCGTGTACACCCCACCGCCGTTGGAGAACTGGATCGCCCCGGTCACCCGGAACCGGCCGCCCAGCAGTGTGCCGTCCTGTTCGGGCTCCTCGGCCGGCTTCCAGTCCTCGAACGGCCACGGCACCCACCAGGGCTGCGCGTAGCCGAGGGCACGGTTGTCGGGTACGGGCCCGTCCGGGCCGTTGATCTGCGGCCGCCGCCGTCCGAGGACATCGACGACATGGGTGTCGAGGAACTGGCCGTAGCGGAAGTACAGCGCCTTGCTGTCCCGGTACCTCAGGTCGGACAGCACATAGGCGCCCTCGGCACCCTCCAGGAGGCGGGCCAGATCCGCCAGGCACGCCCGGAACTCCGCGTCGTCGCGCGGATACACGGTGACCAGCTTGCCGCTGTTGCCGCGGGACATGGCCTTCGAGTTGAGCATCTCGAACACGTTGAGGTCCAGGGCGATCTTGAAGTCGGCGCCGCGCCCGGTGAGGTACCCGACGACGGTCGCGGCGACCTCGTGCACGCGGTCCAGCCCCGCCGACACATGGATCTTCCATCCCTGGGCCGGGAGGTCGGGGTTGTGCCGGTGGCTCCACCAGATGCCGCTGCGCACGAACCGCTCACGGGTCCGCTCGTCGAGCCCGGCGATGAAGTGGTCGGCCCGCGGCTCGTAGTAGTCGGCGAGCGGGTCGAAGAACAGCGTGTCGTTCCAGGCGAAGAGGAAACGATGGACCCAGCGTTCGTTGCGCATGCCTGCCTCTGTGTTCTCGGCCTCTGTTGCTTCGTCTGCCTTGGTCGCTCGTCCGCGCCCGCGTTCCGTCCGAGGGGCCGCCGACGGCGAAGGCGACAGCGACGGCCGCGAACGTGAGGGACCCGGGCGGGAGCGACGGCACGCTCCCACCCGGATCACGCGGTGCCTAGTCGTCAGCCTTCTTGCAGCAGTGCATCGCGCTGGAGGTCAGGCTGCTGACGCGGACACCGGCGGTGACGGCCACGGGCTCCATGAGCTGGAGCTTCAGCACGCTCACGCCGAGCGGCCTCAGTTCGGCTGCTTCTTGCAGCAGTCGCTGCTGCTGGAGGTCAGGCTGACGGCGGCCGCGTTGGTGGCCGAGATCTCCGGCTCAAGGGTCTGGAGCTTCAGGACGCTCATGGAAAACCTCCACGGTGGTCGGGTCCGTGACACGCACGGAACGTTGATCGCTCGCCGACGGATCGGCAGCCGTAAGTCAACGTGAGCGCCCCGGCGCGCACATGGGGGTCCGGCCCCCGCATTCTTCGCCGTACCACCCAGGAAGACGGGGGGGTTCCCGCCGCGAAATGGTGGTGCGTGGTGCCGCCGGGCCCGGGCCCCCGGCTCATCGGGTACGAGGCCCGGAGCCGGGGGCCGTCAGGTGCCCTGTCGGGATCAGCAGCATCGGCTCGGGGACTCGCACTCGCGCCGCTGGGTGCGCAGCCGCTGGTACTCCCGGCGCGTGGGCGGCGGGGCGTCGGGGTGGTGGCTGCGGTGGCGTGCGCAGTAGCGCTCGTACTCCGTCTCGCCGGTCACTTCCCGCGCGTACCAGAGCACGGTGGCCAGCGCCTTCCGTACGACGCTCATGAGCCCGTCCCCACCAGGGACTCGCTGCCGCGCTGCTCCGGCACGTCGATGCGGGACTCGACGTACGGCACCTCGGTCGTCGGCAGGGGCTCCGGGGACCGGACGGCGCGGACGCACACCACCGCGCAGTTGGCCAGGACGATGAGGACCAGCAGCAGGAAGACCGCCATGATCACGCCGTCCACGGTGTTGTTGAGGACGATGGTGTGCATGTCGTCCATGTCCGTGGCGCCCGGCAGCAGCTTGCCCGCGTCGATGGCGTCCGCGTAGACGTCACGCTGGGCGAAGAAGCCGATCTTGGGGTCGTCGGAGAAGATCTTCTGCCAGCCCGCGGTGTAGGTGACGACCACGTCCCAGGCCAGCGGGATGCCCGTGACCCACGCCCAGCGCAGCTTGCCCGCCTTGATGAGCATGGTCGTGGTGACGGCCAGGGCGACCGCGGCCAGCAGCTGGTTGGCGATGCCGAACAGCGGGAACAGCTGCTTGATGCCGCCGAGCGGGTCGGTGACACCGGCGTAGAGGAAGTAGCCCCACGCGCCCACGACCAGGGCGCTGGTGATCCAGATGCCCGGCTTCCAGGTGACCCGGCCGATGGGCTTCCACACGTTGCCGAGCATGTCCTGGAGCATGAAGCGGCCGACGCGGGTGCCGGCGTCCACCGTGGTCAGGATGAACAGCGCCTCGAACATGATCGCGAAGTGGTACCAGAAGGCCTTCATGCCCGCGCCGCCGAGCACGCTGGCGAAGATCTCCGACATGCCCACGGCCAGGGTCGGGGCGCCACCGGAACGGCCGACCAGCGTCTCCTCCTCGACGGCCGCGGCAGCCGCGGTGAGCTGGTCCGGGGTGATCGTGAAGCCGAGGCCGCGGACCGCCTCGGCGGCGCTGTCCACGGTCGGGCCGAGCAGCGCGGCCGGGGAGTTCATGGCGTAGAACAGGCCCGGCTCCAGGACACAGGCGGCGATCAGCGCCATGACGGCGACGAAGGACTCCGTGAGCATGGAGCCGTAGCCGATCAGCCGGACCTGGGACTCCTTCTGGATCAGCTTGGGGGTGGTTCCGGAGGAGACCAGCGCGTGGAAGCCGGACAGGGCGCCGCAGGCGATGGTGATGAACAGGAAGGGGAACAGCGATCCGGCGAAGACCGGTCCGGCGCCCGTCGAGGCGAACTCGGTGACCGGCTCGGCCTTGAGGGTCGGGGCGGCGATCACGACGCCGACGGCCATCAGGGCGATGGTGCCGACCTTCATGAAGGTCGACAGGTAGTCGCGCGGGGCCAGGAGCATCCACACGGGCAGCACGGAGGCGACGAAGCCGTAGCCGACCAGGCACAGGACCAGGGTCTCGGGGCTCCAGACGAAGTACTCCGCCAGGGAGGAGTCCTGGACCCAGCCGCCGCCGAGGATGGCGAGCAGCAGCAGCGCCACACCGATCACGCTGGTCTCGACGACCTGGCCCGGCCGCAGGTAGCGCAGGTAGAAGCCCATGAAGAGGGCGATGGGGATGGTCATGGAGACCGAGAAGGTGCCCCACGCGGACTCCGCCAGCGCGTTGACGACGACCATCGCGAGAACCGCCAGCAGGATGATCATGATGGCGAAGACACCGATCAGCGCGGCGGCACCGCCCACCTTGCCGATCTCGTCCCGGGCCATCTGACCGAGGCTCTTGCCGTCCCGGCGCATGGAGAGGAACAGCACGATCATGTCCTGGACCGCACCGGCGAAGATCACGCCGACGATGATCCAGAGCGTCCCCGGCAGATAGCCCATCTGGGCGGCCAGGACGGGGCCGACCAGCGGGCCCGCGCCGGCGATGGCGGCGAAGTGGTGGCCGAACAGCACCCGCTTGTCGGTGGGGTGGTAGTCGACACCGTCCTCCAGCCGTTCGGCCGGGGTGGCGCGGGTGTCGTCGACCTCCAGGACCCGGCGCGCGATGAACCGGGAGTAGAACCGGTAGCCGATGGCGTACGACCCGAGGGCGGCCATCACCAGCCAGACGGCCGAGATCTCCTCGCCCCGGGACAGGGCGACCACGGCCCAGCCGACCGCCCCCACCAGGGCGACGGCGGTCCACACGAGGATCGACTTGGGGGTCATCCGGGACCGCCGGGAGGGCGGGCCCTCCGGCGCCGGGTGGGCGGATTCGGGCATGGTTGACGCGGGCATGGCGGCTCCTCGCCGGGGCGGGGTGGGATGGGGATGTGCGCAGGGGTGGTACGTGTGCGGCGGCGACGGATCAGGGATCGTCGCTGCCGTGCCTGGTCAGCGCGTACGCGGCGAGCAGGCAGAGGCCGCACCCCGGTACCCAGGCGAGCTGGTACCAGTAGAAGAACGGCGTCCCCGCCAGCCGCGGGCTGGCGTCGGCGTACCAGGGGACCCACAGCAGGCCTGCGGCGGGCGCGAGGAGCAGTACGGCGATCGCGGCGCGCCGCAGCCGGTGATGGGCCGTCTGTGCCATCGCTCACGCTCCTCTCCCGCTCTCTGTCGGTCTGTGCAAGAGTTGCCGACCCGGCGGAGACGGTTGACAGCGGATTTCCAGAAGATTTCCCGCCGATTCCCTGTCCTCCGAACCGGCCCGCCGCGCAACTCTCCCGCGGGGGCACAGGCACACCAGGGCACAGGCACACCAGAGCACAGGCACACCAGGGCTCGGGACACCAGGGCTCAGGACACCAAGGACGGTGACCCATGGCCGACGGCGCCATGACCGCGACGTTCCTCGCCGTGATCGGCGGAGCGTCGCTGCTCGCCGTGACCGCGCGCCGTCTGCGCCCCAGCGACCGGCTGCCGTCCCTGGAGGGCTGGGCGCTGGCCGACCGCAGCCTCGGCCCGGTGTGGACCTGGTTCCTGCTGGGCGGCACGATCTTCACCGCGTACACCTTCGCCGCGATACCGGGACTCGCCTACGGCAACGGCGCGCCCGCCTTCTTCGCGGTGCCGTACACGGTGATCGTCTGCCCGCTCGCGTTCGTGCTGCTGACCCGGCTGTGGAGCGTGGCCCGTCGGCACGGCTACATCACGGTCGCCGACTTCGTACGCGGCCGGTACGGGTCACCGCCGCTGGCCCTGGTCGTCGCGCTGACCGGCATCCTCGCGACGATGCCGTACCTGGCGCTGCAACTGCTCGGCATAAGGGCGGTGCTCACCGCCGGGGGCGTCTACCCGCGGGGCGCGACCGAGGACCTGGTGATGGTGGCCCTGTTCGCGGGGCTGGCGGTGGCCACCTACCGGCACGGGCTGCGCGCGCCCACCGTCATCTCCGCGCTGAAGGCGGTCGCCGTCTTCGTCTCGCTCACGGCCGTCACCTGGCTGGTCCTGGCCCGCCTCGGCGGCCCGGGCGAGGTGTTCGAGGGGGCGGCGGAGCGGCTGGGCGGACCCGCGCTCCTGCTGACCCCCGAGCAGCAGCCCGCGTACGCCAGCCTCGCCCTCGGCTCCGCGCTCGCCCTGCTGATGTACCCCCACGTCCTGACCGCCGGTTTCGCCGCCGACAGCCCGCGCACCCTGCGCAAGGTCGCCGTCGCCCTGCCCGCCTGGACTGGCCTTCTCGCCCTCTTCGGCTTCCTCGGCATCGCGGCGCTCGCCACCGGGGTACGGGCACCGGAGGGCGGCGCCGAGGCGGCCGTACCGATGCTGGTCGACCGGCTGATGCCGGGGCCGCTGGCGGGACTGGTGTTCGGCGCGATCACCGTGGGCGCGCTGGTACCGGCGGCGGTGATGTCGATCGCCGCCGCCACCAGCTTCGTACGCAATGTCTACGTCGAGTACGTGCACCCGACGGCCACGCCCAAGCGGCAGGTACGCATCGCCAAGGCGGTGTCGCTGACGGCGAAGCTGGGCGCGGTCGCGTTCGTGTTCGGGCTGCGCGACCAGGCCGCCATCAACCTCCAGCTCCTCGGCGGCGTCTGGATCCTCCAGATCTTCCCGGCGGTGGCGGTCGGTCTCTTCACCGGACGCCTGCACCCGCGGGCGCTGCTCGCCGGGTGGGGCGCGGGCATGCTGGCCGGCACGTTCCTGGTCGTACGGGAGGGCTTCTCGTCGGTCGTGTCACTGGGCACCGGCCCGTTCGAGATCTACGCCGGACTCGCCGCCCTCCTGCTGAACCTCGCCGTGGCCGTCGTAGGCACGGCGATCCTCGAACGCCTCGGCGTCCCGCGCGGCGCCGACCTCACCGACCTGCCGTCGCGCCTGACCGTCAGCCGGCGTCCCGAGACGGGAGCGAACAACCCGTGAGACAGCACGTGAGACCCAGCACCCCGGTGGCCCCGGTGCCGCTCGCCCCGGCGGTGACCGACCCGGCCGAGCTGGAGCGCGAGACGGGCGTGGCCCGGCTCTTCGAGCTGCACTACACCTCGATGCTCCGCCTCGCCGTACTGCTCGGCGCCGACGACCCGGAGAACGTCGTGGCCGAGGCCTACTACCAGATCTACCGCAAGTGGCGGCGGCTGCGGGACGTGGAGGCGGCGGAGGCGTACCTGCGCTCCACCGTCTGCAACCTGACCCGGATGCGGATACGGCACCTCCAGGTCGCCCGCAAACACGTGGAGAACCCGCCGGAGCCCCCGGACGAAACCGTCGCCTCGGCCGAGAGCACCGCGCTGCTCCGCGACGACCAGCGGGTACTGATCGACGCCCTCCAGCAACTGCCCGCCCGGCAACGGGAGGCACTGGTCCTCCGTCACTGGCTCGGCCTGAAGGAGAGCGAGATCGCCGCCACGATGGGCATCTCCTGCGGCTCCGTCAAGACCCACACCTCGCGCGGCCTCGCCGCCCTGACCCAGGCGATGGAGACCCGGCGATGACGCACCGAGACACGACGCCGTCGCACGGCACCAGCCCCGACCGCACGGAACAGGAACTCCAGGAGTCCCTCGCCGCCCTCGCGGACGCCGTCCACGCCCCACCCGACGCCTACCGCACGGCCCGCGGCGAGTGGCTACGCCGCGAACGCCGCCGCCGGGTCATCCTGACGGTCCTGGTCGCTGTGGTGTTCGCGGTGGCGGTGCTGATTGGGTTGTGGGTGCTGAACCGGGCTCCTTCGGAACCGGGGGTGATCTTCTCGGGGACGGGGACGGGGACGGGGATCGCGCTGTCCGCGCGGCCTCCCGGCTGACGAGGTTCCTGAGAAGCAGACCCACCGCGGAGCCGTACTCGCAGCCGAGTCGGGCTGCACGTCGGGGACAGCCCTCGCGACGCCCTGACCTGTCGCTCTGACCTGTCCAGACGTGCAGGGGGGTGCTTCCGTGGCCAGCTTGGTTGCCCGGCAAGGCTGCGCTCTGCACACAAGCGCTCCGGCTCGGGGGCTGTGTCGCCCTCCCAGTTAAGAGGGTTCTCGATACGCTCGAAAGTCATGTCGCGCTCCACCGCCGCCTTGACGGCTGCCGCGGGACGCCCCAGGGCGGCAAGGGCGCGTCCGCAGCCCTCACCTTGCACCTCTGCCGTCCGGTGATCCGAGAATCACGGCGCACGTGGGTCACTTCTGCTCGATTGCCGGCGTCAGGCTCCCTCCCAACGTGCTCCGTGCCGCAGCACAGCAGTACGCGAGACCGATCTCAACTCCGGCCTCAAGGCGCGGGTCCCGGGACAACAGAAGCGGTTCTCCTCCGTACGGCCCACGCCGCCACCGGGGCGGCCCGGGCCTTCGGTGCAACCCTCTGCCGCGTGCCCAGCCGGGCGACGCCGTCCACCGCTACCGCGGAACACATTTCCTCCCCAATGTGCGCAACCTTTTCCACATCGGGAGGGTCAGCGTCTACATGCACATGCACGTCCTGGTCACGCAAGCCCAGCCAGGCCCACTTATGTCGCAGCCCGCCCCACTCGGCGCGGCCGATGCCTCACGGGCTACAGGAACCGCACAAGGACCGACTCGGGCGCGAAACCGTGCACGACGGCCCGCCGCAAGCCGGGCACCGTCGCTTCACCGGCAGTTCGGTCTTGCACGCCGCCCTCTCCGCTCACAATGCGAACCGGGCGAGCAGGTTGACAACGTCAACGCAGCTCAATCTATCCAAGCTGAGTCGATTCGTGTACGGTAACGGCTGCCTCACTGTCCGTTCTGACACGATGGGCCGTGCGGCAGCAGATCAGGGGGCGCGTTCCGGTTCGGAACCCCGAGAACGCGAGCAGTAGGCAGAGGAGCGGCAGTGAGCCACAAGCTCGTCGACGGCAGATTCCGCATCGGGCGCGTCATCGGCAGGGGCAACATGGGGGAGGTCCACCAGGCCGAGGACCTGCGCGCTCCCGAGGGCTCGCCGGAGCGCACCGTCGCCGTGAAGACGATCCTCCGCCGCCGCGGCGGAGGCCGGATCGATACCGGCGGCGCCTCCAAGGCCGTGGAGCGCTTTGCCCGCGAAGTGGGCATCATGCGGCACCTGGACCGCCACCCCAACCTCGCCCGACTCATCGAGGGCGGCATCGCCGCGGACTGCGACGACCTGCCCTACCTCGCGATGGAGTTCCTGGACGGCGAGTCGCTGCGCGACCTCATCGAGGAGGAACCGCAGCTCCCGATCACGTGGGCCGCCGCCATCGGCGCGCAGATCGCCGCCGGCCTCGCCGCAGCGCACGGGAAGGGCGTGGTCCACCGGGACCTGAAGCCCGCCAACGTCATGCTCACGCGGGGCGGCACCGTCAAGGTGCTCGACTTCGGCATGGGCAGCATCGTCGACGACCCGGACCAGGCCCGTCTGACCAGTACCGGCGTCAGCGTGGGCACGGCCCGCTACATGGCGCCGGAGCAGTGCCAGGCCAAACAGGTGACCCAGGCCGCCGACCTGTACGCCCTGGGCTGTGTGCTGTACGAGATGCTGGTCGGCGTCCCCCCGTTCACGAGCGAGTCGGCGTACGAACTCGCCGAGCGGCACGTCCACCAGGAGCCCAGCCCCGTCCGCGCGATCCGCAGCGAGACCCCCGCCGAACTCGCCCGTCTCGTCGACCGCCTGCTGGCCAAGGACCCGGCGAACCGCCCGGCCGACGCCGTGACCGTACGGGACGCCCTGCTCCCCCTCGCCGTACCGTCGGACGCCACCAGCCTCGTCCCCACCTGGAGCGGGCAGGATCCGACGCTCCCCCTGCGCGAGGCCACCCCGGCCCCGGCGCCCGTCGCCCCGCAGCAGCCCGCCCTGGTGACCGGCTCCGGCGCCGGCATGGATGTCTTCGGCGTCCACCAGGCGCTGATCCGCGACTACCGCTCCTTCACGGAGGGCGGCACCGTCATCCGCGACGAGCGCATCAAGGCTTACGTCGAGAAGGACCTCGACGACAAGTCCCAGTGGCCGAACCCCTGGCTGTCGCTCAACCCGTTCTTCCAGGGCGGCGGCACCGTGGTCGAGCTCGCCCAGCAGAAGGTGCTGCACCCAGAGTGCGCCCGTATCTTCCAGGCGAAGAAGACCGAGGGCGGCACCGTCTGCGACGGCCGGCCGCTGCTCCTGCACCGGCACCAGCGCGACGCCATCGACGCCGCCGCGTCCGGGGCGTCGTACGTCCTGACGACCGGCACCGGCTCCGGCAAGTCGCTCTCGTACATCGTCCCGATCGTGGACAAGGTGCTGCGCCAGCGCGACGAGGAGGGCCCGAACGCAGCTAAGCGAGTGCGGGCGATCATCGTGTATCCGATGAACGCCCTCGCCAACAGCCAGCTGCGCGAACTGGAGAAGTACCTGCGCGACGGCTACGGCGCGGGCCGTGAGCCGGTCACCTTCGCCCGCTACACGGGCCAGGAGGACGACGCGAAGCGTAAGGAGATCCGCGACAACCCGCCGGACATCCTGCTCACCAACTACGTGATGCTGGAGCTGATGCTGACCCGCCCGGCCGACCGGGCGAGCCTCATCAAGATGGCGCGGGGCCTGGAGTTCCTCGTCTTCGACGAACTGCACACCTACCGCGGCCGTCAGGGCGCCGACGTCGCCCTGCTGATCCGCCGGGTCCGCGAGGCCTGCCAGGCGGAGGACCTCCAGTGCATCGGCACGTCGGCCACCATGTCCACAGAGGGCACGCTGGAGGACCAGCGGCAGGTGGTCGCCGGTGTGGCGAGCACGCTGTTCGGTACGACGGTCCGGCCCGAGCACGTCATCGGCGAGACCCTGGTCCGGGCGACCGGCGAGGCGCCCGCCACCGTACCCGCCGAACGCCTCACCTCACCCGCCCCGCGCGCCTACGACGACCTGGCGCAGGACCCCCTGGCCCGCTGGATCGAGAACCGCTTCGGCCTCGTCGAGGACGACGCCACGGGCCGCCTCGTACGCCGGCCGCCGACGCAGATCGAGGTCGCGGCGCGCGAGTTGCACGAGACGTCGGGCGTCGCGGAGGAGCTGTGCGCGGAGGCGATCCGCGCCACCCTGGAAGCCGGCTCCCAGGCACTCAACCCGCGCAACGAACGGCCGCTCTTCGCGTTTCGCCTGCACCAATTCCTCTCCAAGGGCGACACGGTCTACGTCACGCTGGAGAACAAGTCCTCCCGCCACCTCACCCGTTCCTACCAGCTCGAACAGCCGGGCAGTGGCGGCAAGTTGCTGATGCCGCTCGCCTTCTGCCGGGAGTGCGGCCAGGAGTACCTGACGGTGTGGCGCACCGAGAAGGACGGTGAGGTGCGCTACGAGGCCCGCCGCGACACCTCGGCGACCGGCGGCAGGCAGGGCGACGGCTATCTGTATGTGGACCATGAGCGCGAGTGGCCGTCCAACGTCCAGTACGCCGTCGACGACCGCCGACTGCCCGAGTCCTGGCTGGAGTTGGACGACAAGGGACAGGAGGTCGTCAAGCGCGCGTACCGCGACCGCGTCCCGAAGTCCGTCACCGTCGACCCGTTCGGCCGAGAAGGCCGGGGCGACCAGGGTGGCGAGGGCGGCGAGCTGAAGGCCGCGTTCATCCCCTCTCCCTTCCTCTTCTGTCTGCACTGCGGTGTGGCCTACGAGCAGACGCGCGGCCGGGACTTCGCCAAGCTGGCCACGCTGGACCAGGAGGGCCGTTCGTCGGCGACCTCCCTGGTCTCGGCGTCGATCGTGCGCTCGCTGAAGTCGGTGCCGGAGGAGGCCCTGGACAAGGAGGCGCGCAAGCTCCTCACCTTCGTCGACAACCGGCAGGACGCCTCCCTCCAGGCTGGCCACTTCAACGACTTCGTGCAGATCACCCAGCTGCGCGGCGCCCTGTACCGGGCGGCCCTGGACGTCGGCGAGGGCGGCCTGCACCACGAGGAGCTGGCCTCCGCGGTGACCAACGCGCTCGCCGTATCCCCCGTCGACTACACCGGCGAGTCCGACCTGCCCCCGTCCCTGGCCCGCAACGCCGCCCGCACCCTGCGGGACGTGGTCGCCTTCCGGCTCTACCTCGACCTGGAGCGCGGCTGGCGTATCACCATGCCCAACCTGGAGCAGACCGGCCTGCTGGAGATCGACTACGAGGACCTGGACTGGATCGCGGCCAAGCAGGACCGCTGGGAGGGCACGCACCAGGCGCTGCGGGACGCCGACCCGGCACTGCGGGCCGAGGTGATGAGGGCGCTGCTGGACGAGATGCGCCGCTCGCTGGCCATCGACGTGTCGTACTTCCGCGACGACACCTTCGAATCCCTGCAGCGGGCGAGCGAGGAACGGCTCGTGGACCCGTGGATCCTGTCCGCCGCCGACAAGCCCCGCGTCGGCACCGCCTACCCGCACCCCTCCCGGCCGGGCATGGACCGCGCCGGCCTGTTCCTGTCCGCACGCGGCAAGTACGGCAAGTACCTCAGGCGCGCCGACCGCACCTTCCGTGACCTCGACCAGGACGACCTCCAGCTGATCATCACGGAGCTGCTGAAGGTGCTGACCAAGGCGGGCCTGGTGAAGGAGGTGGAGGCGGCGCCGCAGCGGGCCGGCCGCTTCCGCCGGACGTCGTCCGCCACCACGACCGGGTACCGGGTGGCCGCCCAGTCGCTGGTGTGGCGCGCCGGCAAGGGCGAGTCGGGCGCGCACGACCCGCTGACCCGCACCTACCAGAGCGGCGACGGCCCGCGCATCAACACGTTCTTCCTCAAGCTGTACCGGGAGACCGCCGACGCCCTGTCCGGCCTGTACGCTCGCGAACACACCGCGCAAGTGTCCCCGGAGGACCGCGAGGCGCGTGAAGAAGCCTTCCGCAAGGCGGAGTTGAAGCTGTTGTACTGCTCCCCCACCATGGAGCTGGGCGTCGACATCTCCTCGCTCAACGCGGTGATGATGCGCAACGTGCCGCCCACGCCCGCCAATTACGCCCAGCGTTCGGGCCGCGCGGGCCGCAGCGGCCAGCCCGCCCTGGTGACGACGTACTGCGCGACCGGCAACAGCCACGACCAGTACTACTTCCGCCGCTCCGAGCGCATGGTGGCGGGCGCGGTCGCCCCGCCCCGCCTGGACCTCGCCAACGAGGACCTGGTTCTCTCCCACCTCCAGGGCATCTGGATCGCCGAGGCCGGCCTGCGCCTGGGCCGCTCCCTGCCCGAGGTGCTCGACGTGTCGTACCCGGACACGGGCGACCGCCCGAACCCCGCCCTGCACCTGCTGCCCGACATCAGGGACGCGGCCCACGACGACGGCGCCCAGCGGCGCACGGTCGCCGCGGCCCTGCGGGTCCTCGGCCCGCTGTTCAGGGACTTCACCGAGACCACGTGGTGGCACGACGACTGGATCGACGACAAGGTCCGCACCGTCGCCGAGCGCTTCGACCGCGCCTTCGACCGCTGGCGCAGCCTGTTCCGCGCCGCGCTCGACGACCAGTACGTCCAGAACAAGCGGCGCCTGGACTACAGCCTCACCGAGGGCGACCGCAACCGGGCCAACGCGCGCCGCCGCGAGGCGGAGACCCAGCTCAACCTGCTGATGAACGAGAGCGTCGACAGCAAGTCGGTCCTCTCCGACTTCAACCCGTACCGCTACCTGGCCTCCGAGGGCTTCCTGCCCGGCTACAGCTTCCCGCGCCTGCCGCTGGCCGCGTACATCCCGACGATCGGCCGCCGCCGCGGAGACGGCGACTACCTCCAGCGCCCCCGTTTCCTCGCCATCCGCGAGTTCGGCCCCGGTTCGCTGATCTACCACGAGGGCGCCCGCTACCAGGTGACCCGCATCCAGCTGCCCCCGGACTCGTCCGGCGAGCTGACCACGGGCGAGGCGCGCCGCTGCGCGAACTGCGGCTACCACCACGAGCCCAAGGAGCGCGAGGACCGCTGCGGTTTCTGCGACGAGACGCTGGGCGCGGCGACGTATGGCCTCCTCCACCTGCACACCGTGTACACCACGCGCCGGGAGCGGATCTCCTCGGACGAGGAGGAGCGGCGCCGGGCCGGTTTCCGGCTGGAGACGTCGTACCGCTTCCACGACCACGGTGTCCGCAAGGGCCGCCTGAACGCCACGGTCGCCGACGCGGCGGGACAGCTCGCGCAGATCGCGTACGGCGACTCCGCGACCGTCCGCATCACCAACACCGGCCGGGTACGCGCCCGTACGGACGAGCCGCCGGGCTACTGGCTGGACCTGGCCGACGGCCGCTGGATGAACGACAAGGACGCGTCCGAGGCGTCCGGCGACTCCAGCGAGCTGCCGATCGTGGACGCGGACGGTAACGAGCGGCGCCGCAAGAAGCGGGTCATCCCGTTCGTGGAGGACCGCCGCAACATCCTCGTCGTCACCCTCGACGAGGCGCTGCCCGAGCCGGTCGCGCTCACGCTGATGTACGCCCTGGAGCGGGGCATCGAGGCGGAGTTCGAGCTGGAGGACGCCGAACTGTCCAGCGAGCTGCTGCCGCCGGACGAGGGCCCGAGGCGCCGCATCCTGTTCATGGAGGCCGCGGAGGGCGGCGCCGGCGTACTGCGCCGCCTCCAGGCGGAGGACGACGCCCTCGCCAAGGCGGCCCGCCGCGCCCTGGAGATCTGCCACTTCTCCGCGGACGGCAAGGACGAGGGCGGCGAGGCACACCGCCCGGGACGCGCCTGCGCGCTCGGCTGCTACGACTGCCTCCTCACGTACGGCAACCAGCTCGACCACGCCCAGATCAACCGGCACACGGTGGCGGGCCTACTGGTGCGGTTCGCGTCGGCGGCGGCGAGCCGTGAGGCGCGGGGCGAATCCCGCTCGGAGCAGTTCCGGCGACTGGTGGCCGAAACCCCCGCCGATCCCACGCCGGTTGAGGCGACGGCGTCCGAACTCGCCGCGCAGGGCGACTTCCTGAGCTGGGTGAAGGCATGCGGGCTGCGCCTCCCGGACGAGAAGGACGTCTTCCTGACGGAGGCGAACGCGGCACCGGACTTCGTGTACCGGCTGCCGGGCGCCAACGTCGCCGTGTTCGTCGACGGCCCCTCCGGCGCGGAGGAGAACGCGCTGCGTGACGCCGACGCGGAGGAGCGGCTGTTCGACGCCACCTGGGACGTGGTCCGCTTCCCGCACGGCGCCGACTGGGCTGCCATCGCCGCCGCCCATTCCCGCTACTTCGGCTCTCCCGCCAAGACCAACTGACACACCAGCTGGACCAGACGGATCAAGAGGATTTGACGATCGATATGGCATTCACGTTCTCCGCCGGATCCCTGGTGAAGGCCCGTGGCCGCGAGTGGGTGGTGCTCCCCGAGAGCGAGCCCGACCTGCTCGTCCTGCGCCCGCTGGGCGGTTCGGACGACGACATCGCGGCGGTGTTCCCGTTCGAGCCGGTGGAGGAGGCCCGTTTCGCGCCGCCGGAGCCGACCGACCTCGGCGACCAGCGGGCGGCCGGGCTGTTGCGTACGGCGCTGCGGGTCGGCTTCCGCTCCGGTGCGGGCCCGTTCCGCTCTCTTGCCGGGATCGCGGTGGAGCCGCGCGCGTACCAGCTCGTACCGCTCCTGATGGCCCTGCGCCAGAGGACGGTCCGCATGTTGATCTCGGACGATGTCGGTATCGGCAAGACGATCGAGGCGGGCCTGATCGCGAGCGAGATGCTGGCGCAGGGCGAGGCGAGTGGCCTGGCGGTGCTCTGCTCCCCGGCCCTGGCCGAACAGTGGCAGCAGGAGCTGCGCAGCAAGTTCGGCATCGACGCGGAGCTGGTGCTGGCGTCGACGGTGTCGCGTCTGGAGCGCGGCCTGGACCTCGGCCAGTCCCTCTTCGACAAGTACCCGAACGTGATCGTCTCGACGGACTTCATCAAGTCCCCGCGCCACCGCGACGACTTCGTACGCCACTGCCCCGACCTGGTGATCGTCGACGAGGCACACACGTGCGTGGCGGCCGACGACACGTCGACGAGCGCGCAGAGCCAGCTGCGGTACGAGCTGTTGCGCCGGGTGGCGGAGGACGCGGAACGGCACCTGCTGCTGGTCACGGCGACCCCGCACAGCGGCAAGGAGTCGGCGTTCCGGAACCTGCTCGGGCTGGTCAAGCCGGAGCTGGCGCACGTGAACCTGGAGTCGGAGGCGGGCAGGAAGCTGCTCGCCCAGCACTTCGTGGCCCGCAAGCGGGCGGACGTACGCCAGTACCTGACGAAGGAGGACGGCCTGGCGGACGACTCCCTCGCCGAGCGCACAGCCTTCCCCTCGGACCGCTTCTTCAAGGACGAGACGTACAAGCTGTCCCCCGAGTACCGGGCCCTGCTGGACGACGCGATCGCGTACGCGAGTGAGCGGGTGGAGGAGGCGGGCGGTCAGGGCAAGCGGGAGGCCCGTATCGCCTGGTGGTCGGCGATCGCGCTGCTGCGCTCTCTGGTGTCGTCGCCGAGGGCGGCAGCGCAGACCCTGACGACGCGCTCGGCGGCGGCCATCGCGGCTTCGGCGGAGGAGGCCGACAAGCTGGGCGCCCCGCTGAACAGCGACGCGGCGGACAGCGACGCCATGGAGGGCATGGACGTGGCGCCGGGAGCGGAGACGACGGCGGGCTCCCCGCTGGCCGAACTCGCGGAGCTGGCAGCCCAGTTGGAGGGCCCGGAGAAGGACCTCAAGCTGAAGGCGCTGATCAAGCACCTCAAGGCGCTGCTGGCCGACGGCTACAACCCGATCGTCTTCTGCCGCTACATCCCGACGGCGAAGTACCTGGCCGAGCATCTGGCGAACGACCCGGAGACGAAGAAGCGCGGCCCGCTGGGCGCGAAGACGGTGGTGAAGGCGGTGACGGGTGAGCTGTCCCCGCAGCAACGCATCGAGCGCATCGAGGAGTTGGCCACGGAGGCCGGCGAGGACGCGGCGGCCCGCCGGGTCCTGATCGCGACGGACTGCCTGTCGGAGGGCGTCAACCTCCAGCACTACTTCGACGCGGTCGTCCACTACGACCTCGCCTGGAACCCCACCCGCCACGACCAGCGCGAGGGCCGCGTCGACCGCTACGGCCAGCGCCGCGACGAGGTCCGCGTCATCACCCTCTACGGCGACGACAACGGCATCGACGGCAAGGTCCTGGAGGTGCTGATCAAGAAGCACCGCCAGATCAAGAAGGACCTCGGCATCTCGGTCTCCGTCCCCGACGAACTGTCGACGGGCGTGACGGACGCCATCGTGGAGTGGCTGCTGATGCGCGGCCGGGAGAACGAGGACGCCCTGTTCAGCGCGGACGCGTTCAAGGTGAGCACCGAGAAGCTGGACAGCGACTGGAACTCGGCGGCGGAGCGCGAGCGGGCGTCCCGTTCCCGTTTCGCGCAGCGCTCGATCCACCCGGAGGAGGTGGCCCGGGAGGTCACCTCGATCCGGGAGGCGCTGGGCGGAGCGGGCGAGATCAGGACGTTCGTACGGGAGTCGCTGGGCGCCCTGAACGCGGTGCTGCGCGGCGCCGACGGCGAGTCCGGGGACTTCACGGCCCAGGTGGGCGGCACACCGGCGGGCCTGCGGGACGCGCTCGCGCCGGTGGTGGGCGCGGAGGTCGTCGAGAAGGACCGGGAGATCCCGTTCCGCAGCGATCCGGCGGTGGCGCGGGGCGAGGCAGCCCTGGTCCGTACGGACCCGGTGGTGGGCGCGCTGGCGTCCCATGTGCTCAACGCCGCGCTGGATACGCAGGCGGAGGGTGCGCGCCCGGCGCGTCGCTGCGGTGTCATTACGACGGACGCGGTGACTACGAGGACGACGTTGCTGTTGGTCCGGTACCGCTTCCACCTCACGCTGCCGTCGCGGAGTGGTGAGCGGCAGTTGGTGGCGGAGGACGCGCGGCTGCTGGCCTTCGAGGGGGCGCCGCGGAGTGCGGTGTGGCTGCCGCCGGAGCGGGCGGTGGGCCTGCTGGACGCGACGGCGTCGGGGAACACTGACCCGCACTTCGGGGAGCGGACGATGACGCGAATCCTGGACCAGCTTCCGGATGTGAACGACCACTTGGAGACGTACGGCGACGAGCTGGCGGCCGAGCTGGACGCGGCCCACCGCCGGGTGCGGGCCGCGTCCGGCGAGATCGTCCGCGGTCTGTCGGTGACGGCCCAGAAGCCGGCCGACATCCTGGGCGCCTACGTCTACCTGCCCGCTACCGCTTCCGTCCCTGCCGGAGTGTCCGCCTGATGTCCGCCACCACTCGCAACCAGGTGTTCACCGCCGTCCACACGGTGGGGGGGCTGCTGCCGGCCGACATGCTGGTACGGATCTCCGAGGGCAAGGTCACCAAGGACCTCAAGGGCCTCGCCCCCGCCGACTACCGCATCCCCGGTTCCCGTTCCGTGCGGGACGAGGCAGAGCGGCACTGGGACAACCTCAAGTCGCTCTGGCGCGAGCTGCGCGAGAAACTGCCCGCCGCCCCTGAGGCGTCCGTGCCGCCCGACAGCACCGGCTACGCCCAGGCCAACTGGGTGGAGCCGCTGTTCGAGGCGCTCGGCTTCGGTCACCTCACCGCGGTCGGCGCGGCGGGCATCGCGGCGGACGACGGCACGAAGACGTTCCCCGTCAGCCACCGCCGCGACGACACCCTCGTCCACGTCACCGCGTGGAACGCCTCGCTCAACAAGCACCAGGGCGCCGGCTCCCCCGCCCCGCAGTCCCTGCTTCAGGAGGCCCTCAACCGCACCGACGCCCACCTGTGGGCCCTGCTCACCAACGGCCGCCAGCTGCGGCTGCTGCGCGACTCCAACGCGCTGGCCACGGCCTCGTACGTCGAGTTCGATCTGGAAGCGATCTTCGACGGTGAGCTGTTCAGCGAGTTCGTGATCATGTACCGGCTGCTGCACGCCTCTCGGTTCGAGGCCCGTGACGGCGGCACCCAGTGGACGTGCTGGCTGGAGGTGTGGCGGGACGCCGCGCTGCGCCTGGGCGCCCGCTTCCTCGACGACATCGGGGAGGGCGTACGCCTCGCGATCAGGGAGCTGGGCACGGGCTTCCTCCGGCACCCCGCCAACACGGCCCTCCGCGAGAACTTCGACCGCCACACCTACCACGCGGCGCTGCTCCGCCTGGTCTACCGCCTGCTGTTCGTCTTCGTCGCCGAGGACCGCGACGCCCTCCACCCGCCGACCGCGACCCCGGAGGCACGCGACCGATACGCCAAGTACTTCTCGACGGCCCGGCTCCGCGAACAGTCCCGCCGCCGCCGAGGCACCTCGCACGCGGACCGCTGGGAGGCCCTCCGCCTGGTCCTGTCCGCCCTGGGCGACGAGGCCGGCCGGCCGGAGCTGGGCCTGCCCGGACTCGGCGGCCTCTTCGACGCCACGGAGGCCGACGAGCCACTGCGCGGCCTCACCCTCTCGAACGAGCACCTCATGGCCGCCATACGGCACCTCGCGGTCGTCCGCGACACCGAGGCCAAGCGCTGGCGGACCGTCGACTACCGCACCCTGGACGCCGAGGAACTCGGTGCCATCTACGAGTCGCTGCTCGCCCTCGTCCCCGAGTACAGCGCGACGGACCGCACCTTCGAGCTCGCGATCCGCGCGGGCAACGAACGCAAGAAGACCGGTTCGTACTACACCCCGAGCTCCCTGGTCGACGTGCTGCTCGATTCCACGCTCGACCCGGTGATCGACGAGGCGCAGCGGCGCGGTGAGCGGGCGGCTGCCGAGGCGGGACGGTCCGACGCCCGGGAAGACATCGTCTCCGAGCTGCTGTCGCTGACCGTGTGCGACCCGGCCTGCGGTTCCGGCCACTTCCTGGTGGCCGCCGCACGTCGTATCGCCAAGCGGGTGGCCGCGGTACGGGAGCGCACACCTGAGCCCCCGCCGGAGAAGGTCCGGCACGCGCTGCACGAGGTCATCGCCCGCTGCGTGTACGGGGTGGACCTGAACCCGATGGCTGTCGAGCTGGCCAAGGTGTCGCTGTGGATGGAGGCGCTGGAGCCGGGGAAGGCACTGGGCTTCCTGGACGCCCATGTGAAGCTGGGCAACGGTCTAATCGGGGCCACGCCCGCACTGCTTCGGGGCGGAATTCCGGAGCAGGCGTTCAAGGTCGTCGAGGGTGACGACAAGTCGGTGGCCAACGACTGGCTCAAGCGCAACAAGCTGGAGCACGAGGGCGTCTACACGCTGGACGCGGCCCTCGACGACCAGGTGAGCGTCACCAACGACACGTTCGCGGCCGAGTTGCGTGACGTCGTGGAGAAGGACGAGGACCCCACGGCGAAGCTGGGCCGGGTGCGGGCGCTCGCCGAGCGGTACAGGACGTGGCAGGAGTCCCCCGCGTACCTCAACGCCCTGCACATCGCGGATGCGTGGTGTGCCGCGTTCATGTGGGAGAAAACGGAGGACGCGCCCGCGCCGGTGACACAGCGCGTCTTCCTGTCGCTGCAGAGTGCCGAAAGCGAGGGGGCGCTGCAGGAGACCCACCAGGAGATCGTGCGGCTCAGCCGGGAGTACCGGTTCTTCCACTGGCATCTGGAGTTTCCGGATGTGTTCAGCGTGCCTGACCATCCGTCGGCGGCGGTGGGGGTTGATCCGGTTACCGGGTGGGCCGGGGGGTTCGATTGTGTGTTGGGGAATCCGCCATGGGACAAGGTCGACTTCGAGGACAAGAAGTACTTCAGTGTGGTCGAGCCGTCGCTGGCGGAGATCTCGGGCACGGCTCGGCGTACGGCAATCGCGAAGTGGGCTTCCGAGCATCCCGAGGACGGGGCACGGTATCAGGCGGCTCGGCGGAGGGTGAAGTCGTCGTTCCTGTTCCTGGGGTCTTCGGGAGCTTATCCGCACCTGCGTAAGGGACTGTCCATCAAGGGCGTCAACTCCCTCCAAACCGACCAACTGTTCACCGAGCGGTTCGTGTCCATCACGGCGCCAGAGGGGCGATGCGGCACGGTCGTACCGACGCAGATCGCCACGGGTGCGGGAGCACAGTTCCTGTTCCAGGACCTGACACAGCGCGGCGCGGTGAAGCACCTGTACGACTTCGAGAACGGCAGGCGGGAGAAGCTGTTCCCGGCAGTGGACTCCCGCTACTCGTTCTCGCTGATCTCCCTCGTTGGGCGCGACCTGACGGAGCCCGCCGCACAGTTTGCGTTCTTCCTCGGTCATCCCGATGAACTCGCCGACGGGCAGGCCGTGTTCGCGCTGTCCCCCGAGGAGATCGCACTGATCAACCCGAATACGGGGACGCTGCCGGTGTTCCGGAGGCGGAAGGATGCCGACCTTACGGTTGCCATTCAGCGGCGGGTCCCGGTCCTTGTCACAGAGGGACGCGTGGGTGGTGATCCGTGGAACATCACCTTCAAGAACTTCTTCAACGTGACTGATGACTCCGACCTGTTCCATGACCACGGAAGGCTGGAAGCCGCAGGATGGGAGCTTGAGGGGAACGTCTTCGTACGGGACGGGGAGCGGATGCTGCCGCTCTACGAAGGCAAGATGGCTCACATCTTCGACCACCGATGGAACCGCTACTACGACCTCGGCAACGACGACTACGAGCGCGTTCCGCTGGAAGACAAGAAGGACGCTCACGGCGTGACGCTGCCGCGCCAGTGGATCAAGGAGAGCGGCCGCATTCCGACGGTACGCAAGGGCAAGGAGGTCGCGATCGCGGGCGTCGACCTCCGCCTGCAGGAGCTGGAATGGGAGAGAGACTGGCTGCTGGGTTGGCGTGATGTCGCCCGCACGACGGATGAGCGGACCGCGATCCCTGCGTTTCTACCGAAGGTCGCCGTGGGCCACACCTTCCCGCTCATGTTCCCAGAAGTCCCCGTCGAGCTGGCCGCCGCCTTGGTCGCCGCACAAAGCTCCCTGGTCTTCGACTTCGTCGCCCGCCAAAAGGTTGGGGGCATCCACATGGCCCTCATGACCTGGAAGCAACTCCCTGTCCCCCACCCGGACAACCTCGCCCACCACACACCATTCCTCATCCCCCGCACTCTGGAACTCGTCTACTCCGCCTGGGACATGGAGCCCCTCGCCAAAGACCTCGGCGACACCGGCGCCCCCTTCACCTGGAACGAGGACCGCCGCGCCCGGCTCCGCGCCGAACTGGACGCGTACTTCCTCCACCTCTACGGGGTGAACCGCGAGGACGCCGACTACATCCTGGAGTCCTTCCAGACCGAGAACGGCGGCCTCAAGAACAACGAGATCGCCAAGTACGGCGAGTACCGCACCAAGCGCCTGGTCCTCGCCGAGTACGACCGCATGGCCTCGGCCGGACTCACCATGGAGAACCCCCTCGTGGACGGCGAGACCTACACGTCCACGCTCACCCCACCCCCAGGCCACGGCCCCCGACACCCCGCCTGACCGAGCGCGTATCCCAGGGTGACGATGTCGCACTTCGACGAAGTCACCGGCAAGGTCCCGACGGCGGTCACTGGCCGGCCCGGTGACCGCCGCGCGCATCCCGACTACTTCCAACTGCGATAAACACGTCAGGAGCAGGCGTTGAACAACGAGATCCAGCTGATCAGTGACGGCGAAGGACTGGCGGTCATCGGGAACGCGACGGACGTCGAACGCTTCCTCGCCTCGGAGGGATTGCCGTCGAAGGACCTCGGAGTGCATCGACTCAAGTCCGTCTTCGGTACCGGGGCCGCAGTCGCGCAGGCCGGTTCGGAGATTGCCGCCAACTCCAGTCGCTGGGTGAAATTGACCCAGGAGTCCGCGGAGCGTGTCAAGAAGTTCGGGCTGATGGAAAGCAAGACGCCAGGCATCAGCCACGCGATGATAGGGAAACCCGGTTCGATCAAGAATTGGCTCCAGATCGACAAGGGCGCCGGCTCGTTCCTGGCCAACCCGGCACGTCTGGCCGGTGTTGCGGGGATCATGGCGCAGTCCTCGATGCAGCAGACCATGGACGAGATCACCGACTACCTCGCCACGATCGACGAGAAGGTCGACGACATACTCCGCGCCCAGAAGGACACCATGCTGTCTCGCATGATCGGAATCGACCTCGTGATCGAGGAGACCATGACTATCCGAGAACAGGTGGGCCGGGTCTCCGACGTTACGTGGTCGAAGGTGCAGACCGCACCGACGACGATCGCGGAGACCCAGGCGTACGCCTTGCGTCAACTCGACGCCGTCGCGGAGAAGTTGGAAAACAAACCCAAGATCGGCGATCTCGCCACGAAGATCAGGGAAGTCGAGCCCAAGGTTCGGGAGTGGCTCGCCGTTCTGGCACGCTGCTTCCAACTGCAGGACGCGATCGCCGTGCTCGAACTCGACCGGGTGCTGGACGCGCATCCGGATCAGTTGGATCAGCACCGTCTCGGGCTTCGGGCGGCCCGACAGAACCGGCTGGATCTCATCTCACGGAGCACCGAGCGTCTGGTGGCCCGGATGAACGCGGCTGCCGACGCGGCCAACTCGAAGGTGCTGCTGCACCCGACCAAATCCCCGGTCGTGGTCCAGTCGAGCAACCATGTGGTGACCGGCGTCCATGACTTTCACGCGCGGCTCGGGATCGAGTCCGGTCGCCAGTCATCGGAGACGAGACGATGGGTGGAAGCGGCGACAGAGGTGAAGGACAAGGCGCTGGAGACTGGGGCGAAGGGCGTCAGTGCCGCCAGAATCCTCGGCAACGAGACCCTCGACCGGGCCAACTCGGTCAAGGGCAGACTCTCCAGCGAGATCACCGAACGAGCCCGCCGCCTGCGCCGGGACGAAAAAGATGGTGCCGACGAAGGCTGAGTGAGCGTCGACGGCCCGCACCGTGGGGCGATCCATCAACCGCGCGCCCCACGGCCGACCTCTGTCAGTCCCGTGCCGCCGCGAACCCCACGAACCGCTCCCACTCCACACGCCCGACTGCGAAGTGAGGACGCGTCACATCCTTGGAGTCCCGTACGCAGACGGCCTGTTCGGTGACGGCGACCTCGACGCAGCTGTCACCCTGGCTGCCGCTGTAGCTGGACTTGAACCACGCCAGTTCCGTCGTGCTCATAGTTCTCCTCGGAGTCGCTCCAACAGACCCCGCGAGTCCTTGGCGTTCAGGGCCTGCGAGCGCAGTGTGTCATAGCGCTGGTAGAGCAGGCTCACCTCTTTCGGATCGGAGATCAGGCGGCCGTTCTGCTGCCCCTCGGAGTACGCCAGGCGCTGCCCCTTCGGGGTCTCCAGAAGCTGCAATGGACCATCCAGGCAGGCGTGCAACCCAGCCTCCAGCGGCACGATCTGCAGCGTCACATTGCGCGGCGCGCTCAGCTCCAGTACATGGTCGAACAGCTCCCGCATCAGCTCCGCGTCCCCGAATCGCCGCCGAAAGACGTGCTCTTCCACGATGAAGCTGAACGGCGTCGTCGGCCGCTCGAACAGCATCCGTTGCCGCTCCATCCGCCGAGCCATGAACTCGTCCAGCTGGTCGTCCGGTGCCACCGGAACGGTCCCTTCGAACACCGCCCGCGCATACCCCTCCGACTGCAACAACCCCGGCACCAGCCTGCACTCATACGTACACAGACTCACCGCCACCCGCTCCAACCGAGCCCACTGCCGAAACCAAGCCGCCAGCCCCACATCCCCCCGCCCCCGCGTCACGTACTTCGACGACTTCCGCAACGCCCCGGTGTTCCCGAGGAGTTCCTCCGACCGCACCACGTACGACTCGTCGGGCATCCGCCGCCCCAGCTCCACCGACTCCACGGTGTGCTTGGAGAAGCGCACCAGGCCCGCGAACTCGGCTCTGCTGTACCCCGCGTGCTCGCGCAGCGCCTGCTGGACGGCTCCCCAGGTCCGCAGACTGTCCGAGGGATCGGGCTCACGATCCGGCTCACCGCCGGCCGCCTCCCCGTCGCCGCAGCCCTCGGCCATGATGTCGATGCCGCCCGTCATACGCGGCCACCTCCCCGTTCCGTACACGTGACACGCACTGTCCGTCGCTCCACACCCGACAGCACCCAGCGTGACGGAAAACCTTGCGTACCGTCCACAGAATGTGTCCGTACGCTGACGCACCGTACGGGCGTCACTCCTGGAACGCGCCCCCGTACGCCCGCCACATTGGCCCCATGAGCGCAACCACCCTCGAAGACGGCAAGGAGCTGTCCGACATCGACTCCGCGAAGGTCGCCTGGGTCGAGCGCATGGCCCTCGCCAACTGACCCGTGCCGCCCGGGATCGGCTCCTCTCAGGTGGCGATGGCCTGATGGGCCAGCAGCAGCGCGAGCGGTCCCCCCTGAAGCAGGAAGCGTCCCTCGGTGGCGGCGCGGATCGCTTCAGGCATGGGCCACCACATGAGCTTGAAGCCCTCTTCGCTGGGGGTGAGCTGCTGCGGGCCGCAGGTGAGACCTTCGGCCAGGAAAGGGTGGATGCGGGCGGTGGAGTTCAGGGTGATGGCGTACGAGCCGAGTGGCCGCCAGGTCCGGGCGATGACGCCGGCTTCCTCACGCAGCTCGCGCCGCGCGCACTCTTCCGGTGTCTCGCCGTCCTCCCGGCGTCCTCCGGGCAGAAACACGTACTCACCGCCATGCCGGGGAAATGCGGCGGTCAGGACGGCAACCATGCCTTCCGCGTCTCGGGCCACGATGACGGAGGCGTCGTGCTCTGTCCCTCGCCGGGATGTGTCGCTCATGGCCGGGGAGCGTAGCCGCCTACTCCGACAGCCAGACCGCGAACGGCACGTTCAGCACGGTCGGGTGGGCGATGCCACGGCCGCGGTAGCCGTCCTCGCCGAAGGCGTCGCCGTGGTCGGCGCACATGATGATCAGCCATCTCTCCTTGTCCGTGAGCCCGTCGACCAGGCGGCCGAGGTGTTCGTCGGTGTACGCGAGTGCTGCGGCCTGGGACTGCCAGGAGTCGCCGCTGTCGCCGACGTAGTGGCCGTGGGGAACGTGGGTGGCAGAGACGTTGACACGCACTGTCCGTCGCTCCACACCCGACAGCACCCAGCGTGACGGAGGACCCCGCGCACCGTCCACAGAATGTGTCCGTACGCTGACGCACCGTACGGGCGTCACTCCTGGAACGCACCCCCGCACGCCCGCCACATTGGCCCCATGAGCGCAACCCTCCCCCAACCCCCCAGCACCGTGGCCACGTTCGCCCAGCTCCTGTCCTCCACCCGCCGAGGAGCCCGCCTCGCGCGCCTCCTCGCCACCACCCAGCTCCGCGCCTGGGACCTGTCACCAGAAGTGACCGAGCGAGCCGAGCAGATCGTCGCCGAACTCGCCGCCAACGCGGCCCTGCACGGCCGCGTCCAGGGCCGCGACTTCCGGCTCGCCCTCACCTTCGACACCCCGACCGGCCTCCTCCGCATCGCGGTCACCGACGCCAAGGGCGGCCAACCCCCCGTCGTACCCACCGATTCGACGACGTACGGCGAGTCCGGCCGCGGTCTACTCCTGGTCGGCGCCCTGGCCGACCGCTGGGGCACCGAACCGCATCCGCCGGGCGGCAAGACTGTTTGGGCCGAGGTGAGCCCCGTTGCCAGACCTACCAGTGGCTTGCACGAGTTGCCACCAGCCGGCCCGTGACGGGCCATCTGGGGGTTTCTGCACGGCCGGGGTCAGCTCAGGGCGTCGATGGCCTTCACGATCAGGGCCCGCGCATCAGCCCCGTAGACGGCCAGTTCTGTGAGCCGGGCGAACGCCCGCAGGTACAGGTCGAGTTCGCTCGGCGCCGTGACGGTCACCTTCGCGGCGAGCAACTCCACATGGATCCGAGAGTCATCGAACACCGTGAACTGCTCCAGTGGCCACATGACCGCCTCTCGCGAGGCCGCGGCCGGGATGATGCCGAGCGACATGGAGGGCAGAGACATCGCGGCCAGCAGGTTGCCGAGTTGGCCGGCCATCACGTCCTGATCGCCGACCCGGTGATGGAGGACGTTCTCTTCGATCAGGGTCGCGAACCGGTGGTCTCCTTCGTGGATGACGTGCGCGCGTCGCATGCGGACCTCGACCGCGGCGGCCACGTCGTCCGGGGTGCCTCGGAAGTCCGCGATAGTGCGCATGAGCGCCGTCGCGTAAGCGGGTGTCTGCAGATAGCCGGGCACGACGTGGGAGGCGTACACGCGAAACTGGCGGGTGCGCTCGTACAGCTTGGCCGAGGTCTCCGCCAACTGCTTCATGCCCGTCCGCTGGAGCCGCTTCCACTGGAGGTACATGGAGTCGGCTTGCCGGTTGGCCGCGATGAGGTCGTCCGCCTGGTCGGTCGCGCCGCAGGCCGCACACCAGACGCGGATGTCGGCGTCGGCCGGCGCGGTGACAGCGTTCTCGATCCTCGACGACTTGGCGACGGACCAGCCTGCGAGCCGGGCGAGTTCCTTGCCGGTGATGCCCGCGTCCAGGCGCAGCTCCCGCAGCCTGGCCGCGAGGGCTGCGCGTGCTTCCTGCACGCTGGACGTGGGGAATGTGGACATGGACGGCTACTTGACCTCGTACTGGTCGTGAGGAGTGGCCCGTTCCCAGATTCGTTCGTATGCGGCCGCGTGCTGGGAGACCGTGCTGCGCTCGTCGCAGAGTTCCTTGCTGACCCATTCGCCGTCGCCGGAGAAGTGGTGCACGCGTATCAGCCGCCGGTCGAAGATCCAAAGGTCGGTGCCCGGGACTAGCAGGTCCCACGCGCGGTGCCGTGGGAGCCAGCGCACCTCCTCGCCGGCTTCCACGTTGGCGCGGGTCTGGTAGTGCTCCCACGCGATGTACTCGGTGACCGGCTCGGACACGATCCTGACGCGCCGCACGTGCACGCCGCGGGCGACAGCGTCCGCGATGTTCTGGTGGTAGGGACGCCACCAGGAACCCCGGTCGTCCCAGTCGACGCGATGGCCGTCCTGCCAGGATTCGAAGCGGGGGTTGGTGAAGTAGGCGTCCCTCATCTCCAGATGGGCGGCCGACTGCCGGGTGTCGGCGAGGAGTTCAGCGAACTCCGGGATCGAGCTCATCGCACGCCTTCCTGATGATCGGGATCATACGGGCCGGGATCCTGATGACTGTCTCGCCGGATGGGATCGGCGCCCTCGCCGGGGACAAGGCGTCGCATGTCGCGGTCGTCTCGTCGTCGGCCTGGTAGCTCTGGATCAGCAGATCGTCCGTGCTGGTGTCCACCCAGACTGTGGGGCATCCGTCCTCGTCTGTCTCGGGGTCGATCCCGACGAACTGAATGTTCATGGTGACTGGTCTCCCGCACTGGTCGGTTGCAGCGATTTACACCACCATCGTGCGCACGCATCACGTGGTCAAGAGCACATGCCAGCCATGACCTGCACCCTCGAACTGACATGTAATTCGGTGCAATTCTATGGCCTGGCCGATGGAGGGTCTTTTACGGTCGGGGAGACGATGGAATCCGGCGGCCTCGCGAAGGACCCCGGGCATGGCCGACTGTGAAGGAGTCGACGTGCCGAACCGTACTGCCCGCCAACCCGCTGCGGCGGACCGCGGCGACCCGCCAGACATCCCCACCATGCGCTCGACCGCCGACCGGATCCTCGCCCTCGACGCGAAGCCCATCAGCCCCGAAGATCTGGAGACGCTCCGGATCAACATGCACGGCCAGCTCGAACTACTCATCCACGCCGTACAGGGTCTCGCAGCCGGGTTCCCGAAAGGGGACATCCCGCGCGAGTGCGCCCTGGCCGGTGTGCGTGAAGCAGGCATGCGGCTCCGGCTGGGTGTCGGCGGCAGCGGCCCTGTGCGCATGTCCGTATCGATGAAACTGGCCCGCTCAGTGGTCGCCCTGTGCGACCACTACGAGGACCTCGGCGGGCGGTGACCGTCCCGGCCTCGCGCCACCTCTTAACTCCCGCCCCCGCTCCCCCAACCCTGGACAGGTCGAGCAACCGGGGCGGGCTGCACCACACAACACGGCAACGACACCCCAGAAGGGCAGGTCCATGACCGTCACACTCGAACCGCCCGCCAGGACGCTCACGCGGGATCCGAGGGAACTCCTCAACGCGGTCGCTCCCCACATCACCGAGTTGACCGTCAACGTGTTCGACTCCGGCATGAGCCTGTGGGACCGCGAGGTCTCCCTGCTCCTGCGAGACCACACCATGGTCCGGGACATGGCCGAACGGATCCTCGGCAACGCCGTTATGTACGTCATGGGCTCCATCGAGAACCCCGACCAGCATCTCGGCGTGGGCAAGCTCGTCGACATCGGCGTCCACCAGCTCATCCTCGACACGCCCGTGTGGTGGGGCATCTGCCGGCTCTACAACGGCGGCCGGTTCAAGCACCACGCCCCGTTCATCGAGCGCCGCCGCGACGGCCTGTGCCTGCGCACCGGTGACTTCCTGCGCTCCCAGGGCTGGGCGATCGACGAGGAGCTGTGGGCCATCGACGGCGCGGACTGCTCACCGTGCGACGACAAGGTCCCCGACAGCCATTGAGCCCCGCTACAGTCGCCCCCCTCCTCACGGCTCCCCGAGGGCGGGGGCTCCCGCTGCCGACGACACGAGGAACCGCTGTGCCCGTACCACACGACATCGCCGCCGAGACCGAACTGTGGGACGCCTACGCCGAATCCGCGTTCAAGGACGACGCCGAGCCGTCGTTCTGCTGGACCCAGTACGCCGGCCACGGCCCCGGACCCGAACTCCTCGGCAGCCCGGAGAGCGTGCTGGAGATCGGATGCGGCACCGGCCGCGCCCTCGCCCACCTCGCGCAACAAGGCGTCAAGGTCACCGGGGTCGATTTGTCGCCGCGCATGGTGGCGCTTGCGAGCGCGAAGTGGGCACCGCTCGGGGTGCGGATCGAGCGGGCAGAGATCCTCGACTGGCTGGCCGCCGACGAGGGCCGGTACGACGCCGTGTACTCCATCTTCGGAGCGGCCTGGTTCACCGCCCCGTCCAGCCTCTTCCCCCGCGTCCGCAAGCGCCTCGTCCCGGGCGGCGTCTTCGTGTTCTCCCAGCCGCCTGCCATTCCGGGTGCCTACGGGCCGCAGGGCATGTACAAGGGCGGGTTCGCAGGGAAGGCCATGTTCACGTACCGATACAGCTACAAGCCCGCAGTGTGGGAGCGGCACCTGCTCCGAGCTGGTTTCACGTCCGCTGAGGCGACGGTGGTGGATGCCCCGAAAGCCGGGCACATCGGCACGCTCATCGTCCAGGCCCGCGCCTGACAGACTCGTCACGGCCCCGGCCGCATCCTTCGTAGCCGACCGGGGCCACTTCCGCCCAGCTCCTGTCCTCAACCCGCCGATGAGCCCGCCTCGCACACCTCCTGGCACGTCTGGGACCTGTCACCCGAAGTGACCGAGCGAGCCGAGCAGATCGTCGCCGAACTCGCCGCCAACGCCACCCTGTACGGCCGGATACAGGGCCGCGGCTTCCGGATCGCCCTCCGTCTCGACCCCAGAGCCGGAATCCTCCGCATCGCGGTCAGCGACTCCCGGGGCGACCGGATCCCGGCGTTCCCCACAGCACATCTCCCCCACGAGGAGGCCGAGTCGGGTCGTGGCCTCCTCCTCGTCACCGCTGGGGCGTCGATCTCGCACCGGGCGACTGAAGACAGTCAGGTCTGAGCCGAAAACACGTTGACGACGTTAACATAGGTAAGTCACCCTTTAGGCCGTCCACAGTATCCCTTGTGGGGAGACCAGCCATGTACCTTGAGCGCCTCCACCTGCGCGGCTTCCGATCGGCGGCGGACACCGCCGTGACTTTCCGGCCGGGCGTCACCGTCGTGGTCGGCGAGAACAACGCGGGCAAGTCCAATGTGATGGACGCGATTCGGCTGCTCACGCAGGCACTCGACGGCAAGGGAGGCGGACCGTATCCGGACCGGGACGACCTGCACCGCGACGGCTGCGCGGACGGCGACCACATCGAGGGCTGCCAAACCTCCATCGAGCTGTCGGCCCGCTACCGGTCCACCGTCCCGGGAGATCTGGACAGGTTGAGCCAGGCGTTCGACGAGGCCGGGGAAACGGCGAGCTACCACCTCACCATCACCCCGCCGCCCACCGGTTTCCGGCGGCCCACCCTTTCCTGGCAGGCCGGGGACGGCGCCACCACCGACCTCGACCCCGAACCAGGCGCCCGCGAAGGGATCCGGCACCTCTACCTCCCGCCGCTGCGCGACGCACAGCGGGACCTCGCCTCCAGCAGCGGCGGGCGCGTCCAACTCGTCGTGGAGCGCCTGCTGCAGGACGAGACGGCACGTGAGACGTTCCTCGGCGAGGTCCGCACTCAGTTCCGGTCCGTCGAGGCGATCGACCCTCTCCCCAAGGCGATCGAGGCCGTACAGGAGCGGCTCACCCAGCTCACCCAGGGCGCGCATCCGCAGACGGCCGGTCTCGGATTCGCCGACGCATCCGTGGGCTCCATCGCGCGCGGACTGCGGCTGCGCATGGAGCAGGCCGGCCTCGACCCGCGTGACCTCGCCGAATCCGGCCTCGGCTACGCGAACCTGCTCTACATGGCCACCGTCCTCACCCAGCTCCAGGACGCGGCCGAGGCCGATCTCACACTGCTGCTGGTGGAGGAGCCGGAGGCTCATCTGCATCCGCAGCTGCAGACCATCCTGCTCCATCACCTCGCGGACGAGGCGCGCGAGAGTCAGCGGCGGCAGCCACAGCCGGGGAACGCCTGGCTCGGCAGGATCCAGGTGATCGTCACCACCCACTCCCCCCATGTGGCCACCTCCGTCGATCCCCGGGACCTGGTCGTGCTGCAGCGGCGGCAGCGGCGGACACCCCGGCCGTCGTACGACACCACGGCGGTCGCCGTGGACCGTCTCGGCCTGGACCGACGCGACCACTACAAGATCCGCAGCTATCTCGACGCGACACGCAACACGCTGCTGTTCGGGCAACGGGTACTCCTGGTGGAGGGCATCGCGGAGGCGATCCTCCTGCCCGAGTTCGCCCGGCTCACGCTCACCGGCGAGCGTCTGCAGCGGTTCCACGGGACGGCGCTGGTTCCGATCGGCGGGGTCGACTTCGAGCCCTATCTGCGCGTTCTGCTGTATCGGGACCGCGAGAGTGGGCACCGGATCGCCCGCCGCGTGGCCGTGATCACGGACGGGGACGCGGGCTCCGGCGAGACAACTGGGGAGAAGGCGGCGGAGACCCGGATCCGCGACCTGCAAGCACTCATCACCTCGACCGGCGCGCAGGATCTGGCCAGGGTGTTCCGCAACGAGTTCACGCTGGAGCCCGAGATCGTTCGCGCCGGCGGACCCAACCGCGACCTCCTCATGGCGGCCTGGAAGGAACAGCGTCCGCAGGTATGGGCCGACGACTGGGCGAGCGTCGGAGACGGCTCCCCCGACGCACAGGCACGGGCGCTGAGCGATCTGTTGGCGAAAAAGAAGAGCAAGATCCGTAAGGGTGATCTCGCGCAGGCGCTGCTCGCCGAGGCCGCCGCACGACCGGACGACGCTCCACCCCTAGTGGTTCCCGGCTACCTTCGCGACGCCCTGCAATGGATCACCGAGGAGCCCGCCCGATGAGCCCGGCCGGGGGCAGCGCCCCGGACATCGACACGCTACGGGCCGAGGCCGACGCCGCCCAGCGAGCCCTCGTCGCGTTGGACACCAGCGCGGGGCACCTGATCAGTACCCACGCGTGCCCGGGCGCCGGCAAGACGCGTACCGTCGTCGAACGCCACCTCAGTCGACCGGTGCCCCCGCGGCAGGGGCGGGCCGTGCTGTCGTTCACCAAGGTGGCCGGCGCCGAGGTCAGGCAGCGGTGTGCACAGGCCGGGCACCCGGAGCTCGCGCGCTTCCCCCACTACATCGGCACCTTCGACACCTTCATCTGGCGCCACCTCGTCCGGCCGTACCTGCGACCCAGTCCGGAGAAGACCTGGCATCGGCTGGAATCCTGGGGCGACCACCCCGAAGCCCGCCGCGAGGGGGTGACCCTGGACGACTTCCGGTTCGAGTACGACCCCTTGGCTCAGGCCCGCATCGCACGGCCCCGGCTCAAACCGGGCGGCCTACCGTACCGGCTCCGCAACGACTCGCACGCCGAGGGCCGTCTGACCCACTGGGCGGGCATGGCGATACGGAAGCTCTGGCGGGCGGGGTACCTGTCGGGCGACCAGCTGCGCGACATGGCTTTGTGCCTGCTGACCGGCAGCAGGCGCGCCGACCGCATCACGAGGGTGCTGCGCACGAGGTTCGCCGAGATCGTCGTCGACGAGGCACAGGACTGCTCGCAGGAGGACCTCTGCCTGATCGACCTGATCCGTGCGGCCGATGTTCCCCTGCTGCTCGTCGGAGACCCCGACCAGAGCATCTACGGGTTCCGCGACACCCGCCCGCACCCGCGCGGCGATCAACCGCGGCCCTTCGCCACCGCGCCCGACCACCGGCTGAGCCACAACTGGCGCTCCACGCAGGTCATCTGCGATCTCGCCCACACCCTGCGTACCTCGGACGCCCCACGTGACACGGCGGTCGGCCCGCACCACGCCGAGACGACCCCCGTCGTGCTCGTTCCCACCACCGGGCGCACGGAGGCGGAATGGATTGCCGACTTCGGTCGGGAGGCAGCCCAGCTCGGCATCCCCACCCGGCAGCATCTGGTCGTGGCGCACCAGCACCGCATCCTGCCCAAGGAGATGACGGGGACCCGGCAGGTGCCGACCGCCAAGCTGGACCGTCTGGTCTGGGCGACGGCCGTGCTGCGCTCGCCGGGGGCGTCCACCCGGCAGCGGGAGCTCGCGGGCAGGACGCTGCGCGAGGCCATGCGGGAGCACTGGTTCGGATCACCGCCCGACGCACCGGAACCGGTCGGCTTCGGCGACCCTCACCTCACCGGTGTCGAACTCCGTCTGTCCCAGGCGATGGTGGAGCGAGAACTCCCCCCCCTGGACGTCCCTCCCAGGGAATGGAGTCAGCGGGCCTGCCAGGTGCTGCGCGATGCCGCCGTCCGCTTCGGCATCCAGCCGCAGACCACGCGTGCCTACCCCTGCACGCGTTCCAAGGACACGGCTTGGCAGCTTGTCGGGTTCGGTGATCCCGCCGGGTCACGCGCAGCAGTCGGGCGGTCGGGCACGGTTCACGGTGTGAAGGGCCAGGAAGCCGACGCCGTGCTGGTCGTCGTCCCGCCCACCGGCAAGGGCAAGCCCGACGACCGCTCGGACCTGTTGATCAAGACGTGGACGGCGAGTAGCCCGACCGTGGCCGATCCGGAGACCGCCGAGGCGCTGCGCGTCCTCTACGTCGCCGTCACGCGCGCCCGCCGACTCGTCGCCCTCGCGCTGAGCGACGACCACCTGAAGACGGTGCGGGATTTCCTCGCCGACCGGGAGATCGCTCATCGGGCTCTGCACTCCCACGCCGGTGAGCAGACCGTTCTGCCGCTGTGACGGCCTTGCCTCGCCGGATCTGGCGAAGCAAGGCCGTCAGCGTGTCACGTGTCCGGTGACATGCACTGCCGCAGCAGCGGCTCAAGACGCAGCTGTGCCTCGTCCGTCCGGTCGAACACCTGCAGAGCATCGAGGCAGCTGACGATCCACCGCGCCTCGTCCTCGTCCTCGATCTTGAGTGCCACGGCGGTCACCGCGCCCTCCAGGTCGAACGGGCCGTCCTTGAACCCGTCGTCCAGGGCTCGGTATCCGGTGACGAGCAGCGGTTCCGTGTACACGCCGGTCGCCTCGGCGAAGGCCTGGGCCTCGGCCCGGTCCGCGCGCAGGCCGGCCAGGCGGTACAGCACTTCGTCGGGGTCGCCGAGTTCGTCGTGCAGGCGGTGGGCACGGCCGACCAGGAGCGGCCAGCCGCCGGTCAGCTCGTGAAGACGGTCCAGGCGGTCCTCCGTGTGGAACCTGTTGACCCGCTGAGCCCAGCCGCGCAGGCTGCGGCGGTCGTGGCGACGCAGCACCACCGGGGCCGCCGAGGTGGGCTCCGTCCCCATCAGCAGGGAGCGCCAGAGGGTCAGCTGGGTGGGGTCGGTGACGAGGACCACGGCACGGGTGACGCCAGGGGTGGCGGGCAGCAATGTCTCGGCGAGGTCGACGGCCTCCCGGCAGGCCTCCGGGCGCGCCGGGTAGCGGGCGAAGTCGCTGATGACGACCCGCCGTTCACGCGGCACCCCGCCCGTGAGCTCCTGCCGGTAGACGCCGACCTTTCCGACGGGCGGCAGCTTCCAGTCGGCGATGCGCCCGGCGACCGTACGCAGGGTGTCGCCGACGTCGGTCACACCGGTGGCCGTCGTGCCGAGGACGACCCTCGTCTGGTTTGAGCGCTCACCGAGGAGATCGTCGAGCTGGGTGATGGTGAGCGGAGCGGGCCGGCCGTCGGGCAGCTCGGGCCGGCCCTCCTGCACGATGCTCTCCTGGAGTTCGCAGTCCTGTTCGGCCCTGAGCAGGCGGGCGTCAACCTCGTGTGAGGTGCCGATCATGCGCAGGGCGTTCGGGCCGCGCAGATGCCAGCCCTGGCCGTCATGGTTGGGGGCGAGGATACCGAGGCCCACCATCTCGGAGAGATAGGCGCGAAAGCCCTCGGTGTCGAGCTGCTCGAAGCCATCGCGCCAGAACGTCTCGCATTCCTCGCGCAGTTCGGCGTCGCTCAGCCGTACCTCCAGGCCGCGGTGGCGGGCCTGGTACGCCAGCACGTTGGCGATCACGTCGTAGCGGTGGTCGAGGCTCAGCGTGTCCTTGAAGGCCGCCGAGATGCCGTCCCTGAGCGCGGCATCCGACTCCACCACCTCGATGTCGGCGACCTCCACCCGGTACGGGGGGCCCTCCGGGCCGCGCCGCGCCCGCTTGCGGTGCATCAGCTCGACCAGCCGGTGCCCGAACATCTGCAGGAGGAATGGCTGGTAGGAGCAGTAGCCGAGTACCCGGTTGACGAGATCCAGGTCCTGGAACTCGAAGCCGAGCGCCCGCATCGGCTCGACCAGCAGCTCGGCGGCGTACTGGGGAGCCAGCGGGCCGATCACCTTCGGGGTCTGCGCGAGGTGGCCGAAGGGTCCGTTGCTCGCGAGTTTGGAGAAGCGCTGCACGGAGTGCAGTCCGGCGAAGACGACCTTGGCGCGATCCTTGGTGTCGGAACCGAGGCCCTTGAGCTTCTTGGTCTGGTCGAAGCGTGGGGCGTCCGCCTCGAAGAACTGGTCGCACTCGTCCAGCAGGATCAGCAGGCGGCGGCGCGAGTCCCCGTCGAGCCAGGTCCGGATACCGGCGCGCACCCGACCGGAGATCTCCTGCCGCGCCTTGCGCCCCTGCGGCCGGTCGAGTACCTGTACCTCGATCAGCTCCCGCTCCAGCACGCTCCACAGTGCCTCGGGCCCGAGCGAGCTGCCCTTGCCGATGTTCTCCTGGTCGAGGTTGACGTACACCGCGTGCTGGTAGCCGGGGCGCTGCTCCGCGAACTGTTCCCCGGCGTCGGCGAGCAGGGCCGACTTGCCCAGGCCCCTGCCGCCGAAGATGACCTGGGTGCCGCGCGGGTCGAGGATGCTCTTGCGCTCGGCGTCGCGGCCGTAGAACATCTCGCCGCCGATCCGGCCGCGCTTCTCCCTGATATACGGGTTGACGCCGGAGAAGGGCAGCAGTGTCTGCGTCGCGGTGCTCACCTGACGGTTCCCGCGGGCGGCGAGATAAGCGAGGGCGGCGTCGTCCACGACCAACAGCGGCTGCAGCCGGCCCGATCCGACGGCGAGTTCGACGCGGGCCTCACGGCTGAGCGTGCCGAAGTAGACGACGAGGAGGCTCGCTCCGCTGGTGTCGCGCTCCGTCCAGCTCATGACGACCTTGGCGGGCGGTTTGCCCCAGACCATCATCACGCGCAGGTTGCCGCCCTGCTCCCGGATCTGCGAGCCGAACGCAGGCGCCTTCGCCCTGCCGTTGATCTCCACCCCGGTTGCCTCGAAGAGACGGTATTCCCGCCGGTGCTGGGAGCGGTCGTCGAGCGGCCTGGCGCTCTTGGCGTCGTAGCCGAGGAGCTTGAGGAGCGGCGGGACCTGCCGCGTCGGCGCCACCTGGAGTCGGTCCTTGCGCTCGGCGGCGGCCAGCGCACGCCACTCGTCGAGGACGTCGGCCGCCAGCGCCGCCTCGTCGGTGGAGAGGCCGCCGTAGTCCAGGACAGGGAGCGTCGGGTGTTTGCCGCCGGACCGGACCAGGTCGACGAGATCGCGGTCGATGCCTCGGGGCAGGCCGTCGGGCACGGCCGGGAAGAATTCCGTGAGGTGGGACTCGCCGGTCTCGATCTCCGGGACGGGCTCGCCGATCTCCAGGAAGTAGACCAGGTCGGCGGCGGTGGCCAGACCTCCGGTGTCCAGGTGCCGCAGCACTTGGGCGCGCTCCTCCGCGGTGGGGTCCAGGACGTCGAGCCGGGCGCGGATCCGGTCCGCCGCCTGTCGGCGGAAGACGGGCAGGTCGCTCCGGACCGTGTCGTGCGCCCGCCGGACTTCCAGCAGGTCGTGCCGGTCGGCGTCTTCGAGGCGGTCATGGGCGTCCGCCAGCAGCTCCTGCAGACGCAGGTCCTGGTCGTCGGTCACGGCGCCGTCGGCCTGCGCGCGATGGAGCTCGGCGACGAGTTCACGGTGTTCCTTCCGCAGATCCGTGCGCCGGGCGGTCTCCCGGTCGTCGATCTCGGCGACCGCGGGCGGGTCGAACTCCCCGTCCCGGGCAGCGGGCAGCAGCCCCCGTCCGGCCAGCTCGACGATGTCGCGGGCAGCGGTGAAGGCGTCGTGGGAGAGTCGCTCATCGAGGGCGTCCCGCCAGGTCCGGTCCACGGCGGTCAGCAGTTCGTCGAGCGAGGGCCGTTCGTCGCGGGTGTCACGCACCTTGAGCAGTTCCGCGTCCAGGACCAGTTCGGGGGCGAGCGCCCCGCCAAGGCGGGTGCTCCCGGTGCCTCTGGCCAGCAGAGCGAACAGCTCCTCCATCGAGGCGTGGGCCGCCCAGGCCGCCGCGGCCGAGACGGCGTCCGAGCACCGTGCGAGCTGCCGCAGTTCGGCCAGGACCGCCTCCCTGCCATCCAGCAGAGACTGGCGCAGGGCGGAGATCTCCTTGGCCGCGCGGTTGCCGTCGGACCGGTCGGCGCGACGAGCGCCGTCGACTGCCAGGCACCACTCCCTGACCGGAGCGACGGCTCGCTCCACCAGATGCACCAGGTCCTGCCGTCCGGACCCCTGGAGAGGCTTGCCGCTGGACGAGCGGTACTTGCGGTCCATGCGGTCGATCTCATTGTTGATCTCGGCTGGCTTCGACAGCCGCTCCGTCTGCTCCCGGGTCCGCTGCACCGCGTCACGGTCGTCGCGGACCACTGTCCCGAGCAGCGTTCCGAGCATCCCGTCGTCAGGCGCGAGCCACAGCTTGGCGATCTGTGTGGCCCGCGCGAACCGCAGCTTCTGCGGCGCGAGCAGGGCACGGCACTGCTCCCCCAGCTCCCGCAGCCGGGCCTCCGTGTCGAAGACGTCGGCGACCAGCGGAGAAGCGGTCATCAGAGCGCCGCTGAGGGCACGGTCGGCGACGGCGGCCGCCACTTCCGCGAGCCGGTCCGGGAGCCGGGGCACCAGCGCCTTGAGCTCAGCGCCCGCCGAGTGGTCGCCGGTGATCAGCGCGGTGCGCAGCAGGGCGGGCACCAGGAAGGGCTCGCTGCCCTCGGTGTCCCGGCCCGCGTACCCGCCATGCTCCTGGAGCAGGTCCGCGGTCAGCCGGGCGACCTGGCTGTCACCGGAGGTGAGCAGCGCGGCGGCACCGGCCAGGCGGAGCGCCGCCACCTGGGGCTCGGGGTGACCGGCGGCTCGGGCGACATGGTGGGCGAGTCCGAAGCGCCGCTCCACGACCAGCTGCGCCAGGGCCCGCTCGGCCGCGGACTCACCGGGGCGGTCGCCCGTGGCCGCGTCCCGGACCTGCGCATCCTCGTCCTTCGGTGCCGTGGGAGTGAGCGACGGGACAGGGGCGACCATCTGCGTCCGGGGCGCCAGCTCGCTGTCGGTCCGTGTCGCGGCCTGTGCGTCGGGGCCGTTGACCGGCTTGGGGGCCGTCGGCCTGGCAGGGGCAGCGGCTTCAGGCGGGGAGACCGGCTCGGGCACGGTGTTCTCGATTTGCTGGCCGGCGGTCTCTTCGGTGGCCTGGCCGACGGTCTCCTCGGTGAAGTGACCGGCAGTCTCCCCCGTCCGCTCGGTCGGCTGTGCGTCCCCATGTTCCGTGGTCGACTCGGCGTCGGAGGGGCCGGCGGTGCCGTTGGCCCCGGCCCCCGCGTGTTCGCGGCTGGTGTCCTCCAGCTGGGCGAACGTCAGTGCGGGGGCCATGATCGCCGCCATGGCACACGCCGGCAGCACCCGCACCACCTGCTCCTGCAGAGCCAGGATCTCGGCAGCGGCGTCCGCCTGCCGCCTCAGCCTGATGAGCCGGAGCAGGGCGGCGAGCGCGGCGCTCTCCTCCCGTTGCGGCTGGTCCCACGCCGGTGCGTCCAGAAGGCGGCGGGCCGCGTCTCGCACGGCCTCGGCGGCAGCGGCGGCCGGGCTGTCCGGGTGGCAGGTGACATGCAGGAGTTCTCGGAGTGGCTCCCGCCCCCGAAGGGCACGTTCGTATTCCGTCCGGTGCGCGCGGGCCGCGCGCGTCATGTCCTCCAGACGGCGGGGCACGCCCTCGATCCCCGCCGCGCTGAACACCGCGTCGACGTTGTCGAAGACGGCGGCCAGGGCGGCCAGCGCGGCGAGGTCCGTGTCCCGCGGAGGGCGGCCGTCCACCACCGCGTCGGACACCCTCTCCGCGGCTTGCCGGGCTTGCGCGAGGGCCGACTCCAGCTCTCGGCAGGCAGCCTCCGGTTCCGTCCCCTCCTCGTTCCGGGCGCCTGCGGACGCCGCCGCGGTCATGTCGTGAGAGGTGCGGGAGTCGCCTACCGCGGTCTCCGGGGCGGGGGCGCTCGTGCCCGGCCGGTCGGCGGCGGGCCCATGCTTCCCCTCGCCCGCGAGCAGCGGCTCATCGTCTTCCGCTGCTCCAGCGGCGAAGTCCGGGTACGCCTCTACGACGGACCGCGCCGCGGCTTCGACGTCATGGAACTGTGCCCTCTCCTTGTCATCGGCCGGCGCCGCGAACCAGTCCTGGTCCGCCGCCCAGGCGAGGATGCGGGCGTCCGCGACGGAGGCGTTGCACCACGCGAACACAGTAGCCCGGACCAGAGTCCCGCCCCAACGGGCGACGGGGTCGGGCACCGTCTCACCGTCACGGGCGAAAACGAACCGGCCGACCTGGTTCATCACGGTGACCGTGAGCCCCTTGATCCCGCAGATGCAGCTGTGCAGCCGCGACTCACGGCGGAGCCTGGTGAGAACGTCCCTGCACAGGGTGCGGCTGACGCGTCGAGGAGCCGCCATGCGGATGCCCAGGCTGCCGAGCAGTTCCTGCCGGTCCCGGGGCGGCAGGGAGTTGAAGGCGAGCTCCACCATGTCGGCCGTGAGGTCGTTCAATGTGGCGGCCGCCGGATGTTCCAATGCGTTGAGCGCGGCGGCCAGGCCTTCCAGGTCCTTGGTCGAGGCGCTCGGCGGGGACAACGGTGGCCCCGTGACGACGCGGTAGCGGTCCTGCATGGACGCGTACTCCGTTTCTGTGGCTGGTTGGCTTGCGGGGATCGGCTCACTCGACGCCGAGGAGCTTTGGAGGGGAACGGAGGAGAGGAGGAGCGAAGGGGACGAGCAGAGTGGTGTGTCGGAGCGGCGAAGGATCAGCGGCCGCGCGTGTGCTCGGTGACGAACGTGTAGCCGTGGGGCAGTTCCCAGCCGTCCGCCTTGCCGAGTCTGCGGCAGTGCTCCCGGAAAGCCGCCCGCTGTACGTCACTGGGCGAGCACCCCGGCCGCAGGCGGCGCAGATGGCCGGGGACGAACTGGATGCCGAGCAGCCCTTCACCGCCGGGTTCCGTGCCGCCCCAGGGGCGGATCACCGGCCGTCGGGCAGGGCGGTAGCCGATGAGCGGAATGGCCGGCTCCCTGTCGCGCGCCGGGAAGTGCGGCTGCCCCCACGGGTCCCGGCTGCCGAGGGCCGGTTCCAGAAGCCGTTCGGCGAGGAGTTCCGCGACCGCCGATTCCAGGGCGGCGGCCTGCGACCGCGCAGGCTGGCGCCCGTAGACCGCACTCGGCAGGACCGAACGGTCCATCAACGCGTGACCGTCCAGAGTGAGCAAACCGCACCGGCGCACCGTGCGCATCACCAGCTGCCGGGGGCCGAGCCCGACCGCACTGTCATGGTGACGGTCACTGCCCGGAGCGTCCTCCCTGGTGAGCACACGAGGGTCGTAACGGTGCCCGGTCTCACGGTCGCCGACCTGGATCCGCTTCGTGAGCCGGGTCGTGACCAGGCGGATCACCGTACCGCCGCCGCGCTGTCGCAGTTCGAGCAGAAGGCCGGGGAAGAAGTCGCGGGGCCAGGTGATGCCCACCAACCGCCCGGACTCGTCACCGAGTTCGGCGGTGACGGCCTGTGTCGCCTCCTTCTCGTCCAACACCTCTCCGGCATGGTCGATGTCGAGGCGTACCGTGGGGCGCGCGCCGTGAGACCGGCGAAGATCTTCTACGACGTAGGGATGCAAGGGGAACCAGCTGCCGATGAGGTGGGCAAGCCGCAGGGGCGTCCACCAGACGATCTCCAGCGCGTCGTTGCGCAGAAGTTCGCCGGTGTCGAGGGAGGCGTCATCGGCCAGAGGGAGATCGATCGGATCCAGTTCCGCTTCCGGCTCCGACGACGCGGGCAAGGTGGACTTCCAGCCGAGTCCGGCCGGGGTCAGAGGGTCTCCGGATGCCTCCGCGTCGCCGGGATGGTGAGACCGCCACACGCCTCCCCCCTCGAACGCGTCGTCGAGGGTGATCCGGGAGCCGTTCTCGAACAGGCCCTGTTCACTGTCTCCTTGGACGACGTCGGCGAGCGCCACGTTCGCCCGGCACACCGCGGCTGCGTACCCCGCTCCCCTCAGCGGTTCCGACGCTCCGGGGAACGTGCGCAGCCGCGGTCCCACCGCTGTGTAGACGGTGAGGGGTGCGGCAAGGCCGTAGCGCCGCCTGGCCGGGGTGGCCGCGTGCTCCACCGCCGCCGCGAGGGATTTCAGGTCATCGCCGCCCAGGGGCCCGGTGTCCCGCCAGCAGTCCGCCAGGGACGTCCGGGTCATGGCGTAGTGACCCCAGGTGCGCAGAGCGGTGCTGGAGTGGAGGACCCCTCGTACTGTGTTGAGAAGACCGGCCAGACCCGCCCGCAGGTCGTCTTCGTACATGCCCCCCACCAGCGCGGCGAGGGACACGGGGACAACGGGACTGAGTAACTGCTCGCGTGCCGTCGTCAGGAGATGCTCGGCATAGGCCGTCAGTTCGTCGCGCCGGGCCGCTTCCGCGGAGGGGTAGCACACGTCGACGACGAGATGCCCGTCCTCATTGATCCAACGACGGCGCGTGCGCAAGCGATGAAGCTGAGCCGGCGACAGGCTCAGGGCCGGGCCGAAGGCGTGCGGATCCGGGACCAGCAGCTCCCTTTGCCGTGGCGCGGCGCCGCTTCCCGGCTTCCCCGGGCCCTCGGCACCCGCGGGCGCCCCCGACAGCCAGGCCGGCACGTCACCGAGAACACCTGCCTCCGGGTGGGCGCCCTCCCGGTAGACGATCTCGGCGTAGAGCGGATCCGATCCGGTGGCGACGCACACCATGGCACCGACCGGGAGCACGGGAGCGCACTCGCCGAACGTGATCACGGGGAAGTCGTCGAGACGCAGCGGGCTGCCGCCGTAGCCGTCGCCGCCCAGGTCGTACCCGAAGTACACGGCGTTGAAGGCGACAGCGGTGTGGACCGGGGCGGCGCGGGCCGCGACAACCGCTTCGAGGTAGCGCCGCAGCCGGTCCCGTTCCTCGTCGGGTACGGCGTCGTACCCGTTCGTCATGGCGGACGTCAGCAGGGCCCGGTCACCGTACGGATCCGGTACCCCCGTCCCATCGTCGTCACCTGCCGTTGCTGACACATACGGGTCCCCACCCATGACACCTCCGCCGCACACGGGTCGCCCCGGCCCGTCTGCGGTAATCCCGCAGACTATGCGCGCGCTCGGGGTTCATGTGGCACTTTCGTCACTTTGCGATGACTGACAGCGGTGTGCGCCGATCATTACGACGTCGACACCCCACCTGCGCTCACATTTAACGTAACGTCAGCACGTTGACATCGTCAACAGATGCAGCCGATCCCTGACCTCCTGTGCACGCGGGGCCGCCCCGCCCCATAACATCGGGACAGCCGCACCCGCGCCCTGACTCAACTGGCCAGGAACCGCCTTCTCACGGGGCTGGCCGGACGGCCTCGGCGACGACGTGCCGACATGGGTGCGCTACTTCGACGCCGCCGAACACGCCGGTGCCCGCGCGGTCTCTGCCCGCGACCGCGCTGGGCTCGACCGGGGGTCCCGCGTGGCGAGCGTCCACTTCGAGGACGCGCTGACGCTCAGGAAGCCTGGGTTTGAGCGTGTGAAGGTCATGGACCTCGTCGGCTTGGCCGCGGCTCTGTTCCACGAGGGCGAGGTCGAGCGGGCGGGGGCCGCCGCAGCCCACCAAGTGCTCGACGACGCCACCCGCATCGTCTCCGCGCTCGTCGTATCCCGGCTTACCACCCTGCTGGACGGCGCCCGGCCGTACGAGACCGCTGAGGTCGAGGATGTACGGACGCGGGCGCGGGATCTGACCGCCGCCCGGCCGACCACGATCGCGGCCTGAGACCATCGAGCACATGGGCAAGCACCACCGACCCGGTCCCCGCGCCGGCCATCCCGCGCGGTCCCACGCATGGATGCCGGTGACCCTCTGTCCGCCGATGGACGTCTTCCGGCGCCGCCGGCCTTCACCCACCCCGGAGTCCCCCCCCAGCCGGACTCCCCTCCCAGCCAGGGCGCTCCGGAGCACGTCAGGCTCGGGAGCACCGACCCCGCACGGCACAATGGGCACCGTGAGCGACGACGAAGTGGATCTGGCTGACCTCCTGGGCACCCAGGAGTCCGCCTGCCTGGAATTCAAGCGCAGCGCCAAGCGCGAGGGGAAGCGCGGCGATGCTATTGGCAACGCGGTGTGCGCGATGGCGAATGATCTCTGTGATCACGGCGGCGGCGACATCCTCATCGGGGTGGACGACAACGGTCGCCCTGTCGACGACGTCGACCTCAGCGACCGGGCGCTCCTCCAGCTCACCGATCTACGGGACGACGGCAGGATCCTCGACCGCCCGTCCCTCACCGTCGAACGGGCCGTCTACCAGGGCAAGCCAGTCGTCCGGCTCCGCGTTGCCGCCTCCACGACCCCACCGGTCCGGTTCGAAGGCGTCATCTGGGTTCGTCCAGGACCCACCACCCGTAAAGCGAGCCGCGAGGACGAACGCGTCCTCGCGGAGCGCCGTCGCGCCAAGGACATCCCGTACGACACGCGGCCACTGCCCCTCGCGCGCCTCGACGACCTGGATCTCGACCTCTTCCGGCAGTCCTACCTGCCCTCCATGGTCGCGCCCGACGTCATCGAGGAGAACGGCCGCTCGACCGAACTCCAGCTCTCCTCCCTCCACCTCCTGACTCCGGAAGGCTCACCGACCACACTCGGCGTGCTCGCCGTCGGTCTCGACCCCGGCAGCCACATCCCGGGCGCGTACCTTCAGTTCGTCCGCTACCAAGGGACCGAGCTCGACGCCCCGATCGTCGACGAGCAGGAACTCCGTCAGAATCTCGTCGGACTCGCGGCGAGACTCGAACCCCTTCTGCGTAGCAATCTGCGCACCCGCCTCGTGGAGGACGGCTTCCGTGAGACGCCCCAGCCGGACTATCCGCTGGAAGCCCTGCGTGAGCTTTGCATGAACGCTCTCATGCACCGCAACTACGAGACCTCCTACGCTCCGACCCGCATCGTGTGGTTCGACGACCGAATCGAGATCACGAACCCCGGTGGGCCTTTCGGCCAGGTCCGGGACGACAACTTCGATCGTGTCACCGACTATCGCAACCCGTCCCTGGCCGCCGCGATGAAGGGCCTGGGCTATGTGAACCGATTCGGCCGGGGTATCGGTCGGGTGAGGAAAGCGTTGGAGACCAACGGGAACCCGCCGCCCGAGTTCCAGGTCGACGCCTCGTCCTGGGCCGTTGTCCTCCGGAGGGCCACATGACGTCGATCGCGTTGTTCAACAACAAGGGCGGCGTGGGCAAAACCACCCTCACCTACCATCTCGCCCACATGATTCAGCGCCTCGGTCTGAGCGTGCTGGCCGTCGATCTGGATCCGCAGGCGAACCTCACCTCGATGTGCCTGGAGGAGACCGAGATCGAGGAGCTGTGGGAGAACCCTTCCGAGCTCATCAACCAGGGCGCGGCGGCGGCAGGACTGCCCGGTACCGGACGGGTACGCAGTGGCCAGACCATCGCCGATGCCGTACGCCCCATTTTGGAGGGCACCGGCGACATCGCGACCGTCGAGCCGGCCAGGCTCCAACCGGGTCTCTGGCTGCTGCCGGGCAGCCTCGACCTCAGTCGTTTCGAGGACAAGCTGTCCAACGAGTGGTCGCGCGCCTACGCCGGCGACATCGCGGCCGTTCGTACCTCCACGTCATTCCACCGGATCATCGAGCAGGCGACGCGGGCCGTCGAGGCCGACGTCGTACTCATCGACGTCGGCCCCAATCTCGGTGCCATCAACCGCGCCGCCCTGATCTCTGCCGACACCGTGCTGATGCCGCTGGCGGCAGACCTGTTCTCGCTCAAGGGCCTCAGCAACCTGGGGCCGACGCTGCGGCAGTGGCGTTCCGACTGGCAAGGGCTGGTCCTTCCCAGAGTGCCCTCGAGCATCTCTGCGCCCCGGGCCGAGATGCGACCGCTCGGATACGTCATCATGCAGCCGGAGATGCGCCTCGACCGGCCGGTCAAGGCATACGAGCGATGGCTCCAGCGGATCCCGTGGGTCTACTCCTCGGCGGTCCTCGATGAATCTCCGCCCTCCCGCACGGACGACCGCCACCGCATCGCCACGCTGCGGAACTACCGGAGCCTGATGCCCTTGGCTCACGACGCGCGCAAGCCCATGTTCGACCTGAGACCGGCAGACGGCGCCCTGGGCAGCACACAGCAGTACGTCAAGACCTGCTTCAGGGAATTCCGGGCGCTGGCCCGAGAGGTCCTCGCCAGGATCGGCGAGTTCCCGGAGGAAACCCACTCGTCGCCGACGGCCGACCGACGTTAGTCCTCCGCCGCGTACCGCCCTGGTACCCCTCCACGTGCCGGGGTTCAGGGCATGCCTCCTATCAGCCCGCATGTATCTGTGTTTGCCGCTTGCCATGTCATGGGCATTCTGTATGGGTCTGATCACCTGCGTGGGTGCGGCCTTGGGGGGCGGATGTCACGAGGGGACGTCTCGACGGGAAAAGGCACCACCAGATCGGTCGCAGACCTCGTCGCGCAGTTCGGGCAGGAGGTCAGAGCGAAGAGACAAGGTCCCGCCGGGGCGGACAGCGGCAAAGAGGAGAGCCTCACCGCGCCGGTGGAGCACCTGCTGCGCGGCATGGCCCTGCGGCAACGACTCAAACTCATCGCCCACGGTCAGACCCGCGTCAAAAAGCTCAGGATTCGCCCTGACTTCGCCATCAGCTGCGGCGGCAGGACTATCGGGCACGTCGAGTTGAAGCAACCGGGCAGAGGGGTCGACCCGGAGAAGTGGTCCGCGAAGAGCCACGATCGGAAGCAGTGGGAGAAGATCAAGGCCCTCCACAACGTCCTGTACACCGATGGATATCAGTGGTCGGTCTACCGCTTCGGCGAGCGAGTCGGCCCTGTCGGACGCCTCATCGGAGATCTGGAGTCCGGGAGTCGGAATCGAAGTCGGCAACTCGTCGTCGCAGACTCCGGGTTCGAGCGCGCCCTCACGCACTTCTTCTTACCGGCCCCCATCATCCACGGCAGCATCGACGAACTGGTCAAGCGCATCGCGGGAATCTGCGCCCTGCTGCGCGACGAGGTCACCGAACGTCTCACCCGCGAGGAAAGCGGAGAGGCCGATGCGGCGTTCTCGATTCTGGCCGGGAACTGGAAGGATCTACTCTTTCCCGACGCCCGTCCAGAGGAGTTCGCGGACCATTACAGCCAGACACTCACCTTCGCTGCCTTGCTGGCCCGCCTCCATCACATCGATCTGGACAAGCTCTCCCTCCCCGATGTCGCGACCCGATTGGGCAAACGCCACTCCCTGATGGGCAAGGCGCTGGCGGTACTGACGGACGACGCCCTCGACGACCTGCGAGGGATCATTGATCCGTTGATCGACGTGATGTCCGCCGTCGACCCCGAGATGTTCAAGGACGAGACGGGAGACGCCTACCTCCACCTGTACGAGGGCTTTCTCAGCGCCTACGACCCGGAACTGCGGCGGCGGACGGGGACGTACTACACACCCGGCGAAGCCGTCCGTTTCATGGTGCGGTTCACCGACGAGGTGCTGCGTGACCGACTCGGCCAGGAAGACGGGTACGGAAGCCAGGACGTCACCGTGGTCGATCCGGCCATGGGTACCGGAACCTTCCTCATCAACATCATCGACCACGTGGCCAAGAACTTCGCGCTGAAGCACGGCAGGCACCTCAAACCCGGACTTCTGCGGGAACTCTCGAAGCGGATCGTCGGGCTGGAGAAACAGACCGGGCCGTATGCCGTGGCCGAACTCCGTGTGCACCATGCCTTCCAGGCCCACGAGACCGATGTGACACGTCACCCACCAAGGCTTCTGGTTGCCGACACGCTCGACGATCCAGCCGTCGAGCACCACTTGGGGCTGATGTACGAGGCGATCGCCCGACACCGCCGTATGGCCAACAAGGTCAAAGCGGACGAGAAAGTCATGGTGGTCATCGGAAACCCGCCCTATCTGCGGGGCGCGAAGCAGTCAGGTGTCGGACGGTGGGTCACCGAAGGCAATCCGAACGACCAAGGCCCGATCCTCGCGCGCTTCCACCCGGAGGACAACGGCCGCATCGGCTACGCCCTGGACAACCTCTACGTGTATTTCTGGGCGTGGTCCACCTGGAAGGTCTTCGACCAGGTGACAGCTTCGGGCACGCCGAAAGCGCCGAGCGGAATCGTCGCCCTCATCACCAACTCCGGCTTTCTGGACAGTAAGGGCGCGGCCGGCATGCGCCACTACTTACGCGAGGCGGCCGACGAGGGCTGGGTCATCGGCCTCTCCCCCGAGGGTCCTTACTCCGACCCACGGACCCGTGTCTTCCAGGACGTGAAGCGCGAGGTCTGTATCGCCGTATTCGTCCGCCGGGGGTCGCCGGACCCGCAGCATCCGGCACGCATATGGCGACTCGACGTACCGGCGGGAACACGGGAGGAGAAGTTCGACTGGCTGGAGGAACTGGGGATCGAGGGCCATCACGAGGGCACTCCCTGGCAGCTGTGTCCGACGCAGTGGACTGCTCCCTTTCAGATCACTGCGGGTGCTGAGTGGGCGGCCATGCCCACCGTGGACGTGTTGCTTCCGTGGATGACGTCCGGCAACAAGAACAACCGCAGTTGGCCCGTCTCGCCCAGCCAGGACGTACTGCGAATGCGTTGGCGCGTGCTCGTGCAAGCTCGGGCAGCGGACAAAGCGGCTCTGCTGAAACAGACCCGAGACCGCCGACCGGACAAACCGGAACCACCACTGCCGGGCCAGCAGGAAAGGGGCAGTCTTGCCGAGGAAAAGGAAACGGAGCCGACCATCGTCCCGTACGGACGGATGACCCTCGACCGGCAGCACCTCATCGCGGACCGCAGGGTGATCGACTATCCGCGACCAGCCTTGTGGTTCGCCCACAACGACCGCCGTCAGATCTATCTGTCCGAACTGCACACGGAGTCAGGCCGCTCCGGACCGGCAGTGAGCTTCACCGCCCTCATACCCGACATGCATCATTTCAAGGGCACGGAAGGCGGCCGCATCGCACCCCTCTACCGCCACCCCCACCTCCCCGAACCGAACGTGACACCCGGACTGCTACAACTGCTCACCAAAATGCATGGAGTGCCGGTTACCGCCGAAGACCTCTTCGCGTACATCGCAGGGATAGCCGGCCACAGCGGCTACACCCGCCGTTTCGCCACGTACCTGGCCGAACGGGGCGCCCGCATCCCCCTGACGCGTGACTCGGCGTTATGGGCAGATGTGGTGGAAGTCGGTCGTCGCACGATATGGATCCACACCTACGGCCGACGCTTCGCTTCTCACCACCGCGACAGCGCATCCGATTCGACTCCGAGACTGCCCCTGGCAGAGCGACCCGAATGTGACCGCGAGATCGGAGAGGACGCCGGGCTGCCGGACAGCATCTCCTACGACGCGACGACGCGAACCCTCACCGTGGGCACCGGCTCCATACGCAATGTGGCGCCGGAAGTCTGGGAGTACCGGATCGGCGGCGTGCAGGTGATCCGCAAGTGGTTCAGTTTCCGCAAGCTCAAACCGGATGTGGAACGGCAGACCCCGTTGAACGACATCCTGCCCCCGACCTGGACTTCCCAATGGACCGTCGACCTGCTGGACCTCATCAACGCGCTCGGGCTCCTCGTAGCTCTTGAGCCCCGACAGGCCCGGCTCCTGGACTCGGTGAGCAACGGCCCGCTCATCACCACCGACGACCTCCGCCACGAGGGCATCCTGCCCGTGCCCACCTACGCGACGAAGGAACCGAGGCCGCCGCGGCAGTCTCGACGCACCCCCGGCCCTGGTCAAGAGGCCCTCGACTTCCCGAACTGACCAACCAGCTCAGGACCCGAGGCGGCGGGGCGGGTGTTCATGCGGGCATCGGACGGCACGTAAGCGGCCCGCGAAGCCACGTTGTTACTCTCCCCGCCATGCCTCATACAGCAGCACGGGAGATGCGCTCTCCGATCCTGTCGATCCACCCGTACGTGCCGGCCGTTGAACAACAGGGGGATGTGATCTGCTCGATGGCGTCGCGCGGCGAGTGCGACCACAAGCTCGTCGCGGAAGTACGCCCCGAGTTCAGCGACGGCACCTCTCCCCGCTGGCGGGTGTGCGGCGAGTGGCTGACCAGCCACCCGTCAGCCATCGCCCACATCACCACGAACGGCTTCCAGGAGCCCGTCGTCCCCTGACCGGCCGGTGCCGCACCGCTGCGACGGCGACTACGCCGGCCGATACACGGCCTGATCCGGGTCCGGCCGCACGATCAGACCGTCCTTGGCAAGCTCGCGCAGGTTGTGGCGGGCTTCCTTACCCGCGGCTTCGTCGCTCACCGGCTGATACCCGGCAACTCGTAGAGCCAGTACGGCACGTTCCGTGTCCCAGGTGCCACCCAGCGCCTGGATCACCGCGGCGAGCGCCTGCTTGTGTGTCAGCGGCTTCTCAGTCATCTCACCCTCCCCTTCGAAGACCGCCACAGCATGGCACGCAACGGCAGGGCTCCTGCCGGGCGGTCCGACTCTGAGAACGAACCGGGCCTCACCGGCGATCTGACCTGCTGAACGTCACTGCGCGCGGGTCGCCGTGCAGGGGCTCGGGGATCACGCGCGTACCCCCCTCAGCACAGCAGATCCCCCGCTCGGCGTGGAATGCCCCGTAGGTGGCGCCCGGCTTGCTCCATGCCCAGGAGGAGACGATGGCCGTCCTCGGCCGTGACCAGACCGCCTACGGCGGCTTCACGCATCATGTCGACGCTGTCCTTCACACAGATGCCCTTGCGGTGCGCGTACCGGCCCGCTTCGCCGTCGTCCGTGATCCACACCGAGTCGGCGAAACCGCTGCGATGCTCGATGACGACCAGGGTCTCTGCCTCGCCCAGGTGTTGCAGCGGACGGGTCGGGGAGCCCGCGAAGACGACTCGGCGGACACGGTCGACCAAGGCGGTTTCGGCGGGATCGTCGATCTCGATGGGATCACCGAGCCAGCCATCGACCGGCACCTGGTGCAGCTTCGGCCAGAACCGCGCAGACTGCTCGGCCTCGGCGGCCACGGCCTGTGTCCAACGGCCCCGACCGTCAAGCACCTTCTCCAGGAGACTCAGCCGGTCGACCGAGGCGAAGTTGCACAGCACGGTGTTGTCGGGGAACCAGCAGTGGCGCGTCATGGCTGGAAGACCAGGTCCCCTTCGTCCATGTCACTGCCGGACGGCACATCCTCCGGCGGAGCCGGTTCGGGTTCCAGCAATTCCCGCATTCTGTCCACGTCCTGGCCCGTGTAGGCGGCCAGCGGGCGCAGTGTCGTGTCCCCCGCGAGGTAGGCCTCGTAGAGCAACTGAGCGGGACGGAAAGGCAGTCGTCTGGCCAGCGCCCACGTCTTGCGAGCCTCGAACAGATCGCTCTGTCCGGTCAGCCAATGACAGTCCTGCGTCGTGAGTCCGCGCAGCCTGTCCGCTGTCTCCGAGGTGATCAGGCCCAACTGCGTGAGCCGTGCCGCGAGAGCACTGGGGGACACCTGGAAGTGCACGACCATTGAGGTGAGCTGCTCGTCGGTGATGCCCTTCTCCCCTGTCCACGAAGCGATCTCACTGCGCGGCATCAGGAAGTGAGCGGCGAACACATTGGCCCGCACCTCGGTCAGGTCTTTCTGGCGTCCGGGCGACAGATGGGTCTCTGTCAGCAGATCCTGGGCGTCCCTGGCAAGGATGTGACCGAACTCGTGGGCGAGGGTGAAGCGCTGGCGGGTCGGCACCTTCGTCCGGGCGATCATGATGAGCCGGAACCCGTCCGCCTGCCAGGCCGCGCCGTCGATTCCGTCCGGCAGCCCGAGCTTCGCGACGTCGATGCCGAAGGCACGCTCCAAAGCGTGCACCAGATCGGCCGTGCCCAGATCGCTGACGGTCGGTGAGCCTGCGGCGGCGAGTGCGGCAAGGGCGTCCTCCGCGAGAGCCGCACCCTGGTCGACGTAACGCTTCAAGTCCGCGCGGACGCCAGGCAGTTCGGGCAGTCGCGGCGAAAGACCCAGTAGGTCGATCACTTCGTGCGCCGTGGTGAACCTCTCGACGAGATCCTTGAGCTGACTGCGCCCCCGCTCGTCCACCGACGAGGCGCTGGTGCGGGCCGCGACGTCGGGGCGCAACGGTTCGCGACCGGTCAGCAGCCAGTCGACCGTGGTGCCGCCGAAATCCGCGATCCGGGCGAGGTCGTACGAGGTGAACCTGCGGACGCCACTGAGAGATTTCGACAGCTTGTCAGGCGACAACCCGACGACCTCGGCGAACGCCGCTTGGCTGATCGAGGCCGCCGTCATGACCTTGCGTACACGATCGATTACGGACTCACTCATAGGTTCACAGTAGGGGTGAGTTGCGAAAATCGCAACGCGCAGGGCGGTGATCGGTTCACCACGCCGCGTCCCTACTTCTGGGCGATGGCGCCAGGGCGAGTTTCGAAGTAGTTTCAAAGTCATGAGTGCCGAGAGTGCAGCCGTGAACTTCTCCGAGCTGGTGAACAAGAACAAGCAGACGCTTGCCCGGCTCCAGGAATCGCCGAGACTGCTCCTGCACCGCAGAGACGGTGAGGATCTGGTCCTCACTACTGCCGCCCGGGCCGAGCAGGACCAGACCGTGGTGTCGGCAGCCACCCGGATGCTGGCCGCGATGGCTCGCCGGGAGCCCGGCAGCATGGAACTGCTCCTCGACATACTGCCGGACGCGTTCCCCTGGGTCCGCTTCCTGCCCGAGCCCGATCTCCACGCCTTCGCCGTCGAACTCGTCGACACCATGCGAGCCGCCGACTCCGTCGGCAACAGTGCGTCCATCGCCCAGCTGCTCATCGCCTGGCAGCACACCGCCGAGGTCTACTCCGACCCCGAACTGCTGGCCGCGCTGACCAGGGATCACGGCGAGGACTACGGCCCGGCACCAGACCCTCGGGACGTCACATGACCGCGGGCCGCGGCGACCGCGCCGCACCTCCAGCACCGGACGGCCACTGGGAAGTCCGCTTCTCCGACGCGGCCTCGGCCAAGGGCTGGGAGAGCCTCGCTCAGCAGGCCCGCGAGAACACCTACCGCGCCTGGATCACTATGCGCACCGCCCCCAGACCGGCCACCGAGACACCCCGGCACCACCGTCTCAAGGGCGGCCTGGCGCATGGCACCCACCGCGGGCAGACCTGCGAGCAGTGGCAGATCGAGGTGACCGGCGCCGGCCGAATCTGGTACCTCCTCGACACCGTCCGGGAGACTTGCTGGATCACCTTCGCAAGTACGGGGCACCCGCGAGCCACAGACCGACGCTGACCCGGGACAGCCGGGTGGGGGCGGAACAGGACGGCGAGGAGCGACCTCCTTGTTCCGCCCCTTGGCCGTTCAACGTGGCCGGTACACCGATATGACGAACTCCTGCGGTTCGAGGTTCTTGTTCACAGCCCCTCGTTCCCCGGATCTGGTTCGTCATCCGGCACGGCAGCCGAGGCATCCCGTGTATCCACGGCCTGTTCCGCGGAATCCGCCGCCCCCAGCAGGGCGGTGAGGCGCTGCCGCATGCGTGTATGGCGGGCCTCGCAGAACTCCGGGAAACCGGTCACATCCTCGGGCAGGCCGGTGGCGTCGTACTCCCTCAGCCAACTCTCGCGCGGGGCATCCGAGGCGAAGTGCTTCCGAAGCCAGGCAGCGGGCAGGTCGGCCTGCTTCGCGATGTTCTCGGGTCCCCTCAGCAGTTGCAGGTTCGCCGCCCTGTCGACGCGGTCCTCGACGAGCGACAGCGCATCCCGCGGGCTGGGTCGACCGGTCCGACATCTCCAGTGCGTACACAGTTTCGAATATCGGGAATCTTAAATATACGTTGACAGTGCTAACAAGATGTCGCCATGCTGAAAGCGCCAACAAGACGCATCATCAGTCCGCGTGGCCCCTTCTCCCACGCCCCGACAACGGGAACAGACCATGACCGATCAGCCCCCTGCCTCCCTCCGCACCCTCCTCCTCGACCGACTGCGCCACTCGGACCTCGCGCCTCAGGTGCAGGAGCTGCTGCGCGAGCTGGTCCCCGACGAACCGGCCACGAGCAGTGGAGGGCGCGCCGGGCCCGTGCAGCTCCGGTCCATCACAGCGGCCGGCTGGCGCGGTGTCGGTCCGCGGACCACTCTCGAACTGCCGCCCGGGCCCGGGCTGGTCGTCGTCGCGGGTCCCAACGGCTCCGGGAAGTCGAGCTTCGCCGAGGCCGCCGAGACCGCGCTGACGGGACGCAACTCCCGGTGGGACGGACGGCGGGCCACCGACTGGCAGAAGGGCTGGCGCAACCTGCACACCCCCGACGTCACCCCCGAGGTCTGCGTCGAGTTGGCCGTCGGTGAGCGGGGCGAGGCAGTCACCGTGCGGCGCACCTGGCACGGGCTCAAGGTCGACGAGGCGCGCACCAAGGTCGAGGCACCGGACGGCTCGGAGCGGAAGCTGGAGGAGGTCGTCGACGCCGAGGCGCTGGACCTCGCCCGGCCCTTCCTGCCGTACAGCGAACTCGGTTCGATGATCAACGGCACGCTCGGCGGTCTGCACGACGCCTTCTTCAAGCTTCTCGGGCTCGAACTGCTCGCCGAGTTCGACGGCCGGGTCAAGGACACGGTGAGCGAGTGCGAGCAGGCGATCAAGCACGCGGACGCCCTCACCGCGCAGCTCCTCGACGCGCTGGGCACGCTCGACGACCCCAGGTCCCGCGAGGCCACCCAGGCGCTGTCGGGAGCCAAGCGCGACCTCGGCCGGGTGCATGCGCTGCTGGGGAGCCGTACCCCCGCCGCCGAGGCCGAGCTGGCCCGGCTGCGACAGCACGCGAGCCTCGCCGGGCCGGATCTGGCGGAGGTCGGAGGGGCTGTCGGCCGGCTGCGGGAGGCCGCCGCCGCTGCCGAGGAGGCCCGGTACGGCAGTGCAGAGGAAGCACGCCGCCTGGCCAAGCTGCTGGAAGCGGCGATCGAGCACCAGCGGCGCTCGGGGAGCGCGGACTGCCCGGTCTGCCGCGCCGAGAACCGGCTGGACCGCGCGTGGGCCGAGCAGGCACGGACGGAGGTGGAACGGCTCCAGACGGAGGCAGCCGACGCCGAGGCCGCCCGGCAGGAAGTGGCGGTGGCCGTGCGTGCCGTGCACGACCTCGTACAACCGGTTCCGGTGTGGCTACGCGGCGAGAACTCCCCGCTCACGGTGGTGTGGCAGGAGTGGGTCCAGTGCCGGGATGTCATCCACCCCCGTGAGCTGGCGGACCGCGTCGAGCGTGCCGCAGTGACCCTGGACGACGCCTGCCGGCAGGTACGGGAAGAAGCCGTTCAGCGGCTCTCCGCGCATGACGTCGCCTGGCAGCCGTTCGCCGTACGGCTGGCCGAGTGGCTCGGTGCCGAGGAAGCGGCGGAGGTCGCGCGCGAGCGCCGCAAGCACGCGCGCAAGGCACGGTCCTGGCTGCGGCCGATCATCAACGAGCTGCGCGACGAGCGCCTGCGGCCGTTCGCCCAGCGGTCGCAGGAGGTGTGGCAGAAGCTGTGCGAGCACAGCAGCGTCACGCTCGGATCCGTCACCCTCGCGGGCACTCCCGGTCGCGGGAAGGTCGAGCTCGGCGTCTCCGTGGACGACATGTCCGCCCCCGCCTACAGCGTGATGAGCCAGGGCGAGCTGCACTCGCTCGCGCTCTCGCTCTTCCTGCCCCGTGCCACGCACGCGGACAGCCCGTTCGGGTTCCTCGTCATCGACGACCCCGTGCAGTCCATGGACCCCGAGAAGGTCGAGGGTCTGGCCCGGGTGCTCGACGCGTACGCCCAGGACCGGCAGGTGATCGTCTTCACCCATGACACCCGGCTCCAGCAGGCCATCGCACACCTCGGCATCAAGGCGACCGTCCTGCGCGTGAGCCGCCAGACGGACTCCGTGGTGGGCGTGGAGACACTCACCGACCCGGTGGAGCAGGCTCTCGCGGAGGCGCGGGCCGTCTCTCTGGACCGCAGCCTGCCGCAGGACGTGGCCGATCATGTGTTCCCTGCCATGTGCCGGGTGGCGGTGGAAGCCGCCTGTCTGGAGACGGCACGGCGCAGGCTCCGCGATGAGGAGGGGCTCGGGCTTCGGGCCGTGGAGGAGCGCGTGGAGTCCCTCGATCGCACCAAGACGTACGTGTCGCTCGCCCTGCTCGGCGACGAGCAGCAGTCTGCCCGTGCGGCCGTCGAGCGGATCTGTCCCGGTGGCTGGGCGCTGATCGAGGCCTTCAACTCGGGTGCCCACACACCTCTGCCGACCGTGGACGACCGTAAGGATCTCGTCCGCCGCACCAAGGCGCTCGCGACGGCTATCCGGAGCAGTGCTGGGGCCGAGAGCGCCGGGGGCGCCCGATGAGCGCGTCCCCGGAGGCCCTGGTGACCGCCGCCGCCCGCCTCCTCCTGCCCGCCCCCGGCACCGTGACCACCCTGCCTCCCGGCCTCCGCGCCCGTGCCGCCGCGGTCCTGCTCCGCATGGCGCTCGACCAGGCCCTGGACGCCTACTGGCGGCGGGTCACTCCGTCAATGACGCGGGTCGGCAAGCACCGGATGCTGTGCCTGGAGTGGTACGCGGGCCACGACACCGCCCGCCGATGCCGCACCACCTGGTCGGCGCTGAGCGCGGCATGCCATTACCGCACGTACGAGCTGCCGCCACGTCCGGAGGAGATCCACGGGCGACTGCGGGAGGTCACCGGCCTCCTGACGGTCCTCCGTGCCACGGGCAGCTGAGCCGACCGCCTTCAGGATTTCGTGCAGGCCTGTCAGTGCCGGCCCGTACGCTGCAATCAAGATCGAACCAGCTGTACAAAGGGGGAACCCATGGCCGACGACGGCCCGCAGTACCCGGAGTTCCGGCTCCGGTTGCCCAACGGCGGCCCCGAAGCCCGGGGACGGCTGCTGACCGAGAAAGGGACGAACGGGAGCCAGAAGTTCGTCGTCCTGACGGGTTCTCCGGGCCGGTCCGAGGTGGTGCCGTCGTTCCCCGTGCGCATGCCGTCGTCGTACCGGCTGAGGCAGCGGTTGATCGACGAAGGGGTCCTCACCGAATCGGCCAAGTGGCCCGGCTGGCTGGAGACGACGCGGGACGTCGAGTGCAACTCCCCGTCTGCCGCCGCCGAGATCCTGGTCGGTCGCAGTGCCAATGGCTGGCTGGAGTGGAAGACGGACGACGGCCATCCGCTCTCCGACTATCTCGACCAGGTGTGGTGGGGGCCCAACCGGGCCTGGCTGGTACGCGGCTCCAATGTCTCGGGCCTCGACCTCGTCCGGCGTCTGTGGCTGTCCGAGGGGTTGGTGACTCTGCGCGCACGCCACTTGCGGCAAGGTGTCGAGCAGGGCGTCAGCAAGGACCGGCTGCGCACCGCCGTCGAGGAGGACTACGCCTCCACCGCGACGTACAACCAGAAGGTGCAGCTGGTCGAGGAACTGCACATGTTCCTCTCCCGGATGAGGCCCGGCGACACCATGTGCACCATCTCCGGCGGTCGTCTGTACGTCGGCAAGATCACGGGCGACGCAGAACAGCTCGCTTCCGAGGACGGGCGGTCGGATCTGCGCCGACCCGTGGACTGGGCGGACGACGGGCACGCCTACGAGGGCCTGCCCGAGGCGCTCCAGCAGAAGCTCTCCGCGCAGCATGACGTCGTCGACCTGACCGCGGTGAAGGACCTTATCGACGGCCTGGGGATAAGCGACGAGGACCTGATCGAGGAGGCCGAGGCCGCCGATCGGGACCCGAGCGCGGAGATCCCCGCGCTCACCGCCCGGCGTGAGCTGGAGCTGCCCGAGCCTACGGACGAGTTGGCAGGGGAGCTCCTCGTACACGACACGGACTGGCTGCGTGAGGTCCGTGATCTGCTGTGGGACGAACGGCAGTTGGTGCTGTACGGCCCGCCCGGGACCGGTAAGACGTATCTCGCCCTGAAGCTCGCCGAGTTCCTCGGCGGCGGGCCCGAGCAGGTCAAGCTCGTGCAGTTCCATCCGTCGTACGCGTACGAGGACTTCTTCGAGGGTTTCCGGCCGCAGGAGGATCCGCAGACCCGCGAGGTCGCCTTCCGGCTCACCGCCGGGCCGCTGCGCGAACTCGCCGATCTGGCCTCCCGCGAGGGCAACCGGCACATCCCGCACTTCCTGATCATCGACGAGATCAACCGCGCCAACCTGGCCAAGGTCTTCGGCGAGTTGTACTTCCTGCTGGAGTACCGCAACAAGTCGGTCCGGCTGACATACTCCGGCGACGACTTCGCGCTGCCGCCCAACCTCTTCGTGATCGGCACGATGAACACCGCCGACCGGTCGATCGCCCTCGTCGACGCGGCGATGCGCCGCCGCTTCGCCTTCGTCGAACTGTCCCCGCGCACCGAGCCGACCCGCGGACTGCTGCGCCGCTGGCTCACCCGCGAGGGCCACGACGCCGAGCCGGCCGACCTGCTCGACGCGCTCAACTCCCGTATTGACGACGCCGACTTCCGTATCGGGCCCTCGTATCTGATGAAGCGGGGCGTCTATCGGGAGGGTGGTCTCGAACGCACCTGGCGGACCAAGATCCTGCCGCTGCTAGAGGAGTACCACTACGGGGAGGGCGTGGACGTCGAGAAGCGGTACGGGCTCGCCGCCCTGCGGGAGTCGTCGAGGTGACCCGTGTCGTCGAACTCGTCGAGCACGCGGCGGCCGTAGGCGTCACCCTGCCGGACGCGGTGGGGCGAGCTCTGGCGGCCGGGGACATCGTGGACGCAACTCCTGACCCGTATGTCCCGGGGCACTGGTCCCTGCGGGCCGGCAGCAAGGTCGGCGCGGTGGCGGTCGCGGTGCCGGGGGACGACGAGCCGGTCACCGTACGCGTCACCCCCAAAGTTCCCATCGCCCGCCTCTTCTTCCTCCTCGGGTACGGCCTCGACCTGAAGGGCGGTTGGCGGGACGGGGACGTCAATGTCACCGGACACCGCGATCTGCTGCCCGCCCTCGCCCATGCCGTGGAGCGGCAGATCGACCGCGCCCTGCGGCAGGGGCTCCTCCAGGGATATCGGGCGACCGAGGAGACGTCCCTGGTCGTCCGGGGCCGCATCCGGGAAGCCGAGCAGATACGGCGTCGGTTCGGCGCGACGCTGCCGGTGGAGGTGGAGTACGACGAGTTCACCACCGACATCGCGGAGAACCGCCTGCTGCGCGCCGCCGTCGAGCGCCTCCTGCGGCTGCCCGGCGTACCCCACGACGTGCGTCGCGGGTTGCTCCACCAACGTGCCCGCCTGGCCGAGGTCACGGTGATCGTGCGGGGTCAGCCGCTGCCTGCCTGGCAGCCGAGCCGGCTCAACTCGCGCTACCAGCACGCCCTGCACCTGGCCCGGGTCGTCCTGGACAACGCCTCCGTCGAGCACGCGCCCGGTGAACTGCGCATCGACGGCTTCCTGTTCGACATGAACAAGCTCTTCGAGGACTTCGTGACGGTGGCACTGCGCGAGGCGTGCCGTGGCCTCGGGCACTCGGCGCGGCTCCAGGATCCGCATCACCTCGACGAGGCGTCCGCGATCCGCATGAAGCCCGACTTCGTGCTCTACGGGCCGCACGGCGCCCCATGCGCCGTCGTGGACGCCAAGTACAAGGCCGAGAAGCGGGAGGGTTTTCCGGACGCCGACCTCTACCAGATGCTGGCGTACTGCACCGCCCTCGGCCTGCGCGAAGGTCACCTGGTGTACGCCAAGGGCAACGCCCCACACGCGGCCCACGTGGTCCGGCACGCGGGCATCGTCATCCACCAGCACGCCCTCGACCTCAACCAGGAACCCTCCGGGCTGCTCTCGGACGTGGCGAGAGTGGCCGACCGGCTGGTGAGCACCCCGCGCGTATGATCGACTGCGGAGTGTCCGTTCAGGGTGGGGAGTGCGCCTCATGCCGCAGCTCGCGTTCGCCAACAGCTTCTGGGAGAGCTACGACGTCCTGGAACGGCCCGTCAAAGCCGGTGTGCGCAAGGCGATGCAGAAGTTCCAGCAGCTCACCGTGCCCGAACTGCACGCGGACAAGGGCCTGCACCTGGAGTCCGTGGAGAACGCGCGCGACCCCCGCATGCGGACCATCCGCATCAACGACTTCTGGCGCGGCGTCGTCCTCGCCCCCGACGACGGCAGTGACGTCTTCCTGCTCGTCAACGTCGTCCCGCACGACGACGCCTACACCTGGGCCGCGAAGCGGCTGTACACCACGAACTCCGCGACCCGGGCGCTGGAGGTCCGCAACGTCGCGGCGATCGAGCAGCTGACCCCAGCCCTGGAGAAGGCCGCCGCGGCCGCCGACGCGCTGCTCTTCGCGACGTACTCGGACACGGTCCTGCGCGAACTCGGCATCGACGACCAGGTGCTCAGGGCCGTGCGGACCATCGTCGACAAGGCGCAGCTGCGGGCCTTCGAGACACTGCTGCCGGAGGACCAGTGCGAGGTGCTGCAGTACCTCGCCGAGGGCTTCAGCCCCGAAGAGGTCTACCGGGACGTGGTCGCCGTCCGGCGGCCTGTCGACGCAGGGCCCGACCCGGACGAGAGCCTGGCCGTCGTCATCGCCAACACCCAGAGCCGCATCACCCTGGTCACCGGCCCGGAGGAACTCGCCGACATCCTGGAGAAGCCGTTCACGGCCTGGCGGGTGTTCCTGCACCCCTCCCAGCGCCGCGTCGCCTACCGGACGTCGTACGGCGGCCCGGTGCAGGTCTCCGGCGGCCCAGGGACCGGCAAGACGGTCGCGGCACTGCACCGGGTCAAGCACCTGCTCACCCGCTCCCCGGACACCCGCGTCCTGCTCACCACGTTCACCAACGCGCTGGCCGGGTCGTTGCGGGAGAACCTGGCCGTCCTCCTGGACGACGACGAGTCGCTGCTCCGCCGCGTCGAAGTGACCACGGTCAACGCCTACGCGCACGGCATCGTGACTCGTCTCGACGGCCGGGCGCCCTCCCCGATCGGCGACCGGGAGGAGAGGCAAGTATGGCAGCGGATCGTCAAAAGGCTCGGCCTGCCCTGGACGGAGCAGTTCCTGGCCCAGGAATACCGCCACGTCGTCCTCGCCCAGGATCTGCGCACCCTGGACGACTACCGCGCGGCCTCCCGCCGCGGTCGCGGCAGGGCGCTCTCGCAGACCAGGCGGGAGCAACTGTGGCCCGCCGTCGAGCTGTTCGAGTCCATGCTGCGCGACCAGAAGGCCACGACCCACCTCAGGGTGTGCGCCCGCGCGGCCGAGCTCCTGGCCGCTTCCGCCCCCACGCACGACCACGTCGTGGTCGACGAGGCACAGGACCTGCACCCGGCCCAGTGGCGCGTCCTGCGCGGTGCGGTACCGGCCGGCAGCGACGACCTGTTCATCACCGGAGACCCGCACCAGCGGATCTACGACTCGAAGGTCTCCCTCGGTTCGCTCGGCATCTCGGTGACCGGACGCACTCACCGCCTGCGCATCAACTACCGCAGCACGGAGGAGATCCTCACCTGGTCGACGGGCATCCTCAGCCCGGTGTCGGTCGACGATCTGGGCGGCGAGGGCTGCGACACCCTGGCGGGCTACCGGTCGCTCCTGCACGGCCGTAGACCGCACGTGGACGGGTACGGCTCGGAACAGGCGGAGATCGCGGCGCTGGTCGAGCGCGTCGAGGGCTGGATCACGCAGGGCATCCGCCCGTCGGAGATCGGCGTCTGCGCCCGCTTCAACGTGCTGCTCGACAAGGCGTACGACAAACTGGCCTCAGCCCGGGTGCCAGTGGTGCGGGTCAGAGACAATCCGGGGCCGGGCACGGACGGCGTACGGCTGGCCACCATGCACGCCATGAAGGGACTGGAGTTCCGGTGTGTCGCCGTCCTCGGAGCGACGGCGAGCGCGCTGCCCTTCGCCCGCGAGGTGACTCCGGCGTCCGTGGACGCACTACAGCACGACTCCGACCTGCTCCGGGAGCGGTGTCTGCTGTTCGTGGCATGCACCCGGGCGCGGGAGGCGTTGGCGGTGTCGTGGAGCGGATCGCCCAGTGCGTTCGTTCCGCAGGCGAGGTGACGTACAGCTCTTCCTTTGCGATGTGGCTGCCCGTCAATCTCCTGGCGCGAGCGCCCCGTTGCCGAGCCCGTCCCGGGCCAGCGCCGACGCCTGCTTACCGAGTTCGGCCACCCTCCGCACCCGCTCCTCGAACTCCTGCAGTGCGCGGAATGCTGCCCCGTATCGACGCTGCTCGGAGATGTCCATCTGTGGGATACGGGCACCCTTGCCGTCGAGCCGGTAGGTGCCGCTGGCGCTGGTGGAGCGACGGGTGTTCGCCGCGCTGCGCAGGAAGCCCTGGAGGTAGTCGGTGTCGAGTTGATCGCTCACCGACACCGGCTCCGGATCGCCGTACTCGACCAGCCCGGCCCGCGCGAGGTCGGCAACGCTGACGGACGGCCCGTCCAAAGCGCTGGGGCCGTCGCCTCCCGTCAAGGTCGGCAGCAGGTCGGCCAGCAGACTCACCTGTTCGGCCATCTCCTGCCGCAGCGCCCGGTATTCGGTCGCGTAGTCGCGGTGAGACTCCTCGACGTGGCGGCCGGGAGTCAGATCCACGGTGTCGTCGAGGAGTTCAATCAGGGGTACGTCCGCCGTCTGGTCGGGCCCTGGCTCCAACGGGCCGTCGGGATTGTTCGCCGTCAGATCGACCATGCGCACCCTGGTGACGGCGTCATCCGGGGATTGCGGGCGGCGCAGATGCCAGAGGTGCACGGGGAGCGCGTGCGACACAGCGCTTCCCGGTGGGAGGGCGATGATGTCCGTGAGGAGGCCGCGCCGCACGAGCTCGGCCCTGATACGGCGACCGGCCTTGCGGTAGGCGACCGAAGCAGGCATGACCATGAGGACGCGCCCACCCGGCGCGGTGTGTGCGTAAGCGTGTTGCAGCCAGGCAAGTTCAGCTTCGGCACGTGACGGTGTACCGAGTTCCCACCGAGGGTCGAGCAGCAGATCCTCGCGGCCCCAGTCCGTGGCGCCGACGGGCGGATCACAGACGACGAGATCGGCCTTGAGGTTGGGCCAGTGGTCGTCGCGCAAGGAATCTCCGGTGCGGATGTCGATGCCGGTGCGTCCTGTGAGATCGGCCCGCAACTGCGCAAATCGAGCACTGCGGGTGTCGACCTCCTGACCACACCGCTGGGGGCCGGCCTCGGGTCCAACCGCCAAGAGCAGTGTTCCGATTCCACAAGCCGGATCGAAGAGGGTCGTATCGCCGCGTACCTCGCCGGCGAAGTGCCGCACCGCGTTGACAATGCGGGGCGAGGTGACCTGGTCGGAACCGGCCCGGCGCACCGAGTCGGTGAAGCGCTCGGTAAGCGCGCTCACCACGTCGCCGGGTGATCCACCGTCGCTGAGTTGCCGCGCCAGTCGGATGGCGTCTGTCGGCAGACCTTCCGGGGCCTCGCCCTCGGCACCGGCGAACAGCTGGGCCACGTCGGCGAGCCCGCCGATCATATCGTCACCGTAGGCCGCTCGCAGGGCCTGCCACAGCTGCACCTCCATCGAGACGTCCTGGCCCTTGCGTTGCTTGTCCAGCCATGCCTGCACCGCGGCAAGGTCGAACAACGGACTGTTCGCGCCGCCGCCTGCGGGTGCGGGGAAATCCTCGTACCGGCGCCTCCAGTTCGAGACCGCGGCACGCGTGACGCCTGCAAGGCGAGCGATCTCGGAGCCGGTGACAAGAGGTCCACCGACTGGTGGGGCGGGATGGTCTGCCATGTACGCCACCGTACACGGACGCTATTACTCTATCAACGAATAGAGCACGTTGACATCGTACACACACCTTTGTAGAGGTCACCAACTCGGCCGCTGTTTGCCTCACGACCGGGCCAAGGACGAGTGACTGTCCTGGGACGAGGCGCACGGGCCGCCCTGACCCCGGCGAGTCGGGCCGAACCCGGACGCGTCCTGCGACCGCGAGGGCCGATTGGCTAGATCACTCGGCGGACGTGGCCCTGGATACGGCCAATGCGGGCGGTCTAGTTCCCCTTAACACGGGGAAATGGGGTTAGTGATTGTTGTTGTTCCGTTCTTGAGCAGTGTCGCTCGACCGAAAGTCTCACTATCGGGCGCCCACTGTGGGTGCCGGGTATGAGAAGTCGGCGTACCTGGTCGTCTCGGCACAGATCGTCGCTTGAGGCTCGCCGTGGTCCCCAAGAGGGTCACCCCTACTCGGATCGTCGACGCGCGAGATGGACGATGATATCGGCGGCGATCTCGACTGTTCCGGGAAGGACCCGCTTGATCGCGTCGTACGCCTGCTGTCGCCTCGACTGCGGCAGTTGGAAATACCCCGAGACTGTCGACAGGTAGCCCACGTAGTCAGGAGCGCTCATCGTCAAGCGCCGCTTGACGACGGACTGCTGAACGTCGAGAAACAACGGAGACCGCTGCAGCTCCGTGCCCGGCCACTGCATGTCCTCACCAGGATCAGTCCAATCGGGAGATGGAACCTCGTCGCTTTCCAGGAACGGCGCCCACGCCGCACGCACAGACTCCGCAACAGCTGGGTGAGCCGGCTGAACCTGGCCGCCGAATGAGGCGAACACGCCCTCCGGCTCCAGTAGTGCGGCCGCTCTTGACCACCGACCCTCCGGGCGTGTCCAGTGCAGGGCTGCCGCCGCATAGACCAGTTCATAGGTCTCACCTGGCCGGAGGTCCTCGAACGCAGCCCGTACGGTCGTCACGTGCGCGCGCACTGTCTTGTTCAGCTCGGCGAGCATGGCAGCGTCGGGCTCCGTCGCCGTGACCGCGACCCCATGGTCAGCGAACAGGGAGGTGCTTTGCCTGTCCCCGCGCCGATCTCCAGGGCCGTCCGGACCGGCCGGCCCGCGTACGTCATCACCAAGTCGAAGAGCTCCATGGGATACCCCGGCCGGAACCTTTCGTAGGCTTCCGCGGTTGCGCCGAAGCTCAGTGCACGAGCAGACATGCCGACCATCCTCACACGAGCGGGGCAGACAGCGTTTGGACGTACTCAGCGGCTTGGCCGTCCAATCTTGAGGGGCGCCGGTCGAACGGAAGTCTCGATGGGATGAGTGCAGCGCCCGCCGTGCATGAAGGCAGGATTTCTTGGCAGCTTGAAGGGTGTCTACGTCAGAGAGCGGTCCAAGTCGAATCGGACCAATGACGCGCCGGACGCCACGACCACCGAAGACTTACGGCAGTCCAGCGCCGTACCGGGGTGGAGCAGAGGGTGTGGTGGACCGTACTCGTGCCAGGAGGATGGGTCCCAGGTCCGGACGGTCGCGTCAGTCCCGGTCGTCACCACCACCGGACCGGTGGTACCTGTGGTCACGCCGACTCCGCGGACTCCGCCGGCGTGCGCCGCCAGCGGCTCCGCGAGAACCTCGGAGGTGTTCGCGTCCCAGATCCGCAGAGTGCCGTCGCCGCATGCGGCGAGCACCACCGTGCGACCGAGGAGATCACCCAGCCAAACGTCGAACACAGCGTGGCCGCCGGTCTCCAGCCCGGGCCCCGACTGCTCGAAGGACGCTCCGTCCCACATCCTGACGTGTCCGTCCAGGCATCCGGTGACGAGGACGTCCCCGTCCCGCACCGTTCCCAGGGTGATGGACAGGACGGCGTCGCCATGACGACTGAGCGTCCCAAACAGCGGCTCGTTGAGCAGCGTGTGGCTTGCGGTGTCCGACCAGTCGCCGGAGGCGAAGACATAGAGGGAGTGGTAGCGGTGGCGACGGTACTGGCCGGCCGCGGCCCCGACGACGACACTGCGCCCCGCCAGGGGTCCGGCTGCCACCGCCGTCATCCGACAACTGGCCTGCAAGGGCTCGACAATCCCGCCGAACGGTCGCCCGACCGCGTGGCCCGTCTCCGCGTCGAACAGCCGGATCGACTGGTCCGTCGAGCAGGAGGCGACCAGGGTGCGTACCGTCCCCGCCACCGGCATTTCCGCCGCTGCCACACCGGTGACCTCACCGTCGTGATGACTCGGGAAGAAGTGGCGGCTCCCGCCCGACTCCACGATCACCGCTCCGACACTGCCCGACGTGTCGCCGGCCACCACCAGCAGGTCCTCGTCCCGATTGCGCGGAGAACGTGCCAGGCACAGACAGGCGATGGCTCCGGCGAAGCGCGTCGGCGGTCGATCGGCGTGGTGGCGGCGCAGGTCCCAGAGGTGGATGGCTCCGTCCCTGCCGGCCGAGAGGAGCACCTCTCGTCCACCGACGACACCGAGGGCGAGATCCGACACGGCGCCGAAGTGCGCCGTGAAGGACATGGTCGGTTCAGCGGCGACTGTGACACCGTCCCCGTCCGACACCACGGTCCTGATCTCGACTTCCCCCCGCTTGTTGCCGATGGCGACCGCACTGGCGCCACCCATCCGGCCGCACAGGACCGTTCTGCTCTCCCGGATCGCCCGTGCGCTGCCCATCAGCATGCGACCCACCCGCGCGCCCCGTTCGAGATCCATGAGTAGCATCTCGTCCATCGTCAACGGGTTCGCCGCGACCACGACCGCCATGTCGCCGCTCTCGTCGCCGTTGGCGTCCGCTTGCGGCCGTGCCAGGTGTCCACCGCCGTACGGCCACAGCCCGACACCGGTGCTGTCTCCGAGCAATGGGCTCTCACCGATCACACCGTGTCCGACGCGGCCGGACTCGTCCTGGAAGTCCAGCACGGAGAACCTCGTTTCGTACTCATGCTCGGCGCGACCCCAGAGGACCACCATCCGGTTGGCGGCTTCGTCCCTGACTGTCCGGGCGACCCAGGTCCGTCCCTCACGCCCGGAGACGGGGAATCCCCGCCCGATCGGACGGAGGACCCCCTCACCCAGCGGCGCCCCCCACCAGATCTCGAAGCTGTCGTCCATGACGAACAGCACGAGGGGGCCATCCGTGAAGCCGAACAGCTTCACCCCAACGGGCCGCGCGGGTGACAGGTCGACCTCGGCGATCGCGGTCATCGTGCCCGCGTCCCACACTCGCACCCAGCCGTCGGCACACGCCGAGGCAATCACGTCGCGAGTACTGCCGTCGGGCTCAGGGACGGCAAACACGTCGACGGAGGACACGGGCTCGGATTGCACGGGCAGGGACCGGTACCGGCTCATCACGGAGGTCGCCCACCTGACCCTCATACCGTGGGTGTCAGTGCCGCTGAACGGGAGGGCGGACGGGTCATGCCCCAGGTGGAGCGCCGTCAAGGCGAGCAGCGCCCCCCGGGCGGACCGCTGGCGTGGAGGGTCATCCCGTCCGGTGATCTGGCGCACGACGTCCAGGACAGCTTCGGCTCGCTCGCTCGTGTGGAACCGCTCGGTGAGGAACAGCAGCCGGTCCAGGTCGGCCACCTCCACGTATCCGGGGGTGAGCAGCAGCTCTTCGAGCGTCTCGTCGGCGACAGCGGCGGCGTGGTCGGCGGCATGCCGCCGGAGGTAGGGGTGGGAAAGGCCCCAGTCGAGGAATCCCTCGGCGGTCGTGGGGACGGCGTCGAGGAGCGCCTGGTGGAAGGTGCCGGGATCGACGAGCGGGGCGGTGTGGTCGGTGAGCGCTTGGTGGAAGTAGCGGTAGAGAAGATGCTGGTCCGAGTCGGGTGTGGTGCGCAGGTAGAAGGCGGCCTTGCGCAAGGCGCGGCGAGTGTCGGTCAGCTGGGGTGTCGGGTGTCCTGGGGCAGGCGGCCGGTGGGTGAGAGCGGCGGCGTGGACGAGGTCGAGGGGTATACCCCGGCCGCGGGCGTGGCCGAGGACCTCCAGAACAGGACGGATCCAGGGGTCGTTGGCGGCGAGGGTGTCGACGTGCAGGTCGAACACATCGACGACGGTGCAGGGCGGATCGATCAGCTCGTATGACGAAGTCGTGCGCAGGTGCTCCGCGTACAGACCGGCGACGAGGAAGGCGCCGTGGTCGGTGTACCGGGCGAGCCGGTCAGCGATGCGGCGGACGTGCTCACGGGCGTCGGGGGCACGGGGGTGCAGGAGTTTACGCAGGTAGGCGTCGAGGTCGCCGGCGAGGGCGCGACGCTCGGCGTCGTTCGCGGGGTCGAGGTCGAGCCGGGCCGAGGGGTTCTCGGCCAGATGCCGGCGCAGGTTCGGAAGGGAGTCCCACCAGGGCCGGGTCCCGATGGCGACCCGGCAGCCGGCCAGGTCGGGAGCGGTGGCCAGGGGCAGGAGCAGTTCGTTGAGCACGGCCGCGGGATCCATGGCCTCATCGAGGGCGTCCAGGATCACGAGGACATCCCCCGTGGTCTCGAGCTCCGCGAGCAGCGCCGTAGTGGCGGCGGGGCCCGGATCAACGCCTTCCGGCGGTGCGTCCGCGGGGCTGTCCCCGCGCTGCCGGTGGAGTTGGCGGTGCAGGGAGCCGGTGATCTGCTGAAGCGTGAGCTGGCGGGCGTGGACGGCCAGGACGGTGTCGGGCCGACGGGGGTAGAAGTCCTCGACGAAGGTGGCGATGTGGTCGCCGATCCCCTGCAGCTCGGGGTGGAGCAGGCAGGCGGTCACGCCGAGGAGCGCGGACTTGCCGCTGCCCGGGCCGCCGGTGACCACGAGCGACCGGCCCGCCGGCCCGGTGTCGCTGATCCAGTCCTGGATGCGACTCAGCTGTGAGGCACGGCCGGAGAACAGAACGGCGTGGACGTCGGAGTCGCCCGCGGCACGACCGGCGAAGTGCAGCGGGTCGAGGCCGGGTGAGCAGACATCGGCGAGGTCACGCAGCGACGGGTGTATGCCGCTGAGCTGGAGTGAGCGCAGATCGGGGTTGTGGTCGGGGTTGCGGAAGAATGGCGGTGACGGAGGTGCGGCCTGGGCGAGCGGAGTGCGTACGACGTCCTGGACGGGTCGTCCGGCCGCGCGGTCGGTGGCGGCGAGGTGCCGATGAATCGCCTCCGCGAGGGTGAGGAAAGGGACGTACTCCTCGCGCGGGCTGATGTCGAGGTCACCGTCCACGAGGCGGTGGAGGACCTCGGCGGTGGCCGTGGTGAAACGCGCCCCGAAGGCAAGGGAGCCGTCGGTGCTGGCCCCGATGATCCACACGTTCCGAACAGCGCTCTGCGGTCGTCGCGCGGCGAGGTCGGCGAGCTGCTGCAGGACAATCGCCTGCCCCGCGTGGCACACGTCCAGCAGAATAAGCACCGGCCGCCCACTGGCCTGCGCCGCCTCCTCAGCCTCCTCCACGAGGCCCCGGACACTGACACAGGTCCTGGCCGGCTTCCGTACGTCGCCCTGGATGGTCGCCAAGAACAGCGTGCCGGTGCCGGTCCCCACAATGCCGTGGCCGGCGAAGTGGACGATCAGCGGATCTCCCGGCGCGGAGTTCTCCTGTAGTTCCTCCCACGCCCCGGTGAACGCGTCGCGCGTGCAGTCGATCAGGGCGTCGCCCGTCTCCGCGCCCGCTCGCATGAGGGCGGAAGCCAGCTCGCGCACGGCCTGCCCGACAGACGGCAGAGGCTTGAAGGCGGTGCGACCCTCGGTCAGGTCGTCCTCACTCTCGTACGGCTCGGGAAATCCTCCCACCCCCGCTACCAGTGCTCTGACCACCGTGCTTCCCCCTGTGTTGTGCGTCGGCGGGCAGGCCCGCGCCCACCGGCCGACGGCGACCGGACTCCAATCGCAGTGACAGCCCGTCAGGAAATGTATGGGAGGACGGCCGCTGCCAGCAGGCCATTGGCCAGATACGTCCTGAGACCGTGGAAGCCGAGTCCGTTGTCACAGATCTCGTCCAGGTCGACGGGAAAAACAGCGGATAGCCCGGGCGGGACGGCGACCAGGTCACCGGCATCGGCGATGTTCACCCACCGCTTCACCCCCGCTGGTCTGGTCCCCTTCCCCGCGCGCAGGGAGGGGTCGAGGCGACGGGCGAGCGAGGGGACCCGCAGCGGAGAACCCAGGGTGACGAGCAGGTCAACGCCGAGCTCCGGATGGGCGTGAAGGGTCTCGTAGGTGATGTAGGAGCCCAGCGAGTGCGCGATCACCACCGTCGGCGCCTCGCGGCGGATCACGCCGACGATCCGCTCCCGCACCAGGCGCCGCCGGTCCGGCCACGTGGTGTAGGCCTCCGCCTCGCGCAGATTCGCCACCACGGCACGCTCCAGACGGCCGACCGTCTGTTCCCGCAGCACCCCGGTCAGGCGGCCGCCGCGCTCGTCGACCAGCTTGCCGAGCATCCACTTCACCGGTGCCAGCGCCAGGTTCTGCGCGTCCTCGGGAGCCACCGCCCCGGCGGCCGCGAGCCACTCCGCGACCTCCTGCAACTCTCGCTCGTCGAGGTCGTCGAAGCCTGCCGTGTCGCGGGCCGACTGGCTCTCTTCCAGTAGTTCCAGCCGCAGCAGATCCGCGTAGTGGGCCGCCGCCAGCTCCGGCGTCCGTACCTCCGCCGACACCTTGGAGAGCCCTCGGGCCAGGCTGGGTCCCCAGTCCGCGGCCCGGCGCACCGCGGCATCCCCGGGAGCCATGCCCCGAATGTAGTTGAAGACCCCGTGCACCACGACGATCGGCGCCATCACGCCCCCTCTGCCCGTGACGGGCCCCAGCCGCCCACCACCGCTTCCCCACCAACCTCTACCCATCCCTCACAGCGCGGCACTCCACCGAGGGAGGTGGCACGGCCCTGGGGCGGGAAGCAGCCCACGGTATCCACACTTGGCGGCGTGCGTGAGCTGACACCGTCCAGGACCGGCTCTGGAGGGAAATGCCCTTAGACGTCATCTCATTTGGATCGGTAGCCTATCGGTCGTGGTTTCGATCGTTGAGCGGCTGGTGCCGGATGAGTTGTGGGAGCTGTTCCAGCGGGTGGTCCCGGAGGCTCCCTCGCGGCCTCAGGGCGGCGGTCGGCGTCGGCATGGCGACCGGGAGGTGTTGGCTGCAATCGTGTTCGTGGCCACGTCGGGCTGCACGTGGCAGCAGCTGCCGTCCGCGTCGTTCGGGCCATCGGGAGCGACGGCTCACCGGCGCTTTTCCGAGTGGTCGAAGGCCCGGGTGTGGGCAAAACTCCACCGCCTGGTCCTCGATGAGCTTGGTGCCCGCGGCGAGCTGGACTGGTCCCGCTGTGCGATCGACTCGGTGAACATGCGGGCCCTGAAAAGGGGGAGCTGACAGGTCCGAATCCTGTCGACCGGGGCAAGTACGGCTCGAAGATCCACCTGATCACCGAGCGGACCGGTCTGCCCCTGTCCGTCGGGATCTCGGGGGCGAACCTGCACGACAGTCAGGCGCTGATCCCGCTGGTGAAGGGGATACCGCCGATCCGCTCCCGGCGCGGACGACGGCGGCGCAAACCGGGAAAGCTCCACGCCGACAAGGGATACGACTACGACCACCTGCGGCGATGGTTACGCAGGCGAGGCATCAGGCACCGCATCGCCCGCAAGGGCATCGAGTCCTCGACTCGCCTGGGCCGCCACCGCTGGACGATAGAACGCACGATGTCCTGGCTCGCAGGATGCCGCCGACTGCACCGACGCTACGAGCGCAAAGCCGAGCACTTCCTGGCCTTCACCAGCATCGCCTGCACCCTCATCTGCTATCGCCGACTCACCAAATGAGATGGCGTCTTAGGCAGGATGCAGGGCGGGGACGACAAGGTGAACGTCTTCCGCAACGAGGACTTCGCCTACCAGCGGATCACCGTGGAGCGGCCGTTGAAGGCGGCTACCGGGCGAGGCAGCCTTCAGCGGTCCGCCGAGTCGATGCACGAGGACCAATTGTCGGCGACGTACCGGCCCGAGGAGGTCAAGGCCACCGTCGTCCCGACCCTCACTCAAATGATCGCTTGTCACGCCCAGGCGTGCACCTAGGACCTGTCGTTTGGAGTCGCCCAAGCTATGACCACCTCTGCCTTCTTCGCCCCGTTCCTACTGCAAGGAGCGGACGCCGCTCGAGACGCTCCAACTCCATGGCCAAACGTCGACTTGGGCCTGAGCGGTGATCGGTTGCACCGAGTGGTGGTTCCGTGTGGGGCCAAAAGACGCGCCCGGGAGCGCCCAGACCTACCTGACGGCCCGTACCGGCCAGGCACGAGAAGCTCCGCCCCACGGGCTGCCCCAGGGCTGGAAGAGCGCCGACCCCGCAGAATCCTCTGTCCACGGGCATACCAGGCCGACGATCGGCACGCCCGCCACAGGCGGGCACTCAACCGCCGCGATATTCGCGGCCAGCGAGACCGCGATCCCCCCGACCACATCGCGCCCCGGGTCCGGCGGGTGCGGACCCCGAGGGCTTCAGCAGGCCGACCGTGGCCAGAAGCAAGAGGCCATCCACGGACAGCGGCCACAGTGAGGCACTCAACTCATCCGCTCCGCCCTGCAGCGCGAACTCCCCCTGGTGAACGTACGAGACATACGCGGCGACCCCGCAACCAGGGCGCACAGAGGCCGAATCCACGCGTCGAGGTCAACACCCCGGCTGCCGCCAGTTCCCTACGGCGACTCGGTGATCTCACTCATCGAACCCACCGCCCGACACCGGGCCCCAGTGCACAACGCGTGCACACTTGCGCAGGAAATTCCGGGAACTCGCAGGTAGAAGCGGGATGCGCCGAGACACGGCAAAAGGCCCCGACCAGGCCATAAGGCCAGGTCAGAGCCTTGGCGGCAGACGAGTCGGGCTGTACGCCGGGGACAGCTGCAAGGCTCACGTCACTGGCCCCTGACCTGCGCGGATGCCCCGTATGACGAGAGTCGATGCACAACGCGTGCACACCGGTCAGGACAGAGGTCACGGAAGTCGTACGACGCCGCCTCGACTTGGTGATCATGGTGCTATTACCTTCCTGACTCTTCTGTGAGGGCTGTCACTGGCTTCTGTGGCGTCTCGTCGGACCCGTCTCGCGTTGACGACGGCTCCCGACGTATCCGCTCAGCCCGTGGCACCAGGGCCGCCTCCGGCAGGCCCGGCGGAGGCGGGAAGCCGAAGAGTTCCTCGAAGGAGGCGGGCGCGTTCTCCCAGTCAACCTCCAGGGCGAAGCCGTACGTGTCCAACGTTTCCGCGAGCGTGCCATGCCGCATCCGAGCCTGGACGCTGCGCGGTGCAACGCCGGAAGCGATCAAGACAGCATCCATGAAGTCACGCAGGTCCCGAAACGTCGCCGTCTGCGGGATGGAGACCCCCTTGGCCCGGGCCGCCTCCTTCGCCAGGTTGAAGGCCCGGGACAGGGCACCCTCTCGTACCGGCGTGCCGTAGCGGCCCACGGTCACCAGCGCGTCGTACTCCTCGGGGCGGGGGCGCCACCGTCGCTGCTTGCGGTGCCGAAGGACATCGGCGGAGGGCGAAGCGGTCCTCCGGGTCATGTGTGAGAGGTATTTGTCCACCAGGAAAGAGCCAATGGGCAATACCGCGTAGCTGTGGTCCGTCTTCAGGGGTGCAGCCTTGCCGTCCTGGCGTTGTTCCTCGACCCCCATCTTCATCAATTGACACTTCATATCGGCCACGCGGACCCCAGCCGCCTCCATGCTGCGAAGGCCTTGGAGCGCCCCGTACCAGATGAGCATTTCGAAGGCCGGGGTGATCTCCTCGGCCAGGGCGACAACGTGCGCCCACGTCATGCGGGCCTTCTGCCTACGTCCCTGCGGCAGCTTGATTCCAATGATCTGATTGCCTGGCATCAGGTGCCCGAAGACCGGGTCGTCGAGCGCTGCGGACAGCATCGCGGACAACGCCTTCTTCACCTGTGAGCGATGGGGATCCGCCATGCCGGCCGCCTTCAGATCAGCGAAGAACCGTTTGTAGTCGGACCGCCGGGGCTCGGTAATCAGCCGATCCCCGAGGGCCGGGACGACATGTCCGCGCAGGCGGTAGCCATACGTCTCTACGGTTCCGGCCCGTACCTCGTGCTCCGCCAGGAACTTCTCCACGTACTGGGCGATGGTCGGGACACCGACCGGCTTCTTCTGGCCTCGGTGCGGGAGGGGGTCGCGGCCCTCTTCCACGGCCGCTCGCTGGCTGCGCTGATATGCGATGGCGGCGGTCTTCTTGTTCTTCGGGAAGTTCTTCGACCTCTGACCACCGTGCTCGTCCCGCCAACGGGCCTGCCAGCGTTTCTCACAGCCATGGTCGGCGCTCGGAACCAGGCCGGGGTGCTCAGGGCATTCCGGCTCGCCTTTCTTGGGGCGGGACTTGTGCCAGCGGTCGTATACCTCCTCCTTTGCCAATGCGTGTACCTCCTGGTCTCTGAACTTGTGGCCCCTCAGGCCGCGCGCGGCTGGGAGTCGATGTACTGGTCGACGTCCGACTCCCGATAGCGCAGCGCCCTGCTGCCCATGCGGTGCGGCTCCGGTCCTCGGTGCTCCACCTCCCAGGCGCTGGCCCAGTTGTAGAGCGTCTTGCGCTTCACGCGGAGACGGTCCGCCGTCTCCTGCGCCGTCAGCCAGCGATCGGCTCGAGGAGACTTCGTCATCGGCAACCTCCAGGGACCGACAGCTCTCCCTTCGCGGGAGAGAGGGCTGCTCCCCTCCGTGTGGTGGCGGGCGTCACGCGCCTCTCGAACGCCGCCTCAGGCTGCCGCAGCAGGACTGCGGGAGCTGTTGCGGGGTACGAAAAGCAGCTGGTCAGGGCCGCGTCCGGGTCTGCGAGTGAAACGTCGGCCGACAGAAAATGTGGCCCCGCGTTGCCGATGTACAAGGTGACGGCACCGCTGGCGAAGGAGGGGGTGATCACGCGACCTCCCGCATCAACTCGTCGTGCTCCTGCTCGTCGGCGGCGTGGCGCCGAGACATCTCGGCGAGTTGGGGCGTGCGCACCGCTGCGGCTGATGTCTCCTCGTGCGGGGCGCGGAAGACCAGGACGTCGTGATGGGCTGTCAGCATGATCGGGTGGCCGATGGCACGCTCAAGCCGGGCGGCGCCCCGGCGTTGGGCGAGGGAGGCCCGGACGATCAGTTGGTCGCCGCGGAGTGCGGCCAGCAGGGCAACGCACCGCTCCACGGGCACCAGTCCGGCCTCGCGCCCGGCGCTGAGGGCACGCCCGGTCAGGTCCAGTAGCTGGTCGCGGTGCCAGTGCGGCCGGACCGTGACGATGACGTGTCCGCCAGGGCGCAGCATGGGCCGACACTCGGTCAGGGCCTGCCGCAAGCGGGCGGCGGGCTCCTCCGGTGCCGCCCTACCGGAGGCAGGCCCGGTGCTGGGTCGCAGGGCCGTCAGGACGAGGGCTATGTGCCCAGCGAGCCCGGCCAGCAGGGCGACGGCGGATGCGGGCGAGGTGTCGAGCACCATGCCATCGAGGGCGGCGCCATCGTGTTTGGCGGCGGTGACGTTGGCGCGAGCGACGGGCCACCAGCGGCGCTGGCCGGTCAACCCGATGGCGTGTCGGCCTGAGCGCAGGGCCTCGGTCAGGACGGTGCCCGCGCCGCAGTCCGGGTCCAGGACCGTGTCGCCGCGCCGAGTGTAGGTGGCGATGGCGTGGGCGGCCATCGCCGGAGGCATTCGGTCGGCGTCGTGGGCGGTCTCGGGAACGTAGCAGCGCTCGGCAAGTTGGGCGCGGCTGTCGACCTGCCCGGTGGGCCAGACCGAAACGAGCGGGCGGGGTCGTGCGAAGGAGTGCGAGTGGTCGGCGGTCATCGGCGGTCCACCACCCGGGGTTCGGCCGGGCGTTGGCGGCGGGTGAACAGCAGGAGGTCGGCGTGCACGCGCGTATGCCACGGCGCCGACGAGCAGGGCAAGTCTGGCGACGGGGCGAGAGTGCTGTTGAGGATGGGGACTTGAAGCAGCGCTACCCGGTCGAGCGGCGCCAGCCCGGTGCCCCAAGCGGCACGGGTCACGACGATGCCCGGGTCGATCAGCCGCCCGCCCTGGCAGTCACTGTGGGTGACGAAGGCGAGGACGCCAGAGGGCATGAGCAGAGCGCCCCACGAGACACCGCCAACCCAGTCCGGGTGGTGCGGATCGACGGGGACGATGACCGTGCTGAAGCGGTCCGGACGGACTGCGGTTCGGACTCGGCGGCGCCGGACCGGTCGGTGGCACGTCGGCGCGAGAGAGACTGAACTGTCTGCGAGTCGGTGTACCGACTGCGGCTGGGTCGGTGAGGCACCGGCAGCGTCCTGGTCGGCGAAGTCCTGGTTGACGGTGCGTACTTCGAGAGTCCGGCCGAGTCGGCTTGCGGTCCCGGCCGCCTCGATCAGTGCGGGCAGCAGGTCGCTCCCAGTCCGGATGCTCGAAGTGGCCCCCTCGTGCTTAGACGTCATCTCATTTGGATCGGTAGCCTATCGGTCGTGGTTTCGATCGTTGAGCGGCTGGTGCCGGATGAGTTGTGGGAGCTGTTCCAGCGGGTGGTCCCGGAGGCTCCCTCGCGGCCTCAGGGCGGCGGTCGGCGTCGGCATGGCGACCGGGAGGTGTTGGCTGCAATCGTGTTCGTGGCCACGTCGGGCTGCACGTGGCAGCAGCTGCCGTCCGCGTCGTTCGGGCCATCGGGAGCGACGGCTCACCGGCGCTTTTCCGAGTGGTCGAAGGCCCGGGTGTGGGCAAAACTCCACCGCCTGGTCCTCGATGAGCTTGGTGCCCGCGGCGAGCTGGACTGGTCCCGCTGTGCGATCGACTCGGTGAACATGCGGGCCCTGAAAAGGGGGAGCTGACAGGTCCGAATCCTGTCGACCGGGGCAAGTACGGCTCGAAGATCCACCTGATCACCGAGCGGACCGGTCTGCCCCTGTCCGTCGGGATCTCGGGGGCGAACCTGCACGACAGTCAGGCGCTGATCCCGCTGGTGAAGGGGATACCGCCGATCCGCTCCCGGCGCGGACGACGGCGGCGCAAACCGGGAAAGCTCCACGCCGACAAGGGATACGACTACGACCACCTGCGGCGATGGTTACGCAGGCGAGGCATCAGGCACCGCATCGCCCGCAAGGGCATCGAGTCCTCGACTCGCCTGGGCCGCCACCGCTGGACGATAGAACGCACGATGTCCTGGCTCGCAGGATGCCGCCGACTGCACCGACGCTACGAGCGCAAAGCCGAGCACTTCCTGGCCTTCACCAGCATCGCCTGCACCCTCATCTGCTATCGCCGACTCACCAAATGAGATGGCGTCTTAGTGACGGTGTGCAACCCTTTCGGCGCAAGAGCCGTCCAAAGGCCGGCCGGGAGTATGCGGGCTCAAAACCTGTTCGGCAAATGGTGATTACTACGCACCGTGTGTGATCTCTGCCCTCGCAACCGGCTCAGTAGGAGAACGTCCGAATGGCCGACTTCTCTATATGCTACGGAGGCTGAGCGTGATAGGCCATGTTTCACCGTCCGCAACTCATGCGCGACCGTCCGGGCCCCGCGGTGCGCCTTGCACCGCTCAGCCCGACAAGCCTTTGGGCTATTCAGTCCTGGCACCTTCCCTTATCGGAATATGGATACCCAGCCTATGGTCCTGATCCGCGTCCGCCGCTGGCGGTCGGCATCAGCCCGCCCCCCCCCAGCGAGTGTCCCGCCCGGACAATCCCAGGTAGCGTTGTATGTCGGACACCTCGCCTCCGAGTTTTCCGGGCGCACGCTGCGGCGCAAGAACCGTGAGATGCATGGAGGTCGGTATGGTCATGCTTTCCGCAGTGCGCAAGGTGTCGTTGGGCTCTATCGTCTTGCGCGCGCTAGCGCTGTCTGTACCGTCTCGGCGGCACGGATTCCGGCGTCCTCGGTGGTCAGAGAGTCGATGACCTCGCCGAACACCTCGACCCCGACGGTCAGTAGTCCTCCTTTGTCCAGGAGCGGGCGGACGACAATTTCGAGGTCGAGTTCGCCATCGCCGGGGAAGCGGCGGAAACGGCCCTCGCCGAAGAGAGTGTCGGACTGGGGAGAGAGGGAGGCGTCGGCGAGCTGGAGGCCGGTCACCTTCTCTTTCGGGATGTCCGGCAGCAGATCTAGGGCGGCCTGCGGCTCGTCCGACGCCCTGAGCAGATGCCAGGTGTCCACCATGAGCGTGCCATTGGGACGGTCGGCACGCTGGACGATTTCCCATGCAGTGGCCAGATCGCGGATCCCCCAGAACGGCACGAACTCCAGCTCGACCCGCAGCCCGCGGTCCTCCGCCATCCGGCAGAACGCGGCATAGGAAGTGACCAGTTTGTCCAGTGGGACTGTGTCCACGGCGAACGCCCCGCACGCCAGGACGGAGTCCATGCCCGCGGCCTCCGCAAGGTCGAGGACCTCGGTTCCGCTGAAGTCGAAGCGTTGCTTGAGCGGTGCGGGCAGGTCGTCCGCGTACGGGATGGGTGCCCAGCTCGCGGCACCGTCGAGTTGCGCCAGCCGCACGCCTCTGGCTTCCGCCTCCGCGCGGATCCACTGCCGGTCGTGACCGGAGACCAGCAATTCGTGGAGGGTGAGTGGGCTGAGGGCGGTGGCGGGGAATCCTCCGGAGCGCGCGGCGTCCAGCACAGCGATGAAGCCTCGGCTTGCCATGCTTCCTGGCCAGAAGGTCAGCTCCGGAGTACTCCGGCCCGTCATCCCGCCTCCTTGGTTCCTGTGTGGTGTCCCGCTCGCGCGGCGATGTCCGTGATGATCTCGGCGAGCCGGTCGGGGCGTTCCTCCGGGATCCAGTGACCGGCCCGGTCGACGATCTCCACCTGTCCCTTCTCGGCGACTTCCCCGACCATCTCCTCCAGTGCGGGACGCACCGCGGTGACACCGCTGGCTACTGCGGTGAACGGGATGGCGAGCCGTGCCTCGGCGAGCGCCGCCCTGTTGTCCGCGCTGTCCTGGCTCAGCGCCCGGTACATCTCCAGGCCGGCCCGGAGTGCGCCGGGCGCGCGGTAGGCGGCGGCGTAGGCGTCGATGTCCTCGGGGGGCACTGCGGCGCGGTCGTAGATCCGTGAGGCCACGAAATAGTCGATGTACTCCCTTTCGCGTCCGGCGATGAGCAGGTGCGCGACGTCGACGTTGCTGTGGAAGGGGATGTGCCAGGTGCGAGGGTTGGTGGCGAGGCTGTCGCCGAGCTGTGTGCCGGGCAGCGGGGCGTCGACGGTGACGAGCGCGGCGGCGCTGTCGCGGTGGCGGAGCGCGTACGCGAAGCCCACGTAGGCGCCCATGTCATGGCCGCAGATGAGTACGGGGCCGTCGGCTCCCGCCTGTTCGACGATGCCATTGATGTCGTCGGCGAGGGTGAACTTGTCGTAGCCGCTCGCCGGGCCGGGGAAACCACCGATACCCCGGAGGTCGGGGGCGATCACGCGGAAGCGGCCGCCCAGACGTTGTATGAGGGGCTGCCACTCCCTGTGGGTCTGCGGGAAGCCGTGAAGCAGGACGAGAGTAGGGCCGGTGCCGGCCGTGACGTAGTGGTGGCCGATGCCTGCCACGGTCGCGCGGTGATGGCGGACGTCGATGTCGGTGTGAACTGGCATGAGTGGATGTCTCCTTCTCCCCGGGCAGGCGTGTGGGACGGGTCGGCGAACGGGCGGGCTGGCTGGCTGGCTGCGAGTGGTGATCCGGGCAACGCCGCGTCGCACTGGCGCGGGGACCTCGGCGGGGACCTCGGCATGCTGTCTGTCCACAGAAGCATCGCTGGCACGGGGGCGCAACGTGAGCGGGTTGCGAGCCGGTGTCGAAGCGCCTCGGTCCACGCGGGCGGCGGTTTCCACCCAGAGGGGATGGGTCAGTGCGGATGCCCGCTCTTGTGGCGAGGTTGCGCGTGTCGGGCGACGGCGGTGCCGCGGCGCCGTCCGGCTGGTACCAGTGCGGCGAGGGCCACGGTGACCACCGAGGTGACGGTCAGCAGGAGGAAACCGTGCGTGAATCCGCTCTCCCTGGGGAGTCCGCCCGGCAGCGGGTTCGACGTGATGAGAGTGGCGACCACGGCGGTGCCGATCGCCCCTCCGATATTGCGAATGTTGGCGTTCATACCGGTGGCCACGCCCGTCCGGTGGGCCGGTACGCTCCGGACGATCAGGGTCGACATGGCGGCGTAGGCCAGTCCGAGCCCCAGCCCGAACACGCCGCCGGCGGTCGCGACTTCCCAGGGCTGTTCGGACAGCAGCGCGAAGGCCGCACAGGCCACGGTGCTCAGGAGGGCGCTCACGACAAGCTGCGCCTTGGGACTCACCCGTGCGGAAAGCGCACCGGACAGGATCCCACCCACCGACATCGCGGCCAGCATGGGCAGGGAAAGCAGTCCTGCTTCACTCACGCTGAGGCCGAAGCCGTAGCCCGCCGTGGCGGGCGTCTGCAGGAACTGCGGCACGAAAGCCGTCACCGCGAACATGCTCGCACCGAACAGCACCGCGACCGCATTCGTGGTCCACACCGCCGGCAGCCGCATCATGCGCAGGTCGACGAGCGGATCGGCCGAGCGGGACTCCACAACGATCCAGCAGCAGAACAGGATCGTGGCAAGCGCGAACAGGCCCAGGACGCTCGGTGAGCCCCAGCCCCATACGCCGGCGCGGCTCACGGGGGTCAGCAGCGCCACGAGCCAGCCCGACAGAAGGAGCGCGGCGCGCCAGTCGATACGGCCGCGGTGGCGCACGGGCGACTCGGGGACGAGGAACCGCACCAAGGCGGCCGTGAGGGCCACCGCCACCATCGGTATCCAGAAGAGCCAGCGCCATCCGAGGTGCGTCTCGATCGGCCCGGACAGTACGAGCCCGAGGCCACCGCCACCGGCCAGGACCGCGGACAGGGAGCCGATCGCGGGGGCGACGCGCTCGGCGGGGAATTCGTCCCGGACGATACCGAAGGCCAGCGGGAATACGGCGCCGCCCAGGCCCTGCACCACCCGGGCGGCGACCAGGACACCGATGTTGGGCGCGAGTGCGGCGAGAAGGGAACCTGCCGAGACGGCGCCCAGGGCGACGAGCAGGGTGCGTCGTTTACCGAGGGAGTCACCGAGACGGCCCAGCAACGGCGTGGCGACGGAAGCAGACATCAGCCATGCGGTCAGGATCCAGGTGACGGTGGAACGGCTGGTGCCGAGGTCCGCCTGGATGGTCGGCAGCACCGGGCTGATCAGGGATTGCAACATGGCGAAGACGCCGGCGGCAGCGGCGAGCACGGCGAGGATCAGCCGTGGGGAAGAAGGGGGGCGGGGCATGGGAAGTCCTTGGCAGGGTGAGCGTGCGCGTCAGGGGGGGCCGGGTGCGGGGCGAAGCGTGGTCCGTTTCGCCGGGCGGGCAGCCGGGGAGAAGCACCTCGGACAGAAGCGGAGGCGCCACTCCACTATAACGGATGCATACCTCCGTTTATTTCGTGGTGCGCTCAGCGCGGCTCTCCCGCCGCAGTCCTAACCACCTCATGGGCCGGATGCGGCCCCGGCGCTGCAGGCGTGACAGCCGGCACCCCTACCGGTGCTCGATCCAGCCGTGCCGGACGGCTGCGGAAGAGCCGCGCACATTCGGGCATGACCGGCGACGGCGAGCCGTTCGCGCACGCCGCCACAATCCGCGCCCGCCGGGGGGCGTTGACAGCTGTACGCCGGGCGGGCGCCTCCGTGACGGCAGCCGGAGACCGTGCCGGCGCGCGCCAACACCCACCGCCCCGTAACCGGTTCCGTCAGGACCGGATGCGGGTCAGCGCCCAGGTAAGGGAGTCGTCAGGCGGTCGTTCCGGCCAGGAATGCGGCAAGTATGCGGCGCAGGCGGGGTTCGACTTCGACGACGGCGTGTCCAAGCCGGGGGTCACTGGTGTAGAGATCGCGTAGGCGGGGGCTCGGACTGGCCATCTGCCACAGGGCACCGGCCATACCGGTGGCGGTGGAGACCAGATCGAGCACCTGATGCTCGTCGAGACCCAGGAGCCGGTTCACCTCGGCGCCGATCAGGTCGACTTCGTGCAGGGTGACGAGTTTGAACGCGCGTACCGCCTCGAGTGACACGTTGCGTTCCAGGTTCAGCGGTGCCTGTGCCAGGAGGTCACAGAACACGGGACGTGCCGCGAGTGTCGAAGCGAAGGCGTCGGCGACGCCGGCGGGGTCCGCCTTGTCGCATGCCCGCAACTGGGCACGGAACTCTGCGGACCATTCGCGCCAGCCTTCAGCCGTGAGCTCGAGAAAGATCTGCTCCCTGGTCTCGAAGTAGCGCAGCAGGGCCGATTTGTGCATGCCCACTTCGGCGGCGATGTCAGTGAGAGTGACTTCCCGGATGCCGCGCTCCCGGCCGAGCCTGCGCGCCGCTTCCAGGATCGCTGCCTCGCGTGCCTGTTTGGCTTGTGCACTGCGGGCGCGCTGGAAGGAGGCTGGGTGCGTCATGGGGCCATCATAGGAACACATAACGCAATGATGTTGCCTTATTAAGAGAACGGTGTTTCACTAGCGACATGAGTGAAAACACCGACGCCCGCATCACCGACCAGCGCGTTTGGTTCGTCACCGGCTCCTCACGCGGTCTCGGACGCGCCCTGATCACCGCCATCCTCGAGGCAGGCGACCTCGTCGTCGCCACTGCCCGCAACCCCAAGACCCTCGCCGAGGAGCTGAAGGACCACGGCGACCGAGTGCTCGCACTGCCGCTGGACGTCACCAGCGCTGACGCGGCCCGCGCGGCGATCAACGCCGCGCTCGACCACTTCGGCCGCCTCGACGTCGTGGTCAACAACGCCGGCTACGCGAACGTGGCACCGGTCGAGACCGCGGACGACCAGGACTTCCGCGCCCAGTTCGAGACGAACTTCTGGGGTGTCTACCACGTGACCAAGGCAGCGCTGCCCGTTCTGCGGCAGCAGGGGTCGGGGACCGTGGTGCAGATCTCCTCGGTCGGCGGACGCGTCGGTGGCTCCCCTGGCATCGCCTCGTACCAGGCGGCGAAGTTCGCCGTCGACGGCTTCACCCGGTCCCTTGCCGCGGAGACCGCACCACTCGGGGTGCGGTTCATGGTCGTCGAACCGAGCGGCTTCGCCACTGACTGGGCCGGCTCCTCCATGACCGTCCACGCCACACCGGAGGCCTACGACAGCACCGTGGGCGCCATGAACCGCAGGGTGCGCCAAGGCGCCGCCGGCAGTGCGGGTGACCCGGAGCGCGCCGCCGAGATCATCGTCCGCACGGTGCGGCGTGGCGAGGTGCCCGGCCACCTCCTTCTCGGGGTGAACGCGGTGAACCTGGCGCTCGACTACTCCCGCCGCCAGCTCGCCGAGGCGGAGGCATGGGAGGCGGTGAGCCGCTCGGCCGATTTCGCCGAGCCGTACCCGGTCGAACTGCCGCCGACGTCAGGCCAGTAACGCCCTCCGGACCAACCGGCCGACCGCACGGACGCAGCTTTCCGTGGGTGACATCGCGGAGACGACAAAGACATTGCGCCCGGCCGACCGATCGACTAATCGGCGAGGCCGCCAATCCCGAGCCCTTCCCTTTATGACAGAGCACGGCCAGAGAGGCGTCGGCGGACTCGGCTGACACCTCAGGCGATCACCACGCTTATCGAGCCATCGGCGCAAGTGCTCGGAGTCGCCGCCTCTGGACACCAGAGGTTCACCCGCCTCCCACGACGGCCCGGGCGATGCAGCCGGATGGCCGGGGTGCCACCGCGCCAGCAGTCGCGGGCCTGGCCGTCGTGCATGTTCGGCCGACGACGGCCACTGACACGACACCCCCTCCCCCGCTGACGTCACGAAACCTCTGCCGGCTCAGACGGGCGGAGCCGTCTGCCCGCCGTGATCAGTTCAGCTCGCCGCCCGCGCTCCGAGTGGCGGGCGGAGCCACACCTCAGCCGATGCAGTAGACCCGGCCCCAATAAGACCCTTTCGCCCCATTTGCACCGGAGGGCATCCTCCATTAAAGTGGAGGACGCCCTCCGCTACCGAGAAGCCTCCTCCTTCAGGTCGGGCAGGGCGTCTCCCAATGCGTCAGCACCGCGGCCACACATGCTCGGCATGCTCCGGACGGCACCTCATCTGCGGCCGCGAAGAACGAAAGCGAAATGACATGGACTACAAGCTCAGCGACAAGCGCGCCCTGGTGACGGGCTCCAGCTCGGGCCTCGGAGCGGCCATCGCCACTCTCCTCGCGGCCGAGGGCGCGACGGTCGTGGTGCACGGCCGCGACAAGGAGCGCGCCGAGGCCGTGGCCCGGACCATCCGGGACGACGGCGGACGCGCTGAAGTCGTCCTGGGCGACCTCGCCACCGACGAAGGCGCCGACGCGGTCGCGGCGGGGGCCCTGGCGAACGGCCCCATCGACATCCTGGTCAACAACGCGGGCTACTACCGGCACGTCACCTGGACCGACGCGACCATTGACGACTGGCGCGAGACCTATGACGCGAACGTGCTGTCCGGTGTCCGCATGATCAAGCGGCTGGTCCCCCAGATGCGCGAGCGCGGCTGGGGCCGCGTCATCCAGATCGGCGGCGGCCTCGCCATCACGCCGATGCCGGGACATCCCCATTACAACGCCACCCTCGCCGCCCGGCACAACCTGGCCGTCTCCCTGGCACGGGAACTCGCGGGCACCGGCGTCACCTCCAACACCGTCGCCCCGGGGGCGATCCTCGTCGACGCCGTCAAGGACCTGCTGACCGGCATCGCCCCGGACCGCGGCTGGGGCGAAACCTGGGAGGACATCGAACGTGACGCCACCAAGCACCTGCTGCCCAACGACCGCGGCCGACTGGGCCTTCCGGAGGAGGTCGCCGGTGCCGTCGCGTATCTGACCAGCCCCTTGGCCGACTACGTCAGCGGCGCCATCCTGCGCGTCGACGGTGGCCTCATCCGCTCGCTGTAACCCATCCTGCCGGGCTCACGCGAGAGCGTGCACAGCCCGGCATGTATCAGGGCGAGCCGCATCGCCCGGAAACACAGCTTCCTCGGTTCTGTCCCGTGCGGTTCGCAGGCGGGCAGGACAGAGTGCCGCAACGAGGACTCGTGGTGGGCGTGCGGCTTCCAGGTGCGCCCACGCGATACTGATCGGCCGCTGGAGGAAATAGAGGCCTACGGGATCTTGACGGGGCGGCCGTGAGGTCCGCGGTGAGCGGGATCCGGCCTTGGTAGTATCGAGGGATCCCTCCGGAAAACCGGAGGGCACACTCCACTGCCGCGGAGGCACGCCTCCGATCCCATCGCGTCGAAGGATCATGGTGGACGACAGGACGCCCTCGGCACTCGGTGCGGCCGTGCGCCGCCCGCACCGAGCTGACGCGCGCCGTAACTTCGACAGACTCCTGGCCGCCGCCCGCACGGCGTTCGCCGAGCAGGGAACCGGCACCCCGCTCGAGGACATCGCCCGTTCAGCCGGTGTCGGCATCGGCACGCTCTACCGCAACTTCCCCACGCGGCAAGCACTCTTCGACGCTGTCTACGCGGGTGAGGTCGAGGAGCTGTGCCACGCCGCCCAGGATGTCGCGCACCTGCCTCCGTGGGAGGCGTTCAGCACCTGGCTCGACCGGTTCGTATCCTACGTCGGCACCAAGCGTGCGATCTCCGAAGAACTCAACCGCGACTCAGCGATGTTCCGCGACGCGCGTAAGGCCATGTACGAGGCGGGGGAACCCTTGTTCACACGGGCGCAGGAGGCCGGCGAGGCCCGCCGCGACGCGTCCTTCGACGACGTCCTGCGCATGATCACTGGCATCATCGCCACCGGATACGTCAGCGACGAGCAGCGCGGCCGGGTCCTCCGCTTCGCACTGGACGGCATCCGGACCGGCAAGGACTGACTACCCGGCGTCACGTCGGGCGGAGACAGGTCGAGTCGACGCTGACGATCAGGTGTCCGGCCCCTTGAGCCGGCCTCTGTCGGGTGCAGCGGATGGGCTGCCGTGGATCGCGTCCGGTGTCGAGGGGGCCGCTTACCCACGCTTGCCGGTATGCGGTGTGTTGACGCAGTTCGAGGCATTCATGCGCATAGTAGTGACTGCATGCATCTGATGGATCATGTGCACCATGCTGGATGGACTGATCACGGCTCCTCGCCTCGAGCGTCAGCGATCGTCGCTGTAGCGGCGGGCGGTGTAATCGGCGCCCTGGCCCGCTACGGAGTCTCCCGTATGTGGCCGAACGGCGGCGACGCCTACCTCGTCTGGCGAACGGGGGCGGCCGCCTTTCCCTGGACAACGCTGTTGATCAATGCCGTGGGCTGCTTCTTGATGGGGGTGCTCACCATGGTGCTCAAGAAGCGCTTTGCCGGGGCCTCTCCCCTACTCAGCCCTCTTCTGGGCACAGGCGTCCTCGGGGGTTTCACCACGTTCTCCACCTATACGGACGACGCACGAAGGCTGTTCGAGAACGGTCAGCCCGGGACTGCGGTTGCCTACCTCGTGCTGACCGTGGGCGCGTCCATGTCCGGGGTGCTTCTGGGAGTGGCCTGCGTTGTGGGCATGCTGCGGGTTCGACGCGCAGACCCGTACACGGGTCAGCGGCGTAAGGGCTCCTGATGGGGGATTGGATTCTCGTACTGGCTGGAGGTGCTGTCGGTGCGCCCGTCAGATACCTGATCGGCACAGCGGCAAAGGCCCGCATGCGCTGGACGTTCCCGTGGGGCACACTCTTCGCCAATCTGGGCGCGTGCCTCCTCCTGGGCCTCTTCGTCGAGGCGGGCACGGGCGGCGCGTTGGACGCGTCGGGGCAGGCTTTGCTGTCGACCGGCTTCTGCGGCGCGCTGTCCACATGGTCCACCTTTTCCTACGAGCTCCTGACCTTGGCCGGTGGACGCAAGAGCGCCGAGGCTGCCGGATATCTGCTGGTCAGTGTCGTACTGGGCCTGACGGCGTCCTTCGCCGGGGCGGGGGTCGCCCGAGTCCTGTGGTGACGGCCCACCGCGTGGTTACGGCTGCCCGCCATGCCTGAGCGGGACCGGTGCGGCTCATCCAGACCGGCTGCATCACTGATGAACGGCCAACCGCCTGCGGTGCGGACGACGTCCTCATCCATCACCTGTTCTCGGACGAGTCGAGCCGGTCTCGACGACCTCGGCTCAGGGCGTACGGGCGATGGAGGACATCATCGTCCGAGCCGAGGACGCCGGTGGTGAACGAGGACTTCCCCTTCAAGGGCATGCACGGCTTCGGCCATCGAAAATCCGGCGGCCTACGTCAACGATCTCCGTGAAGTGTTCCGCAAGGTCCGTTGACCCGGCAAACACCCCGCGCGCCCCTCCACGGGGCGGACGCCCGGGCCGGACAGGCGCGCCGGCGACCCAGGGGGCGGACCCCGAGCCTATCCGCGGGCTGGCAAGCATTGCCGTCGGGCGGCACGCAGGACGAAGCGGGACTCGCCCGGTCGCCGATCTTGACGGAAGCAGACCGCGTAACATTCTATACTGACCATTCGAAATATAATCGGGTGTGGTCGCGGCCGACGGGCTCGGCTGCGGCACACCCTCGGGAAAGGAAGCAGTTATGAAGGCTGTAGGAGTGTTCCGATACGGCGGTCCTGAGGTGCTCGAGGTCGTCGACCTGCCGGTACCGGAAGTCGGTCCCGGACAGATCCGCATCCGGGTGCACGCGGCGTCGGTGAACCCGTCGGACATCCTGCTGCGTACCGGTTTCACCGACTCCATGCTCGCTGGGCGGCTGACTCCCCCCTACCGGCCCGGCATGGACGCGGCCGGCGTCGTGGACGCCATCGCCCCGGACGCGGCCACGGACCTGCACGTGGGTGACCGGGTGATGGCGATCGTCGTACCGATCGATCCGTCCGGGGGCGCCTACGCGGAGTATGTCGTCGTCGACGCACGGCAGGTCGTACGGGCACCGGCCGGAACGACTCACGCCGAGGCTGCCACTCTCCCGATGAACGGCCTGACCGCACGCCTTGCCCTCGATGTGCTGGACCTGGCTCCCGGCGGATGGATCGCCGTCACCGGCGCCGCCGGAGCACTGGGCGGATACACCGTGCAGCTCGCCAAGGCGGACGGACTGTCCGTGGTGGCGGACGCGGCGCCTGCCGACGAGGAACTGGTCCGGTCCCTGGGCGCGGACAAGGTGGTCAGCCGGGGACCGGACGTGGCCGACCGCTTCCGCGAGGTCGTCCCGCAGGGCGTCGAAGCGGTCGTGGACGCCGCCGTCATGGGACCCCAGGTTCTCGGCGCCATCCGACCCGGCGGACAGCTCGCCTTGGCGCGCAGCGTCGGAGAACCTGGCACCGTTCCCCTTGGCGACACAGGAGACGTGATCGTGCGGAACGTCTTCGTGCCCGAGTACCGCCACGCACACGACAAGCTCGACACCCTGCGCGTGCTCGCGGAGGAGGGCCGCATCACCTTGCGCGTCGCTGGTGAATACCCCGCGGACCAGGCGGCCGACGCCCATCGGCGCTTCGAGGGGGGTGGCGTGCGAGGCAGGCTGGTCTTGACGTTCTGACCGCCGCAGGGCCTGCGGCGGCACAGCCCAGGGCGTAAGCGACTGGAGGCGGCGGGTTACGGCTCCGGGCGGAGTGCGCCCGCCACTCCGCGGCAGGAGCTCCCGGCTCTTCTGCGGGCCCGCATCGACAGCCGCCGGCGCGAGCCCGTGGCTACGGGAGCCCGCCAGGCGCTTGTGCGGCGGCGGCCCCTTCGGCCGGGTCTCTCGCGAGCCCGGATCCGCACTTCGTGTCAGGTACCGGGGTCCCAGTTGTCGAGCGGATCCATGCGGAAGCGGGTCAGCTCCACCGAGTCGATCAGCCACCGACCGTCAACCTTGCGGTAGGTCTCCCGGTACTGGCCGTAGCCGTTGTGCCCCTCGGGGGCATCCTTCCCGGCCGGGAAGGTCAGCAGATCCTCCATCGCCCAGATCCCCGATGCCGTGTCGGGCCCGGTCATCTCGATCTCCGGCATGTGGCCGTGGTGCACCGACGGCGCTTCCCCGGTCAGGTCCCGGATGGTGTAGGCGAACTCCTGCGGCGACTTCCACACGATCCCGTCGGTCACGAGCTTGGCATCGGGCGTGAAGAGCGCGACAAGGTCGTCATGCTTCTTCTCGTCCACGAAACGGAAGTAGCGCGCTTTCAGTTGCTTGATGCTCTCGATCGCCTCAAGGTCACTCAGCCGGCGACGTATCTCGTCGAGATCACTCATGATCTCGCCTCCTTGGCTGTGCAGCACCTGGCCTGTCCACGCCGAACCGCCGGAACCACACCGGTACATATCGGATTAGCGCGATTGGTCTGGCGAGGCTCGCTCGTTCCCGTAGTTCGGCCCAGCATCGGCCGGCCGGTGGGTCGGACCGGTTGAAGCGGCGGCCCGGCGCCGCCATCGTTACGCCAAGACGGTCCGAGGGCCTGCGGGAGGCATGCGCCACTCCCGTTCCGCGCCGGGCAGGAAGGGGAGTGACTCGACGCCCCTCGACCCCGCGGCCGCCTCACCTCTCAACTGCGCGCGAACTCCAGCAGGTCGGCGTTGAAGGTCTCGGCGAACTTGGGCACCATCGCCAAGCCGTGCGGTGCTCCGGGGTACACCTTGTAGACCGCGTTCTTGACCAACTTCGAGCTCTTGTCACCCGAGGCGACGATCGGAACGATCTGATCGTCGTCGCCGTGCACGATCAATGTGGGCACGTCGATCTTCTTGAGATCCTCGGTGAGGTCGGTCTCGGAGAAGGCCTTGACGCAGTCGTATGCGCCCTTGATCCCCACCGTCATGCCCCACAGCCAGAACTCGTCACGCGTGCCTTGCGTGACAGTGGATCCGTCGCGGTTCGCACCGTAGAACGAAGCGCTGAGGTCCTGGTAGAACTGCGACCGGTCGGACTCCACCCCTTGCCGGATCCCGTCGAACACGTCGATCGGCAGCCCTTCAGGATTCGCCTCGGTCTTCAGCATCAGCGGTGGGATCGCGCCTACCAGCACGGCCTTGGCGACCCGCTCCGAGCCGTGCCGGCCGATGTAGCGGGTGACCTCGCCGCCCCCGGTCGAGTGCCCGACGAGTATGACGTTCCTGAGGTCGAGCTGCTCGATCAGCGCCGCCAGGTCATCGGCGTACGTATCGAGGTCATTGCCCTCCCAGCTCTGACCGGAACGCCCGCCTCCTCGCCGGTCGTGGGCGATGGCCCGGTAGCCGTTGTCGGCCATCAGTTTCATCTGTGGATCCCAGGCATCGGCGATCAGAGGCCAGCCGTGGGAGAAGACCACAGGCTGACCGTCTCCCCAGTCCTTGTAGAAGATGTCTGTTCCGTCTTTGGCAGTGACAAAGGGCATGAGGGGTCCTTCCGTCTATTGCGGGAACTCCGCACATCGGGTGGAATTCAGCACTTGGCCCGGAATTTGGCGCACGGGATCGTGCGCTTGCCCTTGGCGCGCTCGCGGCCGACGTATGCGTCGGCGACCTGAGTTGACCGCGCCGAGCACATCGTGGCATTCACCCTAACCGAATGGCTGTGTTTCGGCGACCTGAGTTGACCGCGCCGAGCACATCGTGGCATTCACCCTAACCGAATGGCTGTGTTTCGGCGTCCCGAGCGTCCACGTGAACCGGCAGACCCCGTGCCGCCAAGCCCGGAACCGATGGCCTCGTGGCTGCTCCGTCGGGCAACAGTCCACGAGGTCATGGATCACACGCCAGGTGAATTGCGTCGTCGGCCCTGGTCACCGCATAGTCCGTCCGCTCGGTGTCGCGGTCAGAATCCGAGCTCGCTGAGGCCGGGATGTTCGTCGGGCCTGCGGCCGAGCGGCCAATGGTACGTGCGCTCCGATGCGGAGATGGGCAAGTCGTTGATGGAGGCGTGCCGCACGGCCATGAGCCCGTCCGCGTTGAACTCCCAGTTCTCGTTGCCGTACGAACGCCACCAGTTGCCGTCAGCGTCGCACGACTCGTAGGCGAACCGCACCGCGATGCGATTGCCGTCGAACGCCCAAAGCTCCTTGATGAGTCGGTACTGCAGCTCCTTCTCCCATTTTCGGGTCAGGAACTCGATTATCTCCTCACGCCCTGTGACGAACTCATTGCGGTTGCGCCAGCGGGAATCCTCGGCGTAGACGAGAGAGACCTTGTGTGGGTCGCGGCTGTTCCAACCGTCCTCGGCAAGACGTACCTTCTGGATCGCCGACTCCCGTGTGAAGGGGGGTACAGGCGGATGATCTGTCACGGCTGCTCCCGGGTGACAGCGGGCAATGTGCCTCGCGCCAGTTGCCGCAGCGCTCCCGCCACCGCGGTCCGGCGCCCTGATTACACGGTATAGCCCGTGTCCGCAGGCCGCTCCCCCGCTGCGTCCCGGCAGCGTGTTCGGCAATCACCTGGACCGGCATACCGGGTCATGCGGTTCATGGGAGGTGCTCGGCCTCGGGTGAAGTCCGGCGCATCCGGCCGCCGCCGTCCCCCTGCTGGTCACCCGCTGCCACCCCGCGGTGACACCTGCGATAGACGCTTGGAGACACTCCCGTGACCCGCTTGAAAGCGCTACTCATCGCGCTCTCGGACCCGTAGCCGGTGTAGCGGGCGATCGCGGAAAGAGTTTCGTCGCTCTCGCGGAGTCTCTGCGCCGCGAGTTGGATGCGCCAGCGGGTCAGGTATTCCATCGGCCCCTGGCCCATGGTGTCCTTGAAGCGTGCCGCCAGGGTGGAGCGGGAGACGGCACCGGCTCGCGCCAACTCGGCCACTGTCCAAGAGCGCGCCGGATCCGTGTGGAGCGATGTCAGCGCGGCGCGGACTGCCGGCTCGGCCAGTCCTGTCAACAGCCCCGAGGCCGCTCGCGGTTCTCGGGCGAGGTACAGGCGCATCACGTGGATGAGCATGACGACCGCCAGGTGCTCGGCGACGAGCGACGAAGCCGCCGGTCTCGACGTGAGTTCTTGCTCGATCACAGTGAGTGCCCATTCCACCGTTTCGGCGTGCGGTGAGCCCGCTGGGACGTGGATGACCGGCGGAAGGCCCGCCAGGAGAAGTTCGTGGCCAGGCTCGCCGAAGGTGAACCGTCCCCCGATGAGCAGCACGTCGTCGCCTGTGCCGGTGTGTGCCATTCCGTTCTCGGCTCTGGCGAAGATGGTGTGAGCGTCGATCTCGGGGCCCGGGGGGTCGCTGCGCAGGGTGAAGGGCAGTGGTCGGGTGAGCAGGTAGCAATCGCCCGGCGCCAAGGCGATCGGGCCGTCCGCTTTTTCCACCTCGAGCCAGCAGTACCCCCGTCGCAGGGTATTGAATTTCACTCCGGCCGGCGGCTCGAACCGGACGGCCCACTGCCCTCCGGCGGTCAGTCCCGCAGAGAGATGACTGCGTGTTCGGAGCAGGGACAGAACGTCTTCAAGCGGGTCCATTCTTCTCCTGGACGATGGGTAATCTGTCACGGACTTCCAATGATGTTCACTGCGTTCGTGGGGCAATACAGTCGAAGTGAATCCGCTCCACCGATGATGAGGTTTCCATGAGTGCAGACAATCTGTTGACCACCCCGTTCTCACCCCGGGCGACGTCCGCTGAAGTGATTTCCGGGGTCGATCTCACGGGTCGACGGGCCATAGTCACCGGCGGGGCCTCAGGTATCGGTGTCGAGACGGTCAGGCCCCTGGTCGCAGCCGGCGCCGAGGTGACCGTCGCCACCCGTCGGCCGGAATTGGCGGGGCCGCTGGTTCGCGAACTCAACGAGGCCGGGGGATCAGGAAGCGTTCATCTCGCCCAACTCGACCTCTCCGACCTCGAGTCGGTGCGGTCCTTCGTGCAGGAATGGCAGGGGCCACTCGACATCCTCGTCGCCAATGCAGGAATCATGGCACTCCCCCAGAAGGAACTCGCGCCGAACGGCTGGGAGCTGCAGCTCGCCACGAATTTCCTTGGTCACTTCGCTCTCACCACCGCATTGCATTCCGCGCTGAAGGCGAGCGGTTCCGCTCGTGTCGTGCTGGTCAGCTCCGGCGCACACATAAGCGTGCCTTTCGACTTCGAGGACCCGCAGTTCGAGCGGCGCCCGTACGATCCCTGGGCCGCCTACGGTCAGTCCAAGACGGCGGAGGTCCTGTTCGCGGTGGGCGCTCGCCGCTGGGCCGGGGACGGCATTACCGTCAACGCCTGCAACCCGGGGTACATCCTGACCAACCTCCAGCGGCACCTCGACGACGACACCATGCGGGCATTCGGAGTCATGGACGCTGACGGCCATCTCACTCCTCTGCCCTACTACAAGACACCGGCCCAAGGGGCGGCGACTTCCGTGCTCTTGGCGGCCTCGCCTCTGGTGAGCGGAGTGACGGGCCGCTATTTCGATGACAATCAGGAGGCGCCCATCGCGGTGGAGGGCGCGGAGAACCCGAGCGGTGTGGCGGCACATGCGCTCGACGCTGCTTCGGCGCAGCGGCTGTGGGAGTACGCGGACCGGGCCCTGCAGCGTTGAGGCTGACGTAGGCCAGCGGCCTGCGCTTGTGTCAGGGCGGCGGTAGCCGTTGTCCCAGCCTCGGGCGGGTTCCGCGGCACGGCGGCGTCAGCATGGCCGTCGCTCATGGCGATCTGCTGCGCGATGACGTGTCCGCCGCCCCGCACGATGAGCGTGGCGGCGAGATGCGGATCGGGGTCTGTTGTGGTGGGGCTGGCCTGTTGCCTGTCGGTGCAGGGCAGCCGCCGGATTGTTGGTGAGACGTTCTTTATCCGCCGCCGGTTTCCCGGTTCCGGGTCTGGGATCGAGACCCGGAACCGGGGTGTCGCCCGATGGTGAGCCTCAGATCATGAGGCTCACCCGCTCCTCGATGCCGAGGAGGGACTTGCCGTAGACCTCGTACCCGACCGCCGGTACCAGGCCGGCGTGACGGGCCGCGGTGTTGGCATCCCGCCAGATGCGCTGCAGCGGGCTGGCCTCGGCGAATGCGGAGGCGCCGTGGACGTTCAGGAGGGTCGTGATCGCTGCCAGCACCTGCTGGGCCGCGTATCCCGCCTGTGCCCGCAGCCTGGTGCGGGTGGCGTAGTCGAGTGTGCCCTTGGCCGCCGACCGGTCCACTTCGTCGGCGGCGGCGTAGATGTGCAGGCGCGCTGTCTCCAGTTGCAGGGCGGCTTGCGCGATCTGGGTCTGAACGCCCACGGAGTCGGCCTGCCGTAGGTGGATCGTGAAGGACAGGGGCTTGGAGCCGGCTTGGTCGACCACGGTGTCGAGAGCGGCTTTGCCCATGCCGAGCAGAGGGCCGGCCAGACACAGCGTCAGCATGGGGCCGAAGGCGGAGGAGAAGAGGGCTCCGTCGTCAGCCGTGCGCGGGTAGCTGCCCTCCGCTGCCGCCGGCACCGACAGCACTCGGTGGGCGGGGACGAAGACGGATTCCGCCGTCAAGGTGTTGCTCGCTGTCGCCCGCATCCCCGCGGTGTGCCACGTGTCCTCAACGGACAGTTCCGAGGCGGGAATGAGCACCAGTGCCTGGTCGGCGACCGCGCCCGTCCCGTCCTTCAGCAGTGCTCCCACTGCCGCCCAGGTGGCGTGTGGGGCACCGGAGTTGTACGACCACCGGCCGGTGACACTCCATCCACCTTCCACCGGCTCACCCATGCCGGTGGGTGCGGCGACGCCCGTCACGCGCGCGTCCGGGTCTGTTCCGAAAACGTCCTGTTGGGCCTGGTCGGGGAACAGAGAGGCCAGCCAGTTGGTCACCGCGATGATCATGCCGGTCCACGCAGCCGACCCGTCGCCCTGTCCCAGGACCTCGGAGACGGTGGTCAGTGTCCTCAGATCGGTCTGGTGACCACCGAACCGCTTCGGCGTGAGCAGCCGGAAGACACCCGCTTCGGTCATGGCCTCGACCGCTTCGGGCGACACCGTGCGTTCCTGCTCGCTGCGATCCGCCTGGGCTCGCAGCACAGCCTGGAGATCGGCGGCCCGGGCGACGAGCTTCGCCCTTCGTTCTTCAGGGGACGGCGTGTTGGTGCCGTCGACGGGATGTCCCACGTTCCCTCGTTTTCTCAAGATGACCGGGCCTCAGGCGGGCCCGTCGTCTACTGGGTGTCGGCCTTCCCTGCCGGCGGCCGGGAAGGCCCGGTGCATAGGTGGAGCGGGCCCGCACAGCTCACACCGTGCGCAACGTGCCTTTGCGGCTGCGTGGGTGGAGGGGGTTGGCCACGCTGTTGTTCACGGCCGGAGCTTCCCCGCCATGTCCAGTGGCGGGAGCAGCAGGGTGGAGCCCTCGACGGGCACTGTCACCACACGGACCGGTCGAGCCAGGAGAGGACACGGTCTGCCACTTCGGTCCAGCGAGGCTCCAGGATGAGGCTGTGTGCCCGGTCGGGGAGGAACAGGTAGTCGGCTCCGAAGTGATCTGCGTGTCTGCGGACCAGATCGGCCGGTGACACGATGTCGCGGCCTCCGGCGACCATCAGTGCGGGGCCGCTGATCCGCGTCCGGTCGAGCGCGATGGCCGCGCCACGCTGAGCAGCTTCCCAGACGGCCTTCGGGGACTCGTCCGGCATGAGGCTGTAGTAGCGACGCGCGTCGTCGTCCGAGCAGCCTGCGAAGAACCACTCCACGACCATCTCGTACGGCATGGGAGGGAAGGGTTCGCTCAGGTCGACCTCCAGGGGAAGAGGCGCACCCGCGGTGTGCTGCGAGGGCACCGGCGCCAGGAGCACCTGCGCGGCGACCGGGAACTGCTCTGCGTATTTCTGCACCGCAGCCGCACCCATGCTGTGCGCGACGAGCACGGGGGTGTCGTCGACGTGCGATATGACGGTCCGCAGTTCGCGCGTGACGTCGAGCATGCTCCGTCGTACGAACTCGTCCTTCGGCAGGTTCCGCGAGTTGGTGTGGTTGTACCAGCTGAAGGCGTAGCTGTGCCGGCCGGCGGCCGCGAAGTAGGGCAGCCACTGTTCCCACAGCCAGCTTCCGTGGCTCCCGCCGTGCACGAAGACCACCGGGGGGCCTTTCGGCGCTCCCTGGGGCGCGACGTGTTCGACGAAGATGCCGTCCACCTGACAACTGTCGATCACCACAACCAACCTCCATGTAGGGGAGAGAGCCGACGCGGTCGATGAGGCCGGGAGGGCTTCCGGGCCGGCGAGATGAACGCCGGCAACGGGTGCGCGTTGTCGGCAGGGAGAGTCAGGAAACCGCCGCCGTCTCGACGCGCACGTTGCGCACGCGGCGGAAAGCAGCGGTTCCGTGGGTATGAAGTGGGGTATGTGAGCGCACTCGAAGGCGCAGCCCCCGTACCTCAGTTGGCGGGGGCGGTCTGGGAAGGAGCGCTCTCGGAAGCGGCGGTCTTCGGAGGGGTCCAGTTCGGGATGGGATCCATACGGAACCGGGTCAGCAGCACCGAGTCGATGAGCCACTTGCCGTCGATCTTCCGATAGGTCTCACGGTACTGCCCGTAGCCGTGGTGGCCCTGCGGCGCGTCCTTGCTTGCCGGGAACGTGAGCACGTCCTGCATCGACCAGATACCCGACGCGGTGTTCGGACCGGTGATGGTGATCTCCGGCATCATGCCGGAGTGGGCGGAGGGTGCCTTGCCGGTCAGGTCGCGGATGGTGTAGGCGAAGTCCTTCGGGGACTTCCACGTGATTCCGTCGGTCACCAGCTTGGCGTGCGGGGTGAACAGTGCAGCCAGCTCGTCGTGCTTCTTCTCGTCCACGAAACGGAAGTAGCGAGCCTTGAGCTGGTGAATGTCCTCGATGTCCTCCAGGCGCTGCACCTTCGCGGCCAGTGACCTCGACGGCTCGCTCGCCGACCGGTCGTGTGCGTTGGCCGACGGCGAGGTCAGAGCCACAGCGCCGAGACCCCCCACCATCAGCAGTGCGGCCGCTAGCGCCGACGCGCCGATACGGGAGCGCCACGCCGCCGTGTTTCGGTTTTCCTGTCCGTGCATGTTGATCGTTCCTTTCGTTCCGCCCGGGCGGCCGTGGCTTCGACGGGCGACCGCCCAGGAGGCGGCGCAGAACAAGCCCGTGCGGAAAGTGAATCTTTGCGGTCCCGGTCTTGCGGCCGCCTTCGTGAGGACTGCAGGGGCGGCAAGACCGGGGTGCCGGTTCCTCGTGACCCTGGTAGCGGGTGGCGCGGGAACAGTGCACAGTAGATACTAAGAAGAACGTTCAGTCAATAATTCCGTATGCCGCTCCCTCGCGGCGAGACGCAGGACACACACCTGGAGAAGGGAAGACCCATGCACACGACCCAGGCCGCCCTGGACACGCAACACTGCTTCGGCGTCGACGCCGGGCCCGAGGGATGGCGCCGCATCATCACCATCCTCCTCGACGGGCTTCGCGCTCCCGGGCACACCACACTCGCGGGTCCCCCACCCCGCACCACCGGTATCTAACCGGCCTGGTTCACCGCCGTCACACGACACGGCGCCCGTCTCTCCCCGAGCCCATCGGCCTCCAGGGGAAGGACCGGCTGCCGGCGAAAGGACACCATCATGCGCGTCGACATCTGGTCCGACATCTCCTGCCCGTGGTGCTTCATCGGCAAGGCCCGGTTCAAGCAAGCACTGGCCTCCTTCCCGTACCGTGCCGATGTCGAAGTCGTCCACCGTTCCTTCGAACTCGACCCGCATCTGGATGAGACCCGTCCCACGACCGGGGCAGCCCACGCGAAGAAGTACGGCATGACCCCGGCACAGGCTCGCGCGGCAGAGGAGCGCATAGCGCGCGTCGCCAGGCAGGAGGGACTCGGCTACCTCGTCGATCACCGAGACCACGGAAACACCTTCGACATGCATCGGCTCCTCCATCTCGCCGCCGCCCACGGCGTGGCGGAAGAACTGTTGTCCTTGTTCTACGAGGGCAACTTCGCGACGGCACGCACGCTCTACGACGCCGAGCACCAGATCCAGCTCGCCATGCGCGCGGGTCTGGACGGGGACGAGGTGCGCGGTGTGCTGGCCGACAAGCAGGCGTACGCCGCTGACGTGCGCAAGGACGAGGCAGAGGCGGCGCGACTGGGCGTCACAAGTGTGCCGTTCTTCGTCATCGACGGGAAGTACGGCCTGTCGGGTGCTGAGCCGGCGCACGCCTTCACGGAGGCGTTGGAGCGAGCGTGGGCCGAACAGAAGCCGGAACTGCAGGTCGCCGGCACAGTGCCCGACGGTGGGTGCGACGCAGAAGGTGCGTGCGCGCTGCCCTCGCCCCGGCCGTGACCCCACCCGCGCAGCGCAACAGGCCGGACATGACGACGAAGACGGGAGACGTGCAGGTGTCGATCAGTTTCGGGGGGTCGGTCGCCGATGCCGCCTACACGCACGTGCGGGGCGTCCTCGATCCCGCCATTCTCAACCACAGCATCCGGGTGTGGCTGGTGGCCGAGCACCTGGGGCGCAGGCAGGGCATCGGTGACTTGGCGCGGGAGGCGCTCGCCGTGGCCTGCCTGTTCCACGACGCGGGCACGGCCGCACCCTATGACGGACCGCAACGGTTCGAGGTCGAGGGCGCGGACGCCGCCCGAGCCTTCCTGAAGGACCACGACTGGCCGGCACCCCTGGTCCAGGAGGTCTGGGAAGCTGTCGCGCTTCACACCTCTCCCGGCATCGCGGAGCGCATGGGGCCGCTGCCGCAGCTGGTGCGGCAGGCCGTCCTGGTCGACTTCGGCAGGAGCGACCTGATCGACCCCGCCGATCAGGGACCGTTGCTTTCGGCCCTGGGACGCTTTCCCCGCCTGGACATCGAGACCGTCCTCGGCGACGCGGTGGTCGCTCAAGCCGTCCGGTGTCCGCAGAAGGCACCGCCGTCCAGCTGGCCCGGTGGCCTGCTCGCCGCACATCTGGCGCATCCGATGCACGGCGGCGTCAACCCCGCCTTCTGAGGCGTCCGTTCCCGCCCTGCCGGGTCGGGAAGTCTGGGATCTTGTTCGTCACCGAGGCGAAGGGGGCAGGGAGCGGACACGCCGGCGGCCGAAAGACGGGTTCGGGGAAGGACTTCGAGCCCTTCCCCCGAATCAGGCGTTGCCGACCTGTGTCACCGCAGGTCCCCGCAGGCCGCTCACGAGGTCGGCAGGTGACCGAGTGCGTGACCGCAGTCCGACAGGGCTGGCCGAAGAGGTGATCAGTAGCCCGCAGTGAGCGCGCCGTCGATCGCCAGGGCGGCGCCGCTGATGAACCGGCTCTCATCGCTCAGCAGGAAGGCGGTGAAGGCGGCGATCTCACTGACTTCGGCCGAACGCCCCGTCGGCTGCTGGCTGAGGATGGTATTCGCAGCTTCCGGGTTGCTCGCCGTGAAGCCCTGCCACAGCGGCGTGTTGACCAGCCCTGTGAGGAGGGCGTTGACCCTGACACCGTCCTTTGCCGCGTCCAGCGCCGTCGAGCGGGTCAGACCGACGACACCGTGCTTGGCGGCCGAGTAGGCGACGGCCGACGGGTCACCCGCCGCACCGACCACAGAGGCGTTGTTGACGATGGAACCTCCGCCGCTGGCGATGATGGCCGGGATCTCGTGCTTGAGGCTGTAGAAGACACTGGTCAGGTTCAGGGAGACCACGCTCTGCCAGAAGGCGGCGTCCACCTCACGGATCGATCCCTGACTGTTGCCGCCGCCGGCGTTGTTGAACGCGCCGTGCAGGGCCCCGAACTCCCTGACCGTGAAGTCCACCAGGTGCGCGACGTCCTCCTCGCGGGTGACGTCCGTGGGAACGAAGACGGCCTTGCCGCCGTCGGCCGAGACCTCCGCCGCGACCGCTTCACCACGTGCCTTGTCCCGCGCCCCGATGACCACCGTCGCTCCCTCGCCGGCGAGTCGCTTCACCGTGGCCTCACCCATCCCGGAGGTGCCCCCGGTAACGATGATGATCTTCGAATTCAGGCGGTTGGACATGGGTGCTCCATTCTTGCCCCGGGGTGACACGGCCACGACTCCGGAATGTTCGAGATGGCGGGCGAACGCCCTGAGCAGGCTGAAGGCTCTCCACTCCTGGAGCCTGCCCCTTCACGCTACCTTATCAGGAACGAATGGTCGATAAAGAAAATTCCGTGCCCGTACCCCGGGCCGTTGCGCAGGAACACCTGCCGACCAACCGCGGTGACGTGGGCGCCCTCCCGTTCCGCCCGGGACGGCGAGGACGAGCCCTGGGCGTCCGTCCGCTTCGCAAGGAGCGGATGCTAGCCGCGGAGCTCCTCGGAACGGTCCAGGTCCCACCTGGCGTGAAAGGTGCCCGGTCGATCGTTGCGGCGGTAGGTGTGCGCGCCGAAGAAGTCCCGCTGGGCGTGCATGAGCGCTGCCGGCAGGCGAGGGGCTCTCGGTGCGTCGTAATGGGCGAGAGCTGCGGCCATGGCGGGAACAGGCACACCGTCCCTAGTGGCGTGCGACACCACCAGGCGCCAGGGCAGCTGGGCGGCGCCGAGCTCACGGGCGAAGGACGGATGCGCGAGAAGGCCCGGGAGATCCGGATGAGCCGTGAAGGAATCGCGCACCCGGTCCAGGAAGGAGGCGCGGATGATGCAACCGGCACGCCACACGTCGGCCACGGCTGCCTGGTTCACGTTCCATCCGTAGACCCGGCTCGCCGCCTGGATCTGGTGAAAGCCCTGAGCGTAGGCGATGAGCTTGGAGGCGTAGAGGGCCTGTTCGACCTGAGTGACCAGCCGTTCCGCACAGAAACCCCAAGGTCCAGAGCAGTCTGCACGGTCCAGCGTCCGGCGCCCTTCTGTTCCGCAGTGTCGGCGATGACGTACAGACCCCCGGTCGCGACACCGACGGCGGCTTTAGGGTGCATCAGTAGACCAAATAAGGAACGATCGATCAAGATAATGTGTTCTCGACTGCAAATCTGTACCGTTCGTTCCCAATGCGCGTATACTCGCGGGTATGGCACGCACCCGGGAGTTCGACACTGAGAAGGCCGTGGAGGCGGCGATGAACGCCTTCCGCCTCAACGGTTACGACGGCACGTCGATCCAAGACCTCGTCGAGGCAACTGGCGTGGGCCGTGGCTCGCTGTACGCGGCGTTCGGGAGCAAGGAAGGCCTGTACCTGGCGGCCATGGACCGCTTCCGAGCCAATTACGCGTTGCCGCTGGTCGAGCTGCTCCGGGACGGAGCCCCGGGACGGGAGCTGCTGCGGGAGGTTCTGGTAGCCGCCGTTGACGAGATCGTCTGCGACGGAAGCCGCCGGGCCTGCCTCATGGTCGGGGCGGCGGTCGGCCGGATAGCTCACGACCCCCAGGTGTCCGCCCATGTGCAGTCGACGTCGGACATGCTCGAGGACGCACTGGCGCAGGTCGTGGCGGAGGCGCAAGCCGATGGCCAGTTCTCCAAGGAGAGGGACGCCCGCATCGTGGCCCGCTACCTCGTCACGACGATGCACGGGCTGCGGGTCATGGGAGCGATCAACCCTGATCGCGAGTCACTCACTGAAGTCGCCGAACTCGCTCTCGACGCATTCGCCCCCTCCCCGGCTTCGTAGCCGCCAGCCGCACCGCCTTCGCCACCACGCCGCGGCGCCCGAACAGAGCTGTTCCAGGCCGTCGCTGACGCGCGGTGGCGTCCCTCGAATCCTGGCTGCGGGCTGTCTGGCTGAGCTGACGGGGCCGCAGGCGCGCAGCGTCGCGTGGGACTTCGTTCGAGATCCACACGTGGACAGGAACCGGCCGGGAAGCAGACCACCGGCAAGGCAGATGACATGGTTCGCACCGTCAGCGGTGGTGCTGACAGTGCAGCCATTCGCCGGACCCGAGAATGCCTCCGCGACCAGTGATCCCCAACTCAGCACCCTAGCTGTCGGCGTCCACAGTGATCAGCTCCGCCAGATCGGTCGCCATGGAGAAAAACGGGGAGTGGCCTGAAGGGAGCCGGTACAGGCGGCCGGCGCGCTTGCCCATCGACTCCTGGTAAGCCGGGGCGAGCATCTCGTCGTGCTCGCAGACGATGTACCTGGAGGAGACCGTCTTCCATGCCGCCGCAGTGAGCGGTTCACTGAAGGACCGTATGCTCTGCGGGACCAGCCGCTGCACGGCCTGATCGGCCTCCTCCGCAGGGATGTCGTTGAACAGCGCCTTCGCCGGGTTGTCAGGAACCGGCAGAGTTCCCGTGTCGCCGCTCGGCAACTGTCCCCCGCTCTCGCTGACCAGGGAAGCGCCCTCGTCCAGCTGGAAGCCGGCGAGATAGAGGATGCGCGACACGGTGGGCGCCGAAGCGGCAGCTTCCGTGACCGGGACGCCGCCGTACGAGTGCGCGAGGATGGTCACCGGCCCGTCGATCTCTCCCAGCCTGGTGCGGATGACGTGCGCGTCGTCGTACATCCCCGCCGTCTCGTTGCTGCCCGTCGACGCACTCGGCAAGTCGACCGTGAGGGTGTGCCACCCCCGGGCGTTGAGCGCCGGAACAAGCTTGTCCCAGCACCAGGCGCCGTGCCAGGCACCATGGACAAGCAGGATGGTGGGATTGCCGTGTACTGCGGTGGTCATGAATCGGCCTTCGAACAGGAACAACCGGGGCCTTCCCCGGCAAGGACGCAGAGCTGTACGCGGATTACGGCCCTTCACAGCGGCTGAACCATAGGGGGCGTGATTGCGATCGGCTCCTCGCCGACCCTAGAAGGGGCCACGCCCGGCGGGCCATGATTCATCGTCCACCGCACTTGTCCGACCGTCCGAAGGCTCCTTCCTAAGAGGGCATTTGATCTAGGCGTATTGCCCTGTATGCCCTAGTAAGTTCCTCGCCAGGTTGGCGTGGTCTCGTCCGTTATGCGCTTGCTGAGGTTGTCGATCGAGGCGATGTGGATCATCGCCTCGGA
>NZ_JAGPXL010000002.1 GCF_018070565.1 Streptomyces sp. B93
CTTCCGACTCCCCCCACAGGGACCGCAGTTCATCGGCCGCTGACCCTTTGCCGCCACTGAGGGTTGGCCACGACCACCATCTCAACAGGGCGCCCGGCGTCGGTGCTGACCACAGCCGGGTCGCGCAACCCGGCGCTACGGGGGTGCCGCCGCGCCCACCCGTGCCGCCCTGCGGCACGACTGCCCGCGGCTATGCGGGCGCCGCCCCAGCGGCACGGCTGCTCGCAGCTGGGGCAGATGCGGCCCCGTAGCCGCAGCCAGGTGGGGGCAGGTCCACTGCAGGCTGGGGCCCGTCAGCAGTGGCGCGGGCTGCTCGCTGGCTCAGCCACTGGCGGCCCGCAGTCGCCGTACCACGGAAGGGGACGTGTCGGGGGGTGTCCGCCCGCAGTGGTTCGCGCGGAAAGCCCCGGCGCCTATCCAGTTGGCAGATCGCGCGGTTCCGAGGACGGACACCCCCCGGCGCGGCCCCGACCCACCCCCCGGCGGACAGCGCTACGCCCGCCACCCACCGGACAGAAACAGGCCGCCGCAGGCATCCGCCGCCACCTCACCGCTGCGCCTTCGTCTTGTACCCCCGCCCCCACTGCAACCCCCACCCGTACAACCGATCCAGCTCCCCCTGGAACCCGTACACGAACCTCACCTCGCGCCGGACCAGGATCTCCCCCTTCACGTTCTCGATCATCACCACCGCACACGACCGCGCCTGCGGCTGCCGCTCGTCCAGATGGATCTCGATCCGCGGCCCGTTGCTCGGATACAGCGTCACCACCGCCTGCGTACGATCGAACGCCGGCGTCTGGTCGTAGATGTACGCGAACACCAGCAACCGCTTGATCGCATCCCGATGGTCCAGATTGACGTAGATCGTCTCCCCGGACGCCGACCCGAACCGATCGTCCCCGCTCAGCTTCACGTACGGCGGCGCGTTCACGTCCCCGAGGTAGCCCCCCAGCGGCTGCACAACCCCCTTCGACCCGTCCTGAAGCTCGTACAGACACCCCAGGTCCAGGTCCACGTTCACCATCGACTGGCTGTGCGCCACCACCTCCGGCGGCTTCAGCGCCCTGAACGGATGCCGCAGCAGACTCTCCCGCTGCGGCCCCCCGAAGTCCGACGTCCGCATCCGCCAGTTCAGATTGACCCGCAGATGCCCCGTCGCCGCGTCCTGCTTGGTCAGCGACACCTGCCCGTGCCGCTTCGTCAGTTCGATCGCGTTGCTCGACGCACTCCCCGAGTCGAACTGCGCCGCCCGCCCCCGCCACAGCAACCCGTCCAACAGCCCCATCGCCCGCCCCACCCCACACCGAAAAGACAGACCCGACAAAACAACGGGGCGGCCAAGAGGACCCGTCCTCAACGCCGCCCCGCCCAGAAGCGTTCCCACACCCGCAGGAACGTCACACCCCGGAAGAGACCTCGGCCTTCTCGTCGGACGACCCGGCCGGCCCCTCCGCCGCCGCCAGCGCACGGTTGCGCCGCACGGAGGACCAGAAGGACGCCGCGATCAGCACGACACCCACCAGACCGGTGATGACCTCGTGGATCTCGTACTGGATCGTCACCAGCAGGATCATCGCCAGCGCACCGATCGCGTAGTGCGCGCCGTGCTCCAGGTACACGTAGTCGTCCAGCGTCCCCTGCCGCACGAGGTACACGGTCAGCGACCGCACGTACATCGCCCCGATACCAAGACCCAGCGCCATCAGCACGATGTCGTTGGTGATGGCGAACGCCCCGATGACCCCGTCGAACGAGAACGACGCGTCCAGGACCTCCAGATACAGGAACATGAAGAACGCGGCCTTGCCGGCGAGCAGTATCGCGGGCTTCTGCTTGCCCGCACGCTTCGCCTGCTCCTCCTCCTCGTGCTCGCGCTCCTCCTCTTCCTCCAGCTTGTCCTCGAAGTAGCCGGAGAGCCCGCCCACGATCATGTAGGTGATCAGACCGGCGATGCCGGACAGCAGCACCGTCTCCGCCTTGTCCACATGCGTACCGCCGTGCTGGTGGGCGTTGGCGGCGAAGGTCAGCGAGGAGATCAGCAGGACGACCAGCGCGATGCAGACCGACAGCATGTCGACCTTGCCGAGCTTGGCCAGTGGCCGCTCGATCCAGTGCAGCCACTTGATGTCCCGGTCCTCGAAGATGAAGTCCAGGAAGATCATCAACAGGAACATGCCACCGAACGCGGCGATCGACGGGTGCGCGTCCGTGACCAGTTCCTGGTAGCGGTCCTTGTCCGTCAGGGCGAGGTCGACCGCCTCGATCGGCCCCATCGACGCGCTCACCGCGACGATGACGACGGGGAAGACCAGCCGCATGCCGAAGACGGCGATGAGGATGCCGATCGTGAGGAAGATCTTCTGCCAGAAGGCGTTCATCTTCTTCAGGATTCCGGCGTTGACCACCGCGTTGTCGAAGGACAGCGAGATCTCGAGGATCGAGAGGATCGCCACGATGCCGAAGGCGGTCCACCCCCCGAAGAGGAGTGCTGCGACCAGACCGAGCGCGGTGACCGCGAACGACCAGCCGAAGGTTTTCAGAACCACTGGCTACCCAATCCCTTGTGTTCGGGGTGTACGGGTCTCCCCCGCGCCGCACCCGGCTTTACGAAACATTGACCCCGAAGTCTAGAGCGATACCGCGCAGTCCGGACGCGTACCCCTGTCCCACCGCCCGGAACTTCCATTCGCCCTGGTAGCGATAGACCTCGCCGAAGATCATCGCGGTTTCGGTGGAGGCGTCCTCGCTCAGGTCGTAGCGAGCCAGTTCCTGACCGTCGGCCTGGTTGACGACGCGGATGAACGCGTTGCTGACCTGCCCGAACGTCTGGCCGCGCTCATCGGCCATATGGATCGAGACGGGAAAAACGATCTTGTCGCAGTGGGCGGGCACCTTGGACAGGTCGATCAGGATCGACTCGTCGTCCCCCTCGCCCTCACCGGTGAGGTTGTCCCCGGTGTGCTCCACCGATCCGTCCGGGCTCTTGAGCTGGTTGTAGAAGATGAACCACTCGTCGCCGAGCACCCGCCCGCTGTTGAGTACCAGCGCGCTGGCGTCGAGGTCGAAGGGGGCTCCGGTGGTGGAGCGCGCGTCCCAGCCGAGTCCGATCATCACCTGAGTGAGGTTCGGCGCGGCCTTGGACAGGGAGACGTTGCCTCCCTTGGCGAGCGTGACGCCCATGATGCTGGTCCTCCCCTGGTCGTGCCTCTTTGGTTGTCCTGCGCGTCCGGCGCCGCACGCTCTCGGTGCGGCGCCGGACGGTGAAGCGGTGGGACTGGTGCGCGACTCAGACGTTGACGCCGAAGTCCTGCGCGATGCCGCGCAGGCCGGAGGCGTAACCCTGGCCGATGGCGCGGAACTTCCACTCCGCGCCGTGCCGGTACAGCTCACCGAAGACCATCGCGGTCTCGGTGGACGCGTCCTCACTGAGGTCGTAACGCGCGATCTCCGCCTCACCGGCCTGGTTCACGACGCGGATGAACGCGTTGCGCACCTGGCCGAAGGACTGCTGGCGGTTCTCGGCGTCGTAGATCGAGACCGGGAAGACGATCTTCTCCACGTCGGCCGGGACGGTGGCGAGGTTGATCTTGATCTGCTCGTCGTCGCCCTCGCCCTCGCCGGTGATGTTGTCACCGGTGTGCTCGACCGAGCCGTCCGGGCTCTTGAGGTTGTTGAAGAAGATGAAGTGCTGGTCGCTCGCGACCTTGCCGGCGCTGTTGAGCAGCAGCGCGCTGGCGTCGAGGTCGAAGTCGGTGCCGGTCGTGGTGCGCACGTCCCACCCGAGACCGACGATGACCGCGGTCAGGCCCGGGGCCTCCTTGGTCAGCGATACGTTGCCGCCCTTGCTCAGGCTGACTCCCACGAGTCCTCCACTTAGGTCCAGGGGCGGGAAGCCCCGTCGTGCGTTGCTATCGGATCAAACGACTCGATCCTAGTGACGGGTTCCCGCCGCACGCAGGCCTTGCGACCGAACAATCACAGGGTGTCGAGCGCCGTGACGTACTCGTTCAGGTCACGGGCGTCCGGCAGGGCGTTGACGACGGTCCAGCGCACCACGCCCTCCTTGTCGATCACGAAGGTGCCGCGCACCGCGCAGCCCTTGGCCTCGTCGAAGACGCCGTACGCGCGCGAGGTCTCCCCGTGCGGCCAGAAGTCGCTCAGCAGGGGGTACTCCAGGCCCTCCTGCTCGGCGAAGACGCGCAGGGTGTGGATGGAGTCGTTGGAGACGGCGAGCACCTGGGTGTCGCGGTCGGTGAACCTCGGCAGGTTGTCGCGCACCTCGCACAGCTCTCCGGTGCACACTCCGGTGAAGGCGAAGGGGTAGAAGAGCACCACCACGTTCTTCGCGCCACGGAAGTCGGAGAGCCGGACGGTGCGGCCGTGGTTGTCCTTCAGTTCGAAGTCGGGGGCCTTCTCGCCGACCTGGAGGGCCATGCGGGTTCCCTTCGGTGAGCCGTTCGGATGGGTCGGGGTCCCACCCTACGCAGCGCTCACCGGGGCCCGGCGGACGGGCCCGGGCGGCGGACCGGCGCCTACGGACTGTCCGTGGGCCGGTCCGCCGTGCGGTCAGCGGACGGTCACCGCTTGGACTTGGCCGCCTTGGGCGTGGCCAGGCGGCTGCCGCTCCAGTCCTTGCCCACGCTGACGCTCTTGGACGCCGTCAGGCCCGCCGTCGTGGCGGCCTCCGAGATGTCGCTCGGCTCCACGTATCCCGAACGGCCGGTCTTCGGCGTCAGGAGCAGGATGGCGCCGCCCTCCTCGATGTACGTGGTGGCATCCACCAGCGCATCCGTCAGGTCGCCGTCGTCGTCGCGGAACCACAGCACAACGGCGTCGGCCACGTCGTCGTACTCCTCGTCCACCAGGTCGCTGCCGATGGCTTCCTCGACGGCCTCGCGAAGCTCCTGGTCGACGTCGTCGTCGTAGCCGATCTCCTGGACCACCTGCCCGGGCTGGAACCCCAGCCTGGCGGCAGGGTTCGTCCGCTCCTCCGCGTGGTCCGCGGTCGCGCTCACGGGTTGCCTCCTGATCATGTTTTTGGGTAGGTCTCAGCCACGCGCGTGCGCGAAGCATTGGCCGTAGTCCACACGGGCGGGACGGATCGCGCAAGTACCCGGCGGTTGGGACCGCCGAAACGGTGACGATCCCGGCCGTGTCGCCGCAACTCCAGCCACGCTATCCCGGCCATCGGTGACGCACACCACACCGTTGTGCCCTGTTTGCGCATTTGGGAACCATCTTTGGGTACGAGTTTCGAATGCCTTTGCGCCGAGAGCTGACGGCGGCCCCCGTTACCTGGGGGTAAAGATGACGTTTGGCGCGCCGAGGTGGACGATGGGGGACGGCGCAGACATATGGACAACCCTCTGACAGGTAAGGACCAGCGTGGCTTCCGGATCCGATCGCAACCCGATCATCATTGGCGGTCTGCCGAGTCAGGTTCCTGACTTCGATCCCGAGGAAACCCAGGAGTGGCTCGACTCCCTCGACGCCGCCATCGACGAGCGGGGCCGCGAGCGTGCCCGCTACCTGATGCTGCGGCTGATCGAGCGGGCCCGCGAGAAGCGCGTCGCCGTGCCCGAGATGCGCAGCACGGACTACGTCAACACCATCGCCACCAAGGACGAGCCGTTCTTCCCCGGCAACGAGGAGATCGAGCGCCGGATCCTCAACGCCACCCGCTGGAACGCCGCCGTGATGGTCTCGCGCGCCCAGCGGCCCGGCATCGGCGTCGGCGGCCACATCGCCACGTTCGCGTCCTCCGCCTCCCTCTACGACGTGGGCTTCAACCACTTCTTCCGGGGCAAGGACGAGGGCGACGGCGGCGACCAGGTCTTCTTCCAGGGGCACGCCTCACCGGGCATCTACGCGCGCGCGTACCTGCTGGACCGGCTGAGCGAACAGCACCTGGACGGGTTCCGCCAGGAGAAGTCGAAGGCGCCGTACGGCCTCTCCTCGTACCCGCACCCGCGGCTGATGCCGGACTTCTGGGAGTTCCCGACGGTGTCGATGGGCCTCGGCCCGATCGGCGCGATCTACCAGGCGCGGATGAACCGCTACATGCACGCGCGCGGGATCGCCGACACCTCCCGGTCGCACGTGTGGGCGTTCCTCGGCGACGGCGAGATGGACGAGCCGGAGTCGCTGGGCCAGCTGACCATCGCCGCGCGGGAGGGCCTGGACAACCTCACCTTCGTCGTCAACTGCAACCTCCAGCGCCTGGACGGGCCGGTGCGCGGCAACGGCAAGGTCATCCAGGAGCTGGAGTCGGTCTTCCGGGGCGCGGGCTGGAACGTCATCAAGCTGATCTGGGACCGCACCTGGGACCCGCTGCTCGCCCAGGACCGCGACGGCACCCTGGTCAACAGGATGAACACGACGCCGGACGGCCAGTTCCAGACGTACGCCACCGAGTCCGGCGCCTACATCCGCGAGCACTTCTTCGGCGACGACCACCGGCTGCGCGCGATGGTCGAGAACATGACCGACGAGCAGATCCTGCACCTGGGGCGCGGCGGTCACGACCACCGCAAGGTGTACGCGGCGTTCAAGGCGGCCGTGGAGCACCAGGGCCAGCCGACGGTGATCCTGGCCAAGACGATCAAGGGCTGGACCCTTGGCCCGAACTTCGAGGGCCGCAACGCCACGCACCAGATGAAGAAGCTCACGGTCGACGACCTCAAGCGCTTCCGGGACCGCCTGCACCTGCCGATCTCCGACAAGGACCTGGAGTCCGGCGCGCCGCCGTACTACCACCCGGGCCGGGACTCGGAGGAGATCCAGTACATGCACGACCGCCGCAAGGGTCTCGGCGGTTACGTGCCCACGCGGGTGGTGCGGTCCAAGCCGCTGCCGCTGCCCGGGGACAAGACGTACGCGACCGTCAAGAAGGGCACGGGCCAGCAGCAGATCGCCACCACCATGGCGTTCGTACGGCTGCTGAAGGACCTCATGCGGGACAAGGAGCTCGGCAGGCGGTTCGTGCTGATCGCGCCGGACGAGTACCGCACGTTCGGCATGGACTCCTTCTTCCCGAGCGCGAAGATCTACAACCCGCTGGGTCAGCAGTACGAGTCGGTCGACCGGGAGCTGCTGCTCGCCTACAAGGAGTCCCCGACCGGTCAGATGCTGCACGACGGCATCTCCGAGGCGGGCTGCACGGCGTCGCTGATCGCGGCGGGCTCGGCGTACGCCACGCACGGCGAACCGCTGATCCCGGTGTACGTCTTCTACTCGATGTTCGGTTTCCAGCGCACCGGCGACCAGTTCTGGCAGATGTCCGACCAGCTGGCGCGCGGATTCGTCCTGGGCGCGACCGCGGGCCGCACGACCCTGACCGGTGAGGGCTTGCAGCACGCGGACGGCCACTCCCAGCTGCTGGCCTCCACCAACCCGGCGTGCGTCGCCTACGACCCGGCCTACGGGTACGAGATCGCGCACATCGTCCAGGACGGGCTGCGCCGGATGTACGGCGGCGGCGAGGAGCACCCGCACGGCGAGGACGTCTTCTACTACCTCACCGTCTACAACGAGCCGATCCAGCACCCCGCCGAGCCGGAGAACGTCGACGTCGAGGGCATCCTCAAGGGCGTCCACCGCGTCAGCGAGGGCACGTCCGGGACCATCCCCGCCCAGATCATCGCCTCCGGTGTCGCGGTGCCGTGGGCCCTGGAGGCGCAGCGAATCCTCGCCGAGCAGTGGAACGTCCAGGCCGGGGTCTGGTCCGCGACCTCCTGGAACGAGCTGCGGCGCGAGGCCGTGGAGTGCGAGCGGCACAACCTGCTGCACCCCGAGGAGGAGCAGCGGGTGCCGTACGTCACCCGGAAGCTCGGCGCGAGCGAGGGGCCGTTCCTCGCGGTGTCCGACTGGATGCGCTCGGTGCCCGACCAGATCGCGCGCTGGGTGCCGGGGACGTACCAGTCGCTGGGCGCGGACGGCTTCGGCTTCGCCGACACCCGGGGCGCGGCGCGGCGCTTCTTCCACATCGACGCCGAGTCGATCGTGGTGGGCGTGCTGGCGGAGCTGGCGCGGGAGGGCAAGGTGGACCGGTCGGCGCTGAAGCAGGCGATCGACCGCTACCAGCTGCTCGATGTCGCGGCGGCGGACCCGGGGACGGCGGGCGGGGACGCGTAGGCCTTAGGGCCTGTCCGGCGGATCATGTCGCAGACGTGGGGTCTGGCACGCCCATCCGCGGCGTCGTCGTCGGTTGCCGACTCCCCACGCTCGGCTGCGCTCGCGCGGGGGCACCCCCATCGCGTCGACGCCCTCCTCCGCCTTGCAGCTGGACGCGCCAGACCCCACTCACCTGTGCTGACGAGTGGCCGCAGGTTTCCTGCGACCTGATCCGCCGGACAGGCCCTAGGCGGTACCGCGGCCGGCCGGGGCGGCGGCGGGTGTGGGATTGCCCACCCTGCCGCCGCCCCGGCTTTCCTACGATGGCTCGCATGTCCGCATCCGAAGCCACCGCCCGGGACCGCTGGGAACGACGCACGCAGGGTCCGCTGCTCGCCCTGGCCGTCGTCTTCGCCGTCGCCTACGCCTACCCGATCGTGCAGCCGGACGCCTCCCAGGGGCTGCTCACCGCCTGTCACATCGCCAACTGGACGGTGTGGGCCGCCTTCGCTCTGGACTACATCGTCCGGCTGTGGCTCACCGAGGACCGGATGCGGTTCGTACGGGGCAATCCGCTGGCCCTGCTGGCGGTCGTACTGCCGCTGCTCCAGCCGCTGCGGCTGCTGAAGCTGGTGTCGCTGCTGCTGCTCGCGGGGCAGCGGGCGCGGCTGGCGTCGCAGGTGCGGGTGACGACGTATGTGGCGGGGTCGTGTCTGGGGCTGCTGGTCTTCGGGGCGCTGGCGGTGCTGGAGGTGGAGCGGGGGAAGCCCGGGGCGTCCATCCACACGCTGGGGGACGCGGTCTGGTGGGCGTTCACGACGATGACCACCGTGGGGTACGGGGACATGGCGCCGACCACGGGGCTGGGGCGGGTGCTGGCGATCGGGCTGATGCTGTCGGGGATCGCGTTGTTGGGTGTGGTGACGGCGAACATCGCGGCGTGGTTCATCGCCCGGTTCGAGATGGACGACGAGGAGGAGCGGCGGCAGACGGAGGCGATCTTCGCGTTGACGGAGGAGGTGCGGGCGTTGCGGGCGGAGGTAGCTGCGCTGGCCTCCGGCTCGGTGCAGGAGAGGTCGGCTGAGCTGGACCCCCGCTGAGGTGTTGCCCGGCGTTGGGCTGGGCGGGGGTGGGACGCGCGGCCCGGCGCTTGCCGGGTGCCGCTGCGCCCACCCTCCCCCAAGCTCTCGGCTTCGCTCGAGCAGGGGGGACCCCCATCGCCCCAGCGGCACGATTGCCCGCAGCTACGCGGAGGCTGGCCGCAGCTGGGCTGGCTAGCTGGCCAGCCAGATCAGGGCCAGGAGGGTGTCCAAGGCGCCCAGGGTTACTGCTATCAGGGCCGGGACATGGCGGGAGCCTGTCCAGGTGCGGCCCATGGCCAGCCAGCCGCAGGCGATCGCCACCGGGCCGAGGATGAGCCCCAGCACGAAGAAACCGGCGATCGCGCAGATGGCGCCGATGATTCCGAGCGTCGCGCGATCCGGCCCGGTCCGTGACCACGTCCGGCCACGTGAGCGGGGGTGCCTGCGCGTGCTCTGTCCGAAGCCCGCCATCATCAACTCCCGGAGTTGGTGGGTGTGTTCGGCCTTCGCCACGCGAGTACCCCGACTCGGGACGTCAATCCCCCGACCCGGCCGGTCTGTCGGCGCGCCACCCCCCTCCGGCAGCGCGCCGCAGCACCGGTCGCCCTCCGCCCCCGTACGCGCCGTCCCGGTGAACTTGCCTCAGGAACGTGCCGTACCGGAGGGCTTGACCCACTGTGACGTGTGTCCCGTTCGGGGCGGGAGGAATCTTTAGCGTTGTCACCCTGATAGGGGAAATTCGGGTCCGCGACGCCTTCGCTGAGCAGATGTCAGATGTGCACCGCTCCCGATCCCGCCTCCGCGTTCTCCCCGCGCTTGGCCAGGAACGCCACCAGCACCGCCACCACCGCGACCCCGGCGGCCGTGAGGGAGGCCAGGCTCATACCGGAGATGAAGGTGTCGTGGGCGACATCGGTGATCTGGGCGGCGACCTGCTCCGGCGTCTCCGGCGTCACCGGTGCCACACCGACCTGGACCGCCTCCGAGGCCTGGTCCGCCTGCTCCGGGGTGAGCGGCGGAAGCCCCGCGTCCGCCCAGTTGCCGGGCAGGTCGTTGTCGACCTTGGAGGCCATCACGGCGCCCAGCACCGCCGTACCGAGGCTGCCGCCGATCTGCATGGCGGACTGCTGGAGACCACCGGCGACACCGGACAGCTCCATCGGCGCGTTGCCGACGATGACCTCGGTGGCGCCGACCATGACGGGCGCGAGGCCGAGGCCCAGCAGGGCGAACCAGAGGGACATCAGAGCGCTGCCGGTGTCGGTCCGGAGGGTGGAGATGCCGTACATGGCGAGCGCGGTGAAGGCCATGCCCGCGACCAGCGGGATGCGCGGGCCCACCTTGGTGATCGCGGCCCCGGCGAGCGGCGAGCCGACGATCATCATGCCGGTGAGCGGCAGCAGGTGCAGACCGGCGTCGACGGGGCTCAGCCCGTGGACGTTCTGGAGGTAGAAGGTGACGAAGAACAGGCCGCCCATGAAGGCGATGGCCATCAGCACCATCAGCACCACACCGGCCGACAGCGACACCGAGCGGAACAGCGTGAGCGGGATGAGCGGTTCCTTCACCCGCTTCTCCCAGAGCCCGAAGCCCAGGAACAGCGCGGCGGAGGCGAAGAGGAACGTCCAGGTCTTCCCGTCGCCCCAGCCCCACTCGGGGGCCTTGATGAGCGCCCAGACCAGACAGAACATCGCCACGGACAGCAGCACGATGCCGGGGATGTCGAAGGAGCGGGGAGCCTTCTCGGCGCGGTGGTCCAGCAGGATCCAGGCGCCGAGCGCGACGGCGAGGACGCCGACCGGGACGTTGATGAAGAAGACGGACTGCCAGTTGACGTGCTCGACGAGGACACCGCCGAGGATCGGGCCGCCCGCGGTGGAGGCGCCGATGACCATGCCCCAGATGCCGATGGCCATGTTCAGCTTCTCGGCCGGGAAGGTGGCCCGCAGCAGGCCCAGCGCGGCGGGCATCAGCAGCGCGCCGAAGAGGCCCTGGAGCACCCGGAAGGTGATGACCAGCGCGATGCTGCCGGACAGGCCGATGGCACCGGAGGCGGCGGCGAAGCCGACGACGCCGATGAGGAAGGTCTGGCGGTGCCCGAAGCGGTCACCGAGCTTGCCTGCGGTGATCAGACAGACCGCCAGGGCGAGGAAGTAGCCGTTGGTGATCCACTGGACGTCGGCGAAGCTGGCGTTCAGGTCCTTCTGGATGGCCGGGTTGGCGATGGCCACGATGGTGCCGTCGAGGGCCACCATCATGACCCCTACGGCGACGGTTATGAGGGTGAACCAAGGGTGGCCGCGCAGCCCCTTGCCGGGTGTCGCGTCCGACGGGGTCACCGGTGCCTTGTCCCCCGACCCCGCCGTGTCGATGGTGGTCTGACTAGTCATGCGTTCGAGGCTAATGACAGCCACTGACAATTGACAAACGGATTCACAAGTCGGTAACTGTCACGACACTTGCCCCACCCCCGAACGTCGAACGCCGAACGCCCCCGAACGAGGAGAAGCCGTTCCTTGAACACCGGAACCGGAACCACCCCGCCCGGACTGCGCGAGCGCAAGAAACAGCGCACCCGGGACGCGCTGGTCCGCGCCGCGCTGGAACTCTTCACCGAACGGGGGTACGAGCAGACCACCGTCGACGAGATCGCCGAGGCCGTCGACGTCTCACAGCGCACCTTCTTCCGCTACTTCGCGGGCAAGGAGGACGCCGCCCTCGCCCTCCAGGAACTGGCGGAGGCCCACTTCGCCGCCGCCGTGCGCGCCCGGCCGCCGCACGAGCCGCCGATGGAGGCGCTGCGCCGGGCCGTCCTGGAGGGCTGGGACACCATCAGCGACGCCATCGAGGCCGTCGTCCCCGTGGCCCTGCACCTGCGGATGTGGCGGGTCATCGAGTCGACGCCCGTGCTGCTCGCCGCGCGGCTGCGCCGCTCCATGGAGACCGAGGAGGAGATCGCGCGGGTGATCGCCGCGCGGGAGGGCCTCGACGCGGACACCGACCCGCGGCCCCGGGTGGCGGTGGCCGTCTTCAGCGGGGTGATCCGGGTCGCCGAACGGCAGTGGAGCACCGGCGCGGACCACAGCGTGGCGGCGATCCGCACGCTGACCTCGGAGTACCTCGACCACGTGGGACCGGCGCTGGCGGGCGACTGGCGCACCCATCCCTGACTCCGCCGAACACGCCGGAAGCCGACCGGCGCGCCGGCACCCCGGTGTCCCCAACGCCGGTTATGCGCACCGCCGGACGCCACGGACCCGCCCCTGACCTCAAACGTGATCCCCATCACTTGGTTCACGCGAGACCGTCCCGTTCTCCTAGTGTGTCCTCCCAGTGACTTCCTTCGACACCTCCCCGCAACTCGGCGTCTGGCGCGCACTGCTCGCGCTGGCCGTGGTGTTCGTGATGCTGGCGACCTCCGGCTGGACCGCCCTGCGGGGCCAGCGGGAGTCGACCCCCTTCCAGGCCACCCTCGTGGCCTGGGAGCACGGCAAGCTGCACGGCCACCGACTGCCCGACCCCCAGTCCGAGCCCGGCGCCCTGGCCCGGTTCTTCGCCTCCCTCACCGAGGCGGACCGGACCCGGCTCGCCCACCGCTACCCCCTGGTCGTCGGCAACATGAACGGCGCCCCGGTCGACCTGCGCTACAGGGCCAACCGGCTCGCGCTCGCCGAGGCCCGCGAGACCGAGCGGGAACGCATGCGCGACCCCCGGCTCACCCCCGCCGGACAGCACGAGGCGGGCCGCCGTATGCACCGCCTGGAATCGCTGCTCACCCGGGGCCGCAACATCCTCGCCTTCAGCCCGGACGGCTCCGGCCGGGTCGCCGAGGTCTTCGGCGACCTGCGCACCGCCGAACGGGTCTCGGTCGTCGTCCCCGGCGTCGACACCGACCTGCTCACCTTCCAGCGCACCCAGCGCCGCTACAGCGCCCCCGCCGGCATGGCGGAGGCCCTGTACCGCACCGAACGCGCGGCGAGCCCCGGCACCCGTACGGCCGTGATCGCCTGGGCCGACTACACCGCGCCCAGCGGCATCGGCATGGACGCGGCCACCGCGATGCGCGCCGAGGACGGCGCCGTACGGCTGGACGCGCTGGTGCGCGCGCTGCCCGGCGACGCGCCGGTCTCCCTGTTCTGCCACAGCTACGGCTCGGTGGTGTGCGGGGTGGCCGCGCACCGGCTGCCGGACCGGGTGGCCGACATAGCGGTCGCGGGCAGTCCCGGCATGCGGGCCGCCAAGGCGTCGCACCTGCGCACCTCCGCCGAGGTGTGGGCGATGCGGGACGCCGACGACTGGATCGAGGACGTGCCCTATCTGGAGCTGGGCGGCCTCGGGCACGGCGCCGACCCGGTGTCCGCCGCGTTCGGCGCGCGCGTGCTGTCGGCGGACGGCGCGCACGGCCACGCGGGCTACTTCGAGCCCGGTACGGAGAGCCTGTGGAACTTCGCCGAGATCGGGGTCGGCGCATACTCGTCGGTGCACTGCGCCGACGATGCCGACGACTGCCGGGCGGGTTTGTCCGCAACCGCCCCGGCCGGACGCGCGTAGAGGCGCAAGAACTGCGGTCCGTGCGGGGAGGGGACGAACGAGCGCATGCCGCATACGATGAGCCGCATGGGTGACGTACTGGCCGGATTTCATGCCGCCTGGGAGTTCGGGTCCGACTCCGTGCTCATCCGCTACGAACGGGGGATTCGAACACCCAGGCTGTTCCACGCGCTCGGGGAGCGCCGCATACCCCTGGCCGCGCTCGCGGGCGTGACGCTCTCGCCCGGCCGACGCGGCACCGTCGTACTGCGGGCGGAGCCGCGGCCCGGCGCCGATCCGCTGATCGAGGCGGCGGCGGGCCAGCTGAAGGAGTCCTACGACCCCTACCGGCTCGTCCTGCCCGCCGAACGGGAGACACTCGCCGAGCGGTACGCCGACGAGCTGCGGGCCCGCCTGGACGACGACCCCGGCCCCGCCGAGCGCCACCTCGTGGCGCCGCCCGAGGCACCGCTCCAGTTCAAGGCCTACGACGGCAAGGCGTCCTTCGACGGTACGACCGTGCACTTCCGGTGGTTCTGGACCGGCGCCTCCACCGCCAAGTGGAAGGCCGGGGACCAGAGCTTCGCCGTCACCGAGCTGAGCGGGGTGGAGTGGCGGTCGCCGGACGCCCTCGACGGTCATCTGCGGCTGCTGCCCCGGGACGGGGGCGCCGCGGCCGTGCAGGCCGACCAGGATCCGGCGGCCGTGGTGTTCGGGCTCGGGTACGGGCCGGTGCACGAGTCACTGCCGTTCGCGGCGGCGGTGCTGGCCGCGGTGCGGGAGCGGGCGACGGCGGTCCCGGCGGCGGCTGTGCCGCGCCGGGACCCCGCGGACATCGCTGAGCGGATTCGTCACCTGGGGGAGCTGTATCAGGCGGGGCTGGTGACGGATGAGGAGTTCTCCTCCAAGAAGGCGGAGTTGTTGGCGGAGCTTTAGCGTCTGCCGGGTACGGTGCGTTCTTGGGTGCGGGTTGTGGGGGGCTGGTCGCGCAGTTCCCCGCGCCCCTAAGCCGATCTACTCCCTGCCCGCTGACACGAACCGCATGTCCGCGTAGCGATTGCCCGCCACCTTTGCCGCGATCGGGGCTAGTTGGTCCAGTTCCCCTTCCGTCAGGGTGATGGTGGCCGCCGTCACGTTCTCCTCCACCCTGCTCGGCTTGCGGGTGCCGGGGATCGGGACGACCGGGAGGCCGTGGACCGTGGCCTGCTGCTGGACCCAGGCCAGGGCGATCTGGCCGAGGGTGGCGTCACGGGACTCGGCGATCGCACGGATCGGGGCCAGCAGGGCGGCGTTGGCGGCCGCGTTGTCGCCGGTGAAGCGGGGCTGCTGGCGGCGGAAGTCGTCGGCCGTGAGATCCGTGTCGGCGTTGGTGAAGGACCCGGTGAGGAAGCCCCGGCCGAGCGGGGAGTACGGGACCAGCGCGACGCCCAGTTCCCGGGCGGCCGGGACGACCCTCGCCTCGATGTCGCGGCTGAACAGCGACCACTCCGACTGCACCGCGGCGATCGGATGGACGGCGTGCGCGGCGCGCAGCTCGTCGGCGGTGACCTCGCTCAGCCCCAGGTGCTTCACCTTGCCCTCGCGGACCAGGTCCGCCATGGTGCCGACGGTCTCCTCGACCGGCACGTTCACATCGCGCCGGTGCATGTAGTAGAGGTCGATGACGTCGACGTCGAGGCGCTTCAGGCTCGCCTCGACGGCCTGGCGGATGTAGGGCGGGTCGTTGCGGATGACCCGCTTGGTCGGGTCGTCCGGCGGGATCGACAGGGCGAACTTGGTCGCGATGACGACCTCGTCGCGGTGCGCCTTGAAGAACGGCGACAGGAAGCGTTCGTTCTCGCCGGCGCCGTAGGCGTCCGCGGTGTCGTAGAGGGTGACGCCCAGTTCGAGGGCGCGGTCCAGGGTGGCCCGGGAGGCGTCCGCGTCCACGGGGCCGTAGGCGAAGCTCATGCCCATGCAGCCGAGGCCCTGGACGCCCACCTCGGGGCCGTCCGTGCCCAGCTTCACCGTCGTCATCGTCATGAGGACCTCTCCGATGCCAGAGCGCGTCCGGCGTCCGCGTAGAAATCGATCTTCCGGTCCAGTACGGCCAGCGTGCCCTGGAGTTCGGCGATCCGGGCCAGCACGTCCTGCCGGGTCTGCTTGAGGAGTTCGAAGCGTTCGGTGTAGGTCTGGTCGCCCTCGCGCACGAGTTCGGCGTACCGCACCATGTCGGCGACCGGCATTCCGGTCAGCCGGAGCTTGCCGACGAGGTCGAGCCAGTCGAGGTCGCGGTTGCGGTAGCGCCGCTGGCCCGTGTGCGACCGGTCGATGTGCGGCATCAGCCCGATGCGCTCGTACCAGCGCAGGGTGTGGGCCGAGAGGCCGGTGAGGGCGGCGACCTCGCTGATCGTGTACCTGTCCTGGCCGTCCGGCCGCCGGTCCCGCCGGGGCGGTCCGGCGCAGCTGTCGGTCCTGGTGGCCGTGGCGGTGGCCGCGGCCGTGGTCTCCATCACCGTCATGGCTCCCACGCTATGACCTTGGAGTGCGCTCCAAGCAAGCAACGGCGGCAGAAAATCATCGGTGGCATAGGCTCGGCCGCATGTCGCTGAAGAGCCTCGCGTTGATCGAGAACTGGCCGGTCCCCACCGCCGCGGCGGGCGTCGTACGGGCCGACGGCACGGTACTGGGCCTCAGCGGCCCGGTCGGGCAGCGCTTCCCGCTGGCCTCGGTCACCAAGCCGCTGGCGGCGTACGCCGTGCTGGTGGCGTACGAGGAGGGCGCGATCGAACTGGACGAACCGGCGGGTCCCGCGGGGGCGACGGTCCGGCACCTCCTCGCCCACACCTCCGGCCTCGCCTTCGACGACGAGCGGGTGATGTTCGGGCCGGGTGAGCGGCGGCTCTACTCCAACACCGGGTTCGAGCAGCTCGGCGACCATGTCGCCAAGGCGACGGAGATCCCCTTCCCGGAGTACCTGCGGCAGGCGGTGCTGGAGCCGCTGGGCATGACGTCGACGACGCTCTCCGGCTCCCCGGCGAAGGACGCCGTCTCCACGGTGGAGGACCTGCTGCGGTTCGCGGCGGAGGTGCAGCAGCCCCGGCTGCTGGACCCGCGGACGGTCGCCGAGGCGATGAGTGTGCAGTACCCGGGGACGAAGGGGGTGCTTCCCGGGTACGGCCACCAGAACCCCAACGACTGGGGGCTCGGCTTCGAGATCCGCGACGGCAAGTCCCCGCACTGGACCGGCGCCTCGTCCTCCCCGCGCACCTTCGGACACTTCGGACAGTCCGGTACGTTCCTGTGGATCGACCCCGACGCGGGCGTGGCGTGCGTCGCCCTGACCGACCGGGCGTTCGGGGACTGGGCGATCGAGGCGTGGCCGGGCTTCACGGACGCGGTGCTCGCGGAAGCGGCGTGATCCTCGCCGAGCAGGAGGCGTGACGGGCGCGGCCTACTTCGCCCGGCACTCGAACCACACCGTCTTGCCGTCCCCGGCGGGGCGCACCGTCACGCCCCACCGGTCGGTCACCGCGTCGACCAGCAGCAGACCACGCCCGCTGTCGGCGAGCGTGTCCCCACCGCCCATGACCGGCAGCCGCGGACAGCCGTCCGACACCTCCACCCGCACCGCGGCGGGCAGCAGCAGGAAGCAGATACGGCAGCGGCGGCCCGGCACATGGCGTACGACGTTCGCCATCAGCTCCGTCAGCGCCAGCTCGGCCGCGTCGGCCACGTCGAGCAGGCCCGCGCCCGTCAGGTACAGCCGCAGAACGCGGCGCAGGTGCCGCGCCGAGTGCTCCCCCAGCGCGAACTCGGCGCGGTACCTCGACTGAAAGTCCGTTGCCTGCGGACCAGTTACGTGATTCACATCACCAGGTTGCTACGCACCGCATACGCTCGACCACGCAACGAAACGAACGCCGTGAGGCGTTGCAGGCCGGAGGTGCACACGTGGCCCACATCCAGACGCTCGACCCCACCGCGTCGCCGCTCCACTACTACGGCGGGGAACTGCGCCGCCTGCGCGAGGCCGCCGACCTGAGACAGGGCCAGCTCGGGGACATCATCTTCTGCACGGGCTCCCTGGTCGGCCAGATCGAGACGGCGAAGAAGGTCCCGACGCGTGACTTCTCCGAGCGCGTGGACGCGGCGCTGGGCACGGACGGGGTGTTCTCGCGGCTGGTCGGCCTGGTGCTGCGCAGCCAACTGCCGACGTGGTTCCAGCCGTACGCCGACATGGAGGCGCGGGCGACGTACATTTCGACGTACCAGGCGCAGGTGGTCTACGGCCTGTTGCAGACGGAGAGTTACGCGCGGGCGGTCCTGGCCACCGGTATGCCGGACGACCTCGACGGGCTGGTGGCGGCTCGCATGGAGCGTCAGCGCATCCTGGAGCGGGAGCAACCGCCCCTGGCGTGGGTGGTGCTGGATGAGGCGGTGCTGCTTCGACCCGTCGGCGGCCGGGAGGTCATGCGAGGCCAACTCAAGCGTCTGTTGGAGTTCACCGACCGCCGCTGGATGCACGTCCAGGTGCTGCCGAACTCGGCTGGTGCACACGCCAGTCTGGATGGGTCGTTCACCACGATGCGCTTCGACGACAACCCCGACATCATCTACACGGAGGATCTGATCTCGGGCCATATGACGGCCAACCCCGAGACGATCAGGGAGGCCGCGCTCCGTTACGCTCGATTGCAGGCCGCGGCCCTCTCCGTGGAGGACTCGGCGGCGCTCATCGCCCGCGTGATGGAGGAACGCTATGGAGACCGGTCCCACCCTGAGGAACGCACAGTGGCGTAAGTCCAGTTACAGCGGTAGCACCGGCGGCGAGTGCGTCGAGTGCACCGTCACCGACGGCGCCGCGTGGCGCACGTCCTCGCACAGCGGCAACACCGGCGGCGACTGCGTCGAAGTCGCCGCCGACTGCCCCACCGGCACCGTCCCCGTCCGGGACAGCAAGAACCCCTCCGGACCCATCCTCACCGTCGGCGGAGCCGCCTGGCAGGTGTTCGTCGACGGGCTGCGTTAGTCCTCCGCCATCTCCCAGATCAGCAGCTCCGTACCCGCCACCAAGCCGACCGCCTCCGTGTCCTTCTCGTCCGTGAGCCTCGCCGCGTCGCCGGGGCCGAGTCGTTCGGCGCCCACCCGCACCTCGCCGCGTACGACATGGACGTACACGTACCGCCCGTCCGGGACCGCCGTCCGCTCCCCCTCCCCGAGGCGCCGCACGTGCAGCATGGCGCCCGCCTCGGGGAGGGCGTACGGCGTGGAGTCGGCGATGCCGCGGACGATCTCGTAGAAGGGGTCGCCGCCGGGGTTCAGGGGGGCCAGCCACATCTGGAGGAAGGTGAGGGGCGCGTCGCCGTCGTTGCGTTCGACGTGGCGGACGCCGGACGCCGCGCTCAGGCGTTGGACGTCGCCGGGGCGGACCACCGTCTCCCGGCCCGTCGAGTCGCGGTGGGTCAGCTCGCCCGCGACCACCCAGGTCACGATCTCCGTGTGGCTGTGGGGGTGTTCGGCGAAGCCCGCGCCCGGGGCGAGGTGTTCCTCGTTGCAGGCGATGAGGGGGCCGAAGCGGAGGTTGTGGGGGTCGTAGTGCGGGCCGAAGGAGAAGGCGTGCCGGGTGTCGATGCCCGCCTGCGGGTCGCCGCCCTGGTAGCGCTCGTCCGCGCGCCGTACGTCCATCACGTGTCCCACCGTAGCCCCGCCGCCGTCCCTCCCAGGAGCGCACTGCCGACCCGGCGGCGCACGCCCGGCGCCGGATAAGGCAGTCTTGTCCCGTGCCCGAACCCGAAACCACCGCCGCTGACGCCCCCGCGCCCGCCCACCCGCACGCCGCGACCCTGAAGCGGCTGGAGAAGTCCTCCGGCTCGCTCGCCGCGCAGGCCATCGCGCGGATGGACGAGACGCTGCCCTGGTACCGGGCGATGCCTCCGGAGAACCGTTCCTGGATCGGGCTGGTCGCCCAGGCCGGTATCGCCGCGTTCACGGAGTGGTTCCGGCACCCGGACGCCCCGCAGGCCATCTCCACCGATGTCTTCGGGACCGCGCCGCGCGAGCTGACCCGGGCGATCACGCTGCGGCAGACCGTGGAGATGGTGCGGACCACCATCGAGGTCATGGAGTCCGCCATCGATGAGGTCGCGGCGCCCGGCGACGAGAGCGTGCTGCGGGAGGCGCTGCTGGTCTACGCCCGCGAGATCGCCTTCGCCACGGCCCAGGTGTACGCGCAGGCCGCCGAGGCACGCGGTGCCTGGGACGCGCGGCTGGAGTCGCTCGTCGTGAACGCCGTGCTCAGCGGGGAGGCCGACGAGGGGGCCGTCAGCCGGGCCGCCGCGCTGGGGTGGAACTCGCCGGAACACGTGTGCGTGGTGCTCGGGACCGCGCCCGACGGGGACAGCGAGCTGACCGTGGAGGCCATCCGGCGGGCCGCCCGGCACGCCAAGTTGCAGGTGCTCACCGGGGTGCTCGGGGACCGGCTGGTGGTGATCGCGGGGGGCAGCGACAATCCGCTGGCCGTGGCGAAGTCGCTGATCGGGCCGTATGCGGCGGGTCCGGTGGTGGCCGGTCCGGTGGTACCGGACCTGCTGGCCGCGACCCGGTCCGCGCAGGCCGCGGCGGCCGGGCTGAAGGCGTGCACCGCCTGGCAGGACGCCCCCCGTCCGGTACTGGCGGACGATCTGCTTCCGGAGCGTGCCATAGCCGGGGACCCCAGCGCGCGCGAGCAGTTGGTGGAGGAGATCTACAGACCGCTGGAGGTCGCGGGCTCCGCGCTGCTGGAGACGTTGAGCGTGTACCTGGAGCAGGCGAGCAGTCTGGAGGGCGCCGCGCGGATGCTGTTCGTGCACCCCAACACCGTGCGCTACCGGCTCCGACGTGTGACTGACGTCACCGGGTGGTCACCCTCCGATGTACGCTCCGCGTTCACCCTGCGCATCGCGCTGATCCTGGGACGTCTCGTCGACGGAGACCCCCAGTCCTAGTGTTTTGTCGGGGGCCCACAAAACCCCCTGCTGTTCTTCGTCCTTGTCCCCACGGGCGGCCGTGGCCGTCCACAAGAGAGAGTGTGAGAGTGCTCGTACTCGTCGCTCCCGGCCAGGGCGCCCAGACGCCCGGCTTCCTGACCCCCTGGCTCGAACTGCCCGGCGCCGCCGACCGCGTGGCCGCCTGGTCCGACGCCATCGGCCTGGACCTCGCCCACTACGGCACCCAGGCCGACGCCGACGCGATCCGTGACACGGCCGTGGCGCAGCCACTGCTCGTCGCCGCCGGTCTGCTGTCCGGCATGGCACTCGGTGACACGGCGCCGGACGCCGTCGCCGGGCACAGCGTCGGTGAGATCACCGCCGCCGTCCTCGCCGGGGTCCTCGACGACACCGCCGCCCTGAGCCTCGTACGCAAGCGCGGCCTGGCGATGGCCGAGGCCGCCGCGGTCACCGAGACCGGGATGTCGGCGCTGCTCGGCGGCGACCCCGACACCAGCGTGGCGCACCTGGAGAAGCTGGGCCTGACCCCGGCGAACATGAACGGCGCCGGTCAGATCGTCGCCGCGGGCACCCTGGAGCAGCTCGCCGCGCTGGCCGAGGACAAGCCGGAGGGGGTGCGCAAGGTCATCCCGCTGAAGGTCGCGGGCGCCTTCCACACCCACCACATGGGCCCCGCCGTGGAGAAGCTGGCCGAGGCCGCCAAGGAGCTGACGCCCGCCGATCCGAAGGTCACCTACGTGTCCAACAAGGACGGCGCGGCGGTCGCCGGCGGCTCCGAGGTCGTCGAGCGGCTGGTCGGGCAGGTCGCCAACCCGGTCCGCTGGGACCTGTGCATGGAGACGTTCAAGGAGCTGGGCGTCACCGCGCTGATCGAGGTCTGCCCGGGTGGCACCCTGACCGGGCTCGCCAAGCGCGCGCTGCCCGGCGTGCGGACGCTCGCCCTGAAGACCCCCGCCGACCTCGACGCGGCCCGCCAGCTCGTCGCCGAGCACGTCTAAGACGCCCGAAGGAGCCGACCGGAACATGGCGAAGATCAAGCCCAGCAAGGGCGCCCCGTACGCCCGCATCCTCGGCGTGGGCGGCTACCGGCCCACCCGGGTGGTGCCCAACGAGGTGATCCTGGAGACGATCGACTCCTCCGACGAGTGGATCCGCTCGCGCTCCGGCATCGAGACCCGGCACTGGGCGAACGCCGAGGAGACCGTCGCCGCGATGTCGGTGGAGGCCTCCGGCAAGGCGATCGCCGACGCCGGGATCGCCGCCGAGCAGATCGGCGCGGTGATCGTCTCCACGGTCAGCCACTTCAAGCAGACCCCGGCCGTCGCCACGGAGATCGCCGACAAGCTCGGCACCGCCAAGGCCGCCGCCTTCGACATCTCCGCGGGCTGCGCGGGCTTCGGCTACGGCCTCACCCTCGCCAAGGGCATGATCGTCGAGGGTTCCGCCGAGTACGTCCTGGTCATCGGCGTGGAGCGGCTGAGCGACCTGACCGACCTGGAGGACCGGGCGACGGCCTTCCTGTTCGGCGACGGCGCCGGTGCCGTGGTCGTCGGCCCGTCGAAGGAGCCCGCGATCGGCCCCACGGTGTGGGGTTCCGAGGGCGACAAGTCGGAGACCATCAAGCAGACCGTGCCGTGGACGGACTACCGCGACGGCCAGGTCGAGAAGTTCCCGGCGATCACCCAGGAGGGCCAGGCGGTCTTCCGCTGGGCCGTGTTCGAGATGGCGAAGGTCGCCCAGCAGGCGCTGGACGCGGCCGGGATCAGCGCGGACGAACTGGACGTCTTCATCCCCCACCAGGCCAACGAGCGGATCATCGACTCGATGGTGAAGACACTGAAGCTGCCGGAGACCGTCACGGTGGCCCGTGACGTACGCACCACCGGCAACACCTCGGCCGCCTCGATCCCGCTCGCGATGGAGCGGCTCCTGGCGACCGGCGAGGCGAAGAGCGGCGACACCGCGCTCGTCATCGGATTCGGGGCGGGTCTCGTGTACGCCGCGTCGGTCGTTACCCTCCCCTAGGCACTCCGTGCCGGATGATCTGTCCGGTGCGGGAGCGAACCGCAACACCCACCGCTCACGCGGTGGACGCCACACCCTCTGGAATATCAACGAAGGAGCGCCAACATGGCCGCCACTCAGGAAGAGATCGTCGCCGGTCTCGCGGAGATCGTGAACGAGATCGCCGGCATCCCGGTTGAGGACGTCCAGCTGGACAAGTCCTTCACCGACGACCTGGACGTCGACTCGCTGTCCATGGTCGAGGTCGTCGTCGCCGCCGAAGAGCGCTTCGACGTCAAGATCCCGGACGACGACGTCAAGAACCTCAAGACCGTCGGCGACGCGACCGAATACATCCTCAAGCACCAGGGCTGATCAACCGATCACATCCCTGGGCTGACTGCCCCGCCACCCGGCGGTGGCGCCGTCATCCCCGCCTCGGCGGGGGTTGTCCTCCTCCTATCAGCTGGAGAAAGAATTCCCGTGAGCCCGACCAATCGCACCGTGGTCGTCACCGGTATCGGCGCAACCACACCGCTGGGTGGCGACGCAGCCTCGACCTGGGAGGGGCTGATCGCCGGACGTTCCGGCGTCAAGCCCCTGGAGCAGGACTGGGCCGCCGAACAGGCCGTCCGGATCGCCGCCCAGATCGCCGTGGAACCCACCGAGGTCATTCCCCGGCCGCAGGCCCGCCGACTCGACCGCTCGGCGCAGTTCGCGCTGATCGCGGCCCAGGAGGCGTGGGCCGACGCCGGTTTCACCGCCAAGGCCGGTGAGGGGTCCGAGGTCGACCCCGACCGGCTCGGCGCCGTCATCGCCTCCGGCATCGGCGGCGTGACCACCCTCCTCGACCAGTACGACGTGCTCAAGGAGAAGGGCGTCCGCCGCGTCTCCCCGCACACCGTGCCCATGCTGATGCCGAACAGCCCGTCCGCGAACGTGGGCCTGGCCGTGGGCGCCCGCGCGGGCGTGCACACCCCGGTCTCCGCCTGCGCCTCCGGCGCCGAGGCCATCGGCTACGCCATCGAGATGATCCGCACCGGCCGTGCCGACGTCGTCGTCGCCGGTGGTACGGAGGCGGCGATCCACCCGCTGCCCATCGCCGCGTTCGGCAACATGATGGCGATGTCCAAGAACAACGACGACCCGCAGGGCGCGTCGCGTCCCTACGACGTCGCCCGGGACGGTTTCGTCCTCGGCGAGGGCGCGGGTGTCGTCGTCCTGGAGTCCGCCGAGCACGCCGCCAAGCGCGGCGCCCGCGTCTACGCGGAGGCGGTCGGCCAGGGCATCTCCGCCGACAGCCACGACATCGTGCAGCCGGAGCCGGAGGGTCGGGGCATCGCCCACGCCCTGCACAACCTGCTGGACCGCACCGACCTGGACCCGGCGGAGATCGTGCACGTCAACGCGCACGCGACGTCGACGCCCGCCGGTGACATCGCGGAGCTGAAGGCGCTGCGGAAGGTGTTCGGCGACGACGCCGACCACATGGCGGTGTCCGCGACCAAGTCGATGACGGGGCATCTGCTGGGCGGCGCGGGTGGTGTCGAGACCGTCGCGACGGTGCTGGCGCTGTACCACCGGGTGGCGCCGCCGACCATCAACGTCGAGAACCTCGATCCTGAGGCGGAGGCGAACGCGGACGTCGTGCGGGGCGAGGCGCGGAAGCTGCCCGTGGACGGGCGGATCGCGGCGCTCAACGACTCGTTCGGGTTCGGTGGGCACAACGTGGTGCTGGCGTTCCGGACGGTGTGACTGCGTCGCTTGAGCTGAAAACGGCCCGGGTCCCTTTGGGGGTCCGGGCCATCGCCGTTGGGGGTGTTTGTTGTGTGCCGGGTGCGGGTCCGTTGTGGCTGGTCGCGCAGTTCCCCGCGCCCCTGGGGACGTGCACGTCCCCTGCGCCTACAAGAAGCCGCCTCTACACCACCTGGTGGAGCCATCTCACCGGGGCGCCCTCGCCCGCGTAGCGGAAGGGTTCGAGTTCGTCGTCCCAGGGCTTGCCGAGGAGCTTGGCGATTTCGGCTTCCAGGTCCGTCTCGTCGCGTTGGGCGCGGACCAGGGCGGCGCGGAGGCGGTCCTCGGGGATGAGGATGTCGCCGTGGATGCCGGTGACGGCGTGGAAGATGCCGAGGTCGGGGGTGCAGCTGTAGCGCTCGCCCTCGGCGGTGGGGCAGGGCTCGGCGGTGACCTCGAAGCGCAGCAGGTGCCAGCCGCGCAGCGCGGAGGCGAGTTTGGAGGCGGTGCCCGCCTCGCCCTGCCAGGAGAACTCCGAGCGCCAGGTACCGGGCGCGGCGGGCTGCCGGATCCAGTCGAGGTTGACGCGGGTGCCCAGCACCCCGGCGACGGCCCACTCGACGTGCGGGCACAGCGCGCGCGGAGCGGAGTGCACGTACAGAACTCCACGTGTCGTCACCGGGACCTCCGGGCTGAGCGGGACTTGTGCGGTCGGGCGGGCGGCGGTGGCGGCATGGCCACGCTGATGGCGAGGCTACCGTGCGGCGGCGCGAGGAGTGTGACGTACCGTCGGTCCCGGGGCCGACAACGCCGCCCTTTCACCCGGCAGGACGCCTGTACGGGCGTATGGGCTCGCATGCGACGGGTCTCGCCGCGCGGCCGGGAACCCCCGCACGTTGTTATGGACGGGGGCGAGTGCGACGGGTACGGGACGAGTGAGGGGATCGGCGGGGCATGCGGAGTGGAAGCCACCGTGCGCGGGGCGCCCTCGCGGCGCTGACGGCGGCCGTGCTGGCGCTGGCGGGCTGTGACGCGGTCGGCGGTGACTCGGCCGTCCCGACGAGCGAGGGGTCGGGCAGCGGGCGGCCGTCGCCTTCGCCGACGCCGCTCTGGGACCGCAGTCCGGACTCGGTCGCGGCGGTCGGTGACTCCATCACCCGGGGCTTCGACGCGTGCGGGGTGCTGACGGACTGTCCGGCGGTGTCCTGGGCGACGGGCGCCAGCGCTGAGGTGAACAGCCTGGCGGTGCGGCTGCTGGGGCGTGCGGGGGCGGCGGAGCGCAGCTGGAACTACGCGGTGACCGGGGCGCGGATGGCGGACCTGCCGGGTCAGATGGCGCGGGCGGCGGCGCGGAGGCCGGAGCTGGTGGCGGTGATGACGGGCGCCAACGACGCGTGCCGGGCGACGCCGTCGCAGATGACGCCGGTGGCGGACTTCCGGGCCGACTTCGAGGACGCCCTGCACACGCTGCGCCGGTCCGCGCCCCGGGCGCAGGTGTACGTGGCGAGCGTGCCGAACCTGCTGCGGCTGTGGTCTCAGGGCCGGACGAACCCGCTGGGCAAGCAGGTGTGGAAGCTGGGCATCTGTCCGTCGATGCTGGCCGACGCGGACGCGCTGGACGCGGCGGCGACCTCGCGGCGGGAGTCGGTGCGGGAGCGGGTGGAGGAGTACAACGAGGTGCTGGCGGAGGTGTGCGCCGAGGACCGCCGCTGCCGGTTCGACGGTGGCGCGGTGTACGACTACCGCTTCGGGCCCGCCCAGTTGAGCCAGTGGGACTGGTTCCACCCGAGCAAGAACGGCCAGGCGCGGCTCGCGGAGATCGCCTATCGGACGGTGACGGCCCGACAGTCGCCGTCGTAGCGGCCGTGACCTAGGGTTTCGCTCATGAGTCAACTTTCCGGCACACGTTTCGGCACACTTTCCGACGGCACCGAGGTGCGCTGTTGGACTCTGGAGCGCGCGGGGACCCGGGTGCGGGTCCTGTCGTACGGCGGGATCGTGCGGTCCGTGGAGGTGCCGGACCGGGCCGGGCGCGCCGGGAACGTGGTGCTGGGGTTCGCGGAGCCGGGTGGCTACGAGGAGCACACGGGGCCCTACTTCGGCGCGCTGATCGGGCGGTACGCCAACCGGATCGCGGGCGGCCGCTTCCCGCTCGGCGGGCGGACGTACGACGTCGTCCGCAACGAGGGGCCGAGTTGTCTGCACGGCGGTGCGCGCGGCTTCGACAAGCGGATGTGGGAGGTGACGCCCGTCGGGGAGCACGCGCTGCGGCTGTCGCGGGTCAGCCCGGACGGCGAGGAGGGCTTCCCCGGGCGCCTTGAGGTGTCGGCGACGTACGCGCTGGAGGAGTCGGGGGCGCTGCGGATCGCCTACGAGGCGGTCACGGACGCGCCGACGGTGGTGGCCCTGACCAACCACTCGTACTGGAACCTCGGCGGTGTCGACGCCGGTGCGGAGAGCACCGCCGGGCATGAGCTGCGCATCGACGCCTCCCGTTACACACCGGTCGACGCCGATCTGATCCCGACCGGGGTGGCGGAGGTGGCGGGCACCCGCTTCGACTTCCGGGAGGGCCGCAAGACCGGGTCGGGCTACGACCACAACTACGTCCTCGACAAGGGGGTCACCGAGGAGGCGGTCGAGGTCGCCGAGGTGTACGACCCGGCGTCGGGCCGGGTGCTGACGGTGGCGACCACCGAACCTGGCCTCCAGCTCTACACGGCCGACGCGCTGACCGGTCCGTTCGCTCCCGGCTCCGGCATCGCGCTGGAGACCCAGCACTTCCCCGACTCCCCCAACCGACCCGACTTCCCGAGCACGGTGCTGCGGCCGGGTGAGGTGTACCGGTCGGAGACGGTGTACGGGTTCGGGGTGCGCGACTGACGGTGGCCTGGCCCCTGGTCCGGCGGTCAGGTCACCGGACCAGGGCCGTCTCGACGGTAACCGCCCCGGTGATCCGGTGGTCGGCCGTCGGGCGCCTCTGGATGAATCTCGTACCAACCCTTCACAAACGGCCACCTGAGCTTCGGATGCGATACTTCCGCCGTCCGGCACCACGCACGCTCCCCACGGCGACGGAAGGCCTGAACTGCCTTGACTCTCACGCGTGTTCGTACGACGACGAGGGTGCTCGGCGCCCTCGGACTGACCCTGCTGCTGACCGGCCTGTCCGCCCCGGCGGCGACGGCGGCCGATCCGGCACCCGCCCCCACGGTCGAGGAGCAGCGCCTCGACGGCCCCGTCCCCCAGGAGATCCTGCGCCGCTCCGGATTCGCCTCCTCGGCACCGGAGTTGGCGCGGGCGCTGGACTCCGCGCACGGCTATGCGCAGGCCCGGCGGATCGTCCAGCGGGAGGGGTCGGCGCTGTGGCGGCGGGCCGTGCAGCGGGCGCAGGGACACGGGCCCGCCGGCGGGGACCTCAGCCGGGACGACGACCGGCCGCTGTACTGGGCGCGGCTGGGCATGACGCGGGAGGTGCGCACCTGGGAGCCGTCGTTCGGGCTGTCGCAGGAGCGGCGGTCGGCGCTGCTCGACGTGCTGGAGAGCACCTCGCGCGGGCAGACGGACATCCGCTATGGCGGCAAGGGGCAGCGGCGCATCCTGCTGACCGGGTTCGACCCGTTCACCCTGGACCGGGACATCCGCATCTCCAACCCGTCGGGGGCGACCGCGCTCGCCCTGGACGGCACGGTGATCGAGACGGCGGACGGCCCGGCGCGGGTGGAGACCGCCGTGTTCCCGGTGCGCTGGCGGGACTTCACGGCGGGGACGGTGGAGCGGACGCTGCGGCCGCATCTGCCGCGCGTCGACCTGTTCACGACGGTCAGTCAGGGGCGGGTGGGCCGGTTCGACATCGAGCGGACCAACGGGGCCTGGCGGGGCGGGTTCCCCGACAACGAGAACATCGGGCTGACGGAGACCGTCCCGGTGGCCGATCCGGCGTCCCAGCCGCAGTGGACGTCGACGACGCTGCCGTACGCGGCGATCGTGGCGGCGGACACCGGCCGGTTCCCGGTGTACGACAACACGTCGGTGACGGAGATACCGGCGGGCGGCACGGAGGCCGTCGTACGGCCTGACGGGCCGACGCCCGGGTCCACGGCGCGGGCCGGGGGCGGCGGGGACTACCTGTCCAACGAGATCGCCTACCGGGCGACGCTGCTGCGGGACCGTCTCGGCCTGCGCGAGGCGCTGCCGGGCGGCCATGTGCACACCCCGGTGCTCCAGTTCGGCGCCGGGAACACCACCGAGGTCACCGACGAGCAGTTCGTGCGGAACCGGCTGGACATCATCGCGCAGGTGCGGTCGATCCTGACGGTGGCCGCACAGCAGCCCTAAGACGCCATCTCATTTGGTGAGTCGGCGATAGCAGATGAGGGTGCAGGCGATGCTGGTGAAGGCCAGGAAGTGCTCGGCTTTGCGCTCGTAGCGTCGGTGCAGTCGGCGGCATCCTGCGAGCCAGGACATCGTGCGTTCTATCGTCCAGCGGTGGCGGGCCCAGGCGAGTCGAGGACTCGATGCCCTTGCGGGCGATGCGGTGCCTGATGCCTCGCCTGCGTAACCATCGCCGCAGGTGGTCGTAGTCGTATCCCTTGTCGGCGTGGAGCTTTCCCGGTTTGCGCCGCCGTCGTCCGCGCCGGGAGCGGATCGGCGGTATCCCCTTCACCAGCGGGATCAGCGCCTGACTGTCGTGCAGGTTCGCCCCCGAGATCCCGACGGACAGGGGCAGACCGGTCCGCTCGGTGATCAGGTGGATCTTCGAGCCGTACTTGCCCCGGTCGACAGGATTCGGACCTGTCAGCTCCCCCTTTTCAGGGCCCGCATGTTCACCGAGTCGATCGCACAGCGGGACCAGTCCAGCTCGCCGCGGGCACCAAGCTCATCGAGGACCAGGCGGTGGAGTTTTGCCCACACCCGGGCCTTCGACCACTCGGAAAAGCGCCGGTGAGCCGTCGCTCCCGATGGCCCGAACGACGCGGACGGCAGCTGCTGCCACGTGCAGCCCGACGTGGCCACGAACACGATTGCAGCCAACACCTCCCGGTCGCCATGCCGACGCCGACCGCCGCCCTGAGGCCGCGAGGGAGCCTCCGGGACCACCCGCTGGAACAGCTCCCACAACTCATCCGGCACCAGCCGCTCAACGATCGAAACCACGACCGATAGGCTACCGATCCAAATGAGATGACGTCTAAGAACCGACGCTTTCCTTGGTCAGCGGTGTGGCGTCGCCCTCCGTGGTCTCCTCGTCCATCAGGTCGCGGGCCATGAGGGTGGCGCCCGCGACCGCGCCGGGCATCAGGAACACGGCGACGAACGGGACCAGGAAGGCCAGGCCGAGGGGGGTGCCGAAGCCCCAGGCGAGGAGCTTGCGGGCGCGCAGCAGGGTGAGGCGTTCGCGGAGGTCGACGCCGCGTCGCTGGAGGGCCACGGCGGTCAGCTCCTCGGCGAGGAAGAAGCCGGTGACGAAGAAGCCGACGACGGGGACGACGGTCTGGCCGACGACCGGGAGGAAGCCGAGGGCGAAGAGCAGCACGCCCCAGAGCGCGGCCCGCGCGAGGATGCGCAGGCTGTCCCGGGCGGAGATCCACAGTTCCCGGTGGAGGGGGAGGTCGGACTCGGGCGCGGTGCCGTCCGGGGAGACGTCGCGGTCGACCCGTTCCGAGAGGCTCTCGTAGAAGGGCTGGCCGACGAGCAGGGTGACGGCGGTGAAGGTGAGGACGGCGAGCAGCAGGGCGAGGGCGAAGAGCACGGCGGTGAGAAGGCCGCGGAAGAGGCCGCCCCAGGGGCTCGACCAGTCGTCGGCGAACGGGGTCGCCCAGGCGACGAGGTCGTCGCCCCACAGGGCCAGGGCGACGAGTGCCGCCGCGTACAGCAGCAGGGTGACCAGTCCGGGCAGCAGGCCGAAGCCGTAACTGCGGCCGTGCCGGGCCACCCAGCGCTGGCCTTTGAGGAGATAGCCGAAACCCGCCCCGAGATCACGCATGACCCGACTGTAGCGAGGGCCGGCGGGGGCCCGGGGCGGTGGGGTCGGGGCGGTGGGTTACGACTCCAGCATCCGCTGGAGCAGGTCGCGCAGGGCGAGCCGTTCGCCCTCGGAGAGCCCGGCGAGGGGTTCGCGGGCGAAGCTCAGCGACTCGCGCAGGTCCCTGGCCACCCGGCGGCCCTCCGCCGTCGCCGCGGCCAGCTTGACGCGGCGGTCGTTCGGGTCGGAGCGGCGTTCGACCAGGCCACGGGATTCCAGGCGGTCGACTATGCCGGTGACGTTGGACGGCTCGCACTTGAGCTTGTGGGCGAGCTTGCGCATCGGCAGCGGGTCGAGGCTGAGCAGGCCGAGGAGCTTGGCCTGGGCGCCGGTGAGGGCGTGCTCGGCGGCGGCCTCCTCGTACTCGTCGTGGTAGCGGGCCACGACGGAGCCGATGAGGTCGACGACCTCCAGGGTGAGTGCGTCGGGGCGACGGGCTGTGGGGGGTGTGGCCATGCTCTCCAGGGTACCCGCTTACTTGACACTCTGAAATATTCAAAGGCATGGTTGTTTCAGGTACTGAAGTAATTGCTGAGGTAATTCCCGGCTTCTGAGAGGCGCCCCCCATGACCGACACCCCCACGCTCCCCGCCGTCAGCCGCGAGTGGCAGCTGCTCAGCCGCCCCGTCGGCTGGCCCGAGCCCGGTGACTTCGCGCTCGTCGAGGCGGAGATCCGGCAGCCTGCGGCGGGCGAGGTCCTGGTCCGCAACGCCTACCTCTCCGTCGACCCGTACATGCGCGGCCGGATGAGCGCCGCCAAGTCCTACGTCGCCCCGTACGAGCTGGGCAAGGCGATGCAGGGCGGTGCCGTGGGCGAGGTCGTCGCCTCGAACGCCGACGGCATCGCGCCCGGCGACCACGTCCTGCACTTCGGCGGCTGGCGCGAGTACGCCACCGTCGAGGCCAAGCACGCCGTCAAGGTCGACCCGGAGACCGCGCCGCTGTCGACGTACCTCGGCGTGCTCGGCATGACCGGCCTGACCGCCTACGCCGGGCTGCTGCGCACCGCCGCCTTCAAGGAGGGCGACGCGGTGTTCGTCTCCGGTGCGGCGGGCGCGGTCGGCAGCCAGGTCGGGCAGCTCGCCAAGCTGAAGGGCGCCTCCCGGGTGATCGGCTCGGCGGGCTCCGCCGAGAAGGTGCGGCTGCTGGTGGAGGAGTACGGCTTCGACGCCGCCTTCAACTACAAGGACGGCCCGGTGAGCCAGCAGCTGCGCGCGGCGGCGCCGGACGGGATCGACGTCTACTTCGACAACGTGGGCGGGGACCACCTGGAGGCGGCCATCGGCTCGCTCAACCGGGGCGGCCGGATCGCGGTCTGCGGAATGATCTCCGTCTACAACAACACCGAGCCCGCCCCCGGCCCCCGCAACCTCGCCCGGCTGATCCAGACCCGGGGCCGCATCGAGGGCTTCCTGGTCGGCGACCACTACGACCTCCAGCCGCAGTTCGTCTCCGAGGTGGGCCCCTGGGTGGCGTCCGGGGCGCTGAAGTACCGGGAGACCGTGGTGGAGGGCATCGAGAACAACCTGGAGGCGTTCCTCGGGGTCCTGCGGGGCGACAACACCGGGAAGATGATCGTCAAGCTCTGACCCCTCTTCCTCATCTCCCTCGTTCCGGCACCCATGGCGACATCACCGTGACGGTTGCCCGAGAGAGGCGTTGCACACGGCGGAGGCCGCACCCTTGGACGTGGGGTGCGGCCTCCGCCATTTCCGGTCTCCCCCGGTCAGGTGCACCACCACAGGAACCGTTCGCAGGTCTTCGTCGGTTCCGGCGCCGGGTCCTCCGTCGGCGGGTCGGACGTGGGGGTCGGGTCCGGGTCCGGACCGGGGTCGGTGGTGGGGTCCGGGTCGGGGTCCGCGGGCGGCGGACCGGCTTCGGAGGACTGCGGGTCCCGCGTCGGGGACTCCTCCGTCTCCTCGTCGCCCTCGTCCTCGCCCTCGTCCTCCTCGGCGGACGTGGAGGGCGACGCGTCCGGGGAGGCGGAGGCGGAGCCGCTGGCCGGGGCGGTGCCCGGGTCCCGGGTGCCGGTGGCCGCGGGGGCGGTCCCCTCCGGGGTCGCGCGTTCCACGGCGCCGCCGTCCGGCGAGGTGTCCCCGGCCGCGGCGGGGCGGGGGCCGGAGCCGGGGGCGTCGATGCCCAGCTCGGCGAGGCTCAGGCCGCCCGCGGCCAGCAGGAAGCCGGTGGCTATGAGGACGGTGCGGCGGCGCCGTCGGCGGTGGGCCGCGGCCTTGCGGTCCCGGCGGCTCTCGCGGCCGGGGTGGCCGTCGGGAGGGTCCGCCCCTCCCCCGGTCCCGGCCGTCCCGGCCGTCTCGTCGGCGCCGGTCTCGCTGGCGGGGGCGTCCGCTGCGCCTTCGGGCCCCGCCGCGTCGGGCGGGAGCTGTTCGGCCGGGGTTCCGCACCCCGGGCAGGCGAGGGCGCCATTCAGGTGCCGACGGCACGGGTGGCAGTAATCCATGACGGGGGAAGATTAAGTTCCGGATCAGTAACTTTCCTAGTCGCGCCTGTGAATGTTCTGTGCGGAACTCCCGCCTCCGGCGCGGCGGTTGGGAGCGCCCGGGGCATCCCGCGCCTTCGCGCCGATACCGGATTCCCAACGGGATACCGAACGGGATTCCGACACAGCTTTCGAAAGTGTCGAAACCGTTACGCGTTCGACCCATTGACACCCCCGCCGCCCGATCCTTACTGTCACGCCAGCATTTCGAACGTGTGACGAAATACCGAACAGAGCAGAACAGAGCCGACGTTCACGAGGGGCAGCCAACCGTGCGCATCACCGGAATCAGCACACACGTCGTCGGGACGCCGTGGCGCAACCTGACGTACGTACAGGTGCACACCGACGAGGGCATCACCGGAGTCGGCGAGACCCGGATGCTGGGCCACACCGACGCCCTCCTGGGCTACCTGAAGGAGGCCGAGGCCAACCACATTCTCGGCTCGGACCCGTTCGCGGTGGAAGACCTCGTACGGCGGATGAAGTACGGCGACTACGGCCGCGCCGGTGAGATCGTGATGTCCGGGATCGCGGTCGTCGAGATGGCCTGCTGGGACATCAAGGGCAAGGCCCTCGGCGTACCGGTGTGGCAGCTGCTCGGCGGCAAGGTGACCGACAAGGTCAAGGCGTACGCCAACGGCTGGTACACCACCGAGCGCACCCCCGAGGCGTACCACAAGGCCGCGCAGGGCGTGATGGAGCGCGGGTACCGGGCGCTGAAGATCGACCCCTTCGGCACGGGGCACTTCGAGCTGGACCACGAGCAGACCCTGTACGCCGTCTCGCTGATCGAGGCGGTGCGGGACGCGATCGGGCCCGAGGCCGAGCTGATGCTGGAGATGCACGGCCGCTTCTCCCCCGCCACGGCCGTGCGCCTCGCCCACGAGCTGGCGCCGTTCAAGCCCGCGTGGCTGGAGGAGCCGGTGCCGCCGGAGAACCTCAAGGCGCTGGAGAAGGTCGCGGCGAAGGTGGACATGCCCCTCGCCACGGGTGAGCGCATCCACGACCGGATCGAGTTCCGGGAGCTGTTCGAGAGCCAGGCCGTGGACATCATCCAGCCGGACGTCGGCCACATCGGCGGCATCTGGGAGACGCGGAAGCTCGCCGCCACCGCCGAGACCCACTACATGCTCGTCGCCCCGCACAACGTGGGCGGGCCGGTGCTCACGGCCGCCTCCCTCCAGGTGGGGTTCACCTCCCCCAACTTCAAGATCCTCGAACACTTCAACGACTTCGCGGACGCGGAGATCAAGAAGGTCGTCAAGGGCGCGCCGCAGGTGAACCCGGAGGACGGCTGCTTCCACCTCTCCGACGCGCCCGGTCTCGGTGTCGAGCTGGACACCGACGCCGCCGCCGAGTTCCCGCAGCAGCAGGCCCGCTTCGACCTGTGGGCCGAGGGCTGGGAGCAGCGCAAGCCGAAGGGGAGCGGCGCGTGAGCGGGGCCGCCGTCGTCGTCGAGTCGCCCGGCGCCCACCGGGTCGTCGAGCACAGCCCACGGCCGCCCGGGGCCGGGGAGGCGCTGGTGCGGGTGCACGCCGTGGGCATCTGCGGCAGCGACCGCGAGGTCTACCAGGGCAACCGGCCCGAGGGGTACGTCCGTTACCCGCTCACCCCGGGTCATGAGTGGTCCGGCACCGTGGAGGCCGTCGGCGCCGGGGTGCCGTCCAGCATCGTCGGCCGCAAGGTCGTCGGTGAGGGGTTCCGCAACTGCCAGGTGTGCGACCGCTGCCACGCCGGTGAGACGACGCTGTGCACCGACGGGTACGAGGAGACCGGGTTCACCCAGCCGGGTGCGATGGCCACCACCCTGACGCTGCCCGCGCGGCTGCTGCACGTGCTGCCGGACGACGCCGACCTGACGGCCGCGGCCCTGCTGGAGCCCGCCGCCTGTATCGCGGCGGCGGCGCTGAAGGCGCGTGCCGTGCCGGGTGAGCGGGTGGCCGTGGTCGGCACCGGGACGCTCGGCATGTTCGCGGTGCAGTTCCTGCGGGCGGCCTCCCCGGCGGAGCTGCTGGTGGTCGGCACGCGGCCGGACCGGGAGGAGCTGTCCCGGCGGTTCGGGGCGACCGACTTCCGCACCAAGGACGGGGAACTGCCCGGTGATGTCGACGTCGTGATCGAGACCGCCGGGTCCGCCGACGCCGCCCGCACCGCCGCCGCCCTGCTGCGGCGCGGGGGACGGCTGGTGCTGACCGGGATTCCCGCGCCGGGCGCGGAGGGTCTCGACCCGACCGATCTCGTCGTACGGCAGCTGGAGGTGCACACCGTCTTCGGGGCGCCGCCGGAGGCGTGGGCGCACGCCGTGCGGGTCTTCGGCGCGGGGCTGCTGGATCCGGTGCCGCTGGTGACGCACGAGCTGCCGCTCACCGAGTTCTCGGCCGCCATCGAGCTGGTGGGCTCCGGTGACCCGAAGGTGGGCAAGGTGCTCCTCCGCCCTTAGCCGTACGCCGGTGCGGGGGCGACCTGACGGTCCCCGCACCGGCGTACACCAGGCCCCGCACGCGCCTTCGCAGCCTTCGCGAACCTTCGCGCACCGTAAGCCGCGAACTTCGTCCGAAATATCGAACACAAAGGACAACTTGTGACCGACGCTTCCGCCACGGCAGCCCGCAGGCCCGGTGAGCAGGCACTCACCACCCTCGGTCTGGGCGCCCCGGCCCTCGACCCCGCCGACGCCTCGCCGCACTCCTTCCCCGGCGGCGGCCGCTGGCGCACCGAGATCCCCTCGTGCGAGGGTCCCGAGGCGCTGGCGGTGGTCCTGAAGGAGTCCTCGCGGCTCGATGTGCCGATCCACCGGATCAGCCAGGGCAGCGGCGTGTGGATGCTCACCGACGCCGAGATCACCGAGATGGTCGAGGCGACCGCCGAGCGTGACATCGAGCTGTGCCTGTTCACGGGGCCGCGCGGCACCTGGGACATCGGCGGCTCCACGCGCACCGACTCACGGGGCGCGGGCACCCGCGCCCGGGGCCACGACGCGGTCGCCGGGTGCGTCGAGGACGCCGTGCGCGCCACCGAGCTGGGCGTGAAGTGCCTGCTCGTGGCCGACGAGGGCGTGCTGTGGACGCTGCACCGGGCGCGGGCCGCCGGGATCATCCCGGCCGACACCACGCTGAAGGTGTCGGCGCTGATCGGGCCGGTCAACCCGGCGTCGTACCAGGTGTACGAGCTGCTGGGCGCCGACTCGATCAATGTGCCCAGCGACCTGACCCTGGACCACCTCACCGAGATACGCCGGGTGTCCGCCGCGCCGATGGACATGTACATCGAGGCGCCCGACGACCTCGGCGGCTATGTGCGGATGTACGAGGTCGCCGAGCTGATCCGGCGCGGCGCCCCGCTCTACCTGAAGTTCGGCCTGTCCAAGGCCCCCGGGATCTACCCGTACGGCACCCATATGCGTGACCTGACCCTGGACACCGCCCGGGAGCGGGTGCGGCGCGGACGGCTCGCGCTGGATCTGCTCGCCCGGCACGGCGCGGACGGGGAGATGGCGCCGCTGGGGTCGCGGCTGCCGGGCGAACTGATCAGGTTCGACATCCCGGCATAACTTTCCGGAAACTTCCCTCCTCAAAACGCGACACAGCTGCGCACAATCCAACACACCTTCTTGGTCGCCCCGCTCCAACCCGCACGGCCGACCGCCCTCCCAGCCGCACACACATCAAGGATGATGACCATGCGCAACCGCCGAGCCTCACTCGCCGCCATAGCCACCGCCGCCTCCCTCGCCCTGACCCTCACCGCCTGCGGACAGGACAGCGAGGGCGGCAGCGAGGAGAACAAGAGCGGCGGCTCCGAGGGCGCCACCATCGGCATCGCGATGCCGACCAAGTCCTCCGAGCGCTGGATCGCCGACGGCGACAACGTCGTGAAGAACCTGGAGTCCAAGGGCTACAAGACGAAGCTGGTCTTCGGCGAGGACGAGCCCGACCAGCAGGTCTCCCAGATCGAGAACATGATCACGCAGGGCGTTGACGCCCTGATCGTCGCCGCGATCGACAACAAGTCGCTCAACAACGTGCTCCAGCAGGCTGCCGACGCCGACATCCCCGTGATCTCCTACGACCGGCTCATCCTCGGCACCGAGAACGTCGACTACTACGCCTCCTTCGACAACGAGAAGGTCGGCGAACTCCAGGGCACCTACATCGTCGAGCAGCTCGGCCTCGCCGACGGCAGCGAGAAGGGCCCCTTCAACATCGAGCTGTTCGCGGGCTCCAACGACGACAACAACACCCGCTACTTCTTCCAGGGCGCCATGAACGTCCTCCAGCCCTACATCGACAAGAAGCAGCTCGTCGTCAAGTCCGGCCAGACCGACCTCACCCAGGTCACCACCCTGCGCTGGGACGGCGCCACCGCGCAGCGCCGCATGGACGACATCCTCACCAAGTCCTACAAGAGCGACCCGGTCGACGCGGTCCTCTCCCCGTACGACGGCATCTCCATCGGCATCCTGTCCGCGCTGAAGTCCGACGGCTACGGCACCAAGAGCAAGCCGCTGCCGGTGGTCACCGGCCAGGACGCCGAGGTCGCCTCGGTGAAGTCGATCATCGCGGACGAGCAGTCCATGACGGTCTACAAGGACACCCGCGAACTGGCCAAGGTCGCCTCCAACATGGTCGACGCGCTCCTCAACGACAAGGAGCCCGAGACCAACGACACCGAGACCTACGACAACGGCTCGAAGGTCGTCCCGGCCTACCTGCTGGAGCCGGTCGCCGTGAACAAGGAGAACTACCAGGAGGTCGTGGTCGACTCCGGCTACATCAAGGAGAGCGACCTCAAGTAACCGCCGTCCCCTACTGATTGGAAGGCACGACCATGGCGGGACCCGTCCTGGAAATGCGCTCGATCGTCAAGACCTTTCCCGGCGTCAAGGCGCTGTCGGACGTCACCCTGACCGTCCGGCAGGGCGAGGTCCACGCCATCTGCGGCGAGAACGGCGCCGGCAAGTCGACCCTGATGAAGGTCCTCTCCGGCGTCCACCCGCACGGCAGCTACGAGGGGGACATCCTCTTCGAGGGAGAGACCTGCCGCTTCAAGGACATCCGGGCGAGCGAGCAGCACGGCATCGTCATCATCCACCAGGAGCTGGCGCTGGTGCCGTACCTCTCCATCGCCGAGAACATCTTCCTCGGCAACGAACACGCCTCCCGCGGGTTCATCAACTGGAACGAGACCCTCAGGCACGCCACCGAGCTGCTGCGCAGGGTCGGGCTCGACGACCACCCCGAGACCCGCGTCGCCGACATCGGCGTGGGCAAGCAGCAACTGGTGGAGATCGCCAAGGCCCTGTCGAAGAAGGTGAAGCTGCTCATCCTCGACGAGCCGACCGCGGCCCTGAACGACGAGGACAGCGGGAAGCTGCTGGACCTGATCCTGGAGCTGAAGAAGCAGGGCATCACCTCGATCATCATCAGCCACAAGCTCAACGAGATCCGCAAGGTCGCCGACTCGGTGACGATCCTGCGCGACGGGCAGACCATCGAGACGCTCGACGTGAAGGCCGCGGAGACCACCGAGGACCGGATCATCAGCGGCATGGTCGGCCGCGACCTGGAACACCGCTTCCCCGAGCGCACCCCCCACCAGCCGGAGGAGGGCGCCGCCCCGGCCCTGGAGATCCGCGACTGGACCGTGCACCACCCCATCGACCAGCACCGCAAGGTCGTCGACGACGTCACGCTGCACGTACGGCGCGGGGAGATCGTCGGCATCGCGGGCCTCATGGGCGCCGGACGCACCGAACTGGCGATGAGCGTCTTCGGCCGCACCTACGGCCGGTACGCGGGCGGCACCGTCCTCAAGGACGGCCAGGAGATCCGCACCAAGACCGTCGCCGAGGCGGTCGGCCACGGCATCGCCTACGTCACCGAGGACCGCAAGCACTTCGGCCTCAACCTCATCGACACCATCAACCGCAACATCTCGCTCAGCGCGCTGAGCAAGGTCGCCAGGCGGGGCGTGGTCGACGAGCACGAGGAACGGCAGGTCGCCGAGGGCTTCCGCAAGTCCATGAACATCAAGGCACCCACCGTCTTCGAACCGGTGGGCAAGCTGTCCGGCGGCAACCAGCAGAAGGTCGTCCTCAGCAAGTGGATCTTCGCGGGGCCGGACGTGCTGATCCTGGACGAGCCGACGCGCGGCATCGACGTCGGCGCCAAGTACGAGATCTACACGGTCATCGACCAACTGGCCGCCCAGGGCAAGGCGGTCGTCTTCATCTCCTCCGAGCTGCCGGAGCTGCTCGGTATGTGCGACCGCATCTACACCATGGCCGCGGGGCGGCTGACCGGTGAGTTCTCGCGGGCCGAGGCCTCGCAGGAATCACTGATGCGTCAGATGACTAAGGACAAAGAGGTAACGCGATGAGCACCGATGTGACGGCCAAGACACCGGCCCCCGCGCCGCCCGGCAAGGGCGGCGGGGCCACGGGCGGCGGACTGCTGGGCCTGGTCCTGGAGGGCATGCGCCGCAACATGCGGCAGTACGGCATGCTGATCGCCCTCGGCCTGATCGTGGCGCTGTTCGCGGTGTGGACCGACGGCGACCTGCTGCTGCCGCGCAACGTCTCCAACCTGGTCCTCCAGAACAGCTACATCCTGATCCTCGCGATCGGCATGATGCTCGTCATCATCGCGGGCCACATCGACCTGTCCGTCGGCTCACTGACGGCGTTCATCGGCGCCGTGGCCGCCGTGCTCATGGTCAAGAACGACATGCCCTGGCCGATCGCCGTGGTGCTCTGCCTGGCCATCGGCGCCGTCGCCGGAGCCGTACAAGGCTTCTTCATCGCCTACGGCGGCATACCGTCCTTCATCGTGACCCTCGCGGGCATGCTGGTCTTCCGCGGCCTCACCGAGATCTTCCTGGAGGGCCAGACCCTCGGCCCGTTCCCCAAGGGCGAGCAGAAGATAGGCAACGGCTTCCTGCCGGAGGTCGGCCCGGAGACCAACTACCACAACCTCACCCTGCTGCTGGGCATCGTCCTGATCGTCGCCGTGGTCCTCCAGGAGATCCGGGACCGCAAGCGCCAGCAGGAGTTCTCCCTCGACGTCCTGCCGCGCAACCTCTTCCTGCTGAAGCTGGTCGCCATCACAGCCGCGATCCTGACCGTCACGCTCCTCCTCGCCAGCTACAAGGGCACCCCCATCGTCCTGCTGGTCCTGGGCGTGCTGGTGGTCGGCTACAGCTACGTGATGCGCAACTCCATCTTCGGCCGCCACATCTACGCCATCGGCGGCAACCTGCCGGCGGCCAAGCTGTCCGGCGTCAAGTCCAAGAAGGTCACCTTCTATGTCTTCCTGAACATGGGCATGCTCGCGGCCCTGGCGGGTCTGGTGGTCGCCGCCCGCCTGAACGCGGCGTCTCCGAAGGCGGGCCTGAACTACGAACTCGAGGCCATCGCCTCGGCGTTCATCGGTGGCGCGTCCATGAGCGGCGGTGTCGGCACCGTCCTCGGCGCGATCATCGGCGGCCTCGTCCTCGGCGTGCTGAACAACGGCATGAACCTGCTCGGCGTCGGCACCGACTGGCAACAGGTCATCAAGGGCATGGCCCTGCTGGCCGCGGTCGGCTTCGACGTGTGGAACAAGCGCAAGGTCGGTTCGTAAGTCGCTCGGGCCCCGCCGGACGGCGGGGCCCCACCTTTTGGGAGAGCCGCACATGGAACTGAGCAGACGCACGGTCATCGCAGGAGCGGCAGCCGCCGGGATCACCGCGGCGGCGACGACAGGGGGCACGGCACACGCGAAGGGCGGCGGACCCACGAAGTCACTCTTCGGCAGGCTCGCCGACGGCACCAAGGTCTACCGCTGGTCGCTGGCGAACGGCGGCACACGGATGAAGGTCCTCTCCTACGGCGGCATCGTGCAGTCCCTGGAGATCCCCGACCGGCGCGGCCGGTACGCGAACGTCTCCCTCGGCTTCGACACCATCGAGGAGTACGTCGCCTCCAGCCCCTACTTCGGCGCCCTCATCGGCCGCTACGGCAACCGCATCGACAAGGGCCGCTTCACCCTCGACGGCACCACGTACCAGCTCTCCGTCAACGACGGCGAGAACAGCCTGCACGGCGGCGCCCAGGGCTTCGACAAGCGGATCTGGGACATCGAGCCCTTCACCCACGGCACCGACGTCGGCCTGCGCCTGCACTACACCAGCGCCGACGGCGAGATGGGCTACCCCGGCACGCTGCGCACCCAGGTGACGTACACCCTCACCCGGCACGGAGACTGGCGCATCGACTACGAGGCCACCACCGACAAACCCACCGTCGTGAACCTCACCAGCCACGTCTACTTCAACCTCGCGGGCGAGTCCAGCGGCACGATCTACGACCACGAGCTGTCGATCGACGCCTCCCGCTACACACCCGTCGACGCGGGCCTGATCCCCACCGGCGAACTGGCCAGGGTCGCGGGCACCCCCTTCGACTTCCGCCGCGCCAAGACGGTCAGCCGCGACATCCGCGTCGCCCACCAGCAACTGCTGTACGGGCAGGGCCTGGACCACAACTGGGTCCTGGACAAGGGCATCACCACCCGCCCCGGCCACGCGGCGACGCTGCGGGACCCGTCCTCCGGCCGCACGATGCGCATCGCCACCACAGAACCCGGCCTCCAGTTCTACTCCGGCAACTTCCTCGACGGCACCCTCGTCGGCACCGGCGGCACCGTCTACCGGCAGGGCGACGGGCTGTGCCTGGAGACCCAGCACTTCCCGGACTCCCCGAACAAGCCCGGCTTCCCGTCGACGGTGCTGCGACCGGGGCAGACGTACCGGACGACGACGGTGCACTCGTTCAGCGCGTGACCCGGCGGCCCCGGGCGTGAGGACACATTTCCTTCACGTCCGTTGAACGGTGTCACCCCCGCCTCCGTACGTAAGGGCGGCCCGTGCTCCCCCGCACGGGCCACCCACAGACGGAGGTTGCCTTGGCTGACAACGTCACCTCGTTGTTCCGCTCCACGGCGGCGCACAGCCCTTCGATGGCTGCGCTGACGCGGGAGAGCGGCGGGGACGGCGCCGGTCCGGTGGACTTCTGCATCCCCTGCAACCCGTACTTCCCCACCCCCGCCATGTTCGACGACATGGCGGGCAAGCTCCGTGACATCATCACGTACTACCCGAGCAGCGCCGACACCATCACGGCCGAACTGTGCAGCCTGCTCCAGCTGCCGCCGCAGTGCGTGGCGATGGGCAACGGCTCCACCGAGCTGATCACCTGGATCGACCACCTGCTGGTCCGTGAGTCCCTCGCCATCCCCGTCCCCACCTTCGGCCGCTGGACCGACCAGCCCATGGAGACCGGCAAACGGGTCGACATGTTCCCGCTCCAGGAGTCCAGCGGCTTCGCCCTCGACCTCGCGCAGTACGCCGAGTTCATCCGGGCGCGCGGCACCCGCGTCGCCGTGATCTGCAACCCCAACAACCCCGACGGCGGCTTCCTCCACAAGCACGCCATCGTGCAGTTCATGGACGCCATGGCCGACCTGGACCTGGTCGTGGTCGACGAGTCGTTCCTGGAGTTCGCCGACGCGGAGGCGGAACCGTCCGTCGTCCAGGAGGCGATGCTGCGGCCGAACGTCATCGTCCTGCGCAGCCTCGGCAAGAACTTCGGCCTGCACGGCATCCGCTTCGGCTACCTGGTCGCCAACCCGGCGCTCGCGGGCAAGGTCCGCTCGATGCTCCCCAAGTGGAACCTCAACGCCTTCGCCGAACACGTCGTCTTCATGCTCAAGGAACACGGCACGGAGTACACCCAGAGCCTCCAGCAGGTCCGTCGCGACCGCCTCGACATGGCGAACCAACTGGCCGCCCTCCCCGGCCTGACGGTCTACCCCTCCCAGGGCAACTTCCTCTTCGTCCGCCTCCCGGTGGGCTCGGAGGGCACGGTGGTCCGGGACCGGATGCTCACCGAGCACCGGATCCTGGTCCGCGAGTGCGGCAACAAGATCGGTTCGTCCAGCCGCTTCCTGCGTCTCGTGGTGCGCCCCCAGGTGGACGTGCGTCGCCTGGTGTCCGGCCTGGAACAGGTGCTCTACGGGACCAGGAGGGGAGCCGCCGTGCCCGAGCTGGGCACCGGGACCAGCTACAGCTCGGGCACGGCGGCGGTCGACCGCCTGGTCGGCGCGACGAACGGGGCCGGGATGCGGATGGCGCAGGCGGCGCCCGCTCCCGTCGAACTCCCCCAGGCGGTACCCCAGCCGGCCCCGGCGGCGGCCTACCCGCAGCCGATGCCCCAGACCTACCCGCAAGCGGTACCGCAGGGGGTCCCCCAGCCCGCCCCCCAACCTGCGGCACCGCGGCCCGCCGCCGCCCAGCAGCCGGTACCGGCCCCCACTCCGGTACCGGCGCCGGCGGCGGCGATGACCCCGGCGATGTCTCCCGCGACGGCACCGGCGATGACTCCCGCGATGACACCGGCGATGGCCCCGGCAATAACTCCGGCGATGGCCCCGGCCGCGGCGATGACCGGCCCCACCCCACCCGGCGTCCCGGCCCGCGGCGGCCTCACCGCGGCCCAGGTCCGCGGCGCCACGGCCCCCGCCGACCTGACGGCGGCCCCGGCTACCGGCTGGCCGGGGCCTGGCGGCTGGCCCAACGCGGCGGGAATGGGCCAGGCGGGCTGACCCGCCCCACCGGACGTCCCCGTCCCGGACACCGTCCCAGGCGTCCCACCGCGTCCCCGTCCTCCATGTGTTTGAGCAGGTCAGGGGGGCTCGCGTACCGAGACATCCCATAGCGGTGATGAGACGGCGAGGGTGGCGCATAGTCACGGAGGCGCCCCTCGCCGATGCGAGGTGCGCCCCTGTGAACCGGTGACGAAAACGGAGGATGAAGATGCGTAACCGGGCGATCGCGTCCCTGGTCGGAGTGGTGTCTGCCGCCATCACCGTCGCTGCCATGACCGCCACTCCGGCGAGCGCCTACGATCCGGACCCGAAGATCATCCAGCATGACTCCCAGACGACGGTCTACTGCCCCTGCCGCTTCAACGACCCCATCGACGGCACCTACTTCGAGAAGGACGACGGTGGGGTCGGCGTCAAGGCCGTGTTCGGCTACACGTACCCCTACGCGCTGGCGAAGGTCGAGTTCCACCCGTACGACGAGATCCTGTGGATGTACGACGTCACGAACGACGGTGACGGCCTCTACTACAAGGTGTCCTACGAGGGTGACGGCGGACGGTACGGGGTGTACACGCCCCCCGGCACGTCCGACGCCTGGGACGTCAAGAAGGTGAACCTGGACATTCCCGAGGGAAGGACCGTGACGATCGCCGTGTACGACGACGTCAAGCTGACCGACCACGTCGCCACGGTCAGGGGCACCGCCTGATCACCGCACAGGCGTCAGCCGCCACTGCTGGCAGGCGTTGTTGAGCCAGGTCCACTGGCGTACGTCGGTGGCGTCGGCCGTCGAGCAGTTGGCGACGTCGGCGACCTTGCCGGTGGCCTGGTTGACGATGCGGACGTGGCCGCTGCCGGTGGCGAGGAAGCGGAAGCGCTGGCAGGTGTTGTTCAACCAGGACCACTGCCGCAGGGTGGTGCCGTCCGCCGGATCGCAGTTGGCGGTGTCGAGCACCTTGCCGCTCGCCACGTTCACCAGCCGGTGGGTGTCGTCGCCGAGGTCCTCGAGCCGCCAGCGCTGATGGGCACCACCGTTGCAGGTGTACTGCTGCACGTTGGCGCCGTCGGCTCCCGAACTCCCCGCCACGTCCAGGCACTTCCCGCTGTTGCGGTTGACGACCGTGTACGTGGTGGAAGTGGCCGACGGTTCACCGGAGGGGCCGGGGAGGGCGGCGCCCAGGCGGACCGGGGTGCCGAAGTCGGGCGTCCCGTCCGCGTTCCAGCCGAACCTCTGCGCACGGGTGGTACGCCCGTTGTCGCACCCCTCGCCGGCGTTGTCGTTGGCGTGGTAGACGATCCAGCTCTCGCTGCCGTCCGGGGAGGTGAAGAAGCCGTTGTGTCCGGGGCCGTAGACGCCGTTGGCGTCACTGCGCTGGAACACGGGGGTCGGCTTCTTCACCCAGGAGGAGGCGGAGGTGGGGTTGGACCCGGTGAGTTCGAGCTGCCCGAGCTTGTAGTCCGGGGTCCAGCAGCCGCTGGCGGAGTAGACGAGGAAGGTCCGGCCGCCGCGCTGGAGGATCTCGGGCCCCTCGTTGACCGTGCCGCCCGACCGTTCCCAGTCGTAGGTGGGGCTGGAGACGGTCGTGAAGGAGGAGCTGACCGTGTACGGGTTCGACATCCGCGCGGCGACGATGTTCTGCGTGCCGCTGTGCGTGCTGCCGAACAGGTACAGCTGGCCGTTGATGGTCGCCACGGTCGGGTCGAGCATCCAGGAGGAGTTGAGCTGGCCCCGGTAGGTGTACGGGCCCAGCGGGTCGGAGCCCGCGCTCTCCAGGACGTGACTGCGCTGGGTCGGGTTGTAGTCGGAGACGTTCTGTCCGGCCACGTAGTACAGATACCAACGGCCGTTGAGGTAGTGCAGCTCCGGCGCCCAGATGTTGCAGCAGCGGGACGCCGCGTCACCCTGCCACACCTGGACGCTGGGGGCGGTCGCGAGGCCGCCGAGGGTGGGGGCCCTGCGGATGGTGATGACGTCCGTCCAACTGGTGGAGACCAGGTAGTAGTTGCCGTCGTGGTACGTGATCCAGGGGTCGGCGCCCTTCACGGACTTCACGGGGTTGCTGAACGAGGCGGCGCTCGCGGACGGCTGTCCGAGGCTCAGCGCGAGCAGGAGGGCCGCCACCAGGGTCAGTAGGCGACGGGCCATCCGCTGCTCCAGTTCAGGAGGTTGATGCCGAGCTTGGGGGTGCCGTTGTCGGCGCCGTCGTAGTAGTGGTAGACGATCAGGTCGCCGTCCACGTCCGGCATGACCGACTGGCCGCCGGGGCCGATGACGTTCCCGTGCGACTCCAGGACGGGAGTGCCCCCGTTGTTCATCATCGAGACGCCGTTGCGGTCGTAGTACGGCCCGGTGACGCTCGTGGCCCGCCCCACCTTGACCTTGTACGTGGAGCTGGTGCCCGCGCAGCAGGTGTCGTACGAGGCGAAGAGGTAGTAGTAGCTCCCCCGCCTGACGATGAACGGGGCCTCGACCGCCTTGGTGCCGGTGGGACGGGAGGCGAGGGAGTACCGGGTGGTGTTGGAGCCGAGCTGCTTCCCGGTCGCCGGATCGATCTGGATCATCTTGATGCCGGTCCACCAACTGCCGAACGACAGCCACCACTTGCCGTCGCCGTCGACGAAGAGGTTGGGGTCGATGGCGTTGTAGTCGCTGGAGGAGCTGGAGGTGTAGACGATGCCGTAGTCGCTCCAGGTGCCCGGCTGGCCGGTGGTGGAGCCCGCGAGCCCGATCGCGGAGGTGTTCGAGCCGAAGGACGAGACCGAGTAGTACATCAGGTACTTGCCGCCGTGGTACGAGATGTCCGGCGCCCAGGCCTCCGGCACGGACGAGTACCGCGACCACCAGCTGGGCCGGGTGCCGAACGCGTCCCGCCCGGCGGTGAAGGCGATGCGGTCACTGGAGGTCTTGTTGCTGATGCCGCCGCCGGTGGCGTAGAGCAGGTACTGCCCGGAGGACGTGCGGATCATCGACGGATCGTGCGTCACGACGGACCCGGTGACCCGCCCGGGGTTGGGGTACGCCGACGCGCTGGAGGGGATCAACGCGAGGACCATGGCGGCGGGGAGGGCGAGGAGGGCGGTGCGGGTGGCTTTTCGGCGGGGGTGGGTGCTGGGGGTTGTGGGGGTGCGGGGGGTGCGGCTCACTTGAACGCTCCAGTTTGTTCGTGGTTTCGAACATCGGTCGCTCTGTCGGACGGACCGTAGAATCGAACCCCGTTCGCGTCAATCCTCCGCGCACGCCACACCAACCCCGGGGCCGGATGCCGGATGCGGTGACTCGCGGGAACGGCCCCGTACTTACGACGCATAACCGGCCCCACCGCACCCGGAGCGCTCAAGTGACCGTGGGGGCCGTCGTAGCGCGTCCTGGGGGCTGTGGTCAGGAGCGGTACCGTAGTTCCGGGCGGGAGACGTAGGTCACATTCGGCTCTGTCACATTCGTTGGGGGCGGCGGGTCATAGCTGTGTAGCCAGCAACAAGGCAGTGGCTTTGCAGCAGAGGAGTCGTCATGGAAGCCCGTCTGAACGCGTTCGCCAACCCCGTCGCCCTGAAGTTCATGAAGGGCATCAACAACGCGGGGAGGGTCGTCTCCGACTCGACCCTGCCGGCCGCGACGCAGGAACTGGTGAAGATCCGGGCCAGCCAGATCAACGGCTGCGGGTTCTGCACCGACATGCACAGCAAGGACGCCGCGCACGCCGGGGAGACCTCCGTGCGGCTCAATCTGATCGCCGCCTGGCGGGAGGCCACCGTCTTCACCGACGCCGAGCGGGCCGCGCTGGAGCTGACCGAGGAGGGTACGCGGATCGCGGACGCTGCCGGTGGGGTCAGTGACGAGGTGTGGGAGAACGCGGCCAAGCACTACGACGAGGACCAGCTCGCCGCGCTGGTCTCGCTGATCGCCCTCATCAACACCTACAACCGCCTCAACGTCCTCGTCCGCCAGCCCGCGGGCAGCTACGAGGTCGGCATGTTCGGCTGAGGGAGCGGGCTGAGGCCGGGCAGGGCCGTCACGTCGGGTTCTCCCAGGACGCCGGTTCCGCTGCCAGGCGGAGTACCGGCTCGGGGAGGGCGTTCGCGGTGATGTCGGCGATGGTCACGCCCTCGAGGATGGCGCGGACGTTGGCGCGCAGGGCGATCCAGAGGGGCAGGAGGGGTTCGGCGGTGCCGGTGTAGGTGAGGCTGTTGGGGCGTTCGCCGCGGACCGAGACGATGGGTCCGTCCACCGTGCGGATGACGTCCGCGACGGTGATCGCCGCAGGGTCGCGGGCGAGGCGGTAGCCGCCGCTGCCGCCTCGCCTGCTCTCGACGATCCCGCCGCGCCGCAGGTCGCCCAGGATGCCCTCCAGGAACTTGTGCGGGATGTCCTGTGCGGCGGCGATGGTCTCCGCCTTCACCGGGTCACCGCCCTGTCCCTGCCGTGCGGCCAGCTCCAGTACCGCCCGGACCGCGTAGTCCGCCCGTGCCGAGATCCTCATGGCCCCATTGTCCGGTGCGCCGGTGGGCGACGGCGCACCGGAGGGGGCGCAGTATCAGCTCATTCGGATCACGTTCCAGGACAGCGGCTCCAGTACGGCGGTCAGGGTGCCGTCCTGGAGCGTGGTGCCGTCCACCGCGCGCGGGGCCACCCGCTCCGGCGCGTCGAGCGTGTTGCGGGCGTCGGGGTCGGCGTCCGAGAGGGCGCTGTGCTCCACCACCCGCGTGAGGTCCAGGCCGTTCAGGGCGACGTGCAGTGGCAGCGGCTCGGTGCGGTCGCGGTTGACGGCGAAGACGGTGACCGAGCCGTCCTCGGCGCGTACGGCGGTGGCGTGCAGCAGGTCCGTCTCGCCGTACTTCTTCGTCTCGTACGTCGGTGAGTCGACACGGACGTCGAGGACCTCGCCGCGGCCGTACCGGGAGGCCTGTGCGAAGGGGAAGAACGTGGTCTGCCGCCAGGCCGGGCCGCCCGGCTCGGTCATGATCGGGGCGATGACGTTCACGAGCTGCGCGAGGCAGGCGACCGTGACCCGGTCGGCGTGCCGGAGCAGTGCGATGAGGAGGGAGCCGAAGACGACGGCGTCGGTGACGCTGTAGTTGTCCTCCAGCAGGCGGGGGGCCTCGGGCCAGTCGAGGTCGCCGACCTTGGCTTCGGTGCCCGACATGTACCAGACGTTCCACTCGTCGAAGGAGAGGTTGATCTTCTTCTTGGACTTCAGGCGGGCGCCGACGTGGTCGCAGGTCGCCACCACGTTCTCGATGAACGACTCCATGTCGACGGCGGAGGCGAGGAAGGAGTCGAGGTCGCCGTCGTGGGGCTCGTAGTAGGCGTGCAGGGAGATGTAGTCGACCAGGTCGTACGTCTCCTTGAGGACGGTCGCCTCCCATTCGGCGAAGGTCTCCATGGACTGGCCGGAGCTGCCGCAGGCGACGAGTTCGACGGACGGGTCGACCTGGCGCATCGCGCGGGCGGTCTCGGCGGCGATGCGGCCGTATTCCTCGGCCGTCTTGTGGCCGGTCTGCCAGGGGCCGTCCATCTCGTTGCCGAGGCACCAGAGCCTGATGCCGAAGGGGTCCTTGTCGCCGTGGGCCTGGCGGAGGTCGGAGAGCGCGGTGCCGGACGGGTGGTTGGCGTACTCCTGGAGTTCGATGGCCTCGGCGACGCCCCGGGTGCCGAGGTTGACGGCCATCATGGGTTCCGCCTGCGGGCCGATCTTCTTCAGGAAGCCGATGTACTCGGAGAGTCCGAAGCGGTTGGACTCCGTGGTGCGCCAGGCGAGGTCGAGGCGGCGGGGGCGGTCCTCGACGGGGCCGACCGAGTCCTCCCACTTGTAGCCGGAGACGAAGTTGCCGCCGGGGTAGCGGATGGCGGTGACGCCGAGTTCACGGACCAGGTCGAGGACGTCCTGGCGGAGGCCGGAGTCGTCGGCGGTGGGGTGGTCCGGTTCGAAGATGCCGGTGTAGACGCAGCGGCCGAGGTGTTCCACGAAGCTGCCGAAGATGCGGGGGTTGACCTCGCCGACGGTGAAGGCGGGGTCGAGGGTGAAGCGGGCGGTGCGCATGGCTTCCTTTCGTCTGCGGGTTGTCCGTGGCTGGTAGCGCGGTTTCCCGCGCCCCTAGAGGACCTTGGGCCAGCCGTCTCTTGTCCAGCTGAGCCTGTTCAGCCCCAGCTTCGGTGTGCCGTCGTCCTCGGCGTCGTAGTAGTGGTACGCCAGCCAGTCCTCTCCCCGGTCCTTGAAGACCGACTGGCCGCCGGTGCCGACGAAGCGGCCGTGGCCCTCCAGGAGCAGGTCGCCGCCGCCCTCCAGCATCGGGGTGCCGGTGCTGTCGACGTAGGGGCCCTTGACGGAGGTCGAGCGGCCCACCTTGATCCGGTAGGTGGAGTCCACGCCGGAGCAGCAGGCGTCGTAGGACGCGAAGAGGTAGTGGTAGCGGCCGTGCCGGACGATGTACGGGCCTTCGACGGCGTACGGGAGGTCGGGGCGGGTCGCCAGGTGGTGGACCGTGGCGTCCTCCACCGCCTTGCCGGTCCTGGCGTCCAGCTCCACCATCCGGATGCCGGTCCAGTAGGAGCCGAAGGTCATCCAGAGCCTGCCGTCGGCGCGGATGACCGAGGGGTCGATGGCGTTCCAGTGGTCGGTGGTCTCGGAGGTGAGGACCTTGCCGTGGTCGGTCCAGGTGCCGGGGAGGCCGGAGGGGGAGGTGGCGACGCCGATCGCGGAGTGGTTGGTGCCCCAGGAGGAGACGGCGTAGTAGAGCCAGTAGCGGCCGTCGCGATGGGAGAGGTCGGGGGCCCAGGGGTCGCCGGTGTCGTTGTACTCGTACCACCAGGCGGGGGGTTCGGCGAAGGCGTTGCCGGAGTCCTTCCAGTGGACGCGGTCCCGGGAGAGGCGGGCGCCGATCACGCCGCCCGTCGAGTAGGCCACGTATCCGCCCGTCTTGAGGCGTATGACCGTGGGGTCGTGGATGATCTGCTGGCCGGTGATCGGCTGGGGGTCGGGGTAGGCCGGTGCCGCCCGTGCCGGGGTGGGGGTGAGGATCAGCAGGGCCGCTGCGGTGGCGGCGGCGAGGGTGCTGCGCGGGGTCACTGGCCCGCCAATCCCGTGTGGGCGACGCCCGCCACGATCTGCCGTTGGAAGAAGACGAAGACGACGATGAGGGGCAGGCCCGCCATCAGGCCGCCGGCCATGAGCTGGGCCCACTGGATGCCGTAGGAGTTCATGACGGTCGCGATGCCGTTGGGCATGGTCATGAGGTCGGGGTTGTTGGTCACCATGTAGGGCCACAGGAAGTTGTTCCAGGAGGCGATGAAGGTGAAGATGCCGACCGCCGCGAGGGACGGGCGGGCCAGCGGGACGACGATGGTGAAGAAGACGCGCCAGCGGCCCGCGCCGTCGATGAAGGCCGCTTCCTCCAGTTCGCGCGGGATGCCCTGGAAGAACTTGTAGAGGATGTAGACCATCGCGGCGGGCGCGCACTGCGGCAGGATCATGCCCCAGTAGGTGTCGACCATGCCCAGTTGCTGGACGGTGGTGAACAGGGGGACGCCGAGGACGGCCGGGGAGACCATCAGACCCGCCATGACGAGGCCGAGCAGGACGTTCTTGCCGCGGAACTCGGTGCGGGCGAAGCCGTATCCGGCGAGGGCGGCGACGACGAGCACGACGGTGGTGACGCAGACGGAGACCACCAGCGAGTTGACGAACCAGTTGGTGATGTTGCCGGTCTCGAAGATCGCCGTCCATGCCTGGCCGGTCCATTCCCTCGGCAGCCAGTGCGGGGGCACCTCGACGGCCTCTGTCTCGGACTTGAGGGAGGTGAACAGGGCCCAGGCGAGCGGGGAGAGGAAGACGACGGAGACGGCCGTGCCGAGGAGGGTGAGGACGATCTGGCTGGGGGTCCAGGCCCTGCGGGGTGTCACACGGGGCTGTGTGGCGGTGGTCATCGGCCGCCCTCCTCACGGTTGCGCAGCAGCCACATCCGGGCGAGGGCGACGGCCGCGATGATCACGAAGAAGATGATGGAGATGGCGGAGGCGTAGCCCACGCGGTAGCTGGTGAAGCCCTCTTCGAGGGTGTACTGCACGAAGGTGCGGGTGCTGTTCTCCGGGCCGGGGCCGAAGTCCATCATCACCACGGCCTGGTCGAAGACCTGGAGCGAGGCGAGGATCTGGAGGGCGACGACGAGGCCGGTGATGTGGCGCAGCATCGGCAGGGTGATGTGGACGATGCGGTGCCAGGCGCCCGCGCCGTCGAGTTTGGCGGCCTCGTAGAGGTGGTCGGGGATGCCCTGGAGGGCGGCGAGGTAGAGCAGGAAGCTGAAGCCGACGGTCCACCACAGGGTGCAGATGACGACGGCGAGCATGGCGTACGACTTGTCGGTGAGCCAGGCCGTCTCGATGCCGAGGACGTGGTTCACCATGCCGGTGCCGGGGTTGAACAGCCACTGCCACAGGTTGGCGGCGACGGTGGAGGGCAGCAGGAAGGGGGCGAAGAAGCAGAGCCGCCAGAGCCATTTGCCGCGCTCGATGTGGTGGGCGAGCATCGCGAGGAGGAAGGCGAGGACGGTGATGCAGGGCACGACGAGGAGGGTGAAGTACGCGCTGTGGCCGAGCGCTTCCCACATCAGGTCGTCCTTGAGGGCCTCGCGGTAGTTGTCGAGGCCGACGAAGCCGGCGCCGTCGCCGGAGATGTTGGCGTCGGTGAAGCTGAGGTAGAGGCCGCGCAGCAGGGGCCAGATCACGAAGAGGGCGAAGAGGGCGAGGAACGGGGCGACGAACCAGCCGCCGTGCTGGAAGCCCTGTCTGCGGCGGGTGGTGGCGCTGGGCGCGGCGGTCCTGGTGCGGGCGGGCGCGATGACGGTCTCTGCGCTGGTCGTGGTCATGCGACCGCACCTCCCTGCGCGGCGGTCCGGCCGTCCATGGGGTTGGGCATGGCGAGCAGTTGGGTGAGGGCGCCCTTCATGCGGCGGGCGACGGCTTCGGGTTTCGCGGAACCGGTGGTGGCGGAGACGACGATGGGGCCGACGCGCTGGGCGAGGATGCCGGTGGACCCCGCGAACCAGACCTTGGGTTCGGTGGCCTGGTGGTCCATGGCCGTGACGTACTCGCTCTGTGGGTTGAGCTGTTGGTACCCGGGGGTGGAGAGGGTGGGCGTGTGGGCGGGGATGTGGCCGCCGGCGGCCCAGACCCGGGCGTTCTGGACGATGTAGGCGGCGAGTTGGTGGGCGGCCTCGTTGGTGGCGCCGCCGCGGCCGGACTGGTGGGGCAGGACGAAGGCGTGCGACTCTGCGTGGGTGGCCTGCCGGCCGAAGACGGGCGGCAGGGGGGTGGCGCCGTACTCGACCTCGGCGCCGTCGAAGACGGGTACGGACCAGTTGCCCTCCCAGACGAAGGGGGAGCCGTTGATGAACTGTTCGGCGCCCGCCCCGCCGCCGAAGTTGGGGTTGGCGTAGCCGTCGGCGACGTGCCGGCGCAGGAACTCGAGGACCTGGGTGGCCTTGTCGGTGTCGAAGGTGACGTCGGTGTTGGCGTCGTTGAACCAGGTGCCGCCGAGCTGGGTGTAGAAGGCGACGAAGAACCACCACTGGAAGTTCTGGTCGTTGTGCCAGAAGCCGATGGTCTGGAGGCCGTCCTTGGTGGCTTGTTTCGCCTGCTTGAGGACGTCGAACCAGTCGTCGGCCGAGGTGACGGCGGCCATCGTGCCGTCGGTGTCGAGGAGGCCCGCCTGGGTGAGGACGTCCTTGCGGTAGAAGCAGAGCTGTACGTGGATGTCGAGGGGGAGGGCGTAGAGCTTGCCGTCGATGACGGCGCGTTTCCACAGGTCGGGGTTGAAGTCGGCTTCCCGGACGCCGTACTTGGCGAGCAGTTCGACGTCCCAGGGGTCGAGGAGGCGGCCGGGTGAGAAGCCGGTGACCCGGCCGAGGTGCATGACGCCGAGGTCGGGGGCGCGGTTGCCGGCCGCCGCCATGGCGAGCTTGGTGTAGAAGGGGTTGCCCCACTGGAGGGTGGAGTCCTTGACGTCGATGCCGGGGTTCGCCTGGCGGAAGGCGTCCAGCATCGCGATCATGTTGTAGCCGTCGCCGCCGCTGAAGAGGTTCCAGTAGCGCACCCGGGCGTCCGCCCCGGAGGCGAGCGCGTCGGCCCCGGTGCCGAGCGCCGCGAAGCCGAAGCTTCCGGCGACGGTCAAACCGCCTGCTGCCGCGAGTAGTTGCCTGCGATTGAGGCCAGGTCGTCCCATTGCCTGCCCTTACTGTTCATGTTTGACCAGAGATGTACACCCACACAGAAAGCGCTTACGTTCGAGATATCGGATACCGCTCGTAACTTCGAACGGGACCGTAAGGTCGTGGGACGCGGCCGTCAATGGATCGGACAGAACTTTGTGAAACCCCGGTCGCCTCCGACAGGCCACGATCACCGTTCGACAGGCCACGGTCACCGGATGGCATGACGCGGACCGATTCCGCCGCGTACGCTCGAACGACCGCCACGTGGCGGCCAGAAGGGGGGCAGATGGACGTCGCGAGCGCGCTGACGGCGGCACTGGGACCCGCCGAGTTCGTCAGCGGGTTCTACACCTCGTTCTGGTGGGTACCGGCCGGTGTCCTGGCCGTGGCCCTGGCGCTCAAACTGCCGACCATCATCCGGCTCTGGGACGATCCGCTGCTGCGTGCCGTCGGCGGTCTGCTGCTGCTCGCCTGCGCGGTGTTCGTGTTCGTCGCGCCCTCGACCATCGCCTGGGTCAACCGGATCACCGGGGTCCCGAACATCTCGGCGCCGTGGGTGTACTCGCTGCTCACCGCCTACTCCGGGGCCTGCCTCTGGCTGATCACCGCCTGGCGCAACGGACTGTCCGACCAGTCGGCCACCACCCGGCGCACCCGGCGCTGGGTCGTCACCGCCTACTCGGGCGTGATCGTCGCGCTGTGGGTGCTGTTCCTCCTGGCCGACGTCCCCGAGGAACGTCTGCGCGACCTGGACACCTACTACGCCAACACCCCGTTCATGCGCGAGGAGATCCTGCTCTACCTGCTCGCGCACACCACGGCCGCGCTAGTCACCTCGAAGCTGATCCGCAACTGGATCCGCGCCGACGGACTCGACGCCTGGCTGCGCTGGGGGCTGAAGTTCCTCGGCCTCGGGTACGCCCTCAACCTGGTCTTCGACGCGGTGAAGCTGACGGCGGTGGTGGCCCGCTGGACCGGCCGGGACCTGGACTGGCTCAACATGAACGTCGCCCCGCCGGTGGCCTGTCTGTCCGCCGTACTGATCGCGGTCGGCTTCATCCTGCCGCACGCCGGGCAGTACCTGCACGGCCGCTGGCGCATCCGGCTCGCCCACCACCAGTTGCGGCCCCTCTACCTGCTGATGCGCACCGCCACCGGCGAGCGCGTCCCCCTCGTGCTGCGCGCCAGCCCCGAACTGCGCCTGATCCGCCGGGAGACGTTCATCCGCGACGCGCTGCTGCCGCTCGCCCAGCGCCTCGACGGCGACCTGCGCGCACGGTCCTACGACGCCGCCCGCGGCCTCGGCTTCCCGCCGGACCGCGCCAAGGCCCTCGCCGCCGCCGTCGCGGTCCTCGAGGCGGTCGACGCCGGACCGCGCGCCCCCGACGACACCGCCGTCCCCGACACCACGGACCTGCTCCAGGAGATCGTCACCGTCTCCCGGGCACTGCGACGGCCCGACGACATCCGGGCGGTGCGCGCCCGCGCCGCCCTTCCGGAGGGCAGCGTGAGCGTCATGGAGTGACCGCGAAGGTGGCTGAGGCCTCACCCGTCTTGGCATAGTGCACAAGTGACCGCGCGAGGACCCGCGGAGCAGGGAGTGAAGGGTGCGTACGAGGAAGGAGATGCGTCGCCTCGCTGACGCCCTCATCGACCCCATACGGGTGCCGGTGCCGGCCGACCCCGAGGTGCTGTTCGAGGCGCTCGTCGCCTCCGTCAGCGCCTGGCGGGGGCGCTCGGTGACCGTTCACCGGCGGGCCTTCCCGCCGCACACCGCGAGCGGGCTGTGGCTGGAGCGCGAGGCCCACGACGACGTCATCATCGACGAGCGGGCCGCGGTGTGGCACCAGATCGTCATCTTCTGCCACGAGGTGTGGCACATGCACCGACGGCTCGCCGACGCACCCGCCGACCCGGCCCGGCGCCAACTGGTGGCTGCCCGGACCGACTTCAGCCTGGCCGAGGAGCAGGAGGCGGACCGCTTCGGCATGCTGATGGGGCGTCGGCTGCGGAGCTGGCTGGACGCCTCCTCCGACTGCACGGACGACGACGACAACCAGGACCTCGCCGGACGCATCGGGGCCGCCCTCAACTACCGCGGGACCCGGAGATGAGCGGCCTGATCAACTACGCCAGCTGCACCGTGCTCTGGCTCGCCCTGCTGCTCAAGGCGCCCGACCTGGTCCGGCACCGCGGCGACCCGTACCTGCGGACGATCTGCGCCGTGCTGGGCCTGGCCGGGATGTGCTTCTTCCTCGGGGCGCCCCCCACGGTCGGCGCCGTCAACGCCCTCGGCGGCATCCCCAACCTGGCCGCGCCGCTCACCTACGCGGCCATCACCGCGTACTGCGCCGCCTCCCAGGTACTCATCGTCTACTGGCGCGGCGGCCCCCGGGTGCACCGCACCGCCCGCCGCTGGATCCTCGCCTACGCCGGTGTCGTCGCCGGTGTCGCGATCACGTTCGCGCTCGGCGACGCGCCCGTGGAACGCCGCACCGACCTGGACACCTACTACGCGACCACCCCGTTCATCGCCGAGATGATCGTGCTCTACCTGGTCGCCCACCTCACCGCGGTCAGCGTCACCACGGTCTCGGCGCTGCGCTGGGCCCGCCATGTGACCGGCTGGCTGCGGGCCGGGCTGATCGTCCTCGGCGTCGGTTCGCTGTGCAACTCCGGCTACAGCGTGAGCAAGCTCGTCGCCGTGGTCGCCCGCTGGTGCGGCTACGACTGGTCGGCGCTCGGCACCACCGTCGCACCCGCGGCGGCGGGGCTCGGCGCCCTGGTCACCGTCACCGGTGTCATGCTCCCGCTCACCGCGCCCCGCATCGCCGAATGCCGACGCGCCCGGCGCACGTACGCGCGTCTGGCGCCCCTGGAACGCGCTCTGGACGACCTCCTCACCCGCCGCTCGCTGCGCCTGCCCCGGCCCCGGTTCGCGGCCCCCGGCACCCTGCTGATGTGGCGTCAGACCAGCATCCACAACGCGCTCAGCCACCTCGACGTCTACTTCGACCGGTCCCTGTACGACCGCACCCTGGGCGCCGCGCTGGACGCCACCGGCTCCCCGGAGCGCGCCCGCGCCACCGCCTGGGCCGCGGTCATCGTCGCCGCCGCCCGGGAGGACGCCCGCCGGGACCCGACCGCCCTGCCGCCGCTCGACCGGACCGAGCGGCTGCCGGAGCCGCTGCCCGGACCGGCCGACCTGACCCGCATCGCCGACGCCCTGGCCGACGCCGCCCTCATCGCGTCCGCGCCCGTCCCGACCGGCACCACCACGACGGGCAGCACATGAACCAGACCATGAGTTACGTCGTCTACCTCGCGGCCGCCGTGCTCGCCCTGGCGGGCATCCTGCTGTTCCGCCGCCCCCGCAACCCCCTGACCCTGTCCACCTGCGTGGCCATCGCCCTCGGCGCGCTCGTCTTCATCTGCTCCGCCCCCCTGACCCTGGCCGCCGTCAACGACCTCACGGGCATCCCGAACTTCGGCGCGCCGCTGACGTACGGCATGCTCACCGCGTACAGCTGTGCGCTGCTCATCCTGCTGATCAACTGGCGGGGCGGGCCGCGCGAACGGGTACGGCTGATGGTGCTGCGCAGCATGGCCGCCTACGGGCTGCTGGTGATCGCCATCGTGCTGCTGTTCGCCCTCGGCGACGCGGACACCGAACGGCTCCGCGACCTCGACACCTACTACGCCAACACGCCGTTCGTGCGGGAGATGATCCTGCTCTACCTGCTCGGGCACAGCGCGGCGACCCTCACCATGGCCGCGGTGTGCGTCAAGTGGGCGCGTGAGGTCGGCGGGCTGCTGCGGCTCGGGCTGTGGCTGATCGTCGGCGGCGCGATGGTCGACGTGACCGGCTTCCAGCTGACCAAGTACACGGCGGTCGTCGCCCGGTGGACCGGCCATGACCTCGACGGCCTGTCCACCACCGTCGCCCCGCCGATGGCCTCGCTCGCCGCGCTGCTCTGCTCGGCCGGGTTCGTGCTGCCCCGGCTGCTGCCGTCCCTCGCCGCGCACTGGCGCGGGCTCAGCGACCACCGCCGGCTGGCCCCGCTGTGGTCCCTGGTCCGGCATGTCTCCACCTCCCCCAAGCCGCCGACGTCCTGGTGGGACCTGCCGCAGACCCGGCTGCACTGGCGGGAGGTGTCCATCCACGACGCGCTGCTCGCCCTGGCCCCCTACTTCGACGACCAGGTCCGGGTCCGGGCCGAGGACGCCGCCCTGCGCTCGGGCCACTCCCCCCACGAGGCGCGGGTCGCCGCCGAGGCGGCCATGCTCACCGACGCCGCGCGCCGGGCCGCCGCCCGTCAGACGCCCCTCGACAAGCCCAGCACGTACCGTCTCCACGCCACCCAGGTCTCCGGCACGAGCGGACTGGTGGAGCTGGCCCGGGCCCTGCACCGCTCACCCACCGCCATACGTGAAAATACGGTGAACGCCGCGCCGGAATCCGAGGAGCCCCATGTCGCGTAGAGCTGTCGTCATCGGTGCGGGCCTGGCGGGCCTGCTGGCCGCGGCGGCCCTGTCCACCGCCGTGGACGAAGTGGTCGTGCTGGACCGCGACGACCTGCCGGAGGGGCCGGAGCACCGCAAGGGGCTGCCCCAGGGCCGCCATGCGCACCTCCTCATGGCCGGGGGGCTCGCCGCCATCGAGGAGCTGGTGCCGGGCGTCAGCGTGCGGGAGCGGCTCCTCGACGCCGGGGCGCACGAGATCTCCCTCAGCTCCGGCATGGTCGCCCTCACCCCGGAGGGCTGGCTGCACCGCTGGCGCCGCGAGGGACCCAGCATGATCACGTGCAGCCGGGCACTGCTGGACTGGGTGGTGCGGGACGCGGTCACCGGCAGCACCCGCGCCGAGGTCCGCAGGGCCGCCGTGACCGAACTGGTGGGCGACGCGGGGCGGGTGCGCGGCGTACGCCTCGACGGGGACACGGAGCTGGCCGCCGATCTCGTCGTCGACGCCGGCGGGCGCGGCTCACGCGTCACGACCTGGCTGGCCGGGCTCGGAGTGACCGGCATCCGGGAGCGCACCGTCGACTCCGGCCTGGTCAACGCCACCCGTGTGTACCGGGTCCCGGACGGCGCGGCCCGCTTCCCGCTGACGATCGTCCACGCGAACCCGTATGTGTCGCGGCCCGGCCGCAGCGGCATGGTGCTGCCCATCGAGGGCGACCGCTGGATGGTCAGTCTCGCCGGAACCCGCGGCGGCGAACCGCCCGCCGACCCCGAGGGGTTCCTCCGGTACACGCTCGACCTGCCCGACCCGATAGTCGGGCGGCTGATCTCCGGGGCGGAACCGCTCACCGGCATCCACATCAGCCGCTCCACCAGCAACGTCCGCCGCTATCTGGAGAAGGCGCCGCGCTGGCCGGAGGGTCTGGTGGTGCTCGGGGACGCGCTGGCCACCTTCAACCCGGCCTACGGGCAGGGCATGTCCGTCGCCGCGATGGGCGCGCGGGTGCTCGCCGCCGAGGTGCGGCGCGACGGCGTCACCGCGGCCGGGCTCGCGCGGCGGGTGCAGCGCGGGGTGGGGCGGTCGGTGGACGCGGCCTGGTCCATGGCGGTCAGTCAGGACGTGCTGTACCCCGGGGTACGGGGCGGGCGCCCGGGGGCCGGGGACCGCCTCGTCACCGCGTACACGCGCCGCATGATGAAGGCGGCGACCGGGTCCTACGCAGCGGCGTCCGCCGTCTGGGACGTCACCAGCATGCGCACCGGTCCCAAGCGGCTGTTCAGCCCCGGCGCGCTGCTCGCCGCCCTCGCGGGGTCACCGTTGCCGCCGCCCGCGGGGGCGCCGTTGACGCCGGGTGAGCGGAAGGTCCTGGCGGCGCTGGACCGCACCTGACCCGACCGGTCAGCCCGCGAACGCGGGCTGCGGCAGCCCCTTGCCCGCCCCCGGCACCACCAGCAGCGAGCCCGCCGGCGGGGGCGGGGACGGCAGGCCCACGCGGGCCGTGGTGATGTAGAGGTCCGTCAGGCCGGGGCCGCCGAAGGCGCAGGCGGTGACGCGGGGGACGGGCAGGGGCAGGACGCGGTCCAGGGTGCCGGAGGGGGTGTAGCGGCGGACCGCGGCGCCGTCCCACAGGGCGACCCAGACGCAGCCGTCCGCGTCGACCGTCAGGCCGTCGGGGAAGCCCGCGCCCTCCTCGATCTCGGCGAGCGGGCGGCGGCCGGTCACCCGGCCGTCCTCGTGGTCGAAGACGTCGATGCGGCGGGTCGGGGTGTCGATGTAGTACATCAGGCGGCCGTCGGGGCTCCAGCCGGTGCCGTTGCTCACCGTCACGTCGTCGAGGACCGGCGTCACCGAGCCGTCCCCCGTGAAGCGGCTCAGGGTGCCGCCGCCCGGTGCCTCGTCGTAGCGCATGGTGCCCGCCCACAGCGAACCGTCCGGTGCCACGGCGGCGTCGTTGGCGCGGCGGCCGGGGACGGGCTCGTGGTGCAGCCAGCGGAAGCCGTCGTCGGGGTCCAGCAGGCCCACGCCGTCCCGCAGGTTGAGGACGAGTCCGCCGCCCGCGCGCGGCTTGACCGCGCCGACGTGCTGTTCGGTGCGGCGTACCGTGCGGGCGCCGGTCGACGGGTCGTAGCCGTACACGCGGGAGGAGAGGATGTCGATCCAGAGCAGGCGGCCCGCCGCCGCGTCCCAGGTCGGGCCCTCGCCCAGCTGTGCCTGTGCCGGTACCGCCACGTCGTAGGTCATGCCGCACTCCGGTGTCCGAGTCGTTCCGACAGGTCCTCGGCGCCCTTCACGGCGAGCTGTTCCAGCTCGGCGCGGCGCTCGTCGCTCCAGCGGATCATAGGGACGGAGATGGAGAGCGCGGCGACGACCCGGCCGGTGCGGTCACGGACGGGCGCGGCGACGCAGGAGACGTCCGGGTTGGACTCCCGGCTCTCCACGGCGATGCCCCGCTCCCTGATCTCGGTCAGGGCCTCGCGCAGGGCGGCGGGGTCGGTGATGCTGTTCGGGGTCATCGCGGCGAGCTGGGCGCTGTCCGGGATGCGGGAGGTGAGTTCCGGCTCGGGGAGCGAGGCCAGCAGCATCTTGCCGACGGAGGTGCAGTGCGCGGGGAGCCTGCGGCCCGCGGCGGAGACCATGCGGACCGCGTGGGTGGAGTCCACCTTGGCGATGTAGATGACGTCGGTGCCCTCCAGGATCGCCACGTGCACCGTCTCGTCGCAGGTCTCGGCGACGGTGCGGGCGACCTGCTGGCCCTCGGCGGCGAGGTCGAGCTGTTCGGCGTAGCGGCTGCCGAGCTGGTAGGGGCGTACGCCGAGCCGGTAGCGTCCGGGCTGGCCGGGGACCGGGACGATGTACGAGCGTGCGGCGAGCGTGGTGACCAGCTCGTGCACGGTGGTGCGCGGCAGCTGTAGCTTGCGCACTATGTCGGGGGCGGAGAGCGTGCCGTCCCCGTCGAGGAACAGCTCAAGGATGTCGAGAGCCCGGGTCACGGCGGGTACGAGGCGTCCCACGACCGGCCCCCCTTCTGTCGGAGAGAACGTGTGACCGCACCGTCGAATGTTCGACACGTCGATTCGTTCGATATTTCAACAGGCGGTCGGAATCGCGAACACAGGCTACTCATGGAGTCTTTGCCGGGGCAATGGCCCTGCGCTCACTCCTGCCGCAGATACCGGAAGGCCGCCCGCAGCAGCTCCGGCGCCGAGGGCGGTGTCCGCTCCTCCTCCGGCAGCGCCGCGTAGGCGAACAGCGCGGAGCGCATGGCGCCGACCGCCGCCCGCGCCAGCACCGCCGCCCGCAGCGCCACGGCGCCCGGCTCCCCGTGCGCCGCCAGCCGTTCCTCCAGCGCCCCGGCGAGGCCCTCCTCGAACTGGGTGAGCACCGGCAGGAACTGCCGCACCGGCTGACCGGGGAACCGCTGCGGGGGCCCGCTGAACATCAGACCGAGACCGCGGTCGGCGATGAGGTCGAGGGCGGCGCCCAGTACGGCGTCGTAGGGGCCCTCCCCGGCGGGGCGGGCGACGACCAGGGACCGCATGACGGGGATCAGGTCCAGCACCTCGTCGAGGACGAGGTCCTCCTTGGAGGGGAAGTAGCGGAAGAAGGTCCGCTCGGTGACCCCGGCGGCGGCCGCGATGTCGCGCACGGTGGTGTGGGTGTAGCCGCGCTCCTCGAACATGCGGTGGGCGGCTTCCTGGAGCGCCTTGCGGGTCGCCGCCTTGTGCGCCTCGCGCCGCCCCCGCGACTGGCGCGCTCCCTGCGACTCGACGGTTGCCATGCGAGGAGTATCGCAGGCCGAAAAGCGACGGGAAAGAATCTGTCAGTCATGACACTTTGATTATGCTGTCAGTCATGACACTTTTGCGGATGAGGCGTGTGTCCCGCCGAGGGCGCCTGGTGGCCCTCGGGGTGATCGGCGCGGTGCTGGTCACCGGGGGCGTCGCGGAGGCCGTGGCACGGCACAGCGCGGCCGACCGGTTCGCCGACCGGATGGAACGCCGCCTGCACACCGGCGTCGACATCGGCTTCGGACCCACGCCGGTGATGCTCCAGTTGGCCCGCGGCAGCTTCCCCCGGGTGGAGGTTTCCGGTCAGGACGCGACGTTCCGGCGGTTCACCGGGGTCGATGTGGAGGCGGAACTGGACGACGTGGTCCGCACGGGCGACGGGCTGTCGGTGCGCGACTCGCGGGTGACCGCCGAACTCCCCCACGACGCCCTGACGGCCGCGCTCGGCACGGTGACGGACGGCGCGATGGGCGGGGCGGCGGCCGTCACCACCGACCCGGCCACCGGGGAGCTGGTGGTGGTCGCCGGTCCGGCGGGACGGATCACGATCGGGTTCCGGCCGGTCCTCCGGCAGGACGAGGAGTCGATCCGGTTCGAGCGCACGCAGGTCCGCATCGGCGACCGCGTCGTCCCGCCCGCCCTCGCCGACCAGCTGCTCCAGGACGCCGCCCCGCAGGAGGTCGACCTCTCCGGGCTCCCGCTCGGCCTGGAACCGGACCGGCTCACCGTCACCTCGACCGGCCTGCGCCTGGACCTGACGGGCGGCCGGACGACCGTAAGAGCCTGACCGGACGCCCGTAAAGCCTGACCCCGACTGACCTCTTCCTGCACCACCGCACCAAGGAGCACTCCCGTGGCGACATGGCTCTACCGGCTCGGCATCGGCGCCCACCGCCGACGGCGGCTCGTCCTGGCGGCCTGGCTGGCCGTGCTGGCGGCGGCCGTCGCGTGCCTCGCCGTGCTGGGCGGCAAGCTCGACAACGAGTTCACCATCCCGGGGTCGGAGTCCCAGCAGGCGCAGGACACCATGACCGGGGACTTCCCGGCCGCCGCCGGGACCAGCGCGCAGATCGTGTTCACCGCGCCCGAGGGACGGACCGTCACCGACCAGCGGTCCGCCGCCGCCATCCAGCGCACCCTCGCCGCCGCGCAGGACGCCCCCGAGGTGGCCGCGGTGATCCCGCCCGACAAGGCGGGCACCGTCACCGAGGACGGCCGCACCGCGCTCGCGCAGGTCAACTACGACGTCGACCGGGCCGCCCTGGACGACGGCACCCTGGACGCCCTGGAGGACACCACCGCGGCGGCCGAGGAGGCGGGTCTGGAGGTCTCCGTCGGCGGTCAGGCGTACGGCAACGGGGTGCTGACCCCGACCGTACTCGAACTGCTCGGCGTGGCCGTCGCGTTGGGCGTGCTGGTGATCACCTTCGGCTCGCTGCTGGCGGCCGGGATGCCGCTGCTGACCGCCTTCGTCGGGATCGGTACGGCCCTCACCGGGCTGCTGGCGGTGTCCTCGGGGGTGACGGTGTCGTCGACCGCGCTGAGCCTGGCCTTGATGCTGGGGCTGGCGGTCGGCATCGACTACGCCCTGTTCGTGCTCTCCCGGCACCGCAACCAGCTCGCCCGGGGAATGTCGCCCGAGGAGTCGACGGGGCGTGCGGTGGGCACGGCGGGCGGCGCGGTCGTGTTCGCCGGGACGACGGTCGTGATCGCGCTGGTGGGGCTGACCGTGGTCGGCATCCCGTTCCTCACGGTGATGGGGCTGAGCGCGGCGGTGACCGTGCTGATCGCCGTACTCGTCGCGATCACGCTGCTGCCCGCGCTGTTCGGCTTCGCGGGCGACCGGCTCATCCCGCGCCCCGGATCACGGGCGGCGCGGCGCGCGGCGCGGGAGGACGACACGGAGGGCGAGGAGGGCAGTGGGTCCGCTCCCGTGATGGGCAAGCGCTGGGCCCGGTTCGTCACCCGGCGTCCCCTGCTCGTCCTCCTGGGCACCGTCGCCGCCCTGGTGACGCTGGCGGTTCCGGCCGCCGATCTGCGCCTCGCGCTGCCCGACAACGGCTCGGCGGCGCACGGCACTTCACAGCGGGAGACGTACGACACCGTCGAGACGGCGTTCGGGCCCGGCTTCAACGGGCCGCTGCTGGTGCTGGCGGAGGCGGACACGAACGGGGAGGCCGGGCAGCGGCAGGCGGGGGCGGTGGCGCAGCGGTTGCGGCAGTTGCCGGACGTGGTGCGGGTGTCGCCGCCGCAGTACGCGGCGCAGTCGGGCCGGGCGGTGATCCAGGTGGTGCCGGACGGCGGTCCGCAGGACGAGGCGACGCGGGACCTGGTCGACGCGATCCGGGGGGACGCGGCGGCGATCCAGCGGGAGACCGGGGCCACGGTCTCGGTCACCGGCACCACGGCGATCGGGATCGACGTGTCCGACCGGCTGCGGGAGTCGCTGGTGCCGTTCGCCGCCGTGGTCGTCGGGCTCTGTCTGGTGCTGTTGCTGCTGGTGTTCCGTTCGCTGGTGGTGCCGGTGAAGGCGACGGTGGGCTTCCTGCTGTCGGTGGGGGCGTCGTTCGGCGCGGTGGTGGCGGTGTTCCAGTGGGGCTGGCTGGCCGACGCGCTGGGGGTGGCCAGGACCGGGCCGGTGGTCAGTTTCCTGCCGATCGTGCTGATGGCGGTGCTCTTCGGGCTGGCGATGGACTACGAGGTGTTCCTGGTGTCCGGGATGCGTGAGGAGTGGGTGCACGGCGGCAAGGCACGGGAGGCGGTGGTCGAGGGGGCCGGACACGCCTCGCGGGTGGTGACGGCGGCGGCGCTGATCATGTTCTTCGTCTTCGCCAGCTTCGTGACGTCGGAGGACGCGATCGTCAAACCCATCGCGTTCTCGCTGGCGTTCGGGGTGCTGGTGGACGCCTTCGTGGTCCGGATGACGCTGGTGCCCGCGGTGCTGGCCATGGTGGGGCGCGGCGCGTGGTGGCTGCCGCGGACCCTGGAGCGGGCGCTGCCCGACCTCGATGTCGAGGGTGCCCGTCTGGAAACACCACGGCAAAAAGTCGACCCACCCGTGGCTGAATTCACCAAGTTGACCAAGCGCTAATTCCAGACACCCACAAAGACCCGACCGGCTCATCTTCCGGGGTTACCCGGAGGATGAGCCGACTTTTTTTCGTCGCTAATGTTACCGGCGGGGAAATTAACCGTGGAATATTTGATTCCGGCTGGCGGGCTGTGTTTGACTGACGACACGGAGCACATACGGCAGTCACTTGCCGCGCCCGTTCTGCCTGCGCAAAGACGCTCGGGCTTTCCTCCCCATGCACGATTCCCCATTCCACCCTCAACGGGCCGTTTCACGCTGCCCTAAGCGAAGGAATCAGCATGCAACTCGAAGAAAAGCTCGCTCCCGTCCGGCATGGCCTGCGCGCCGCAGCGCGCCCCGTCATCACCGGTTCCTCGCATTCCTTTCCCGGCACCCGCTCCAGCCAGGAAGAACTCTGGCAGGACTTTTTCCTGGAGCACTACGACGGTTATCCGCTGGCCCGCCGGATATTTGAGAATTCCGGCATCAGCGCCCGCTCCACGGCCGTGGACCCGCGCAACGAACGCGCCGTGTCCGACTGGAGCACCGGGCAGCGCATGGAGCGCTACATAGAGGAGGCCGTCCCGCTCGGCCTGCGCACCGTCACCGACGCCCTGGACTCGGCCGGGCTCGCCCCGCAGGACGTGGGCCTGCTCGCGGTCGCCTCCTGCACCGGCTACACCACCCCGGGCCTGGACTTACGGCTCGCCGACGAGCTGGGCATGAGCAGCAGGGTCCAGCGGCTGTTCATCGGTCACATGGGCTGCTACGCCGCGGTGCCCTCGCTCGGCGCGGTCTCCGACTTCGTCGCCTCGCGCGGGCGGCCCGCCGTGCTGCTCTGCCTGGAGCTGACCTCGCTGCACGTCCAGCCGCCCACCCGGGACATGGAGCAGATCGTGGCGCACGCGCTGTTCGCCGACGCGGCCGCCGCCGTCGTCCTGGAGCCGGACGCGGGCAGCGGCTACGAGGTCCTCGACGTGGTCGCCGTCACCGACCACAGCACCGCCGACCTGATGAGCTGGCAGATCACCGACCTCGGCTTCAAGATGGGCCTGTCGCCGAAGGTCCCGGACGTGCTCGCGCAGCACGTCGGTGAGGTGGTCCGCGACCAGCTCCTCGCCCCGCACGGGCTCACCCCCGAGGAGGTCACCGGCTGGGCGGTGCACCCCGGCGGCAAGCGCATCCTGGAGGTCGTCGGTGAGCGCCTGGCGCTGCCCGACGGCGCCCTGGACGCCTCCTACGAAGTCCTCGACGAGTGCGGCAACTGCTCCTCGCCGACCGTGCTGATGGTCCTCCAGAAGCTGCCCGACAACGACGGCCCGGTCGTCGCGATGGCCTTCGGACCCGGCCTCACCCTCTACGCGGCCCTGCTGCGGCGTTCCTCCTGACCCTCCCCACGGATCAGCGCAGCCCGATTCCACGGACGCACGGAAGGAACGGCTCCACCATGCCCAACCCCATCGAAGCGCCCCCCGGCCAGGTCTTCGTCACCGGCACCGGCCGCTGCGGCTCCACCCTCGTCTCCGAACTGCTGCGGGACCACCCACAGGTGCTCAGCCTGTCGGAACTGTTCAACCACCTCACCGACATGTACCGGATATCCGCGCGGGTCTTCCCCGAAGGGACCGTCACCGCCCGGGAGTTCTGGGGCATCCTGTCGTCCCGCAACGCCGTCAACCGGCTGCTGACCGCGCACGGCATCGCGCCGAAGGAGATCCTCTACCGGCCCACCGCGCCCGGCGCCAGGTTCAGCGCCGAGGACGGCATCCCCGCCCTGCTGCTGACCACGCTCCCCCACCTCACCGACACCCCCGACGCGCTCTACGACGAGATCGAGGCAGCCGTCGCCTCCTTCCCGGACGCGCCCGTCGCCGACCACTACGCGCTGCTGTTCTCCTGGCTGTGCGCCCGCTTCGGCAAGACGCTGTGGGCCGAGCGCAGCGGCGGCTCGCTGATCCTCGCCGGTCAGTTCCGGGAGCACTTCCCCGACGCCCGCTACCTGCACATCGTGCGCGACGGACGGGACTGCGCGCTGTCCATGAGCCGCCACACCGGCTTCCGGATGGCCGCCGTCGTCATGGCGCTGCACCTCACCCTGGGCCGCGACCCGTACGCCGAGCAGCCGTCCGGAGAGCCGGCGAAGGAGAGCGAACTGGGCTTCGTACCGGAGGAGTTGCTGCCCTTCCTGCCGGACCGGTTCGACGCGGCGGCGGTGCGTGACTACCGCGTCCCGGTGTCGCTGTTCGGCACCTACTGGGCGGACGAGATGCAGCGCGGCACCCAGGCGCTGTCGCTGCTGCCGCCCGAGAACGTGCTGCACGTGTGGTACGAGGACCTGCTCGCCGCCCCCGAGGAGACCCTGCACCGCATCGGCGAGTTCCTCGGCGCGGACTTCGTCGACGCGGAGTGGGAGAAGCGGGCCGCGGCCCGGGTCGGGCAGCCCTCGTCGTCCTGGCGCGACCTGCCCGACCCCGAGCGGGAGGAGCTGGAGCGGGCGTGCGCGCCCGGCTTCGGCACGCTCGCCGCGCACGGCGTGGTCCCGATGGCGGGCACGGCGGCGAGGAGCGGCACATGAGCGCGCGCACCCCGACGACCCGGGGCGGCACGGTCTGGCTGACCGGGCTGCCCAGCTCCGGCAAGACGACCCTCGCCCAGGCCCTGGCCAGCCGTCTCACCCGGGAGGGCCACCGCGTCGAGGTCCTCGACGGCGACGAGATCCGCACCTTCCTCAGCGCCGGGCTCGGCTTCACCCGGGAGGACCGCGACACCAACGTGCAGCGCATCGGCCTGGTCGCCGAGGTGCTGGCCCGCAACGGCATCCTGGTGCTGGTGCCGGTCATCGCGCCGTACGAGGACAGCCGGGAGGCGGTCCGCAAACGGCACGAGGCCAGCGGCACCCCCTATCTGGAGATCCATGTCGCCACGCCGCTCCAGGTGTGCGCGGTCCGCGATGTGAAGGGCCTGTACGCGCAGGCCCGCGCCGGGCGGCTGTCCGGGCTGACCGGCGTCGACGACCCGTACGAGCCGCCGCGCGCCCCGGACGCCCGGATCGAGACCCAGCTGCACTCGGTGCCGGAGTCGGTGGCGGCCCTGCACACGCTGATGGCCCAGAGGGGGCTGCTGTGACCGTCGTCGACACCCGGCCGGTGACCGGGCGCCTCGGGCACACCGAGGTGCTGGAGTCCGAGTCGGCGTACATCTTCCGTGAGGTGGCGGGCGAGTTCGAGAAGCCGGTGCTGCTGTTCTCCGGCGGCAAGGACTCGGTGGTGATGCTGCACCTGGCGCTGAAGGCGTTCGCGCCCGCGCCGCTGCCGTTCGCGCTGCTGCACGTGGACACCGGGCACAACTTCCCCGAGGTGCTCGCCTACCGGGACCGGGTGGTCGCCGAGCACCAGCTCACCCTGCACGTGGCCTCGGTGCAGGACTACATCGACCGCGGGGTCTTGCGCGAACGGCCCGACGGCACCCGCAACCCCCTCCAGACGCTGCCGCTGCTGGAGGCCATCACCGGCGGCGGCTTCGACGCCGTCTTCGGCGGCGGGCGGCGCGACGAGGAGAAGGCCCGCGCCAAGGAGCGGGTGTTCTCGCTGCGCGACGAGTTCGGCACCTGGGACCCGCGCCGGCAGCGTCCCGAGCTGTGGCAGCTGTACAACGGGCGGCACCTGCCCGGCGAGCACGTCCGGGTGTTCCCGCTGTCCAACTGGACCGAGCTGGACGTGTGGCAGTACATCGCCCGCGAACGCATCGAGCTGCCGGAGATCTACTTCGCCCACGAACGGGAGGTGTTCCTGCGCTCCGGGATGTGGCTGGCGCCCGGCGGCTGGGGCGGCCCCCGCGACGGCGAACCGGTGGAGCGGCGCCGGGTGCGCTACCGCACCGTCGGCGACATGTCCTGCACCGGCGCGGTCCTCTCCGAGGCGGCCGGCGTCGAGGAGGTCATCGCCGAGATCACCGCCTCCCGGCTCACCGAGCGCGGCGCCACCCGCGCCGACGACCGGCTGTCGGAGGCGGCGATGGAGGACCGCAAGCGGGAGGGCTACTTCTGAGATGACCGCGGACGTCTCGGCCTACGGCCATCCCTACGGCCATCCCCCGCACGTCACCGCCGCGCTGATGATGCGCGGCATCTTCCAGGAGGCCAGGGCCCGGCTCACCGCCGGGGCCGCGGCCACCGTCGTACCGGAGGGACACCCGAACGCCATGCCCCAGCTCACCGAGGAACCCGGGGCGCCCGGAGCGCCCGCCGCGGCGACCGAACCCGACCTGCTCCGCTGGGCCACCGCTGGCTCCGTCGACGACGGCAAGTCCACCCTCGTGGGACGGCTGCTGCACGACTCCAAGTCGGTCCTCGCCGACCAGCTGGAGGCGGTGTCGCGGGCGTCGTCCGGCGAGGGGCCCGACCTCGCGCTGCTCACCGACGGACTGCGCGCCGAACGCGAGCAGGGCATCACCATCGACGTGGCCTACCGCTACTTCGCCACCCCGCGCAGGCGGTTCATCCTCGCCGACACGCCCGGCCATGTGCAGTACACCCGCAACATGGTCACCGGCGCCTCCACCGCCACCCTCACGGTGATCCTCGTGGACGCCCGCAAGGGCGTGGTGGAACAGACCCGGCGGCACGCGGCGGTGGCGGCGCTGCTGCGGGTGCCGCACGTCGTCCTCGCCGTCAACAAGATGGACCTCGCCGGGTACGAGGAGGCCGTCTTCGCCTCGATCGCCGCGGAGTTCACCCGCTTCGCGACCGGGCTCGGCGTCCCCGACGTCACCGCGATCCCGATCTCCGCGCTCGCCGGGGACAACGTCGTCGAACCGTCGACGCGGATGGACTGGTACCGCGGCCCGACCGTGCTGGAGCACCTGGAGAACGTGCCGGTCGCGGAGGAGGGAGGCGAGGGGGACACGGAGGCGCCCGCCCGCTTCCCCGTCCAGTACGTCATCCGTACCGGGGAGGTGCGCCGCTACGCCGGTCAGCTGGCGTCCGGGGCGCTGCGCGTCGGCGACCGGGTCACCGTGCTGCCCTCGGGCCGCTCCACCACCGTCACCGGCATCGACGTCCTCGGCACGGAGACCGGGGCGGCCCGCGCCCCGCAGTCGGCGGCGCTGCGGCTCGCCGACGACCTCGACGTCTCCCGGGGCGACCTGGTGGTGCCGGCGCGGGCGCTGCCCACGGTGTCCCGGGACATCGACGCCGCCGTCTGCCACCTCCACGAACGGCCGCTGCGGCCCGGCGACCACGTACTGCTGAAGCACACCACGCGCACCGTGCGCGCGGTGGTCCGCCGGATCGCGGGCACCGGCCGCCTCGCCCTCAACGAGATCGGCCAGGTCCAGCTGCGCACCGCCGAGCCGGTGGCGTTCGACGCCTACGCCGCCAGCCGCCGCACCGGCTCCTTCGTCCTCATCGACCCCGGCGACGGCGCCACCCTCGCCGCCGGGATGACCGGTGAGACGGCCCCGGAGTTACCCGATGCGAACGGCTGACGGCGCCCGGTGGCCCGTCCGTGCCCCGCTCGTGCTGCTGCTCGCGATGTGGCTGGCGGTCGCCGGGTGCGGGTACGGGTCGCGGGCGCCGGACGTGGCGGCCGTACCGGAGTACGCCGGCAGCGGGCCGCCGCTGTCGGCCGAGTCGGTCAGCATCGGCTACTTCGCCAACGTCACGCACGCCACCGCGCTGGCCGGGGTGCGGGAGGGCTTCTTCACCGAGGAACTGGGCGGGACCCGGCTGCGCACCCAGGTGTTCAACGGGGGCCCGGCGGCCCTGGAGGCGCTGAACGCCGGGGCCGTCGACATCGCCTGGATGGGGCCTTCCCCGGCCGTCAACGGCTATCTGCGGTCCGGTGGCCGGGCCCTGCGGATCGTCTCGGGCGCCGCCTCCGGCGGGGTCGCCCTGGTCGTCGACCCGGACGCGGGGGCCGGGGACACCGACGTGCGGGGCCTGCGGATCGCCACACCGGAGGCGGGCAACACGCAGGACGTGGCCCTGCTGCACTGGATCAGGCAGCAGGGCTGGGAGGTGGACCCGCGCACCGGGCGCGGTGACGTGACGGTCGTACGGCAGTCCGTGAAGGAGATCCCGACCAGTTTCCGGCGCGGCGCGATCGACGGGGCCTGGGTGCCGGAGCCGGTGGCGGCGCTGCTGGTCGCCGAAGGGGGCCGGGTGGTCGTCGACGAGGCGGACCTGTGGGAGGGCGGCGCGTACGTCACGGCGCTCGTCGTGGTCTCGCCGTCCTTCCTCGCCGACCACCCCGACGTCGTGGAGGCCGTACTGCGCGGCTCGGCGCGCACCAACACCTGGCTGGCCGAGCACCCCCGGGAGGGCCGGGCGAGCGTGAACCGCGCCATCGACGCGCTGACCGGCAGACCGATCGACGAGGACGTCCTGGCCGCGGCCTGGGCGCGGGTCCGGCTGGGCGACGACCCCCTCGCCGCCACGCTGGCCGAGCAGGCGGACCGGGCACAGGACCTGGACCTGCTGGGCCCCGAGGGCCGTTCCAAGGGCCCCTCGGCCGAGGATCTGCGCGGCGTCTTCGACCTGCGCGCGCTGAACCGGGTGCGCGCGGGCCTGGGCGAGCCACCCGTGTCCGACGCCGGGCTCGGCGTCGCGGTGGACGGCGACTGACGACCCGTACTACTCACTCAGCCTCACTCAGCAAGGGAATCGATCTCATGTCAGAAACGGTGGTGCGGTCCGGTGCGCCGGTCCGCCCCCTCGCCCCGGCCGACGCGGACCTGCCCGCCGTACGCCTCACCCATGTCTCCAAGTGGTTCGAGAACGGCGGCAGGCGGCAGACGGTCCTGGACGACATCGGACTGACCGTGCGGCGCGGCGAGTTCGTGTGTGTGCTCGGCGCCTCCGGCTGCGGCAAGTCCACCCTCCTCAACCTGGTCGCGGGCCTCGACGCGCCGTCCACGGGCGCCATCGAGGTGCCCGGCGGGCGGCGGCCCGCGCTGATGTTCCAGGACCACGCCCTGTTCCCCTGGCTGACCGCCGGACGGAACGTCGAACTCGCCCTGCGGCTGCGCGGCGTCCCGCGCCGGGAGCGCCCCGAGCGGGCCCGGCACCTGCTGGAGCTGGTCCGCCTCAAGGACGCCCACGGCAAACGCGTCCACGAGCTGTCCGGGGGCATGCGGCAGCGGGTCGCGCTGGCCCGCGCGCTCGCCCAGGACGGTGACGTGCTGCTGATGGACGAACCGTTCGCGGCGCTGGACGCGATCACCCGGGACGTGCTGCACGAGGAGCTGACCCGGATCTGGTCCGAGAAGGACCTGTCCGTCGTCTTCGTCACCCACAACGTCCGCGAGGCCGTGCGGCTCGGGCAGCGGGTGCTGCTGCTGTCCTCGCGGCCCGGCCGGGTGGCCCGCGAGTGGAGCGCGGCCGACGCCCCGGAGGCCGCCCTGACCGGCGTGGTCACCGACGCACTGAGGGAGGAGATACGACGCCATGGGCGCCGGTGAGACGGTGGCGCCGCGCACCGGGGACCGGGAGACGGCGGCCGTCGAGGCGGGCCTCGACGCCCTCGACAGCGCCCCCGCCGGGAGCGGCCGGGTGCCCCTCGGGCGGCTGCTGCGGGAACGGGTGCTGCCCCCGCTGGCCGCCGCCGTCGTCGTACTCCTGCTGTGGCAGGCGGTGTACGAGGCGGAGGTGAAGCCCGACTACCTGCTGCCGTCGCCCGCCGATGTGTGGGGGGCGCTGAGCGACCAGTGGTACGAGGGGACGCTGTTGTCCACGGTGTGGACCAGCATGGAGCGCGGTGCGCTCGGTTTCGCCGTCGCCGTGGTGCTGGGCACCGCGCTGGGGCTGCTGCTCGGCGCGGTGCGACCGCTCCGGTTCGCGGTCGGGCCGGTGCTGTCCGGGCTCCAGTCGCTGCCGTCGGTGGCGTGGGTGCCCGCGGCGGTGGTGTGGTTCGGGCTCACCGACGCCACCATCTACGCGGTCATCCTGCTGGGCGCCGTGCCGTCCATCGCCAACGGGCTGCTGTCCGGCGTCGACCAGGTGCCGCCGCTGTACCTGCGCGCCGGGCGGGTGCTCGGCGCGAGGGGGCCGGCCCGGGTGCGGCACGTGCTGCTGCCCGCCGCGCTGCCCGGCTATCTCGCCGGGCTGAAACAGGGCTGGGCGTTCGCCTGGCGGTCCCTGATGGCCGCCGAACTCATCGCCAGCTCACCCGAACTGGGCCTCGGACTCGGCCAGTTGCTGGAGAACGCCCGCTCCTACCAGGACATGGCGCTGGTGCTCGCCACCATCGCGGAGATCCTCACCGTCGGCATCGCCGTCGACCTGCTGCTGTTCGCCCCGCTGGAGCGGCGGGTGCTGCGCACCCGGGGCCTCGCGGGGGCCCGCCCCTGACACCACCGCCCACACCCCCGAACGAGCGTCCCGGGAGCGGCCTCCCCCGTCCGCGCCCGGGACGCTCCCCTGCTGATCTCCACCCGGTCTCTGCTGTACTGACGGGATGAGCATGACGGCCTCCTCCGCACCGTCGTGGCTGCTGCGGCTGCGCCCGTCCGGGCCGCCGCCCGAACCGGCGTGCGCCCCGGAGACGGTGGCCGCGGCACAGGAGCGGCTGGGGGCCGGGCCGGTCGGCTGGGCGGTGGAGGTGGCACGGGAGATGGCCGCGCACATCGTGCGGCAGGTCCCCGAACACGGCGGTCCCGGCGCGTACGTGCCGTTCCAGCGGGCCGTGGAGGCAACCGTGCTGATCGCGCTGCGCGGGCTGCTCACCGAGCCGGAACCCGCCGCCGCGCTGGTCGCGCCGGAGGCCGTCGCCAGCAACTCCCAGCTGGCCCGGCAGAACGTGCCCCTGGACCGGGTGCTGCGCGGGGTACGGCTCGGGCACGCCTGGCTGCACGGCCGTCTGCTGGAGGCACTCGGCGAGGAACCGGAGGACGTCCGCGCGCTGGAGACCCACCGGGTCAGCGAGCTGCTGTTCGTCTACGCCGACGTCCAGGCCAGCAGGCTCGCCGAGGAGTACGTCGCCGAACGCGAACGGTGGCGGCGCGGCACCGAGGCCGCCCGGCGCCGCGTCGTCACCGACCTGCTCGCCGGGCGGGCGGTCGGCGGGTCGGTCGCCGCCCGTACCCTCGGCTACGACCTGGCCCGCCACCACGCGGCGTTCGTCATCACCTCCCCCTCACCCGACCCGTCCGACGACTCCGGTGACGCGCTGCGGCAGCTGGCCGCCGACCTGTCCCGCGCGGCGGGCGCGGAGAACCTCCTCACCGTCACCGCGGGCAGCGGCGAACTGTGGGCCTGGGCCTGCTGGCCCGCCGCCCCGCCCCGGCACGCCCTCGCCCAGCTGCCGCGCCGGGTCCGCGAGCGCCGCCCGCTGCGCGCCGCGCTCGGCCCCGTCGGCTACGGCGCCGAGGGCTTCCGGCGCAGCCACCGCGGCGCCCGGGAGGCGGAACGCGTCGCCCGCCTCGGCCGCACCGGCTGGCTGTGCGACTACGCCGAGGTGAGCACGGCCGCCCTCCTCACCGCCGACCCCGAACACGCCCGCTGGTTCGCCGCGCGGGTCCTCGGCCCTCTCGCCGCGGACGACCCGCGTACCCGGGAACTGCGGGAGACCCTGCGCGTCTACCTCGCCGAGGGCCGCAGCCCCCAGAACGCCGCCGAACACCTGTTCATCGCCCGCAACACGGTCACCTACCGCGTCCGCCGGGCCATCGACCTCCTGGGAAGCCCCCTCGGCCCGGACTGTCTGGAGGTCCGGCTGGCGTTGGAGATCGCGCGGCTGCTGGGGGCCACCTGAGGTGAAGGGGGTTCGACATGGCCGAAACCCCCTCCCCCGGAAACGGGCTCCCCGCGCCAAGAAGTGGCGGGGATTTGGGCGGTCGGCCCAAAGCCCGGGTCGGCCCGGAGACGTTGACTGCTGAGGAGGGCGCCCCCCGACGCCCGGCACCCGCAGCCCCGTACACCTCTCCCCTCCCTGGAATCGCCATGCCCGCATCCGTGCCCCCCGCCCCCGCGGTCAGCCGCCGCACCCTGCTGCGCACCACCGCCGCCGCCTCCGGTCTCACCGCCGCGGCGACGGTGCTGCCACGTCCGGCGCCCGCGGCGGCGACCACCCCGGCCGCCACCTCCGGTTCCGGCACCGAACTGGTCCTGCTCGGCACCAGCGGCGGGCCCGTGCCCATGCACGGGCGGGCCGGCATCGCCTCCGCCCTCGTCGTGGACGGCCGCGCCTATCTCGTCGACTGCGGGCCCGGCTCGTTCGGCCGGTTCGCTGAGGCGTGGCTGACGCCGGACCAGCTGGAGGCCGTGTTCCTCACCCACCTGCACTCCGACCACCTCTCCGACCTGTGGCCGCTGCTGTGGCTGCGCTTCGGCGGTTTCCAGTCACTGACGGGCCCGGTCCACCTGTACGGGCCCGGCTCGGCGGGCGCCCTGCCGGACATCTGGCCCGCGGGCCGTCCGGTGCCGACGGTCTGTCCCGAGGAGCCCGCGCCCGGACTGTCCGACCTGGTCGCCGGGCACCTCGCCGCCACCGCCTACGACATCAACGTACGGATGCGCAGCGAGGGCTGGCCCGACATCCGCGAGCTGGTGCTGCCGCACGACATCCGGCTGCCGGGACGGGGACGGGCGAGCGCGGAGGGGCCGGTGGCGCCGCCGACGAAGCCGTTCGAGGTGATGCGGGACGAGCGGGTGCGGGTGACGGCGACGCTGGTGGAGCATCCGCCGGTGTTCCCGTCGTTCGCGTTCCGCTTCGACACCGCCGACGGCGCGGTGGTGTTCAGCGGGGACACCGCGCCGTGCCGCAACGTGGAGCGGCTGGCGCGCGGCGCGGACGTGCTGGTGCACGAGGTGATGGACCTGCCGACGCTCGCGATGGCGGGGCTGCGGCCCGCGCAGCTGCGGCACATGGAGATCAGCCACACCGACGCCGTCCGCGTCGGCCGGATCGCCGAGCGCGCCGACTGCCCCACCCTGGTCCTGAGCCACCTGGTGCCCGGCGCCACCAACATCGTCTCGGACGACACCTGGCGGGCCAAGGCGTCCCGCGGCTACTCGGGCCGGGTGGTGGTCGGCACGGACCTCCTACGGCTGCCGATCGGCGCCCGCACCGGCACGGGGTGAACGCCGTGGCGGGGCGCGGACGGCACCGGGCAGAGCGCGGACCGCACCGGGCAGAGCGCGAACCGCACGGGGCAGGGCGCGGACCGCACCGGGCGCAGGCACGGCGCAGCCCGGCGCCACACCCACCCCGGCCAGGGCCGCACGCCGTGACAGAGTGCCGTTGCCACCGCCCCCGCGAGGGCCGCACGCCGTGGCGGAGTGCCGTTGCCGCCGCCCGAACGCCGGGCGAGCGCTCAGCGCCGTCACGAGGTGCCGACGGGCCCGCCCGGTGACACCGCCGTACGCCGGGGCGAGCGCCGCGTGCCGCGCGCCGTCACTCCCGGCGGGCCCTGCCCCGGCCTCCCGCCCGCCAGGGCTGCGCCGTGGTCGTGCCCAGGTCGCCGCGGAGGCGGCGGGCGCGCAGGACCAGTTCGAGTTCGAAGCGGCGGTCGGGGTCGTCGATCTCGGCGCCCCACAGCTCGCGGATCTGGCGGAGCCGGTAGCGCACGGTCTGCGGGTGGACGCCGAGGCGGGCCGCCACCTCCGGCGCCCCGCCCCTGGTCTCCAGCCACGCCAGCAGCGTCTCCGCGAGCCGCCGCCCGTGGGTGGGCCCGCAGTGCGCGAGCGGGGCGAGGCAGCGGGCGGCGAGGTCGTCGAGGAGTTCCTCGGGCTGGAGGAGGACGAGGGCCTCGGTGTGCTCCGTGCAGAACACCACCTCACCGGCGGGCAGCAGCCCCCGTTCCATCAGCCGTACGGCCGCCTCCGCCCAGCGCAGCGACTTCGCGGCGTCGGCGAGCGCGACGGGCGGGCCGATGGCGCCCGCCCAGCCGCTCAGCGCGCGCTGGAGGAGTTCCTGCCGCCCGGCCGCGTCCGGCTCGGGCACCACCATGCGGGGCTGCTCGTACTCCAGGTCGAGCAGCACCCCCTGCCCGACGGCGGGCGCGAGCGCCTCCCGCGCGGGGCGCAGCAGCACCCCGACGGCGACCTTGTCGGGCAGCGGCCAGCCGATCCGCGCGGCCCGTTCGACGAGGGCCTCGGCGGGGTCACCGTGGTGCCGGTCGGCGAGCAGGAGTTCCAGCAGGCGGCGCTGGAGGCGCAGCCGTTCCCCGGCCTGCCGGGCGGCGGCCTCGGCGTAGCCGCGCACGGACTGGTCGACGAGGCCGTCGAGGTACTCGTAGCCCGCGTCGACGAGTTCGTACATCGCGGGCGGCGGGATGTCGACGCGCTGGCCGATGTCGGCGAACCGGCGCCAGGCCAGCCGTACCCCCATCCGGTAGATCGCCTGGAGGGAGTCGAGGCTGCGCCCGTTGTAGCCCTCGCCGCGGCCGAAGTCCTGGAAGACGCCCGGCGGCACGGTCGGGCCGCGGCCCGTGTGGTCGCTGTCGGCGAGGTGCTGGACGAAGACCTCGATGGCGCGGCGGATGCCGACCAGGGCCATCGGCTCGCCGTTCTCGTCGAGGACGACCGGCAGGTGGGGGTACTCGGTGCGGATCTCGTGCAGGATCTCCTCGGCGAGCGCGGGCGCCTCGGCCATGGCGATCGCCGCGAACCGGTGCACCTTCGGCGGCGGCACCTCGTGCCAGGCGGACCGGGTGATCACGGTGCGGGCCGGCACGGCTCAGCCCCCCTCGCCCGCTTGCTCATAGGTGATGAGTGGGGTGTTCGGCTGCTCGGGGGTGGCTTCGAGCAGGGCGACGACGCCGAGCGCGGCGCCCACGGCGAGGGTGGCCGCGACCACGACGGTGGTGACGGCGGCGATCAGTCTGGACATCGCAGGGTCAGCCTCTCTGCTCCGGAGAATGTCCCACCCCGGGTGCCCCGCCCCTGCCTGTCGGCCCAGTGTCAAGGCGGGCCGCGAAGCAGTCAAGGGCGCCGACCGGGTGCCCCACGCCCACGATGTGACGTGACGTCAGTTACAACAAGCCCCGAAATTGTCACCCCGGTGAGTAGCCGTGACGAACGCCTGGGCCAAAACTGTCGAACCCACCCCCGGTCACAGACCGTCCACAGCCAGTCCACAGCTACCCCCGTCCCCCACCCACATGGTCACCCCGAGTCACCGCACCCTGAGACGAGTTGGAGCGCACATGCCCCAGCACGTACCCCCCTCGCCGCACGCCGCGCTCTCCCGGCCGCAGCTCCCACCGGCGCTCCCCCCACCTCCGCGCCGGATCGTCTTCCTCGCCCACCGGGACCTGGGCAACCCCGCCGCCGGTGGTTCCGAGCTGCTCGTCGACCGCCTCGCCGACGGCCTGACCCGCCTCGGCCACCAGGTCACCCTGCTGTGCGGCGGGCCCGCGTCCTTCCGCGACTACCGCGTGGTGTCGGCGGGCGGCGCCTACGGCCACTACCTGCGCGCCCGTTCCGCCTTCGCCCGTCAGGTCGGCGACTGCGACCTGCTGGTGGAGGTCTGCAACGGCATGCCGTACCTGTCGCCGCTGTGGCACCGCGGCCCCACCCTGTGCCTGGTCAACCACGTGCACACCGACCTGTGGAAGATGCGCTTCGGCGGGCCGCTCGCCCCGGCCGCCCGGATCGGCCGAAGACTCGAGCACTGGGCGCTGACGGGCGCGCAGCAGCGGAGCCTGCTGGTCGCCGTCTCCCCGTCGACGGCGCACGCGCTGCGCGCGATCGGGGTGGAGCGGGACCGCATCCGGATCGTCCCCAACGGTGTCGCGGACCCCGGCCCGCGCGCCGACCGCTCCCCCGAGCCGCTGTTCGTCGCGGTCGGCAGACTCGTCGAGTACAAGCGCGTCGACCTGCTGCTGCGGCTGTGGGAACGGGTGCGGCCGGTCACCGGCGGACGGCTGCTGATCGTCGGCGACGGGCCCGAGCGGGAGCGCCTGGAGCGGCTCGCGGGGCCCGGTGTGGAGTTCACCGGCCATGTCTCCGAGGCGGAGAAGCACCGGCTGCTGTGCGCGGCGTGGCTGCTGGTGCACCCGTCGGCGGTGGAGGGGTGGGGGCTGGTCGTCACGGAGGCGGCGGCGCGGGGGACACCGACGGTCGCGTTCGACGTGCCCGGGCTGCGGGACTCCGTCGTGGACGGGGAGACGGGGGTGCTGGCGTCCGGTGAGTCGTCGTACGCGGCGGCGTGGTGTGCGGTGGCCCTCGACGGGCGGCGCAGGGAGTTGATGGGGAAGGCGGCGGGTGAGCTTGCCGCGCGGTACCGCTGGTCGCGGACGGTGCGGGCGTTTCGCTTTGTGGCGGCGGAGGCGGTGCGGGGTTGGGGGGCATGAGCCGGGTGCGGGTGGGGTGTAGCTGGTCGCGCCCACGTGGCGGAGCCGCAAATGTCACAGCCCCGCGCCCCTTGGCGGCGTCCGTGCGCGGGTCTCTCGATCTGTTCCGGGCGTTCTTGCGGGAGCAGGACGAGCCGGATGCCTGTTACTCGCTGCTCGCCCGGCATTCCGTCGACCAAGTCGAGGAGTACGGGGGGCCCGTCGCCGGGCTTACCGTCGTCGATGTCGGTGGGGGGAGTGGGTACTTCACCGAGGAGTTCCGGCGGCGGGGGGCCCACGCCTATCTGTTCGAGCCCGATGTGCGGGAGATCGGGGGGAAACCCCCGAACGGGACCGTCGTCGCGGACGGGTATCTGCTGCCGCTCGGCGACGGGGTCGCCGATGTCACGTTCTCCTCCAATGTGTTGGAGCACGTGGCCGACCCGCAGACGTTCCTCAGTGAGCTGGCGCGGGTGACCCGGCCCGGTGGGCTGGTCTTCGTGTCGTTCACCAACTGGCTGTCCCCGTGGGGCGGCCACGAGTGGGCGCCCTGGCACTACCTGGGCGCCGAACGGGCCCGCGCCCGCTACCGGCGCCGTACCGGGCGGGCGCCCAAGCACACCCTCGGCGAGAACCTGTTCGCCGTGCACATCGGCCCCACCCTGCGGCAGGTGCGCGCCCGCGACGACGTGACGGTGGTCGCCGCGCGCTCCCGCTACTGGCCCTTCCTCGCCGGGACGATCGTGCGGATTCCCGGCGTCCGTGAGCTGGCCACCTGGAACCTCCTCCTCGTCCTCCGGCGGTGTCCCCGATGACCACCACGGTCCAGGCCCCTCCTCCCGCGGCCGTCCCCACCCCCGCGCCCGCGCCCGGCCCGCCCTCGAAACCGCGGTCGCGGGGCTGGCTGCTGGGGTTCTGGGCCGTGGTGTTCACCCTGTTCCTGGCGGTGAGCCCGGGGCGGCAGACCTTCGACACCAAGCTCGGTGTCACCGTCGACCCGGACCGGTTCTTCGCCGACCTGGGCCAGCTGTGGCACGACCGGAGCGGCTTCGGCGGCATCCAGGACCAGTACGTCGGCTATCTGTGGCCGATGCTGCCGTTCCACTGGGTGTGCCGGACCGTGGACGTGCCGGTGTGGCTGGCGGAGCGGCTGTGGATGTCACTGGTCGTCACCACCGCGTTCTGGGGTGCGCTGCGGCTCGCCGAGCGGCTGCGCGTCGGCAGCGGTGCCTCCCGGCTGCTCGCCGCCGTCGCGTACGCGCTGTGGCCGGTGTTCACCACCGTCATCGGCTCCACCTCGGCCGCCGCGCTGCCCGGCGCGGTGCTGCCGTGGGTGCTGCTGCCGCTGGCCGACGAACGGTACGGCGCGCGGGTGGCCGCGCTGCGGTCGGCGCTGCTGGTGCCGTTCATGGGCGGCGTCAACGCGGCCTCCACGCTGGCGTCGCTGCTGCCCGTCGGACTGTATCTGCTGACCCGGCCGCCGGGACCCCGGCAGCGCAGACTGATCGCCTGGTGGGTGCCGGCGGTGCTGGTGGCGACGGCGTGGTGGTGGATACCGCTGCTGCTGCTCGGCGCGTACGGGGAGAACTTCCTGCCGTACATCGAGAGTTCCACGACGACCACGGCGAGCATGTCGGCGACGGAGGCGCTGCGCGGCGCCGGGAACTGGGTGGCGTACCTGCACTTCGGGGAGGCCTGGCTGCCCGCGGGGTGGACGGTGGCCTCGTCGGCGGTGGTGATCGTCTGCTCGGCGCTGGCGGCGGGCCTCGGGCTCGCCGGGCTGGCGCGGCGGGACCTGCCGGAGCGGCGCTGGCTGGTGCTGACGGTGCTGGTGGCGGTGGTGGTGCTGCTCGCCGGGTACGGGGGCGGGTTCGGGGCGCCGTTCCACGGGACCGTGCGGGACTGGCTGGACGGGTGGCTGGCGCCGTTCCGGAACATCTACAAGTTCCAGACGGGTCTCGCGCTGGCGCTGGTGCTGGGCCTGGCCCACGTGGTGGGCGTGGCGGTGCGGGAGCGGGGGGCGCGCAGGGTGCCGGGGCGGCGGTTCGCGCCGCTGGCGGCGGCGGTGCTGGTGCTGCCGGGGCTGGTGTGGCCGTACCTCAACGGGTCGATCCTCAACCCGGGGTCCTTCCAGGACATCCCCCGGTACTGGCACGCCACGGCCGACTGGCTGGACCGGTACTCCCCCGACTCCCGTGCCCTGGTGGTGCCCGCGACCGCGCACGGCATCTACACCTGGGGCTCTCCCATCGACCAGCCCCTGGACGTCACCGGCGAGTCCCGCTGGGCGCAGCGCGACTACGTGCCGTTCGGCACGGCGGGGAACCGGCGGGCGATGGACGCGGTGGAGCAGGCGCTGCTGACCGGGGGCCGGGTGCCGGGGCTGGCCGACTACCTGAGCCGGGCGGGGGTCTTCTACGTCGTCGTCCGCAACGACCTCGACCCCGACCAGATCGGGTACGTGCCGACGGCGACCGTGAAGCGGACGCTGGAGCAGTCCGGGTACGAGCGGGTGACCGGTCTCGGCCCGCTGATGACCGGCGGGCGGATCGCCGACGGCACCCCGCTCCAGGTCGAGGGCCTGTACCCGAGGCAGCGGGCGGTGGAGATCTACCGTCCGGCCGACGCGGAGGTGCCCCGGCCCGGTCAGGCGGGCCTCGCCCAGGTCGCCGCGACGGCGGTCGTGTCGGGCGGTCCCGAGGCGCTGCTGCCGCTCGCCGACGGGCTGCGGGGGCGGCCGACCGTGCTGACCGGCGACCACCACCCCGGGCTCGGGACGCCCGAGGTGCGGGTGCTGGGCGACGGGCTGCGCCGCGCGGACACCCGGTTCGGGCTGATCAACGCGGGCACCTCGTACCCGTACACCCGCGACGAACGCAACGCGCCCGGCGCCTACCAGGACGCGGGGGACGGGCCGCACCAGATCCTCCCGGTGACGGGCCTGGAGCACCAGACGGTGGCCGAGCTGCGCGGGGCGCGCGCGGTGACCGCGTCGTCGTACGGGCACTGGCTGTTCCACCTGCCGCAGTACGACCCGGTGAACGCCTTCGACGGCGATCCGGACACCGTGTGGACGGAGGGCTCGCCGGGCGCGGCGGACGGGCAGTGGCTGCGGATCGCCTTCGACGGCGACTACGCCATGCCGTCGTCGTTCCGGGTGACGCCGCTGCCGCAGGACGGTGTGCGGGCGGCGCCCACCCGGGTGCGGGTGGAGACGGAGAACGGCAGCGCCACCAGCTTCCTCCAGCCGGACGGCACGACCCAGCGGGTGACGGCACCCGCCGGGGCCACCGGCTGGATGAGGCTGACGATCGTCGACTCCGTGGAGCGCCGGTCCGGGCTGCTGGGCGCGGGCTTCACCGAGATCGCGCTGCCGGACGTGCGGGTGACGCGGATGCTGCGGCTGCCGACCGACGCGCGGGGCGAGGACGCGGCGAGCGAGATCGTCTCGCTGCACCGGCCCGCCGACCCCACCGGCATGTCCCCGACCGGCACGGAGGCGGGCCTGCACCGCCGCTTCGGCACGGACGGCGACGGCGACTACCGGCTGGCGGCGAGCGCCGTGCCGGTGCCCGGCGAGGCGCTGGACCGGCTGCTGTACGAGGTCGCGCCCGAGCAGCGGGGCCGGATCACGGCCACCGCCGACTCCACGGCCCCGCTCGGCACCGGACTCGCGGCCCGCAACCTCACCGACGGTGATCTGACTACCGCGTGGATCGCGGGCGACCGGCCCACGATCCATCTGCGCTGGCCGGACCGGCAGCCGGTGGACGAGCTGGTGCTGGCGGGCGCGGGCGGGCTCTCGGCGCGTCCCGCGCAGGTGCGGATCAGTTCGCCGGACGGCGCGGCGACCGCCGCCGTCGACGAGAACGGCTGGGCCCGCTTCGAGCCCATCACCACCGACCGCCTCGACATCACCGTCACCGAGACGGCCCCGCTGACCCTGCACAACCCGGTCGTCGACGAGGAACTCCAACTGCCCGTCGGCCTCACGGAGATCCACCTCCCGTCACTGCCCGACGAGTACCGCACCCCACCGCCGCGCGGCTCCCGCGACTTCACCCTGCCGTGCGGGCGGGGGCCGGTGCTCGCCGTCGACGACGAGCTGTACGAGACGGGGGTGCGGGGCAAGGTACGGGACCTGGTGGAGCGGCGGCCGGTGGAGGTACGGCTGTGCCAGGGGGGCCGCGTGGACCGGGAGCTGTCCCTGGACTCCGGCTCGCACCGGGTCGAGGCGGGCGACGCGGGCCCGCTCACGGTCACGGACGTCACCCTGACCCGTGGCACGGTCACCGAACCGCCGGCCGACGGCCGTGAACTGACGGTACGGGACTGGCTGGGCGACCGCCGCGAGCTGACGGTCGGCGCGGGAGCGGCGTCGTACCTGACGACGTACGAGAACCACAACGACGGCTGGCGGGCCACCCTCGACGGCCGCGAGCTGACACCGGTCCGCCTCGACGGCTGGCAGCAGGGCTGGCTGGTCCCCGCCGGGGAGGGCGGCACGGTCCGGCTCACCTATGAGCCCGCGACGACCTACGAGGCCGGGCTGATCGGCAGCGGCGCCGGGATCGCGGTGCTGCTCGCCCTGGTGGTGTGGCGTCGCCGCGCCCCCAACCCCGACCCGCCGCAGCCGGTGCCGCCGCCGCCCGGGATCTGGCTGGGCACCGTGGCGCTGACGCTGGTCGCGGTGGTCGTCGCGGGCTGGTTCGCGCTGCTGGTGCCGGTGCTGGCGGTGGTCGCCCACAGGCGGCACGCGCTGCTGGTGCCCCTCGCCTTCCTCGCCCTCGCGGCGGCGGGCATCGCGGCGGCCACCGGTGCCGGGGAGCCGGTGGCGGCCGGGGGCGGGGCGTTCGGGCGGGCGGCCCAGCTGCTGGCGCTGGTGGGGCTGTTCGCGGGGCTGGTGAGCGTACGGGAGCGGGACGACGGCGGTGGGTCCGGGCGTACGGCGGTGTTGCCGGTGGGCGGTTCCGGACCGGGCGCGGCTGCGGCGGGCGCGTCCGCGCCGGGCGCGTCCGAGGCGGGTGCACCCAAGGCGAGTGCACCCAAGGCGAGTGCACCCGAGGGGCCCACCCGGCCGCTGCCGCCCGTGCCCGCGTCCACGTCCACGGCCCGTGGGCCCGACCCGGACCCGCCCACCGTGCGGACCCGGCCGCCGTTCCGGGGCCGTGGGCCGGGCGAGGACGCCGGGGAAAAGGGCGAGGACATCGGGGAAAGGGGCAAGGACGCATGACGGCGGTGCAGCGCCCGGCGCGGGACGGTGCGGGCGGGCCGGCCCGGATTCCGTTCCCGGTCGTGGACGAGGTGTCCCGGCACTGTCTCCAGGAGGCGGAGCCGGAGACCGTGCACATCGAGGTCCATCTGCCCGGACCGCTCGAACCCGGCCGGCTGCGCGCGGCGTTCACCGAGGCGCTGCGCCGTCATCCCCGGATCCTGGTGCGGGAGGCGCCCCGGCCCTGGTACGGCCGCCGCTACGAGTGGGAGCTGACGGACGGCCCGGATGTGCCGGTGGTGCGTTTCGTGGAGCCGGGCCCCACCGCCCTGCGGGACGCGCGCACCCGGGCACTGACCCAGGCGCCCCCGCTGACGCAGTCCCCGCCGGTACGGCTGGAGGTGGTCCCGGGGGCGGGGAGCGTGCTGGTCCTCACCCTCAACCACACCGCGCTGGACGGCCCGGCCTGCCTGCGGGTGCTGGCGACGGCCGCCGAACTGTACGGCGGCCACGACAACGCCCCCGCCACCGCCCCCGTACGCCCGCCGGCGGACGCGGACCGGCCCGTGCCGCCCGCCGAGGCCCCCTCCCACTGGCTGCCGCCCGCCCGCGTGGCCCCCGGAGCCCCGGAACGGTCACCCGGCAACGGCATGCTGGTCGCCGAACTCCCCCTCCCGCACCGCCCCAAGGGCTCCCCCTACACCGTGAACGACCAGCTGATGGTCGCCACCGCCCGCACCGTCGCCCACTGGAACCGGGAACACGGCGCCCGCCCCCGACCCCCGCGCATCACCATGCCGGTCGACGACCGCCCCCGGGACACCAGCATGCCGATCGGCAACGGCACCCGGCTCGTCGAAGTCACCTACCAGACAGCCGAGTTGGAGCTGCCGACGCCCGAGCTGCTGCGGCTCACCGCGGCCCGCACCCGCGCCCTCAAGGCGCGCCCCCGCCCCCAACTCGGCCACGGCGCCGCCCTGCTGACCGCGCCCGTGGTGCCCGTGGCCTGGCGGGCGGCCCTCACCCGGGGGCTGCGCCGGGCGGCGGCACCCTGGACGTCGACGACACTGCTCAGCAACATCGGCCGCATCCCGTACCCGCTGGACTTCGGCGGGGACGCGGGCCGCGCGCACGCCGTGTGGTTCTCGGCGCCCGCCCGGATGCCACGCGGTCTCACCGTCACCACCGCGTCCACGGCGGGCCGCCTCCACCTCGCGCTGCGCTGGTCCCGGAGCCTGCTCGGCCACGGCGACGGCGCCCACCTCCGGGACCTCTTCGAACACCACCTCCACGCGACGGAGGCGGACACCAGGGAGGCACCGTGATGACCACCACCGCACCACCCCGGAACGGTCTGCGCGACTTCTACGAGAACCCCGCCGTGCCCGTCGCCTCCGGCACCCCCCGCAGTCTGCGCCAGGCCCGGCAGCTCGCCGCCGCGCTCGGACCGGCCACCGCCGACGGCCCCCGCACCGTCCTCGACCTCGGCTGCGGCGACGGCACCGCCGCGGCCACCGCCGCCCCGCTGCTCGCCGGGCACCGGCTGGTCGGCGTGGACTGGTCGCAGGACGCGCTGACCCGCGCGCACACCCGGCTGCCGTACGCGGTGCGCGGTGAACTGGGCGGCGGCGGGCTGCCGTTCGCCCCGGAGTCGGTGGACGCGGTGCTGTTCAGTGAGGTCATCGAGCACCTGACCGACCCGGACGCCGCCCTCGACGAGATCCGCCGCGTCCTGCGTCCGGGCGGCCACCTCATGCTCTCCACCCCGAACCTGGCCGCCTGGTACAACCGCGCCCTGCTGCTGGCCGGGGTGCAGCCCGTCTTCTCGGAGGTCAGCCTGCGCGCGATCCACGGCCGTCCGGGCCGCGAGGTCGTCGGCCACCTGCGCCTCTACACCGCCCGTGCGCTCAGGGAGTTCGTGTCGGCGGCGGGCTTCGAGGTCGTACGACTGACCGGGGCCCCCTTCCACGGCGTACCGCGCCCGCTGCGCCCCCTGGACCGGCTGGTCTGCGCCCGGGCCCCGCTCGCGTCGATCCTGCTCCTGCACGCCCGCCGGACGTGAACCATGTGGTGGGGAGTGGCCGCGGCCCTGATGGCGAACGTCCTGTACAGCAGCGGATTCGTCCTGGAGAAGCGGGCGCTCGCCGCGCTGCCCGAGGTGACGGTCCGCGAGCCGGTCAGGCTGCTGCGGCTGGTGGTCGGCAGCCCGCTGTGGCTGGCCGGTTCGCTCGCCCTGGCGTCCGGGTTCGCCGCCCAGCTCGTCGTCTACCGCACCCTGCCGATCGCCGCCGCCCAGGGCATCTTCGTCTCCGGCCTGGTGCTGCTGGTGCTGCTGTCCGCCCGGCTGCTCGGCGAGCGCACCAGCGGCCGTGAACGGTACGCGCTGGCCGCGATCCTCGCCGCGCTGCTGATGGTGGTGCTGTCGCTGGACGAGTCCGCCGACACCGTCAGCCAGGCCGCGCCCTACCAGCTGATCCTGCTGCTGTGCGTGCCGTCCCTCGCGGGCGGCGTGTGGCTGTACCACGCCGCCGAACGCCGTGCCGCGCGCCGCCACCGGCTGCCCACGACCGGCATCGAGTACGGGGTGGCGGTGGGCCTGCTCTACGGGGTCAGCTCCCTCGCCATCAAGGGCGTCTCGGGGTACTGGACGGCCGCCGACCCGGGCGGTGCCCTGCTCGGCGTGGCCCGCTCCCCGTACCCCTATCTGCTGCTCTTCACCGGCGCGTTCGGCCTGGTCATGTCGCAGGCGGCGCTGCAACGCTGCCGGGCCTCACTGATCGTGCCGGTGTGCACGACGGTGACCTGCCTCTACACCGCCGTACTCGGCACGCTCTCGTTCGGCGAGGCGCTGCCCGGCGACCCGCTGCGGCTGGCGCTGCGGGTGGCGGGCACGGCGCTCGCCGTCGCCGTACTGCTCGGTATGCCCAGACACGACACCGCGCCCGCCCCGCGAACGGTCGCGCAACCCAAGGAGCTGACCCCATGACCCACCCGTCCGGCCCGCCCCTGAAACCCGACGATCCGCTGCTGAGGATCCTCGCCTGCCCGCTCGACAAGGGCCCGCTGCACCTCCTGCCGTCGGCGGACGCCCTCTACAACCCCCGGCTGCGCCGCCGCTACCCGATCGTCGACGGCGTCCCACAGCTGCTGCCGTCCTCGGGGGAGCAGGTCGCGGACGAGGAACACGAGCAGATCATGGAACTCCTCCAGCGGACGGCCCCATGACGACGCTCGCGGCCCGGCTCGCCCCGCTGGTCCCGCCGCGTCTGGTGGCCGCCGCCGCCCGCGCGGTCTACCCCCGCTTCGAACCGGAGCTGGCCCGGATCGCCGACCTGTGCCCGCCCGGCTGCGGCACGGCGGTGGACGTGGGCGGCTGGTACGGCCCGTGGACGCGACGGCTGGCGGGCAGGTCCCGGCGGGTGGTGACCGTCGAACCCGTCCCCCACCTGGCGCGTCTCCTCACCGCCACCACCCCGCCCCACGTGCATGTCGTCCAGGCCGCCGCCGCGGACCGGCCCGGCACCGCACGGCTGTGGCTGCCGCCCGACGACACCGGTCGGCGGGGCGTGTCCTCCCTGGTCCGCCGGGACATCCACGCCCATGCGGTGGAGGTGCCCGTGGTCGCCCTGGACGACCTCGGTCTGAAGGAGGTCGGCTTCATCAAGATCGACGTGGACGGCAGCGAACTGGCGGTGCTGCGCGGCGCGACGGCCCTGCTCTCCCGCGACCGGCCCGCGCTCTTCGTGGAACTGGAGTCACGTATCCAGCCGATCGCGCCGGTGCTGACGTACCTGCGGCTGCTGGGCTACGACGGCTGGGTGCTGCCCACCCGCGACTGGGTGCCGCTCGTCTCCTTCCCGCTGGAGGCCCACCAGGCGCTCACCTCCCACGTGGCCGGGCACGGTCTGCTCCGCCGCGTACTGCCGCTGGGCGGGCCCCGGTACGTCAACTCCGTCCTCTTCCTCCCGGACGGCCACCGCCCGCGCGGCGCCCGGATGCGCGACGATGGACCCCATGCCACCGCCCCGGCCGAATCCGAACCGCCCCCGTAGCCCGTTCACCCCGCTGGACTTCCAGCTGGTCCTGCTGCGCCGGATGGCCGACCACAACCCCGACCTGGTGGCGGCGGCCCGCCGGCGGCTCGGCGCGTCGATCACCGACATGCGGGAGGCCAACAAGCGCTGGCAGGCGATGCTCCGCTCGCCGCACGCCCGCGCCGCCGCCACCCGCTACCGCTCCGTGCTCGGCCCCCCGGAGACCACGACCGCCCGCCGTATCGGCGACCTGGACTGCGAGGCCTGGCAGTGGCCGGTCCCCCTCTGGTCCGACCTCCGCTTCGAGGCGCTGCTCGCCCCGAACGGGGCGCTGTGGAACGAGTGGCTGGTCCGCGCACCCGGCGCGTCCCCACCCGTCCTGCGGACCCTGGACGACCTCACCCCCTGGTCCTGCACGGTCGACGAGGCCGCCCGCGCCTTCGCCCCCGCCCGCCCCCTGGAGGGCACGGCACCGACCCGCTGGGGCCTGGCGTTCACGGCACCGGACGGGCAGGGGGTACGGCGACGGGTGGCGGCCGAGTTCACGTGGGGGCTGCTCCAGCGGACAGCGGTCGGTGGGCCGGGGGGCGCGCCGGTCGACGGGCCAGGGGGCGCGCCGGGAGGCGGGCCGGTCGGCTGACCGGGGGGCGGGCCGGTCGGCGGACCGGGAGGCGGGCCGGTCGGCTGACCGGGGGACGCACCGGTCGACGGGCCCGGGGCGCGCCGGTCGGCGGGCCGGGACGCAGGCCGGTCAGCGGACCGGGGGACGCACCGGTCAGCGGGCCAGGAGGCAGGCCGGTCAGCTGACCGGGAAGCACGCCGGTCAGCGGGCCGGCGGGAGGCGTGCCCGGTCGCCGGTGAGGGTCACGCGCAGGCCGGTGTCGGTGACGTCGAGGGCGGTGGCCTTCAGGCCCAGGGGGTAGTCGGGGCCGTCCCGCCCGGCCAGGTTGCGCTCGAACCTGTCGACGAGCGCGGGCGGCGCGTCCCGCCCGAAGACCCGCACCGCGTCGACGTGCAGCGCGACCCGCCCCTCCTCGACGCGGGGACGCAGGGTGACCTCGCCCAGACCGCCGCTGAGCAGCAGCACGACGGTGTCGGTCGCCGGGTCGGCCCGCACGCCCGTGACCTCCAGCCGCCCCGCCTCACCGCCGCCCGCCATGTCCTTGAGGGCGGCGGGCGGAAGCTCCACCACCGCCCGGGTCCGCCCCACGGTGCCGGAGCCGCCGCTCAGCCGCAGGTCGTACAGCTCCGCCCGCACCCGGGCGCCTTCGATACGGCCGAGGGCGGCGTCGTCGCTGGTGACGGTCACCGCGTCGACGTGCCGGTCGAACAGGGCCAGCAGCGCCGGGCCACCGTCGATGTCGACGTCGGTGTCCTCGCCGAGCCTGCGGCCGACGGCGTCCTCGATCCGCCCGCCGATCAGCGCACGGGCGGCGAGTTCGGCGACGGTCGCGGTGAGCAGGAGCCCGGTGAGGAGGAGGACGCCGACGGACGTGACGCGGCGGGGTGGGCGCCTCACGCGGGCCCCTCGGCGTCGAGGCGCGGCAGCACCCGGTCGAGCCGTCGCGGCAGCCACCAGTTGGCCCGCCCCAGCAGGTACATGCTCGCGGGGACCAGGACCAGCCGGACCACGGTGGCGTCGATGACGACGCTGACGCCCAGCCCCAGCGCCAGCATCTTGATCACCACGTTGGTGGAGAGCAGGAAGGCGAAGAAGACGCTGGTCATGATGAGCGCGGCACAGGTGATGACCCGGGCGGTGCCCGCCAGGCCCACGGCGACGCTGCGCCGGTTGTCGCCGGTGTGCAGCCAGGCCTCGCGGATCCGGGAGAGCAGGAACACCTCGTAGTCCATCGACAGCCCGAAGACGATCGCGAACATCATCATCGGCACGTACGACTCGACGGGCACCGGTTCGGGCACGCCGAGCAGTCCGCCGCCCCACCCCCACTGGAAGACGGCGACGACGACGCCGTACGCGGCGGCGATGGACAGCAGGTTCAGCAGCGCGGCCTTGAGGGCGACGAGCAGGCTGCGGAAGACGGTGAGCAGCAGCAGGAACGCCGCCGCCACGACCACCGCGACGATCACCGGCAACCGGTCCCGCACCACGTCCCGGAAGGTGAGCTGGGCGGCGGTGGTGCCGGTGACATGGGCCTCGGCGCCGGTACCGGCGAGGGCGTCGGGGAGGGTGTGGTCGCGCAGCCGGTCCAGCAGGTCGGAGGTGGCCCGGTCCTGGGGCCCGGTGGCGGGGGTGACGGTGGCGGTCAGCAGGGTGTGGTCGGCGGTGGGGGTGGGGGTGGTGACGCGGGCGGTGCCGGGGGTGGTGGCGAGGGCGTGGTGGAGGGCGTCGGGGTCGACGGCACCCTCGTCGGGGCCAAGCTCGACGACGACGGTGAACTGGCCGTTGGTGCCGGGCCCGAATCCGTCCGAGACGAGGTCGTAGGCGCGCCGGTCGGTGTGGTCGGTGGGACCGGCGCCCGCGTCGACGTGCCCGAGGCGCATCCCGGCCGCCGGTACGGCGAGCACACCGAGGACGAGCATGCCGACGGTGAGGAACAACCAGGGGCGGCGGCCGACGGTCGCGGCCCAGCGGTGCCAGGTGTCGCCGACTCCGTGGTCCGGTTCGTCGGGCTCGTCGACGGGTGGGCGGACCCGCCAACGGTCGATGCGGTGGCCCGCGAGGCCCAGCAGGGCGGGGGCGAGGGTGAGGGCGGCGACGGCGGCCACGACGACGGTCAGCCCGGCGGCGGCGCCGAGGGTGCCGATGAAGGTGACCCCGGAGGCGTACAGGCCGCCCAGCGCGAGCGCCACGGTCACGGCGGCGACGATCACCGCACGCCCGCTGGTGGCCACGGCCCGCCCGGCCGCCTCGGCCGGGTCGCCCAGGTCCCGCAGCAGCCGCCGGTGACGCGTGATCAGGAACAGCGCGTAGTCGATGCCGACGCCGAGGCCCATCATCGTCGCGAGCGTCGGGGCGGCGGCGCCGAAGCTGAACAGGGCCGCCAGCAGCCCGAGTACGGAGATCCCGGCGAGGAGTCCGGCGAGCGCGGTCAGCAGCGGGAACCCGGCGGCGGCGACACTGCCGAACCCGACCAGGAGGACGAGTACGGCGGTGACGAGCCCGATGACCTCCGACAGGTGCGCGCCCGACTCGGGCCGGGCGAGCTGCCCGAGGGGGCCGCCGTACTCGACCTGGACGCCGTCGGCGCGCAGCCCGGCCACGGCGCCGTCGACCTGGTCGACGTACGACTTCTCGAAGCTGGTCGGGTTCTCGTCGAACCGGACGGTGACGAGGGCGGTCGAGCCGTCGGCGGAGAGCGCGCCGGGGGTGGTGAGCGGATCGGCCACCGAGATCACCTCGGGCAGTTCCGCCAGTTCGCCGACGGCCCCGTCGATGGCCTCGCGGTGCCCGCTGAGCGGCCCGTTGGCGGTGTGCAGCATGATCTGGGAGGCGGTGCCGCGCACACCGTCGGACCCGTGCTCCTTCAGCAGGTCGGCGCCGGTCTGCGCGGAGGTGCCGGGGAGGGCGAAGTCGTCCTCGTACGCGCCGCCGAAGGCGCGGTCGGCGGCGACGGCCGCGAGGGCGACCAGCAGCCAGACGCCGAGCACCCACCAGGGGCGGCGGGCACACCAGCGTCCGGCGCGGTGCAGACGGCCGGGGCGGCCGGGCGGGGCGGGTGCGTGTGGGGCGGGGGTGGTGGAGGTGTCGATCACGGGGCCAGGTTGGCGGAGAGCTGCGAGCGGAACGTTCGACGAATGTTCGGGGAGTGTAAGGATCGGCGCCGGGGACCCGGTGCGGGGTTGTCCGGCGCCGGGCGTGGTTAGCATCGGGTCCATGCCGGAGCACAAGGGACTCGTCCTGATCGCGGAGGACGAGCGGCACATCGCCGACCTCCAGCGGCGCTACCTGAGCCGTGAGGGCTTCGGCGTCCACGTCGAGGCCGACGGCACCGCCGCGCTGTCCGCCGCCCGGCGGCTGCGTCCCGTCGCGATCGTGCTGGACATCGCGCTGCCCGGCATGGACGGCGTGACGGTGTGCCGCAGGCTGCGCGAGGACGGCGACTGGACGCCGGTGGTGTTCGTGACGGCACGGGACGAGGTCGCCGACCGCATCCTGGGCCTGGAGCTGGGCGCCGACGACTATCTGACGAAGCCCTTCTCCCCCCATGAACTGGTCGCCCGGGTGAAGAGCGTGCTGCGCCGCACGGCGGGCCCCGGCCAGGACCCCGTACGCCGGGTGGGCCGCCTGGTCCTGGACACCGGCCGCCGCACCCTGCACGTCGACGACGCTCCCCTGGAGCTGACGACGACGGAGTTCAACCTGCTGGCGTTCCTGATGCGCAACCCCGGGCAGGTCTTCTCCCGCGACCAGCTGCTGGCCCAGGTCTGGGGGTACGCCGACTACCGCGACACCCGCGTCATCGACGTCTACGTCTCCCAGCTGCGCGCCAAACTGGGCGAGGCGAGCCCGATCCGCACGGTGCGGGGCGTCGGGTACGCGGTGACCGACGGCACCCGATGAGGCGCGGGTCGCTGACGGTCCACGTCGCCCTCCTCACCACCGCGGTGGCGACGGTGGCGGTCCTCCTGACAGGGGCGTTCGCCTGGTGGGTGATCCGCTCGACGTCGGAGGCGCAGGAGCGGGACCAGTTGGCGGCACAGGCGGAGGTGCTGTCCCGTACGCCACCGCTGGCGGCGGCGATGCTGGGCCGCCAGGAGCGCATCGCGGGCCCCACGGGCACGATGCTGGCCCGGGTGCGGGCGTCGGGCGAGGTGGAGGGCCCGGCGGCGGAGGTCGTGACGGCGTCGCGGCGCGCGGCGCTGCTGTCGGGGGAGGAGGTCTCGGCGACGGCGACGCTGAACGGCCGCCACATGCTGGTGGAGGGCGTACCGACACCGGCGGGCGGCGGTCTGGTGCTGGCGCAGCCGATGAGCACGGTGGACGAGGCGAGCGCGAGGATGCGCACCCGCCTCCTCCTCCCCCTCTCCCTGGGCCTGGTGGGCTCGGCGCTGGCGGGCGCCCTGCTGGCCCGCAGGCTGGCCCGCCCCCTCACGTCGGCGGCGGCGGTGGCCCACCGTCTGGCCGACGGCGAACGCGGTCTGCTGGTCGGCACGGACGGCCCGACGGAGGTCGCCGAACTGGCGGGCGCGCTGAACTCCCTCGACGCGGCCCTGGCCCGCAGCGAGAACCGCCAGCGCGACTTCCTCCTCTCCGTCTCCCACGAGATCCGCACCCCCCTGACGACGGTCCGCGGCTACGCGGAGGCCCTGGCGGACGAGGTGGTCACGGGGGACGAGGTGCCGACGGTGGGCCGCGTGCTGACGGGCGAGGTGCAACGCCTGGAGACGTTCGTGGGCGACCTCCTCTCCCTGGCCCGGCTGGAGGCGGACGACTTCCGCCTGGAGGTGACGGGTGTGGACCTGGGGGCCCTGCTGACGCGCCTGTCGGACGTCTGGACGCCGCTGTGCGCCCGCCATGGTGTCGAGTTCCGTACGGCGCGTTCCGAGGGACCCCTCATGCTCCGCACGGACGGCTTCCGGGTGCGTCAGCTCCTCGACGGCCTGATCGAGAACGCCCTGCGGGTCACCCCGGCGGGCGGCCCCCTGGTGGTGGCGGTCCGCTCGCGCGCTGGTGGCGGTGCCGTCCTCCAGGTCCGGGACGGCGGGCCCGGCCTCACCGAGGAGGACGCCGCCGTCGCCTTCGAACGCGGCGCCCTCACGACCCGCTACCGGGGCGTCCGCCCGGTCGGCAGCGGGTTGGGGCTGGCGATCGCCCACCGCCTGACGACGCGGCTGGGGGGCACGATCGCGGCGGAGGGACGGGCCCCGGAGGGCGGGGCGTGTTTCACGGTGCGGCTGCCTGCGGAGCCGCCCACGTCCGCTGTCTCCCTTCCTCAGGGCGAGTAGACGATCAGCGCCGTGGCCGGCAGGAAGGTGGCCAGGGCGCTGATCCACCGGTAGCCGCGCGGGGTGAGCGAACTCCGGCGCGCGAGGGCCCGGTTCACGCACGTCCAGAGCAGGGCGTAGGGGACGACGACGATGGCCGCGATCGGGAGCCAGAGCACCATGGGGTCGTTGTCGGTGGGCTCGGGACCGCTGACCCAGTTCGCCGCGAGGAATCAGAGAATCCAGACGGGTATGACGCCCGGGATGCCGAGGAGCACATTGGCGCCCAGTGTCATCGGCCACCGCCTGGTCACGAACCCGGCGTCCCTCCCAGCACAGCCGCCACCGCCTCCACCACTGTCGCGACGGAGCCGGTGTGCAGCGACAGGAAGAGGTTCGGCTCGACCAGTTCCAGCTCCATGAGCCGAGGCTCCCCGTCCTCCCCGTCGACGAGATCAACCCGCGCGTACGTCAGCCTCTCCGCCCCACCCGGTACGGCACCCAGGGCCCGCTCGGCGAGCGCGAGTTCGGCGGCGGTGGGTTCCCAGACCTCCAGCCCGGGATGGGCGACCTTGCGCTCGTCGTACGGCGTCCCGGGCGCCAGCACGGCCCCCTTCCGGCTGGCGTGCAGCAGCCGCCCCCCGAAGAACTGCAACGCCCGCTCCCCGCGCACGTCGATGCCCCGCATGTACGGCTGCACCATCGCGGTGAACCCCTCGGCATGCATCCGCCGCACCTGCCGTACGGCGGTGTCGTGCTCGTCGGCCGTGTACCGGGCGGCGAACCGCGCCCCCGCCCCGGAGGTCGGCTTGACGACGAACTCGCAGTCGCCGGGAGGGTCGAACGCCTCCCCCGGCGCCACGTACCGCGTCGGCACCGTCGGCACACCGGCCGCCGCCAGCTCCCCCAGGTACCGCTTGTCGACGTTCCACCGCACCACGTCCGCCGGATTCACCAACCGCGTGGCCTTGCCGCAGTCCTCGGCCCACGCCAGGAACTCCTCGGCCCGCCAGCTGTAATCCCAGGTCGACCGAATCAACGCGAGATCGAACCCCTCCCACTCCACCCCGCCCTGATCCCACGCGACAACCCGAACCTCAGCCCCCGCCCCCTCCAGCGCCCCCGCCAGCACGGGCAAATCCCGGTCCACACTGACATCCGGCTGGGGCCGACAGGTGACGAGCGCTATGCGGGGCACTGTGGGGTTCCTTCCTCGCAGGTGTTCGGAACAGACGATCGAGAGCGGGCGATGATGGCGGGCGACGTACAACGTACGAACGCCGGGGAGCGTAACAAGCGGGAAAGTGAGTGACCGTGGGGCCGGGTCGGGTTGGCCATGCGGCCCGGTTGTGGGGGATTGGTGCCTTTGGCTCAGGAGGGTGGGGTGCCAATGTGGCTCTGACGGTTGCGTTTGCCTTCGCGGGCGGCGTGAGGTGTGGGGCGAAGGGGCCAATCGGCGTCGGGGCGGTGTCTAGTGCGTGGCTGTGAGGGATAGCGATGCGGCGGACAGGGTCAGGTAGGCGCCGGGGAACGCGATGTTGTGGTAGACGCCGGCGCGGATGTGGGCGGCGAGGGCGCCGAGGAAGAATGCGGTGAGGCCGGTCGCGGCGGCGAGGCCGAGGGGGCGGGCGCCCAGGACGCCGAGGAGGAGGCCGGCTGCTCCGGCGGCCTTGAGGGTGCCCAGCCAGGGGAGCCAGGAGCGGGGGACGCCGACCTCGGCCGAGTTGGCGAGGACGAACCCGGCCCGGGCGAAGTCCGCGGCGGCGATACCGGCGTTCGCTGTGATGGTGATCGCGGTGACGATCACGTAGGCGGTGAACATCATGGGGCCCCTTCCGGTCGTTTCCTTGTGCTCAGGCTCCCCGAGCGGCCTCGGCAGCCGCTAATACCTGCGTCTATAACCTGTGGGCATGGACGTCGACACCCGACTGCTGCGCTACTTCGTCGCCGTGGCGGAGGAGGGGACCCTCACCCGTGCCGCCGAGCGGCTGTTCGTGTCGCAGCCCGCGCTCACCAAGCAGATCAAGCAGTTGGAGAACCAGCTCGGAGTGCGGCTGTTCAGCCGGTCCCGCGCCGGTATGGCCCTCACCGAGCCGGGGCGGGTGCTGGCGGAGCGCGCGCCCGGCCTGCTGGCCGACTGGGGTGAGGTACTGCGTGAGACCCGCGGCGCCGCCCGGCGGGCCGCGCGTGTACTGAGGGTCGGGTTCCTGGCCAGTGCCGCCAATGAGGCGACCCCGCGCATCGTCGCCGAGTTCGCCCGGCGCCGACCCGGCTGGCGGGCGGAGATGCGGCAGGCCAACTGGTCCAACCCGAGCGCCGGACTCGCCGACGGCGACGTCGACGTCGCCCTGCTGCGGCTGCCCTTCCCCGGTCAGCGTGCGCTGCGCGTCTCCGTGCTGTTCACCGAACCCCGTGTGGTCGCCCTGCCCGCAGGGCATCCGTTGGCGGAGCGTAGCCTGATCGCCTTCCGTGAGCTGTGGGACGAGCCGTTCGTCGCCGCCCCGCCCGAGTCGGGCCCCTGGCGCGACCACTGGCTGGCCACCGACGAGCGCGACGGCCACCCCGTCCGCGTCGGCGCCGTCACCGACCAGCCGGACGACTGGCTCAGCGCCATCACCAACGGCTACGGCATCGCCCTCGCCCCCGCGTCCGCCGCCCGCTTCTACGCCCGTCCCGGCGTCGTCTACCGCCCCGTCAGCGGAGTCAGCCCCAGTCAGGTCGCCGTCGCGTGGGTGCCGGCCGACGACGCCAATCCCGTCGTACAGGACTTCGTTCGCTGTTGCCTCGGCCACGGACGACAGGCCTCCGGTGGAGGGGACCGGCGTCTCCCGGGGTAGGAACGGTCTTGCTGGCCCCGACCGCCGTTCGCCCCTAGGAGTACGCCGCGTGTCCACCCTCTTCCCCGCCCTCACCGGCGATCCCTCCCCCGACCGGCCCGCCCTGCGCTTCGGTGAGCGTTCACTCAGCTACGCGGACCTCGCCGCCGTGAGCGCCACGGTCGCCGACCGGGTACGCGCCGTCCAGCGCGTCGCCGTATGGGCGACCCCCACGCTGGAGACCGCCGTCGGGGTGGTGGGCGTGCTGCTCGCCGGGGCCGCCGCCGTGCCGCTGAATCCGAGGTCCGGGGAGAAGGAGCTGGGGCACATCCTCCGTGACAGCCGACCGGAGATCGTCCTCGCCGGGCCGGGGGACGAGCTGCCCGGGGCCCTTGCCGCCATCGAGCGGTACGACGTCGATGTGCGTCCCGCTCCCGGCGGGGGCCGTGCCTCCGACGATCGTCACGACGCCCTCGCCCCCGCCCTCGTCGTCTACACCTCCGGCACCACCGGCCCGCCCAAGGGCGCGGTCATTCCGCGTCGGGCCCTCGCCGCCACGCTCGACGCGCTCGCCGACGCCTGGCAGTGGACCGGCGACGACGTGCTCGTGCACGGGTTGCCGCTGTTCCATGTGCACGGGCTGGTGCTGGGGATTCTCGGCCCGCTGCGGCGCGGCGGTGCCGTACGGCATGTGGGACGGTTCACCACCGGGGGCGTGGCGCGGGAGCTGAACGACGGCGCGACCATGCTGTTCGGGGTGCCCACCATGTACCACCGCATCGCCGAGGCCCTTCGGGACGAGCCGGCGCTCGTCAAAGGGCTGACCGCCGCCCGGCTGCTCGTCTCCGGTTCCGCCGCACTTCCCGTGCACGACCACGAGCGCATCGCCGCCGCGACCGGACGCCGGGTCATCGAGCGGTACGGCATGACGGAGACGCTGATGAACACCAGCGTGCGGGCCGACGGGGAGGCACGGGCGGGGACGGTCGGCGTGCCGTTGCCCGGGGTCGAACTGCGGCTCGTGGAGGAGGACGGGGCGACGCCCGTCACCTCGCACGACGGGGAGACCGTCGGGGAGGTTCAGGTGCGCGGGGACAACCTGTTCACCGAGTACCTCAACCGGCCCGACGCCACCGCCGCCGCCTTCACCGACGACGGCTGGTTCCGTACCGGGGACATGGCCGTGCGGGAGGGGGACGGGTACGTCCGGATCGTCGGGCGCAAGGCCACCGATCTCATCAAGAGCGGGGGGTACAAGATCGGGGCCGGGGAGATCGAGAACGCGCTGCTCGAGCATCCGGGGGTGCGGGAGGCCGCCGTCACCGGGGAGCCGGATGCCGATCTCGGGGAGCGGATCGTCGCCTGGGTGGTGGCCAGTGACCCGCAGGCACCGCCCAGGCTCGAGGAGCTGGCCGAGCATGTCGCCCGGCGTCTCGCCCCGCACAAGCGGCCCCGCGTGCTGCGCCTGCTGGACGCCCTGCCCCGGAACGACATGGGGAAGATCATGAAGCGGACGCTGGGTGATCATGTCTGAGCGGGCCCGTCGGCTCTCCGCCCGTGCGGTCATCGGTCTGCTGGGGGAGGAGTTCGACGAGCTTCCGGAAGGAGGAGACAGGGAGGACGTCCCCGATGGGCCCCTGTCCTGGCCCGGGTACGACGCCTTGCGGGCCCGTGCCGCCGAGCGCACCGGGGAGGACGAGTCCGTCGTGTGTGGGGTCGTCCGGGTCGGCGGGGCTCCCGCCGTCGTGATCGCCTTCGAGTTCGGCTTCCTCGGCGGCTCCCTCGGCCAACGCAGCGGCGACCGGCTGGAGTCGGCGTACATCCATGCCCGTGCCCACCGGCTGCCGGTCGTCGCGCTGGTCGCCACCGGGGGCAGTCGGATGCAGGAGGGCATGGTCGCCCTCACCCAGTTGCAGCGCGTGGCGCGGCAGTCCGCGCTGACCCGGGCCGCCGGGCTGCCGCAGCTCGCCGTACTGCGCGATCCGACCACCGGCGGCGGCTGGGCCACCCTCGGTGCGGGCGCCGATGTGATCCTCGCGCTGCCCGGCGCCCAGGTCGGCTTCGCGGGCTCGCGGGTGCGTCCGGCGGACGCGGACCCGGCGGCGTACACGGCGGAGGCACAGGTCGCGGCGGGTGCCGCCGATGCCGTAGTGAGCGCCGACGCGCTGCGGGAGACGGTAGGGCGGTGGCTGCGGCTGCTCGGCGCGCCATCGGCGGAAGCGGTGCCGCCGCCCGCCCCGCTCGGGCTCACCGAGCCGCCCGCCACCGGCTGGGACGCCGTACTGCGGGCCCGTGACCCGCGGCGGCCACGCGCCCACCGCTATCTGGACGCCTACTTCGCCCACCGGGTCGCCGTCTCCGGTGACCGGTGCGGGGGCGTCGATGCCGACGGCATGCTGTGCGGCTTCGGGGAGAGTCGGCACGACGGGCGGACCGTCGCCTTCGCCGCGCAGACCGGCACCGCTACCCGGCCCGCCGGCTACCGCACCGCCGCCCGGCTGATCCGGCTCGCGGACCGGCTGGGCATCCCGGTACTGACCCTCGTCGACACGCCGGGCGCGGCGAACGACGCGGAGGCGGAGCGGGAGGGGGTGGGCGCGGCGATCGCGGAGGTGTTCGGGGCGGTGGCGTCCGCCCGTACGCCCCTCACGACCCTGGTGATCGGGGAAGGCGGCTCCGGGGGTGCCCTCGCGCTCGCCGCGCCCGGCAACACCTGGGCCACCCCGGACAGTTACTTCTCCGTCATCGCGCCCGAGCTGGCCGCCGCCATCCTCAAGCGGGCGGGTGGGGAGGTGCGGTTGACCGCCGACCAGCTCCTCATCCGGCCGCAGGATCTCGCCCGGCTGGGTCTCGTGCGGACGGACGGGGCGGACGGGGGCGGCCGGCGCCCGTAGCACGCCCATAGCGGTCGTCGCGCCGGTCAGGGGGCGGAGGCGTGCCGTCGCGGAATCCGAGACATCGTTAACTGGCTTCCGCAACAATGGAGTTCATCGAGGTCACACACCACGGGGGAGCGGCCGGCGCCATGGACGGACTGATGGAGTTCAAGACCGAGGACGGCGCGCTGGTCGTCGTGGAGGGCGTCACCGACGCGTCCGGGTCGCGGCTCGTGTCGCGGGGCGGGCGGCCCGCCCAGGCGGCGCGCACCTTCGAGGCCTCGCTGGACGGGGTGCGGGCGGCGGCCGAGTCCGCGCTGCGGGTCTTCCGGGACGGCTCGCTGCGGCCCGACTCGGTGGAGCTGGAGTTCGGGGTGAAGCTGGTCGCGGAGACCAGCGCGGTCATCGCCAAGGGGGCGGCGGAGGGGCATCTGCTGGTGCGGCTCAGCTGGTCCCCGTCCGGCTCCGCACCGGAGGGGGCCGCTCCCGCCTCATGAGCAGCGCTTCCTGGCACGCCCGGATCAGCTGCGGGCGGGAGGTCGGCGCGGGCTTCCTGATCTCCCCGCGCCAGGTCCTCACCTGCGCGCACGTGGTCCGGGACCGGCACACGGCCGCCGTCACCGTCGCCTTCCCGGGCGCCCACGGACTCGGCGAGCTGACCGCCGACGTCATAGCGGACGGCGGCTGGGGCGGCGGCGACACCGACCCCGGTGACCTGGCGGTGCTGGAGCTGGAGCGCGCGGTGACCCTCGCCCCGGCCGAGTTCGCGGCGCCCGGCGACGCGTTCGGCGAACCGCCGCGCAGGCTCCTGGTGTACGGCTTCCCGGTCCACTACGACGAGGGCACGTTCGCCGAGTACCGGGCCACCGCCGAGCAGCGCATCGCGGGCGAGTGGGTCCAGTTGGAGGCGTGGAGCGGGCACGGCCAGCCGCTCGCCCCCGGGTTCAGCGGGGCGGCGGTGGTCCTCGCCGACAGCGGCCGTGTCGTCGGCATGGTGTCGGCGGCGGCCGGGAACCCCGGCGTCCGCAACGGGCGGATGCTGCCCGCCCCGGTCATGGCCCGCTACTGGGCCGGGCTGGGCGAGCTGGTCCCGACCGGCGGTCTGGGCCGGGCGGAGAAGCGGGAACTGCGCAGGCTCGTCGAGGCGGCCGAGCGGTCCGGGGTGGCGTGCGGTCCCGACCAGCTGTTCCGGGACTCGGTGGACCCGGTCACCGGGCCGCCGGTGCCACCCGGTGGCTTCCCCTCGCTGTGGGCGGCGGTCTGGTACCTGTGCTGGGAGGTGGGGGACCCGCGCTGCGTGGCACGGTTCGCCGGTCGTCTCGCCGGCTTCCTGGACGACCCGGAGACCCGGCACGCGCTGCGGCGCTGGAGCAGGCGGTACACCGGGACGGAGGAACCCGCCACCGCGGCGGCGCCGGACTCGGCCGCCTGGTCGCCGATCGTCGTGGACATCGAGCGCAGCGGCGCGGGCCGCCACCAGGTGCTGGTCGAGGTGTCGGCCTACCGGGACGGCCGGCGGTGGGTGGTCGGGTCGCGTGGTCTGCCCCGCGGCAAGGTGCGCCCCTATGTGCTGGAGCGGGTCGACGAGGCGTTCCACGAACTGCGGCCCGGCGCAAAGGTGTTGATCGTGTTCATGCTGCCCCGGGAGTGGCTGAACGAGCCGGTGGCCCACTGGCAGCGCGGCAAGGACGACCCCAGTCCGCTCGGCTGTCTGTACCCGGTGGTCGTGGTGGACCGGGAGCGGCGGCGCAGCGGCTCGCAGCGGCACGGGCTGATGGGCAAGTGGGTCAGGCTCGACGGCCGTGACCGTGCCGAGCTGTACCGCGTCGAGTGCGGCAGCAGCGAGGACCAGGGCAAGCTGACCGTCCGGCTGTCGGGGAACGGGGACATGGTGGGGCTCACCGCGCCGCCGAGGACCGCCCGTATGAAGCGGACGTTCAGCGCCGTGCTCAACGGCTCGGTCCCCGTCGTGCTGTGGCCGCGCACCGGCTGCGACGCGGGCCACGACGACGACGAGACATGTTCCGGCACCGAGTTCCTGGACGCCCTGGCGGAGTACGTCAGCGACCTCCCGCCGTCCGAACTGCCCTCCCACATCCGTACGTTGCGCGAGACCGTGTACCTGTCGCCGGACCCCGACCAGCACTGGGCGAAGGACGTCACCCTGCTGTGGGAGGACCCCCGGTGCTTCCCGGAGATCCCGGGCCACGCCCGCTCCCCCGTCGGCTGAGCGGCGGCCGTGACTCCAGGAACCCCGAGCAGCGAGGAGAACGCATGTCCCTGTGGCCCGTCTACACCGGCACGGGCGAACCGCACGACGGGATCGCCGAGCTGCCCCCGCCGCCGCCGTGGCGCGACTTCGACGGCGGGCCGGAGCTGGACACCCCGGCGGACGGCGCCGACAGCGCCGCCACCTCCCCCGACCGGCTGCACCGCGCCCGCACCTACCGGGCCACCCCGGAGAGCGTCCAGCTCGTCAACGCGGCCCTGTACCTGCGCCGCCCACTGCTGGTGACCGGGCCGCCCGGCAGCGGCAAGTCGTCGCTGGCGTACGCCGTCGCCCGCGAGCTGCGGCTCGGCCCGGTGCTGCGCTGGAACATCACCAGTCGCACCACCCTCCACGACGGCCTCTACCAGTACGACCCCCTGTCCCGCCTGTACGCCGCCGGGCGTGCCGCCGCCTCGTCCGCGCCGCCGCCCGGCGACGGACTCCAGGACCATCTGCGGCTCGGGCCGCTGGGCACGGCGCTGCTGCCGCACCGGCGCCCCCGGGTGCTGCTCATCGACGAGATCGACAAGAGCGACCTCGACCTCCCTAACGACCTGCTGAACATCCTGGAGGAGGGCCAGTACGAGATCCCCGAGCTGGTCCGCGCCGCCCGCCACACCCCGGAGGCGAGGGTCATGGTCGACGGCACCGACGACCGGGTCACCGTCCGGCGCGGCCGGGTGCGCTGCCGGGCCTTCCCGTTCACCGTCCTCACCAGCAACGGCGAGCGGGAGTTCCCGCCCGCCTTCCTGCGCCGCTGTGTACGGCTCCAGCTGCGGCAGCCCCGCGCCGACCACCTCGCGGAGATCGTCCGCGCCCACCTGGGCGAGCCCGACGCCTACGCCCGGACGCTGATCGACCGCTTCCTCGCCCGGGGCGCCGACGGTGAGCTGGCCACCGACCAGCTGCTCAACGCCATCTACCTGGCGGGCGCGGCCGGGCTGAACACCGAGTCCCGGGACGAGCTGGCCGAGCAGCTGATGCCGTATCTGAGCCGGACACCGGACGCCGATGCCTTCTGAGGGGGAACGGGCGGGCGGCGGGACCGGTCTCGACCGGTTCTCCGGCGTGCTCGCGCGGGCGCGGGCCGGGGTGCCGCCCACGCCCGTGGAGCTGGCGGAGGTGCTGTGGCTGGCCCAGCACGTGACACCCGGCGCCGCCGCCCCGGAGCCGACGGCTCCCGCGCCACCGTCCGGCCCACCGGACGCGCTGGCGGAATCGCCACCCGAGTCCCCACTCACGCCCCCACCCACGCCGTCGCCGTCGCCGCGGGAACCCCGCGTCCCCCTGCGGCTGCCCGGCCGTACACCTCCCGGGGCCGCCCCGGAGACCCCCTCGGCCACCACTCCCCACACTCGTCTCCTCGCCCCCGCTCCCCCGATGCTGGCCCGCCCCCTCGCCCTGCAACGGGCGCTGCGCCCGCTCAAGCGCCCGGTCCCCTCCCCCCACGGGCAGGAGCTGGACGAGGAGGCCACCGCCCACCGCATCGCCCGGCTGGGCGCCCGCCCCGAGTGGTGGCTGCCGGTGCTGCGGCCCACCACCGAGCGCTGGCTCAGGCTCCGGCTGGTGTACGACGCCGGACCGACGATGCCGGTGTGGCGGCCCCTGGTCCGGGAGCTGCACACGGCGCTGGCCCAGTCGGGGGTGTTCCGCACCGTGGAGCTGCACCGCGCGGACGCCGACGGCGGGGTGCGGCCCGGCGTGCACCCGGCCGCCGACGGCCGCACCGCCGCCCTGCTGGTCAGCGACTGCATGGGGCCGCAGTGGTGGGAGGGCGAGGCGGGCGCCCGCTGGTACGGCACGCTGCGGCACTGGGCGCAGCACATGCCGCTGGCCGTCGTACAACCGCTGCCCGAGCGGCTCTGGCGGGACACCGCGCTGCCGACGACGGCGGGGCTGTTCTCCGCCCCGGCCCCGGCGGCGCCCACGGCGGCGCTCTCCTTCACGCCGTACTCCTGCGCGGCCGACGCGGAGTTCCTCGCGCTGCCCGTCATGGAACCGGCGGCGCCCTGGCTGGCGCACTGGTCCGCGCTGGTCGCCGACCCGGGGGCGGCCCGGCTGCCCGGCGCGGCGGCCCTGCTGCCACGCCGCCCGGCGGCCACGGCCCCGGGTGACGACCGGGCGCGCGGCGACGTGACGCGGCTGTCCGCCGCGGAGCTGGTCCTGCGGTTCCGCTCCACCGCCTCCCCGGAGGCGTTCCGGCTGGCCGGGCACCTGGCCGTGGGCGAGCCGCACCTGCCGGTCATGCGCCTGGTGCAGGCCGCCGTCGAACCGCACCCGCGCCCGCAGCACCTGGCCGAGGTCATCCTCAGCGGCATGCTCACCAGCACCGCACCCGGCCGGTACGCCTTCCGCCCCGGCGTACGGGAGCTGCTGCTGCGGACCCTGCCGCGCACCGCCCTCGGCCGCACCACCGAACTCCTCGCCCGCGCCGGCGCGTTGATCGACGCGCGGGCGGGGGTGACGGCCGGGGAGTTCCGTGCCGTTGCGCCCCGGGGGGCGGGAGGGGGCGGGGTCCGGGCGGAGGGCGAACCGATCGCGACGGTGCGCGAGAGCAGCGTGCGGCAGTTGTCCGGACCGGAGCCGGAGGCGGAACTGGTCGCGGGGCGCTACCTGCTGCGGGAACCGCTCGGGCGGAGCGGCGCGCTGTGGCTGGCCTCGGACGTGCGGGAGAAGGGCCTCACTGTCGTGGTACGGCGGCTGCGCACCCGGGGAATGCGGCAGGCCGCCGACTTCCTCGCGGCGGCCCGGGCGCTGGACGGCCTCCGGCACCGGCACGAGCTGGTGGTCAACGTCGAGGACTACGGCGTCGACGAGGAGACCGGGGAGGCCCACCTGGTCACCGAGTACGTGGAGGGCGGCAGCCTGCGGGACCTCCTCACGGCGCACGGCGGCCGACTCCCCGCCGACATCCTGCTGGACCTGGCGCCCCAGCTGGCCACCACGGTCGCCGCCGTGCACGCCGGGGGCGTGTCGCACGGGGCGCTGTCCCCGTCGTACGTGCGGTTCGCCGTACGCGGCCCCGTGCTGTGCGGCTTCGCGCTGCGGGCGCACACCCTGGACAGCCGCAAGTCGGATCTCCAGGCGCTGGGGCGGCTGGTACGGGAGCTGTGGCTGGGCTCCGCCCCCGAGTCGTCCCCGGCGCTCGTGGAAGGTCCCGCCGACCTGCCCGAGCACCTCCGCACCGAACTCCGGTCGGCGGTCAACGACCTGCTCTCCGGCAGCCACACACTCCAGCAGCGCGGCCTGGACCGGCTGACCCACCTCGGCCCGACCAGCGCCGACCTCCGCTTCTCCTTCCTCGGCCCGCTGCGGATCACCCGTGCGGGGCGCCCCGTCGCCACCGGCTCTCCACAGGAACAGGCCATGCTGTGGATGCTGCTGCGAACCCCGGGCCGACATGTGCGGCGTGTCGAACTCGCCTCGGGGCTGTGGGGGACCCGGCAGCCGAACGACGCCCACCGGCTCCTGGGCACGTACGCCTCCCGGATCCGCAACGCGCTGGGCTCCGGCATGCTCGTCACCGAGGCCGACGGCTACCGGTTGCGGCTGGGCGGCGGTGAGGTCGACGTGCACCACGTCGAGGAGATCACCGGCGGCGGTTCGCGGTTCACCCGTCGCATGGCGGAGAGCGCCCTGCGGCTGTGGCGCGGCGAGCCCCTGGACGGCATCCCCGGCCCCGCCGCCGAAGCGGACCGCGCCCGCCTGAACGCGCTGCGCCGCACCCTGCGCGACGCGGTTTCCCCCGCCCACACCTCGGTGCTCGTCGAGCTGGTCGACACCGAACAGGAGGAGACCCACCAGGCGCTGGGCCGCGCCGTCGCCCGGCTGATCGAGGTGAGCGGGGTGGGTGAGGAGGAGGCCGAGCTGCGGTCCCACCCGGACGGTTACCAGATCCTGGTGGGGTCGGAGTCCGCCGTGCGGCGGCTCCTGACCGCCGTGGTCGGGCAGTTGGCCGACACGGTGTGGGAGCTGGTGCCCGGTCTGCCCCGACTGCTGGTGACGGCCTGGCCCGCCGGCAGTGACCGTCAGGACGTTCCGCGCAGGTTGCGGGGTCTCCTGGACAGCTTCGGCGCGGACATCGTGCTCGGTGTCTCCCACCCGCTGTACGCCGGACTCTCCAGCACCGCGGAGCTGGGCCTGCGGCCCAGCAGGCCGACGCCCACGTACTGGTACACGCTCCTGCGGGCTTCCCGGGACACCTTCGGCCAGGAGCACCCGGTACGCGGCCCCCTGCCCCTGCCCGGTGAGCAGGGGAACCCGCAGAAGGTCCTCGTCCACGTCGGCCCGGACGCCGTCCCGACCCTGGACGCACCGGACGGCCCGGCATCCGACTGGCGGCACTACGAGGTCGACCTCGTCGAGCGCAGCGTCTTCGTCGGCCCCAGCCCACGCACCTGGGCGGCCGTACGCGTCGTCGACCCGGTCGAGGCGGTGCGCCACGCGGACGAGGACCTCCGGGAGCAGCTCGCCGAACGGCTGGCCGAGGAGAGCGCCCGGCTGCCCCGCCCGCTGGACACCGAGAAGCTCGAACGCCGTCTCACCCGCTGGAAGCTGCCCGGGTACGCCGTACGCTGGACGATCTCACCATCCGCGGTACCCCGCCGCAGCACGGTGAGGTCGGACCTCGTCGAGACGTTCGCCACCGCCGAGTGCTTCCTCCTCGGCTTCGACGGGACGCTGGTGGATCTCTACCCGACCGCGCGGGCCGTCGCGGCCGCGGTTCACGAGCTGGAAGTGTCGCAGGGCTTCTCCCCTCCGGTGGGCATGCTGACGCAGGACGATTCCGTCCATCCCCTGGACCTCCTGCGCGCGTTCGCCCCGCAGCCCCGCCTCGCCCGTCCCCTCGCCAAGCGTCTGGCCGCCATCGAGTCCCGTGCCCTGCGCACCGCCCGCCCCGTCGACGGCGGCCAACGGCTCGTCAGCGTCCTGAACCGGTCGGGCCGCCCGATCTCCGTCGTGTCGGACGTGGACCCGGGTGTCCTGCTGGCCTTTCTGAGGAGCCGTTCGCTGCACCGCGGCACCACGCTGTACGGGCGTGACCCCGAATACCGCCTCCTGCCCGACCCCGCCGTCATCCGCCGCGCCCTGGACGCCTCGGGCACCCCCCCACAGCGCGCCGTCCTCATCGGCTCCACGCACGTCGAACTGGCCGCCGCCCGCGACCTCGGTGTGCCGTTCATCGGTCATGCGGCCAGTGAGCGCACCCGGGCCGGTCTCGTGGCGGCCGGTGCGCTGCTCGCGGTGCCGTCGCTCGGGGATCTGGCGGAGGTCGCCCGGCGGCATCTGTGACGGCGTCACCCAGAAGACCACCCGTACAGCCGCGCCCCACCCGGCCCCCTCCAGAAGGCACCTCCCGCGGCGCCCCGCACACCATGCGTGTAAGGCCCGCCACCAAGCAGCCCACGGTCTGCGCTCTCGGGAGGAACTGCGATGACCGCCAGTCTGGAGCAGCTGCGCCGCTGCCACTTCGCCGTCGACCTGGGCGCCGCCCGTACCCGTGTCTATGTGAAGGGCGCCGGGCTGGTCGTGGACCAGCCGTCCGCCGCGGCCGTGAACACCCGTACCGGCGCGCTGATCGCGGTCGGGGAGTTCGCGGAGAAGATGACGGGCCGTACGCCCCACTACATCCGGGTGGTGCGGCCGGTGTCCGGTGGCACGGTCGTCGACATCGAGATGGCGCAGCGGATGCTGCGTCATCTGCTGGGTGACAAGGTCCGCCGCAACCTGCGGCGCAAGCCCCGGCTGCGGGCGGCCTGTTGCACCCCGCACGACGCGGATCCGCTGGCGCAGCGGGCGGCGATCGAGACGCTGGTGGGGCTCGGGGCCCGCCGGGTGGAGCTGGTGGACACGCTGATCGCGGCGGCGGTGGGGTGCGGGCTGCCGGTGGAGCAGCCGGAGGCCACGATGGTGCTGGTGTGCGGGGCGGCGACGACGCAGGTGGCCGTGTTGTCCCTGGGGGCCGTGGTGACCGCGGAGCGGATCCCGGTGGGCGGGGAGGCCGTGGATCATGCGATCGTGCAGCATCTGCGGGTGGAGCACGAGCTGATGCTGCCCAGCCAGTCGGTACGGCCGTTGACGCTGGCCCTGTCCGGCAACGGGCTCACGCCGCACGGCCCGGAGTCCACGGAGATCCACGGCAGGGACGTGGCGACGGGGCTGGCGCGCAGTGTGCAGGTGGAGACGGCGGCCGTGCGGGACGCGATCCAGACGCCGCTGACGGCGGTCCTTGACGGTATCGGCAAGGTGCTGCGGGACTGTCCGCCGGATCTGGTGGCCGATCTCGCCGACCGGGGGATCATGATGGTCGGCGGCAGTGCGCTGCTGCCCGGTTTCGACCAGATGCTGCGGCAGGCGACCGGGATGCCGGTGCACATCGCGGAACGGCCGGACGTGTGTGCCGTACAGGGGCTGGGTTACATGCTGGAGGGCCGGGTGCAGCCGTTGGAGCTGGACCCGCTGAGCGGCGACTGAGCGCCCGCGCCGGTCAGCTGAGGGCGAACCAGCAGCGTACGGTCGTGCCCTGCTCGTCGGTGTGCAGCCGTACGAGGTCGGTGACCAGGTTGACCATGAGCAGTCCGCGACCGCCGCGCTGGTCGCGGGGGGCGGGCCGGCGTCCGGCGAGGGGGTCGGTCAGGTGTCCCCGGTCGCGCACCTCGCAGATCACGTGCCCGTCCCGCGCCCACAGCCGTAGGCGGCCGGAACCGCCGCCGTGGACGACGCTGTTGGTGGTGAGTTCGGCGGTGACGAGGGCCAGGTCGTCCAGGCGGCTGCCGCCGAGGCCGAGCCGGGCGGCCTCCGCGGTGGCGGTGTGCCGGGCGTGGGGCAGCGAGTCGGCGTCGAAGGCGATGTCCAGGGCGTCGGGGACGGGCGGCAGGGGCCGGTTGTAGCGGGCGACGACGCCTTCGGGGTCGTAGGCGTCGCTGGGTTCCTCGGTGCCGGAGCGGATGACGGTGGGGTGGGTGGCGAGGGCGTCGGTGAGGGCGCGGTCGTCCAGTCCGCGGATGTCGTAGGGGCACAGGACGGTGGCAGCGCGGCCCTCGAACGCTGCGTTGATCAGTGCCTCGTGCTGGACGCACGCGGGGTACTCGGTGGCGGTGCGGCCCGCCCAGATCGGTTCGCCGATGATCCGTACCCGGCGGCCGGGCGGCTGGGCGTCGGCGAACGCGCGGAGCACCCCGGGGATGATCCGGCCGGGGTTGCGTCCCGCCTGGTGCATGTCCAGCAGCAGTACGGCGTCGGCGGCGTCCTCCAGGGCCTCCCGCAGCAGCGCCAGGTTCTCGCCCGGCACCGCGACGGCGACCGGCTCCCCGGCGGCGAGCCCTTCCCGCACGAACGGCACCGTGCCCGCGAGGTACTCCCCCGCGCCGCCGTAGAACAGGGCCGGGTGGCCGAACGTGGCGGGCGGCGCGAAGGACTCCTCCGGTTCGGTCACCGCACTCATGACATCGACACCTCGTTCGCCGACGGGCCGGGGACCGTTGGGCCGGACCTCGGCATTGCCTCACACCTCTCCTGGCTGCTTCCCGAACGATGCTTGTACCCGCGCCGGTTCCCGTCAATCAGCCGTCGTCCCCCGCCGGTGGCCCGGGTGTACCGCGGCGGGCAGCGGGCAGGCGCACGGCAGCGGGCCAGACACGACGTGGTCGTGGCGAAGGTGACGAAGATGAAGGCGGTGACATGACCTCAGCGGTACCCATACCTCCGGCGGTACTCGGGCGGGGGCGCTCCCTCGCCGTCGACGGCCATGTGGACGGGAGCCGCGCCGTGCTCACCACACGCGGCGAACTCGTGCACGGCTGCACGGACGTCCTCGCCAGGGCGCTGGCGGACCTCCCGGACGCGGTGTCCCGGATCGACGCCGACATGTCCGGGGTGGTCTTCATGGACACCGCGGGGCTGGACTTCCTGAAGGCGCTGCGGGACCACGGCGACCGGCTGCGGGTCCCGGTCACGGCCCGGCACTGGAACGGCCAGCCCCGCCGCATCCTGGAACTCGCCGGACTGGACACCACCGACCCGCTGCGCGCCCCGGCCCGGCGGGCGCCGCAGGAGCCGACCGCCCCGGTGCCGATGCCCTCGGCGGTGGCGCTGGAGCGCGCCGAGCAGCTGCACAGCCTGCGGGAGGAGATCGAGCAGCTGCGGTTCGCCATCAGCTCCCGGCCGGTGATCGACCAGGCCCGCGGCATCCTGATGGCGATGCACGCCTGCACCTCGGAGCAGGCCTGGCACATCCTGCGGGAGGCCTCCCAGCTGTCCAACACCAAGCTGCGCACGGTCGCCGCCACGGTCACCGCGAGCACGGAGCGCCCGGACGGTCCTCCGCCGCCGACCGAGCTGCGGGAGGCGCTGCGCACGGCGCTGGAGCGCTGCCTGAACTGAGTACGGCCCCGGGGGGCGGATGCCTCCCCGGGGCCGTCGCGTGCCGTGGTCGTTCAGCCGGTGATCTCGATCTTCCCGTTGGCCTCGGTGGGCGGCGCGGTCTCGGTGCCCTCCGCGCGCTGGGTGAGGCCCTTGAGGAGCTGGGCGAGGTCGACGCCGGTGGTGGCGCCCAGGAGTTCCACGCCCTGGGCGACGTTGTCGGCGACGGTGCGCGAGAGCTGGCTGGCGCCGTCGGTGGAGATGACGGTCATCTTGTCCACGGCGCTCAGCGGCTCGGACGCCTTGGACACGACCTGCGGCAGCACCTCTACGAGCATCTGGAGCACGGCCGCGTCGCCGTACTGCGCGAACGCGTCGGCCTTCTTGCGCATGGCCTCGGCCTCGGCGGAGCCCTTGGCGCCGATCGCGGCGGCCTCGGCCTCACCCTCGATACGGACGGCCTCGGCGAGCGCGGCACGCTGCGCCTTCTCGCCCTCACCGGTCAGGCGGGCCCGGTCGGCGGCGGCCTCGGCCTCCTTGACCAGGGCGATCCGGCGGGCCTCGGCCTCCTGCTCGGCCTGGTAGCGGGCGGCGTCGGCGGGCTTGCGGACCTTGGTGTCCAGCTCACGGTCGGTGAGGGCGGCCTGCCGCTCGGCGACCTTCTCCTGCTCGGCGAGGACCTCCTGACGGCGGGCGGCCTCGGCGAGCGGTCCGGCGGCGTCGGCGCGGGCGGCGGCCTCGTCGGTCTCGGCCTTGATCTCGGCCTGCCGCAGCGCGAACGTCCGCTCGGCGACGGCGATCTCCTCGGCCGCCTTCAGCCGGGCCTGCTCGGCGGCGCGGCGGGCGACGGCCTCGGCGATGTCGGCCTCCTGCTTGGCGCGGGCGGCCTCGGGGCGGCCGAGGTCCTCCAGGTAGGAGCCCTCGGTGGTGATGTCCTGGATCTGGAAGGCGTCCAGCACCAGGCCCTGCCCGGAGAGGCTGGCCTCGGCCTCCTCAGCGACCTGCCCGGCGAAGGCGGCCCGGTCGCGGATGATGTCCTCCACGGACATCCGGCCGACGATGGCGCGCAGCGCGCCGGAGAGCACTTCCTGGGTGAAGCCGACGATGCCGTCCTGCTGCACCAGGAACCGCTGGGCGGCGGCGCGGATGGCGTCCTCGGTGCCGCCGACCTTCACGATGGCGACGCCTTCGAGGTTGGCCTTGATACCGCGCAGGGTGACCGCGCCGCGCACCGCGACGGGGATGTGCCGGGAGGACAGGGCGAGGGTGAACTTCTGCTGCACGAACGGGACGACGAAGACGCCGCCGCCGACGACGACCTTCTGTCCGCTGTTGTCGGTGAAGACCCGGCCGGTCTCCGGGTCGGTGGACCTCTTGCCGCGCCGGCCGGTGACGATGAACGCCTCGCTCGGCCCGGCGACCTTGTAGCGGGTGACGACGACCAGGGCGAGCAGGACGAGGAGTACGACGACTCCGATGACGGCGATGGTGACTGAACTCATGGTGGTTCCCCTCAGCCCTCCCTGGGGACGGCGATCGACAAGGGTGTAGTGATCAAGGGCCTGGGCCGGCCGGGGTCAGCGTTCGACCTGGCGCACCGAGACCGCGGTATGGGACAGCGTCTCCGCGATCCACACCTCGGCGCCGCGGGCGAGCGGCACGGGGCTCTTCGCCGAGAGCTTCACCGGCTGGCCCGCCAGGTGGACCAGCACCTCGCCGTACCCGTCGGCCGGGATGGCGGTGACGACGGACCCGGCCACGCCGATCAGGTCGCCGCCGCTGGGCGCCGTACCGGAGCGGTCGTTCATCAGGGCGCGGCTCAGCTTGTAGGCGAGCCAGCCGGTGACGGCTCCGGCGGGCACTCCGATGGCGGTGGCCGCCACGGCGCCCAGACCGCTGGTGCCCATGACGATGGCGCCGGTGAAGCCGAGCATGGACAGGAACCCGGCGATGACGGGGAGGGACAGCAGTCCGTCGAGGAAGCCGTCGAGGCCGAGGCCGTCGAAGAGCCCTTCGAGGATCCCGTCGAAGACCAGGGACAGGACGAGGAGGACGACCCCCACGATGCCGAGACCCAGGAACCAGGTCATTCCGCCCCCACCGCCTTTCCCGCTCCCCCGTTGGTCACCCCGATGGACGAACACATGCTCGCACTCGGTTCCCGGTCGGCGCACTGCGTCCTTCCGGCAATGTGCGCCGCGTGAACTTGCGTGCCGGCGTGCGGACGGCCGGGGTCGCCGACCCCCGTGCGGCGGCCCCGGCCCGTCGTGGCGCGTGCGTCCGGTCCCTCAGGTCCGGTGCACGCCGTTCAGTCCGGCCAGCGGCAGGTCGGCGAGGCCGAGCTGACCGGCCTTGTCGAGCAGTTCCCGGACCTGCCCGGACTGGTCCCCGGCGCCCTTCATCAGCTTCAGCAGCAGCGCGGAGACGGTCAGGTTCTGCACATCGGCCGGGGAGACGGAGCCGAGGACGCGGCTCAGGTCGTCGGTGAAGCGGGAGCTGCCGTCCAGCCAGGGCCCGGCGAGCGCCTGCGCGGTCTCGGAGTGCTGGACGAACCCGTCGACGCCCTTGCCGAGCGCGATCGACGACATCAGCCGGTCGAAGAAGACGGACTCGCCGCCGACGATGTTAATGTCGGCGCTCTCCAGACCGGTCGCCAGTACCGTCGCCTGTGCCTCGGCGACCTGCCGCTGGACGTCGAGCCCGGCCAGCCGGACGTCCTTCTCGGCCTCCAGGCGCAGCCGGTACTCCTCGTGCTCCCGGGACGCCTCGTCCAGGGCGGCCATCGCGGCGGCCTTCTCGGTGAGCCCGGCGGCCTCCGCCTTCAGCTTCCCGCTGATCGCCTCGGCCTCGGCGAGGGCCTTGAGCCGGGCGCCCTCCGCCTCCGCGCGCAGCCGTGCCTCGGCGGCCTCGGCCTCGGCGCGGCCCGCCTTCTCGATGACCTCGGCCTCCTTGTCCCGTACCTGCACCGCGGCCAGCCCCTCGGCGGCGGTCTCCGCCTGGATGCCCTCGGCGAGCCGCAGCTTGGCGCGGGCGTCGAGGTCGGCGGACTTCAGCCGGGCCTCGGCCAGCGTCAGCTCCTCGGCCGCGCGGTGGGTGGCGGCCTGCTCGGCGGCCTCGGCGGCCTTGATGTCCTTGACCAGCTTCTCCTGCGCCTCGGCCTCGGCGGCGATGATGACGGCCTGCCGCTCGCGCTCCGCCTCCTCCACGGCCCGCAGCCGCTTGATGGACTCCTCCTGCTCGGCGACGGTGCGGTCCACGGCGACCCGCTCCCGGATGACCTCGGCGATCTCCCGCTTCTCCGCCTCGACCTCCTTGGAGGCGGCGATCCGGGTCAGCTCGGTCTCCCGTTCCCGGGCGATGACCTCCAGGGCGCGGTCCTTCTCGATGCGCTCGTTCTCGATGGCGATGACCCGCTCACGGTTCTTCGCGGCGACGGCGACCTCACGGGCCTGGTTCTCGCGCTGCACGCCGAGCTGCTCCTCGGTGCGCAGGAAGGCGCTCTGCGCGCGCAGCCGCTCCTCCTCCACGACCCGCGCCGTCTCGGCCTCTTCCCTGGCGCGTACGGTCTCGATCTCCCGGCGCTGCTTGATCTCCGCGTCCGCCTGCCGCCGCTCCAGCTCCAGGATGGCCTCGCGGGCGTCGACGTTCTGCCGGGTGATCTCCTTCTCCTCGTGGCGCTGGAACTCGTTGGTGCGCACGTGCTCGACGGCGGTCAGCTCGGTGATCTTGCGGATGCCCTGGGCGTCGAGGACGTTGGCGGGGTCGAGCTGGGTCAGCGGTGTCTGCTCGAGGTAGTCGATCGCCGCGTCCTCGAGGTGGTAGCCGTTGAGGTCGACGCCGATGACCTCGATGATCCGGTACCGCAGTTCCTCGCGCTTGGTGTAGAGGTCGGTGAAGTCCAGCTGCTTGCCGACGGTCTTCAGCGCCTCCGAGAACTTGGCGTGGAACAGTTCCTGCAAGGTCTCCCGGTCGCTGGCGCGGGCGGTGCCGACGGCCTGGGCGACCTTGATGACGTCCTCGACGGTCTTGTTGACGCGGACGAAGAACGAGATGCGGATGTCGGCGCGGATGTTGTCCCGGCAGATCAGGCCCTCGCGTCCGGCGCGGGTGATCTCGATGGTCTTCACCGAGATGTCCATCACCTCGGCCTTGTGCAGCACGGGCAGCACGACCTGCCCGGTGAAGGTCACGTCGACCTTGCGCATCTTGGAGACGATCAGCGCCTTGCCCTGTTCCACCTTGCGGAACAGCCGGGAGACCAGCACCAGTACCAGCACGGTGGCGAGCAGGGCGACGACGAGCACGCCGATGCCCAGAGTCATGGCATCCATGAGGAAGTCCTTGAGGTCGGTGATGGGGCGACGCGCGCACGCGCCGGGAAACCCGCAGGGGACGGTACGGCGATCCCTCACTGCCGGTCTCCGGCATCGGTGACGACCCCCGCGTTCCCGCGGACCCATCCTGACCCATGTCCCGCCCGCCACGCATTGCCGACTTCCGGCAGTGTTGCGGCCCTTTCGAATGCCGAACGACGGACACCGCGGGCGAGGCGACGGGGCTCGGTGGATTTACATGAAAAGCCGCATTGTGGGATACCCGACCCCCATGGCAGATGCGAAGCCCGATTCGGGACCGGGACCGGGGCCGGACGTGGAACGCGCCGCCCCCGACGCCCCCACCAAGCTCTCCAAGGGCTCCTGGCGCGCGGTGTTCAAGGGCACCCTGCGGGAGTTCAAGGACGACGAACTGACGGATCGCGCCGCGGCTCTGACGTACTACGCCGTCCTGGCGCTGTTCCCCGCCCTGCTGGTCCTGGTCTCACTGATCGGACTGGCCGGGAAGTCCACCACGGACAAGGTGCTGGAGAACATCAACCAGTTCGCGCCCGGCGCCGTCCGTGACATCCTCACCAACGCGGTGCAGCAGCTCCAGGGCAACGCGGGCATCGGCTCGATCATGGCCGTCGTGGGTCTGGTGCTGGCGGTGTGGTCGGCGTCCGGCTATGTGGCGGCGTTCATCCGTGCCTCCAACGCCGTCTACGACATGCCGGAGGGCCGTCCGGTCTGGAAGGTCCTGCCGGTCCGCTTCGCGCTGACGCTGGCACTGCTGGTCCTCGCCGTCCTCACCGCGCTGATCGTGGTGCTCACCGGCACCCTGGCCGACCGGGTCGGGGAGGCGCTCGGCGTCGGGGACACCGCGCTGACCGTGTGGTCGTTCGCCAAGTGGCCCGTCCTCGTGCTGCTGGTCACCCTCATGATCGCGATCCTGTACTGGGCGAGCCCGAACGCCAAGACCAAGGGCTGGCGCTGGATCACCCCGGGCAGCTTCCTCGCCCTGGTGATCTGGCTGGTCGCCTCCGCCGGGTTCGCGGTCTACGTCGCCAACTTCGCCTCGTACAACAAGACCTACGGCACCATGGCCGGAGTGATCATCTTCCTGGTGTGGCTGTGGATCACCAACCTGGCGATCCTGCTGGGCCTGGAGTTCGACGCGGAGACGGCACGGCAGCGGGCCGTGGCGGGCGGTCACCCACCGGAGGCCGAGCCCTACACCCAGCCGCGGGACACCGCCAAGTGGGACGAGGAGGACCGGCGCCGCCTGGGCGAAACCACAGGCGGTCGGACCGGACACCGTGAGACAGGAGGACCACCCTCATGACGACCCAGCAGACACGCTTCACCGAGGTCTCCGAGAACGGCCACCGCACCCGCGAGCAGCCGGTGGGCGAACTGGTGCAGCAGGCTTCCCGCCAGCTGAGCGAACTGGTGCGCGCCGAGATGCAGTTGGCGCGCGCGGAGATGACCCAGAAGGGCAGGCGGTACGGCAAGGGCGGCGGGATGTTCGGCGGCGCCGGGCTGTTCGGCTTCCTGATGCTCCAGGCGGGCGTCGCCGCCGCGATCGCCGGGCTGGCCGTGCCGCTGCCGGTGTGGGCGGCCGCGCTGATCGTCACCGGGGTGCTGGGGCTGATCGCCGCGGTGCTGGCAATGACCGGGAAGCAGCAGTTCAAGAAGGCCTCGCCCCCGTCGCCCCAGCAGGCCATCGCCAATGTGAAGGCCGATGTCGCCGAGATCAAGGGGAGCACGCACCGATGACCAAACACCCGACCACCGAGGAACTGCGCGCCGAGATCGAACACACCCGCGAGGAACTGGGCCACACCGTCCAGGCCCTGGCGCACAAGGCCGACGTCAAGGCACGCACCCGGGAGAAGGCGGCGGAGGTCAGGCAGCAGGCCGGGGACCACCGCACCGCCGTCGCCGCGACGGCGGCCGGGGCCGTGGCCGTCGCCGCCCTGCTGGTCTGGCTGGTGTGGCGGCCGGAGGTGAAGTGACCGTGAAGGCCTCGAAGCTCGCCTACAAGCCGGTCGGTCTGGCCCTGGGCGCCGTCAGCGGGATGGCCGCGGGAGCCCTGTTCAAACAGTCCTGGAAGCTGCTCGGGCACGACGAGGACGCCCCCGACGCCACCGACGAGGAGCGCACCTGGCGCGAGGTGGTCCTCGCCGCCGTCCTCCAGGGCGCGATCTTCGCGGGCGTCAAGGCGGTGGTGGACCGCGGCGGCGCCACCGCGACCCGCCGTCTGACGGGGGCGTGGCCCGGCTGAACCATCCGGGTGTTCCTGACGGAGCGTAGGGGCCGCCCCGGGGGCGACGGCGGTACGCCCGGTGTTGGGTGGAGGAATGAGCCCTCCCGACCCGAACGCCGGTCACCGGGAGGGACCGGCGGACGCGTCCCCGTCGCCCCCGGACCCGCTCGCCGTCCTGCGGAGCCGACGGTACGCGGCGCTCCTGGTGCTGAGCGCGCTCCTCGGGGCGCCGGTGTCCGCGGCGGCCTTCGGCTTCCTCGCACTCGTCGGCGAACTGCAACCCCTGCTCTACACGGACCTGCCCGAGGCACTCGGTCTCGACGGCACCCCGGCGTGGTGGCCCCTCCCGCTGCTCGCCGTCGGCGGACTGCTGACGGCGCTGAGCATCCGGTACCTGCCGGGCACGGGCGGTCATGAGCCGACCGCCGGGTTCAAGGCCGGTTCCCCGCCCGGGCTGGCCGAGCTTCCCGGCGTGGCGCTCGCCGCGCTGGCGACCCTGGTCTTCGGCGCGGTCCTCGGTCCGGAGGCACCGCTCATCGCCCTCGGCGGCGGGCTGGCCGTGGGCTTCCTGCGTCTGGTCAAACGGGACGCGCCGCAGCAGACCAGCGCGATGGTCGGCGCGGCCGGCAGTTTCGCGGCCATCAGCGCACTCCTGGGATCGCCCCTGCTGGGGGCGTTCCTCCTGATGGAGGCCTCCGGCCTGGGAGGGGCCATGCTGGGCCTCGTCCTGGTGCCGGGCCTGCTCGCCGCGGGCATCGGGGCGCTGATCTTCACGGGCCTGGGCTCATGGACGGGCCTCGGCACCTACTCGCTCGCCCTGCACGACGTGCCCGGGGCACACGACCCCACCGCCGCCGAGTTCGGCTGGGCGCTGGTCGTCGGAGTCTCGGCCGCCCTCGCGGGCGCCGCGATCCGGTGGCTCTCCACCCGCCTGAAGACGCGCCTGGAAGGCCGCCGGGTGACGGCCACGGTCCTGGTGGGCCTCGCCGTCGCGGGGCTGGCCGTCGGCTACGCGCAGGCCACCGACCACCCGGCCACCGACGTGCTGTACTCGGGCCAGGACGCGCTGAACCCCCTCCTCACCCACAGCTCCGCCTACACGGTGGGCGCCTTGCTGCTGCTGGTGCTCTGCAAGGGCCTCGCCTACTGCCTCTCGCTCAGCGGCTTCCGGGGCGGCCCGATCTTCCCGGCGATGTTCACGGGCGCCGCGGGCGGCATCGCGCTGTCCCATCTGCCGGGCCTGACGCTCGCCGCGGGCTTCGCCATGGGCGTGGGAGCGATGGCCGTCGCCATGCTGCGGCTGCCGCTGACCTCGGTGCTGCTCGCCACCCTGCTGCTCGGGAGGGAGGGCCTCACGGTCATGCCGCTGGTGATCGTCGCGGTGGTGGTGTCCCACGTCGTCTCGGCGAAACTGACCCGGCCCGCTCCGGCACCGGAGGAGTGAGCCCTTCCCCGCCGGGGACTTACGGCGGCCAGCAGATGAAAACGTTCCTGCTGCGATGCGCGATGGTGGGGCGGGTGGGACTCGAACCCACGGCCGACGGATTATGAGTCCGCTGCTCTAACCGGCTGAGCTACCGCCCCATAGCGGCGTGTCGCGTACATGTGTGCGCGCCGTCTGCCGCAGCATAGCCGCTCATACGATCTCCTGCTCCGGATGGTCGGCTTCCCACGGCACCTTCGTGACCTTGAGACTCCGTCGCGGCCGGTGCGGTTCCCGGGCAGGGGACCGGGCATGAAAAAGGACCCCGGCGGGGTCCTCGTTCAGGCTGCTCCCCCGACTGGACTCGAACCAGTAACCTGCCGGTTAACAGCCGGCTGCTCTGCCAATTGAGCTACGGAGGACCGAAGCTCCCCCGACTGGACTCGAACCAGTAACCTGCCGGTTAACAGCCGGCTGCTCTGCCAATTGAGCTACGGAGGAATGCCTCGCTGCATCGAACGTGCCTACCTGGGTATTCGCCAGGGGGCGCGGGCTCGCTGCGACACATACATTAGCGCAAGCAGGGGGGTGCTCCGCCAATCGGTTCCTCGCAGGTACTCGGCTAGCAAGCCAGGAAGGGTGGCCGTCATGCGCTACCGGCTCACGTTCGTCGTCGGACTCGCTCTGGGTTACGTATTGGGCACGAGGGCCGGGCGCGAGCGCTACGAGCAGTTGAAGAAGTCCGCTCGGCAGGTCAGCCAGAACCCCGCCGTGCGCAACACCGCCGAGACGGCCGCGCAGCAGGGGCGGCAGTTCGCGGGCAAGGCGTATCACGTGGTCAGCGACCGGGTCGGGGACCGGATGCCGGACTCGGTGGCGCAGCGGGTGCGGTCGCTGCGGGAGCGGAACGCGGACGGCAGCGGGGCGGACGACTGGGGGACCAGCAACACCTGAGGTGGCCGGGCGCCGACCGGCTGCGCGGTCATCGGTCTCCGTGCGGCAGAATTTTGGCCATGGGGATAGTAGCCGGGCTGGACAGTTCGCCCGATTTCACTCGTATCGTCGTCTGTGACTCGGACACAGGGGCCGTGCTCAGGCAGGGATATGCCCCGCACCCGCTGGAGGACGGCGAGGGCGGCGGGCGGCCCTCCGACGTCGATCCGCAGGCCTGGCTGCTGTCCCTCGGTGACGCCGCGGGCGGTGGGCTGCTGGAGGGCGTGCAGGCCATCGGGGTGTCCGCGCAGCAGAACGCCCTGGTCCCGCTGGACGCGCAGGGCGGCACCGTACGGCCCGCGCTGGTCGGCGGGGACAAGCGGGCGCAGGTCGCCGCCGCCGATCTCGTGGACGCGCTCGGCGGGCGGGCGGCGTGGGCGCAGGCGGTGGGCTGTGTGCCGGGGGCCGCGCAGCCGGTGACCAAGCTGCGCTGGCTGGCCCGCAGCGAACCGGAGAACGCCGCGCGGGTCGCCGTACTGATGCAGGCGCACGACTGGCTGGTGTGGCAGTTGCTGGGGCGGCCGGTGCGCAGGACCACCGATCGGGGCGGGGCGTCCGGGACCGGGTACTGGTCGGCGGCGACGGGTGCCTACCGGTCGGACCTCGTCGAGCTGGCGCTCGGGCACCAGGTGATGCTGCCGGAGGTCATCGGGCCCGCCGACGCCGCCGGTACGACACCGGAGGGGCTGCTGATCTCGGCGGGGACCGGCGAGACCATGGCCGCCGCGTTCGGGCTGGGCATCGGGCTCGGGGACGCCGTGGTGTCGCTGGGGGCGTCGGGGTCGGTGATGGCCGTGCACCCCGAGGTGCTGCACGACCAGAGCGGGATGATCACCTCCCTCGCCGACGCCACCGGGATGCACCTGCCGGTCGTCACCACCCTGAACGCCGTACGCGCCCTGCGCGGCACCGCCGAACTGCTCGGGCTGCCCGATCTGGAGAGCCTGTCCGACCTGGCGATGAAGTCGACGCCGGGCGCCCACGGGCTGGTGCTGCTGCCCTATCTGGAGGGCGAGCGGACGCCGAACCTGCCGCACACCGCGGGGACGCTGGCCGGGCTGCGGCGGGAGTCGATGCGGCCGGAGCACCTGGCGCGGGCCGCGTTCGAGGGCATGCTGTGCGGGCTCGCGGACGCGCTGGACGTGCTGCGCGGCCGGGGCGTCGAGGTCAGGCGGGTCTTCCTGCTCGGGGCCGCCGCCGAGCTGCCCGCCGTACAGGCCGCGGCGCCCGCGCTGTTCGGGGCGCAGGTCGTCGTCCCGCAGCCCGCCGACTACGCGGCGATCGGGGCGGCGCGGCAGGGCGCGTGGGCGCTCGGGGTGTCCCAGGGGACGCTGGACCCGCGCACCCCGCCGATGTGGCAGGGGCCCGCGGGGCAGGTGCTGGACCCCGGGGAGGAGCTGGCCGTGGGCCAGGCGGTGCGGCAGCAGTACGTGTCGGTGCGGGAGCAGACCCATCCGGGCGCGTTCCGCCCGTGAGCCGGAGCCGTTCCGCCCGTAAGGCCGTATCCGTGACGCCGTTGGGTTAATCAGTTGAGGTAACGCGGGTGGAGTGTTCGACGATAGGGGCCAGGGGCAACCAACCGCCCCCTCGTCGACTCCGAGAGAAGCAGCGTGCTCATACGACTTCTGCGGACCTATCTCAGGCCCTACCGAAAACCCATCGCCCTGCTGGTCGTGCTCCAGTTCCTCCAGACCTGCGCCACCTTGTACCTGCCGACGCTCAACGCCGACATCATCGACAACGGTGTCGTCCTGGGCGACACCGGCTACATCCTGTCCTACGGCGCCCTGATGGTCGGCATCTCGCTGGCACAGGTCGTCACCAACATCGGGGCCGTGTACTACGGCGCCCGCACCGCGGCGGCGCTCGGCCGGGACGTACGGGGCGATGTCTTCGACCGGGTGCAGTCGTTCTCCGCGCGTGAGGTCGGCCACTTCGGCGCGCCGTCGCTGATCACCCGTACGACGAACGACGTCCAGCAGGTGCAGATGCTGGCGCTGATGACGTTCACGCTGATGGTGTCGGCGCCCATCATGTGCGTGGGCGGCATCATCCTGGCCCTCGGCCTGGACGTGCCGTTGTCGGGGGTGCTGGTCGCGGTGGTACCGGTGCTGGGCATCTGCGTGACGCTGATCGTACGGGCGCTGCGACCGCTGTTCCGCTCCATGCAGAAGCGGCTGGACACCGTGAACCGGGTGCTGCGCGAGCAGATCACCGGCAACCGTGTGATCCGGGCCTTCGTCCGCGACGAGTACGAGCAGCACCGCTTCCGGAAGGCCAACACCGACCTGACCGACGTGGCGCTGCGCTCCGGGAACCTGCTTGCGCTGATGTTCCCGATCGTGATGACGGTGGTGAACCTGTCGTCGGTGGCGGTGGTGTGGTTCGGCGCCCACCGCATCGACAGCGGCGGCATGCAGATCGGCGACCTGACCGCGTACCTCGCCTATCTGATGCAGATCGTGATGTCCGTGATGATGGCCACCTTCATGTTCATGATGGTGCCGCGCGCGGAGGTGTGCGCCGAGCGCATCCAGGAGGTGCTGGACACCGAGTCCAGCGTCGTCCCGCCGCTCGCTCCCGTCACCGAGCTGCGGCGCCACGGGCACCTGGAGATCCGCGGCGCGGGCTTCCGCTACCCGGGGGCCGAGGAGCCGGTGCTGAAGGCCGTCGAGCTGGTCGCCCGGCCCGGGGAGACGACCGCCGTCATCGGCTCCACCGGCAGCGGCAAGTCGACCCTGCTCGGCCTGGTGCCACGGCTGTTCGACGCCACCGAGGGCGAGGTCCTCGTGGACGGGGTGGACGTACGCACCCTCGGCCAGGAGGTGCTGGCCCGGACGGTCGGGCTCGTGCCGCAGAAGCCGTACCTGTTCGCCGGGACCGTCGCCACCAATCTGCGCTACGGCAATCCGGACGCCACCGACGAGGAGCTGTGGCACGCGCTGGAGGTGGCGCAGGCCAAGGACTTCGTGGAGCGGCTGGAGAACGGCCTGGACTCCCCCATCGCGCAGGGCGGCACGAACGTCTCCGGCGGTCAGCGGCAGCGGCTCGCCATCGCCCGCACGCTCGTGCAGCGTCCCGAGATCTACCTCTTCGACGACTCCTTCTCCGCCCTCGACTACGCCACCGACGCCGCGCTGCGCGAGGCGCTGTCCCGGGAGACGGCGGAGGCGACCGTCGTCATCGTCGCCCAGCGGGTGGCCACCATCAGGGACGCCGACCGGATCGTCGTACTGGACGAAGGACGGGTCGTGGGGACGGGGACCCACCGTGAACTGATGGCCGACAACGAGACCTACCGGGAGATCGTGCTCTCCCAGCTGACGGAAGCGGAGGCTGCCTGATGGCCGGGCCCGCGGGGCGCATGATGGCGGGGACCGGGCCGGACCACCGCTCGCTGGACTTCAAGGGGTCGGGCAAACGGCTCGTCGCCCGGTTCCGGCCCGAACGGCTCACCCTCGGCGTGCTGGTGCTGTGCGTGCTGGTCAGCGTCGGCCTGTCCGTCGTAGGACCGAAGATCCTGGGCCGGGCCACCGACCTCGTCTTCGCGGGGATCGTCGGGCGGGAACTGCCCGCCGGCCAGTCCAAGGCCGAGGCGCTGGAGGCGATGCGGGAGCGCGGTGACGGGCGGATCGCCGACATGCTCCGCTCCACCGACTTCACCCCCGGCCAGGGCATCGACTTCGGCGCGGTCGGCGATGTGCTGCTGCTCGCGCTCGCCGTGTTCGTCGGCGCCGGACTGCTGATGGCGGTGGCGACACGGCTGGTGAACCGGGCCGTCAACCGGACCATGTACCGGCTGCGGGAGGACGTGCAGACGAAGCTGTCCCGGCTGCCGCTGTCGTACTTCGACAAACGGCAGCGCGGTGAGGTGCTGTCCCGCGCCACCAACGACATCGACAACATCGGGCAGACCCTCCAGCAGTCGATGGGCCAGCTCATCAACAGCGTGCTGACCATCATCGGGGTGCTGGCGATGATGTTCTACGTCTCCTGGATCCTCGCCCTGGTGGCGCTGGTGACCGTGCCGCTGTCGTTCGTCGTCGCGACCCGGGTCGGCAAGCGGTCCCAGCCGCACTTCGTGGCGCAGTGGCGGACCACCGGCAAGCTCAACGCGCACATCGAGGAGATGTACACCGGGCACACCCTGGTGAAGGTGTTCGGGCGGCAGGAGGAGTCGGCGAAGCAGTTCGCCGAGCACAACGACGAGCTGTACGAGGCCGGGTTCAGGGCGCAGTTCAACAGCGGGATGATGCAGCCGCTGATGATGTTCGTGTCGAACATCAACTACGTGCTGGTGGCGGTGGTCGGTGGGCTGCGGGTCGCCTCCGGGTCGCTGTCCATCGGTGACGTGCAGGCGTTCATCCAGTACTCCCGGCAGTTCTCCATGCCGCTGACGCAGGTCGCGTCCATGGCCAACCTGGTGCAGTCCGGCGTCGCCTCCGCCGAACGGGTCTTCGAACTCCTCGACGCGGAGGAGCAGTCCGCGGACCCGGTGGCGGGCGTACGGCCGCGGGAGCTGCGGGGGCGGGTCGCGCTGGAGGGGGTGTCCTTCCGGTACGACCCCGAGAAGCCGCTCATCGAGGACCTGACGCTGACCGTGGAACCCGGGCAGACCGTCGCCGTCGTCGGGCCGACCGGCGCGGGCAAGACCACGCTGGTCAACCTGCTCATGCGGTTCTACGAGGTGTCCGGCGGGCGGATCACCCTCGACGGCGTCGACATCGCGGACATGTCCCGCGACGAACTGCGCGCCACGATCGGCATGGTGCTCCAGGACACCTGGCTGTTCGGCGGCACCATCGCGGAGAACATCGCCTACGGGGCGTCGCGCGAGGTCACCCGGGGGGAGATCGAGGAGGCCGCGCGGGCGGCGCACGCGGACCGGTTCGTCCGGACGCTGCCCGACGGGTACGACACGGTGATCGACGACGAGGGGAGCGGGGTCAGCGCGGGTGAGAAGCAGCTGATCACCATCGCCCGGGCGTTCCTCTCCGATCCGGTGATCCTGGTGCTGGACGAGGCGACGTCGTCCGTGGACACGCGGACGGAGGTGCTGATCCAGAAGGCGATGGCGAAGCTGGCGCACGGGCGGACGTCGTTCGTGATCGCGCACCGGCTGTCGACGATCCGGGACGCGGACACGATCCTGGTGATGGAGAACGGGGCGATCGTGGAGCAGGGGGCGCATGATGTGCTGCTTGCTGCCGGGGGCGCGTATGCGCGCCTTTACAAGGCTCAGTTCGCGTCGGCTGTGGCTGAGGTGGACTGAGCCGTTGCCCGGCGTCGGGGTGCCGTCACTCAGTCCAAGTAGCCCCTCAGTTGGTCCGCGAAGGCGTGGTCCCTCAGTTTGTTGAGGGTCTTGGACTCGATCTGGCGGATGCGTTCGCGGGTGACGCCGAAGATGCGGCCTATCTCCTCCAGGGTGCGGGGGCGGCCGTCGGCGAGGCCGTAGCGGAGTTGGACGACCTTGCGTTCGCGTTCGCCGAGGGTGGAGAGGACCGCCTCCAGGTGCTCCTTGAGGAGGAGGAACGCGGCTGACTCGACGGGGCTCGCGGCGTCGCCGTCCTCTATGAGGTCGCCGAGGGCCACGTCGTCCTCCTCGCCCACGGGGGCGTGCAGGGAGACCGGTTCCTGGGCGAGCCGCAGGACCTCGCTGACGCGCTCCGGGGGCAGGTCGAGGTGGGCGGCGACCTCGTCCGGGGTCGGTTCGTAGCCGCGTTCCTGGAGCATGCGGCGCTGGACCCGGACGACGCGGTTGATGAGTTCGACGACATGGACCGGGACACGGATGGTGCGGGCCTGGTCGGCGAGGGCGCGGGACATGGCCTGGCGGATCCACCAGGTGGCGTACGTGGAGAACTTGTAGCCGCGGGCGTAGTCGAACTTCTCCACGGCCCGGATGAGGCCGAGGTTGCCCTCCTGGACCAGGTCCAGCATGGTCAGGCCGCGGCCGACGTACCGTTTGGCGACGGAGACCACCAGCCGCAGGTTCGCCTCGATCAGACGGCGCTTGGCCATCCGGCCCATGACGACGAGCTTGTCGAGGTCGAGGGCGAGCTGGGTGTCCAGGTCGGGCGTGTTGCCCAGCTTCTCCTCCGCGAAGAGTCCGGCTTCGACGCGGCGGGCGAGTTCGACCTCCTCGGCCGCGCTGAGCAGCGGGATGCGGCCGATCTCGCGCAGGTACTGGCGGAACAGGTCCGAGGAGGGTCCGCCGGTGTCGAGGCGGGTGGGCACGGACACCACCGCTTCGACGGGCTCGGGGGCGCCGTCCGGCTCGGCCGCCTCGGGCTTCGGCTCCGGCTCCGTCTCCGTCTCCGGGTGTCCGGCGGCACGGCTCTGCGCCGGGACGGCCACGAGCACATCGGACTCCGCGTCCGGCTCCGGGCCGTCGGTGGTGACGTCGGTCTGGATGAGGGTCTGGGTCTGCACGGGGGCGACCTCCAGGGTGATCGCTGCTGAGACGTACGGCAGCGCTGCTTGGGGGGCGGAGTCGGCGGCCTTGCCGCTGTCCGTCCCGTACGCGATGAGCGGAACCGCGGGGGTGAGGGACCCGTGGGGGACGGATCGGCCGCGCTCCGAGGACTCAGGCACCGGAACCCAGTGTGGGGTAAGACACATCCCCGCCACGAGGGGCGTGCGGTGACTTTTTGCGTGCGGAACGTGACCCGCTGGTTACCGGCGTGGCGGGCCGCGGAAAACACCGGTGCTCGCCAGGGATCCCGTCTGGCACGATCGTTTGGTGTCCGCATCGCTGTACGAGACCCATGTGACCGTCCGCTGTGACAGTGCCGCCGAGGCGGAGCGGCTGCGCCGGTGGGCGGTGGCGGCCGGGCTGAAGCTGACGCACATCGTGCTGGCCCGGGGCCGGATGCGGGAGCAGCCGATGCTGACGCTGCGCGGGTCGCAGTCGTACGCCGAGGAGTCGGCGCGGGCTCGGGAGGTCGCGGCGCGGCTGCGGGCCGACGGGTTCGCTCCGGTCCGCGTGAAGATCGAGTCGGCGCCGTGGGCGCCGGAGGTGCCGGGCGGGCCGTGCGTCGACGGGCGGTACTTCGAGCACCACGTGAAGCTGCTGCTGGCCGCCGACGCCGACCTCGACGCCCTGGCCGCCCGCGTCCTGCCGCACGGCGCCCATCTGTCGTGGAACGCCCGCCGGGTGCGGGACGACGGACGGCACGAGCGGTTCGTGACGCAGCGGTGCCGGGGGGTGGACGCGGAGGGCGCCGGGCGGGCTCTGGAGCGGCTGCTGACCGAGGTGAGTGGCTGTCAGGTGGTGGATGTGGAGCGGGAGTTCGTGCTCCACGACAGCGACCTGTCCGTGGATGACGGGTGGCTCGAGGAAATGGCGGAGGTGGGGGCGTGAACGCCGCTCGTGACATTCCGAAGACCCTCCAGTGGATCCCCGGCGACGACGTGGACCAGCGGCCCGTGTTCGATTGGCGGTGGCGCCGACGTTCGAGGGGCGTCAGAGCGCGGACGGGCCCTGATCCTGGAGGGCGCGGTCGTAGCGGGTGAGGACCATCATCTCGTTCTGGAGGGCGGCTGACTGGGCCGGGTCGGTGTGGCCGAGGCGGGTCAGGGCGCTCTGGAGGTCGGTGAGGCGGCGGGCGACGGCGCGGCGGCGGACGGCGACGAGCTGTTCGCCCGCGTAGGTCTCGTCGACCGTGCGGCGCATGATCGCCTCGACGGCGAGTTCCGTCACCATGGCGCGGACCGCGTCGTCGGGGGCCGCGTCGCGGACGCGGACCAGGTACTCCTGCGGGTCCTGTGTGCCGTACTCCGCGCCGCCCGCGTCGAGGATGGCCTGCCGTACGGCGGCGTAGGGCGCGGCGGTGAACTCGTCGACCCCGTAGGCGTCGAAGGCCGGGGAGACCAGTTCGGGGCGTTGCAGGGCGAGCTTCAGGAGTTCGCGTTCGGTGGCGTAGACCGGGTTGCGGAGGGTGAGCGCCGGGCCGGAGGACGCGGGGCGGGGGGCCGCCTCGTACGGGGTGTGCTGGGGGCCGCGGGTCGGGGCGGGGCCCTTGCCGCCGCGGTCGCGGGCCCAGCGGGCGAGCTGGGCGACCCGCTTGACGACGAACTGGGTGTCGAGGATGCCGAGCATGCCCGCGAGCTGCACGGCGACCTCGTGCTGGGCGCCGCTGTTCTTGATGCGGGCGACGACGGGCGCGGCCTCGTCGAGGGCGGCGGCGCGACCGGCGGGGGTGTCGAGGTCGTAGCGGGAGACGATCTGGCGGAGGGCGAACTCGAAGAGCGGGGTGCGGGGTTCCACGAGGTCGCTCACCGCCTCGTCGCCCTTGGCGAGGCGCAGGTCGCAGGGGTCCATGCCGTCGGGGGCGATGGCGATGTACGTCTCGGCGGCGAACTTCTGGTCGTCCTCGAAGGCGCGCAGGGCGGCCTTCTGGCCCGCCGCGTCACCGTCGAAGGTGAAGATCACGCGGGCGGAGCCGTTGTCCATCAGCAGACGGCGGAGGATCTTGATGTGGTCGCCGCCGAAGGCCGTGCCGCAGGTCGCGATGGCGGTGGTGACCCCGGCGAGGTGGCAGGCCATGACGTCCGTGTAGCCCTCGACGACGACCGCGCGGGAGGTCTTCGCGATCTCCTTCTTCGCCAGGTCGATGCCGTAGAGGACCTGGGACTTCCGGTAGATCGCCGTGTCGGGGGTGTTGAGGTACTTGGGGCCGTTGTCCGCCTCGTACAGCTTGCGGGCGCCGAAGCCGACGACGTCGCCGCCGATGTCGCGGATGGGCCACATCAGCCGTCCGCGGAAGCGGTCGATGGGGCCGCGGCGGCCCTCCTGGGAGAGGCCGGAGAGGATGAGTTCCTTGTCGGTGAAGCCCTTGCCGCGCAGGTAGCGGGTGAGGTGGTCCCAGCCCTGCGGGCTGTAGCCGACGCCGAAGTGGACGGCGGCGGCCTGGTCGAAGCCGCGTTCGGCGAGGAAGATCCGGCCGGTGTCCGCCTCGGGGCTGGTCGCGAGCTGTTCCGCGTACCAGTCGGCGGCGATCTTGTGGGCCTCGACCAGGCGGATGCGTTCGCCGCGCTGGTGGGCGGGGTTGTAGCCGCCCTCCTCGTAGCGCAGGGTGATGCCCGCCTGACCGGCGAGCCGCTCGACCGCCTCCGAGAAGGTGAGGTGGTCGATCTTCATCACGAACGTGATGGTGTCGCCGCCCTCCTGGCAGCCGAAGCAGTGGAAGAGTCCCTTGCTCGGGCTGACCTGGAAGGACGGCGACTTCTCGTCGTGGAACGGGCACAGCCCCTTGAGGTTGCCGCCGCCCGCGCCCCGCAGCTGGAGGTACTCCGAGACGACGGCGTCGATCGGGACCGCGTCCCTGACCGCCTTCACGTCCTCGTCGTTGATCCGTCCTGCCACGAGGTGATTCTACGGGGCACGACTGACACCCTCGGGACGAGACCGGCACTCAGGGGACGAGGCCCTCGAGCGGGACGTGCGGGTTCGCCAGGGCCTCCGTGTCCACCTGGGCCTGGGAGCGGATGAGCCGCTGGACGGTCTCCGTGACGTCCCACACATTGACGTTCATCCCGGCCAGCACCCGGTGGTCCTTCACCCAGAACGCGATGAACTCGCGCTTCCCGGCGTCCCCGCGGATCACCACCTCGTCGTACGAGCCCGGCGGCGCCCAGCCGGAGTACTCCATCCCCAGGTCGTACTGGTCGGAGAAGAAGTAGGGCACGCGGTCGTAGACGATCTCCTGGCCCAGCATCGCGCGGGCCGCGGCCGGGCCGCCGTTGAGGGCGTTCGCCCAGTGCTCGACCCGCATGCGGGTGCCGAACAGGGCGTGCGGGAAGGCGGCGACGTCTCCGGCGGCGTAGATGTCGGGGTCGGAGGTGCGCAGGCGTTCGTCGACGACGATGCCGCCGCCGTACGCCCGGTCGGCCAGCTCCAGGCCCGCCGCCTCCGCGAGGGCGGTGCGGGGGGCGGCGCCGATCGCGGCGAGGACGTCGTGCGCGGGCTGCTCCTCGCCGTCGTCGGTACGGGCGGCCAGCACCATGCCGTCCTGGCCGACGATCTCGGTGAGCCGGGCGCCGAAGCGGAAGCGGACGCCGTGCTCCCTGTGCAGCTCGGCGAAGAGCTGGCCCAGCTCGGGTCCGAGGACGCCGTGCAGCGGGGTCGCTCCCGGTTCGACGACGGTGACCTCCGCGCCGTACTCCCGGGCGGCCGCCGCGACCTCCAGGCCGATCCAGCCCGCGCCCGCGATCACGAGGTGGCCGTTGTCGCGGCCGAGGGCGGCGAGGACGCCCTTGAGGCGTTCGGCGTGGGCGAGGCGGCGCAGGTGGTGGACGCCGGCCAGGTCGGTGCCGGGGATGTCCAGGCGGCGGGGCTCGGCGCCGGTGGCGAGGAGCAGCTTGTCGTAGCGGACGACGGTGCCGTCCTCGCCGAAGCGGACCGTCTTCGCGGCGCGGTCGATGGCGTCGACGGTCTGGCCGAGGTGGAGTTCGACGTCGTGGTTGGCGTACCAGGTGGGTTCGTGGACGAAGACGCTGTCGCGTTCCTCCTTGCCGAGGAGGTAGCCCTTGGACAGGGGCGGGCGCTCGTAGGGGTGGTCCCGTTCGTCGCAGATCAGTATCACGCGGCCGGTGAAGCCCTCCGCCCGCAGCGTCTCGGCCGCCTTCGCGCCCGCCAGGCCGCCTCCGACGATGACGAATGTCTGGTCCGCGTCGACCACTTGATGCCTCCTCGTAAGGGTGCCGCCACATGCGAGCGTCCCGCACGCAGCGTGATGGGGGAAGAGGGTGTGTCCCGACCGGGCCACCGGCCGCGCCCGGCCCGGGCCGCGCGGGCTCACCTTCCGCCACGCATATGCCCCGTCAGTTTCCCAGGTGCCCCGTCAGCCTCGTGTGAAGCGACCGCGCGGACACGTCGGTCAGGGACGCGATCTGGTCCACGATCACCCGCTTGCGGGCCCGGTCGTCGGGCGCCGCGTCGAACAGCGCCCGGAACTGCGGGTCGAGTCCGTCCGGGGCGCGCGCGGTGAGCTTCTCGGCCAGTTCCAGTACGACGATCCGCTGGTCGGCGCGGAGCCGGGCCTGTTCGGCGCGCTGCATGACGTACCGGTCGGCGACCGCCTTGAGCACCGCGCACTCCATGCGGGTCTCGCGGGGTACGACGAGTTCGGCGCCGTAGCGGGTGAGGCCGCCGCTGCCGTACGCCGCCCGGGTGGCGCCCTCCGCGGCCAGGCAGAAACGGCCGATGAGCTGGCTGGTGGCGTCCTTCAGGCGGGCCTGCGCCACCGCGGAGCCGTCGTAGCCGTGCGGCCACCACTCCTGGTCCTGGAGCCGGTCCAGGGCGGCGTCGAGTTCGGCGGGGTCGGTGCCGGAGGGGACGTACCGGCCGACGGCGACCTCGAAGACGGCCCGGCGTTCCGGGTCGGCGTGCAGCAGGTTGGGGTCGATGTGCCCGGCGTGCAGGCCGTCCTCGACGTCGTGCACCGAGTACGCCACGTCGTCGGACCAGTCCATGACCTGCGCCTCGAAACAGGTGCGGGTGCCGGGGGCGTCCTCGCGGACCCAGTCGAACACCGGGCGGTCGTCCTCGTAGACGCCGAACTTGGGCGACCCCGGGTCGGTGGGGTGGGCGCCGCGCGGCCAGGGGTACTTGGTGGCGGCGTCCAGGGTGGCGCGGGTGAGGTTGAGGCCGACGGAGCCCTGCGGGGTGAAGCGTTTCGGCTCGATGCGGGTGAGCAGGCGCAGCGACTGGGCGTTGCCCTCGAAGCCGCCGCAGTCCTCGGCGAACTCGTTGAGGGCCTGTTCGCCGTTGTGGCCGAAGGGCGGGTGGCCCAGGTCGTGGGAGAGGCAGGCGGCCTCCACGAGGTCGGGGTCGCAGCCGAGGGCGGCGCCGAGTTCGCGGCCGACCTGGGCGCACTCCAGGGAGTGGGTGAGACGGGTGCGGGGGCTGGGGTCCCAGGCCTGGCTCGAGGTGCCGGGGGTGACGACCTGGGTCTTGCCCGCGAGGCGGCGCAGGGCGGCGGAATGGAGGATGCGGGCGCGGTCTCTCTGGAAGGCGGTGCGGCCTGGGCGTTTGTCGGGCTCTGGGGCCCAGCGGGCCGTTGCTGATGCCGGGTATGTGTTGCCTTCCATGTGTTGACAGTATGCGGTGGGGGCGTCTGCCGGGTTGTTGTCGTCTTCCGGGCGCGGGTCGTGGGGGGTTCTCGCGCAGTTCCCCGCGCCCCTAGGTGAGTGCGGCCAGCGTCCGCTTCAGAGGGGCCGTCGGGGTTTTCACGGCCTGTTCGTAGCGGTGGAGGATGAGGCGGGCCATCGCCGGGTGGGTGCCCATGGGGGCCGCCGCCATGTTCGGTGCCGCCTGGGCGGACTCCGTGGCGAAGCGGCCCGGGGCCGTGAAGTAGGAGGCGACGGTCACCCGGCCGTGGCCCCTCGACCTGAGGGCGCGGACTGCCTCCGGGACCGTCGGCTTCGCGGCCGAGGCGTACGCCGGGACGACCGGGACGCCGCCGAGGCGGGTGGAGAGGAGGCGGGCCATGTGGCCGGTGTCCACGGCGGCCTCCGGGTCGCGGGAGCCCGCCGCCGCCAGGACCACGGCGTCCCCGCGGGTCCAGCCCGCCTCGGTGAGGCGGGTGGCCAGGGCCTCGGCGAGGAGGGGGTGCGGGCCGAGGGGAGCGGCGAGGCGGGTGCGGGCGGGGGACGCGGCGGCCATCTCGGGGATGTCCTGCTTGATGTGGTAGCCGCGGCTGAGGAGGAGGGGGACCAGGACCGCCTCGCGGTCGCCGAGGGCGGCGAGGGTGTCCGGCAGCAGGGGCTCGTTCAGCTCGATGTGGCCGAGGTGGACGGGCAGGCCGGGGCGCAGGGCGCGGACGCGGTCGGCGAGGGCGGTGACCGTGGCGAGGGCGCGCGGGTCGCGGCTGCCGTGGGCGACCAGGACCAGGGGCGGTGCGCCGGTCCGGTGCGGGTGGGTGTTCATGAGGTGCGCCGTCATGGATCGATGGTGTCGGGGGGACGTTGCCGGGCCGTTGCGCGGGGGTCACGGGTCTTTTCGGCCGGTTCACCGTGTGGGGTCGGGGGTGTGTGAGGAGCGCTGACCTGCGTCGCGCAACCTCTGGTGGCTCTTCGGGCGTCCCACCGGTCATGGATGCGCTTCGACCCCGGCTGCCGCGTACCCGTACCGGGCAGCGCCGACTCGTGCGGGCGGTGGTCGCCGTGTGCGTCCTCGCGCTGCTGCCGTCCACCTGGCTCTTCGTGACCACCGACGACCGGCTGCGGACCACGGCCGAGGTGCCGCGCACGGACGTCGCGGTCGTCTTCGGCGCGGGCCTGTGGAACGGCGAGCCGTCGCCGTACCTCGCGCACCGGCTGGACGCGGCGGCGGAGCTGTACCGGGCGGGGCGGGTGGAGGTGGTCCTCGTCACCGGTGACAACAGCCGCGAGGAGTACGACGAGCCGGACGCCATGCGCGGCTATCTGGTCCGGCACGGGGTGCCCGACGGGCGGATCGTCAGCGACTACGCCGGGTTCGACACCTGGGACTCCTGTGTGCGGGCCAGGAAGATCTTCGGGGTGGAGAAAGCGGTGCTGATCAGCCAGGGCTTCCACATCCGGCGTGCGGTGGCGCTGTGCCGGGCGGCGGGCGTGACGTCGTACGGCGTCGGGGTCGACGAGCCGCACGACGCGACCTGGTACTACGGGGGCGCTCGGGAGGTCCTCGCGGCGGGGAAGGCGGCGCTGGACGCGGTGTTCCGGCCCGATCCGCGGTTCCTGGGGCCCAGGGAGACGGGGGTGGACCGGGCGCTTGCCGACGGGTGACCTCTTTCTCACGGCCGACCCGGGCGGGCGGGGAGGTCGCCGTCCCGGCCGTGTAACAGGGAGCCGACGCGGCACGTAACAAGGCCGACGCACGCTGGGCGGTATGCAGCAGATCTCCGCGACGCCCACGCACTGCCCGTACTGCGCCTTGCAGTGCGGGATGAATCTGACGCCCGCCCCCGACGGGACGGTCGAGGTGACCGAGCGGGCGGACTTCCCGGTGAACCGGGGCGCGCTGTGCGGCAAGGGGCGTACGGCGCCCGCGGTGCTGTCGTCGCGGGTGCGGCTGACGTCGCCGCTGGTCCGGCGCGGCGGTGACCTCGCGCCCGCGACCTGGGACGAGGCGCTGGACCGGATCGCCGAGGGGCTGCGGTCCGTGCGGGACGCGCACGGGGCGGACGCGCTCGGGGTGTTCGGCGGGGGCGGGCTGACCAACGAGAAGGCGTACTCGCTGGGGAAGTTCGCGCGGGTCGTGCTGGGCACCTCGCAGATCGACTACAACGGCCGGTTCTGCATGTCGTCGGCCGCCGCGGCCGGGATGAAGGCGTTCGGGGTGGACCGGGGGCTGCCGTTCCCGCTGGAGGACATCCCGAGGACGGGGTGTGTGATCCTCGTCGGCTCCAATCTGGCCGAGACGATGCCGCCCGCGCTGCGCTACCTCACCGAGCTGAAGGAGAACGGCGGCACGCTGGTCGTCATCGACCCGCGCCGGACGAGGACCGCCGAGCAGGCCGACCTGCATCTGATGCCCCGGCCGGGCACCGATCTGGCGCTGGCGCTCGGACTGCTGCACCTGATCGTCGCCGAGGGGCGCGTGGACGAGGAGTACGTCCGGGAGCGGACGGCCGGCTGGGAGGACGCCCGGGCGGCGGCGATGGCGCACTGGCCGGAGTACGTGGAGCGGATCACCGGCGTGTCCGTGCCCGAACTGCGGGAGACCGTGCGGCTGTTCTGCGAGCCGGAGACGGCGATGGTGCTGACCGCGCGGGGGCCCGAGCAGCAGTCCAAGGGGACCGACACCGTCGGCGCGTGGATCAACCTGACGCTGGCGACGGGGCGGGCGGGCCGTCCGCTGTCCGGGTACGGCTGTCTGACCGGGCAGGGCAACGGGCAGGGCGGGCGTGAGCACGGCCAGAAGGCCGACCAGCTGCCCGGCTACCGCAAGCTGACCGACCCGGCGGCGCGGCGGCATGTCGCCGAGGTGTGGGGCGTCGACCCGGACAGCCTGCCGGGCCCGGGGCGCAGCGCCTACGAGCTGCTCGACGCGCTGGGCACGGACGTCCGCGCGCTGCTGCTGATGGCGTCCAACCCGGTGGTGTCGGCGCCGCGCGCCGCGCACGTGGAGGAGCGGATCAGGGCGCTGGACTTCCTCGCCGTCTGCGATGTCGTGCTGTCGGAGACGGCGGCGCTCGCGGACGTCGTCCTGCCGGTCACCCAGTGGGCGGAGGAGACGGGCACCATGACCAACCTGGAGGGCAGGGTGCTGCTGCGCCGCCGCGCCCTCACCCCGCCGGACGGCGTCCGCAGCGACCTGGAGGTCATGCGGGAGCTGGCCGACCGGCTGGGCGTGGAGAAGGGCTTCCCGACCGACCCCGAGGAGGTCTTCGAGGAGCTGCGGCGGGCCAGCGCGGGCGGTGCCGCCGACTACTCCGGGATCACCTACCGCAGGCTGGCGGAGGAGAACGGCGTGTTCTGGCCGTGCCCGGCGACGGACGCCGGGGGCGGCGACGGCGAGGACGCCTCGCTCGACACCACGCCGGACGACCCGGCGCGCGAGGGCGACACCGTGCACCCGGGCACGCCCCGTCTCTTCCTCGACCGGTTCGCGACGGAGGACGGCCGGGCCCGGTTCGCGCCCGTCACCCACCGCGCGATCGCCGAGGAGCCCGACGACGAGTACCCGGTCCTCCTGACGACGGGGCGGGTGGTCTCGCAGTACCAGTCGGGCGCCCAGACCCGCCGCGTCGACGAGCTGAACGCCGCCGCGCCGGGCCCCTTCGTCGAGCTGCACCCACACCTCGCGGCCCGGCTCGGGGCGGCCGAGGGCGACCCGGTGGCCGTCGTCTCCCGCCGCGGCCGGGCGGTGGCCCCCGCCCGCATCACCACCGGCATCCGCCCGGACACCGTCTTCATGCCCTTCCACTGGCCCGGCGAGGGCCGCGCCAACACCCTCACCAACCCGGCCCTCGACCCGACGTCCCGCATGCCGGAGTTCAAGGCGTGCGCGGTCCGGGTGGAGGCGGTGGAGGGCAGCGTCTAGGGGCGGGGAACTGCGCCACCGGCCACGACGGCGGGGCAGACGAATGACGCGTTCAGTCACCCACGGCCGTACGCCGCCGTCGCAGCGCGAAGTACCCGGCGGTCAGGGCCACCGCGCTCACCGTCAGGCCCGCGCCGAGGGCCAGTTCGAGACGGGAGGGGCCGGCGCCGCCGCCGAGGCCGCCCTCGACGCCGAGGGTGGGGACGGTGGTGGCGGGTGCGGGGGCCGCGGGGGTGGTCGTGGGCGCCGAGGGGGTCACCGTCGCGGGGGCGGTGGCCGTCGGGGTCGCGGTGGCCGTCGGGGTCGTCCTCGGTCTCGCCGTCGAGCTGATCGTCGGTGGCACGGTCGTGCGGGCCGTGGCCCGGAGGGGCAGCGCCTCGCAGGCGACGCCGTCGTCCGGTCCCTGGTCCTCGTCCAGTCGGTGCGGGTCGCTCGGGTCGCGGGCGAGTTCCGCCTGGGCGTCCTCCTGGAAGGCGAAGTCGCGGCAGTCGAGGTCTCCTGCCTGGGCGTGTGCGCTGCCGATCGCCGGTCCGGCGGTCGCGAGCACGGTGACCGCGGCGGTGAGCGCGACGCGTGTGCGCCTACGTGTTCGCATGGGCGAGCCTTTCCGATTCGGCGGCCGTCCCTCGTGGTCGGGCCACCGCATCGACGCTAGGAGCGCCCTCCCGTCGCGGCCATCACTGCTGGGCCGTTCGGGTGTGGTTCCCGCGCGGGTCGCGCCGTCCCGCGAGCCAGTCGCCGCCCTCGATGCGGGTGCCCCGGGCGCGCAGCCGGGCTGCGACGCGGGGTGCGGCGAGGTAGACCCAGGCGCGCACCCGGGTGCCGTCGGCGGTGCGGGTGACCTCGCGTGCGACGCGTTCGTAGAGGTTGTGCGGGGCGCCGGGGGCGTACTCCTCCAGCTGGTCGAGGGCGGTGAGGAGTTCGGCGTAGGCGTGCGGCGGGACGGTGACGAGGTCGCCGGTGACGGTGCCGCCGTCCGGTTCCGCCACGGCGTAGGGGTAGCCGGGGCCGTCGTAGAGGACGGCGTCGTCGAGGCGTCCGGGTTCCTCGGTGTGCGTACGACCGTGGAGGAGGAGGGCGTGGTTGGGTTCGCCGGGGCGGAGGGTGCCGTAGACGAAGAAGGGAAGGGACACGTGTCTCACCTGCACGGAAGCGCTACCGAAGGCTTGCAGGAACGATTCTGACCCCTCACAGGCCCCGCCCGTGACCGCTATGGACATGCCAGGTCCGGGCCACTTGAACCCCGGTGATCAGCGCCCCCGTCCCCCTCCCTGCGTGCCCTCCCGGAGGAGTCCGGTGAGCCGTTCCGCCGTTACTCGGCATGCTCACTCCTCGACCACGTACGCGGGCGCGCGGACGGCGACGCTGAACGCGGCGCGGGACCCGTACGGGGCGGGGAGCGCGGAGCGCGCGGCGGTGGCGGCGGCCCGGGGGGCGGTCGCGTGCGCTGACGCCCGCGGGCAGCATGCGCTGACCGCCCGCGGGCGGCGTGCGCTAACCGGCGTACGCGCGCTTCTCCTTGGCCTCCTTGAGGGCGGTGCCCCACCACACCAGCTGGTCCAGCATCGTCTTGGCCGCCGCGTCCGGGCCCGTGGGGTCCTTCAGGCGGCCCCGGTCGTCGAAGGACGCCCCGGCGTTGTGGAAGGAGACGGTGTCGCGGACGGTGACGGCGTGCAGCTCCGCGAAGACCTGGCGGAGCTGCTCGACGGCGCGCAGGCCGCCGGACATGCCGCCGTAGGAGACGAACCCGACGGGTTTGGCCTGCCACTCGGTGAAGTGCCAGTCGATGAGGTTCTTCAGGGCCGCGGGGAAGGAGTGGTTGTACTCCGGGGTGAGGACGACGAACCCGTCGGCGGCGGACAGCCGGGGGGTGATCCCGGCGAGTGCGTCGGCCGCCTCGGGGGTGCGGGTCAGGGAGGTCGGCAGGTCCGTGTCGGCCACGTCGACGACATGGGCTTCGAGGTCGTCGCGGTGGCGGATGTGGTCGAGGAGCCAGTCGGCGACGACGGGGCCGAAGCGGCCGTGGCGGTTGCTGCCGATGACGAGCGTGATGTCGAGGGTCATGCGGCACACCCTGGTACCTCAAGTTTGGTTGAGGTCAAGCGGCGGGGTCGTGGGTCGGGCCCCCTCACCCGTTCACACCTTCGCCGTGGGCCCTTCGGGTGCTCTTGCGCCGGGCCCGCCGCGGCGCCGTGACCTGCGAGAACGGCCGCCAGGTGGCCGCATGGGCGCACCCGTTCGCCATATTCCTGACGCCCCCTCAGGGGGCGGGCGCGGGCCGATGCCACTTACCTCGGTAGAGGCAGGGCCCGATCAGCTCGAAGGAGCAAGCACCATGCGACGTACCGCCCGGCTGCTGATGCTGTCCGGACTGACCGGTGGCGTGCTCGCGCTCGCCGCGCCCAGCTACGGCGCGGACACCGGCCGACTGGAGGTGTCCCCGTCCGGTGTGGTCCCCGGCGGGCAGGTCACGGTGACCACCAGGGACTGCGGCGACGACGGCACGGCCGCCGGGGACGCCAGCGCGGTGGGCGCGGGACAGTTCACGATGGCGCCCGGAGCGCGGGACGGCGAGGCGGTCGGACAGTTCCGGGTGCCGCCGAGCGCGCAGCCGGGGACGTACGAGATCGTCGCGCGGTGCGCCGGGAAGGCGGCCGGCGGACGGCAGGTCAAGGGCGACCTGGTGGTCACGCTGACCGCGGTCCGTGAGCAGGTGTACCCACGAGGAAGCGTCAAGACGGGGGTCGGCGGCGCGCTTGGCCCCGACCCCGTGCAGACCGCGGCGGGCGTGGCGGCTCTCGCCGTCGCCGCCGCGGGCGGTACCTGGCTCCTGCATCGCCGGGCGAGAGGCGACGGGATCTGACGGACACCCTCCGCTGTCCGTCCGCCGGTACCGCATGTCCCCTCCCCTCCGGGTCCGACGCCCCTCGCGGCCCGGAGGGGGTGCGGGGGCGGGGCCCTGCGGGGTGCTGGGGGGTGCCGCGTGCGGGGGCAGTGCCGGGTGCGGCCCGGCCGCCTCTCGGCTGGCGCGCCGTTGTGGCTGGTCGCGCAGTTCCCCGCGCCCCTGGGGCGACGGTTCCACCGCCCCTCGGGGCGCCAGCCCGGCGTCCGTGGGGGGGGCGTGGTTCCACCGTCCCCCGGGACGCGATCCCCGCGTCGGTGGGGCGCGTGATTCCGCCGTCCCTCGGGGCGCCAGCCCGGCGTCCGGGGGGCGCGTGATTCCGCCGTCCCTCGGGGCGCGAGCGTTGCCGAGCACAGGAGGTCGTCATGGGCCGTAGGGCGGGCAGGGCCGGTGACGTCGCCATAGCGGCGGTCACCGCGGTCGCCCTCGGGTGCGGGGTGGTGCTGCTGCACGGGACCGGCACCCCCGCCCCGCCGCAGCCGTCCGCCGCCGAGGCCCGTCTGGATGCCGGGGAGGCCGGGCGGGAGGCCGCCGCGCTGCCGCCCTCGCCGCCGGAGCGCATCCGCATCCCCGCGATCCGGGTGGACGCCCCCCTGACCGGCCTGGGTCTGACCCGCACCGGCAGCCTCGACGTGCCGCCCGCCGACCGTCCCGGCCTGGCCGGGTGGTACGAGGCCGGGACCACGCCCGGGGAGCGGGGCACCGCGATCGTCGCCGGGCACGTGGACAACGCCGACGGGCCCGCCGTCTTCTACCGCCTCGGCGCGCTGAAGCGGGGCGCGGCCATCGAGGTCGACCGGCGGGACGGGGGCGTCGCCCGCTTCACCGTGGACGCGGTCGAGGTCTACGACGCCAAGGACTTCCCCGACGAGAAGGTGTACGGCGCCGCCCGCCGCCCCGAGCTGCGGGTCATCACCTGCGGCGGCGGCTACTCACGGGCGACCGGCTACCGGGGCAACGTGGTCGTCTTCGCGCACCTCACCGGCAGCCGCTGAGCGCGGGGAGACCGCTCACGCCAGCCACTGCTCGTACGCCAGGTTCGCCACCAGCGCGAACACCACCGTCAGCAGCACCACCCGCACGAAGCCGCTGCCCTTCTTCAGCGCGGTGTGCGCCCCCAGCGTGCCGCCCGCCAGGTTGAACACCGCCATCAGCGCCGCCAGCTGCCACAGCACGGTGCCCTGCCAGGCGAACGTGGCCAGCGCGCCCGCGTTGGTGCAGCAGTTGACGATCTTGGCGGTGGCGGAGGCGGTCACCAGGTCGAGGTGGAGCACGGCGGTCAGGGCGAGCACCAGGAACGTACCGGTGCCGGGGCCGATGAGACCGTCGTAGAACCCGATGCCGAGGCCCGCCAGGCCGATCGCGGCGAGGATCCGGCGGCGGGTGACCGGGCCCGGCGCGGGGGCGGTGCCGAAGGCGGGCCTGAGGATGACGAAGGCGCCGACGCCGAGCAGCACCACCATGATCACCGGCTTGAGCACCTCGGTGCTCATCCCCGCCGCGAGGAACGCCCCGCCCGACGACCCGGCGAGCGCCGCGAGGCCGATCCGCACGGCGGTGCGCACGTCGACGGGCGCCTTGCGGGCGTACGTCACCGCAGCGCCGGTGGTGCCGACGATCGCGACCGCCTTGTTGGTGCCGAGCGCGTACGCGGCCGGGGTGTTCGCGGGGAGCCCGAGCAGCAGCGCGGGCAGGAGCAGCAGGCCCCCGCCGCCGACCACGGCGTCGATCCACCCGGCCGCGAGCGCGGCGAGGCACAGTACGGCGAGCATGGTCAGCGATATGTCGGGCACGAGTGGCGACCCTATGGACGGGGTAGGTGTGCCGTCCAACGAACTGAGGGTCTTTTGAGGTTCGGAGCGGTTGCCAAAGGGCCTCACACCCACCCCCGGAAGGGCCTCACACCCACCCCGGAAGGAGCCTCACACCCACCCCCCGCCCCCGCTGAGGGCAGCGTTCCTCGCGGGAAACAACGGTGATTCGGCCGGGTAACACCGGCACCGCACGCTCAAGGGCATGACCTCGAATAAGCGTGTGGTGGTGATCGGCGCCGGGCTCGCGGGCGTCCGGCTCGCCGAGCGGCTCGGTGAGCTGGGCACGCCCGCGCTGCTCGTCGGCGACGAGGAGCACCGGCCGTACAACCGGGTGCTGCTCGCCGAGGTGCTGGCCGGGCGGTACGCCCCCGAGGTGATCGCGCTGCCCGCGCCCGCGGAACTGACCCGCGCCCGGGTCACCGGCATCGACCGGGCCGCCCGGAGCGTGCGGTGCGCCGACGGCTCGGTGATCGCATACGACACGCTGGTGCTGGCCACCGGCTCCAACCCGGTGCTGCCGCCGCTGCGGGGCCTGTTCACCGGCACCGGCGAGCTGCCCGAGGGCGTGCACGCCTTCCGCACCATGGACGACTGCCTGGGTCTTTCCAAGGCGGTGCGGCCGGGAGTGCGGGCGGTCGTCATCGGCGGCGGGCTCCTCGGGGTGTCGGCGGCGCGGGCGCTGGCGCGGCGCGGCGCGCAGGTCGTCCTGGCCCAGCAGTCGGAGCGGCTGATGGAACGCCAGCTCGACCCGGGCGCCTCCAAGCTGGTGCTGCGGCACCTGAAGGACCTCGGTGTCGAGGTGCACACCGAGTGCCGGGTGCGCGACGTGCGCTGCGTCGGCGGCGCGGTCCGCTCCGTGGAGATGGCCGACGGGTACGCCCTCGACGCCGACCTCGTGGTCCTGGCCTGCGGCGTCCACCCGCGCGTCGGCCTCGCCCAGGAGGCGGGCCTGGAGGTCCGCAAGGGCGTCGTGGTCGACGACGAGCTGCGCACCTCCGACCCGCACATCCGGGCGATCGGCGACTGCGCGCAGCACGACGGCACCCTGTACGGGCTGGCCGCCCCGGCGCTCGAACAGGCCGACGTGCTCGCCGAGGTGCTCGCCGGTGACGGCGGCGCCCGCTACACCGGCACCCGCTCCCTGACCCGGCTGACCCTGAACGGCCAGACAGCTTTCGACCTCGCCGCGTTCGGCGAGACCGAGGCGCTCCCGGGCGACGACGTCGTCCAGCTCACCGACGCCACCCGGGGCACCTACCGCAAGGTCGTCGTCCGCGACGACCGCGTGGTCGGCGGCGTCCTCGTCGGCGAACTCGGCACCGTGGGCGCGCTGGCGCGCGCCTGGGAGGGAGCGGAGCCGCTCCCCGCGGACGGCGCGCCCCTGCTCCACCTGCTCACCAACGATGGAGGCTCCTGATGACCGCCACCCTGGGGGCCACCCCCACGATCGTGCTCGTCGGCCACGGCATGGTCGGCCAGCGCTTCCTCGAGGCGCTCGCCGAGCGCGGCCTGACCGCCACGCACCGCGTGGTCGTGCTGTGCGAGGAGCCACGTCCGGCGTACGACCGGGTCGCGCTGACCTCGTACTTCTCGGGGAAGACGCCCGACGAGCTGTCGATGACGGACATGGAGTTCATCGAGAAGCACGGCATCGAGCTGCGGATCGGTGACCCGGCCGAGACGGTCGACCGCGAGGCGAAGACGGTGACGGCCCGCTCCGGGCTGACCTTCGGCTACGACATCCTCGTCCTGGCCACCGGCTCCTACCCGTTCGTGCCGCCGGTCCCCAACAAGGACGCCACCGGCTGCTTCGTCTACCGCACGATCGAGGACCTGCTCGCCATCGAGGAGTACGCCAAGACGGCCCAGGTCGGCGCCGTCGTCGGCGGCGGTCTGCTCGGTCTGGAGGCGGCGGGCGCGCTGAAGGGCCTCGGGCTCACCTCGCACATCGTGGAGTTCGCGCCGCGGCTGATGCCGGTGCAGGTCGACGAGGGCGGCGGCGCGGCGCTGCTGCGCACCATCGAGGAGATGGGCCTGAGCGTCCACACCGGCGTGGGCACCCAGGAGATCGTCACCGACGACTCCGGCGCCGTCACCGGCATGAAGCTGTCCGACGGCTCCGAACTCGCCACCGACATGGTGGTCTTCTCCGCCGGTGTCCGCCCCCGCGACCAGCTGGCCCGCGACTGCGGTCTGACGGTCGGCGAGCGCGGCGGCATCGCGGTCGACGAGCAGTGCCGGAGCGTCTCCGATCCGAGCGTGTTCGCGATCGGCGAGTGCGCGCTCGCCGCGGACGGCCGGGTGTACGGCCTGGTCGCACCGGGCTACGAGCAGGCGGAGACCGCCGCGGCGACCATCCGCGAGGACGAGGCCGCCTTCACGGGCGCCGACCTGTCCACCAAGCTGAAGCTGCTCGGCGTGGACGTGGCGTCCTTCGGCGACGCGCACGGCACCGCCGACGACTGCCTCGACGTCGTCTACTCCGACTCCCGCGCGGGCCTGTACAAGAAGCTGGTCATCGCCCGCGACGGCACCCTGCTCGGCGGCATCCTGGTCGGCGACGCGGACGACTACGGCACCCTGCGCGCGTTCACCGGCTCCGTCCCGCCGGTCGCGCCGGAGTCGCTGGTGCTGCCCGCCGGTGCGGGCGCCCCCGTCCAGCTCGGGCCGTCCGCGCTGCCGGACGACGCGATCATCTGCTCCTGCCACAACGTCGACAAGGGCACCATCCGCGCCGCGGTCACCGACCGCCAGTGCACGACCGTGCCCGAGGTGAAGAAGTGCACCAAGGCCGGTACCGGCTGCGGCTCGTGTGTGAAGGTGCTCGGGCAGCTCGTCACCGCCGAGCTGGAGGCCAGCGGCGTCGAGGTCGACAAGGGCCTGTGCGCCTGCTTCTCCCAGACCCGCGAGGAGCTGTACGAGATCGTCCTCGCCCTGCGGATCAACTCCTACCAGGACCTCCTGGACCGCTACGGCCGCGACGGCGCCCGCGGCGGCGACGGCTGCGAGATCTGCAAGCCCGCCGTCGCCTCGATCATCGCCTCCCTCGCCCCGACGATCGGCGCGAGCCCCTACGTCCTCGACGGGGAGCAGGCGGCCCTCCAGGACAGCAACGACCACTTCCTCGCCAATCTCCAGAAGAACGGCTCCTACTCCGTCGTACCGCGCATCCCGGGCGGTGAGATCACCCCGGAGGGCCTCATCGTCATCGGTGAGATCGCCCGCGACTTCGGGCTCTACACGAAGATCACCGGCGGTCAGCGCATCGACATGTTCGGCGCGCGCGTCGAACAGCTCCCGCTGATCTGGACGCGCCTGGTCGACGCGGGCTTCGAGTCCGGCCACGCCTACGGCAAGTCGCTGCGCACGGTGAAGTCCTGCGTCGGCCAGACCTGGTGCCGCTACGGCGTCCAGGACTCCGTACGGATGGCGATCGACCTGGAGCTGCGCTACCGGGGGCTGCGTTCCCCGCACAAGCTGAAGTCGGCGGTCTCCGGGTGCCAGCGCGAGTGCGCGGAGGCCCAGTCCAAGGACTTCGGCGTGATCGCCACCGCCAACGGCTGGAACCTGTACGTCGGCGGCAACGGCGGTGCCACCCCGCGCCACGCCGACCTGCTCGCGCAGGACCTGTCCGACGCCGAGCTGATCCGCCTGATCGACCGGTTCCTGATGTTCTACATCCGCACCGCCGACCGGCTGGAGCGCACCTCCAGCTGGCTGGAGCGCATCCCCGGCGGCCTCGACCACGTGCGGGACGTCGTCGTGGAGGACTCCCTCGGCATCTGCGAGGAGCTGGAGTCCCTGATGGCGGCCCATGTCTCCCACTACCGCGACGAGTGGGCGGAGACCATCAACGACCCCGAGAAGCTGGCCCGGTTCGTGTCCTTCGTGAACGCTCCGGACACCCCCGACCCGGTCGTCGGCTTCGTCCCCGAGCGCGATCAGATCAAGCCCGACCTGCCGCTGCTCTCCCTCGGCCTGCGACCCACCGCATCCACGGCAGACGTCCTGGAAGGAAGCGCCCAGCGATGACCCTGGCACCCGAGACGACCGACCTCAAGATCCAGCTCCGGCTGGGGGACGACGACTGGTTCACGGCCTGCGACCTGAACCGGCTCCTCCCCGGCCGCGGAGTGGCGGTCCTGCTGCCGGACGGCCGCCAGGCGGCGCTGTTCCGCGACCGCAGGGGCGAGCTGTACGCCATCGACAACCGCGACCCGTTCGGCGGCGCGGCGGTCCTCTCCCGCGGCCTCATCGGCACCCACGAGGGACGCCCGTTCGTCGCCTCCCCGCTGCTGAAGCAGCGCTTCGACCTGCGGACCGGGGAGTGCCTGGACGAGGACGGCGTGCGGGTGGCGGCGTACGAGGTACGGACCGCCTAGGGCCGTGCGAGGTACGGACCGCCAAGGGCCGCACGAGGTACGGACCGCCAAGGGCCGCACGAGGTACGGGCCGCCAAGGACCGCACGAGGTCCGGAACGCCTAGGGGCTGGCGTACGCCACCCCGGTGAGCCGCTCCGAGGCCGCCCACAGCAGTTCGCCCGCCCGGTCGTCGAGGGTCCACGGGGCCCGCGGTGACGGGGCGGGCGTGCCCGTGCCGCGCCAGGCGGCGAAGGAGGGCCCGGTGAAGGAGTCGGGACGGACGCCGGGCGCGGTCGCCGCGTACAGCACGGGCAGCGCGCCTCCCTCCGCCGACTGGGCGAGGACCCGGTTGCCCAGCTCCATCACCCGCTCCCCGACCCGGCTCCCGGACGCCCGGGGCCCGGCCGCCTGGAGGTTCGTCGCGGCGTACCCGGGATGCGCCGCCGCCGCGGTCACCTCCGCGCAGGACGCCTCCAGTCTGCGGGTCAGCTCGTGGACGAAGAGCAGGTTGGCCGACTTGGAGCGGGCGTAGGCCACCCAACGCCGGTAGCGGCGCTCGCTGTTGAGGTCCCGCAGGTCGATGTTGGCGAACAGGTGCGTCATGCTGGAGACGGTGACGACCCGGGCGTCCGGCGTGGCGAGCAGCGCGGGCAGCAGCAGCCCGGTGAGCGCGAAGTGCCCGAGGTGGTTGACGCCGAACTGGGTCTCGAACCCGTCGGCGGTCGTCCCGTACGGCAGCGCCATCACACCGGCGTTGTTGACCAGCAGGTCGAGCCGCTCGTGCCGGTACGCCGCCGCGAACTCCCGTACGGAACCCAGATCCGCCAGGTCCAGCCGCAGCAACTCCGTTTCCGCGCCCGGGACTTCCTCACCGAGCCGCCGCTCGGCCTCCCGGCCGCGCACCTCGCTGCGGCAGCCGAGCACCACATGGGCACCCTTGCGGGCCAGCTCGCGCGCGATGACATAGCCCAGTCCGCTGTTGGCGCCGGTGACGACGGCGACACGGCCGCTCTGCCCGGGAATCTGCGCTGCGCTCCAGCCCGCCATCGAGGCTCCTTCCGGTGCTGCCCGGTTCCACAGCTCGGCTCCCCCCCCGGTGGGGGCAATCTATGCCCACGGCCACGCGGACGCCCGCACCCGTATCCGACGCGTCACACTCCCGCCATGAGCATGACCATGGCCTGTCCACTCGCCTCCCCTAGGGTCCCTGACCGTACGACCCCTCCGCCGCCCGGCGGTGGGGCCGGTCACGGACCCTCCTGGAGTGAGAGTGGAACGTCGTAGCCTCCTGCGTGCCGCCGTCCTCGGCGGCTCGGCGGCAGCCCTCGGTGGCAGCCTGTGGCGCGGTGCCGCCTACGCCGCACCCGCCCAGCCCGGCACAGGCCCCTACGGGGCGCTCGGCTCCCCCGACGCCAACGGCATCAGACTCCCCAGCGGCTTCACCAGCCGGGTCATCGCCCGGTCCGGCCAGCAGGTCCCCGGCACCTCCTACACCTGGCACAACGCCCCCGACGGCGGCGCCTGCTACGCGGACGGCAGCGGCTGGATCTACGTCTCCAACTCGGAGATCAACCCGGGCGGCGGCGTGAGCGCCGTGAAGTTCTCGTCCACGGGCGCGATCACGGGGGCGTACCGCGTCCTGTCCAACACCCGGCAGAACTGCGCGGGCGGCAAGACCCCCTGGAACACCTGGCTCTCCTGCGAGGAGGTGTCCCTGGGCTATGTCTACGAGACCGACCCGTGGGGCGTGAACGCGGCGGTCCGCCGGGACGCCATGGGCCGCTTCAAGCACGAGGCGGCCGCCGCCGACCCGGTGCGCCGGGTGATCTACCTGACCGAGGACGAGTCGAACGGCCGCTTCTACCGCTTCGTCCCCACCACCTGGGGCAACCTGTCCTCCGGCAAGCTCCAGGTCATGGTCGCGGGCCCCGCCGCGTCCGGCTCGTTCACCTGGGCGGACGTCCCCGACCCCGACGGCTCCCCGACGACCACCCGCACCCAGGTCTCCGGCTCCAAGTCCTTCAACGGCGGCGAGGGCTGCCACTACGCCGACGACAAGGTGTGGTTCACGACGAAGGGCGACAACAGGGTCTGGCAGCTGAACCTGACCAACAACACCTACGAACTGGCCTACGACGACTCCCTGGTCACCTCAGGCACGGCCCCCCTCACCGGCGTCGACAACATCACCGGCTCCTCCTCGGGCGACCTGTTCGTGGCGGAGGACGGCGGCAACATGGAGATCTGCGTGATCACGCCGGACGACGTGATCGCCCCCTTCCTGCGCATCGACGGCCAGTCGTCCTCGGAGATCACGGGCCCGGCGTTCTCCCCCGACGGCAGGCGCCTGTACTTCTCCAGCCAGCGCGGCACGACGGGCTCCTCCTCCGGCGGCATCACGTACGAGGTGACGGGCCCCTTCCGGTCGTAGCGCGGGACGGGCGGGGTCGGAGCCGCGGGGGTCGGCCCACGGCCGGCTACCTGTCGGATGCCTGTCGATCGCCCGAGGCGACTCGATTCACGGAGAGGTTTCGAGTTCCATCGACACGGAACGGCACATCCGACCCCGCACGTCTGTCAGACCGAGACGGAGACACGTGACATGCCGAACAGCCGAACCCCCCACCCCTCCCGCCGAACCCTGCTGGGCGGCACGGCGGCAGCCGCACTGGCGATGGCGGCAGGGACGGCGACGACGACGGCCCAGGCCGCGGACGACTCCCGCGCGACGGCGGGCTGGCCGACGGAGTTCCCCCTCCCCGACGGCTTCCTCCCGGAGGGCATCACCATCGGCGCCCGCCCGTACGCCTACATGGGCTCCCGCGCCAACGGCGCCATCCACCGCACGGACCTGCGCACGGGCCGCGGAACCACCCTCCACGAGGGCGCCCCGGGGACGGCGGCCATCGGCCTCAAACTGAGCCACGACGGCCTGCTGTACGTCGCCGGAGGCGCGGGCGGCACGGCCAAGGTGGTGGACGCGGCGACAGGTGACCTGGTCCGGACCCACCACCTGACGACCGCGACCCCCTGCTTCATCAACGACGTGATCCTGACCCGCGACAGGGCCTGGTTCACGGACTCCCGCAACGCGGTCCTCCACGGCGTCCCGACCACTCCCGGGGACACCGTCCGCGCACTCCCTTTGACGGGCGACTGGGACCAGCTCCCGGACGTGAACAACGCGAACGGCATCGTCACCACCCCGGACGGCCGTGACCTCCTGGTGGTCAAGAGCACGCCGGGCACGCTGTACCGGGTGTCCGTCAGGACGGGCAGGGCAAGGGAACTGGAGCTGCGCGGCGCGGACACGGTCGTGAACGGCGACGGCCTCCTCCGCATCGCCAACACCCTCTACGTCGTCCAGAACCGCCTCAACCTGATCAGCGTCTGGACCCTGAACAACCGCTGCACGACAGCGACCCTCACCCGCACGATCACGGACCCCCGCTTCGACGTCCCCACCACCACGGCCCGCTACGCCAACCGCCTCTACCTGGTCAACGCCCGCTTCACCAGCCCCCAGACCCCGGAGACGACGTTCACGGGGGTGTCGGTGCCGCTCTAGGCGAAACGTCCCGTGGCGACCCGCATCCGCGCAGGTCGCCGCCGGGCCCGTCCCAGAGACGTCCCAGTCGTCCCAGAGACGCCCGGGATCGTTGATCCCCTCGGCGCACCGAAGGCACGCTGGCGCCACCTCGCCACCCGGAACATCCGGAGCGAGGGCCACCATTGCCCCAGCTGAGGAGACATGATCATGTCCGCATCGAGAAACGTGCGCCGCGCCGCCGCCACTGTCGCCGTCACCGCGGTCACCGTCGGCACCCTCGCCGGAACCAGCGCCACCGCCACCGCGGCCCCGACGAACACCACGTCGGCCGTCAGCCCGGCGGCCACCGTCCTGGCGGTCGAGAACCTCGGGCTGACGGTCAGGCAGGCCAAGGGCATCCAGCGGGTGTCCTGGATGAGCGGCTACGACCCCGGGGCCATCGACGGCTACCTGGGGACGGCCAGCTGGAAGGCCATCCAGCGTGAACTGCGTGACTACTACGGCTACACGGGCGCCATCGACGGCATCGTCGGCCCGAACACCATCAAGGCACTGCAACGCCAGTTGAAGAAGCACTGGGGTTACACCGGCGCCATCGACGGCATAGCCGGGACCGGCACCCGGGCCGCCTTCGCTCGCGCGGGCACCTACTGGGCCAACCACTACGGCTACTGATCCGACCTCACCCACGAACGGAGAGCTACCGTCCGGTCACGTCACGTTCGCATCACGGGTCCCTTATTTCGGTGCAGTCCCCGACAGCCCCTCCCATAGCTTCGTCACCTCATCCGTACGAAGCTGGGGGGCTCCCTGTGAAGCTGAACCTGTTCCGCAAGTCCGTCGCCGTGGGCGTGACCGCCCTCGCGCTGGGCGCCGTACCCGTCACCGCCGTCGCCCATGAGGGCAGCCACCCGTTCAGCAACTGCACCGAGGCGTACGACAACGGGTACGCCAACATCAAGGAGACGGACGAGCACTACGGCGAGCACCTCGACCGCGACGGCGACGGCATCGGCTGCGACCAGCCCCCGTCCGGCTTCCAGCCCGCCGGGGACGACAACGCCGCGGCCCAGGAAGGCACCGACCTCGCCGAGACCGGCAGCGACAGCACGACCCTCTACCTCGCGGGCGGCGGCGCCGCCGTCCTCCTGACCGGCGGCGGCGTCCTCTACCTGGCCACGAGGCGCCGCAGCGACGCCCACTGAACAACCCCGCACACAGAAGGGCGGCATCTCCTCACGGGGTGCCGCCCTTTCGGTTGGCGTGAACGTTTTCGCTGCCCGAAAGGGTGAACGACTCCCCGTTCACGGACTTGCCGCCCTTCGGATCAGCAGGGTGGTGCACAGGGTCACATCCACCCACGAGACCTCGCACCGGGTCTTCCAGGATCATCCGGAGGTTCTCGCACGCATCTTCGAGGCGCCAGTGCTCAAGGTCGACCCGGCGGACGGGGACAGCTTTCTGCTCGCCATTGAGGCGCAGACCAGCCGGGCTGACGACAAGGCACTCAACTGGCCGTTCTACATGGCCTATCCGAGCGCCAAGTTCGAACTCCCGGTGCTGCTGGTCGCCATCTGCCGCAAGCGGTCCACCGCACAGTGGGCGGCTGGCCCCTTCGAGAACCGCGTCGGTCCCTGGCTGAGCCAGGTCACGCGTCCGTTCGTGCTCGGGCCGGAATCCGTTCCCGAGATCACCGACGAGTCCGCGGTGGCGCGGCAGCCCGCTCTGGCGACGTTCAGTGCCATCGTTCACAGTGAGAGCCGAGGCATTGAGGCCATACTGCATCTGCTGGCCCGCGGCATGCGGTCGTTCGACAAGGAGACGGCCGGCTACTGGTCGGAACTGCTGGAAGTCGGGCTGGAGAACACTCCGGCCAGGGACACATGGAGAGCGGCACAGAAGATGGTCGCGAGCTACTTTCCCGGCAGGGGCACCCTGATTGAGGAGACCTTTCTCGAAGGCGAAGCCAAGGGCAGGGTCGAGGGCAGGGCCGAGGGCATTTTGCGCGTCCTCGAAGCCCGCGGCCTCGGCGTTCCCGACAGCGTACGAGAGCGCGTCACCGCCTGCACCGACCTGGATCTCCTCGACGACCTCCTCGTCCGGGCCGTCACCATCGAGCGGGCGGACGCCCTCTTCGACGAAGTCGCCGACTGACAGCGCGTCGTGAGACACGACGGGGGCGGCATCCCCGCACAGGATGCCGCCCCCCTTTCGTGGGCCGGAGCCGTCGCTGATCGGTGAGGGTCGGGTGACAAGCGACGGCCCCGGGGGCTCGGGCCGGGTCAGCGGTGGTCGCTGCCCTCCGACTGGCTTGCCGCGCGGCCCGCTTCCAGGCGGGCGACGGGGATGCGGAACGGGGAGCAGGAGACGTAGTCCAGGCCGACCTCGTGGAAGAAGTGGACGGACTCGGGGTCGCCGCCGTGCTCGCCGCAGACGCCGAGCTTCAGGTCGGGGCGGGTCTCGCGGCCCGCCTTGGCCGCCGCGGCGACCAGGGAGCCGACGCCGTCCTTGTCGATCGTCTCGAACGGGGAGACGCCGAAGATGCCCTTCTCCAGGTAGGCCGTGAAGAAGGAGGCCTCGACGTCGTCGCGGCTGAAGCCCCAGACCGTCTGCGTCAGGTCGTTCGTGCCGAAGCTGAAGAACTGGGCGGCCTCCGCGATCTGGCCCGCCGTCAGGGCGGCGCGCGGGAGTTCGATCATCGTGCCGATCGACAGCTTCAGTTCCGTGCCCGTCGCCGATTCGACCTCCGCGATGACCTTGTCGGCCTCCTCGCGGACGATCTCCAGCTCCTGGACCGTGCCCACGAGCGGGATCATGATCTCGGCGCGCGGGTCGCCCTTCGCGGCCTTGCGCTCGGCCGCCGCCTCCGCGATCGCCCGTACCTGCATGGTGAACAGGCCGGGGATGACCAGGCCCAGGCGTACGCCCCGCAGGCCCAGCATCGGGTTCTGCTCGTGCAGGCGGTGTACCGCCTGGAGGAGGCGGAGTTCGTTCTCGTGGGGCTCCTGGCGGGACTCCGCCAGAGCGACGCGGACCGACAGTTCCGTGATGTCCGGCAGGAACTCGTGGAGTGGGGGGTCCAGGAGGCGGATCGTGACCGGCAGGCCGTCCATCGCCTCGAACAACTCCACGAAGTCACGCTTCTGGAGGGGGAGGAGTTCCTTCAGGGACTCCTCGCGCTCCTGTTCCGTGTCCGCCAGGATCAGGCGTTCCACCAGCTCACGCCGGTCCCCGAGGAACATGTGCTCCGTGCGGCACAGGCCGATGCCCTGGGCGCCGAAGCGCCGCGCCCGCAGCGCGTCCTCCGCGTTGTCCGCGTTGGCGCGTACCCGCAGGCGGCGCTTGCGGTCGGCGAAGGCCATGATCCGGTGGACCGCCTCCACCAGCTCGTCGGCGTCGTCCGCGCCCGCGTGCATCCGGCCCTCGAAGTACTCGACCACCGGGGACGGGACCACCGGCACCTCGCCCAGGTAGACCTTGCCGGACGAGCCGTCGATCGAGATGACGTCGCCCTCCTCGACCACGTGGCCGCCGGGGACCGTCATACGACGCCGCTTGGTGTCGACCTCCAGCTCCTCCGCGCCGCACACGCAGGTCTTGCCCATGCCCCGCGCCACCACGGCCGCGTGGGACGTCTTGCCGCCCCGGGACGTCAGGATGCCCTCCGCCGCGATCATGCCGTCGAGGTCGTCGGGGTTCGTCTCGCGGCGGATCAGGATGACCTGCTCACCCGAGCGGGACCACTTCACCGCGGTGTACGAGTCGAAGACCGCCTTGCCGACCGCCGCGCCCGGCGACGCCGCGATGCCCCGGCCGACCTGCTCGACCTTGGCGTTCTCGTCGAAGCGGGGGAACATCAGCTGCGCCAGCTGGGCGCCGTTCACCCGCTGGAGCGCCTCCGCCTCGTCGATCAGGCCCTGGTCGACGAGCTGCGTGGCGATGCGGAACGCCGCGCCCGCCGTGCGCTTGCCGACACGTGTCTGGAGCATCCACAGCTGACCGCGCTCGATCGTGAACTCGATGTCGCACAGGTCCTTGTAGTGGTTCTCCAGCGTCTCCATGATCTGCATCAGCTGGTCGTACGACTTCTTGTCGATCGACTCCAGCTCCGCGAGCGGGACGGTGTTGCGGATGCCCGCGACGACGTCCTCGCCCTGGGCGTTCTGGAGGTAGTCGCCGTAGACGCCCTGGTGGCCGGAGGCGGGGTCGCGGGTGAAGGCCACACCCGTGCCGGAGTCCGGGCCCAGGTTGCCGAAGACCATGGAGCAGACGTTGACGGCCGTGCCGAGGTCGTGCGGGATGCGCTCCTGGCGGCGGTAGAGCTTGGCGCGGTCGCCGTTCCAGGAGTCGAAGACCGCCTTGATGGCGAGGTCCATCTGCTCGCGCGGGTCCTGCGGGAAGTCCCGCCCGGCTTCCTTCTTCACGATCTTCTTGAAGGCGGTGACCAGTTTCTTCAGGTCGGCGGCCTCCAGCTCGGTGTCGACCGTGACCTTCTTGGCCTCCTTGGCCTTGTCGAGGGCTTCCTCGAAGAGGTCACCGTCGACGCCGAGGACGGTCTTGCCGAACATCTGGATGAGGCGGCGGTAGGAGTCCCACGCGAACCGGTCGTCGCCCGCCTGCTTGGCCAGGCCCTGGACCGACTTGTCGGAGAGGCCGATGTTGAGGACCGTGTCCATCATGCCGGGCATGGAGAACTTGGCGCCGGAGCGGACGGAGACCAGCAGGGGGTTGTCGGGCTGGCCCAGCTTCTTGCCCATGCGCTGCTCCAGCGCGTCGAGGTGCGCACTCACCTCGTCACGCAGTGCCGCGGGCTCCTCACCGCTGTCCAGGTAGACCTTGCAGGCCTCGGTGGTGATGGTGAAGCCGGGCGGGACGGGGAGCCCCAGGTTGGTCATCTCGGCGAGGTTGGCGCCCTTGCCGCCGAGCAGGTCCTTGAGGTCCTTGTTGCCCTCGGTGAAGTCGTAGACGAACTTCACGCCCTCAACGCTGGCACCGGGATCGACTCCCTGAAGATCTTTGTTTTCCGACACGGGTCTCGACTCCTCGAGGACGCGGTGGCTGCCCTGACGGCGAGGAACATACCCAGATCGAAGGCGCCTGGGTACGTCCACTCGTGCGTCATGCGCCCGTAACCAGTCGTCCGCCACCGGATCGAAAGTCAAGGCTTGGTAAGCCGTCGCGAGTCCTTGTTTTCACTTCTTGAACGCGTCAACTCCCGTAGACCCCGAATCTCGCTCAGATGAGCACTGTTCCACACGTATGATTTCGATCGATGAATGATCAAGGGGTGGCACTCAGTGCCACCCCTTGGAGAAGTGCAGCCGCTCATGAATCGCTCATCTGAGCGCAACCCTTATCAGGGGTGGCGAGAATCACGCTGCCACACCCGCCGGGATTTCACCATGCGGACGGCCCCGCGGACGCCTCCCCCGCCGGAAACACCGACGTCACACACCCATGGCCCGCAACCGCTCCTCCACCCGCTCCGGCGCGTACAGATGCTCCACGACCAGCGCCCCCGCGCCCACCAGCCCCGCCCGCTCCCCCAGCCGCGAGGTCACCACCTCCAGACGAGCGGTGGACCGCGACAGCGCCCGCTGGTACAGCAACTCCCGTACGCCCGTCACGAACGCCGTTCCGGCCAGATCCCCGGCGATCATCAGCACCCCCGGGTTCAGCAGCGTCACCACCGTCGCCAGCACGTCCCCGACCCGGCGCCCCGCCTCCCGCGCGAGCCCCACCGCCTCCGGATGCCCGGACGCCAGCAGGTCCCGCACGTCCGAGCCGGACGCCGCCGGGACGCCCGCGGCGGCCAGCCGACGGGCCACGGCACCGCCGCTGGCGACGGCCGCCAGACAGCCGTACGACCCGCAGCGGCACAGCGCCTCCGCGCCCTGCGGCACCCGGATGTGCCCGATGTCCCCGGCGCCGCCGTCGATGCCGCGGTAGACCGAGCCGTCGACCACCACCCCGGCACCGATACCGGTGGAGACCTTCACCAGCACGAACGCCGAGCAGTCGGGGTGGCCGGTGCGCTGTTCGCCGTACGCCATCAGGTTGGCGTCGTTGTCGACCAGGACCGGGACGGGCGCGGCGCCCGTGTGTTCCGTGAAGGCGCGGGCCAGGCGGCCGCGGATGTCGTAGCCGTCCCAGCCGGGCATGATCGGCGGCTGGACGACCCGGCCGGTGTCGCTGTCCACCGGGCCCGGCACCGCGAGGCCGATGCCGCAGACCTCCCGCGGCTCATGACCCGCCTTCTCCAGCAACTCGGCGAACCAGCGGCCCAGTTCACCGAGGACGGTTTCCGGGCCGTCCTCGATGACCAGCGTGCCGCCGTGCTCGGCGAGGATCTCGCCGGTCAGGGTCAGCACGGCCGCGCGGGCGTGGCGGGTGTCCAGGTCGGCGGCGAGGACGACCGCGTGCTCGTCGTCGAACTCCAGGGTGATCGAGGGGCGTCCGCCGAGCGGTGAGCCGACCGGGCCGCCCGCGCCCTCGCGCAGCCAGCCCGCGCGGAAGAGACGGTCCAGGCGCTGGCCGACGGTGGCCCGGGACAGACCGGTGGCCTGCTGGAGCGCGCCGCGCGTGGTGGCGCGCCCACTGCGCACCAGTTCGAGCAGCTCGCCTGAACTGCCCTGACCTCGAGCGCCACGAGTACTCCGTACGGACATCCGCGCACCCCCTTGTGTTTCTCAAGCTTGCATTACATATTGAGTTTTGCGTGTTAAATAGACGTAACCCTACGGTAGCCGCTGCCGAACCGACCGGCCGTACATGTCTTCGGGGAGCCCCGAGTGGATCGTCCAGCACAACTCGTCGCCCGGCCCATGGAACGCGCCGTTGCATACGATCCGGGCACCGAGGCCGACTCCCTGCACCTCAGGGCGGCCCGGGTGCTGGAGGGCAACTGGACCGGAACGTCCACCGTCCCCTCGCGCGGGCTGTACCCCCACCAGTGGTCCTGGGACTCCGCGTTCATCGCGATCGGCCTGAGGCACCTGTCGCCGTTACGGGCCCAGACGGAACTGGAGACGCTGCTGGCGGCGCAGTGGGGCGACGGACGCGTCCCGCACATCGTCTTCAACCCCTCCGTCCCCCTCGACGCCTACTTCCCGAGCCCCGACTTCTGGCGCTCCTCGACCGCGGGGCGCGCTGCGGGCGCCCCGCGCACCGTACAGACCTCCGGAATCGTGCAGCCACCCGTGCACGCGCTGGCGGCCTGGCTGGTGCACCTCGCCGACCCGGGGCTGTCCCGGGCGCGCGGCTTCCTGTCCACGGTGTATCCCCGGCTCGCCGCGTGGCACCGCTATCTGCTGCACCGGCGCGACCTGGGCGGCGGCTCCCTGGCCTCCGTCGTCCACCCCTGGGAACAGGGCATGGACAACAGCCCCTGCTGGGACGCCCCGCTCGCCCGGATCACCCCCGCCCCGGCCCGCTCCTTCCGCCGCGCCGACCTCGACCACGGCGCCCCCGAGGACCGGCCGACGGACCTGGACTACGGACGGTACGTACGACTGGCGACGGACTACCGGGACCGGGGGTACGACGACGGACGGCCCGCGCCGAGCGGCCCGACCGGCCCCAACGCCTTCGCCGTCGAGGACCCCGCCTTCAACGCCCTCCTCATCGCCTCCGAGCACGCCCTCGCCCGCATCGCCCGCGAACTGGGCGCCACCGGCACCGCCCGCCACGCCCGCGCGGAACGGCTGACGGCGGCGCTCGTGGACCGGCTGTGGGACCCGGCGCGCGGGATGTTCCTGTGCCGGGACGTGGCCGGCGGTGAACTGATCCCCGAGCGCGGCGTCTCCGGCCTGGTGCCGTTGCTGCTGCCGACGCTCCCGCGCGACATCGCCACCACGCTCGTGCGCACGATGTGCGGCCCGCACTTCGGGCTCGGCTCCACCACCCGCCTCGTGCCCAGCTACGACCTGCGCGGCGAGGCCTTCGACCCGCACCGCTACTGGCGCGGCCCGGCCTGGTTCAACACCGGCTGGCTGCTGGAGCGCGGGCTGCGGCTGCACGGCGAGCGGGGCCGCGCGGACGCCCTGCGCCGGGCGATCCTGCACACCGCCGACGCCTCCGGTTTCGCGGAGTACGTCGACCCGTACACCGGCGAGGCCTGCGGCACCACCGACTTCGGCTGGACCGCGGCACTCGCCCTCGATCTGCTGCACGACCAGCCCGCCTGGGACAAGGGCACAGCCACGGCGTTCAAGGGAGGGGACCGGGGATGACGGACCGGCATCATCTGCTCGTGTACGGCGGGACGTTCGCCGCCGTGGGCGACCGCGGGGACATCAGCGGAGTGCGCGGCGCCAGCGCCGCCGACGGGCTGCCGGACGGCCTGTTCGTGCGGGACGCGCGGCATCTGAGCCGCTGGCAGCTCACCGTCGACGGCGCGGTGCCGGAGGCGCTGACCCCGGTCGCCGACGGGGACACCGCCCGCTGTGTGCTCGTACCGCGCGGCGGACGCCAGGAGCCGCCCGCGTACACGCTCTTCCGGGAACAGGCCGTCGGCGACGGCTCGTTCGTGGAGTTGGTACGGGTCAGCGGCAACCGGCCGGTGCCCACCACGGTCCGGCTCGCGCTCACCGTCGACGCCGACTTCACCGACCAGTTCGAACTCCGCTCCGACCACCGCACCTACGCCAAGACCGGCGCCGTCCGCCGCCGCCAGGTCCTCGACGACGGCGTGGAGTTCACCTACCGGCGCGGCGAATGGGAGTCCCGTACGACGGTGACGTCCGACCCCGCGCCCGACGGCGTGGAGGAGACCGGCACCGGCGCCCGCCGACTGGTGTGGACGCTGGAGCTGGAGCCGCACGGCACGGCCGAGCTGGTGCTGCGGGTGATCGCCCGGCCGCACGGCGAGAAGCGGGCGCTGCGGGTGCCCCGCTCGCCCGCCGCCGTCAACGGACAACTGCTCGCCCGGGAGGGCGAGTTCGTCGAGGGCGTCGCCTTCCCGACCGGCTGGCCGGAGCTGGCGGCGGCCTGTGCGCGCGGGCTCGCCGACCTCGCCGCCCTCCAGGTCCCGGCCACCGGCCCGGACGGCGAGGAGCTGCGCGTCCCGGCCGCCGGAGCGCCCTGGTTCCTCACCCTGCTGGGCCGGGACGCCCTGCTGACGTCCCTCTTCGCGCTGCCCTACCGGCCGGGTCTGGCCGCCGCCACCCTGCCCGCGCTCGCCGCGGCCCAGGCGACCGGCACCGAGGTGGGCTCGGTCGCCCAGCCCGGCAAGATCGTGCACGAGGTGCGGCACGGCGAGCTGGCCCACTTCGGGCAGGTGCCGTACGGCCGTTACTACGGCTCGGTCGACGCGACGCCCCTCTTCCTCGTGCTGCTCGGCGCGTACGTCGAGCAGACCGGCGACACCCACCTCGCCCGCCGGCTCCAGCCGCACGCCCGCGCGGCCGTCGGCTGGATGCTGGACCACGGCGGACTGACCTCGCGCGGCTATCTCGTGTACCGCGCCGACCAGGGCGGACTCGCCAACCAGAACTGGAAGGACTCCCCCGGCGCCATCTGCTCGGCCGATGGAAGCAGGCCGAGCGGGCCGGTGATGGCGGCGGGGGCCCAGGGCTACGCGTACGACGCGCTGCGCCGCACGGCGTGGCTGGCCCGCACGGTGTGGGACGACGAGACGTACGGGGCGCTGCTGGAGCAGGCCGCCGGTGACCTCCGGGACCGTTTCCAGCAGGACTTCTGGATGCCGGAGCGCTCCTTCCCGGCGCTCGCCCTGGACGGGGACGGCCGCCAGGTCGACGCGCTCGCCTCGGACGCCGGGCACCTGCTGTGGTCGGGGCTGCTCGACAAGGAGTACGGGGAACTGGTCGGGCGGCGCCTGCTGGAGCCGGACTTCTTCTCCGGCTGGGGCGTGCGCACGCTGGCCGCCGGGCAGCCCGCGTACCATCCGCTGTCGTACCACCGAGGTTCGGTGTGGCCGCACGACAACGCGCTGATCACGCTGGGTCTTTCCCGCTACGGCCTGCACGACGAGGCCCGCACGGTCGCGCACGCCCTGGTGGACGCGGCGACCGCGACCGGGCACCGGCTGCCCGAGGTGCTCGCCGGGTACGGCCGGGACACGCACGCGGAGCCGGTGCCGTATCCGCACGCGTGCGTGCGGGAGTCCCGGTCGGCCGCGGCGCCGCTGGCGCTGCTGACCGCGGTGGGAGGCGCTTGAAGAGGGGGCGGGCGCGGTGAACGCGGGGCCCCGCCGGACCGTACGGGATGGTGGCGGACCGGCTACGCACGGAAGGACCTTCGGGTGCCTGTCTTCACGCGCTCGCGTCACACCCCTCAGGACGCGCCCGACACGACGACGGAGGCGGACGGCGAGCACGCCCCGGACGCCTCGGACACCCCGTCGCCCGCGGGGAAGCGGGCGTGGCTGACGGGCCGGGTCCGTGCCTGGCGCGCCGCGCACCCGACGGCCGTCCGCGTCCTGCGGGTGTCCCTGACCGTCCTGTGCGCGGTCCTGGTGCTGGGCGCCCTGCTGCTGCCGAACGGGCCCAACACCGTGCGTCCCGCCCAGTTCCTGCGCCTCCCGGCGGAGGCGATCGTCGGCGCGGCGGTGCTGCTGGCGCTGCCCGGCCGCCGGTGGCGTACGGCGGTGGCGGTGCCGACCGGGGTCGCGCTGGGCGCGCTGACGACCCTGAACCTGCTGGACATCGGCTTCAAGGAATACCTGGGCCGGGGCTTCAACATCGTCCTGGACTGGGAGTTGCTGGACGACGCGCGGTCGTACCAGAAGGACACGATGGGCGGCGCGGCGACCACGGCCGCGACGGTCGGCATCGTGGTCGCGCTGCTGCTGCTCTTCGCGGCGCTGGTGCTGGCGACGCTGCGGCTCGGTGAACTGCTGGCGCGGCACCGGACGGTGGCGACGAAGGGCACGCTGATCGCGGGCACGGTCTGGATCACCTGCTCCACCCTCGGCCTCCAGATCGCCGGAGTGCCGCTGGCCGCCGACCGGGGCGCGGACACGCTGACGGCGCAGACGCGGCGGGTGAAGGCGACCCTGCGGGACGAGGCGGCGTTCGCGAAGGAGGCCGGCCAGGACGTCTTCGGGGCGACCCCGCCCGCTCAGCTGGTGCCCGATCTGCGCGGCAAGGACATGCTGTTCACGTTCATCGAGAGCTACGGCCGCAGCGCCCTGGAGGACCCGCTGATCGCACCGGGCGTGACCAGCACGCTGGACGCGCGGAACGAGGCCCTGGAGAAGGCGGGCTTCCACGCGAAGAGCGGCTGGCTGACGTCGGCGACGTACGGCGGCAGCAGCTGGCTGGGCCACTCCACGTTCCTGTCCGGCCTGTGGATCGACAACCAGCAGCGGTACCGCACGGTGACGTCGAGCGACCACCTCACCCTCACCAAGGTCTTCCAGAAGACGGGCGACTGGCGCACGGTCGGCATCGTGCCGGGGGTGCAGAAGGGCTGGCCGGAGTCGAGGTTCTTCGGCCTCGACCACGTCTACGACGCGTTCCGCCTCGGCTACGAGGGCCCGAAGTTCAGCTGGTCGACGATGCCGGACCAGTACGCCCTGGAGGCGTTCCAGCGCCTTGAGCACGGCAAGGAACACGACAAGCCCCTGATGGCGGAGATCATCCTCACCTCCAGCCACCAGCCCTGGGCGCCCGTCCCGAGCATGGTCGGCTGGGACGAGCTGGGCGACGGCCGGATCTTCGAGGGCATCGAGAAGGCGGGCGCCGACCCCAAGGAGGTCGTCCCGGACTCCGACCGCTCCAAGGAGGAGTACGGCAAGTCGGTCGCGTACTCGGTGACCAGTCTCACCGAGTGGCTGGAGCGCTACGGCGGCGAGGACACCGTCCTGGTCTTCCTCGGCGACCACCAGCCCATCCCCCGGGTCAGCGGCGACAACGCCAGCCGTGACGTACCGGTGTCGATCGTCGCGAAGGACCCCGAGGTGCTGGAGAAGATCGCCGACTGGAACTGGGCGGACGGCCTCAGGCCCGTCGCGGACACCCCCGTGTGGAAGATGGACACCTTCCGCGACCGCTTCCTGACGGCGTACGGCTCCACGCCGCACCCGTCCGGGAAGTGACCGGTCAGCCGCCGGAGGTGTCCAGTTCGGCGTCCTCGCCGACGCCCGCGCAGTCGTAGGGGTCCTTCAGCCAGCCGTCGGGCAGGACGACGCGGTTGTTGCCGGAGGTACGGCCGCGTGGCCCGTCGGCGCCGGCCGGCCACGGCTGGTCGAGGTCGAGTTCGTCGAGCCCGGCGCGCAGCTCCGCCAGCGAGGAGGTGATCGCGAGCCGCTTGCGCATCTCGGAGCCGACCGCGAAGCCCTTCAGGTACCAGGCGACGTGCTTGCGGAAGTCGATGACGCCCCGCGACTCGTCGCCGATCCACTCCCCGAGCAGGGTGGCGTGCCGGACCATGACGTCCGCGACCTCACGCAGGGTGGGACGGGCGATGTCGGCCTCCCGCCCCTCGAACGCGGCCACCAGGTCCGCGAACAGCCAGGGCCGCCCCAGGCAGCCGCGCCCGACCACGACACCGTCGCACGCGGTCTCCCGCACCATCCGCACCGCGTCCTCGGCGGACCAGATGTCGCCGTTGCCGAGCACCGGGATCTCCGGGACGTGCTCCTTGAGCCGGGCGATGGCGCTCCAGTCGGCGGTGCCGCCGTAGTGCTGGGCGGCGGTGCGGCCGTGCAGGGCGATCGCGGTGACGCCCTCCTCGACGGCGATCCGTCCGGCGTCGAGATACGTCACGTGGTCGTCGTCGATGCCGATGCGCATTTTCATGGTGACGGGCAGGTCACCGGCGCCGCTGACGGCCTCGCGCAGGATGGCCCGCAGCAGGTTGCGCTTGTACGGCAGCGCCGAGCCGCCGCCCTTGCGGGTCACCTTCGGGACCGGGCAGCCGAAGTTGAGGTCGATGTGGTCGGCGAGGTCCTCCTCCGCGATCATGCGGACGGCCTTGCCGACGGTCGCCGGGTCCACGCCGTACAGCTGGATGGAGCGGGGCTTCTCGCCGGCGTCGAAGTGGACCAGCTGCATGGTCTTCTCGTTGCGCTCCACCAGCGCCCGGGTCGTGATCATCTCGCTGACGAACAGCCCCTTGCCGCCACTGAACTCCCTGCACAGGGTGCGGAAGGGCGCGTTGGTGATCCCCGCCATGGGGGCGAGGACGACGGGCGGGGTGACGGCGTGCGGGCCGATCCGGAGCGGCGTGGCGGTCGTGGACATTCCTCCATTGTCACGTACGGGAGGGGATGCCGGGCGCGGGCCGCCGGAGCGGCGGCGGGCGGCCCCTGTTGATGTTGGGATTGCTGCACACTCTGCTGCATGCCGACGACGAGCACGAGCAAGGTCAGCCGCTGGGACCAGCACGGGCGTGAGCATGTGGTGCGGGTGCACCGCCGGGGGATACAGCGCACCATCAGGTGCGACACCTGCGGCTGGCGGCAGGGCGCGCAGTTCCTGCCCTGGCTGAAGGCGGAGGAACACCTGGCCGCGGAACACCAGGCGACGGTGGACCCGGGGCGGGGGTAGGACGGGCCGGGGGCAGGACGGGCCGGGGGCAGCGCTCGGCACCCGGGGACGTCAGGCCCGCAGCCCCCGCATCAGCAGCTCCACCAGTGCCTCGAACTCCGTCTCGATGTCCGGTTCGGTCCACTGCTGGGCGTGGGCGGGGTTGTGGAAGAGCTGGGTGGCGTCGAAGATCGCGCGGGCCGTGGTCGGGGGGTCGGTGACGGTGAAGGTGCCGTCCGTCACGCCGTCCTCGATGATCCGGGTGAGCTGGCCGGTCAGCTCGTCGAGGTGGGCGTTGACCATCGCGCCGTTCTCACCGGTGAGCACCTTGTACGTGGCGAACAGCTCGGGGTCGTCGCCCGCCTTGCGGCGCTTGGCCTCGAAGAGGGTGCGCAGCCAGTCCCGCAGCCGGGCACCGGGATCGCGGTCCGTCTCGGTGACCAGGCCGGTGAGGGCGTCGGAGGTGCGGTCCAGCCACCGCTTGGTCACCGCCTCGCGCAGCGCCGCCTTGGTGCGGAAGTGCCGGTAGACGCTGCCGTGGCTGACGCCGAGCGCACGGGCCACGTCGACCACGGTGGCCTTGGCCGGGCCGTGGCGGCGCAGCACCTCCTCGGTCGCTTCGAGGATGCGCTCGGCGGTCAGGGTCTCGGTCGGTGCCATGGGTCAGACCGTACCCGCAGCCATGGTCAGCGTTCGCTGTCGAGCTGTGCCATCTGCGGGGCCGGGTAGCGGTCGCCCGCCGCCGCGTCCGCCGGGACGGCCTCCTCGACGGCCCGCAGGTCCGCCGCGTCCAGCGTGACGTCCAGCGCGCCCAGCGCCTCGGCCAGCCGCTCCCGGGAGCGGGCGCCGACCAGCGGCACGATGTCCGTGCCACGGCCGAGCACCCAGGCGATGGCGATCTGCGCGACGGAGACGCCCTTCTGCTCGGCGGTCTTCCGCAGCGCCTCGACGAGGGCGAGGTTGTGGGTGAGGTTGTCGCCCTGGAAGCGGGGCGAGAAGGCACGGAAGTCGGCGGCGGCGAGCTGCCGGTCCGCGCTGAAGTGGCCGGAGATCAGCCCGCGCGAGAGCACGCCGTACGCCGTGATCCCGATGCCGAGTTCACGGACGGTCGGCAGGATCTCCTCCTCGATGCCCCGGCTGATCAGGGAGTACTCGATCTGGAGGTCGGAGATCGGCGCGGTCGCCGCGGCCCGGCGGATGGTGTCCGCGCCGACCTCACTCAGCCCGATGTGCCGTACGTAGCCCTGCTCGACCAGTTCGGCGATGGCGCCGACGGTCTCCTCGATGGGCACCTGCGGGTCGAGGCGGGAGGGCCGCAGGACGTCGATGTGGTCGACGCCCAGGCGCTGGAGGGAGTGCGCGGCGAAGTTCTTCACCGCGGCCGGGCGCGCGTCGTAGCCCAGCCAGCTGCCGTCGGGGCCGCGCAGCGCGCCGAACTTGACGCTGATCAACGCCTGTTCGCGGCGGGCGGGGGGCGCGGTGCGCAGGGCCTCGCGGATGAGCAGTTCGTTGTGGCCCATGCCGTAGAAGTCGCCGGTGTCGAGGAGGGTGACGCCCGCTTCCAGGGCGGCGTGGATGGTGGCGAGGGACTCGGGCCGGTCGGCGTCTCCGTACATCCCGGACATGCCCATGCAGCCGAGGCCGAGCGGGAAGACGTGGGGGCCGGTCGTGCCGAGGGGTCGGGTGTCTGTGGTCATGCCTCCACTCTCGCATGACAGCTGACAGATTTCAATATCTGTCAGCTGTCATCCCGGTTGCCGTCTCACCCCTCCAGCGCCAGCCGCGCCCCCAGCACCACGAACGACGCCGCGAACCCGCGCCGCAGCCACGTCAGCACCCGCGGCCGGGAGATCACATGACTGCGCACGGCCGCCGCCAGCACGCCGAACACCGCGAAGACCACGAAGGTGACCAGCATGAAGACACCGCCCAGCATCAGCATCCGGGCCGCGGCCCGCGGCTCCCCCGGGCTGACGAACTGTGGCAGGAAGGCGAGGAAGAAGATCGTCACCTTCGGATTGAGGAGATTGATCAGCACGGCCCGGACGACCACCCGGCGGACGGAGGCGGGCGCGGCGCCCTCGTCGATCCCGAGCGCCTCCCGGTCCCGCACCATCGCCCAGGCCATGTAGAGCAGATAGGCCACACCGGCGTACTTGAGGACCTGGAACGCGGTCGCGCTGGCGTGCAGCAGCGCGGCCAGCCCGGTCACGGTGGCCAGCACATGCGGCACGATCGCCAGCGTGCACCCCACCGCCGCCCAGACGGAGGCGGCCCGCCCCCGGGCCAGCCCGGCGGCCAGCGTGTAGACGAGCCCGGTCCCGGGCGTGACGACGACGACCAACGTGGTCAGCAGAAACGTAATGCTCATGCCCCCACCCTGGAAGCACGAAGGCCCCCGATACAGGTCCACTCGGGGACCGGTATCGGGGGCCAATAGAGCTGCTGGCTGCCCACCTAGGGAGCAGCGCCGTCAGGGGCGCGGGGAGCCGCGCGACAAGCCACGACGCACCCGCACCCGGCAACGGCGAACCGCGCCCGGTTCAGCTGCCGATCAGACGGCTGGCAAGGTACCCCTCGATCTGGTCGAGGGACACCCGCTCCTGCTTCATCGAGTCCCGCTCGCGCACCGTCACCGCGTTGTCCTCGAGCGTGTCGAAGTCGACGGTCACGCAGTACGGCGTCCCGATCTCGTCCTGGCGCCGGTAGCGGCGCCCGATCGCGCCCGCGTCGTCGAACTCGATGTTCCAGTTCTGCCGCAGCGCCTGCGCGAGCCCCTTCGCCTTCGGCGACAGCTCGGGGTTGCGGGACAGCGGAAGCACGGCCACCTTCACCGGCGCGAGGCGGTGGTCGAGCCGCAGCACGGCCCGCTTCTCCATCTTGCCCTTGGCGTTGGGCGCCTCGTCCTCGACGTACGCGTCGAGCAGGAAGGCCAGCATCGCCCGGCCGACACCGGCCGCGGGCTCGATGACGTACGGCGTCCAGCGCTCCTGGGCCTCCTGGTCGTAGTAGGAGAGGTCCTGGCCGGAGGCCTTGGAGTGCGCGCCGAGGTCGTAGTCGGTGCGGTTGGCGACGCCTTCAAGCTCGCCCCACTCGCTGCCGCCGAACTGGAAGCGGTACTCGATGTCGGCGGTGCGCTTGGAGTAGTGGGAGAGCTTCTCCTGCGGGTGCTCGTACCACCGCATGTTCTCCTCACGCAGGCCGAGACCGGTGTACCAGTTCCAGCGCTGCTCCATCCAGTACTCCTGCCACTTCTCGTCCTCGCCCGGCTTGACGAAGAACTCCATCTCCATCTGCTCGAACTCGCGGGTGCGGAAGATGAAGTTGCCCGGCGTGATCTCGTTGCGGAAGGACTTGCCCATCTGGGCGATGCCGAACGGCGGCTTGCGGCGCGAAGTGGTCTGCACCTGGGCGAAGTTGGTGAAGATGCCCTGCGCGGTCTCGGGCCGCAGGTAGGCGATCGAGCCGGAGTCCTGGGTCGGGCCGAGATGGGTGGAGAGGAGACCCGAGAACTGCTTGGGCTCGGTGAACTGGCCCTTGTTGCCGCAGTTGGGGCAGTTGATGTCGGCGAGGCCGTTCTCGGGCGCGCGGCCCTTCTTCTCCTCGTAGGCCTCCTCCAGGTGGTCCGCGCGGAACCGCTTGTGGCAGGAGGTGCACTCGGTGAGGGGGTCGGTGAAGGTGGCGACGTGACCGGAGGCGACCCACACCTCGGGGGCGAGGATGACGGACGAGTCGATACCGACCACGTCCTCGCGCGACGTCACCATGTAGCGCCACCACTGGCGCTTGAGGTTCTCCTTCAGCTCGACACCGAGGGGCCCGTAGTCCCAGGCGGCACGCTGACCGCCGTAGATCTCACTACAGGGGAAAACAAAGCCACGGCGCTTGCTCAGGCTGACGATGGTGTCGATCTTGTCGGCGGCCACGGTGCTCTCTTCATTACGACGACGGGCGACGAAGCGAGATGCTTCCAGCGAATGCTTCAGGTTACCGGCGGGGGCTGCCCCTCAGCCAAATCGGTCCGCTCTTGAGGCCGTGGGCCGCCATATGGCGCTGACCACGTTTATTGACAACGGTTTCCACATTCGCTGAAAATGAGTGTCATGAACGTACGACGACACATATCCGGCATCGCGGTCGCGGCGGCCGCCACGCTCGGCCTCGGCACCCTCACCGCGTGCTCCTCCGACAGCGCCGCCGCGGGCAACACCGACAAGTTCGACGTCGTCGCGTCGTTCTACCCCATGCAGTTCCTCGCCGAGCAGATCGGCGGCGAGCACGTGAACGTCACCACCCTCACCGAGCCCGGCCAGGAGCCGCACGACCTGGAGCTGAGCGCCCGGCAGACCGCTCAGCTCGGCGAGTCCGACGCGGTGCTCTACCTCAAGAGCCTCCAGCCCGCCGTCGACGAGGCCATCGGCCAGTCCGGCGTCAAGACGAAGATCGACGCCGCCACGCTCACCACCCTCGAGGACCACGGCGACGTCGAGCACGACCACGGCGACGAGGAAGAAGGGTCCCCGGAAGAGGAAGAGCACGCCCTCGACCCGCACATCTGGCTCGACCCGGTGAAGTACTCCGAGGTCGCCGAGGGCGTCGGCGCGGCCTTCGAGAAGGCCGACCCCGACCACGCGGCCGACTACAAGAAGAACACCGCCGCCCTGGTGGAGAAGCTCGGCGCCCTCAACACCTCCTTCGAGGAAGGCCTGAAGGACACCGACACCAAGGTCTTCTTCACCAACCACGCCGCCTTCGGCTACCTCGCCGAGCGCTACGGCCTCACCCAGGAGGCCATCTCCGGCCTCGACCCGGAGAGCGAGCCCAGCCCCGCCCGGATCAAGGAACTCCAGGAGGAGGCCAAGGCCGACGGAGTCACCACCGTCTTCTACGAGACACTGGTCTCCGACAAGACCGCGAAGACCCTCGCCAAGGACGCGGGCCTGAAGACGGACGTCCTCGATCCGCTGGAGGGCATCACCGACAAGTCCAAGGGCGAGGACTACTTCCAGGTCATGGAAGCCAACCTCAAGGCGCTGGAAACGGCCCTGGGCGGCAAGTGATCCAGCGCATGACAGCCAGCAAGTGATTCTTACGGAGGACGCCATGGGCGCCACGGGAGAGACCCCGGCCACGGGAGACCCCGTCATATCCCTGCGCGGCGTCCGCGCGGAGCTGGGCGCACGCCCCGTCCTGCGCGGCATCGACCTCACCGTGGGCCGCGGTGAGGTCGTCGCCCTGCTCGGCGCCAACGGCTCCGGCAAGTCCACCGCCGTGCGCGGCGTCATCGGACAGGTCCCGGTGAGCGCGGGCGAGGTCGAGCTGTTCGGCACCCCGCTGCGCCGCTTCCGCGACTGGGCCCGCGTGGGATACGTCCCCCAGCGCACCACCGCCGCGGGCGGCGTGCCCGCCACGGTGACCGAGGTCGTCACCTCCGGCCGCCTGTCCCGGGCCCGCTTCGGGATGCTCCGCAAGGCCGACCACACCGCCGTACGGCACGCCCTGGAACTGGTCGGCATGGCGGACCGCGCCAAGGACTCGGTCAGCGCCCTCTCCGGCGGCCAGCACCAGCGGGTGCTGATCGCCCGCGCCCTGGCCGCCGAACCGGAACTGCTGATCATGGACGAGCCGATGGCGGGCGTGGACCTGGCGAGCCAGGAGGTCCTGGCCGCGACCCTGCGCGAACAGGTCACCCGCGGCGTCTCGGTCCTCCTGGTCCTCCATGAACTCGGCCCGCTGGAGCCGCTGATCGACCGCGCGGTCGTACTCCGCGACGGCTGTGTGCTGCACGACGGCCCGCCGCCCAAGGCGGTCGGCCAGCACGCCCTGCCCGGCCACGACCACGTCCACCCGCACGCCCCCGCGGGCGCCGAACCCCTCCGCACGGGACTGCTCAGCTGATGGAAATCCTGAACTACGCCTTCATGCAGCGGGCGCTCCTGGCCGCCGTCCTCGTCGGCATCACCGCCCCCGCGGTCGGCATCTACCTCGTCCAGCGCCGCCAGGCCCTGATGGGCGACGGCATCGGCCACGTCGCCATGACCGGCGTCGGCCTCGGCTTCCTGCTCTCCTGGTCCCCGGTGTGGATGGCGACCCTCGTCTCCATCCTCGGCGCGGTCCTGATGGAGCTGATCCGCTGGTACGGCAAGACCCGCGGCGACATCGCCCTCGCCATGCTCTTCTACGGCGGCATGGCGGGCGGCGTGATGTTCATCAACCTCGCCCCCACCGGCTCCAACGCCAACCTGACGTCGTACCTCTTCGGCTCCCTGTCGACGGTCTCCGAATCCGATGTCACCGCCATCACCATCCTCGCCGCCTTCGTGGTGCTGGTCACCCTGGGCCTGCGCCGCCAGCTGTTCGCGGTCAGCCAGGACGAGGAGTTCGCGCGGGTCACCGGGCTGCCGGTGCGCGCGCTGAACCTGCTGACGGCCGTGACGGCGGCGGTGACGGTGACGGTCGCGATGCGCGTCGTCGGCCTGCTGCTGGTGTCCGCGCTGATGGTGGTGCCGGTGGCGGCGGCACAGCAGCTCACCCGGAGCTTCGCGGCGACCTTCGCGATCGCGGTGGCGATCGGCGTGAGCGTCACCATCGGCGGCACGGTGACGTCGTACTACCAGGACGTGCCGCCCGGCGCGACGATCGTGCTGCTGACCATCGGCGCGTTCATCCTGCTGACCCTCCTGGCCGCCCCGCTGGCCCGGCGCCGCGCACGGGCCCTGGCCGCCGCACGGCCCGCCGAGGACCCGGCGGAGTGTGCGATTCCGGCCACTCGGGGCGCGACCGACGAGGTCGGCGTCTGACCGCGCACAGACCGGGCTGGCACAATGGCCCGGCAGACGCAGACATGAGGAGGCTCAGGTGACCACCGCTGGACCGCCCGTGAAGGGCCGCGCCACCAGGCAGCGCGCCGCCGTGGCGGCAGCCCTGGAAGAGGTCGAGGAGTTCCGCAGCGCGCAGGACCTCCACGACATGCTCAAGCACAAGGGCGACTCGGTCGGACTCACCACCGTCTACCGCACCCTCCAGTCCCTCGCCGAGGCCGGCGAGGTCGACGTCCTGCGCACCTCCGACGGCGAGTCCGTCTACCGCCGCTGCTCCACCGGCGAACACCACCACCACCTCGTCTGCCGCACCTGCGGCAAGGCGGTCGAGGTCGAGGGCCCCGCGGTGGAGAAGTGGGCGGAGGCCATCGCCGCCGAGCACGGCTACGTCAACGTCGCCCACACCGTGGAGATCTTCGGCACCTGCGCGGACTGCGCGGTCGCGGACCCCGAGGACTGACGCCCGGCCGGCGCCGCCCGGCTCACTCCTGCCTGCCCTCCATGGCCAGCAGTTCCTCGTTCGGGATCGCGCCGCCGAACCGGCGGTCCCGCGAGGCGAACTCAAGACACGCCCGCCACAGGTCCCGGCGGTCGAAGTCCGGCCACAGCACGTCCTGGAACACCATCTCGGCGTACGCGCTCTGCCAGATCAGGTAGTTGGAGACGCGCTGCTCCCCGCTGGGGCGCAGGAACAGGTCGACGTCCGGCATGTCCGGGTAGTACAGGTACCGCGCGAACGTCTTCTCGTTCACCTTCCCCGGGTCCAGCCGCCCCGCCCGGACGTCCTCCGCCAGCGCCTGCGCCGCGTCCGCGATCTCCGCGCGCCCGCCGTAGTTCATGCAGAAGTACAGCGTCAGCCGGTCGTTGTCCTTGGTCTGCTCCTGGGCGACCTGGAGTTCCTTCGCCACCGACTTCCACAGCTTGGGCATCCGCCCCACCCACCGCACCCGAACCCCCAGCTCGTCCAGCTGGTCGCGGGTCTTGCGGATGAAGTCCCGGTTGAAGTTCATCAGGAAGCGCACCTCGTCCGGCGACCGCTTCCAGTTCTCGGTGGAGAAGGCGTACAGCGAGATGGCCTTCACATCCATCTCGATCGCCCCCTGGAGCACGTCGAGCACGCACTCCGCGCCCACCTTGTGCCCCTCGGTGCGCGGCAGCCCCCGCTCCTTCGCCCACCGCCCGTTGCCGTCCATGATGATCGCCACATGGTTGGGCACCAGTTCCCCGGGGAGCTTCGGGGGCCGCGCGCCGGACGGGTGCGGCTCGGGCGTGCGGTACTCACGGCGCTGCCGCCCCAGAAACCCGCGTACGACCATGGTGCTTGCCTTCTCTCTAGCGTGTCGTGCTCTCTAGCGTGTCGTGCTTCTCTACTTCTCGACGTAGCGCAGCGAGCGCAGCCCGCGCTCCAGGTGCCAGTGCAGATACGCGGACACCAGCCCGCTCCCCTCCCGCACGTACCGCGCCTCGCACGCGTCCGCCGTCGCCCAGTCGCCCGTGAGCAGCGCGCCGAGCAGTTCCAGGGTCCCCGGGGAGGGTACGACGCTGCCGGGTACCCGGCAGTCGACGCAGACCGTGCCACCGGACGCCACCGAGAAGAACCGGTTCGGTCCGGGCATCCCGCACTTCGCGCAGTCGCTGAAGCTCGGCGCGTAGCCGTTCACGGCGAGGGAGCGCAGCAGGAACGCGTCGAGGACGAGATGCGGGGCGTGCTCGCCACGGGCGAGCGTGCGCAGCGCCCCGACCAGCAGCAGGTACTGCTGCACCGCGGGCTCGCCCTCGTGGTCGGTGAACCGCTCCGCCGTCTCCAGCATGGCCGTCCCGGCCGTGTACCGCGCGTAGTCGGTGACGATCCCGCCGCCGTACGGCGCGATGGTCTCGCTCTGGGTGCACAGCGGCAGCCCGCGCCCGACCAGCTCGCTCCCCCGCGCGAAGAACTGCACGTCGACGTGGGAGAAGGGTTCGAGCCGCGCCCCGAACTTCGACTTGGTGCGCCGCACGCCGCGCGCCACGGCGCGTACCCGGCCGTGACCGCGGGTGAGCAGCGTGATGATCCGGTCCGCCTCACCCAGCTTCTGGGTGCGCAGCACGATGCCGTCGTCGCGGAACAGACTCATGCCGACATTCTCGCGTACGCCCGGAGCCCGGGGGCACGGCCTCCGTAACAGCCGGGCAACGGGCTCCCGCCCGGCTTCACCGGGCGCGCTCGGGCCGCCGTATGACGTTCCAGGGGGCGAGGTTCCACGGGCTGGCGCGGTTCCCCGGATCGAGAAGGGCACGCAGATGCGCGTCGGCGGCGGCCTGCGGCGCGGGGAAACCGGCGTCGGCCGTCCCCCGCAGCCCCTCCCGCCACACCTGCCGCCCCAGCAGGTAGTGATCGGCGTACTCACCCCAGGACCCGTACGCCCCCGCCACCGCCGGGACGATGTTCTTCAGCGCGGTCCACGCCTCCCCCTCCCCGATCAGCCCGCACGCGAAGCCGCGCCGTGCGATGTCGACGTACAGCGCGGCGTCCCAGGCGAGCGGTGCGACGCCGGTCAGCTGGTAGGCGCGCGCCCGGTAACCCGTGCGGGACAGGTCGTCCAGGCGACCGACCAACTCGTCCCGCGTGCTGATCTCCCACTGCTCGGCCAGCCAGGACCGCGCGCTGTCGTCGTCGATGCGGGTGAACGGGTACAACGTCGTCCGCGAGGCGGTACGGTCCCGGCTCACCGGCGCGCTCAGCGACACCATCCACAGCTGGTGCGTGCTGAGACGGTCCGGGTAGCGCCGGGTGACCTTGGCCCCGCGCCCCGTCCCTCTCCAACTCCAGAAGCCCATGCGCCCGCACCCTAACGTCAACGCGTCAAGGCACCTCACCCGGCTGCGGACGCTGGCGTACGCGGTCACGGCGCCGAGTCGCTCGGCGGGGGTGGCGAGCCGCACGGCGGCGGGCTCGACGTCCCGCTCCTTGCCCCCGCCGTACGGTCTCAGCTGGACGTTACGGCCCTTGGACAAACGGTACGCGCGACTACCGGCGCGAGAGCGGCCACGGCAACGGAATAGCGCGGGGGGCGGACCGACCCGGCCCGCCCCCCGACGCCCCTGCCGCGAGCCTCAACTCACCCGCTGTTGCTTCAGCAGCCGCTCGGCGCGGTCGCGACGGGGCGGGGCCAGCACGTCCACCATGACGCCGGCGCCCTCGCCGGGCATGGCCCCGGCCAGACGCAGCCGGTCGGCGAGCCTCCGGACGGACGCGTCGTCCGGGCCGCGGTCGACGTAGAACAGCGACTCGTCGACCGGGTCGTCGTCGCCGCCCCAGCGCACGACGCCCTCGCAGTCGGCGAGGATGTCGCGCACCGTCAGCACCTGGAGCGGGAAGAGGCTTCCGCCCGCGCCCGCGCCCGGCCGGATCCGCACCCCGGTGCCCGAGGCGAGGTTGGACTCCGGCATGTCCTTGTGCAGGCCGTCGATCGGCTGCCAGCCCGCCAGGTCACCGGGGGACAGCTGCTCGACCTCGTAGTGGAAGCGACGGACGACATGGAGCAGGATCGCCTCCACGTCGCCGATCCGGATGTCGACCTCCAGGCCGGTGCCCGCGACAGGGCGCGTCCAGACGGTGGAGACATGGTTGGCCTCCTTCTCCAAAGTCCAGCCGTTGGCCGAGGCGGGCGCCTTCTTCGGTGCGTTCACGGGGGCGGCCGTCGCGGTGCCGGGGGCGAGGGAACCGACCGCCGCGGCGGCGGTGATCACGCCGGCGGTCGTCACCAGGGTGCGTCTCGATATCCCGTTCCCACTGCCGCGCCTGTCGATGTGCACGTCTTGGTTCCCTTCCTAGGGTGAGTAGATGATCAGCGCCGTGGTCGGCAGGAACGTGGCCAAGGCGCTGAGCCACCAGTAGATGCCGGGCGGAAGCGAGCTGCGGCGGGCGAGGGAACGGTTCACGGACATCCAGAGCAGGACGTAAGGGACGATGACGATGGCTGCGATGGGCAACCACAGCACCATGGGGTCGTTGTCCGTCGGCTCGGGACCGCTCGCCCAGCTCGCCGCGAGGAACCACAGGACCCAGATCGGTATCACGCCCGGGATACCGAGGAGCACATTGGCGCCCAGGGCCACCTGCCACCGTCTGGTCATCGGTCCGGCCTTCCTTCGCTTGCTGGTGTCGCTAGGCGCGCGACAACGCGTTGTACTGCTCCAGGACGTGATACAGGCCCATCAGCTCTCGTCCATACTGCTCGGCGTCCGGACCGGTGCCGTTGTACTGGCCGAGGACCGCCTCGGTGACATGGACGTTGCCGCTCAGGTCCGGCCGGTCGATACCGAGCAGCTCCGAGTTCCAGAGCAGTACGTACGCGACTGTGCGGACGTTGTGCTCCTCGTCGTCGTGGAGCTTGTCCCAGACGGCCCGCAGGTCCGCCTTGGAATCGAAATCCAGCGGCTCGCCGTTGATGATCCCTTCGCCGATGCAGTAGTTGCGGGCCTTGATGGCGGTCGCGGCGAAGATCTGTCCCCACCCGGTGCTGCAGTCGTCCAGCTGACCGGCCTTGACCGCCGCGTCGGAGGCGAAGTCGAGCGGGTTCAGCTTGCGCAGCTCCCACAGGACGGGAGCCTGGATGAGCGCCTTGCGCATCCGCAGCGTCCGGGCCAGTGAGGTGAAGAGCCAGTCCGCGTCCACCACCGCGTTGAACGCCTCCGTGTTGGAGATGCCCCCGAGGCTGGCCCGGTCCTTGTCGGTCCAGCCGTCGCCGCCGGTCTCAGGGACGCCGATCGACTCCAGGTACGCCTTCACGTCCTGGAGCATCAGGCTGCGGTAGGCGGCTTCGTCCAGGCGCGTGTCCAGTCCGCCGAGGTCGGCGCCGGGGTCGAAGTCGCTCTGGCCGAAGTCCCGGCCGGAGACGAGGTTGTTGTCGATCTCGATCTGCCCCGCGCCCGAGCCGACCGTGACGGTCGAGATCTGGTCGAACGCCCAGTTGGTCGGCAGCGGGTAGCCGAGGTTGCCGGAGAAACCGCTGGACATGTCGGACACGAAACTCGCCGCGGCGTACCCGGCGTCCGCGACCCGCTGACAGACGTTGCGGGGACCGTAGACGCCGACGCCGTAGCTGGAGTTCTCCCCGATCGTGCGCATGACTCCGCGGAAGTGCGGGAGGACGTACGCCGTGACCTCACCGTCCATGGCGTCGTAGTCCACGGCAAAGTAGATGATGGTGCCGGGCTTGAAGCCGTGGTACTTGGCCCACTCGATCGCACGGAACGCGTCGGCCGCTCCCTGGCTCGGGCTGAAGTAGTCGGCCGACCGGCTCCAGGTCTGGAAGATGGGGAAACAGCTGAGCCCGTACTCCTTGATGGTGGCCAGCTCGCCGGGCTGGATCTGCTTCTCCGGCAGGTCCGTGGCGGATGGGTTGAAGAGGTAGCGGCCGATGTACTTGTAGCCGGCGTCCTTCAGCGCCTGCGCCCGCGCGGGCGTGATCTTGGTGACGCCGTGGCCGCTGTCGACTACGCGGCAGCGAACCGCCGGACATAACCCCGCTGCCACGGCGTCTCCACCGCCCGCCGGTCGTAGTGGGCGCGGACGTACCCCACCGCCTCCTCCGCCGGTACGCCGTCCAGCACCGCCAGACAGGCGAGTGCCGTACCGGTGCGGCCCTTGCCGCCCTCGCAGGCGACCTCCACCCGCTCCGTCGCCGCCCGCTCCCACGCCTGTGCCAGCGCGGACCGGGCCGCCTCCCGGTCCGCCGGGAGCCAGAAGTCCCGCCAGCGCAGCCAGCGCGCCTCCCAGGGCATGGCGGGTGGCCGGCCGCCGAGGAGGTAGAGGCCGTACGAGGGTTCCGGCGCGTCGGGGGGCAGGGGGCGCCGCAGGCCCCGGCCCCGTACCAGCCGCCCGGACGGCAGCCGTAGTACGCCCGTGTCCCGCTCGTCCCACACCTCGCCCATCCGGCCCCTCCTGGGTCGCGTCGGCGACCAGCATTCCAGCAGGTGCCGGGGGCCGGGCAACCGAATCCGCCGAACAGGTGGTCTGGTGGGCGAGGAGGGTGCTTGATGCAAGCCGAACTAGAGGACCGGTTCCAGGAGTTCGTCAGAGCCCGATGGTCCCATCTGGTGCGTACCGCCTATCTGCTGACCGGTGACGCGCACCACGCCGAGGATCTGACGCAGACGGCGCTGGCGAAGGCGTACCGCTCCTGGCGGCGGGTCTCGCGCAGTGACAACCCGGACGCCTATGTGCGCCGGATGCTCGTCACCTGCAACCGTGACCGCTTCCGCAAGAGGCGGGTGACCGAGGCCCTGACGGCGGCGCCGCCGGAGCGGGCGGGGCGGGACGAGGCGGTGGCCCGGGTCGATGAGCGGCGGGCCCTGCTCGCCGCACTGGCCCAGTTGCCGAAGCGACAGCGGGCCGTGGTCGTCCTGCGCTACTGGGAGGACCTGTCCGAGGCGGAGGTGGCCGAGACCCTCGGCTGCTCGCCGGGCACGGTGAAGAGCCAGGCGTCCAAGGGGCTGGCGAAGTTGCGTACGTATCCGGGGCTGACGCGGGTCATGGACGGGCCCGCGTACAGCGGCACACGCAGTGGAGAGGGAAGCAGGACATGACCGACAACGGGTTCGAGGAGCGGGTGCGGGACCTGCTCAGCGAGGACGCCTACACCATCAGCCCCTCCCCCGCGCCATACCCGGCCATCCGGCGCCGGGGCGTGGCCTGGCGGCGGCGGCGGGTCGCGGCGACGGGGGCGGCCCTGGCGGCGCTGGTGGCGGCGCCGGTGGGGGCGTACGCGATGACCGGGGCGGACGGCTCCGGCGGCGGCAAGGCGAGTCCGGCGGCGTCCTCCACGGCCGCCGCGCCGACGCCGACTCCCGCCCCGACGCCCACGGGGGCAGACACGCGGGGTGTGCTGCTGGACGGCATCACCTACGAGCAGGCGGCCGAGGACCTCGAGTACTGCGTCGGGTTCCGCTGGCCCAGCGCCTCGGAGGACATCGACTACGGCGACCCCGCCGACTACCGCGTCCTGCTCGCCATGCGCAGCACCGGCGACAGCAACGCCCCCGGTGACGGCCGCTTCGTCGTCGCGGTGGCCGACGGGACGCCGATGAAACGGTTGATCTGCAACGTCAAGGACGGCGACGACGGGCCGGGCCGCAGCTTCACCGGCATTGACATGGCAGGCCCGGACGCCGGTCCCGTCGTACCAGACGCCAACGCGCACAAGCTCTACTCCCAGTCCTTCCTCGACAAAGGAAACTGGCAGCTCCCCTTCCGCTGGGCCGGCATCGGCACCGTCGAGGACTCCGTCGCCCGTGTGACCGTCGAGTACGGCGGTGAGACCAGCGAGGCCGTGCTCGACGACGGCTGGTATGTCGCCACCGGGGAGCTGGACCAGCAGGTCACCAAGGCGCCGCACGTCAAGGGCTTCGACGGCGACGGCAAGCTCGTCTACGACTCCGACAGGGACACGACCTACTCGGCCGATCTCCCCTAGGAGGGAGTCACCCGCACGGGAGGGACACCCCCAACCGCCCCTCCCGTGCCACGCGCGCCCTCCTTGACCACCTCCACGGGTCCTCCTATCGTCGCGCTGACTGCCCGAATTGTCCGGGAATGCCCCGTGGAGGTACCGTGCGCCACGCGCCCCCCGCCCGCCGCACGCTCCTCAAGGGCGCCGGGGCGCTCGGCCTCGGGGCGCTGACGGCGGCCTGTCGGGTGGGTCCCGCGTCGACCACCGACTTCGGCGGACGCGGGGGCGCCGACCGTACGCTCACCGCCGTCATCGGCTACGGCAACGACGGGACCTGGGACCCGACGCAGACCGCGTCGGCGTTCTGCATGGCGGGCAACAACCACATCTACGAGGGGCTCCTCGACACCGACCCGATCTCCCGTGAGCCGTACGCCGCGCTCGCCACCCGCATCCCGGCCGACGCCCACGCCACCACCTGGCGGTTCACGATCCGCGACGGCGCCACCTTCCACGACGGCGCTCCCGTCACCGCCGACGACGTCGTCTTCGTCTACGACCGGATCCTCGACCCGGACACCCACACCCTCGCCAAGAGCTTCTTCGCGCCCTGGCTGGACGGGGTGCGCAAGGTCGACGCCCGGACCGTCGAACTCATGCTGAAGTTCCCGTTCCCCGAAGGGCTCGCGCGGCTGACGCTCGCCAAGGTCATGCCCAAGCACGTGTTCTCCCGGCCCGGTGCCTGGGACGAGGCGATCACCGGTCTCGCGGTGGGCTCGGGGCCGTACCGGATGACGGCGCACCACCCGAAGTCCAACACCACCTTCGAGGCGTTCGAGGACTACAACGGGCCGCGCCCGCCCGCGTTCAGGAAGATGAACTGGCTGACCATCGTGGACGCCGCACCCCGGGTCGCCACCGTCTCGGGCGGCTCCAGCGCGGGCGCACAGGTCGCCGACAACATCCCGTACGCCAACATCGGGCAGTTGGAGGCGGCCGGGATGACGGTGGCGGGCGGCGCCGGGATGAACAACCTGTTCCTGATGTTCAACACCGCGCACAAGCCGTTCGACGACGTACGGGTGCGGCAGGCGCTGCGGTACGCCGTCGACACCGAGAAGATGGTGGCGGTGGCGCTGAAAGGGCACGGGAAGCCCGCCTCCTCCTTCCTCGACGAGGCCAACCCCTCCTACCGGCGCGCCCGCACCGTGTACGACCACGATCCCGACCGGGCCCGCGCCCTGCTGAAGGCGGCCGGGGTGCGCGGTCTGGAGGTGGAGATCCTCGCGGTGAACGTGAGCTGGATCGTGGACTGTCTGCCGACCATCAAGTCCTCCTGGGACGCGATCGGGGTGCGCACCACGCTCGCCCCGCAGGAGACCACGGCCGTCTTCACCAAGCTGGACCAGAAGCGGGACTACCAGGTCGTCGCCGCCGCCTCCAACCCCAACCAGTTCGGCCTCGACGCCGATCTGATCATGCATTACAACCACGGCCCCGAGAACCTGTGGATGGGGTACACGCGATGGGCCGACGACCCCGTGGCCCGGCGGCTGTTCCGGGACATGGAGCGGGCCACGCGCGAGCCGGACGCCGCGCGGAAGCGGGCGATGATCCAGGACTACATCGACGTCGTCGCCGAGCAGGCCGTGCTCTATCCGGTCGTCCACAACGAGCTGATCACCGCCTGGGACGCGGGCGCTCTCACCGGGCTGCGGGCCCAGCCGTATCCGGGGATCAACCTCCTCCAGGCCCGCTGGGCCTGAGGAGAAGGGAGCAAGCACCGCCGTGGCCGCCGTCGCCAGGATCCTGCTGCGCCGTATCGCCCTGCTCGTGCCGCTGCTGCTCGGCATCGTGCTGTTCGTCTTCGTGGTGATGCGGTTCTCCGACGCCGACCCGGCGTCCGCGTTCTTCCAGGGCGCCAACCCGACCCCGCAGCAGCTGCACGACTTCCGTGAGGAGCACGGGCTGCTCGATCCGTTCCCCGTGCGGTACGTCCACTTCGTCGGCGACCTGGTCCACGGCGACCTCGGGATCAGCGCCCTGACGCGGGCGCCGGTCGTCGACCAGATCCTCACCGCGCTGCCGCTCACCCTCCAGCTGACGTTCCTCGGGCTGGGCATCGCGGTGGTGCTGTCACTGCTGCTCGGGGTGACCGCCGCGATCTACCGGGACCGGCTGCCGGACCAGCTGGTCCGGGTGGTGTCGCTGACCGGGGTCGCCGCGCCCGGGTTCTGGCTGGCGCTGCTGATGATCCAGTACCTGGCGGTCGACCTGGGCTGGTTCCCGACCGGTGGCTACATCAACCCCGCCGACTCCGTCACCGGCTGGCTGTGGACGATGACGCTGCCCGCGCTGGCGCTGTCGCTGCCGGTGGCGGCGCAGCTGACCCGGATCGTGCGGACGTCGGTGGTGGAGGAGCTGGACAGGGACTACGTGCGGACCGCGATCGGCGGCGGGCTGCCGCCGCACGTCGTCGTCGGGCGCAATGTGCTGCGCAACGCGCTGATCAATCCGCTGACCGTGCTGGGGCTGCGGGTCGGCTATCTGCTGGGCGGTGCCGTCGTCATCGAGACGATCTTCTCGTTGCCCGGTATGGGGAAGCTGATGATCGACGCCGTGAAGAACGGGGACCCGGCCGTCGTGCAGGGGGTGGTGCTGACCACCGCCGTCGGGTTCGTCGTCGTCAACCTCGTCATCGACATCCTGTATCTGCTGGTCAACCCCCGACTGAGGGAGGCGGCGTGACGTTCGGCCGCAAGCGGCTCACGGAGGCGCTCGCCCGGCCCGGTGTCCGGCTGCGCGGCTGGCGGCGGCTGCCGTCGCTGTCGAAGGTGGCCGTCTGCTTCCTGGGCGTGGTGGTGCTGGTGGCGGTGTTCGCGCCGCTGCTCGCGCCGTACGACCCGCTGGAGCAGCAGCCGCCGGCCGACGGCACCGGGCATCCGTCGGCCGCGCACTGGATGGGCCAGGACAGTCTCGGCCGGGACATCCTCAGCCGTCTGATGTACGGGGCCAGGTGGTCGCTGGCGATCGGGCTGGGGGCGACCTCGCTGGCGCTGGTGGCGGGGGCGCTGATCGGGGCGGTGGCGGCGACCTCGCGGAAGGCGGTCGACGAGACGCTGATGCGCTGTCTGGACGTGGTGATGGCGTTCCCCGGGATCGCGCTGGCGGCGGTGCTGGTGGCCGTGTTCGGTGGTGGCATCACGGTGCTGATCTGCGCGATCGCGTTCCTGTTCACGCCGCCCGTGGCGCGGGTGGTGCGGGCGAACATCCTCGACCAGTACGGCGAGGACTACGTCACCGCCGAGCGGGTCATCGGGGCCCGCACCCCGCACATCGTGGTCCGGCACGTCGCCATCAACTGCGCGGCGCCGGTCCTGGTGTTCTGCACGGTGCAGGTGGCGGAGGCGGTGGTGTTCGAGGCGTCGCTGTCGTTCATCGGGGCGGGGGTTCGGCCGCCGGACCCGTCGTGGGGCAGTGTCATCGCCGACGGGAAGAACATGGTGCTCACGGGCGGCTGGTGGGCGACCGTCTTCCCGGGGCTGCTGATGCTGTTCACCGTGCTGTCCCTCAACGTCCTCTCCGAGGGGGTGTCGGACGCCTGGGCGGCACCGGCGGCCCGGGAGGTGCCCGCCAAGGGCCAGGAGGAGGACCGGCTGGAGCGGGCGGAGCCCGGCGGCGGGGCCGTCACCGCGCTGCCGGGACTCGCCGCGACCGCGCGGCGGTTGCGGGCCCGGGCCCGGCCGCTGCCGTCCGGGGAGCCGGTGCTCGCCGTCGAGGACCTCGCCATCGGCTTCGACGACCGGCACGGCGGCGTCGACATCGTCGACGGCATCGGCTTCGAGGTGCGGCCCGGTGAGGTGCTGGGGCTGGTCGGCGAGTCCGGCTGCGGCAAGTCGCTGACCGCGCTGACGGTGATGGGGCTCCAGCCCAGGGGTGCCCGGGTACGGGGCCGGGTCCGGTTCCGGGGGCGTGATCTGCTGGCCGAGCCGATGCGGGCGCGGCGCGCGCTCCTCGGGCACGAGATGGCGATGGTCTACCAGGACGCCCTGTCCTCGCTGAACCCGGCGATGACGATCCACGCCCAGCTCAAGCAGGTCGTACGGCGCGGTGGCCGCCGCTCCCCCGCCGAGCTGCTGTCCCTGGTCGGCCTCGACCCGGACCGCACCCTGCGCAGCTATCCCCATGAACTCTCCGGCGGGCAGCGGCAGCGCGTCCTGATCGCGCTGGCCCTCTCCCGTGACCCGGGGCTGATCGTCGCGGACGAGCCGACGACCGCCCTCGATGTGACCGTGCAGGCGCAGATCATGGCGCTGCTGCTGCGGCTGCGCGAGGAGTTGGGGTTCGCGCTGGTCCTGGTCAGTCACGATCTGGCGCTGGTGTCGGAGGTCACCGACCGGGTGGTGGTGATGTACGGCGGGCAGATCGTGGAGACGGGGGTGACGGCCGACCTGGTGGCGGCCCCGGCGCACCACTACACGCGCGGTCTGCTCGGCAGTGTGCTGTCGCTGGAGGGGGCGGCCGAGCGGATGACGCAGATCAAGGGCGTCGTACCGTCCCCGGCCGACTTCCCCGACGGCTGCCGTTTCGCGGACCGCTGTCCCCGGGCGACCGGCGTCTGCCGGACCACGGCACCCAAGCTGCTGGGCGCGCCCGCCCACACGGCCGCCTGCCATCACCCGGCGGTCGATCTGACGGCCGCCGTCGACCCGGACGACGCGGGCGAGGCCGAGAGCGAGGTCGTGACATGACCGATCTGGTGCACACCCTGAACTCCATGTCCCCGCTGATGGAGCTGTCCGACGCCCATGTCGTCCACCGGGCGCGCGGCGGCGGGGTGTTCGGCCGGGACCGGGTGTACGCGCTGACGGGCGCCGATCTGACCGTCGTACCCGGTGAGACGGTGGGGGTGGTGGGCGAGTCGGGGTGTGGCAAGTCGACGCTGGCGAAGGTGCTGGTGGGGGTGGAGCGGCCGACGTGGGGGACGGTGTCGTACCGGGGACGTGAGCTGTGGGCGATGCCGCCCGCCGAGCGGCGCCGGGCGGTCGGGGCGGGCACGGGGATGGTCTTCCAGGATCCGTCGACCGCGCTGAACCGGCGGCTGACGGTACGGCAGATCCTGCGCGATCCGCTGGATGTGCACCGGCGGGGCAGCGGGGCGCAGCGTGAGGAGCGGGTGCGGGAGCTGATGGCGCTGGTGGGGCTGCCGAGGGCGCTGGCGGACGGGCTGCCGGGGCAGCTCTCGGGCGGGCAGCGGCAGCGCGTCGCCATCGCCCGTGCGCTCGCCCTCGACCCGGATCTGGTGGTGGCGGACGAGCCGACCAGTGCGCTGGACGTGTCGGTGCGGGCGCAGATCCTCAATCTGCTGCTCGATCTGAAGGAGCGGCTGGGTCTCGCGCTGGTGTTCGTCTCGCACGACATCCAGACCGTGCGCCGGATGAGCGACCGGGTGATCACGATGTACCTGGGCCGGATCGTCGAGGAGGCCCCGGCCGACCGGGTCGGCGACCGGGCCTGTCATCCGTACACGCGGGCGCTGTTCTCCGCGACACCGGGGCTGCTCGACCCGGTCGACCCGATCCCGTTGACCGGTCCCGTGCCGTCGGCGGTGCGCCCGCCGAGCGGGTGCCCGTTCCGTACCCGGTGCTGGCGGGCGACGGAGGTGTGCGCCGAGTCGATGCCGCCGTTCACCGACGCGTCGACGCTCGGGCACCGCTACCGCTGCCACCATCCGGTTCCGGAGGACCAGCCGACCCGTGAGCTGGTCGCGCAGGCCGCGCCGCCCACGGAACCGGCGTGACCCGACCGGTAGGGTGCCGCCGCGACGACCGCCCGTGCGCACGCCCGGCGCCACCGGACCGGCCGGTCCACGCCCTGGTCGCCCACGCCACACCCCCGACGGAGCCCGTATGACCTTCCCCGCCCCCCTCACCGGTGTCGTCCCGCCCGTCTGCACGCCCCTGACCCCGGACCGTGAGGTGGATGTGGCGTCGCTGCTCGCGCTCGTCGACCATCTGGTGGCGGGCGGGGTGCACGGGCTGTTCGTGCTCGGCTCGACGTCGGAGACCGCTTATCTGACGGACCGGCAGCGTGAGCTGGTGGTGACCCAGACCGTGCGGCGGGCGGGCGGGCGGCTGCCCGTGCTGGCCGGGGCGATCGACCTGACCACGCCGCGCGTCCTGGACCAGGTCGCCCGGGTCACGGCGGCGGGCGCGGACGCGGTCGTCGTCACCGCGCCGTTCTACACCCGCACCCACCCCACGGAGATCGCCCGCCACTTCCGGCTGGTCGCCCGCTCCAGCCCGGTACCCGTGATCGCCTACGACATCCCGGCCGCCGTGCACTCCAAGCTGCCGTCGGAACTGGTGCTGGAGCTGGCCGCCGAGGGGGTGCTGGCCGGTCTGAAGGACTCCAGCGGCGACCTGGCGGGCTTCCGCCGGGTGGTGACCGGCGCGCGCACCCACCCCGCCCTCGCCAGGTTCTCCGTGCTGACCGGCTCGGAGGCCCTCGTGGACGCCGCGCTGGCGATGGGCGCCGACGGGGCGGTGCCCGGCCTCGCCAACGTCGACCCGCACGGCTACGTCCGCCTGTACCGGCTGCACCGGGCGGGCGACCTGGACCTGGCCCGCGCCGAGCAGGAGCGGCTGTGCGCCCTGCTCGGCATGGTCGGCGTCGGTGACCCGGCCCGGATGGGCGGCAGTTCGTCCGCGCTCGGCGCCTTCAAGGCGGCGCTGCACCTGCGCGGCGTCATCGCCTGCCCGGCGACGGCGGAACCACAGGTGCCGCTGTCGCCGGAGGAGACGGAAGGGGTGGGAAAGTTCCTGGCGGCGGCGGGGCTGCTCTAGCCCGCCTTCTCCCGACGGGCCGTCACCCCGGCCAGGTCGCCGATCGGCAGCCTGCGGAACTCGATCGTCTCGTACGACCCCGACTCGCCCGTCTCGTACAGCACCCCCACCGTCACCGGATCGACCTCCACCAGGTCGGAGTAGGCGGCCCGCAGGTCGGACAGGACCAGCGCCCGTTCGAAGGTGGTGCCGCCGTCGGTGCTGCGCCACACCGCCATGGACCGGCGTGCGGTGGGCACCGACGGCGCGGAGAAGAGCAGGGGCGCGCCCGGCATGCTCAGCTGGAGGGCGCTGGCCTGGACGACTGGCACCGCGTCGAGGGTGGGCTGCATGGCGTAGGGCCGGTCGAGGGTCCGGGCGCCGTCGCTGGAGTGGGTGTCGAGGCGGTTGCCGGGTTCGGTGCCGTGCTGGTCGCGGGCGGAGAAGTAGAGGGTGCCGTCGGGGAGTTCGGCGGCGGTGGACTCGTTGGCGTTGTGCAGGCCGTCGTAGGAGTCGTCGACGAAGCCGAGCCGCCAGGTGTGGCCGCTGTCGTCGCTGTAGAGGGCGTGGGCGCCGTAGTACTTGAACTCCTGGCCGGTGTCGGGGGATCCGGCGGGCGGGGCGGCGGAGTGGTTGGCGGGGACGACGAGGCGGCCCGCGTGCGGGCCGTGGGTGAGGGCGAGGGCGTGGCCGGGTCCGGTGGCGTACCAGCGCCAGCGGGCGGGTTTGACGGTGGCGGTGATCTCCTTGGGCGGGGTGAAGGCACGGCCGTCGTCGGTGGAGCGCTGCACGAACACGCGGCGGCTCTCGGCGGGCGTGGTCTCGCCGCGCATGATCTGCGCCTCGGTGACCCGGCCGCTGTTGTAGGAGCTGACCAGCACGACCGCGCCGGTGCGCGGGTCGACGACGGGTGCCGGGTTGCCCCGGGTGTCGCCGTTCCCGGCGGCGACCACGGTCAGCGGGTCCCAGGTGCAGCCGCCGTCGGTGGAGCGGCGTACGACGACGTCGATGTCCCCGGTGTCCCCGGCCCCGTCCCGGCGGCCCTCGGCGAAGGCGAGGACGGTGCCCTGCCGGGTCGTGACCGCGGCGGGGATGCGGTAGGTGTCGTAGCCGCCCTGCCCGGAGGTGTAGGGCACCGAGGAGGCGCAGCCGGGGGCGGCGACGGCGGGGGTGTGGGCGGTGAGCGGGGTGAGGAGTACGGCGGTGGTGAGGAGGGTGCGGCTCAGCAGTGTCATCCCTGTCCCTGACGGGTCGTCGGACGGTGTTGATCACATGCTCCCCGGAGTGACCAGCCCCGACTCGTACGCCACGATCACCAGCTGTGCCCGGTCGCGCGCCCCCAGCTTGCCCATGATCCGGCTGACGTGGGTCTTCGCGGTGAGCGGGCTGAGGCCCAGGGATTCGGCTATCTCGGTGTTGTTCAGGCCCCGGGCGACCAGGGTGAGCACCTCGCGCTCCCGTTCGGAGAGGCAGCCGGGGCCGCCCGTGACGGGTATCTCGGGGCTGCGCAGAAACCGCTCGATCAGCCGTGCCGTGGGGCCCGGCGACAGCAGCGCCTCCCCGGCGGCGACGGTGCGGATGGCGTCGAGGAGTTCGGCCGGACGGGTGTCCTTCACCAGGAACCCGGAGGCCCCGGCGCGCAGCGCCTCCACGATGTTGTCGTCGGTGTCGTACGTCGTCAGCACCAGCACCTTCACGCCCGCGAGGTCCTCGTCGGCGGCGATCCGCCGGGTGGCCTCGATGCCGTCGAGGTCGGGCATGCGCAGGTCCATCACCACCAGGTCGGCGCGTTCGCTGCGGGCGAGGCGCACGGCCTCGCGGCCGGTTCCCGCCTGCCCGACGACCTGCATGTCCCGGGCCGACTCGACGAGCATGGTGAACGCCGCCCGGACCAGGGTCTGGTCGTCGGCGAGCAGTACGCGGATCATCTCTCTCCCTCGCGCTCCCCGTGGAGCGGCAGTACGGCGGTCACCTCGAAGCCCTCGGCGGCGCGCGGTCCGGCGTCCAGCACCCCGCCGACGCTGCGTACGCGTTCGCGCATGCCGATGAGGCCGAAGCCGGGGGTGGCGCTGCCCTGGCCGGCGCCGTCGTCGGTGACCGAGACGTGCAGGCCGTCCTGTTCCTGGTGGACCCGCACCCGGACGGTGAGGTCGTCGCGGCCGCCGTGCCGGACCGCGTTGGTGAGCGCCTCCTGCACGATCCGGTAGGCGGCGGCACCGACGGCGGGCGGCACGCCGTCGGCGCGCACGGAGAGGTCGACGTCGGCGCCCGCGGCGCGCGCGGTGTCCGCGAGGTCGGCGAGGCCGCGCAGGTCGGGCAGTGGGCCGCGGACGTCGGGGGTGTCGTGGTCGCGCAGCACCTCCAGGGTGGTGCGCAGTTCGCCGCGGGCACTGCGGCAGGTGCCGGCGATGTCGTCGAGGGCCTTGGCGACGGCGGCGCGGTCGAGGCGTTCGGGGTCGGCGGCCAGGACGTGTGCGGCGACGGAGGTCTGCACGCCGATCAGGGTGATGCTGTGGGCGAGCAGGTCGTGCAGGTCGCGGGCGATGCGCAGGCGCTCCTCGGCGACGCGGCGGCGGGCCTCCTCCTCGCGGGTGCGTTCGGCGCGTTCGGCGCGTTCGACGATGGAGGCGATGTACTGGCGGTGGACGCGGACGTACCCGCCGAGGATCAGTACGGCGACGGCCCAGCCGAAGATCCGCACGGTCTCCGTCAATCCGCCCGGGTTGGTGAGGGCGTTGCTGGTGAGCGTCCCGGCCAGCACCAGCGCGCCGACGAGGACCGTGCGGCGTACGGTCCCGGTCACGGCGACGGTGTAGAGCGCCACCATGGTCGCGGGGACGGGGGCGCTGTGGTGGAAGTCGAGCGCGTGGTACGGCGCCACGAGGGCCACGACCAGCAGCAGCACCAGGACCGGTCGGCGGCGGCGCCAGACGAGCGGCACGGTGGAGGCGAGCAGCAGTGTCCAGCCCAGCGCGTCGGGGGTGCGGGCGTCGCCGACGAACGCGGCGAGGAGCGCGCTGACGGCGGCCAGGACGACGGCCAGTCCCGCGTCCCGCCGAAGGCCGGGGTCTCTTCCGGTGGTTGCCCGCACGGGTTCATCTTCCGGGAGGAGGGTGCCCCTCCGGCAGGGAGGGGCACCCTGGGGACGTCAGACCGGTTCGGGCTGCCGCTGCCGTGGTACCGGCTCGGTCTCCTTGGACAGTCGTCCGGGCCACCACACCTTGCGCCGCAGCAGCACGCTCGCCGTGGTCACCAGGTAGGTGCGGACGAGGAAGGTGTCGAGGAGGACGCCGACCGCGATGACGAAGCCGAGTTCGACGAGCGCCACCAGTGGCAGTGTGGTGAGGACGGCGAAGGTGGCGGCGAGGACGACGCCCGCGGAGGCGATGACGCCGCCGGTGGTGCGCAGCGCGGTGAGCGCGGCGGCGGCGGGTTCGGTGCCCGCGAGGGACTCCTCGCGCATGCGGTGCATCAGGAAGATGCCGTAGTCGACGCCGAGGGCGACGAGGAAGACGAAGGAGAGCAGGCCGAGGCCGGGGTCGGTGCCGTCGAAGCCGAACAGGGGCCCGAAGACGAGGCCGCCGATGCCGAGGGCGGCGCCCCACACGGCGACGACGGCGCCGAGCAGCAGCAGCGGGGCGACGAGGCTGCGCAGCAGTCCGACGAGGATGACGAAGACGGCGGCGAGCACCAGCGGAACGATGACCTTGCGGTCGCGGGCCTCGCTGTCGGCGAGGTCGAGCTGCTGGGCGCTGGGCCCGCCGACGTAGGTGTCGCCGAGGTCGTCGAGTCCGGCGCGCAGGGCGTCGATGGTGCGGGTCTCGGCCGGGGTCTCGGGGGCGGCGGTGGCGTAGACGGTGATCTCCGTCCAGCCCTGTCCGCTGCGTCCGGCGGCCGCTTCGGCGACCCCGTCGGTGGAGCGGATCCCGGCCAGGGCGGCGTCGGCGCGGCCGGTGGGCGCCATCACGGTGATGGGCTGGCTGCCGCGTTCGGGGTAGGCCTCGGCGAGGGTCTTCCCGGCGCTGATGGACTCGGGCCGGTCGGTGAAGGAGTCCTCCTGCTTGAGGCTGCCGGGCAGGTTGAGCACGCCGAGGGCGAGCGCGCCGAGCAGCAGGGCGCCGCCGGTGAGGACGGCGACGGGGCGGCGGGTGGCGGAGGTGCCCATGGCGGCGAACAGGGACCGGCGGGCCTTGGGCGTGCTGCCGAAGGCGGGGACCATCGGCCAGAAGACCCGCCGTCCGAGCAGTACGAGTACGGCGGGCAGCAGTGTCGTCATCGCCACCAGTGCCGCGAGGACGCCGACCGTGCCGACGGGGCCCATGCCGCTGCTGCTGTTGAGGTCGGCGGCGAGCAGGCAGAGCAGTCCGGCGGCGACGGTGCCGGAGGAGGCGAGGATGGCCGGTCCGCAGCCGCGCAGGGCGGCCCGCATGGCGTCGTAGGGCCGTTCGTGGCGGCGTAGTTCCTCGCGGTAGCGGGAGATGAGCAGCAGGGCGTAGTCGGTGCCCGCGCCGAGGACGAGGACGGTCATGATGCCGCCGCTCTGGCCGGTGATGGTGACGTCGAGGAGTTCGTGCATGCCGTAGGCGGCGGCCATGGACAGGGAGGCGGCCGCGCCGGCGACGGCGAGCGGGACCAGCCACAGGAAGGGGCTGCGGTAGATGACGATCAGCAGCACGGTGACGACGCCGAGGGTGGCGAGCAGCAGGGTGCCGTCGATCGTCTCGAAGACCTTGCCCATGTCGGTCTGGAGGGCGCCCGGCCCGCCGACCTCGACGCCGAGTCCGCCGCCGCCCTCGGCTCTCTCGCGGACGTCGTCGACGAAGGCGTCCCTGGCCTCTTCGTCCTGGCCGGGTTCGGTGGTGGAGACCGGGTACATGAGGGTGGTGCCGTCGGTGGACGGGATGCCCTGGGGTGTGCCGGTCAGTGCGTGGGTGTCGGCGATCTCGGCGAGCTGTGCGGCGGCGGTGTCGCGGTCGGCGTCGGTGAGTCCGCCGTCGCGGTGGTACACCAGCACCAGGTCGGTCGACTCGCCGCCGGGCAGCCGGTCCTGGACGCGGGCGACCTGGGTGGAGTCGGCGCTGTCGGGCAGGTAGTCGACGGCGCGGTTCTGCTGCACGTCGCTGAACTTCCCGGCGAGCGGTCCCGCGAGCACCAGCGCGGCGAGCCACAGGCCGAGCACCGCCCATGGCACCACGCGTCGTCGCCGGGTGCTTGTCGTGTTGCTGCCCCCCATGGGATGGGCTCCGTCCGTTCGGCGTCTGGGTCGTGTCCAGACTCCCGGCGGGCGGGGGCGGATTCGTCGGGCGCGGGGGCGACTTCGCGGGTACGGCGAGGGGTGACAGGAGCGCCGCGGTACTCCCCGGGGAGTACCGGGGCGCTGCTACGAGGGTGTACCGGCCGCCGTCAGCAGGCGCTCCACGTCGGCGGCGGTCAGGGTGAGCGCGGCGCCGACGGTGGCGAGGACCTCGCGTTCGGCGGGGGTGTAGGGGCCGTCGGCGAGGGCGATCCGGGCGCCCTGGAGCAGGATGGCCTCGCGTCCGCCGGGGGCGAGGTGCGGGGCGAGCGGGTCGAGGGCCTCGTGCAGCTCTATGGCGAGTCCGGGACCGCAGGGTTCCCCGAAGATGCGCCCGGTGTCGGCGGCGAGCGCCTCGACGAGGGCGTTGAGCTGTTCCTCGGTGCAGTCCTGGAAGCCCGCGGCTCGGACCGCGCCCGCGGCGGCCGACAGGGACGTACGGGTGCGGGTGCTGCCCGCGGCGAGGACCGCGAGGGCGACGGTGTGCACGGCGTCGCGGAGCATCGCGGAGAAGCGGCTGGTGGTGGGGTGGTCGAGGACGTCGGTGCCGTAGTGGCGGGCGCAGGCGGCGCACTCGACGACGGGTCCCGCCTCGCCGCGCGGCAGCACGGGCACGCCGAGCAGGGTGAAGCGGCGGTGTCCGGTCAGCCGCTGGTAGTTGCGGTCGCCCCCGCAGCCGGGGCAGAAGAACTGTCCGTCGCCGACGGGCGTCCAGGCGATGCGGGTGCCCAGGATGCGCGCGAAACGACGGGCATGGCCGTTTTGTCCCCGTTCTGGCAGCACGTCGCAGCACCTCCGTAACCCCGCGGCAACATCGCCGCGCTGGCGTGATGTTAGCCACATACGCAAGGCCCAGTCAGTACCCCGGACGAGACCTCTCCGTGACCTGGAGGGAGGAATGGCCGACGGACGACGGTGTCCCGCCCGCCGTCAACCGGCGGACGGGACCCTGAACGCCCCGGTCAGAAGGGGTCAGCGAGCCGATCGGTTGACGGCGGAGACGACCGCCTTCAGCGACGCACGTGTCGTGTTCGCATCGATGCCGATCCCCCACAGAACCTTGTCGTCGATCGCGCATTCGATGTAGGAGGCGGCCTGCGCGGAGGCGCCCTCGCTCATCGTGTGCTCCTGGTAGTCCAGCAGCCGGGCGTCGACGCCGATGCCCTGGAGCGCGTGGAAGAACGCGGAGATCGGACCGTTGCCGGTGCCGACCAGGGTGACCTCCTCGCCGTCGACCTCGGCCTCGACGGTGAGGGTGTCCACGCCATCCTTGTCGGTGGTGGACTGGCCGTTCTTCAGCTGGATGCGGCCCCAGGCGTTGTGCGGGTTGGGCAGGTACTCGTCCTGGAAGATCGCCCAGATGTCCTTCGGCGTGACCTCGCCGCCCTCGGCGTCCGTCTTCGCCTGGATGATCTTCGAGAACTCGATCTGCATCCGGCGCGGCAGCTCCAGCTTGTGCTCGTTCTTCAGCACGTACGCCACGCCGCCCTTGCCGGACTGCGAGTTGACCCGGATCACGGCCTCGTAGGACCTGCCCACGTCCTTGGGGTCGATCGGCAGGTACGGGACCGCCCACTCGATGTCGTCGACGGTGACGCCCTTGGCCTTCGCGTCGGCCTCCATGGCGTCGAAGCCCTTCTTGATGGCGTCCTGGTGGGAGCCGGAGAAGGACGTGTAGACCAGGTCGCCCACGTACGGGTGGCGCGGGTGGACCTCCATCTGGTTGCAGTACTCCCACGTACGACGGATCTCGTCGATGTCGGAGAAGTCGATCTGCGGGTCGACGCCCTGCGAGAACAGGTTCATGCCCAGCGTGACCAGGTCGACGTTGCCGGTGCGCTCGCCCTGCCCGAACAGGCAGCCCTCGACCCGGTCGGCACCGGCCATCAGCGCCAGCTCGGCCGCGGCCACCGCCGTACCGCGGTCGTTGTGCGGGTGCACGGACAGGCAGACGAACTCGCGCCGGGACAGGTTGCGGCCCATCCACTCGAAGCGGTCGGCGTGCGTGGACGGCGTGGAGCGCTCCACGGTGGCGGGCAGGTTCAGGATGATCTCCCGGTCCGGCCCCGGCTGCCAGACGTCCATCACCGACTCGCAGACCTCCAGCGCGAAGTCCAGCTCGGTGTCGGTGAAGATCTCCGGGCTGTACTGGTAGCCAAACGTCGTACCACCAGCCTCGTCGCCCAGCAGCTTCTCGGCGTACTCCATCACCAGCCGCGTACCGTCCACGGCGATCTGCTTGATGTCGTCCTTCGAGCCGCGGAAGACGACCCGGCGGAACACCGGCGCGGTGGCGTTGTACAGATGGACGGTGGCCCGGTGGGCGCCGCGCAGGGACTCCACGGTCCGCTCGATCAGGTCCTCACGGGCCTGCGTCAGCACGGAGATCGTCACATCCTCCGGGATGGCCCCGGGGTCCTCGATGATCGAGCGCACGAAGTCGAAGTCGGTCTGCCCGGAGGCCGGGAAGCCGACCTCGATCTCCTTGTAGCCCATCTTGACCAGCAGATCGAACATGGCCCGCTTGCGTACCGGGGACATCGGGTCGATCAGGGCCTGGTTGCCGTCGCGCAGGTCGGTGGAGAGCCAGCGGGGGGCGGTGGTGACGCGCGCCTGCGGCCAGGTGCGGTCGGGAATGTCGACCTGCTCGTAGCGGCCGTACTTGTGGATCGGCATGGAACTGGGCTGCTGGCGATTGGCCATTTCTGCGGGGCTCCTCAGGATGTCCGGATGGACGGCCGACGACGCAACGCCAAGCTCCGCGGGGAGGGGGTCGGCCTCGACTACAGGCCCTCGCCGCGGCAGCTAAGGAGAAGCAGCCCGAAACGCATGATGCGTAGCATGTTAGCCGAGCCGGTCCGAATCACGGGGTCACGTTCCAGTATGCGGGACCACGACGGGCTCATAGGGGCGCGGGGAACCGCGCGATCAACCACACTCAACCCGCACGCGATAACACAGAGCAACCACCCCGGCCGCACACACCCCCATATTTCACCAATCATGGTGACCCCTAGTGACAGCGCGTACACGCAGTGCCATCGTGCCGCACATGACGACAAACGGGGGCCGCAGGCCCGTCTTCTGCACCATCGTCCCGCCCCACGTCCTCGACAGGCTCGCCCAGGCCGAGGACCCCGCGCTCGCCGGACCCGCCCGCCGCACGCTGCAACGCGACGCCTTCGAGCGCACCCAGCGCCGCCTGACCACCGTGCTGGGCGCCCGCGCGGTCACCGCCGCCCCGGAGGCGGAACCCGGACGGCCGAAGCGCACGGTCTACGACGCCCAGCACCGGACCGCCCTGCCCGGCAGGAAGGTCCGCGGCGAGGGCGACACCCCCGGCAAGGACGCCACCGTCAACCGCGCCTTCGCGGGCCTCGGCGCCACCTTCGAGCTGCTGCTGACGGCGTACGGACGCGACTCGATCGACGGCGCGGGCCTGCCGCTGGACGCGACCGTGCACTACGACGAGGACTACAACAACGCCTTCTGGAACGGCGAGCAGATGGTGTTCGGCGACGGGGACGGGGAGATCTTCCTCGACTTCACCATCGCCATCGACGTCATCGGCCACGAACTGGCACACGGCCTCACCCAGTACACGGCCAACCTCACCTACTTCGGGCAGCCGGGCGCGCTCAACGAGTCGATGTCGGATGTCTTCGGCGCGCTGATCAAGCAGTACACGCTCGGCCAGAGCGCGGCCGACGCCGACTGGCTGATCGGCGCCGGGCTGCTCGCCCCGCGCGTCACCGGGGAGGCGCTGCGCTCGATGAAGGCCCCGGGCACGGCGTACGACGACGACGTCCTCGGCAAGGACCCGCAGCCCGCGACGATGGACGACTATGTGCGCACCGGCCGCGACAACGGCGGCGTCCACATCAACTCCGGCATCCCCAACCACGCCTTCTACCTCACGGCCACGTCCCTCGGCGGGAACGCCTGGGAGCGGGCGGGGCAGCTCTGGTACGACGTGCTGACCGGCGGGGAACTGAAGGAGGACGCCGACTTCGCGGAGTTCGCCGCGCTGACCGTCCGGGCGGCCCGGGACCGGTACGGCGCCGGGGACGAGCTGGACGCGGTCACCAAGGCGTGGGAGCAGGTCGGGGTGCCAACGCGGTGAATCCGTACTAGACACGGTGCCATGCGTATTCAGGTACGGCGTACGGGAGGGTTCGCGGGCATCGAGCGCCATGCCGAGGTGAACACCTCGGGACGGCCCGACGCGGCGGAGTGGCAGGCCCTGGCCGAGCGGGCGGTGGCCTCCGGCCGGGGGACACCACCCGTCGGGGTGCCGGACGGGTTCAGCTACCAGATCACGGTGGACGGCCGGACGGTGTACTGCGCGGACCCGCGGCTGACGGACGAGCAGCGGCAGCTGATCAGCCGGGTGCTGAAGGAAGGGGCGTAACCGCCTTCGGGGGTTGCGGAGCTGACCGGGCGGCCGGATGATCCGGGGTCATGGTCGCCTCACCGCACCCCCCGATGCCCCGCTTTCCCCCGGACTTCCTGTGGGGCGTGTCCACCTCGGCCCACCAGATCGAGGGCGCGGCGGACCTGCGCGAGCCCTCCGTGTGGGACACCTTCACGGCCGAGCCCGGCCGGGTGAGGGACGGCTCCACGGCGGCGGTGGCCTGCGACCACTATCACCGGCGCGGCGAGGACGTGGCACTGCTGGCCGGCCTCGGGGTGGACGCGTACCGCTTCTCGGTGTCCTGGCCGCGGGTGCTGCGCGGCGGTCTGGACTTCTACGACGCGCTGGTGGACGAACTCTGCGCGGCGGGCGTCCGTCCCGTGCCCACCCTCTTCCACTGGGACCTGCCCGAAGGGTTCGACTGGCTGGAACGGGACACCGCGCACCGGTTCGCCGAGTACGTGGAGCGGGTGGCGGAGCGGCTCGGTGACCGGGTGGCGAAGTGGATCACCCTGAACGAGCCCGCCGAGCACACTCTGCTGGGCCACGCCCTGGGCACCCACGCGCCCGGCCGGCGGCTCCTCTTCGACGCCCTGCCGGTCGCCCACCACCAGCTCCTCGCCCACGGTCTCGCGGTACGGGCGCTGCGGGCGACGGGCGCGACGGACGTCGGGATCGCCAACTCGCACGGTCCGGCGTGGGCGGCGTCGGCCGAGGACGCGGACGTGACGGCGGCGGACTTCTACGACGTCCTGCTGAACCGGCTGTTCGCGGAGCCCGTGCTGCTGGGCGAGTACCCGGCGGGGCTCGGGGAGCTGATGCCGGGCGACGTGGGCGCGGACCTGAAGGTGATCGCGGAGCCGGTCGACTGGTACGGGATCAACTACTACGCGCCGACGCTGGTGGGCGCCCCGCAGGGCACGGAGATCGACTTCGGTGGTGTGCGGATGCCCGCCGAGCTGCCGTTCTCGGTGCGCCGGATCGAGGGCGTGCCGACGACGGACTTCGGCTGGCCGGTGGTGCCCGAGGCGCTGACCGAGCTGCTGACGGCCTTCCGGGACCGCTACGGCGACCGGCTGCCGCCGATCGTGATCACCGAGAACGGCTGCTCCTACCAGGGCGTCGACGACCAGGCCCGGATCGCCTTCCACGACGCCCACCTCCGGGCGCTGCACGCGGCGCTGGCGGCGGGCGTCGCCGTGCACGGCTACTTCGTGTGGTCGCTGCTGGACAACTTCGAGTGGGCGGAGGGCTACACCCAGCGGTTCGGGCTGGTGCACGTCGACTTCGAGACACTGACGCGCACCCCGAAGGCGTCCTACCGCTGGTTCCGGGAGCTGCTGCGGGAGCAGCGCTGAGCCGTCCGGCTCAGAAGCCGAGCTTGCGCAGCTGCTTGGGGTCGCGCTGCCAGTCCTTGGCGACCTTGACGTGCAGGTCGAGGAAGACGGGGGTGCCGAGGAGGGCCTCGATCTGGCGGCGGGACTTGATGCCGACCTCCTTCAGGCGCTTGCCCTTGGGGCCGATGATGATGCCCTTCTGGCTGGGGCGTTCGATGTAGACGTTGGCGTGGATGTCGAGGAGGGGCTTGTCCGCCGGGCGGTCCTCGCGCGGCAGCATCTCCTCGACGACGACGGCGATGGAGTGCGGCAGCTCGTCGCGTACGCCCTCCAGGGCGGCCTCGCGAATCAGCTCCGCGATCATGATCTGCTCGGGTTCGTCGGTGAGGTCGCCCTCGGGGTAGAGGGCGGGGCCCTCGGGGAGGAGGGGGACGAGGAGGTCCGCGAGCAGGTCGACCTGCTTGTCGCCGACCGCCGACACCGGCACGATCTCCGCCCACTCGAAGCCCAGCTCCTTGCCGAGCTGGTCGATGGCGATGAGCTGTTCGGCGAGGGTCTTGCTGTCGACGAGGTCGGTCTTGGTGACGATCGCGATCTTCGGGGTCTTCCGGATCGACGCGAGTTCCTTGGCGATGAAGCGGTCGCCGGGGCCGATCTTCTCGTTGGCGGGCAGACAGAAGCCGATCACGTCGACCTCGGCCCAGGTGGTGCGCACGACGTCGTTGAGGCGCTCGCCGAGCAGGGTGCGCGGCTTGTGCAGGCCGGGGGTGTCCACCAGGATCAGCTGCGCCTCGGGCCGGTGCACGATGCCGCGCACCGTGTGCCGGGTGGTCTGCGGCTGGTTGGCGGTGATCGCCACCTTCTGGCCGACCAGGGCGTTCGTGAGGGTGGACTTGCCCGCGTTGGGGCGGCCCACGAAGCAGGCGAAGCCCGCCCGGTGGACGGCCTCGCCGGGCTGCTGGGATGACGGAGTACGAACGCTCATGGCGCCCATTCTCCCTGATCGCCGGGGCCCGGCCGCACCGGCGGGCGGAGCCGCGGATTCCCGTCCCCTGCGCGTACCCCGGCCGGTACCTTACGGCGGGTAACGGGAGGGCCTACGATCGCGCCATGAAACTCATCACCGCGATCGTCAAGCCGTACCGCCTCGACGAGGTGAAGACCGCGCTGCGGGAGATCGGCGTACGGGGGCTGACGGTGACGGAGGCCAGCGGGTACGGGCGGCAGCGCGGGCACACCGAGGTGTACCGGGGCGCCGAGTACCAGGTCGACCTGGTGCCGAAGGTGCGGATCGAGGTCGTCGTCGAGGACGCGGAGTGCGATGCCGTGATCGACGCGGTCGTGAAGGCCGCGCACACCGGCAAGATCGGTGACGGGAAGGTGTGGGCGCTGCCCGTGGAGACGGTCGTACGGGTGCGGACGGGCGAGCGCGGGCCGGACGCGCTGTAGCGGGCCGGACCGCGCTCACCCTCGCGCGGGTCAGTCGAAGACGAACGGGCCCGGGGCCTGTGGTGCGGTCGCCGTGCAGGTGATCGCGATGCCGAAGACCGTCATCCGCAGTGTGCCGCCGTACGCCTCCAGGCTGTCGCCGGGGGCGACGGTGCCGGAGAGCGGGCCGACGGTGACCGGGTCCCCGGCGGCCATGGCCGGGTTCTCGGTGCCCGTGAAGGCGGTGCTGCCGCCGGTCCCGCCCACCAGGGTGAGCGTGGACGTGATGGAGTCCTCGCCGAGCGCGAGCGGCGCGGTGATCGCGTCGGCGGTGAGGGTCAGGGTGGCGGCGGTGCCGTCCTGGGTGGCCGTGAGGGTGGCCGCGCCACCGCCGAAGACGCCGCAGTCGGCGGTGATCGTCGCCGTGTCGGGGGTGACCGCGGCGGCGGGTGCGAGGGCGAGTCCGCAGGCCGCGAGGGTCGCCGCCGTGAGTACCGCACCTGTTCGTAAGCGCTTGCCCGTCATGGGTTCGGGCTCCCTTCACCTGTGGGGGGAATGGCTCGGCAGGTGGGTGCGGTCACACTGCGTACGAGCCGGGTCCGACGGTCCCCTTCGGAACCGTCGGTTCCATTCATGCGCGGGAGACGGGCGACGGCAAGGATGAAATCCGGACTACCGCGGGGCCCCGGTCCCGTGCGCGCCCTCAGCCCGCGGCGACCGTCTCCCGTACCGCCCCGTCCGGACCCGCCACCAGCACCGGTGTCCCGGCCCCGCCCAGGTCCCGCACGGCCGCCAGGTCGGCCGCCGAGGCCGCCTCGGCCTCCGTCACCACCGCCGCCGCCTCCAGCGACTTCGCGCCGGACGCCACCGCCATCGCCACCGCCGTCTGGAGGGCGCTGAGCTTCAGCGAGTCCAGGGCGACGGTCCCGGCGACATACGTGCGCCCGGTCTCGTCGCGTACGGCGGCGCCCTCGGGGACGCCGTTGCGGGCCCGCGCGGAACGGGCCAGGGTGACGATCTTGCGGTCCTCGGGGTCAAGCGCGCTGCTGTCGGTCATGACCTGAGCATACGTAAGCGTCAGGGGCGGTCCAGGCGCAGGCGGTCCGCTCTGGGCAGACCGGCGACCACCAGGTCGTAGGAGTCCTCGATCAGCTCCCGCAGCAGGCGGTCCGGGAGGGCGCCGTCGGCGGTGACCGTGTTCCAGTGCCGCTTGTTCATGTGGTAGCCGGGGACGACCAGGCTCTCGTGGTCGGCGCGCAGCCGGACCGCGTCCTCCGGGTCGCACTTGAGGTTGACGGTCAGGGGCCGCGCGCCCAGGTCGGTGAGGGCGAAGATCTTGCCGCACACCTTGAACACCGAGGTGTCGGGGTTGAAGGGGAAGTCCTCCACCGCCGCGTTGAACGACAGGCAGAAGGCGCGCAGTTGCTGGGGGGTCATTCCGTCTCCGCCGCCACGGCGTCCGGCCGCTGCGGGCCGACCGGCTCCACCAGCACCGTCGCGATCCTGTTGCGGCGGCCCGCGGCGGCCTCCGCGGTCAGGCGCAGTTCCCGGCCGTCGGGGAGTTCCACGACGGAGGACGCCCCCGCGATCGGCACCCGGCCCAGCGCCTTGGCCATCAGCCCGCCGACGGTCTCCACGTCCTCGTCGTCGAACGCCTCCAGGCCGTACAGATCGCCCAGGTCGCCGATGTCCAGGCGGGCGGTGACCCGGTAGCGGTCCTCACCGAGGGGTTCCACGGGCGGCAGTTCCCGGTCGTACTCGTCGGTGATCTCGCCGACGATCTCCTCCAGGATGTCCTCGATGGTGACGATCCCGGCCGTGCCGCCGTACTCGTCGATGACGACGGCGACGTGGTTGCGTTCCTTCTGCATCTCGCGCAGCAGGTCGCCCGCGTTCTTGGTGTCCGGCACGAAGAACGCCGGGCGCATCGCCGTGGACACCAGCTCGCTCTCCGCGTCCCGGCTGATGTGCGTCTTGCGGGCGAGGTCCTTCAGGTACACGATCCCGACGATGTCGTCCTCGGACTCGCCGGTGACCGGGATGCGGGAGAAACCGGAGCGCAGGGCGAGGGTGAGGGCCTGGCGGATGGTCTTGAAGCGTTCGATCACGATGAGGTCGGTGCGCGGCACCATCACCTCGCGCACCAGGGTGTCGCCGAGTTCGAAGACGGAGTGCACCATCCGGCGCTCCTCGTCCTCGATCAGCGACTCCTGCTCGGCGAGGTCGACCAGCGCCCGCAGCTCCGCCTCGGAGGCGAACGGGCCGCGCCTGAAGCCCTTGCCGGGGGTGAGGGCGTTACCGATGAGGATCAGCAGCGACGGGATCGGGCCCATGATCCGGGCCAGCGGCACCAGCACGTACGCCGCCGCGGTCGCCGTGTTCATCGGGTGCTGGCGGCCGATGGTGCGCGGGGAGACCCCGACGGCGACGTACGACACCAGCACCATGACCGCTATCGCGACCAGCAGCGCCTGCGTGGTGCCGTCGACCTCGCGCAGACAGACGTAGGTGACGATCGCGGCGGCGGCCATCTCGAAGGCCACCCGGACCAGCAGCGCCACGTTGAGATAGCGGGTCGGGTCGGCGGCGACCTGGGCGAGCTTGGCGCTGCCGCGCCGCCCGGAGCGCACCGCCTCGTCGGCCCGGAAGCTGGAGACACGGGCGATGCCGGCCTCCGCGCAGGCCGCCAGCCAGGCGACGATCACCAGGGCGACCGCGCCGAGGACCAGTTGCGCACTCATGACACGGTCGGCGCGGGCGACGGGCCGGTCAGGCCCCGCTCGGTGCGCCAGCCGTCCACGATGGCGGCCTGGAGGCCGAACATCTCGGCCTTCTCGTCCGGCTCCTCGTGGTCGTAGCCCAGCAGGTGCAGCACGCCGTGGACGGTGAGCAGTTGCAGCTCCTCGTCCATGGTGTGCTGCGTGGGCGCCTCGGCCCCCTGCTTGGCGGCGACCTCCGGGCACAGCACGATGTCGCCGAGCAGGCCCTGCGGGGGCTCCTCGTCGTCCTTCGACGGCGGCCGCAGCTCGTCCATCGGGAAGGACATGACATCGGTGGGCCCGGGCAGGTCCATCCACTGGATGTGGAGCTGCTCCATGGCATCGGCGTCCACGACGATCACCGAGAGTTCGGAGAGCGGGTGGATGCGCATCCGTGCGAGCGCGTAGCGGGCGATGTCGAGGATCGCCTGCTCGTCGACCTCGGTGCCGGACTCGTTGTTGACGTCGATCGACATGGTGCTGTGCTTGTCTACTTCCCCTTGTGCCCGGACTTGCCCCGGCCGCCCTTGTGGGTGCCGTTCTGGGTGCCGTGCTTGGTGTCGTACTGCTCGTAGGCGTCGACGATACGGCCCACGAGCTTGTGCCGTACGACGTCATGGGACGACAGCCGTGAGAAGTGCACGTCCTCGACGCCGTCCAGGATGTCCTGCACCTGCCGCAGACCGGACTTGGTGCCGTCGGGCAGGTCGACCTGGGTGACATCGCCCGTGATCACGATCTTCGAGTCGAAGCCGAGGCGGGTCAGGAACATCTTCATCTGCTCGGGGCTCGTGTTCTGGGCCTCGTCCAGGATGATGAAGGCGTCGTTGAGCGTGCGTCCGCGCATGTACGCCAGCGGCGCGACCTCGATCGTCCCGGCGGCCATCAGGCGCGGGATGGAGTCGGGGTCGAGCATGTCGTGCAGCGCGTCGTACAGCGGGCGCAGGTAGGGGTCGATCTTCTCGTAGAGCGTGCCGGGCAGGAAGCCGAGGCGCTCACCGGCCTCCACCGCGGGGCGGGTCAGGATGATGCGGTTGACCTGCTTGGACTGGAGGGCCTGGACCGCCTTGGCCATGGCCAGGTAGGTCTTGCCGGTGCCCGCGGGGCCGATGCCGAAGACGATGGTGTGCTTGTCGATGGCGTCGACGTACCGCTTCTGGTTGAGCGTCTTGGGGCGGATCGTACGGCCACGCGAGGACAGGATGTTCTGCGTCAGGACCTGCGCCGGGGTCTCCGGGCCGTCGCTCTCCCCGTTCTCGCTCGCCCTGAGCATGGCGATCGAGCGTTCCACTGCGTCCTCCGTCATCGGCTGCCCGGTGCGGAGCACGAGCATCATCTCGTCGAACACGCGCGAGACGAGGGCGACTTCCGCGGAGTCGCCGACCGCGCTGATCTCATTGCCCCGGACGTGGATGTCGACCCCCGGGAAGGCCTTCTCGATCACGCGCAGGAGGGCGTCGCCGGAACCCAGCACGGTCACCATGGGGTGCGCCGCGGGGACGGTCAGCTGCACTTTCGCCTGCCCCTGCGCGGGGGTGTGAGCTGTGGGTGTCTGAGTCATGGGCCGGCCAGCAGGCCTGCACGTCCTCCTCGATACGACTCGCCCGCCACAAGGGCGGCCTGGCGATTTCCAGGGTACGCCGGGGGACTGACATCGCCGTAGGCCTTTTCGTCGGACGATCGTCCTGTATGCGGACGGCTGCGGAGCGTGGCGGACCACCACCGGTGCCGGGGGCGCGCTCAGGCCGAGCGGCGGAAGCCGATGGTGGGGACCGCGCGGCGCAGCGGCCAGGGGCGGGTGGTGGCCGGGATCAGGTCCGCCAGGAAGGCGTACCGGCGCAGCGCGGCCGGGTCCTGGTCGTCGACCGACTGCACCCGGCGCCACCAGGCGGCGACCTCGGACCAGCCGGGCGCCGACAGCGAGCCGCCGAACTCCTGCACGGAAAGGGCCGCGGTGAGCCCGGCGAAGGCGAGCCGGTCGGCGAGCGGCCAGCCCGCCAGGGTGCCGGTGACGAACCCGGCGACGAAGACGTCCCCCGCGCCGGTCGGGTCCAGGGCCTCCACCTCGATGGCCGGGACCTCCGCGGTCTCCCCGGTGCGCCGGTCCACGGCGTACGCGCCCTCCGCGCCGAGGGTGACCACGGCGAGCGGCACCCGGGCGGTCAGGGCGTGCGCCGCGGCGCGCGGGCAGGTGGTGCCGGTGTAGCGCATCGCCTCCTCGGCGTTGGGCAGGAACGCCTCGCAGTGCTCCAGGTCGGCCAGGCCCGCCAGGTCCCAGGCGCCGGTGTCGTCCCAGCCGACGTCGGCGAAGATCCGGGTGCCCTTGGCGGCGGCCTGCGCGATCCACGGGGCCGGTTTGCCCGGGGTCAGCGCGGCGACGGCCGCTCGCGCGTACGGCGGGCAGTCGGGGGCGGGTTCCTCGGGCGGGGGTTCGTGGCCGTGCGAGACCATGGTGCGCTCGCCCTCGTACGCCATCGAGACCGTGACCGGCGAGTGCCAGCCGGGGACCGTGCGGGACGGGGTGAGGTCGATGCCCTCGCCCTGCTCCAGGGCGTCCCAGCAGTAGTCGCCGTAGTGGTCGTCGCCGAAGGCGGCGGCGAGGCAGGTCTTCAGGCCGAGGCGGGACAGGGCTGCCGCCATGTTGGCGACCCCGCCCGGGCTGGATCCCATGCCGCGCGCCCAGGACTCGGTGCCGCGCACCGGGGCGGAGTCGAGTCCGGTGAAGATGATGTCGAGGAAGACGGTGCCGGTGAGGTAGACGTCCCAGGGCGGGTCCTGCGGTGTGCGCAGGCCGCCCAGCGGGTCGACGTCGGCCCGCCCTCGGGCGGACGAGGCGGGCCCCTTTCCGGTGACGGCGGGGGCGTTGGTCGCAGTCACGGTGCGCTCCCTGAGATGGTGCGGATCAGGCCAGTCTGCACCACCCCACTGACAACGCGCCGGGAACGGCGTCACCACGGGCCCCGGCGGCCCCGGGTCCCGGTACCGGTCCCGGCCCCGCACGGGGGTTCACCAGCGCGGCACGGACGGGGTGACCCAGTCGGGGTCGGCCACCCGCATGGCCGCCGCGTCGTCGCGGTCGCGCAGCGCACCGTCGTCTTCGAGCCACCGCCGGTGCAGCAGGGCCAGCCGGTCGCGGTCGAGTGCGACGCCGAGGCCGGGGGCGTCCGGGACGGTGACCCTGCCGTCCTCGAAGACCAGGCGTTCGGTGAGCACGTCCTCCGACTGCCACGGGTAGTGGGAGTCGCACGCGTGGTGGAGTCCGGGGACGGTGGCGGCGACATGGGTCATGGCGGCCAGGGAGATCCCCAGGTGGGTGTTGGAGTGCATGGACACGCCGACGCCGAAGGTCCGGCACACGGCGGCGAGCTGCTGGGTGTTGCGCAGGCCGCCCCAGTAGTGGTGGTCGGAGAGCACGACCTGCACGGCGTCGCGCGTGAACGCCTCCCTGATCTCGGCGAACGTCGTCACGCACATGTTGGTGGCGAGCGGTACGCCGGTCCGCGCGGCGACCTCCGCCATGGCCGGGGTGCCGAGCGCGGGGTCCTCCAGGTACTCGAGGACGTCACCGAGTTCCTCGGCGACCCGCAGCGAGGTCGGCACGCTCCACGCCCCGTTGGGGTCGAGCCGCAGCGGACGCCCGGGGAACGCCTCGGCGAGCGCGCGTACGGCGGCGATCTCCTCCTCCGGCGGGAACACGCCGCCCTTGAGCTTGAAGGAGGTGAAGCCGTACCGCTCGGTGAACCTGCGGGCCTGTGCGACGATCCCGGCCGGGTCGAGGGCGGCGCCCCAGTCGTCGTCCTCGGCCGCGACCCGGGCCGGGTGCGCGGCCCACTTGTAGAACAGGTAGGCGCTGTACTCGACGGTGTCGCGCACCTTGCCGCCGAGCAGCGCGTGCACGGGCAGCCCGAGCGTCTTGCCCCAGGCGTCCAGGCAGGCCACCTCGAAGCCGGAGACGACGGACAGCCGCAGCTTGTCGGCGGTCTGGACGCCGCGCAGCCCGCCGACGTCGACCTGGTCCGTGACGTGGGCGGAGTCGACGGACACCTCGTCCGCGACGGTGAACAGGCCGTTGAGGTCGTTCACCTGACGGCCTGTCAGACGCTGTGCGAAGGGGCGCGCCAGCTCCAGGTACTTCGTATCGCCGTACGTCTCGCCGACACCGGTCACCCCGTCGGCGGTGACCACCTCCACGATCAGCCGGGGGGTGTACGGCTGGTGCACGCCCTGGGTGTTCAGCAGCGGCGGGTCGGCGACCAGGATCGGAGTCAGCCGGACGTCGGCGATGGCGAGGTTCACGGGGCGGCTCCTCTGAGGAGCGGCGAGGCCATCTCCCCACGTAGACGTTGTCCATGTATGCGGATGGAGCATGGCGCCGCACTGCTACCCGGCCGCCGATTCGTCAAACACATATGTAACTCAGATCACACAATCAGCGCTCCCGTTGCGGTCCCCCGGCTTGATACAAATTGCCCGCGCGTTCCTGTCTGTCGACGGTCGTCGCCCAATCCCCCCTTTTGTGCCGTTCATTCCGCATGCCCTGGGAACGCCCGTGTCCGCCCGCACCACCACCCCCTGGCCCCTCGTCGCCCTCTTCACGGCCGGGTACCTCGCCCCGTACCTCCTGCCGACCGTCGTCGGCCGACTCGACTCGGGGCTCAACCTCACCGCCACCCGCTCCGGCGCCATCGGCAGCGCACTGCTGCTGAGTTCGGCGTCGGCGGGGTTCCTGTCCGCCTCACGCGTCCACCGCGTCGGCCCGCGCGTCCTCGCCCGCCTCGGCCTGACGCTCGCCGTACTCGGCTACGGGACGGCCGCGCTGACCGGCTCGCTCCCGGCGGTCGTCGGCGGCGCGGTCGTCGGCGGCTTCGGCTCCGGTACGGCCACGGCGGTCGCCGCCACGCTGATCGCGGGCCGCCTGGACCCGCACCGGACCACCACGCTCGGGCTGCTGAGCGTCTCCGCGCTGGCGGGCGCGGTCTATCTGACGGTCCCGCACCTCGGTCCCGGCCACGGTGTGCCGCTGGCCGCGATCGCCCTCACCGCGGTCGCCGTCTGGCCGCTGACCGGTCGGCTGCGCGCCGCCGTCCCTGACGCGGAGCACACCACCGACACGGCCGCCGCCCGTCTGCCCCACCGCCGCGCCGGGGTCGTCCTCGCCGCCACCCTGCTGTGCTGGTCGCTCGCCCAGAACTCCCTGTGGGGCGTCAGCGGGCGCATCGGCCTCACCCAGGCACACCTGAGCGAGGTCACGGTCGGCGCGGTGTTCGCCGTGGCGCTCGGCGCGGGGCTCGTCGGGGTCGTGCTGGCGAGCGCGCTGGGGCCGCGGCTCGGGGTCGCGCTGCCGATCGGCGGGGGTACGGCGGTGATCGCGGTGTGCATCGCGGTCAGTGCCGCCGCGACCGATCTGACCAGTTTCGCGGCCGGTGAGATCGCGTGGAACGCCCTCTACCCGATCGTGCTGTCGTACGTCATCGGGCTCGCGGCCTCGCTTGACGGGCGGGGGCGGTGGGCGGTGCTGGTGGGCTCCGCCTCTTCGCTGGGGACCGCGGCGGGGCCCGTGGTCGGCAGCGTGCTGGCGGCGCAGGTCGGCTTCGCCGGCATGGGGGTCGTGCTCGCGGGCGGCCTGCTCGTGGCCGCCGTTCCGATGACCGTGGTCGCGCTGAGGGCGGGGCGGGCGCGGGTGCCGGTTGTCTCGGTGGAGGTGGTGGCGGAGCAGCGCGCCTACGAAGCCGCCACGGCTGCGTGAATCGCGGGTGCGGGTGCGTCGTGGCTGGTCGCGCCCACGCGGCGGAGCCGCATATCGAGGCAGCCCCGCGCCCCTGAGGTGCGCTGCCCCGCGGCCTCTCAGGACTCGTAGGCGTCCAGTTCGGCCAGATATGCGGCCCGCCGCTCCTCGTCGTCCTCCAGGAACGCCGCCAGGAACGAGTTGCGGGCCAGTTCGCGCTGCTGCTCGGGGGTGAGGGGCAGGGCGTCGAAGTTGTCGCCTATGTAGCCGCCGAAGTACGCCGGGTCGTCGGAGTTGACCGTGCAGCGCAGGCCCGCCTCGAGCATGGCCGGGAGCGGGTGGTCGGCCAGGGTGTCGACGGCGCGCAGGCGGACGTTGGACAGGGGGCACAGGGTGAGGGGGATGCGGTCGCGGACCAGGCGGGCGACCAGCTCGGGGTCCTCCATGCAGCGCAGGCCGTGGTCGACGCGCTCCACGCCGAGGAGGTCGAGGGCCTCGGTGATGTACTCCGGCGGCCCCTCCTCGCCCGCGTGCGCCACCCGCCGCAGACCGAGGGCGGCGGCGACCTCGTACACCTCGCGGAACTTCACCGGCGGGTGCCCGACCTCGGCGGAGTCCAGGCCGACGCCGGTGATCCGGTCGAGGTGGGGCTTGGCGGCCATCAGGGTGTCCATGGCCGACTCGGCGGACTCGTCCCGCAGGAAGCACATGATCAGCCGGGTGGAGACGCCGTGCCGGGTCTCGCTGTCGCCGAGGGCGCGCCACAGCCCCTCGACGACCGTCTCCATGGAGACGCCGCGCGCCAGGTGGGCCTGTGGGTCGAAGAAGATCTCCGCGTGCCGGACGCCCTGGGCGGCGGCGCGGGCGAGATAGGCGTCGGCGAGGTCGGCGAAGTCCCGTTCGGTGCGCAGCACCGCCATCAGCCCGTAGTAGAGGTCGAGGAAGGACTGGAGGCCGTCGAAGCGGTAGGCCTCGCGCAGGGCCCCGGTGTCCGCGTACGGCAGGGTGACGCCGTTGCGGGCGGCCAGCTCGAAGGCCAGCTCGGGCTCCAGGGTGCCTTCGATGTGCAGGTGCAGCTCAGCTTTGGGCAGGGGCATCAGGGAATGGTACGACCGTTTCACCTGCGCTTCGGAACCGGCACCGTCAGCAGGTCGTGGGCGACGGTCAGCTCGCCGTCGTATCCGGCCGCCCTCGCCTGGCGTTCGAAGTCGTCCGGCGCCGAGTAGCGCTGGCTGAAGTGGGTGAGCACCAGGTGCCGTACGCCCGCGTCCCGGGCCACGCGTGCGGCCTGTCCGGCGGTGAGGTGGCCGTACTCGACGGCCAGGGCCTCGTCCTCGTCGAGGAACGTGGACTCGATGACGAGCATGTCGCAGCCCTCGGCGAGGGTGTACACGCCGTCGCAGAGGCGGGTGTCCATGACGAACGCGAACCGCTGCCCGCGCCGCACCTCGCTGACGTCCTCCAGGCGTACGCCGTTCAGCTCGCCCTCGCGCTGGATACGGCCGATGTCGGGCCCCTTGACGCCGTGCGCGGCAAGCCGGTCGGGCAGCATACGGCGGCCGTCGGGTTCGGTCAGCCGGTAGCCGTAGGACTCGACCGGGTGGGACAGCTTGCGGGCGTCGAGGCGGTACGCGCGCGTGGCGGCCAGTTCGCCGTCGGTGTCGACGGGGGCCTCGGTCAGTTCGACGGTCTCGCGGTAGGCGGTGGCGTACCGCAGCCGGTCGAAGAAGCGCTGGCCGGAGCGCGGGTAGTGGGCGGTGACGGGGTGCGGCACCCTGTCGAGGTTGATGCGCTGGATGACCCCGGCGAGGCCGAGGGAGTGGTCGCCGTGGAAGTGGGTGACGCAGATGCGGTCGATGTCGTGGGCGGCGACCCCGGCGCGCAGCATCTGCCGCTGGGTGCCCTCGCCGGGGTCGAACAGGATGCCCTCGCCGTCCCAGCGCAGCAGGTAGCCGTTGTGGTTGCGGTGCCGGGTCGGGACCTGGCTGGCGGTGCCGAGGACGACGAGTTCACGTACGGACACGTCGGCTCACCCGGGGGGCCATTCCAGGCCCCGGCCGCCCAGGACGTGGGCGTGGGCGTGGAAGACGGTCTGACCGGCGCCGCCGCCGGTGTTGAAGACGACGCGGTAGCTGTCGAGCTTGTCCTCGTCGGCGACGGCCTTCGTCTCGCGCAGCACGTCGGCGGCGAGGTCCGGGGCACCGGTGGCGAGCGACGCGGCGTCGGCGTAGTGCGCCTTGGGGATCACCAGGACGTGGGTGGGCGCCTGCGGGTTGATGTCGCGGAACGCGACGGTCGTGTCGGTCTCGCGGACGATCGTCGCCGGGATGTGCCCCGCGACGATCTTGCAGAACAAGCAGTCTTCCTGGGCTTCGCCTGTCATGCGTGTGCCTCCTCACGCCGGTGGTCCGTTGACCCGGGCATCGTAGCGAGCGGTGCCGTGCGCTATCCGAGGTCCAGGTCGGGCAGGGCGGGCGGGGTCTTCGCCGGGTTGCCCTCCAGGGCGGCCAGCGCGATCCGGATCGCCTCGTCGAGCTGGGTGTCGCGGTCCGCCGCGTGGTCCTGCGGGCGCTGGACGACCTCGACGTCCGGGTCGACCCCGTGGTTCTCCACGCCCCACGCGTAGTTCTCCAGCCAGAACGCGTACTTGGGCTGGGTGATCAGGGTGCCGTCGACCAGGCGGTAGCGGCTGTCGATGCCGATGACGCCGCCCCAGGTGCGGGTGCCGACGACGGGGCCGAGGCCGAGCGCCTTGACCGCGGCGTTGACGATGTCGCCGTCCGAGCCGGAGAACTCGTTGGCGACGGCGACGACCGGCCCGCGCGGCGCGTCCTCCGGGTAGCTGTACGGCCGCATGCCGCGCGGCACCGCCCAGCCGACGATCCGCCGGGCCAGCTTCTCCACGACGAGCTGGGAGGTGTGTCCGCCGCGGTTCTCGCGGACGTCGACGACCAGGCCCTCGCGGGCGACCTCCACGCGCAGGTCGCGGTGGATCTGCGCCCAGCCGGGGGCCTGCATGTCGGGGACGTGGAGGTAGCCGAGGCGGCCGCCGGACTTCTCGTGGACGTAGGCGCGCCGGTCGGCGACCCAGGCGTGGTAGCGCAGCGGCTCCTCGTCGGCGAGCGGGACGACGACGGCGTGCCGCACCTCGCCGCCGCCGGACGGCGAGATGGTCAGCTCGACGGGCTTGCCCGCCGTGCCGACGAGCAGCGGTCCTGGGCCGGTCACCGGGTCGACGGGGCGTCCGGCGACCGCGACGACCGCGTCCCCGGGGCGCACCGCGACGCCTGGCGCGGCGAGCGGGGAACGGCCGTCGGGGTCGGAGGTCTCGGAGGGCAGGACGCGGTCGATGCGCCAGGTGCCGTCCGGGTCGCGGGAGAGGTCGGCGCCGAGGAGGCCCTGCCGGGGGCCGTCGCCGAAGGCGCCGCGCGGCATGACGTAGGCGTGCGAGGTGCCCAGCTCGCCCTGCACCTCCCACAGCAGGTCGACGAGGTCGTCGTGGGTGGCGAGGCGGTCGAGGACGGGGCGGTAGCGGTCGAGTACGCCGTCCCAGTCGACGCCGTTCATGTCGGGCCGCCAGAAGTGGTCCCGCATGATGCGGCCGGTCTCCTCGAACATCTGCCGCCACTCGGCGGCCGGGTCGACGAACTGCCGTACCCGGGCGAGGTCGACGGTGATGTTGGTGTCGCCGTCGTCGTCGTGGGCGGCGCGCCGGTCGCTGGGGACGACCTTGAGGCGGCCGTCGCTCCACAGCAGGACGCGTTTGCCGTCACCGCTGACCTCGAAGTGGTCGGCGTCGGCGGCGAGGTGTTCGAGGCGGTGCTGGGCGAGGTCGTAGCGCTCCAGTTCGCTCTTGGGGTCGGGGTCGTCCGGGGTGGCCCGGGAGACGCCGAGGACGCCGCGCACCGGGTGGCGCAGCCACAGCACGCCGTCCTTGGCGGTGCGCAGGTTGGAGTAGCGGCCCGCCTCCACCGGGAACGGCACGATCCGGTCGGCGAGCCCTTCGAGGTCGATGCGGGTGGCGGGGGTGCCCTCGCCCTCGGGGGTCTCGTCCTTGTCGGAGGTCTCGAAGGGGCGGCCGTGGCGCTGCGGACCGAACGGGGACGGCGTGGTCGCGGCGAGGGTGATCAGGTGCGGCCGGTCGCCGACGACGAACGCCAGGTCGAACACGTGCTCGTCGTAGACCGGGTCGAAGGAGCGGTTGGAGAGGAAGGCGAGGTGCTTGCCGTCGGGGGTGAACGCGGGGCTGTAGTCCTGGAAGCGCAGCGGGGTCGCCTCGGTGACCGACAGGTCGGTGGTGTTGGCGAGCTTGAGCTGGCACAGAGGGCGCGGGCCGGGGTGCGACCAGGCGAGCCAGGCGGAGTCCGGGGAGAAGACGAGGCCGGAGACGTCGCCGTCCTCGCTGCGGTCGATCTCGCGGACCTCGCCGGTCTGCCGCTCGACGAACAGCACCCGCCCGTCGTGGGAGGCGACGGCGGCGCGGCTGCCGTCCGGTGCCATCGTCAGGTCCAGGACCCGGCCGAGCTGCCCGGCGGCCAGACGGCGCGGGGTGGCGCCGGGTGCGACGCCGGTGGCGGGCGCGAACTCCAGGGCGTCGTCGCCCTCGGCGTCCGTCACCCACACCACCCACTCCTCGCCGTCCGCGCGGAACGTGCGCGGCAGCCGGGCCCGCACCCCCGGTTCGGCGGCGAGCGCGCGGGCCGGACCCGAGCGGTGGGTGACCCAGTGCACGCCACCGCGGACGGCGACCGCGCTGCCCCGCGCGGTGTGGTCGGGGGAGGCGGAGCCGAACCAGCGGGCGGTGCTCACCGGGTAGGGCTGCTGGTCGACGCGCTGCCCGCCGAGCCGGACGTCGAGCCTGCGCGGCTCGGCACCGTCGAGGTCGTCCAGGATCCACAGCTCACCGGCGCTGGAGTACGTCACCCGGGTGCCGTCGGTCGCCGCGTGGCGGGCGTAGAAGCCCCCGAGGGGGGTGTGCCGCCGCAGGTCGGAGCCGTCGGCGAGGGAGGAGTAGAGGGCGCCGGTGCCCTCGTGGTCGGAGAGGAAGGCGATCCGGTCGCCGACCCAGAGCGGGTACTCGAGGTTCCCGTCGAGGTCCTCGTGCAGCCGTACGAACTCGCCGTCGCCGGCGCCGTCGATCCACAGCTTGCCCGCCGTGCCGCCCCGGTACCGCTTCCACCAGGCGGCCTCGCGGCCCATCGGCGCCGACAGCAGCACGGTGGACGGGCCGTACGCCACCTCGCCGACCGGCCCGTACGGCAGCCGGGTCGCCGGTCCGCCGTCGAGGGGGACGGCGTGCGCCCAGGAGCGGCGCAGGCTGGCCTGGCCGTGGGTGGTCAGGGCGAGGACCTCGCCGTCCGGGGTCCAGCCGCGCACCTGGGTCTTCCAGCTGCCCCAGTGGGTGAGGCGGCGGGCGGGGCCCCCGTCGACGGGCGCGATGTGCACCTCGGGCGCGCCGTCGCGGGTGGAGGTCCAGGCGACGGTGGTGCCGTCGGGCGAGACGCGCGGATGGTTCACCGGCACGTTGTCGGCGCTCACGCGCCAGGCCCGGCCGCCGTCGAGGGGGGCCAGCCAGACGTCGTCCTCGGCGGTGAACGCGATCAACTCGCCGTGCGGATGCGGGAAGCGGAGATACGCCGATGCGGCGGACGTTGCGGACTGAGTCACCTGAGCAACCCTATGCAGGTGAGGTGCCCGCGAACAGCGGTTTGGATCACTTACTGTCCGTCACTTGCGCTTGTGTCACTTGCCGTCCGGCCAGCACTGCGGGGCCCGCTGGCAGTACACGGTCTTGGTGACGGTCACGGTGACCGTCGGCCCGGGCTGCTGTCCGCCCGGCTGACCGGCGGGCGGGGTGCTGGGCGCGGCGTCGCAGTCGCCGAGCCCGTTGACGCGGAACCACTCCTTGCCGTCGATCTCGACGGTGAGCCGGCCGCGTACGCAGGCGCCGTTGACCGCGCGGGTCACCTTCCCGTCGACGGTGATCTCCTTGCCGGTGCCGGTGCGGCCCTGGCAGTCGACGTCGGCGACGGTGTCCTCGCCGGCGGTCGGCGTGGAGCCGCCCTGGGAGCCGAAGTTGGCGGTGCAGGTCAGCCACTGCACCTCGGCGTCCCGCCGCTCCATCTCCCGGGTCACCAGTTCGTCGGTGGTGTACGCCACCGTCGCCGAGCTGAGCCCGCCCGGCTCACAGGCCACGAGCCCGCCCACGGTGACGGCCATCAGCCCCACCACGCCTGCCATCCGTCGCGACACCCCCATGAAAGGCAGCCTGCCACCGCCGCGCCGGTCGCGGTAGAGCGCATACGGCCACCGGAAAATCCCGCGCGGAACGGACGTTCGACGCCATAGCGTGACGGTCATGGGGAACGACCGCGGACTGCGCAGGCTCGTCGTCGACGAGCGCACCGCCTACGACTGGACGTTACGGCACTCGCACGGGGAGGACGGCGCCTGCCGGGAGACGCTGACGCTGTACCGGGACCGGCACACTGCCACCCGGATCGTCTTCCGCTCCGGCGAGGGCCGCTATGTCGCCGAGGGCTACTGGTACTCGGGCTCCGTCACCGACGGCCACGGCAACCTGCTCAACCTGCACGAGCCGGGCGTGGTCCGCGCGTTCGTGGACGAGGCGGACCGGCGCGGGCTGCTGGCGGAGCCGGGCGCGGGGACCGTGGAGGTGGACGGCTGGGAGCTGTTCCGGGCGGTGGTGAGGGGCCGGGCGGCACTGGCCTGAGGACATCAGCCCGCCGGGGCGTCAGCCCAGACGCCCGGACCCGCCCGGCGTCAGGTCAGCCCAAGCGCCCGGGCCCGCCGGGCGTCAGCCCAAGCGCCCGGACCCGCCCGGCGTCAGTCCCAGCGCCCGGTGCGGCCCAGCAGCAGCGCGGTGGCCGCAGTACCGGCCGTGGAGGTGCGCAGCACGCTCCGCCCCAGCCGGTAGGGCCGCGCCCCGGCCTGCGTGAACAGCGCCAACTCCTCCGGTGAGACGCCCCCTTCGGGGCCGACCACCAGCACGATGTGGCCGTCGGTGGGCAGTTCGGCGGTGGCCAGCGGCGCGTCGCCGCTCTCGTGGAGCACGGCGGCGAAGTCGGCGTCGGCCAGAAGTGAGGCAACCTGTCTGCTCGTCGCCGCGTCCGCGACCTCCGGGAAGCGCACCCGCCGGGACTGCTTGCCCGCCTCCCGGGCGGTGGCCCGCCACTTGCCGAGCGCCTTCAGACCGCGCTCGCCCTTCCACTGGGTGATGCAGCGGGCCGCCGCCCACGGCACGATCGCGTCGACGCCGACCTCCGTCATGGTCTCGACGGCGAGTTCACCCCGGTCGCCCTTGGGCAGCGCCTGTACGACGGTGATCCGGGGTCCCTCCTCGGGCTCCTCCCGCACCGCCGCCAACTCGCCCACCACCAGCCGGTCCCTGCCCTCGGCGGCCTTGACGACACCCTCGGTCCAGCGTCCGCGCCCGTCGGTGAGGACGACGTCCTCGCCGGGCCGCAGCCGCTTCACGGACACCGCGTGCCGCCCCTCGGCACCCTCCAGCACGAACTCGGCCCCGACCGGGTCGAGCCGGTCGACCACGAACACCGGCGCGGTCATCGCTCCCGCCCTCCCGTCGACAACGCTGTCCAGGCCGCGTCGAGTTCACCCATCAGCACCTGCACCAGCTGCCCGGCGGGCAGCTCCCGGGCCATCCGGTGGCCCTGCCCCGCCCACAGTGCCATGCCCTGGGCGTCCCCGGCCTTCGCGGCCGCCTTCCGCAGCGGCGAGGTCAGATGGTGGACCTCCGGGTAGGCGGCGGGCGCGTACGGCCCGTGCTCCCGCATGAACCGGTTGACGAGCCCCCGCGCGGGGCGCCCGGTGAACGCCCGAGTCAGCTCCGTCCGCACGAACAGCGGGTTGGTCAGCGCCTGCTTGTGGACGTCGGCGGCACCGGACTCCGGGGTGGCGAGGAAGGCGGTGCCGAGCTGGGCGGCGCTGGCCCCCGCCGCGAGCACGGCGGCGATCTGGCTGCCGCGCATCACGCCCCCGGCGGCGACGAGCGGGACGTTCACCGCCTCGCGCACCTGGGCGAGGAGCGCCAGCAGCCCGAGTCCGGCACAGTCCCGCTCGGCCAGATCGCGATGGGTGCCCTGGTGGCCGCCCGCCTCGACGCCCTGCACGATCACCGCGTCCGCCCCGGCCTGCTCGACGGCGACGGCCTCGTCGACGGTGGTGGCGGTGACCAGGGTGAAGGTCCCGGCGCGGCGCAGCGAGTCCAGTACCTCCGGTCCGGGCACGCCGAAGTGGAACGACACCGCCGGGACGGGGTTGTCCAGCAGCACGGCGAGCTTGGCCTCGTAGCCGTCGTCACGGCCGCTGTCCGGGTCGCCCAGCTCGGTCTCGTACCAGGAGGCCTCGCCGGCCAGCTGGTGGGCGTAGACGTCGACGGCGGCGGCATTGGAGGGCGCGGCGCCAGCCGCTCCAGTGGAGCCGGTGCTCGCACCGGGATATTCGGGTTGCGGCAGGAAGAGGTTGACGCCGAAGGGGCGCTGGGTGAGGCTCCTCAGCTGCTTGATCTCCTGGTACATCCCGTCGGCGGTCTTGTACCCGGCGGCGAGGAAACCCAGCCCGCCCGCGTCGGACACGGCCGCGGCGAGCCGCGGCACGGAGACGCCGCCCGCCATGGGGGCCTGCACGATCGGGAGCTGGAGGAGATCGGTCAGTGCGGAGGACATGACGGCATGTTGTCACGTCCTCCGCGGCAGTCCGAATCGGGGCTTCCGTAGGTATATGCCTACGGAATGCTCCGCATGTCAGCGGCCGTCGAAGGGGCCCCTCAGCGGCCGTTGAAGGCGTCCTTCAGCCGGGAGAACAGCCCCTGCTGGCCGGGCTGGAACTGCCCTTGCGGGCGCTCCTCGCCGCGCAGTTTGGCCAGCTCACGCAGGAGCCGCTCCTGTTCGGGGTCGAGCTTGGACGGCGTCTGCACCTCGACGTGCACGATGAGGTCACCGCGCCCGCCGCCGCGCAGATGCGTCACACCGCGCCCGTGCAGCGGGATCGACTGCCCGGACTGGGTGCCCGGCCTGATGTCGACCTCCTCCATGCCGTCGAGCGTCTCCAGCGGCACCTTCGTGCCGAGGGCCGCCGCCGTCATGGGGATGGTCACCGTGCAGTGCAGGTCGTCGCCGCGCCGCTGGAAGGTCGGGTGCGGCAGCTCGTGGATCTCGACGTACAGATCACCGGCCGGACCGCCACCGGGCCCGACCTCGCCCTCACCGGCGAGCTGGATGCGGGTGCCGTTGTCGACACCGGCGGGGATCTTCACGGTCAGCGTCCGCCGCGAGCGCACCCGGCCGTCCCCGGCACACTCCGGGCACGGCGTGGGGACGACGGTGCCGAAGCCCTGGCACTGCGGGCACGGCCGCGAAGTCATGACCTGGCCCAGGAAGGACCGGGTGACCTGGGAGACCTCACCGCGGCCCCGGCACATGTCACACGTCTGCGCGGTGGTGCCCGGCGCGGCGCCCTCACCGTTGCAGGTGGAGCAGACGATGGCCGTGTCGACCTGGATGTCCTTGGTCGTGCCGAAGGCCGCCTCGTCCAGCTCGACCTCGATCCGGATCATCGCGTCCTGGCCGCGGCGGGTGCGCGAGCGCGGCCCGCGCTGCGACGCCGTGCCGAAGAACGCGTCCATGATGTCCGAGAAGTTGCCGAAGCCACCGGCGCCGAAGCCGCCCGCGCCACCGCCGCCCGCCTGGGACAGCGGGTCGCCGCCGAGGTCGTAGACCTGCTTCTTCTGCGGGTCCGACAGCACCTCGTAGGCGGCGTTGATCTCCTTGAACCGCTCCTGGGTCTTCGGATCCGGATTGACGTCCGGGTGCAGCTCGCGCGCGAGCCGCCGGAAGGCCTTCTTGATCTCTTCCTGCGACGCGTCGCGACGCACGCCGAGAACGGCGTAATAGTCCGTGGCCACCTACGACTCCGCCAGGATCTGTCCGACGTACCGTGCCACCGCTCGTACCGCTCCCATCGTTCCCGGGTAATCCATGCGGGTCGGTCCGACCACGCCGAGCTTGGCTACTGCCCTGCCGCCCGAACCGTAGCCGACCGACACCACCGACGTGGAGTTGAGTCCCTCATGGGCGTTCTCGTGACCGATACGCACGGTCATGCCCGGATCCTTCGCCTCGCCCAGGAGCTTGAGGAGCACCACCTGCTCCTCAAGGGCTTCCAGGACGGGCCGGATCACGAGGGGGAAGTCATGTCCGAAGCGGGTGAGATTGGCGGTGCCGCCGATCATCAGCCGCTCCTCGTTCTCCTCGACGAGGGTCTCCAGCAGGGTGGAGAGCACCGTCGAGACCGTGCCCCGGTCCTCGACGTCGAAGGCCTCGGGCAGGTCCTCGACGAGGGTGGGCACGTCGGTGAAGCGGCGGCCCGCGACCCGGCTGTTCAGCCGCGCCCGCAGGTCCGCCAGCGAGGTCTCGCCGAACGGCGCCGGGCAGTCGACCATCCGCTGCTCGACCCGCCCGGTGTCGGTGATCAGCACCAGCATCAGCCGGGCCGGGGCCAGCGCCAGCAGCTCCACGTGCCGCACCGTGGACCGGGTCAGCGACGGGTACTGCACGACGGCGACCTGCCGGGTGAGCTGCGCCAGCAGCCGTACCGTGCGCGCCACGACGTCGTCGAGGTCGACGGCGCCGTCGAGGAAGTTCTGGATCGCGCGCCGCTCGGGCGCGGTCAGCGGCTTCACCTCGGCGAGCTTGTCGACGAAGAGCCGGTAGCCCTTGTCGGTGGGGATGCGCCCGGCGCTGGTGTGCGGCTGGGCGATGTACCCCTCGTCCTCCAGGGCGGCCATGTCGTTGCGCACGGTGGCCGGTGAGACACCGAGGCCGTGCCGTTCGGTGAGCGCCTTGGAACCGACGGGTTCCTCGGTGCCGACGTAGTCCTGGACGATGGCGCGCAGCACCTGGAGCCTTCGTTCACTGAGCATCGCGCACACCTCCAGCGGTCGTCCCCTTGGCGCTCCCCCTGGCACTCGGCGCCCGCGAGTGCCAGCCTTACCCGGCCCAGTGTACGGCGGTCGGGTACGCCCCCGGCAAGGCCGGTCCTGCGACGTCACGCACGCGCGGGCGTTACGGCTAGCGTCGCGGGTATGACGGTGACTTGGGAAGAGCTGGGGTGGGAGCGGCTGGCGCCGGGGGTCGGACGGTGCCGTCTGCCGGTGTGGGACTGCACGGTGGGACTGGTCGTCGGGGCGGGCGCGGCGCTGGTGGTCGACTCGGGATCCAGCCTCGCGGAGGGCGCCCGGCTGCGTACGCGGGCGCAGGCGCTCACCGGTGACCGTGTGACCCATCTCGCGCTCACCCATCCGCACTTCGACCATGTCCTCGGCGCCGCGGCGTTCGCGGGCACGGAGGTGTACGGCGCGGTCGGCGTGGACGCGCTGCTCGGGTCCCGGCACGGGCGGGAGGAGATCCGCGCGGACGCCGTCCGGCACGGGCTGCCCGAGCCCTCGGCCACGGAGGCCGCCGAGACCCTGGTGCCGCCCCGCCACCACGTCTCCGGCGAGTGGACGCTGGACCTGGGCAGCGGCTGCCAGGTGCTGCTGGCCAACGTGGGCCCCGGCCACACGGCCCATGACCTCGCCGTGCTGGTCCCGGGCGACCCGGAGGTGGTGTTCTGCGGCGACCTGGTCGAGGAGTCCGGCGAACCGCAGGCGGGCCCCGACGCCGTACCGTCGCACTGGCCGGACGCCCTGGACCGGCTGCTGTCCCTGGGCGGCGAGGACGCGCTGTACGTCCCCGGTCACGGAGCGGTGGTGGACGCGGCGTTCGTGCGGGCGCAGCGCGACGCGCTGGCGGCGCGCTTCGGCGTGTCGGGCTGAAGCGGCCCGGGCGTGTCCATATCGTCATCCGAATGCGCCAGTACTCCGCCGACCTGACCCCGCCCTGGAAGAAGCCCCGGCCCGTCCCGGAGGTCCCGGCGGACCCGGGCCTGGTGGTGGAGGAGCCGCACACCGGTTTCTGCGGCGCGGTGATCCGCTGCGAGGCGGGCACGGTCACCCTGGAGGACCGCTTCGGCAAGCACCGCGTGTTCCCGCTGGAGCCGCGCGGATTCCTCCTGGAGGGCAGGCCGGTGACCCTGGTGAAACCGGCCACCGGTCCGGTACGACCCACCCGTACCGCCTCCGGTTCCGTGGCCGTCCCCGGCGCCCGCGCCCGCGTCGCCCGCGCCGGACGGATCTATGTCGAGGGCCGCCACGACGCCGAACTCGTCGAGAAGGTCTGGGGCGACGACCTGCGCGTGGAGGGAGTGGTCGTGGAGTACCTGGAGGGCGTCGACGACCTCCCGGGGATCGTCGAGGACTTCGCCCCCGGCCCGGACGCCCGGCTGGGCGTCCTGGTCGACCACCTCGTACCGGGCTCGAAGGAGTGGCGGATCGCGGAGTCGGTGACCAGCGCACACGCCCTGGTCGTGGGCCATCCGTACATCGACGTCTGGGAGGCGGTGAAGCCGTCCTCCCTGGGCATCGCGGGCTGGCCGAGGGTGCCGCGCGGCCAGGACTGGAAGACGGGGGTGTGCCGGGCCCTGGGATGGCCGGAAAACACCGGCGAGGCCTGGCGGGGGATCCTGGCCCGGGTCCGGTCCTACAAGGACCTGGAGCCGGAGCTACTGGGCAGTGTGGAACGACTCATCGACCACGTGACCGTGTCCTGAACGCCGTCCGGCTGTTGACAGACCGGGCCTGGTGGGCTGCTCTCCGCCGCTGCGGAGGTGGTCCGTCGATCAGCTCGTCCACACGGCCGAGCGGTTCCTGCTCCCCGCCGAAGCGGGGATGACCCCTCAGTCCACCAGGTCCCGCACCACCGCGTCCGCCAGGAGCCGACCGCGCAGTGTCAGCGCGGCCCGCCCCTCGGCGTAGGGGCCCTCCTGGAGGAGCCCGTCCGCCAGCGCCCGACGCGCGGCCGCAAGGCCGTCCTGCCGCAGCAGCGACAGCGGCACCCCTTCCCGGAGCCGCAGCTCCAGCAGGACGCGCTCCACGCGGCGGTCCTCGTCCGACAGCAGTTCGCGTCCCGCGCCCGGTGAGCGTCCCGCGGCCAGGGCCGCCGCGTACGCGCCCGGGTGCTTGACGTTCCACCAGCGCACGCCGCCGACGTGGGAGTGGGCGCCGGGGCCCGCGCCCCACCAGTCGGCGCCGCGCCAGTACAGCTCGTTGTGGAGGCAGCGGGCGGCCTCGGAGGTCGCCCAGTTCGAGACCTCGTACCAGTCGAAGCCCGCCCCGCAGAGCACCTCGTCCGCGATCAGGTACCGGTCCGCGTGCACGTCGTCGTCGGTCATCGGGACCTCGCCGCGGCGGATGCGGCGGGCCAGCTGGGTGCCCTCCTCGACGATGAGGGCGTAGGCCGAGACGTGGTCGGGGCCCGCGCCCAGCGCCGCGTCCAGGGACGCCCGCCAGTCGTCGTCGGACTCGCCCGGTGTGCCGTAGATCAGGTCCAGGTTGACGTGGTCGAAGCCCGCCGCGCGGGCCTCGGCGACGCACGCCTCGGGGCGGCCGGGGGTGTGGGTGCGGTCCAGGACCTTCAGGACGTGCTGGCGGGCGCTCTGCATGCCGAAGGAGATCCGGTTGAAGCCGCCCTCGCGCAGGGTGGCCAGGTAGGCGGGGTCCACCGACTCCGGGTTCGCCTCCGTCGTGACCTCCGCGTCCGCCGCGAGCCCGAACTCGTCGCGGATCGCCCCCAGCATCCGTACGAGGTCGTCGGCGGCCAGCAGGGTGGGCGTACCGCCGCCGACGAAGACCGTGCGGACCTCTCGCGGGTCGTCGCCGAGGACCTTGCGGGCGAGGCGGACCTCGTCGGTCAGGGTGTCGGCGTAGTTGTCGCGGGAGGCGAGGACGCCGCCGGTGCCTCGCAGCTCGGTGGCGGTGTAGGTGTTGAAGTCGCAGTAGCCGCAGCGGGTCGCGCAGTACGGGACGTGCAGGTAGAACCCGAGGGGGCGGGTCGCCGCCCCGGCGAGCGCGGACGCGGGCAGCGCGCCGTCGGCGGGGACGGGCTCGCCGTCGGGGAGTGCGGAAGGCATGTACTCCATTGTCCGGCATCGGGGGCGCTCACTTGTCCGGCATCGGGGGCGCTCACTCGGCCTGCAGTACCAGCAGCGCGAGGTCGTCCTCCGGCGGATGCCCGCCGAAGTCGTGCACCAGACGCCGGATGCGTTCCGCGATCAGATCGGCGCCGAGCCCGGCGCAGCCGGACAGCGCGGCGGCGAGCCCGTCCTCGTCGTCGAACTGGCGGGAGCCGCTGCGCCGCTCGGTGACCCCGTCGGTCACGCACAGCAGGCTGTCGCCGGGGGCCAGCTCGATGGTCTCGCTGGTGTACGTCTCGTCCTCGACGACCCCGAGGAGCGTCTGCGGCCGGGCCGCGGTGCGCACGCTGCCGTCGGGGCGCAGTACCAGCGGCAGCGGGTGGCCCGCGGAGGCGAGGGTGACGCGGACGCCGCCGCCGTCCAGGGGCACCAGGTCGCCGTAGAGGAGGGAGAGGAAGCGGGTCTGCGGGCCGTCGCCGGGCAGGACGGGGCCGGCCAGGGCGCGGGCGGCGGCGTCGGCTGCCTCGGTGGCGTCGTCGAGGAGGAGCTGGTTGAGCCGGTCGAGGACGTCGGCGACGCGGTAGCCCTCGCGGGCCAGCAGCCGCAGCCAGGGCCGGGCGAGCCCGATGACGACGGCGGCCTCGGGCCCCTTGCCCTGGACGTCACCGACGGCGAAGCACCAGCGGCCGTCGCCGGCGGGGAACAGGTCGTAGAAGTCGCCGCTGGGTCCGCCCTGGTCGCAGGGTTCGTGGACGAGGGCGCTGCGCACACCGGGGATCTCGGCGACCGCGCCGGGCAGCAGACCGCGCTGGAGCACGGCGCTGATGGTGGCCTGGCGGGCGTACTGGCGGGCGGCGCCGATGGCGAGCGCCACCCGGCGGCCGAGGTCCTCGACGAGGCCGGTGATCTCGTCGGGGAAGCGGGGCAGCCCGGCCCGGCCGATGACGAGGGTGCCCAGGGGGCGGCCGCCCGCTACGAGGCGGTAGGCGAGGGCGGCTCCGTGCGTGCCGCGCGGGCCGAGCGCGGCGCCGGGCCAGGGGTAGGGGACGGGGCCGGAGCGCACCGCGTCGGCGGGCGGGCGGGGCGGGTCCTTCTCCAGGACGCGGTGGAGTTCCTCCAGGTGGTCCTCGCCGCGGTGCCAGACGCGGGCGAGCCGGGCGCCGGGCAGTCCGCCGCCGTCGCCACCCCAGCCGCCGCCGCGCCCTATTGCCTCGTCCTCCAGCCAGACCGCGCACCAGTCGGCCAGCCGGGGCACGATCAGCTGGCCGGTGAGGGCGGCGACCAGGTTCTCGTCGAGCTGTCCGGCGAGCAGGTCGGAGGCCTCGGCGAGGAAGGACAGGGCGCCGCGGCCCAGCCAGTCCCGGTCGGCGCCGTGCGGCCGGGGCTCGGGGGCGAGCAGTTCGGCGACATGGAGGCCGAGATCCGGGGGGTCGGCGGGGTCGTCGGCCTCCTCGGCGGGCAGCCGCGCCCATACGGTCTTGGTGCCGCGCCGGTAGCTGACGCCCCAGGCGTCCGCGAGGGCGGCGACCAGGCGCAGTCCGCGGCCCTGCTCCGGTGCCTCGTACGACGGTTCCGCGGACCCTTCGCGGAGGGGGCGGGAGGGGTGCCGGTCGGTGACCTCGACGACCAGGGCGCCGGTGTCGGGTTCGAGGCGGCAGGCCAGGGCGACCTCGGTCCCGGCGTGCACGACGGCGTTGGTGACGAGTTCGCTGACGGCGACCATCGCGTCCTGGGTGAGGCGGCCGGTGATCCGCGCGGTGCCGGGCAGGCCCCGGTCGGCCCACTCCTGTAACGCCGCGCGGACCAGCCCTCGGGCGGTTCCGGGGGCGAGGGGGCTTCCGGAGAGGGTGGTGTGCAGGTGTGCGGCGGTGGCGTGCGCAGGCCCGTCGGAGGCAAGGGGAGCGGTCTCCCGTTGCGTCGGAATGGCGCCCATGGACGACTCCCGGACAGCTCGGACGTACAGGCCTCGGTCAATGCCGACAGGGTGACAGAAAGACCGCGGCCATACGCACCGAGTTACCGAAGTGGGCTGTCGGGAGGGGGAGAGCTGTTGCACGCGTGCCAGAAGATGGCCGATTCCGACCGGGAAGGGGGCGTTGGCCGACCTCTGACGGCAGGGGGCGGGGTGCGAACGGACCTCAGGGGCGCGGGGAACCGAGCGACCAGCCACAGACCACCCGCAGCCGCCGTCAGTCCCCCGCCACCCCCGTGCCTACGCCTCCCGCGCCCCCTCGTACATCTCCTCGATCAGGTGCTTGTACTCCCGCTCGACCACCGGCCGCTTGAGCTTCAGGCTGGGCGTCAGTTCCCCGTGCTCCACGTCCAGGTCCCGTGGCAGCAGCCGGAACTTCTTGATGGTCTGCCAGCGCTGCAACCCGGCGTTGAGCTGCCGCACGTACCCGTCGATCAGCTCGACCGTGGCGGGCGCGGCGACGACCTCCTCGTACGACTTGCCCTCCAGACCGTTCTCGCCCGCCCACTGGAGGATCGACGGTTCGTCGAGCGCGATCAGGGCGGTGCAGAAGTTCCGGTCGGCGCCGTGCACGAGGATGTTGGAGACGTAGGGGCACACCGCCTTGAACTGTCCCTCGACCTCGGCGGGCGCGATGTACTTGCCGCCGGAGGTCTTGATGAGGTCCTTCTTGCGGTCGGTGATGCGCAGGTAGCCGTCGGGCGACAGCTCGCCGATGTCGCCGGTGTGGAACCAGCCGTCCGGCTCCAGCACCTCGGCGGTCTTCTCGGGCAGCTTGTGGTAGCCCTCCATGATGCCGGGGCCGCGCAGCAGGATCTCGCCGTCGTCGGCGATCCGGACCTCCGTGCCGGGCAGCGGCTTGCCCACCGTCCCCGTGCGGTACGCCTCGCCCGGGTTGACGAAGGACGCGGCGGAGGACTCGGTGAGCCCGTAGCCCTCCAGGATGTGGATGCCAGCACCGGAGAAGAAGTAGCCGATGTCGGGGGCGAGGGCGGCGGAGCCGGAGATGCAGGCGCGCAGGTTGCCGCCGAACGCCTCGCGGATCTTGGCGTAGACGAGCTTGTCGGCGACCCCGTGCTTGGTCCGCAGGGCGAACGGCGCGCTCGCGGTGCCGGTGCGCCGGAAGTTGTCCTGGGTGACCTTGGCATACTCGCGGGCGACCTCGGCGGCCCACTGGAAGATCTTGTACTTGGCGCCGCCACCGGCCCGCGCCTTCGCGGCGACGCCGTTGTAGACCTTCTCGAAGATGCGCGGCACGGCCGCCATGTACGTCGGCTGCACCACCGGAAGGTTCTCGATGATCTTGTCGACGCGGCCGTCGACGGCGGTGACGTGCCCGACCTCGATCTGGCCGGAGGTGAGCACCTTGCCGAACACGTGCGCGAGCGGCAGCCACAGGTACTGCACGTCGTCCCGCCCGACCAGCCCGGTCGCGGCGATCGCCTTGGCCATGTACGACCAGTTGTCGTGCGGCAGCCGGACACCCTTGGGGCGGCCGGTGGTGCCGGAGGTGTAGATGAGGGTGGCCAGCTGGTCCTTGGTGATCGCGCCGACCCGCTCCTTGATCAGCTCGGCGTCCTTCTCCAGCCGGGCCGCGCCCCGGCTCTCCAGCTCGGCGAGGGTCAGGATCCAGTCACCGCTCTCCACGCCGTCCCCGTCGATGACGACGACATGGGTCAGCTCCGGCAGCTCGGCCCGCTTCTCGACGGCCTTCGCCAGCTGCTCGGCGTCCTCCGCGATCAGCACCCGGCTCCCGGAGTCGGAGAGGATGTACGCCGATTCCTCAGCGTTGGTCTGCGGGTACACGGTCGTCGTGGCGGCGCCCGCGCACATGATGCCGAGGTCGGCGAGGATCCACTCCAGCCGCGTCGAGGAGGCCAGCGCCACCCGCTGCTCCGGCTCGACACCCAGCTCGATCAGCCCGGCGGCGATCCGGAAGACCCGCTCGGCGGCCTGCCCCCAGCTCAGTGACTTCCAGTCGTCGGGGCCCTCACCGGACGCCGCGGGCACCGGGTAACGGTAGGCCTCGGCATCCGGTGTGGCCGAAACCCGCTCCAGGAAAAGCCCCGCTACGGACGGCGGACGGTTCTCGATCAAGGTCTGTGTGTCGCTCACGACATCCTCCGGGGCCCGCGACGATGCGGCTCGCTCAGTGGGCTCGTTTCACTCGCGAGCACTTGTTTAACTCGCGAGTAACTATTCGAGTGGAGATCAGGGTAGAGCCCGACCGGCCACTACGTAAGGGCTCGCGCCCTGTAACTTCCTACAGACAGCGACCGTACGCACGACGAGGGGCCCGCCGCACTTTCGTACGACGGGCCCCGTTGTGCCCGATTTGACGGACCGCGGTCCGGTTACTTCTTGGCCTTGCCCGACCCCGCGCTGTCATCGCTGGACAGCACCGCGATGAAGGCCTCCTGCGGAACCTCCACGGAACCCACCATCTTCATCCGCTTCTTGCCTTCCTTCTGCTTCTCCAGCAGCTTCCGCTTACGGGAGATGTCACCGCCGTAGCACTTGGCGAGGACGTCCTTGCGGATGGCGCGGATGGTCTCGCGGGCGATCACCCGGGAGCCGATGGCGGCCTGCACCGGCACCTCGAAGTTCTGCCGCGGGATCAGCTCCTTCAGCTTGGCGACCAGCCGTACGCCGTACGCGTACGCCTGGTCCTTGTGGGTGATCGCCGAGAAGGCGTCCACCTTGTCGCCGTGCAGCAGGATGTCGACCTTGACCAGCGAGCTGGACTGCTCGCCGGTGGGCTCGTAGTCGAGGGAGGCGTAGCCGCGGGTCTTGGACTTCAGCTGGTCGAAGAAGTCGAAGACGATCTCCGCGAGCGGGAGCGTGTAGCGGATCTCCACACGGTCCTCGGAGAGGTAGTCCATGCCGAGCAGGGTGCCGCGCCGGGTCTGGCACAGCTCCATGATCGCGCCGATGAACTCGGTGGGCGCCAGGATCGTCGCCCGGACCACCGGCTCGTGCACCTCCGCGATCTTCCCCTCGGGGAACTCGCTCGGGTTGGTGACCGTGTGCTCCTCGCCGTCCTCCATGGTCACCTGGTACACCACGTTCGGCGCGGTGGCGATCAGGTCGAGGCCGAACTCGCGCTCCAGCCGCTCGCGGATCACGTCGAGGTGCAGCAGGCCCAGGAAGCCGACGCGGAAGCCGAAGCCGAGGGCCGCGGAGGTCTCCGGCTCGTAGACAAGGGCGGCGTCGTTGAGCTGGAGCTTGTCGAGGGCCTCGCGCAGCTCGGGGTAGTCGGAGCCGTCCAGCGGATACAGACCGGAGAAGACCATCGGCTTCGGGTCCTTGTAACCGCCGAGCGCCTCGGTGGCGCCCTTGTGCTGGCTGGTGACGGTGTCACCGACCTTCGACTGGCGGACGTCCTTCACACCGGTGATCAGATAGCCCACCTCACCGACGCCGAGACCGTCGGCCGGGAGCATCTCCGGCGAGTTGGTGCCGATCTCCAGCAGCTCGTGGGTGGCGTTCGTCGACATCATCCGGATGCGCTCGCGCTTGTTGAGCTGGCCGTCGATGACACGGACGTACGTCACGACACCGCGGTAGGAGTCGTAGACCGAGTCGAAGATCATGGCCCGCGCGGGGGCGTCCTTGACGCCGACCGGCGCGGGGATCTCCTGGACGACCTTGTCGAGCAAGGCCTCGACACCGAGCCCGGTCTTGGCGGAGACCTTGAGCACGTCGCTCGGCTCGCACCCGACCAGGTTCGCCAGCTCCTCGGCGAACTTCTCCGGCTGCGCGGCCGGAAGGTCGATCTTGTTGAGTACGGGGATGATCGTGAGGTCGTTCTCCATCGCCAGGTAGAGGTTGGCGAGGGTCTGGGCCTCGATGCCCTGGGCGGCGTCGACGAGGAGGATGGTCCCCTCGCAGGCGGCGAGCGACCGCGAGACCTCGTAGGTGAAGTCGACGTGCCCCGGGGTGTCGATCATGTTGAGGATGTGCGTGTTGCCCTGGTCGTGGGTGGGAGCCCACGGCAACCGCACCGCCTGGGACTTGATCGTGATGCCGCGCTCGCGCTCGATGTCCATGCGGTCGAGGTACTGAGCGCGCATCTGCCGCTGCTCGACCACCCCGGTCAGCTGGAGCATCCGGTCGGCGAGCGTGGACTTGCCGTGGTCGATGTGCGCGATGATGCAGAAGTTGCGGATCAGAGCCGGGTCGGTACGGCTCGGCTCGGGCACATTGTTAGGGGTCGCGGGCACGCAGGGTCCTGTCTCTTGAGGCGCCTTATGCCTCGGGTCGGATCGATACGTAGCTTCCATGGTCCCACGGGCGGCGACCGGGAGCGGGTTTGGGCCACTCAATGGGCCGCTGGTAGTGTGGGGGGCTGTGTCTCATGCCCTCTCAGCGCGAGGCACGTCTCAAGAAATCACCTGGCAAATCATCCGGCACGGGTCGCGCGGGGTCTCTCCGGCGGGTCCGTTCCTGAACCTGAAAAGGCTCATTCGTGGCGAACATCAAGTCCCAGATCAAGCGGAACAAGACCAACGAGAAGGCCCGGCTGCGCAACAAGGCCGTCAAGTCCTCTCTGAAGACCGCGATCCGCAAGGCCCGTGAGGCCGCTGCCGCGGGTGACGTCGAGAAGGCCACCGAGTACCAGCGCGCTGCCGCGCGTCAGCTCGACAAGGCCGTCTCCAAGGGCGTCATCCACAAGAACCAGGCCGCCAACAAGAAGTCGGCGCTGGCTTCGAAGGTCGCGTCCCTCAAGGGCTGACACCTTCTTCTGATCTGACCGTCGGCGGGACGTAGAGCGGGCCCTCTCTCATCCGCTCCCCACCGGCACCTACGAGCCGCCCGCGGCCTGCGTTCGCCACGCGGGGGCGGCTCATCCCGCTTCAACCGGAGGCCCCGGTGCCACGCCCTTCCCCAGGGCAGGCGCCGGGGCCTCCGGCGTGACCGTCACCGGCCGTCAGGCCCAGAACTCGTCGGCCTTGTCGATGTCACCGACGCATTCGTCGAGGTCGGTGACCTTGTCCCCGACGATCCGGAAGATCAGGCACCCGGTGTCGTCGTACTTCTTGCCGCCCCGCTCGGCCTGGAAGTGATGCACGGCGACCGCGTGCCCGCGTCCGTCGACCATGACGTTCATCAGCTCGACACGCATCGTCCCGCCGGTCTCCTGGGCGAGCCTGCCGTACATGTCGATGATCGCGTCCTGCCCCTTGAAGTCCCCGGACAGCGGGTGACTGCCGGGCACATGGTGCGTACAGTCCGCCGCGATCAGCCCACGCAGGGTGTCCATGTCCCCACGGACAAACGCCTCGTACCCCTTGCGAACAAGTTGCGCGTGCGCGTGCTCAGCCATCTGAACCGCCACCTCTCCGTCATCTCGGCGATTACGGCTGATGCGTCCGATTGTCCTCCGGTTGGGGGGATGGCGCCGCTGGGGGGAAGGGGGAGCGAGCTGGTGGAGGGGAGGGGTGGGCGGCGAGGGTGGGGTGCCCGGCGGGTGCGCGCGGGGAAGGGGCGCCCCACCGGGTGGCGGAAGGGCGACGCATCCGTCGAGGGGGCGGCACACACGGTAGGGCGAGGGCGTCCAAAACGGCCGGGGGCCAGCACGACGCATCCGGCAGGGCGAGGCGCCCGGGCAGGCCGGGGGCGTGCAGCAGAAGGCGGGCGCCAATGCCAGCGCGCCCGGCCGAGGGCACCCCGTTTCTACCTACGGGCCCGGGAACGCGCCCCGTGCGCCTACGCCCGGCCCCGGGAACGCGCCGCGCGGGCGATGGCGACGACCGCCTTCTCCAGCGCGTACTCGGGGTCGTCACCGCCGCCCTTCACCCCGGCGTCCGCCTCGGCGACGGCTCGCAGGGCCGCGGCGACGCCGTCCGGGGTCCAGCCACGCATCTGCTGCCGGACCCGGTCGATCTTCCAGGGCGGCATGCCCAGCTCACGGGCCAGATCGGCGGGGCGTCCGCCGCGCGCGGAGGACAGCTTGCCGATCGCCCGGACGCCCTGGGCGAGCGCGCTGGTGATCAGCACGGGGGCCACTCCCGTCGCCAGCGACCACCGCAGCGCCTCCAGCGCCTCGGCCGTCCGCCCCTCCACCGCCCGGTCGGCGACGGTGAAGCTCGACGCCTCGGCCCGTCCGGTGTAGTACCGCCCGACGACCGCCTCGTCGATCGTGCCCTCGACATCGGCGACCAGCTGCGACACCGCCGACGCCAGCTCCCGCAGATCGCTGCCGATGGCGTCGACGAGCGCCTGGCAGGCCTCCGGCGTCGCCGACCGGCCGAGCGTCCGGAACTCCTGCCGCACGAACGCCAGCCGGTCCGCGGGCTTGGTCATCTTCGGGCAGGCCACCTCCCGCGCCCCCGCCTTGCGCGCCGCGTCCAGCAGCCCCTTGCCCTTGGCCCCGCCCGCGTGCAGCAGCACCAGCGTGATCTCCTCGGCGGGCGCCGTGAGATACGCCTTCACGTCCTTCACCGTGTCCGCCGACAGGTCCTGCGCGTTGCGCACCACCACGACCTTGCGCTCCGCGAAGAGCGACGGACTGGTCAGCTCGGCGAGTGTCCCCGGCTGCAACTGCTCCGGCCCCAGGTCCCGCACATCCGTGTCCGCGTCGGCGGCCTTCGCCGCGGCCACCACCTCCTGCACGGCGCGGTCCAGCAGCAGCTCCTCCTGCCCCACGGCAAGGGTCACCGCGGCGAGAGGCTCGTCATTCACACTCTTCCTGGCCATCGCGCCCAGCATCCCACGCCCCACTGACAGCGCCCCGCCAGTCCCCGGTCACCGGGCGGACTACGGCTCCTCCCGCCACCCCTCCCACTCCCCCGCGAACGCGTCCAGCTCCCCCGGGTCCAGCCGCCCCTCCGCATCCCGCAGCAGCACCAGCCACTGCGCGTCCTCCGCGTCGTCCTCACCGGCCAGCGCGTCCCGCACCAGCCGCGGCTCCTCCCGCACCCCGAACCGCTCCCCGAGCGCCTCCGCCACCTCCTCCGCGGCATCACGGTCGGGCAGCACCAGCACATGTCTCACATCACTCACCCCGCCATTTTCGCCCCCCGCACCTCCGGCACCCGCGCCAGCTCGATGCCGAAGCTCTCCCGGTAGGCCGCCAGCACCTCGGCGTCGTCCGCCAGCTCACGCACCTCCGACTCCCCGTCGGCGCCGGTGGTCTTCAGCTTCCGCCCGCTCAACGTCACCCGTCCGCCGTCCTCGGTGACCCGGGAGCACACCAGCGACCGCGTGAAGTGCGACTCGGGCGAGGTCCGATGCCACCACGCCCCGGCGACGAAGTCCCCCAGCGCCCGCGGCCTCGGCTCCAGCCGGTACTGCGCCCTGCCGTCCTTCACCACATCCACTTCACCCCCCGACTCCGGCACCGCCCCCGCCACGTCCACGAGCCGGAACACCCCCGCGGCATCCACCTGCTCCCCTCGCTCCCGCCACGCCAGCACCCCGTTGCTCAACCCACCGAACCCCACGTCGGCCAGCCACTCCCCGCCGTCCACCGTCCCCACCCGCAGGGCGAGATGGTCGTACGGGATGCCGAGCCCGCCGCCCGGGACGTGCACCCGCGCCGCCAGCAGCGTGACGTCGAAGCCCAGCGCGGTGAGCAGCCCCGCGAACGCACCGTTCAGCTCGTAACAGAACCCGCCCCGGCCGGAACCCAGCAGCTTGCCAAGCAACCGCTCCTCCGTGAGCACGATCTCCTCTCCGAGGTGGATCGACAGGTTCTCGAAGGGCACGGTCTGGAGGTGCCGCAGATGCAGTTCGCGGAGGGCGTCGCTGGTGGGCCGGGCGGGGCGCTCGACCCCGAGTCGGCGGAGATAGGCGTCGGTCTGCACAGGTTCCATGCCCTCAGTCTCCCGCCACCCGCAACTCCCCACCGTCCACGGTGACGGCCAGCGCCCCGTCCCGGTCCGTCCGCGACACCATCGCTCCCCCGGCCCGCAGCGCGTCGACCGTCCCGGGCGCCGGATGCCCGTACGAGTTGTCCGCGCCCGCCGAGATCAGCGCCAGCCTCGGTGCCACCAGGCGTATCAGGTCCGGGTCCTGGTAGGCCGAGCCGTGATGCGCCACCTTCAGGACGTCCACGCCGCCCAGCACCCCGGCCGCCGGGCTCCTCAACAGCGCCCGCTGACCGTCGGGTTCGAGGTCCCCCAGCAGCAGGATGCGCAGTCCCGCCGTACTGACCAGCAACGTGACACTGGCGTCGTTGGGCGCCCGCGGTTCGGCGGCGGGGCCCGGCGGGGGCCACAGCACCTCCCAGGAGAGGTCGCCCGTGCGCCGCCGTTCCCCGGCGACGGCGGGGCGGACGGGGATGCCCCGAGTGGTGGCCGTCCTCCGTACGAACCCGGCCTGGTCCACGGGCTCCGCAAGCGCCGTCGTCTCGATCGCCCCCACCGAACGGCCCCGCAGCACGCCCGGCAGGCCCGCCACATGGTCGGCGTGGAAGTGCGTCAGCACGACCAAGGGAATCCGGGTGACCCCGAGATCGCGCAGACAACCGTCCACCAGCCCGGGATCGGGCCCGGCGTCCACGACCACACCGGCACCGCCCCCCGCCGCCAGCACCATCGCGTCACCCTGCCCCACATCGCACATCACCAGCCGCCACCCCGGCGGCGGCCACCCCGTGATCGTCCGGGTCAGCGGTGGCGGCTGCACCACGGCCAGCACCAGCAGCACCCCGCAGACACCGCACAGCCACGGCCGCCGCAGCACCCGCCGCCCGACCAGGACGACCCCCACCACGACGAGCCCGAGCAGCGCCGCCCCCGTCCAGTCGCCCGGCCAGTCGACCCCCGCACCGGGCAGCGCCGCCCCGGCACGCGCCACGCCCGCGAGCCACTCCGTGGGCCAACTCGCCAGCCACGCCACCGCCTTCGCGAGCGGCATCGCCACCGGTGCCACGGCCAGCGCCGTGAAACCCAGCACCGTGGCCGGAGCCAACGCGAACTCCGCCAGCAGATTGCAGGGCACCGCCACCAGGCTCACCCGCGCCGACAGCACCACGACGACCGGCGCGCACACCGCCTGGGCCGCCGCCGCAGCCGCCAGCGCCTCCGCCAGCCTCGGCGGCACCCCCCGCCCTCGCAGTCCGGCGCTCCAGCGCGGCGCGAGGGTGAGCAGGGCGCCGGTGGCCAGCACGGAGAGCAGGAAGCCGTAACTCCGGGACAGCCACGGGTCGTACAGCACCAGCAGCAGTACCGCCGCCGCCAGCGCCGGAATCAGCGACCTGCGCCGTCCGGTCGCCAGGGCCAGCAGCACCACCGCCCCGCAGGCCGCGGCCCGCAGCACACTGGGGTCCGGTCGGCACACCACCACGAAGGCCAGCGTCAGCGCCCCGCCGAGCAGCGCGGTCGCCCGCAGGGAGACACCGAACCGCGGCGCCAGCCCCCGGCGTTCACTGCGCTGCGCCAGACCCGGCGGCCCCAGCAGCAGCACCAGGACGATCGTGAGGTTGCTGCCGGACACGGCGAGCGTGTGCGCGAGGTCGGTCGCCTTGAACGCCTCGTCCAGCTCCGGGGTGATCCGGGAGGTGTCCCCGACCACCAGCCCCGGCAGCAGGGCGCGCGCATCCGGGGGCAACCCGTCGGTGGCCTCCCGCAGCCCGGCGCGCAGCCGTCCCGCCAGCCGCTGCGGCCCGGACGGCTCCCGCGTCACCCTCGGTGCCGCCGCCTGCCGGACCCGCAGCACCGCCGCGATCCGGTCGCCGCCGCTCAGCGGGGGCGCCAGCTGTCCGGTGACTCGCACCCGCGTCGACGGCAGCAGACCCAGCCACGCCGACCGCACGGACCCGCCCTCCGAAGCCCGGGCTCCCGTATCGACGATCACCAGCACCGGCGCCCGTGTCACGGTCACCGTCCCGCCCGGCTCCTCGACACCGCGCACCCGCGCCCCCACCAGCACCGTGGCCGGTGGCAGCCGGTTACCCGAGACGCGGGGCCGGGAGAGCCGGGGGTCGGCGGTGACCTCGACCTCGGCGGTGACCGTGGCATACCGACGCGCCAGCTCCGGCACGGGCCCGCGGCGCAGATCCGCCCCGTGCAACCCGGCCGACGCGGCGGCCCCGGCGACACAGAGCAGCACGGCACCGACCGCGACGAGCACCGAGGTGCCGTCCGCGCCGCCCGTGCCCCCCGTACCAGCCCTGCCACCCCTGCCGCCCTCGCCGCCCGCCCGGCGCCGTCTCCGCGCCAGCAGCAGCCCTCCCACCGCCATCAGGCAGACGGCGACGACTGCCGTGACCCGGCCCGGCGACGCATGCAGCGTCAGCGCCGCCGTGGCCCACGCGGCGAGTGCGGGCGGTACGAGTCGCAGGTCCGTCGGCCCTTCCTGCCGCGGATGGGCGTCACCGAGCCGTCGGCCCGAGGCCGCGTGCACGGCCCGACGCGCCCGCTCGGCATCGCCCTGGTCACGGTCGCCGTGGACGAGGCTCATGGCCGTACCAGATCCCGTAGATCGGCGAACCGCCGTTCACCGATGCCCTTGACCTCCCGCAGTTCGTCCACCGAGCGGAATCCGCCGTGCTGGGTGCGGTAGTCGAGGATGTGCTGGGCCAGCACCGGGCCGACCCCCGGCAGCGTGTCGAGCTGCTCCGCCGTGGCCGTGTTCAGGGACACCGGCGCGACGGGCGCCACCCCGGCCAGAGCGTCGCCGCCCCCGGCACCGGCGGCCGGAACCGGTGCGGCGGCAGGAGCGGGACCCCCGACGACCACCTGCTCCCCGTCCACCAGGAACCGCGCCCGGTTGAGCCCGTCGGTGTCCGTCCCCGGCCGCACCCCACCGGCAGCGTCCAGCGCGTCGGCGACCCGCGACCCGGCCGGAAGACGGTGAACTCCCGGCTCCCGCACCTTGCCGCTGACATCGACGACGATCTCGCCCATGGGCGCGCCGGCTGCACTGGGAGCGGCGGAAGCACCTGCCGCGCTCACGCCCGCGGCTTCGGCCCCGGCCTCAGCCGGGAACGGATCCGCCGCCCGTACCACCTCCGGCGCCCGCACCGACTGCGTCCGCCCGGTCCAGAAGTGCTGGACGGCGAGGACAGCCGCGACGGCCAGCAGCACCGCCAGCGCGGCGACGCTCCTCGGCCGCAGCCCGCACCTCGCCTGAAGCCACACCGGCATCCGCTCCCGCACGGCGAGCCGCGCACGGGCCGGCCCCGGCTCCGGCGCCCGGTCGAGGGCCACCTCGGCCCTCAGGTCCGGCCCGGTCTCCCCGGGCGGCCCACTCCCCGACTCCCGCCGTTCGCGGACCCGTTCGGCGAAGAGGATCTCCGCGCGTCGGCGCACCTCCTCCGCGGTCGGCGCCGTCCGGTGCCGGAACCGCCCGTCGGAGGCGGGCGCCCGCCCGGGCCCGCTGGTGGCGGCCGTGGCCGCGAGTCGCGACCGGGCGCGAGGGCCGGTGCCGAGCCGGCCCCCGCCCCCGGTACCGGCGCCCGTGCCGGTACGAGTGATGCTGTGCGTACGTGTACGTGATCGAAGTGCCATGCGCCGAGAATGACCTGACCGACCACATCCCCGATGATCTTGGTCAATTCCCGTGGATTACCCGCCGGTTGTGGATATCCCGGTCACCCACACGCGTGAGGCACGGTGTGAAGCAAGCTCACCGCGCGGAGACCACGACCCCCAGCAGCCCGGGCCCCGTATGCGCCCCGATCACCGCCCCCACCTCGCTGACATGCAGGTCCGCCAGCCCTGGCACCCGGGTCCGCAGTCGTTCGGCCAGTGCGGACGCGCGGTCGGCGGCGGCGAGGTGGTGCACCGCGATGTCGACCTTGGCGCTGCCCGCCCGGTCGGCCGCGATCTCCTCCAGCCGGGCGATCGCCTTCGACGCCGTCCGTACCTTCTCCAGCGGCTCGATACGGCCGTCCGCCAGCTGGAGCAGCGGCTTGACCGCGAGCGCGGAGCCGAAGAGGGCCTGTGCGGCGCCGATACGGCCGCCGCGGCGCAGATAGTCGAGGGTGTCGACGTAGAAGTAGGCGGCGGTGCCGGAGGCCCGTTTCTGGGCGGCGGCGACCGCCTCGTCGACCGTGCCGCCCGCCTCCGCGGTCTCGGCCGCGGTCACGGCGCAGAAGCCCAGGGCCATCGCGATCATGCCGGTGTCCACGACCCGTACCGGCACCGGCGCCTCGCGGGCCGCGAGTACGGCGGCGTCATGGGTGCCCGACAGCTCGGCGGAGAGGTGGAGGGAGACGATGTCGGTGGCGCCCGCCTCGGCGACCTTGCGGTAGTGCTCGGCGAAGAGCTGGGGGCTGGGGCGGGAGGTGGTGACGGGGCGTCGCTTCTGGAGTGCCTGGGCCAGGGAACGGGTCGAGATCTCGGTGCCCTCTTCGAGCGCCCGGTCGCCCAGGACGACGGTCAGGGGTACCGCCGTGATGCCGTGACGCTCCATCGTCCGTGGCGGCAGGTAGGCCGTTGAATCGGTGACGATCGCGACATGGCGGGACATGAGCTGGAGGTTACCTGCCGTAGTGCCCGTGCGGCAGCCCGGGCTTGTCAGCGGGACGCGGTGGCGGGATCAGGTGGTGCTCTCGGGGCGGGTCTTCTTCTGCCAGGGGTAGGTGGGCCGCGGGCCCGGCGGGGTGATCGCGGGGCGCGTCGGTTCCTCGGCGGTGCGCGACCGCGGTGTCTCCGGCCAGGTCTGCCGGGCCGACTCACCGGGGTCGGTGGCCTCGGGCCAGGGGGGCGGGGTGGTGGCGGGGCCCGGGGTCGGGTCGTCCGTGGTGGTCCAGTGCCGCAGGGCGCCGGTCTCCACGTCGATCTGGGCGCTGAGCGAGTCCAGCTCGTCGTCGGCGAAGTGCCGGGCGCGGTCGCGGGCGGCCCAGCGCAGGGAGTCCGCCGAGTGTGTGATGCGCTGGGTGCGCTCCCGCAGGGCGGGCAGGCGCTCGGCGAGCCTGGCGCGGTCCGGTTCGGACTCCAGGCGGCGCAGTTCGTCGTCGAGTTCGTATCCATGGGCGCTGAGGCGCTGGAAGAGGCCGAGGGCCTCCTTCAGGGACTCGTCCTCGGCGGCGCCCGCCCGCAGCGCCTCCTGGGTGGCCCGCATCGAGGTGCGCAGGCTCAGGCGCAGCTGGGCCAGCTCGCCCGCCGGGCCGGGCTGGGCGAAGGACTTGGCGCGCAGGGTGTGGTCCTCGACGGTGCGGCGGGCCTGGGTGAGGGTGCGGTCCACGCCGCGCTTGGCGGCGCCGACGGCCTTCACGGTGGCGTAGGCGCCCAGCACCAGGAAGAGCACGAAGAGCAGGGCGAAAACTGCGATCACTGCTTCCACTGGTGCTCCTTGTCCGCCGGGCCGCGGCGCTCCGCGCGCCACCTCTCAACGGTAAACGGAACGGGCAGGCCCGGAGTTCCAGAAAAACCCCGAACCTGCCCGTAGGGGACTACCCCGAGTCCCGCCGATGCCTCGGCAGCTACGCCGGAACGATGTTCACCAGCTTCGGCGCCCGCACGATCACCTTGCGGATCCCGGCCCCGCCCAGCGCGGCCACGACCTTCTCGTCCGCCAGGGCGGCCTTCTCCAGCTCCGCCTCGGAGATACCGGGCGACACCTCCAGCCGCGCCTTGACCTTGCCCTTGATCTGCACGACGCAGGTGACGGTCTCGTCCACGACGTACGCCGGGTCGGCGACGGGGAAGTCCTGGTGGACGACGGAGCCGGTGTGGCCCAGCCTGCGCCACAGCTCCTCGGCGATGTGCGGGGCCAGCGGCGCGACCAGCAGCACCAGGGCCTCGGCGACGGACCGCGACACCGGGCCGCCCACCTTGGTCAGGTGGTTGTTCAGCTCGGTGACCTTGGCGATGGCGGTGTTGAACCGCATGCCCTCCAGGTCGCCGCGGACCCCGTCGATCGCCTTGTGCAGGGCGCGCAGGGTGTCCTCGTCGGGCTCGGCGTCGATCACCGTGACCTCACCGGTGGCCTCGTCGACGATGTTGCGCCACAGCCGCTGGAGCAGCCGGAACTGGCCGACCACCGCGCGCGTGTCCCACGGCCGGGAGACGTCCAGTGGGCCCATGGCCATCTCGTACAGGCGCAGGGTGTCGGCGCCGTACTCGGCGCAGATCTCGTCCGGGGTGACCGCGTTCTTCAGGGACTTGCCCATCTTGCCCAGCAGTCGGGAGACCTTCTCGCCCTGGTAGTAGTAGGCGCCGTCGCGCTCCTCCACCTCGGCGGCCGGTACGGCGATGCCGCGGCCGTCGCGGTAGACGAAGGCCTGGATCATGCCCTGGTTGAACAGCTTGTGGAACGGCTCGGCGGACGAGACGTGCCCCAGGTCGTACAGCACCTTGGACCAGAAGCGGGCGTACAGCAGGTGCAGTACGGCGTGTTCGGCACCGCCGACGTACAGGTCGACGCCGCCGTGCGGCTGGCCCTCGCGCGGGCCCATCCAGTAGCGCTCGATGTCCGGGTCGACCAGCTTCTCACTGTTGTGCGGGTCCAGGTAGCGCAGTTCGTACCAGCAGGAACCGGCCCAGTTGGGCATGGTGTTGGTCTCGCGGCGGTACTTCTTCGGGCCGTCGCCCAGGTCCAGGGTGACGTCGACCCAGTCGGCGTTGCGCGACAGCGGCGTCTCGGGCTGGGTGTTGGCGTCGTCGGGGTCGAAGGTGCGCGGGCTGTAGTCCTCGACCTCGGGCAGCTCCAGGGGCAGCATCGACTCGGGCAGGGCGTGGGCGATGCCGTCCTCGTCGTAGACGATGGGGAAGGGCTCGCCCCAGTAGCGCTGACGGCTGAACAGCCAGTCCCGCAGGCGGAAGTTGACGGTGCCCTCGCCGATGCCGGACCGCTCCAGCCAGTCGGTGATGCGGGCCTTGGCCTCGACGACGCCCAGGCCGTCCAGGGAGACGTCCGCGCCGGCGGAGTTCACGATCGTCGCGTCGTGGGAGACGAAGGCGTCCTCCCACGCGGAGGTGTCGGTGCCCCGGCCGTCGGTGGGCTCGACGACGCAGCGGATGGGCAGTTCGAAGGCGCGGGCGAAGGCGAAGTCGCGGGTGTCGTGGGCGGGGACGGCCATGATGGCGCCGGTGCCGTAGCCCATCAGGACGTAGTCGGCGATGAAGACGGGGATCCGCTCGCCGTTGACGGGGTTGGTGGCGTACACGCCGGTGAAGACGCCGGTCTTGTCCTTGGCCTCGGCCTGCCGCTCCACGTCGGACTTGGAGGCGGCCTGCGCGCGGTAGGCGGCGACGGCCTCCGCGGGCGTGGCGTGGCCGCCGGTCCACACCTCGTGGGTGCCCTCGGGCCACTCCTGGGGCGTGAACTTCTCCACCAGCGGGTGCTCGGGCGCCAGCACCATGTAGGTCGCGCCGAACAGGGTGTCCTGGCGGGTGGTGAAGACGGTGATGCGCTCCCCGTCGATGGGGAAGTCGACGCGGGCGCCCTCGGAGCGGCCGATCCAGTTGCGCTGCTGGAGCTTGATGGCCTCGGGCCAGTCCAGCGCCTCCAGGTCGTCCAGCAGCCGGTCGGCGTAGGCGGTGATGCGCATGTTCCACTGGCGCAGCTTGGCCTTGAAGACGGGGAAGTTGCCGCGCTCGGAGCGGCCGTCGGCGGTGACCTCCTCGTTGGCCAGGACGGTGCCCAGGCCGGGGCACCAGTTGACGGGCGCGTCGGAGGCGTAGGCCAGGCGGTACTCGCCCAGGATGTCGGCGCGTTCGTTGGCGCTCAGCGCGCTCCAGGGGCGCCCGCCGGGCACCGCGCGCTCACCGGACTCGAACTGGGCGACCAGCTCGGAGATCGGGCGGGCCTTCTTCGCCTCGGTGTCGTACCAGGAGTTGAAGATCTGGACGAAGATCCACTGGGTCCACTTGTAGTAGTCCGGGTCGATGGTGGCGAACGACCGGCGCTTGTCGTGGCCCAGGCCCAGGCGGCGCAGCTGGGCCTTCATGTTCTCGATGTTGGCCTCGGTGGACACGCGCGGGTGCGTGCCGGTCTGCACGGCGTACTGCTCGGCGGGCAGGCCGAAGGCGTCGAAGCCCAGGGTGTGCAGGACGTTGTGGCCGGTCATGCGCTGGAACCGGGCGAAGACGTCGGTGGCGATGTACCCCAGCGGGTGGCCGACGTGCAGTCCCGCACCGGAGGGGTACGGGAACATGTCCATGATGAACTTCTTGGGCTTGGCGGCCAGCTCCGGGTCGCCCGCCAGGTCACCGCTCGGGTTGGGCGCGGCGTATGTGCCCTCGGCGTCCCAGAAGTCCTGCCAGCGTGCCTCGATCTCGGCCGCGACGGCGGCCGTGTAGCGGTGCGGCGCGGCATCCGCCGAGATGGCAGCGGTGGCCGCGGGGTTCGTCTCGCTCATGGTCCTCAAAGCTCCATCGATCGTCTTCGCCAGCTGCTGCGATTGTCCGAAGGGGTGGTCCGGAAACGAAAAATCCCCTCGCACAGGAGGGGACGCCGCGCCGACTCCGGCCACTCTCTCGGGCGGTGGCCGGTGCTGATCAGCGCGGCTCGCTAAGCAGAAGGCGTACGGCACGCATGGCGTCAGGGTACCGCAGCCGTCGAGCCGTCCGCGACGGCGTTCCACGGGCGCCCCGGGCCCGCCCGGAGTCGCACAGAACCCCTCGGACTCCACTCGGTGACCACTCGAACACTGAACAGAAGTCAAGAATTACTTCGCGTAACACCCCACACCCGCACATCACCGCAACTAGATCACCTGTTGATAACGACGCAATAACTCAAACCTCGTACCCATGGGTATGACGCGACTTAGAGTGCGGCACCGGGACCGCTTTCCCGATACCGCTCGGAGTTGCCCCCATGAATCCTCCTCGCAGTACCCGCCCCCTCCCCCAACGGGGCACATCGCCCGTCGTCAGCTGGGGAGGCCTGTCATGACGACGGACAGCACGGTCGACGACCGGGTCGTGGAGTACCTCAACTTCGGCGTGGGCGTCCTGTCGCTCGTGTGCCTGACCTGCTCGGTGATCTGGGGTCTGGTCGCCCAGGACCGGATCCTGCTCGACGCCCGCCGCCGCATCCTGGCGCAGGCGGTGCACCGGACCACCGCGCTCGCCTCGCTGGTCTTCCTGGTCGTGCACATCGTGGTCAAGCTGCTGCTGGACCACACGACCTGGATCGCCGTGGTGATCCCCTTCGGCCTCGCCCTCACCGACGACGAGGTCGCCACCGGCCGGGCCTTCCTGATCGGCCTGGGCACGCTGGCCGGCCTGCTGATGGTCTTCGTGGCCATCACCGGTCTGGTGCGCAACCGGTTCGCCTCCCCGGCGCCCGTCGCGGCCCGCTGGCGGGCCGTGCACATGCTGGCCTACCCGGCCTGGTGCGCGGGCCTGGTCCACGGGCTCTACGCGGGTCGAGCGGCCGCGCCGCTGTTCACGACCCTGTACGCCCTGTCCGTCGTCGCCGTCGGCGGCGCCCTCGCGCTGCGCGCGGCGCCCCGCCCGGTCAAGCGCAGGGTCGCCGACAAGATCACCGCGCTGCTCAGCACCGAGCAGCAGCCGGGCCGCGAGGAACTGGACGCCAGCCGGGCCCGGGCCACGGCCGAGTCCGCGCTGCCCGGCTACGAGAGCGCCCCAGCCGGACGGGGCGACCGGCGGGCCGAGGCCCCCATGGCGACCCCCGCCGAGACCACGAACGGCTTCGCCGCCGCCTACCGGGCCGTGTCGCGCCCGGCACGCGCGCGTGAGGCGTCGTACGCCGACGACCGCACGGCCCCCATGGAGCTGCCCGACCTCCAGCCGACGCAGGCCGTCCCCCGCGTCGACACCGGCACCTCGGGCTCCTGGCCGGTCCCGTCCCCGCCGCCGGTCGGCGAGGCCCCGCCCTCCGCCTACGACCCGCTCCAGGACACCGGCTACAACATCCCGGCGTACGGCAGCCCGGCCCCCGCGGGGTACGGATCGAGTGATCTGTACGACACCGGTGAGACGAACACCCTCTACGGCACGTACAACACCAACGACACGTACGACAACAGCGGTCCCGCCACAGAAACACTCCCCGGTGCGTCCTACGACTTCGACGCACCGGGTTCGGGCGAACCTTGGAACACGCCTTCCGGAGGCTTTAAGTGAACGAGGCCCTGCCCGACGTCCCAGAAGTCCGCGTGGTCGGCCTTCCGCAGCTCACGTCGGGCTTCGACCTTGTGGAACGACTCGATCTGCCCATGCACCTGAAGGTGCACGGGCCGCTCGAACCGATGGGCGGCGAGCAACTCGCGAAGCTCGCCGAGAACATCAGCCTGAAGGGCCGCGGCGGCGCGGGCTTCCCCTTCCACAAGAAGCTGCGCTCGGTCGCCGAATCGGCGATCAAGCGCGGCGTACGGCCGGTGGTGGTCGTCAACGGCAGTGAGGACGAACCGGCCTGCCGCAAGGACACGGTGCTCATCAACCGTGCCCCGCACCTGATCCTGGACGGCGCGCTGCTGTGCGCCGAGGCCCTGGGCGCCCGCACGCTGGTGGTGGGGGTCACCCGGGAGTCCACCCAGCGCTCGATGGAGGCGGCACTCGCCGAACGCGGTCTCAGCAACGGCCGTAGATCGGCGCTCCGCGCGCGCGTGCAGCGCAATCCGGTACGGATGGTCACCGGCGCCGCCGCCTCCCTCATCCGCTCGATCGACGGCGGCCCGGCCATCCCGCCGGGCCGCAAGATCAGCGCCTCCAAGAGCGGCGTCGGCGGCGCGCCCACCCTGCTGTCCAACGCGGAGACCTTCGCCCAACTGGCGATCGCCGCCCGCATCGGCCCCGAGCGCTACGGCAACACCGGCCTGTACGACGAGCCGGGCACCGTCATGCTCACGGTCTCCGGCGCGGTCGCCCGCCCGATGGTGCTCGAGGTGCCCACAGGGGTGCCGCTGCGCTACGTCCTCCAGCTGGCCGGCGCCCCGCCGGTACCGCAGGGCGTGCTCACCGGCGGCTACCACGGCAAGTGGATCGACGCGGCCACCGTCAACGAGGCGATCGTCTCCCGTAACTCCCTGGACGCCGTGGGCGGTTCGCTGGGCGCCGGGGCGATCCTGCCGATCAGTCAGGACACCTGCCCACTGGGCGAGTCCCTGCGGGTCGCCCAGTGGCTGGCGGAGGAGAGCGCGGGGCAGTGCGGCCCCTGCTACCTCGGTCTGCCCGCCGCCGCGCGCGGTCTGGAGGACATCCTCAACGGCGGCGGACCGGCCGCCCTGGAGGCGGTCAAGCAGGTCGCGAAGAACGTCAAGCGGCGCGGCGCCTGCTCGCACCCCGACGGCTCCGCGATGTTCCTGGAGTCGACGCTGAAGGCCTTCACCGACGACCTGGCCGCCCATGTCCTCGGCAACGGCTGCGGACGGCGCGTGACGGGCGTCCTGCCGCTCTTCGAGGGCGGCAGGGCCCCCACGGGCATCCCGGGCGGCGGCGAGTCCGAGGAGAACGGCCCCAGCCGCCAGAAGATCTACGTCGACTGGACGCTGTGCCGGGGCCACGGCCTGTGCGCGGACATCCTCCCGGAGGTCTTCGAGCTGGGCGCGGACGGCTTCCCGACCGTGGCGCAGGCGTCGGTCCCGCGTTTCGCGGAGGCCAAGGCGATGCGGGCGGTGCGCCGCTGCCCGGCGCTCGCCCTGCGCATCGAGGAGGACACCCGGGCGCAGGAGAGCACCCGCAGCAATCTGCCGGTCCTCTCGCAGGGGCGGGGACGCCGGGCCCTGGGCCGCTGAACACGAGAAATCCCGCCGGATCATTGATCCGGCGGGATTCGCCTGTGGAGCTAAGGAGAATTGAACTCCTGACCTCCTGCATGCCATGCAGGCGCTCTACCAACTGAGCTATAGCCCCTTGCCGTTCCGCCCGGTCTCCCCGGCGGCGACGCCAACATTACAGGTCCCCCCGGCGCGGCACCAAATCGTTTCCCGCCCCCGGAAGACCGGCGGACCGGAAGGCCACAAGACCCTCAGGCCCTCAGGCCGTCACGAACGAGTAGAACCGCTTGAGCGTGCAGTGCTCCTCCAGCAGACGCCCGTAGATCGGTTCCCCCTCCAGTTCGCGGTAGGTCTCGATCGGGTCGCCCTTTATGATCAGCGCCCGCGCGCATTCCTCGCACCAGTACTGGTAGTCGGGGTTGACCGGCTCCATGTCGCGGACGATCGGCGTACCGCTGCCGCACCAGTCGCACTTCCGCCTGTGTGCACCCATCGATCAGCTCCAGCTGTGGCCGCAGGCCGTGCACACGTAGGAGATCCCGCCGTTGTCGCCGAGGACCTGGGCGACGTGCGCGGAACCGCAGGAAGGGCAGCTGAGCCGGGTGGCCGTGTTCCGTGTCACCGCCGCTTCACCAGAGAGGTGGCCGACCTCCCTGAGGATGCTCGCAGGCATCACTACTCCCTCCCGTCGGGCCGCGCCCCCTTCCGGCCGTTTGATTCTGCCACGAGCGGACCGACACGGTCAGCGACGCCTGGGTTCCAGTCCGGACACGGCAGCCGCCGGGAGCGCCCGCACAGAGGTATACGCCTCTCGGGGCCCGTGTGCTCAATCGGCGGCGAAAGATCCCGGGCCGGTACACGCGAAAGATCCCGTCCCCCTGAGGGAACGGGATCTTCACCGGGCGTGGAGCTAAGGAGAATTGAACTCCTGACCTCCTGCATGCCATGCAGGCGCTCTACCAACTGAGCTATAGCCCCTTGCGTTCCTCCTGGCCGACCGGCCGGGCGAACAAGAAGAACTCTAGCCTGCGACCTGCCGGAAAGTGAAATCCGGGCCCCGGGCCCCGGTACGCGGATCAGTCGTCGTCGCCCAGCACCGGCTCCGGCAGCGTGCCCGCGTTGTGCTCCAGCAGCCGCCAGCCCCGGGCGCCCTCGCCGAGAACGGACCAGCAGCAGTTCGACAGGCCCCCCAGGCTCTCCCAGTTCCGGGAGTCCAGGCCGAGGAGACGGCCGATGGTGGTGCGGATCGTGCCACCGTGGCTGACGACGACGAGCGTGCCGTCCTCGGGGAGCTTCTCGGCGTGCCGCAGCACCACGGGGGCGGCGCGGTCGGCGACCTCGGTCTCCAGTTCACCGCCGCCACGGCGCACCGGCTCGCCCCGCTTCCAGGCGGCGTACTCCTCGCCGTGCCGGGCGATGATCTCGTCGTGGGTCAGGCCCTGCCAGACACCCGCGTACGTCTCCCGCAGACCCTCGTCGTGGGTGACGTCGAGGCCGGTGAGCGCGGCCAGCTCGGCGGCCGTGTTCGCGGCCCGCCTCAGGTCGGAGGCGACGATCGCGTCGGGGCGCAGCGAGGCGAGCAGCCGGGCGGCGCGGCGGGCCTGGGCGACGCCGGTCTCGGTGAGTTCGACGTCGGTGGTGCCCTGGAAGCGGCGCTCGACGTTCCAGGAGGTCTGCCCGTGCCGCCACAGGATGACGCGGCGGCCCCGGCCGGCGGGCCGGGACCCGGTGACCTCACCGGTGGTGCTCATCGCCACTCACCGCCCGTCTCGGCGGCCTCCTCGGCGGCCTGAAGCTTGGCGTGCTCTTCGGCCTTGCCGCGGGTGGCCTTGGCGTCGGCGGGCAGCTCGAGCTCGGGGCAGTCCTTCCACAGCCGCTCCAGGGCGTAGAAGACGCGCTCCTCGCTGTGCTGGACGTGGACGACGATGTCGACGTAGTCGAGCAGGATCCAGCGGGACTCCCGGTCGCCCTCACGGCGCACCGGCTTGGCGCCGAGTTCCTTCTGGAGGCGCTCCTCGATCTCGTCGACGATCGACTTGACCTGGCGGTCGTTGGGCGCGGAGGCCAGCAGGAAGGCGTCGGTGATCGACAGGACGTCGCTGACGTCGTAGGCGATCACGTCGTGCGCCAGTTTGTCGGCGGCCGCCTGGGCGGCGGTGTTGATGAGGGTCAGGGAGCGGTCGGTTGCGGTCACTGCGAGGCTTTCCGTCGGTGGTCACTTGACATCAAGGGTCTCACGGACGGAGAGGGGCGCCCCAGGATATTCCGGGGCGCCCCTTACGTGATCCGGTGGCCGGCTGCGTGATCCGGTCGCCGGGCCCGGTTACGACGCCGGTTCGTAGTCCTGCCCGAGGACGACGGTCACGCTCGCGTTGGAGGCGACGTCACCCTTGGTGACGGTTTCCGTGGACAGGCCGAGCGTCTTGGCGACCTCCTCGGCGTCGGCCTTGTCGGCGGCGTCGGCGTAGCGGACCTCGGAGGTGGCCTGCGCGGTGTCGGCGGTGCCGCCGCCGAGGAAGGTGAAGCCGCCGTTGAGGAGGACCACACGGGCGCTCTCCGTGTTGTCCGCCACACCGCTGGCGTTGCGCACGGAGACCCGCACGGCCGCGCCCTGGTCGGGGCTCTTGGCGGTGCCGCCGAGGATGTCCTTGACGACGCTGTCGCTGGCCTCGGCGGTGAGGGAGCCGTCGTCCTGGACGGGCAGCAGCGCGGTCTTGTGGTCGCCGCCCTTGGCCAGCTCGGACATCTTGGCCAGGAAGGCACCGAGGTCCTTGTCGGTGAGCGACGGGTCGAGGATCTGCGCCAGCGTCTGCACGGTGACCGTGGCGGCCCGCTCGTCCGACGACATCTTGCGCAGCACGCCCTGCATGACCTGCCCGAACCGCTCCAGCTGGGCGTTCTGGGCCTCGCCGGAGGCGCGGTAGGTGGCGTAGGCGACGGCCATCTTGCCGCTGAGGGTCTGGTCCTCGCCCTTGTTGACCAGGGGTGCGGCGCCCTTCTTCTCGGCGGACGGGTCGGGCACGTCGGCGTTGGTGTCGATGTCGATGTTGCCGACGAGGTCGACGAGGTTCTGGAGGTAGGGGGTGTCGAGGCGCCAGGTGCCCTCGATGTCGGTCCCGAGGACGGTGTCGAGCGCCTCGCGCGTGCCGGAGGAGCCGTCGTCCTCGACCGACTTGGCGAGGGTGGTCGTGGTGCCGTCCTCGCCGGTCATGGCGAGGGAGTTGGGCAGCAGGACCGTGGTCGCCTGCTGGGTGGTGGTGTTGTCGACGAGCAGCGCGGTGGACGTGCCGCCCTTCTTGGTGTCGTGCAGGTGGACGACGATCACGTCCCGTTTCTGGGCGCCCGCCGCCGTCGTACCGCCGGTCTTCTCGTCGGACGAGGACAGGCCGGGCAGCTTCCCGGCGTACCAGAGGTAGCCGACGCCGCCGACCGCCACCAGCGCCAGGACGACGACCAGGGCGACCACCCGGCTGCGGGCGCGGCGCCTGGCCTCCTCGCGGCGCTCGGTGCGGTTCTCGGTGAAGGCCAGCCAGTCGATGACGTCCTCGGAGTCACCGTCGGGTTCCTCGACGAAGGCGAACTGCTCGGTGCGGTAATCGCGGTCCTGGTGGCCGCCATGTCCGTCGTCGTATCCGTCGTCGCGCCCGTCGTCGCCGCGGCGGTCGTCCCGCGCGTGCCGTTCGTACCGCTCCGTGTGGTCCTCCGCCGGTCCCGGCTGCTCGGGGATGTAGGCGGTCTGTTCGGCGACGCGCGGCTGCTGCCCGGTGCCCGCGCCCTGCCCGTAGGGGTCGTACGGGTTGTAGGTGTCGTACGACGACGGCACGGGGGGTTGCTGACCCGTGCCGTAGGGGTCGTACGGGGGCACCGGCTGCTGCTGCGCCGTGTTCCCGCCCGTGCCGTAGGGGTCGTAGCCGTAGCCCTGCTGGGGGGCGTAGGGGTCGTAGCCCTGCTGAGGAGCCTGCTGGGCCGGTACCTGCCGGTACACGGGTTGGCCGTACTCGTCGTAGCCGACGAGTTCGTACTGGTCGCCCCCGTAACCAGCGTCGTATCGGTCGTTCACCGGTGCCCCTCTCGGCTCACTCGCCGCGGTACAGCTCACGTTTGGCGATGTAGCGCACGACTCCGTCCGGCACCAGATACCAGATGGGGTCGCCCTTGGCGACTCTGGACCGGCAGTCCGTGGACGAGATGGCGAGCGCGGGCACCTCGACCAGCGAGACACCGCCCTCGGGCAGCCCGGCGTCGTTCAGGTGGTGGCCGGGCCGGGTGACGCCGATGAAGTGCGCGAGGGAGAACAGTTCGGCCGAGTCCCGCCAGGTGATGATCTGGGCGAGGGCGTCGGCGCCCGTGATGAAGAACAGGTCCGTGTCGGGGTTGAGTTCCCGCAGGTCCCGCAGGGTGTCCACGGTGTAGGTGGGGCCGCCGCGGTCGATGTCGATCCGGCTCACCGAGAACTGCGGGTTCTCGGCGGTGGCGATGACCGTCATCAGGTAGCGGTCCTCGGCCGGGGAGACCGCGCGGTGGCTTTTCTGCCAGGGCTGGCCGGTGGGTACGAACACCACCTCGTCGAGGTGGAACTGCGCCGCGACCTCGCTGGCCGCGACCAGGTGCCCGTGGTGGATCGGGTCGAACGTCCCGCCCATGACACCGAGGCGGCGCTTGCCGCGCCACGTGTCACTCGCCGGACCGGTAGGCATGTCCTGCTCTCCCATGCGTGCAGACACTACCGGCCCGGCCTGTGGGGCCCGCCTGGCCGGGTCAGCGGTCGCGGTTGAAGAGGGTGGTGATCCACAGCAGCAGCATCAGGGCGATGAAGGCGCCGCCACCGGTGACCAGGGGGTTGATGCTGGAGTGGTTTCCACCGTGCTCCTCGCCCTCGGCGGCGAGGGTGACCAACTGGGCAGCGGCGCTGTGGAAGCTCATCGTCGGCAGAACCTATCGGTGTGGGCGGGATAAAGATGTCGGCCCATCGTAAGCGTCCGCCCCTTCGGCGATCACGCCGACTCCGCCATTGGCGCCGTGCGCGAGGGGGGCCGTCGGCGGGGGCACACCGGGGGACGGACCGCGGGACGCGCCGCGGGGGAACTTTCGCGCCCGCTCAGTCGTCTTTCCGCTTGTAGCCCCGCAGCAGGAACCACGCGGTCAGCACACAGCCCAGCACCATCACGACGAGCACGACCCGGAGCAGATTCCCTGCCCCCTGCTGCTGAGCGGCGTCCGCCGCCTCGGTGAGCCAGGCGGCTGCGGCGGTGTGCTCCATGGCGCGGGACTCCCTTCGGTGTGGTGCCCGTCCACGGTAACTCCGCCTAGGCTGGGCCCTGCCTCGGGGGCAGACAGAGCACTGAGACGCTTGGGGGAAGACATGTCCGACGACGGCCACCAGCAGGACGGACACGAGCACGTACCGAGCCGGCAGCGCAGGCGCTTCCCCGGGATCTCCTCGCGCGCGTACGAGCATCCCGCCGACCGCTCCGCGCTGATCGCCCTGCGCAAGCTCAGCGGCTTCGACACGGTGTTCAAGGCGCTCAGCGGGCTGCTGCCCGAGCGGAGTCTGCGACTGCTGTTCCTCTCCGACTCGGTGCGGGTCTCCGACCGGCAGTTCTCACACCTGAACGACATGCTGCGGGACGCCTGTTACATCCTGGACCTGGAGAAGGTCCCGCCGATGTACGTCAACCAGGACCCGCAGCCCAACGCCATGTGCATCGGCCTGGACGAGCCGATCATCGTCGTCACGACCGGTCTGGTCGAGCTGCTCGACGAGGAGGAGATGCGGGCGGTCATCGGCCACGAGGTCGGTCACGCCCTGTCCGGGCACTCCGTCTACCGCACCATCCTGCTGTTCCTGACCAGCCTCGCCGTGCGGGTGGCGTGGATCCCGCTGGGCAGTGTGGCGATCATGGCGATCGTGACCGCCCTGCGGGAGTGGTTCCGCAAGTCGGAGCTGTCCGCCGACCGCGCGGGCCTGCTGGTCGGCCAGGACCTCCAGGCCTCGATGCGCGGTCTGATGAAGATCGCGGGCGGCAACCACCTGCACCAGATGAACGTGGACGCGTTCCTGGAGCAGGCCGACGAGTACGAGGCGGGCGGCGACCTGCGCGACTCCGTCCTGAAGATCCTGAACGTGCTGCCCCGCTCCCACCCCTTCACCACGGTCCGCGCCGCCGAGCTGAAGAAGTGGGCCGCCTCCCGCGACTACCAGCGGATCATGGACGGCCACTACCCGCGCCGCGACGAGGACAAGGACACCAAGGTCTCGGACTCCTTCCGGGAGTCGGCGGCGCACTACGCCGGTCATGTCCGCAGCTCCAAGGACCCGCTGATGAAGCTGGTCACCGACATCGCGGGCGGGGCGGGCGACCTGGGCAGCCGGGTACGACGCGGCTTCGAGGGCTTCACGGGCTCCGGCTCCGCGGACTCCTCCGGCTCCCGGGGGACGAACAGCGCCACCGGGACCGGTACCACCGAGGCCCCGCCCAGGGACCAGCCGCCGCGCGAGGACGACTGACCGAGGACGACTGACCGAGGACGCCGGGCCTCGGGGCCGTCGGCTCACACCTTCGGCTGCGCCCGGTCGGCCAGCGTCCCGCAGAGCGCCGTGGCGCCGCCGCCGGAGTACGGGTCCGTGCCCGCGGGGCCACCGCCGGTCGCCGTCTCACCGGCGAGCAGCGGGCGCAGCTGGTCGGCGGAGTCGGCGGCGCAGGACAGCGGCCCGGCCTGCGTGGACGAGCCGACCACCTGGGTCTGGTGCAGTCGCAGGTCGTCACGGTCGAAGCGGAAGTGCAGCTCGCGCCGGACGGTGAACAGGGACGCCTCGGCCTTGCCGTCGCTGTCCGCGGGGCGCAGGGCGTAGACGAAGGTGTGGTCGGTGGTGACCTCGAGGGTGCCGGAGTCGGCTTCGGTGACCCGCAGACTGCCCTGGACCCGGACCTCGTCGTCGGCCAGCTGGGCCACGGTGGGGTCGAAGCGGACCAGCCAGCCGGTCGGAGCGTGCCGTCCGTCGGCGGCGGGCTCCTGGAAGCTGCGGTCGAACTGGTCGAGCTGGTCCCCGTCGACCAGGATGCGCACCGGGCGCACCTGCTCGCCCGAGAGCACCTCGGGGTAGAGGGAGGAGCGGACGAGGTAGTCCTTGGCGGTGGTCAGGGCGTTGATGACCTGCCCGTCCGAGAAGTTCGCGGTGCGCCGGGAGGCGGGCAGCGCGATCCCGTCGGCGCCGATCTTGTAGTGCGCGGCGGGGCTCTGGGCGAACAGCTGGTCGACGTCGGAGGTGCCGGGCACCTCACCCGTGGGCGCGAGCGGGACGACGGTCGAGCGCAGCGCCTCGACGGGCTGCTGGGCGGCCGCCGGGTCCTGGTAGGGATGGCGTACGCCCATGTAGAGCGCGGTGCCGAAGGCGACCGCGATCAGCAGCACCAGGATGAGCGCCTGCCGGGACAGCCTGCGGTGGGGCGACGGACGGCTGCGTACGGCGGGGGCGTGCTCCGTGGTCCGCTCGTGCGCCGAGAACTCCTGGAGGCGGGCAGCACGGACGAACGACTCGTCGAACACGACGGATCGGTACTCGTCCTCCGCACCTCCGGGGAAGCCGTCGGGTGTCCCCTCAGGCGGGTCTGAAGGCCCTCCCATATCTTCAGGGTAGGTTCTCGGAGCGCACCGTAAACGCCTGGCTACTCGCCAAGTTGTGGCAGGTTCTCGACCGTGGTGGCCAGGGCCGGTCAGGGCGTGCGGGGCACCGCGGAGACGGGTGGCTGGGAGTAGTCGGCCGAGGCGGAGGGCGAGACGGCGCCGCCCTGCTCCAGACCGGTCGTGGCGGGCGGCGGGACCTGGTCCTGGCGGCCCGAGGCGGCGCCGCGGTACACGGCGGCGAAGGCCAGCGCGACCATGCCGACGCCCATCACCACGGCGAGCACCCAGGCGACGGGGCGGTGCCAGCGCACCTGCTTGCCGTAGGGGCCGTAGTGGTCGTCCTCGAAGGCGTCGGGGTCGTCCGGGTCGTACTCCGGATCATGGCCGAATTCACCCGGGCCGTACGGGTCGTCGTACCGCTCGCCTCTGGGGCGGGCGCGACGGGCTTCGGCCTCGGAGGCCTCGGCTCTCGCCTCGGCGGCGGCCAGGAGGCGTTCGACGGCGGTGGGCTCGTGCACCACGGCCGCGCGTACGAAGGCCTCGTCGAAGACCACGGGGGCGAACTCTTCGTCCGAGACCCCGCGGTCGTGGTCGTCGTCGGGCATCCAGCCGTCAGGGAACGGCGTGCCCCCCACGTCCTCCGGCACGGGTCCAGAGTAGACCTGAGGGGTCAATTTGGGCAGACCGTACGGAAATTCATCCGCCTGCTGAGACGTCGTCCGGACGGCCCCGGCCCGCACGGGGGGCGTGTGCCGGGCGCATATGCCGGGGCGGGTGCCTCAGCGTCGTACGTGTCCGTCGCCGGTGACGATGTACTTCGTGCTGGTCAGCTCGGGCAGGCCCATCGGGCCGCGGGCGTGCAGCTTCTGCGTGGAGATGCCGATCTCGGCGCCGAAGCCGAACTGACCGCCGTCGGTGAACCGCGTGGAGGCGTTCACGGCGACCGTGGTCGAGTCGACCAGTTGGGTGAACCGGCGGGCCGCCTGCTGCGAGGTGGTGACGATGGCCTCGGTATGGCCGGAGGTCCACAGCCGGATGTGCTCGACGGCCCGGTCGAGGGAGTCGACGACGGCGGCGGCGATGTCGTGGGAGAGGTACTCCGTCTCCCAGTCCTCGGCGGTGGCCTCCACGACGGTCGCCCGGGAGTCCTTGGCGTACGCCAGCACCCGTTCGTCGGCGTGCACGGTCACCCCGGCGTCCGCGAGCGCGTCCAGCGCGCGGGGCAGGAACTCGGCGGCGATGTCCTGGTGCACCAGCAGCGTCTCGGCGGCGTTGCAGACGCTCACCCGCTGCGCCTTGGAGTTGATGAGGATGTCGACCGCCATGTCGAGGTCGGCCCGGGCATCGACGTAGACGTGGCAGTTGCCGGTGCCGGTCTCGATCACCGGGACGGTGGACTCGTTCACCACGGTCCGGATGAGGGAGGCGCCGCCGCGCGGGATCAGTACGTCGACCAGGCCGCGGGCGCGCATCAGCTCCCGGACGCTCTCGCGGCTCTCGCCGGGCACCAGCTGTACGGCGTCGGCGGGCAGCCCGGCGCCGCCGACCGCGTCCCGGATGACCCGGACGAGGGCGGTGTTGGACTCGTAGGCGGAGGCGGAGCCGCGCAGCAGGACCGCGTTGCCGGACTTCAGGCAGAGCGCGGCGGCGTCGACGGTGACGTTCGGGCGGGCCTCGTAGATGATGCCGACGACGCCGAGCGGGACCCGGACCTGCCGCAGGTCGATGCCGTTGGGCAGGGTGGAGCCGCGGACGACCTCGCCGACCGGGTCGGGCAGCGCGACGACGTCCCGCACGTCGGAGGCGATCGCGCGCACCCGCTCCGGCGTCAGCGTCAGCCGGTCGACGATCGCCTCGCTGGTCCCGGCCTCGCGGGCCTTGGCCACGTCCCTGGCGTTGGCCTCGACGATCTCACTCGTACGGACCTCCAGCGCGTCCGCGATGGCGAGCAGCGCGTCGTCCTTCACGGACCGCGGCAGCGGGGCGAGGTCGGCGGCGGCGGCCTTGGCCCGGTAGGCGGCCTGGGTGACCGGGGACATCGAGTCGTACGGCGAGAGCGTGGTCATGGGGGAAGGGTAGTGCGCCGCGCGGGCCGTTCCCCGGGTCATCCCAAACCCCGAGACACCTGCTTAAAAGGGGTGGACGCCGACCGGGGAGGCGGGCGGTGGGCCGTACCCCTCGGCGATGCGCTGGTGGTAGGTGGCGCGGTCGATGACCTCCAGGCCGACGATCTCCCAGGGCGGCAGTCCGGCGGTCTGCCGGTGCTCGCCCCACAGGCGCAGGGCGACGGCCGCCGCGTCGTGCAGGTCGCGGGCCTCCTCCCAGTAGCGGATCTCGGCGTGGTCGGTGGCGTACCGGCTGGTCAGCAGGAAGGGGTGGTCGTGCGCGAGCTGTTCCAGGGCCCGCCGGACCTCACCGAGCGGGGCCGCCTCGCCGGAGACGCTGAGGGTGACGTGCCACAGGCGCGGGGTGTCCTCGGGGCGCCCTCCGCCCGTCGCGCCCTCGCCCTTGTAGCGGTCGCCCGCGGCGACGCTGGTCAGGGCGCGCTCCTCCCCGGCCGCACGGCCGAGGCCCCCACCGGCGCCGCCGCGGTGCCCCGCGGTCCCCGGGCGCACTCGTCTCACGACGGCCTCCTTCGTACGGTGCGCTGCGGTGCCCCGCAGTGCTCGTGCGGAATGTGTCCCTGGGACAAAGTTGAGCAGGCCGCAAGGGTTCGCGGGGCGCTTTTGCGGAACGTCCACCTCAGAGCGGGTCCCTTTACGGACCGTTCTCCCTGTTTTCGGCCGCCGGTTCGAGCGGGGAGGCGAGGAGGGGCGTCGTCGCGAACTCCCGCTCAGCCGTGCAGGACCACCAGGTCGTCGCGGTGGACGACCTCGCGCTCGTACCCCGGTCCCAGCTCGCGCGCCAGCTCGTGCGTGGAGCGGCCGATCAGCCGGGGGATCTCCTTGGCGTCGAAGTTGACCAGCCCGCGCGCCACCGCGTGCCCCCGCCCGTCGCGCAGCTCGACCGGGTCGCCCGCGCTGAACTCGCCCTCCACGGCGGCGATCCCGGCCGGGAGCAGCGACTTGCGGCGCTCCACGACCGCCCGGACCGCCCCGTCGTCCAGGGTCAGCGCGCCCTGCGGGGCGGAGGCGTGCTGGAGCCACAGCAGGCGGTCGGCGGAGCGCTTGCCGGTGGGGTGGAAGTAGGTGCCGGTGTCCTTGCCGGAGAGCGCGTCGGCCGCGTGGACGGCGCTGGTGAGCACCACCGGGATCCCGGCGGCGGCGGCGATCCGGGCGGCCTCGACCTTGGTGACCATGCCGCCGGTGCCGACGCCCGCCTTGCCCGCGCTGCCGATCTCGACATGGGCGAGGTCGGCCGGGGCGCACACCTCGGCGATCCGGGAGGTGTCGGGGCGGGTGGGGTCGCCGTCGTAGACGCCGTCGATGTCGGAGAGGAGCACCAGCAGGTCGGCGCGGACGAGGTGGGCGACGAGGGCGGCGAGCCGGTCGTTGTCGCCGAAGCGGATCTCGTCGGTGGCGACGGTGTCGTTCTCGTTGACGACCGGGAGGGCGCCCATCGCGAGGAGCTTGTCGAGGGTGCGGGAGGCGTTGCGGTGGTGGGCGCGGCGGCTCATGTCGTCGCTCGTCAGCAGCACTTGGCCGACCCGGACGCCGTAGCGGGCGAACGAGGCGGTGTAGCGGGCGACGAGCAGGCCCTGGCCGACGCTGGCGGCGGCCTGCTGGCGGGCGAGGTCCTTGGGGCGGCGGCGCAGCCCGAGCGGGGCGAGTCCGGCGGCGATGGCGCCGGAGGAGACCAGCACGATCTCCCGCTCCCCTCCGCTGCGGCTCTTGGCGAGCACGTCGACGAGCGCGTCGACCCGGTCGGCGTCCAGGCCGCCCGAGGCGGTGGTCAGCGACGAGGAACCCACCTTGACGACGATCCTGCGGGCCTCGGTCACGGCCTGCCTTGCCCCAGACACCTGGTCCTCGTCCCCTCGCGTCGCTCCGGCTGACCCCTCGGGCAATCTACGTGAAGGAGGGTGACCGCCGCGACTGGCTTTGATCTTGCCGGAAGCGCTCCGCCGAATAACGGCCAACGGTTCCGAACACGTGTACATGCTACGATCCCGCGTGCTGGTCGCAGTAGTTGAGGAATGTTGGGCTGTTTCAATGCGACTGCCAACACTTGAAATTCGCCTCTGCTCCGTTGCGACTGCTTTTCCCCGTCAAAGCAGAGGACAGAACATGAAGCGCATTCTCATACAGGCAGGCAACGACCCCTTCAGCGTGCCTACCACCGAGAGCACCCTGGTACGCAACAGTATCCGGGGCAACGTCGGCAACCTGATGTACACGAATGCCGCTTACAAGCACCTGCTCGCGCCCGGCGTCAACGAGATCACGGTCGACACCACCCACTTCGCCGAACTCACCGTCGCGGACGCGGCCCGGATCAACGACGAGTGCGACGTCTTCGTGATCCCGATGGCGAACGCCTTCAAGAAGAAGTTCGTCCGGCACCTCGGAATCCTGGCCGACGTCGTCAACCGGCTCAAGGTGCCGGTGGTCGTGTTCGGCGTCGGTGCCCAGGCCACGCTGGAGTACGACACCGAATTCCTGGCGCCGGTCAACGCGGCCGTCAAGCGCTTCATCGGCGCTGTACTGGACCACTCCGCTTCGATCGGTGTTCGTGGTGAGTTCACCAAGGATTACCTTGGGGAACTCGGCTTCAAGGACGTCGACGTCATCGGCTGCCCGTCGGTGTACTTCCGCGGCCCCGACTTCCAGATGGAGAACCCGGCGGGCCGCCAGCTGCCCTCCGACGCCCGGATCGCGCTCTCCACCGCGCTGCGGCTGGCCAACGCCGAGCACGCCTCGGCGATCAACGCCGCCATCCTCAAGCAGCACCCCGACCTCACGTACTTCGCCCAGGAGGGACGGGACCTCCAGACGCTGTACTGGGGTGACACCTCGGTCGCCGCCCAGCGGTACACGCCGATGCCCGACCTCAGCTCCCACCCGCTGATGCGCTCCGCCGACGTCTGCGTGCCGCTGGAGCCGCACAGCTGGATCGACTCGCTCGCGGAGTTCGACTTCGCCCTGGGCACGCGTATTCACGGCAATATCGCCGCGCTGGTGGCCGGCACCCCGGCATTTGTGTTCGCGCATGACTCGCGAACCCTGGAGCTGTCCCGCTACCACCACATTCCGCACCGGGTCCTCACCGACATCCCGGCCGATGTCGACGTGGCGAGCCTTTACGCCGAGAGCGACTACTCGGCGTTCAACAAGAACTATGCCGAGGGTTTCCAGCGGCTGCTCGACTTCATGTCGAAGAACGGTCTGAAGAACACCTACGAGCACGGCGACGGCGGCGCGGAGTACGACCGGAGGATCGCGGCCACCGAATTCACCGAGCCGTACCGGCGTTCCGAGGACTTCGACCAGGCCGACCTGCTCTTCCGTATGACCATGCTGAAGGAGCAGAACAAGGCCGCCGCGGACGCCGCGGCGCGGGCCGAGAAGAAGGCCGCCGCGCAGGCCGGCCGCATCAAGAAGCTGGAAGCACAAATAGTCGAGCAGGAAAACCGGCTTTCCGCGATCGAGACCCAGATGAAGGACGGAAATGCCGGCCGTTCCCGGGGCATCATGAAGCGGCTGTCGTCGAAGTGACCGAACCGGGTCGCTGAAGCCCGAAGGCCGGGCACCGCAGGTGCGGTGCCCGGCCTTCGGCGTGGGGACGGTGGGTGTCAGCCCGCGGGGTCGACCAGGCCCACCAGGTCCGCCGGGTCGGTCTGCTCGCCCGAGTCGGAGCCGTCCGACTGCTGGTAGGCCGAAGCCTCCACCGAGTCGGGCATGTTGAAGGAGTCCGTGCGCTGCGAGGGGATCACCACCGGACGGTGTCCCTCGCCCTGGCCCTCGGCCAGCTCCGCCCGGCCCTTCTCGGCCAGCGCGAGAGCGGCCGCGTTGAACCGCGCCATGGAGGTCGGCCGGTCCGGGCCCAGCACGTACTCCTTGAGGGCACGACGGCTCTGCTCCATCGGGTCGTGGCGCGGCTCGCGCACCGACCGCAGGATCTCCGGAAGCCGCGCACAGGCGCTGTCCAGCAGGTAGGCGCCGCCCGCGGTGGTGTACGCCGCCCGGAAGTCCTCGTCGGGGAGGTCATGGGCGTTGGTCAGCACGTACGGCTTGAGGCTGGCGACGAAGTCGGCGACCACGGAGGAGACATCGCTGATGAGGATGTCGGCCTGGTTGAAGCACTCGTAGAGCGTCGGCAGCCGCTTGAGGATGACATGGTGCCGGGCGGCGGCGTGGCTCTCCCAGAAGACGCGGTGCCACTCGTCGTTGAGGTCCTGCCACTCGGTGCTGCCGTCACGGTCGGGGACCCGGGCCAGACGGGTCTGCTCGGCGTCGTCGCCGTCGGACTGCCCGGCGAGTTCGTCGAGCCGGTCCTCGATCTGCTGGAGCCGTGTCCGGGCGGCGGCGATGGCGGACTCCGCCCGTGCGCCGCCGTGCCGCGCGTTGTCCGCCTGGAGCATCTCCTTGATGGCCTCGTCCGCGGCGGCGGCCTCCCGCGAGCGCTTGCCGGTGAGCGGGTGCGGCTTGTAGATGACCCGCACGTTCTCCTTGAGGAGCTTCTCGACCAGGGTCACGCCCATCGGGATCAGCGAGGTGTGGCAGTCGTCGTCGCTCCAGCCCTCCCAGGTGGGGGCGTACAGGACGACGGGCTCGGGGCCCGGGGTGTGGTCGGCGTGCAGCTTGATGGGGGCCAGCTGCGGGCGGCCCACCTCGACGATGGCGCTGTCGCTGATGGCGTGCCGCACACGCTGGTAGCGGTCGCGGCCCGCGCGGCCGGCCACCCAGATCTCGTCGTACACCTTGCTGACACGGTTGCTGCTGGCGAGCTTGTCGCTGTCGCCGTGGCCGATGAAGACGTGCTTGGCCTCGGCGACGCGCAGCATGTGCACGTTCTTGCCCGCGTTGCCCGGGTAGAGCACGACCCGGACCTCCGGCAGCTCCAGCTTGGCCACGTCGTCCGCCTTCGGCACACAGACGACGGGTATCCAGGTCCGGCTCAGGAAGCGGAACGACGCGCGCTCACGCAGGATGATCAGCGGACGCATGTCCAGCTGCTCCAGCGTCTCGATCCACATGTTGACCTGGTACATGAAGTCCCGGGACACCGCGGCGAAGCTGAAGTAGAGCGCCACCTCGGGACGGTAACCGACGAGCTGCTGGTTGAGCGCGTCGATCATCTCGTCCTCGCCGGGGGTGCGGCGCGCCCTGCGGAACTGCCACAGCAGCGCCAGCAGCGCGGCCACGGCCAGCCCGGTCATCACGGCGAAGCCCGCGTAGGCGGGGTACACGTCGTCGAGGACCAGCGCGACCAGCAGACCCACCTGCGCCGGCACGTCGAGGTGCAGCAGCTTGCGCAGGAAGCGCCGGTAGAGGTAGGCGGGCGGCTGCTTGGGGATGCCCGCGCCGCTCATGTCGAGGTTGCGCACCATCACCGGCAGCGTCCTGCGCGCGCGGATGGCGCGGTGCACCGCCGAGTACAGCATCACGATCGCGAAGTGGACGCTGAACGCGGCCAGCCCGACGACCAGGACGGTGGCCGACGCGCCCATCCGTTGGGCGAGGGCGAGCAGCATGACCATACGGGCGGCGAACCGCATGGTGCGGGTGAGTTGCAGCGTCGCCAGTCTGCGGATGAACCCGGGAGCACGGGAGTGCAGCATCTCGTCCGTGACATAGCTCACGGCGACCGCGGCGACGAAGCCCCACAGCGAGGGCAGCAGCGCGAACACGGGCAATGCCGCGAAGCTGGCTCCGAACAGGAACACCAGCAGAAGGTCGGCCTTCCCACGCACGCGCAGGACAGTGCACAACCAGCGGATCATCATGGGCAAGGATTCCTCTTCAAGGTATGCATGCGGCAGCGCGGGTGCCGCGGTACTCCTGTTCGACATGCGAAGGAGGCCAATGGTTGTACACCACCGCGACAGATTAAATTTACCTGGGGTTGGCAGCCTCGCCGCCAGCGCCCGCCGCATCGCTTGCCCATTCGTGACATGGAACACCGCCCCGCGGCCGTCCGGTCAGGAGGACCGCCCCCCGACCGTCTGCGGACGACGGCTCCTGCCCCATTTCCTGGCCTTGCGGACGGCCCGGCGCAGCAGCGACGGCTTCCTCTTGGCCGAGGGCTTGACCGAGGGCTTGGCCGCAGCCGCAGGCGCCGCCTTCGCCTTGGCATCCGCCTCCCCACTCCCCTCCCGGTACCCCGGCACCCCCCGCGCCTCAGGCGGCTCCGCGAGGTAGACGGCATCGGGCACGCGCGCCCTGCGTTTGCGGAAGTGCGGGTAGGCGAAGTACACGCGCGTGCCCCCCTTCTCCAGGCGGACCGGCGGCTCCTTCTCCGCCGCGACGAACTCCACGACGTCCAGCAGCAGGTCGGGCCGCCGCGCGGCGACCAGGTGCAGCCGCAGCCTCTCGTGCACCTTGAGACGGCGGGCGAGGCCCTCGGTCCAGTAGGCGTCCATCAGCGGCCCGGCGAGTTCGAGCTTGTGCCGCCGGACCTCCTCGCCGTCCTCCAGGTAGCGGGGCCCGAACTGCGGCAGCAGGGTCACCCGGAAGGGCCGGACCATCAGCTTCTCGCGCTTCTCGCCCTCGGGCACGAGGCCGGCGATGAGGCGCATCAGGGCGCGGGCGGAGTCGAAGCGGTGGGTGTAGTCACCGCCCTGTGTCACGTGCTTGCCGTCGGTACGGCCCACCAGGTAGTAGCAGGTGTAGTCGGCGACGACGGAGACGCCGTCCGCCCGCAGGTACGCCTCCATCGTGAACAGCGCGTCCTCGCCGGTGTACAGGGACTCGTCGAAGCGGATGCCGTGCCGTTCCAGCAGGGAGCGGCGGAACAGCTTCTGCGCGCTGAGCGTGAACTTGATGTTGGAGGAGAAGACGTCGGCGCGCTTCACCGTCCGGCGCCACATCGACTTGGGCGCGTTGCGGTTGACGCCCTCGACCCGGCCGAGCACGACGTCGGTGCCCGCCTCGTCGGCCATGGCGACCAGCCGCTCCAGGGCTTCGGCGCCCAGGCGGTCGTCGGCGTCGAGGAAGAAGACGTAGCGTCCGGTGGCCATGCCGAGGCCGATGTTGCGCGGGCCGCTGGGGCCGCCGGAGTTCTCCTGCCGGATCACCTTCACCGGCATGGCGGCCCGGGCGGCGAACTCCTCCAGGCACTCCCCGGTGCCGTCCGTCGACCCGTCGTCGACGGCGATGACCTCGACACGCTCCGGACCGATCGTCTGCGCCTCGACGGAGGCCAGGCAGTCGACGAGGTACGGCATGGCTTCGTACGCCCCGATGATCACGGTCACATCAGGCTGCGTCTCGCTCACGTACTCCCCTTAGTCAGCGGGACTTCCTTCCCGCATCACCCGCTCGTCACCTACAAGACGGGCGGGTAGGGCGCCCCGTTGTGCTTCAACCCCAACGGTGACGGATATCACAGGAGCCACCGCTGTCGCACATGTTTGAGCCCCCGGGGAGTGTTGCCCCGGGGGCCCGAAAAAGGCACGGAACGTGCGAAGTCGCCTGGTTGGTCAGCCCGCCGCCACCCCGTCCGCGGACTCCGCGGCGTCGGCCTCCGGCACCACCGCGGCCTCCTCCCGCACACCCATGGCCTCCCCCGGCGCCCCCGCGGCCTCCTCCGGCACCTCCGCGACCTCGGCCCGCGGCCCCTGCCCCAGATTGCGGATCTCGGCCTTGCGGGCGAGCGCGGCGACCGCCGCGTTGAACTGCTCGATCGAGGTCGGCTCGTCCGGGCCGAGCAGATACCGCTTCAGCTCCTTGCGGTCCTCCGCCAGCGGATCGGCGTCCGGGTCGCGCACCGCGGCCAGCAACTCGTCGAGTCCGGCGGCCTTGTTGGTGAGGATCACCGCCGCGCGTACGGCGGTGTTCTGCCGCTTGAACTCCTCGGCGCCCAGCTCCGCGGAGTCCGTCACCGCGTACGGCTTGCCGCTGGCGATGAAGTCGGAGACCACGCTGGAGATGTCGGAGACCATCGCGTCGGAGACGTTGAAGCAGTCGTACAGCTGCGGCTCGGGACCCGTGACGACCCGGTGCTCCCAGGTCGGGAAGGAACGCCAGTAGGCGTCGTTCCACTCGGCGCGCAGCCGGGCGATCTCCGCCAACTGGGCCGCGTCGACCATGCCGTCGCGGGTCGCCTCCGCCTCGTCGCCCTTCTCGCCGCCGCCGGACAGCTCGGCGAGCCGGGCCTCGATCCGGGCCAGCTCCTCCTGGGCGGCGGACTGGGCGGCGGACTGAGCGTCGGCGCTGTAGCGGGGATCGGCGGCGCGCTCGGCGGCGGCCTTCTCCACCAGCGCCGTGATCCGCCGGTGGGCGGCCTTGGCGGCGCCGCTGCGGGTGCCGGTGAAGGGGTGCGGCTTGTACAGCACCCGGACCGGCGGGTCGGCCTCGACCAGGCCGCGGACGATGTTCTCGCCGGCGCGCATCAGGGAGGTGTTGCCGGGGTTGTCGTCCCAGCCCTCCCAGGTGGGCGCGTACAGGACCGTCGGCATCCGGTCCCCGGGGACGGCCTGCCGCCCCTGGATGGGCGCCAGTTGGGGGCGTCCGACCTCGACGATGTCCTCGTCGCGGATGCCGACGTCGGCGATGGCGTACCGGTCGCGGCCCGCGCGTCCGGCGGTCCACACCTCGTCGTACACCTTGCTGTACGGGTTGATGCTGGCCACCTTGTCGCTGTCGCCGTGGCCGATGAAGACGTGCTTCATGGTCGGTACGCGCAGCAGGTGGATGTTCTTGCCGACGTTCGCGGCGTACAGCGCGACCCGCACCGTGGACAGGTCCATGTTCATCAGGTGCACGCCGCCGGGGACGCAGACGACCGGGACCGTGGTGGGGGCGAGCTTCTCCAGGATGCCGCGCTCCCGCAGGACGACCAGGGCCCGGGTCTCCAGCTGGGCCATGGTCTCCAGCCACATGTTGACCTGGTACGCCGAGTCCTTGGAGCCGGAGAAGTACAGCACCGTCTGCGGCCGGTACTCACGCAGCCAGTCGTCGACCGCGGCGAGAATCCTGTTCGCGTGCGGCGGGATCTTCTCGCCCCGGACGTACGGCACCAGCGCGGCGATGTACGCGCAGCCCAGCAGCAGGGTGAGACCGATGCCGACGAACCCGGCGACCGGGGAGTCCAGTTGGGCGGAGAGGAGTATCCCGGCCAGGGCCACGACGTCGAAGTGGAGCATCTTCTCCGCGGACCGGTGGAGCAGGTACTGCGGCGGGGCGTCCGGGATGTGGAGCCGGGAGGCCAGGTCGACGTTGCGGGTGGCGATCGGCATCCGGCGGCGGTTGCGGATGAGGGTGACCAGCGCGCCGTGCGGTGCCTGGAGTGCGTAGAAGGCGATGAAGCAGGCGATGGCACCGTAGTAGATCAGGTCGTCCGCGAGGGCGAGCCGGGCCAGCAGGAGGATCAGCAGCAGCTGGCGGATCAGGAAGCGGATGGACAGACCGGCGCGCACCCTGCTCAGGCAGCTGATCAGATAGCTGCCCTTGCGGTGCAGATAGTGGTCCCCGACGTATGTCGCGGCGGCCGCGACCGCGAAGACGGGGACGCTCGGGATGAGCGCGGCCAGCATGAGGCAGCAGAAGCCCAACATCATGAGGACCGCTGCGGCCAGCTCGGCCGCGCTGCCCACCCGGGCGACGCGAATAGCGGTGGATATCACGGAGAACCTGCTCTTGGAGGGGGGTGCCGGTTTTTGTGACGGTGTCCAGCTCGGTAGGTGAGAAATATGAGAAATGTGGGGGATTACGGATTCAGGCCCCTGCGGGCACTCACCGTCGCATGACGATGAAGATCCACAGAGGCCTGAAGGCAAAGCGCTAATGCGCTGATTATTACACGTCGTCCTGGCGGTCGAGCACCAAAGCCAGAGCCTGCTCGAAACCGGAGGCCTTGCTGGCGCTGGCCGTCGGGTCCTGCTGGCGGACGTCGATCACATGTCCGGTCAGCTCGGAGAGCAGTACGTCGAGCGAGGTGCGGGCCACGGCCTCGGAGGACAGCAGGCTGCCCGCGGGTTCCTGGCCGAACGCCTTGGTGCGCATCGGGGTGGCGGTGCGCTCGGGGTTGACGCAGTTGACGCGGATGGAGTCCGCGGCCCACTCGTCGGCGAGCGCCTGGGTGAGGTTCACCATGGCGGCCTTGGTGGAGGAGTACAGGCTGTACTCGGCGCGGCCGCGGGTGTAGCTGCTGGAGGTGTACAGCAGCAGCTGGCCCTTGGTCTCCGCCAGGTACTTGTACGCCGAACGGGCGATCTGCACCGGGGCCAGGTAGTTGACCTTCAGGGCTTCCTCGATGGTGGCGTTGTCCGTCTCGGCGAGCTTGCCGATGCGCAGCACGCCCGCGGTGTTGACGACGTAGTCGATGCGCCCGGTCTCGGCGTACGCCTTGGACAGCGCGTCGTCGACCTCCTCGGGGTTCTCGACGTGGGTGCCGGTGGTGGAGCGGCCCAGGGCGTAGACCTTCGCGCCGTAGGACTCGGCGAGTTCGGCGATGTCCTTGCCGATGCCGTAGGACCCGCCGAAGACGACGACGGTCTTGTCGCCCAGCAGCTGCCGGTAGGTCTCGTCGACGTTCTGCTCGGGCACGGCGGTCGAGGCGAGCTGGAACAGCTTGTCGGCGATGAACACGTCGACGGGCTGGGTGACCTTCATGTTGTACTCGTCACCCGCGACGACGTGGATCGGTACGTCCGGCAGGTACTTGAGTACGACGGAGCAGTCGTCCGTGGCCTGGAAGTTGGGGTCGCCGGCGGCGACCTCGTAGGCCCGCTTGATGGTGGACAGCTTGAAGGCCTGCGGCGTCTGGCCGCGGCGCAGCCGGGAGCGGTCCGGGATCTCGGTGATGAACTCGCCGTCCTCGCCGTGGGTGCGGGTCACGATGATCGTGTCCGCGGAGGGGATGGCGACGTCGACGGCCTGGTAGCGCTCCAGCGCGGTCACGCAGTCGGCGATGACGCGCTGCGACAGCAGCGGCCGTACGGCGTCGTGGAAGAGGACGTTGACGTCCTCGCCCTCGGCCAGGCCCTCGCCCAGCGCGGCGATGGCGCGCTCGGTGGTCTCGTTCCTCGTGGCGCCGCCCTCGATGACCTTCCTGACCTTCGTGAAGCCCGCCTTGGCGACGATCTTCTCGACGTCCGGCACATAGCCCGGGGCCATCAGCACGATGATGTCGTCGATGGAGTCGGCGTTCTCGAAGATGGTCAGTGTGTGCTCGATGACTGCCTTGCCGGCGATCTTCAGCAGCTGCTTGGGAATCGACAGACCCACGCGCTGGCCGGTGCCACCGGCCAGGATCACTGCGGTGGTACGGGGCTTGGCTATGTGCTGGGACACAGGTGACCTACCTTGGGGCGTCAGGGAACCCGGAAATGGTCCCACTCTTGGTTACCGCGATGCAAGGTGAGTGACCTCCACCGCATATGTGCACGCAACCTGTCATTCACCTTGCACCCTTGGTGATTGACGGGACCCTCCGCGAACACCGCCGCGATCGCTGTGAGTGACCCCACAACAGGTGGGTGCGGCGGAGGGTGACGGCCGCGCGCTCAGCGCCGTCCCAGCCGCTTGAGGCAGCGGTACCCGAGCACCCGTATCAGTTCCTTGGACGAGGTCTGGTGAACACCGCGCGGCCGGGGGGCCTCGGTCCTGGGCACCGGCTTCGGCGGCTTGGGCGGGGGCGTCGCGGCCACCGCGGCGAGCGCCCCGTACAACGCCTGCGCCGCCGCCTGCGGGGAGAGCCGTGCCGCACTCGCGGGCTCACGCCCGTCGCTCCCCTTCGGTACGGCGGCCAGCAGCGCGGTGTCTCCCACGACCCGGACGCCCGCCGCCGCGATCCGCTCGGCCATCTCGCCGCCGAGTCGTGCGGCGGCCTCGACGGCCCAGTCGGGTGTGGAGATCCTGACGTCGTCGGGCGTCAGGGCGCACACATTCTTCATGTGCATGATGGCTCCATGCCGGATGAGCCGCGAATACAGTTCCTCGGGGAGTTCATGCGCACGGAATTCCACATTCAGATGCCGGAGCATTTCGGTCTCGGCAAGGCTGAGGGAACGATTCGCCGCGTCAGGAACCGGCTGGAGAAGACGCTCCGGAAGTCCCAGCAGCTTCTCGAAAGTCCGCAGCAGACCGTCCCGGTCACGGTCGTCCACCACCACGACCGTCAGCCGCTCCGCACCCACCGCCCGCACCCACCGCTCCACGAGCCGGTCATGCCGGTGCCGGTGCCAGAAGCTCGGATTGGGCTTGTCGTACGGCGGCTTGCGCAGCATGTGCTCCAGCCAGTCCTCGTAGCCCATCCGCAGGCCGTTCTGCACGTACTGCTGCCACTGCGAGGGCATGATCTTCGCCAGCGGACGCAGGGTGACCAGCACGTGGACCCGCTCCGGGCCGCCGAGTTCCGTGACGATCCGGGCGATCGTCTCGTCGTCGTCGGCGTCCGCGAAGAACTCGCTGCTGACCACCGCCGTACGGTCGCCGGTCGCCCGCACCCGCTCCAGCAGCCGTGTCCACTGCTCCGCCCGGGGCTTGGCGTCGCCCATCATCCCCGGTCTGGCGCAGGCGGCCAGCACCGCTCCCATGGGGTGGCGGCTGTCGGCCGGGAACTCGACGCCGTGCTTGGGCAGCCGCTCCTTGGCGGCGAACAGCGCGCCCTGTATGGCAGTCGTGCCCGTTTTATGGGGGCCGATGTGCAGCAGCCGGGTCCCCGGAGGCAGTGCGGCCACGGGGGCCGAGCGCGGGGCGGACGCGCGGTCCGGCTGGGCGGGCACGGCGGGCAACGGGGCGCCCGCCGTACCGTTCACTCGGATGTCATCTTGCGTACAGTCCGTCTCCATGGGCACCGCATCGTAGGAGACATCTCTGAGTCCTGTCTGAGAAGCCCCGCAGACCCGCACGAAACCCGGCGCCGGACTCCCCTTGAACCGGGTCGGACCGGCGCCCGGCACCCGAACGGAATCAGAACGGCTCGAAGTCGTCGAACTCGCGCTGCACGTCGTCCCGCTCCGCCTGCCGGTCCCGCCGCCGCTGTGCCGCGGGCCGCTGCGCGTCGAGCCGGTGGTCCTCACCACGGCGGCCCAGCATCTCCGCCCCGGCCATCACGGACGGCTCCCAGTCGAAGACGACCGCGTTGTCCTCGGGTCCGATGGCGACACCGTCGCCGGACCGCGCCCCCGCCTTCACCAACTCCTCCTCGACACCGAGGCGGTTGAGCCGGTCCGCGAGATACCCCACGGCCTCGTCGTTGTTGAAGTCGGTCTGCCGCACCCAGCGCTCGGGCTTCTCGCCCCGCACCCGGAACAGCCCGTCGTCCTCGCGTACGACGCTGAAGCCCGCGTCGTCCACGGCCTTGGGCCGGATGACGATCCGCGTCGCCTCCTCCTTGGGCCGCGCCGCCCGCGCCGCACCGACCAACTCGGCCAGCGCGTACGACAGTTCCCGCAGCCCCGTGTGCGCCACCGCCGACACCTCGAAGACCCGGTAGCCCCGCGCCTCCAGATCGGGGCGGACCATCTCGGCGAGGTCCTTGCCGTCCGGCACGTCGATCTTGTTCAGCACGACGACCCGCGGCCGGTCGCCCAGACCGCCGTACTGCCGCAGCTCCTCCTCGATGACATCGAGGTCGGATGCGGGGTCACGGTCGGACTCCAGCGTCGCGGTGTCCAGTACGTGCACCAGGACGCTGCACCGCTCCACATGGCGCAGGAACTCAAGGCCCAGCCCCTTGCCCTGGCTCGCCCCGGGGATCAGTCCGGGCACGTCCGCGATGGTGTAGACGGTCGAGCCCGCGGTCACGACGCCCAGGTTCGGCACCAGCGTGGTGAACGGGTAGTCGGCGATCTTCGGCTTGGCCGCGCTCAGCACCGAGATCAGCGAGGACTTGCCCGCACTCGGGTAGCCGACCAGCGCCACGTCGGCGACGGTCTTCAGCTCCAGTACGACGTCGCGGAGGTCACCCGGCTCACCGAGCAGCGCGAACCCGGGCGCCTTGCGGCGGGCGGAGGCCAGCGCCGCGTTGCCGAGCCCGCCCCGGCCGCCCTGCGCGGCCACGTACGAGGTGCCGTGCCCGATCAGGTCGGCCAGCACGTTGCCCGCCTTGTCCAGCACGACGGTGCCGTCCGGCACCGGCAGGACCAGGTCCTGGCCGTCCTTGCCGGAGCGGTTGCCGCCCTCGCCGGGCTTGCCGTTGGTGGCCTTGCGGTGCGGGGAGTGGTGGTAGTCGAGCAGCGTCGTCACCGACTGGTCGACGGTGAGGATGACGTCACCGCCCCGGCCGCCGTTGCCGCCGTCCGGGCCGCCCAGCGGCTTGAACTTCTCACGGTGGACGGAGGCACAGCCGTGGCCTCCGTTACCCGCGGCGACATGCAGCTCGACGCGGTCCACGAAGGTGGTCATGGGATGTGCCTCCAGTTACGTACGCGAATGTCTTGGCGTGGATGCCTTGGGTGTAACACGCGAAAGGCGGACCCGCTTCCCCGGAGGGAAGTGAGGTCCGCCTCGCGAAAGCTTCCGATCAGGCCACTCAGGCGACCGGAACGATGTTCACGACCTTGCGGCCACGGCTGGTGCCGAACTGCACCGCACCGGCCTGAAGCGCGAACAGCGTGTCGTCGCCGCCGCGGCCGACACCGGCGCCCGGGTGGAAGTGGGTGCCGCGCTGGCGGACCAGGATCTCGCCCGCGTTGACGACCTGACCGCCGAAGCGCTTCACGCCGAGGCGCTGAGCGTTGGAGTCACGACCGTTGCGGGTGGACGATGCGCCCTTCTTGTGTGCCATCTCTCCTCAGTCCCTTACTTCGCAGCCGCGGGGATCTCAGTGACCTTGATCGCCGTGTACTGCTGGCGGTGGCCCTGACGACGGCGGTAGCCCGTCTTGTTCTTGTAGCGCAGAATGTCGATCTTCTGGCCCTTGTGGTGGTCCACGACCTCGGCCTGGACCTTGATGCCGGCCAGCACCCACGGGTCGCTGGTCACGGCGTCGCCGTCGACAACGAGCAGGGTCGAGAGCTCGACCGTGTCGCCAACCTTGGCGGTGGAAATCTTGTCAACCTCGACGATGTCACCGACAGCAACCTTGTGCTGGCGGCCACCGCTGCGCACGATGGCGTACACGCGGATCTCACTCTCTCGCTCGGAAACGGCACCCCCGCAGTCCAGCCACCCGACCGAAGCGGACAGCCTCTCCCGGCGCCGACTGCACGCCCGGGAGGAAGAGGTTTACGGGGATGTGGCGTGTCACTGTGGACGGACACGCCGACGGTCAAGGTTACGGGGCCACGACCGAAGGGGTCAAACCGGCCCGGGCCTGACGGGTGTGCGGCCGGTCACGCCGCCCGCACACCCGCAGGTACCGGAACCCGTCGGCCCCGGTCGGCCCTCGTCAGCCCTCGTCGGTGGAGGCCGAGACGGAGGACATGGTCTGCTCCGCCGCCGCGGTCTTCTTCGCCGCCGACTTGGTCGTCTTGGCGGCCGTCTTGGCGGTCTTCGCCGCCTTCTTGGCCGTCGTCTTCTTCGCCGCCGTCTTCTTGGCGGCGGTCTTCTTGGCCGTCGTCTTCTTCGTGGCGGCCTTCTTCGCGGTGGCCTTCTTGGCCGTCTTGCGGGCCGTCTTCTTGGCGGCGGCCTCGCCCTCGACGGACTCCGCGGGCTCGGCGGGCTCCGCCGCCGTCTCCGAGGGGACGACCACTACGGCCGCTTCCTCGGACGCGGTGGGCGCGGTCGCCTTGCGCACGGCACGGCGGCGCGGACGGGCCGGGGCCGCCGTGCTCTCGGCGGGCGCCTCAGCCGTCGTCCCGGCCGTCGCCGCGGGCTCCGGCTCCGCCTGCTCGGCGGGCGCGGACGGCGACGGCTCGGTCACCGTCACCACGGCCGCCTGAGCCGTCGCGGGCGAACCGGCCGGGGCGGACGCCCTGCGGGTCGCCCGACGGCGGGTACGGCCCTTGGGCGCGGCCTCCTCGGCGGCCTCGTCGACCGTACGGCCCTCGAAGACCGGGTCCTCCACGGCGACCGGCTCGGCCTTGACCTCGGCGGCCGCCTCGGGCGCCACCGGGCGCTCGATCTCCTCGGCGACGGTGACGTCCTGGGCGGTCGGCACCACCACGACGGCTTCCTCCGCCTCGGTGCCGCCCTTGGCCTCGGCCTTCGCCTCGCCCCGGGGCGCGCCCGCCGGAGCCGACGCCCGCCGGCTCGCCCGGCGCCGCGAACGCCCGCGGGAGACCGCGGCCTCCGCCTCGGCGACGCTGCTGTACAGCTCCTCGTCCGGCGCGAACTCGGGGGCGGGCAGCGCCACCGGCTCCGCGACCTCGGCGGCGACCTCGTCCTGGGACTCGGCCTCCGCCTCCTCCTCGACCGTCACCGCGGCGACCGCGGGCTCCTGCTCGGCCGCACCGGCCCGCGCCCGCTTCTTGCGCTTGCCGCCACCGCCGGTACCGGCGGCGTGGTCCAGGTGCACGATGACACCGCGGCCGTTGCAGTGGACACAGGTCTCCGAGAACGACTCCAGCAGCCCCTGGCCGACCCGCTTACGGGTCATCTGCACCAGACCCAGCGAGGTCACCTCGGCCACCTGGTGCTTCGTACGGTCCCGGCCCAGGCACTCCAGGAGGCGCCGCAGGACGAGGTCCCGGTTGGACTCCAGCACCATGTCGATGAAGTCGATGACGATGATGCCGCCGAGGTCCCGCAGCCGCAGCTGACGGACGATCTCCTCGGCCGCCTCCAGGTTGTTCCGGGTGACGGTCTCTTCCAGGTTGCCGCCCTGACCGGTGAACTTGCCGGTGTTGACGTCGATGACGACCATCGCCTCGGTCCGGTCGATCACCAGCGAACCGCCGCTGGGCAGCCAGACCTTGCGGTCCAGCGCCTTGGCGAGCTGCTCGTCGATCCGGTACGTGGCGAAGACGTCGACCTCGCTGGTCCAGCGGCTGAGCCGCTCGGCCAGGTCGGGCGCCACGTGCGAGACGTACCCGTGGATCGTGGACCAGGCGTCGTCGCCGCTGACGATGACCTTGGTGAAGTCCTCGTTGAAGATGTCGCGCACGACCCGGACCGTCATGTCCGGCTCGCCGTACAGCAGGCTCGGGGCGTTGCCGCTCTTCGCCTTCTTCTGGATGTCCTCCCACTGCGCCTGGAGCCGCTCGACGTCACGGCGCAGCTCGTCCTCGCTGGCGCCCTCGGCGGCGGTGCGCACGATGACACCCGCGTCCTCGGGGACGATCTTCTTGAGGATGGTCTTCAGCCGGGCCCGCTCGGTGTCGGGCAGCTTGCGGCTGATGCCGGTCATCGAGCCCTCGGGGACATACACGAGGTAGCGGCCCGGGAGGGAGACCTGGCTGGTCAGGCGGGCGCCCTTGTGACCGATCGGGTCCTTGGTGACCTGCACGAGCACGGACTGCCCGGACTTCAGCGCGGACTCGATCCGGCGCGGGCCGTTGGCCATGCCCAGCGCCTCGAAGTTCACCTCGCCGGCGTAGAGCACGGCGTTGCGGCCCTTGCCGATGTCGATGAACGCGGCCTCCATCGACGGCAGCACGTTCTGCACCTTGCCGAGGTAGACGTTGCCGACGTACGACGTCGACTGCTCCTTGTTGACGTAGTGCTCGACGAGCACGCCGTCCTCCAGGACGCCGATCTGCGTACGGTCGCCGTGCTGACGGACGACCATCACGCGCTCGACGGCCTCGCGGCGGGCCAGGAACTCCGCCTCGGTGATGATCGGAACGCGACGGCGCCCCTGCTCACGGCCCTCGCGGCGGCGCTGCTTCTTCGCCTCCAGACGCGTGGAGCCCTTGATGGACTGCACCTCGTCGGACGGCTCGGTCTGCTTGCGGGGCTCGCGGACCTTGACGACGGTGCGCTCGGGGTCGTCGGCGGACGGCTCGCTGTCGGAGGCACCGTCACCGGCGCGACGACGACGGCGACGGCGACGGCGGGTGCTGGAGGAGGAACCACCGGCGTCCTCGCTCGCGCGGCCCTCGGCGTCCGCGTCGGTCTCCTCGGCGTCCTCGGAGTCCTCCTCGACCTGCTCGGCGGTGTCCTCGGCGTCCTGCGCGGCCTGCTCGGCGGCCACCTCGCCCTCGGTGTCCCCGCCCTCACCGGACTCACCCCGGCGACGGCGACGGCCGCCACGGCGGCGACGGCGACGCGAACCGCTCTCCTCGGCCTCGTCGTAGTCGGCGGACTCCTCGGCCTGCGCCTCGGGCTCCTCCTCCGGCTCCTCCTCGGCGGCGGGCGCGGCGGTCTCGGCGACCTGCGGCTCGGCCTCGTCCGCGGCACCCCGGCGACGGCGACGGCGACGCGGCGCGGCCTGCTCCTCCGCGAACTCCTCGGTCTCGGTCCCGACCTCGGCCTCCGGCTGCTCCGCGGCCTCGGCGGCCGCTTCGGCCGCCGCCCGCTGGGGCGTCTGGAACTGGAACTGTGGCTCGGTGAAGACCGGCGGCTGGAACACGGCGACCGCGGGCCGCGCGGGCCGACGCGGGGACTCGGCCTTGGCCTCCGCCTCGTCCTCGGCGGACGCTGCGGACGGCGCGGTCCGTGCGGGCTGCTGGGCGGGCTCGGCGAAGCCGGTCGCGGCCTTGCGCGCGACCCGACGCCGACGGCGCGGCGCGGCGGCCTCGGCGTCCTGCTCGGGCTCGGCCTGCTGAACGGGCTCGGCCTGCTCAGCCTGCTCGTCGGTGCTACGAGGCTCGGTGGCGGGCTTCTCGCCCTCCGCGGCGGGCGTCTCGCTCTCCACGGCGGGCGTCTCGCTCTCCACGGCAGGCGTCTCGCTCTCGGCGGCGGTCACGCGGCGCGTGGCACGCCGACGCGTACGCCGGGGCGCGGCCTCGGGCTCGGCCTCCGCAGTCACCGGCGCCTCGGCCTTCTCCTGCTTCTCCGTCTTCTCGGCGTCCTCGGTGGCCACCGCGGCCACGGGGGCCTCGGCGGGCGCGGACACGCGCCGGGTGGCACGACGACGGGTCCGCGCCGGAGCGGGCGCGGCCTCGGGCTCGGTGTTGGTCTCGGGCTCGGCGTCGGTCGCGGCGTCCTCAGGAGCCGCGGGCGCCACGGTCTCGGCGGCCTCCGCCGCCACCGGCGCCCCAGCAGGCGCCGACGCACGACGCGTCGCACGCCGACGCGTACGCGCCGGGGCAGGCGCCGTCTCGGGCTCGGCGTCGGTAGCCGCGGCCGCCTCAGGCGCAACGGCCTCAGACGCCGCCTCCGCCACCGCGGGCACCACGGTCTCGGCAGCCTCCGCCGCCACCGGCGCCCCAGCAGGCGCCGACGCACGACGCGTCGCACGCCGACGCGTACGCGCCGGAGCGGGCGCCGCCTCGGCCTCGGCGTCGGACTTGGTGTCCGGCTGGGCGTCGGTCAGCGCGGCCTCGGCCGTGACCTCCGCCTTCTCGGTCTCTTCGGTGTCCTCGTCCGCCACGATCTCGGCGATCTCGGTGGCCTCCGCGACCGGTATGGCCGGGGCGACGGTCTCCACGGGAGCGTCGGACGCGGCGACGGGCGGACCCGCCGGGCGGGATGCGGCACGGCGCCGACGACGCGGCGGCAGGGTGTCGCTGGGGGTGTTCAGTTCGGAACCCTCGGTGGGTTCGATCGGCTCGAGCATGCGGGCGTTTCTCCCGTCAGGCTCCCGGGCGCCGCGCCTGGTCCGGCGATCTGCCGGTGACGTCCGCGGCTCGCGCGCTGCGCGGTTACCGCCGTCCGGGGCGCGGGCGCCGCACGGGAGCTTTCTGTGTCCTGTCTCGCCGGTTCCGTATGCCGTGTTGCGTACGGCCTGGCGAAAGTCTTGTGGTCGGTGCGCTGCCCGACCCAGGTGGCTCCCGGATACGAGGGCGGCGCTTCGACGTCCGTCCTTACGCGGGACCTTCCTTACACCGGCGCCTTCGCGGCGGCAGCGGGAGCGGCCGTTGGGAGGGCCACCGCTGCCTCGCGGTCGGGCGCGAGCGGGTCGGTCACCGTGCCGGTCTCTTCATCGAGCAGCCCCTGCGCCAGCCTGGTCACCGCTGCGGGGACCGGCGGCGCCAGGTCGGCCACGGCGCGGAGACCGGACAGGACGTCGTCGGGTCGTACGGCAGGCGTCACGTGCCGAACAACCAGCCGCAGTATCGCACAGGGCTGGTCGCTCGGCCTATCAGCCCGCGAACTGTGCGTTTTGGTGCTTTCCGGGGTTTTGGAGCCGTCGGAGGCCGGTGAGGTCACCAGACTGACGACGGCGGGGCGGGCGTCGAAGGTACGGACGCCGTTCTTGGTGAGGCGCTGGACCTCGACGGACCCGGCCGCGTTGAAGGCGTCCACCGCGCGGTGGGCGTCCTCGGCCGTGACGCCGTCCAGCCGCAGCTCCCACACGGAGGCCGTCAGCCGGTCGGCGAACCCCGAGGTCCGGGCCTCGACCGCCTCGATGATGTCGAGCCCGGTGGGCAGCGACTCGTCGAGGAGGACGCGCAGCTGTTCGGGATCGCGCGCCTCGGTGAGCGCGATCTCCAGGTACTCCGCCTCACTGCCCGTGCCGGTGGGTGCGGCATTGGCGTACGACACCTTCGGGTGCGGGGTGAACCCCGCCGAGTACGCCATGGGCACCTCGGCGCGGCGCAGCGCACGCTCGAAGGCGCGCTGGAAGTCGCGGTGGCTGGTGAACCGGAGGCGGCCGCGCTTGGTGTAGCGCAGTCGGATGCGCTGCACCGCGGGTGCGGGCGGCGGGCCTTCGGGCTGTCGCTTGCCCAGTGTCCTTGTCCTTCGTGAGAGCGGTCGTACTTCTCTCAAGGGTACGTGCCGCGACGCCGAGAGGTTCCCGGCGGTCCGGTGGGACCCGCACGCTTTCGCACAAGACCGATTCCCCAGCGCCCGTTTCCCACTACTCTGAGCGACCCTGGCAATGTCGGTGGGAACGGTGGGGGCATGCGTATCCGATTGCTGGCCGAGGGTGACGAACGGGCGCTGACGGACCTGAGGGCGTGGCTCGGCCGCGATCCCGGCACGGCCGGGGTGCCGGTCGAGACCGTCACCGGGGACGGCCCCACCATGAGCGTCCTGGAAGCGCTCGACATCGTCCTCGGCAACGCCACGAGCATCGCCAACTTCGCCGTCGCGTACGCCACCTGGCGCTCCACCAGGACCGGCGCCCCGACCCCGCCCGGCGCCCGCACCCTGGTGCACGGGGACACCACGGTCGACATCGGGCACCTGTCCCCCGAGGAGCTGGCGGACCTCCTGCGCCGCCTCGGCACATGACCGCGCACCCCAAGCTGGACCAGACCGGCTCCCGGGCGGTGCTCTTCGGCGTGCACGCCTACCAGCACCTGCCCGGCCTCGACGGCGTACGCCACAACGTCCCGGCGCTGCGGGACCTGCTCGTCGCGCCGGACGTGGGGGTCTTCGCCGGTGAGCACTGTGTCGCCGTACCGGCCAACGGCACCCCGCAGCTGCTGCTCGACGCCGTGCAGGACGCCGCCGACCACGCGCGGGACCTGCTGCTGGTGTACTACGCCGGGCACGGTCACTTCGGCCGGGACAGCCGGGGCCTGCTGCTGGGCACCGAGGCCTCGCGGCCCGACCGGCCGCACCATTCGGTGGCGTACGACGAGATCCGCGCGATCGTCGCGGCCTCCCGTGCCCGGCACCGGGTCGTGGTCGTGGACTGCTGCTTCAGCGGCGCCGCCCTCCACATGGACGGTCAGCGGGACGCGGCGCCCACGCCGAAGGCGCCGGTCTTCGACATCGAGGGCGCCTGTGTGCTGACGTCGGCCGCCGAGACCGAGCGGTCGCTGTGCCTGCCCGACGGCAGTGTCTTCACCCGCGAACTGGTCCACCTGCTGCGCGACGGCCTCACCGGGGAACTCTCCGACGGGCGGCGCGGCGAGCACCTGACGGTGCTGACCATGGCCGACGTGTACGAGGTGCTGCGGGAGCGGCTCACCGGCCGCACCGTCGAGGGCCACCCGGTGCCGCTGCCCCGGATGAGCACCCGCGACAGCGGCCACCGCATCCCCCTGGCCGCCAACCGCGCCCACACCCCGCTGACGCCGGCCGCCCCCACCGCCGCCGAGCCCGCCACCGCCCCGCTGTCCACCGCCTACGCCGCCACCCGCTACTTCACCGGCCGCACGAAGGAGCTGACGGAGCTGGAGCGGACGGCCGTGGAGCAGCCCGCGGCGGTGTGCGTCGTGCACGGGCGCGGCGGCCAGGGCAAGACCGAGCTGTTACGGGCGCTCGCGGCCCGCACCACGCACCTCTTCCCGGGCGGCTGCCTGGAGATCGACCTGCGCGGCTGGACCCCGGGCGAGCAGCCCCGCGACCCCTATATGGTCATCGCCGAGCAGCTGCACCACATGGGCCACGCCGCCGAGGACGTACCGAAGGACCTCACCGCACGCGCCGAAACCTGGCGGCTGTTCCTCAAGCAGAACCCGGTGCTGCTCCTGCTGGACAACGCCCGCGACGCCCGCCAGCTCGCCCCGCTGCTGCCCTCCGCGGGCTCCCCGAGCATGGTCATCATCTCCAGCCGCTCCGAACTGGCCGAGGTCAACGCCCACTGGCGCTTCGAACTGCCGCCGCTGACCGCGACCGACTGCGTCACCGTCTGGCACAAGATGGGCATCCCGCAGGACACCGGGCAGCTCGACGAGATCGCCGGCCTCATCAACGGCAGCCCCCTCGCGCTGGGCCCGATCGGCACCCGGCTGATGCACGGCGCCTCCCCCACCGCCGTACTCGCCTCCCTCACCGGCCCCAACCGGTACGCCACCTTCCCCACCATCGACACCGCCGAACGCGCCGCCTTCACCGCCGCCTACGCCACCCTCGACGCCGACCTGCGCAACCTCATCCACCACTGCGCCTGGCACCCGGGCCCCGACTTCGGCCCCGACTCGCTGGCGGCGATGGCCGACCGCCCCGAACACGAGGTGGAGGTCCGGCTCGCCGAGTTCGAGCAGCTGCTGATCCGCAAGAACGGCCGCTACAGCCTGCACGACCTCAGCCTCAGTTACGCCCGTGAGACCGCCGTCCACCACACCACCGAGGAGGAGGCCGACGCCGCCCGGCAACGCCTCTACGAGCATCTGCACAACGGTCTCAGGGATGCCCGCGACGTCCTGCGCACCACCCGGACCAGCGACGACACCGAGGTGCGCGAGGCACGTCACTGGCTCGACACGCACGCCCGGGAACTCCAGGCGGCGGCCCGCGCGGCCGACGCGGACTCCTGGCCGCAGAGCCCCGACTTCCTGATGGACCTCGGCCGCTCCCTCTACTTCGACGACCGCTACATCGAGTCCTGGGAACTCCTCCAGGCCGTCCTGCGCACCACCTCCCCGGACTCCTCCAGGCACGCGGAGGCCATCAAGGGCCTCGGCGACATCCACCGCGTCCAGGGCAACTACGACGAGTCGGCCGCCTCCTACCAAGAGGCCCTGGCCATCTACCAGTCCATCGACGACCGCCTCGGCCAGGCCAACGTCATCGACGACCTCGGTGACATCCACCGCGTCCAGGGCCGCTTCACGGAGGCCAGCGCCGCCCACCGGGAGGCACTGGAGATCTACCGCGACATCGGCGACCCGCTGGGCCAGGCCAACACCACCAAGGGCCTCGGCGACGTCCACTACGCGCAGGGCCAGTACGACGAGGCCGTCGCCGCCTACGAGGACGCGCTGACCATCTACCGCGGCAGCGGCGCCCTCCTCGGCCAGGCCAACACCACCAAGAACCTCGCCGACATCCACCGCTTCCAGGGCCGCTTCGACGAGGCCGCAGCCGCCTACGCCGAGGCCCTCGCCACCTTCGTCACCCTCGGCGACCGCCGCGGCCAGGCCGACGCCCACTCCGGCCTGGGCGACCTGCACGAGGCCCAGGACCGCCCCGAGGAAGCCGCCACCGCCTACGACAAGGCGCTGACCACCTACGAGGCGATCGGCGACCGCCGCGGCCAGGCCGACACCTACGTCAGCCTCGGCTACCTCCACCAGTCCCAACGCCGCTACGACGAGGCCACCGCCGCCTACGACAAGGCCCTCGCCGTCTACGAGACGGTCCGCTCCCTCATCGGCCAGGCCACCGCCCACGTCGGCCTCGCAGGCATCCACCAGGCCCAGAACCGCCTCGACCTCTCCGCCACCGGCTTCCGCACCGCCCAGGCCCTCTACACCGAGGCCAACCTCCCCTCGGGTGCGGCCCTCTGCCAACAGGCCCTCGACCTGCTGGCAGAGACAGAGAACCCCGAAACGACTCAGTAGCTGGCGGTGCGGTTGAAACTGGTGATGTTGAGCTTGACGCCCTCTACGGTCTTGAGGGTCGTGAAGGTCTCCCCCCGGGCGGTCTGTCCGGGTTGCACGTTGGTCTCCAGCTCCGAGCCGTTCGCCACCCGCGTACCGCTCGCGTCGACCGCCTCCCACTCCCAGGAGTAGTCGGACTCCTCACTGCTGCTGTTCTTGATCGTCCAAACGACCCAGATATCGGTGATCCCGGCTTGCGAGCGGTCATCCAGCCGGAAGCTGGTGAGATCGGCACGCTCGCCCTCGGCTTCCTGCGTCTGCCCCCGCGCCGTTTGGGAGGTGGGGGAACCCGTGGGCACGGGAGTGGTGCTTTCGTCGTCGCCCCCCATCGTGGCCACGAGCACCACGATGAGAATCACGATCACCACGGCCAGCGCGCCGAGACACCCCCAAAGACACCCACGGCTTCGCTGTTTCCTGCGCGGCGGCCCAGGGGGAGACGTCCACTGCCCGGAAGGGGGAGGCGCATCGCCCGCGCTCCCCCACCGGGGTCCGCCCGCAGGCGGCTCGTTCGCTGACATGCCTGCCTCCTCCGTAGCGGATACCGCCACGCTAGGAAGCCGGGCACCGCCCCGCGAACGGAGAGCAGCCACTCAGGCGACCGCCGCCCCTGCTCACCTCAGTGCGAATGCCCGCCCGACACCGACGCGGCGTTCTTGACCGTGAGAGGGAGCAGCTTCTTGCCCGTGGGGCCGATTTGAATGGCCGTGTCCATCTGCGGGCACACCCCGCAATCGAAGCACGGGGTCCAGCGGCAGTCCTCGACCTCCGTCTCGTCGAGGGCGTCCTGCCAGTCCTCCCAGAGCCAGTCCTTGTCGAGGCCGGAGTCGAGGTGGTCCCAGGGGAGGACCTCCTCGTAGGAGCGCTCGCGGGTGGTGTACCAGTCGACGTCGACGCCGTAGGGGGCGAGGGCCTTGTCGGCGCAGGCCATCCAGCGGTCGTAGGAGAAGTGCTCGCGCCAGCCGTCGAAGCGGCCGCCGTCGTCGTAGACGGCGCGGATGACGGCGCCGATGCGGCGGTCGCCGCGGGAGAGGAGGCCCTCGACGATGCCGGGCTTGCCGTCGTGGTAGCGGAAGCCGATGGAGCGGCCGTACCTCTTGTCGCCGCGGATCTTGTCGCGGAGCTTGGTCAGGCGGGCGTCGGTCTCCTCGGCGGAGAGCTGCGGGGCCCACTGGAAGGGGGTGTGCGGCTTGGGGACGAAGCCGCCGATGGAGACCGTGCAGCGGATGTCGTTGGAGCCCGAGACCTCGCGGCCCTTGGCGATGACCTTCGTCGCCATGTCGGCGATCTGGAGGACGTCGTCGTCGGTCTCCGTGGGCAGGCCGCACATGAAGTACAGCTTCACCTGGCGCCAGCCGTTGCCGTAGGCCGTCGCGACCGTCCGGATCAGGTCGTCCTCCGAGACCATCTTGTTGATGACCTTGCGGATGCGTTCCGAGCCGCCCTCGGGGGCGAAGGTGAGGCCGGAGCGGCGGCCGTTGCGGGTCAGCTCGTTGGCCAGGTCGATGTTGAAGGCGTCGACGCGGGTGGAGGGGAGGGACAGGCCGATCTTGTCCTCCTCGTAGCGGTCCGCCAGGCCCTTGGCGATGTCGCCGATCTCCGAGTGGTCCGCGGAGGAGAGGGAGAGGAGACCGACCTCTTCGAAGCCCGTGGCCTTCAGGCCCTTCTCGACCATGTCGCCGATGCCGGTGATGGAGCGTTCGCGGACCGGGCGGGTGATCATGCCCGCCTGGCAGAAGCGGCAGCCGCGGGTGCAGCCGCGGAAGATCTCCACCGACATGCGTTCGTGGACGGTCTCGGCCAGGGGGACCAGCGGCTGCTTGGGGTACGGCCATTCGTCCAGGTCCATCACCGTGTGCTTGGAGACCCGCCACGGCACGCCGGACTTGTTGGGGACCACGCGGGCGATACGGCCGTCGGGGAGGTACTCGACGTCGTAGAAACCGGGGACGTACACGCCGCCGGTCTTCGCCAGGCGGAAGAGGAGTTCCTCGCGGCCGCCGGGGCGGCCCTCCGCCTTCCAGGCGCGGATGATGTCGGTGATCTCCAGCACGGCCTGCTCGCCGTCGCCGATCACCGCGCAGTCGATGAAGTCCGCGATCGGCTCGGGGTTGAAGGCCGCGTGGCCGCCCGCCAGCACGATCGGGTCGTCGAGACCGCGGTCCTTGGACTCCAGCGGGATGCCTGACAGGTCGAGCGCCGTGAGCAGGTTGGTGTAGCCCAGCTCCGTGGAGAAGCTGACGCCCAGCACGTCGAAGGCCTTCACCGGGCGGTGCGAGTCGACCGTGAACTGGGGGACCCGGTGCTCGCGCATCAGGGCCTCCAGGTCCGGCCACACGCTGTAGGTGCGTTCGGCGAGGACGCCCGCGCGCTCGTTGAGGACCTCGTAGAGGATCATGACGCCCTGGTTGGGCAGCCCGACCTCGTAGGCGTCCGGGTACATGAGCGCCCAGCGCACGTCGCACTCGTCCCAGGGCTTGACGGTGGAGTTCAGTTCACCACCGACGTACTGGATCGGCTTCTGCACATGCGGGAGCAGAGCTTCAAGCTGCGGGAACACCGACTCAGCTGGCTCGACAGACATCGTGGGACTTTCGTGAGCTGACAGGGGTGACCATCAAGCCTAACGCGGCCCACGAGTGTCTCGGGACGGTCAGCCGTCCCGTTGCCGTCCGATCGCCGCCCACATCACCGGCAGGTCCGTCTCCGCCCGCGTCGCACGCTGCTCCTCCCTGCCGTAGAGCAGGCCGTAGGTGAAGGCGCTCTCGCCCGCCGCGTGGGCCTGGCGGGCCAGGTCGCGCAGGGCCTCGCGGGACATCACGCTGTCCTGGTGCTCGCCCAGCAGGCCCTGGAGCGACTTCATGGACTTGGTCAGGGCCGCGGCCGGCTCGCCCAGGGCGGGCGTCGCCGCCTCCGCCGCGTACCGGGTCCGCTTGGCCTTCTTGCGCGCCTCGTGCAGCGCCAGGTCGCGGTCCTGGCCGGCCGGGAGGTCCAGGGCCCGGTCGACCAGGGCGGCGAGGGCCTTGAAGTCCTTGTCCACGGTCCTCGCTATCGCCTTCTCCGGCGCCGCCCCGGCCGCCTTCAGCAGTGGTGGGTCGGCGAGCAGGGCGTCGAGGGTGTCGAGGAGGGTGAGATAGCGGCCGCCGTCCAGTACGGCGATCATGCGGCGGCGTGAGCCGGAGCGCCGGGCGTGGGACCAGGTGCGCAGCCGGGTGCGGACCGGGCCGGTGACCAGGGGGCGGGGGATCTCGCCGAGGAGGGTCGTGAGGCGTTCGGTCAGGACCTCCTGGTCGCGGCCCGCGCCCAGCTCGGCGGCCAGCCACTTCAGCTCCTCGCCGATGGGGTCGGTGACGGTGCGGTCCAGGACCTTGCCGTAGCTGCGGAAGGCGCTGCGCATCCGGCGGGTGGCGACCCGCATGGAGTGCACCGAGTCGTGGGCGTCCTGGCGTACGGCCGGGTCGAGGCGGACGATCGCGTCGCGCTGGGCGCGGAGGTAGGCGAGGACGTGATCGCCGGTGGTGACGGGGGCCGGGGGGCGTGCCTTCTTGCGTTCGCCGCGCTTGCGTCCGTCCTTGCCCGCTCCGGTCTCCTTCAGCGCCCGGGACAGCTTGGAGGAGGACTTCGAGGGCCGTACGCCCGCCTTGCGCAGACGTTTCTCCACCTTGTCGAGGAAGGCCGGGTCGCCGCCGTCGGCCAGTTCCACCTCGATCTCGGTCCACTGGGCGGCGCCCGCTCCCCCGCTGAGCCGCTCGGCGTGCACCGCGTCGACGCTGACCTCGGCGAGCAGCGTCCCGTCGGCGTCGACGAGGTGCCGGATGTCCCGGGCGGACCGCAGCCGGATGACGGGCAGCAGCCCGGCTTCGCGCACCCGGGAGCGGACGAGCCCGGCGAGGGTGCGGGGCAGGGTGTCGGAGAGCGGCGCCTGGATCTCGTCGCGCACTCCGGGTGCGACCGGGAACTTCAGGTGCCATCCCGCGTCGGTGCCGCCGGTGCGGCGGCGCAGGGTCATGGAGTTCGCGGCGAGGCGCTGGTCCGCGGTGTCGTAGTAGGTGGCGTCGAGGTCGGCGACGCCCTTGTCCAGGACGGCCGCGACCCCGGCGACTCCGGTCAGGTCGGGCAGCCCGCTCTCGTCGGATTCGTACTTGCGCTCGATCTCGCGTTTCGTCTCCGCCATGACCTGAATCTAGTGGCCGGGCGACCGTTACGGCAGGGTCAACTTCCGCTGAATCACCGACCAACGGCCGCTTGTCCGCGGCGGTGTCCCTACGCCGACATCGGCCGCTGCACTCTGATCGACTGCAACAGCCCGACCGCCACCCAGGTCGCGAACATCGACGAGCCTCCGTACGACACGAACGGCAGCGGCAGACCGGTGACCGGCATGATGCCGAGGGTCATGCCGATGTTCTCGAAGGCCTGGAAGGCGAACCAGGCGACGATCCCGGCGGCGACGATCGTGCCGTACAGCTCGGTCGTCTCCCGGGCGATCCGGCAGGCCCGCCACATGACGACGCCGAGCAGCAGGATGATCAGACCGCCACCGACGAAGCCGAGTTCCTCCCCGGCGACGGTGAACACGAAGTCGGTCTGCTGTTCCGGCACGAACTGGCCGGTGGTCTGTGAGCCCTGGAAGAGCCCGGAGCCGGTGAGGCCGCCGGAGCCGATGGCGATGCGGGCCTGGTTGGTGTTGTAGCCGACGCCCGCGGGGTCCAGCTCCGGGTTGGCGAAGGCCGCGAAGCGGTTGATCTGGTAGTCGTCGAGGATGTGCAGCTGCCAGACCGCGATCGCGCCGATCGCGCCACTGCCGATCAGCCCGAAGATCCACCGGTTGGACGCCCCGGAGGCGAGCAGCACCCCGAGCACGATGATCACCATGACCATGACCGAGCCGAGGTCCGGCATCAGCATCACGATCAGCATGGGCACCGCGGCCAGGCCGAGGGCCTGGAGCACGGTCCGGTGGTCCGGGTACTGCTTGTCGCCCGCGTCGACCCGGGCCGCCAGCAGCATCGCCATCCCCAGGATGATCGTGACCTTCACGAACTCCGAGGGCTGGAGCGAGAAGCCGCCGCCAAGCTGGATCCAGGAGTGGGCGCCGTTGACGGTGGAGCCCAGCGGGGTGAGCACCAGCAGGATCAGGAAGACGGAGATGCCGTACAGGATCGGCACGGCCGTGCGCAGGGTGCGGTGGCCGAGCCAGACCGTGCCGGCCATCAGGGCGAACCCGATGCCGGTGTTGAGCAGGTGGCGGACGAGGAAGTAGTAGGGGTCGCCCTGGTTCAGCTCGGTGCGGTTGCGGGTCGCCGAGTAGACGAGGACGGAGCCGATCAGGGAGAGGGCGATCGCCGCGAACAGTATCGGCCAGTCGAGGCGGCGGGCGAGCGAGTCGCGGGCGAGCAGCCGCGTCCAGCCCGCGCGTTCGGGCCCGTATCCGGAGACCTGGAAGCTGTTCGCGCCGGTCATGCCGCTCCCCTTCGCTTCCCGCGCCGCTGCCGCCTGCGGGTGTCCCGGTTGCCGGCCGTCGGCTCCTGGACGGTGGCCGCGACCTGCTGCTGGTCGGCCGGGTTCTCCGGGCCCTTCTGGTAGGCCTGCTGGTCCTTGGCCGGGTCCTTGGAGATCTTCGGGGCGACGATGGAGCCGTCCGTCTTGATCTTCGGCAGGTTCTTCTGCGGGGTGGGCAGCAGGGCGTTCTTCTTGTTGATGGTGCCGTCGTCGGAGACGCCGTACAGCGCGTCGTAGATGTTGCGGACGGCGGGGCCCGAGGCGCCGGAGCCGGTGCCGCCCTGGGAGATCGTCATGACGATCGCGTAGTCCTCGGTGTAGGTGGCGAACCACGACGTCGTCTGCTTGCCGTAGACCTCGGCGGTGCCGGTCTTGGCGTGCATCTCGATCTCGTCCTGCGGCCAGCCGCCGAAGCGCCAGGCGGCGGTGCCTCGGGTGGCGACGCCCGCGAGGGCGTCGTCCATCTTGGCGAGGGTCTGCTTGTCGACCGGCAGCTTGCCGTGCGCCTTGGGCTTGATCTCGGTGACCTGCTTGCCGTCGGGGCTGATGATGGCCTTGCCGACGGTCGGGTCGTAGAGGGTGCCGCCGTTGGCGATGGCGGCGTAGATGGTGGCCATCTGGACGGGGGTCACGAGCGTGTCGCCCTGGCCGATGGAGTAGTTGATCTCGTCACCGGCGCGCATCTTGTTGCCTTCGAGGCAGTTCTCGTAGGCGATCTGCTCGACGTAGTCGCCGTCCTTCTTGCCGGTCTTGCACCAGGCGTCCTTGTTGGCCGTCCAGTAGTTCTGCTTCCAGTCGCGGTCGGGGACGCGGCCGGTGACCTCGTTGGGCAGGTCGATGCCGGTCTCCTTGCCGAGGCCGAACTGGTGGGCGGCCTTGTAGAACCAGTCCTTCGGCTTGTTCTTGGGATTGATGCCCCCGTCGCGCTGCCACTCCTGGTGCGCGAGCCGGTAGTAGACGGTGTCGCAGGAGACCTCCAGCGCGCGGCCGAGGTCGATCGCGCCGTGGTTCTGGGACTCGAAGTTCTTGAAGACCTGACCGCCCACGGAGTACGAGCTGGAGCACTCGTAGTTGCCGTCGAAGTCGTACCCGGCCTGCACGGCGGCGGCCGTGGAGACCACCTTGAAGATGGAGCCGGGCGCCGCCTGACCCTGTATGGCGCGGTTGAGCAGCGGGTAGTTGGAGGACTTGCCGGTGAGCTTCTTGTAGTCCTTGGCGGAGATGCCGCCCACCCACGCGTTCGGGTCGTAGGTCGGGTTGGACGCCATGGCGACGACCCTGCCCGTCTTGGCCTCCATCACGACGACGGCGCCGGCGTCGGCCTTGTACCGCTCGTTGGTGTTGCGGTCCCACTCGGTGCGGGCGACCTTCATCGCCTCGTTCAGCTCGTACTCCGCGACTCGCTGGACACGGGCGTCGATGCTGGTGACCAGGTTGGACCCGGGCTCCGCCTCGTCCGACTCGGCCTGGCCGATGACACGGCCGAGGTTGTCGACCTCGTAGCGGGTGACTCCGGCCTTGCCGCGCAACTCCTTGTCGTACTGACGCTCGAGGCCGTTGCGGCCGACCTGGTCGGAGCGGAGGAAGGGCGAGTCGGTGTCCTGGGCCTGCTGGATCTCCTCGTCGGTGACCGGGGAGAGGTAGCCGAGGACCTGGGCGGTGTTGGCCTGGCCGGGGCTCGCGTAGCGGCGCACCGCCTGCGGCTCGGCGGTGATGCCGGGGAAGTCCTCGGCGCGCTCACGGATCTGGAGGGCCTGCTTGGGGGTGGCCTCGTCGGTGATGGGGATGGGCTGGTACGGCGAGCCGTTCCAGCAGGGCTGCGGGGTTTCGGCGTCGCACAGCCGGACCTTCTCCATGACCTCCTTCGGCTCCATGCCGAGGACGCCCGCGAGCTTGGTGAGGACGGCCTTGCCGTCGTCCTTCATCTTCAGCAGGTCGGTGCGGGAGGCGGAGACCACCAGCCGGGTCTCGTTGTCGGCGAGGGCCACGCCACGCGCGTCGAGGATCGAGCCGCGCACGGCGGGCTGGACGACCTGCTGGACGTGGTTGCCGGAGGCCTCCTTGGCGTACTCGGAGCCCTCGCGGATCTGGAGGTACCACAGACGGCCGCCGAGGGTGGCCAGCAGGGAGAGGACGAGGATCTGGACGATGACGAGCCGGGTCTGGACCCGTGGGGTCCGGCCGGTCTCGGGGATGTTGGTCACTGCGGCTGCCTCCCCCTCTCAGTACGTGTGCGAGCGGCCGTGCACGGTGGTGGTCGCGTCGGGTGCGATCGAAAGCCCCGCGGCCGAAAGCCGGGCGATCGACAGTCCCGTGACCGAAGGCCCCGTGACCGAACGCCGTGCGAGTGATCTGTGCGTGTGTACGAGTGAGGAACGCCCGGCCCGCAGGCCACGGTTCCGCCCGCACTCACCCGTCCGGGTGAACTCGCCCGTCCTCACAGCCGCTTGACCCCCTTGATGCGTCCGGCCCGCGCCACCCGCGCCCGCGCCGCCTTCACCTTCAGCCCGCCCAGCCCGCCGCGCTGCGCGCCGATCCGCAGACCCGTACCGGAGGACAGCCAGCCGTAGGAGATGTCGGACGGGGCGGCGGAGTTGGCCTCCAGCGGGTCGTTCTCGGCGCGCCGGGCCAGCGCCATCACCCCGGGGACGACGAACGGTGCCAGCAGCAGGTCGTACAGGGCGGCCGTGAACAGCAGGCTGCCCAGGCCCACATGGCGGGCGGCGGTGTCGCCGACGAGGGCGCCGACACCCGCGTACAGCAGCGTCGTACCGACGGCCGCCACCACGACCACGGCCATCGGCCCGGTCGCCGACTTCAGGCGGCCGTTCTCCGGTCTGACCAGCCCGGCGAGGTACCCGACGACGGACAGCACCAGCGCGTACCGGCCGACGGCGTGGTCGGCCGGCGGGGCGAGGTCGATCAGCAGTCCGGCGCCGAAGCCGACGAGGGCGCCGCCGACATGGCCGTAGACGAGGGCCAGGCCGAGCACGGTGAGCAGCACCAGGTCGGGTACGGCGCCCGGGAGGTGCAGCCGGGCGAGGACGCTCACCTGGAGCACCAGGGCCACCACGACCAGCGCGGAGGAGAGCAGGATCCGGTTGAAGCGCATGAGTGACAGCTCCCCTTACTGCTCTTGCTCTTGCTGGAACTCGCCGTCGGCGGCCCCCGTGTCCCCCGTGCCCGCCGCGCCCTCGGCGTCTTCCGCGCCCGGCGTCACGGTCACCGTCACGGTCGGCGTCGGAGTGGGCTTCGGCTTGGGCGGCAGCACCGTGTCGCGCGGGTCCTTCGCGGGGGCCTGCACGACGACACCGACGATGTCGAGCTTGGTGAAACTGACGTACGGCGTGACGTACAGCGTGCGTGTCAGGTCGCCGCCGGACGGGTCGACGCGGGAGACCACGCCGACCGGCACCCCGGGCACGAACGGCCTGTCGGCCTGGGAGCCGAAGGTGACCAGCCGGTCGCCCTTCTTGATCTCGGCCTTGCCGTTGAGGAGTTCGACGCGCAGCGGGCGGTCGCCCTGGCCGGAGGCGAAGCCGAGTTCGTCGTTGCCCTCCATGCGGGTGCCGACGGTGAAGTCGGGGTCGCTGGCGAGCAGCACGGTGGCGGTGCTCGGGCCGACGGTGGTGACCCGGCCGACCAGGCCGTCGCCGTTGAGCACGGTCATGTCGCGCTGGATGCCGTCGTCGGCGCCGACGTCGATGGTGATGGTCCAGGAGAAGCCCTGGGCGGCGCCTATGGCGATGACCTCGGCGCCCTTGATGCCGTACTGGCCCGCGCCCGCGGTCTTCAGCATCTTGTCGAGCTGCTTCAGTCTGCTGCGGTTGCGGTCGTCGCTGCCCAGTCTCGCCTTGAGGGCGGCGTTCTCCCGCTCCAGCTCGGCGAGCCGGTCGTGCCGCTCCCCCGAGTCGCGGACCGCGGCGATGGCGTTGCCGACCGGGTCGACCGCGGACGACACGCCGTCCTGGATGGGGCCGAAGACGGTGGCCGCGGCCTGTCGGGCACCGTCGACCGGTGAGTCCTCCCCGCCGCGGATGTCCACCGTGATCAGCGCGAACGCGGTGGCGACCAGCAGCACAAGAAGCAGCCGGCTCTCTCGTGTGTCCCTCACGTGCGGCGGCCGTGCCCTTCCTCATCGGAGATCGGTACTGAAGTCAACGATCTGTGGCAGCTTATGCCTCTATATCAACGATCCGCCGTACGAGAGGGGATCATCTCGTACGGCGGAATCGACAACTCGCGTCATCTGCGCGGCTGGGCGTCCAGCACCTGCTGGAGCGCCTCGAACTCCTCCACGCACTTGCCGGAGCCGAGCGCCACGCTGTCCAGCGGGTCCTCGGCGATGTGGATCGGCATCCCGGTCTCCCGGCGCAGCCGCTCGTCGAGCCCGCGCAGCAGCGCACCACCGCCGGTCAGAACGATTCCGCGGTCCATGATGTCGCCGGACAGCTCCGGCGGACACTTGTCGAGGGTCGTCTTCACCGCGTCGACGATGGCGTTGACCGGCTCCTCGATCGCCTTGCGCACTTCGGCGGCGGAGATGACGACGGTCTTGGGCAGCCCGGAGACGAGGTCCCGGCCGCGGATTTCGGTGTGCTCGTCGGAGTCGAGGTCGTACGCCGAACCGATCGTGATCTTGATCTGTTCGGCCGTCCGCTCACCCAGCAGGAGCGAGTACTCCTTCTTGATGTGCTGGATGATCGCGTTGTCCAGTTCGTCGCCCGCGACCCGGATGGACTGGGCGGTGACGATGCCGCCGAGGGAGATGACCGCGACCTCCGTGGTGCCGCCGCCGATGTCCACCACCATGTTGCCCGTGGCCTCGTGGACCGGCAGGCCGGAGCCGATGGCCGCCGCCATGGGCTCCTCGATGATGTGCACCTGGCGGGCGCCGGCCTGGGACGACGCCTCGATGACGGCGCGGCGCTCGACGCCCGTGATGCCCGACGGCACACAGACGACGACCCGCGGACGAGCCAGATACCTCCGCTTGTGGATCTTCAGGATGAAGTAGCGGAGCATCCGCTCGGTGATCTCGAAGTCGGCGATCACGCCGTCCTTCAGCGGACGGACGGCAACGATGTTGCCGGGCGTGCGCCCGATCATCTTCTTCGCTTCGGCGCCGACCGCGAGGATGCCACCGGTGTTGGTGTTGATCGCGACGACGGACGGCTCGTTGAGTACGATCCCGCGACCCCTGACGTACACCAGCGTGTTGGCGGTCCCGAGGTCGACAGCCATGTCACGGCCGATGAACGACATTGAGTTCCCCATCAGGATTCGTCTGGCCTTCCCACGAGCTTTTGAGGGCTTTTCAGGTTGGCGAGGTGGGTGCGGTGACGTGAAGGCTTCCATCGTAGACGCGCCTTCCCGAACACTGCGGGAGGGTCTTCGCCATTGTCAGCAGATGCGCTGCGGGTTCGCTTGTGGAGACGAGCGTTCGGGGACAGTCGTTCCCTCGATCGCCACGCATATGCCACAAGCCCCGCCCCGCGACCGCCGGAAGGCCGTCACACAGCTACGGGAAGCCGGGCGCGCACGGACCCGGAAAGTGGGGACGTACGTGCCGCGGAGCCCGGCACGCACGGGCCGGGAAGCCCCGGACGCACAGGCCGGAAAGCCCGGGACACGGGGACCGCTCCCGGACTTCCGATCACGCTACCGGGCTACGCCCGGCCGGGGAAGAAGATCTTCACCTCGCGCTCGGCGGACTCCTCGGAGTCGGAGGCGTGGATCAGGTTCTCGCGGACGATCACACCGTAGTCACCGCGGATCGAACCGGGCTGCGCGGCGATCGGGTCGGTCGGACCGGCGAGCTGCCGCAGCCCCTCGATGACCCGCTCGCCCTCGACGATCATGGCGACGACGGGACCGGAGGCCATGAACTCGACGAGCGGCTCGTAGAACGGCTTGCCCTTGTGCTCGCCGTAGTGCTGCTCCAGCGTGTCCTGGTCCAGGGTGCGCAGTTCCAGCGCCGTGATCCGCCAGCCGGCCTTGCGCTCGATACGGCTGATGATCTCGCCGGTCAGGCCGCGACGGACGGCGTCGGGCTTGAGCAGGACGAGGGTGCGCTGGGTCACGGCGTGCTCCTTGGAATCAAAGGATGTGCGGGAGGACGAGATTACCGGGCGTGTTCCGGCCGCTGTCACACAGAGTCAGGCTGACCGGCCCACGCCGTGTCCGGCTGACCGTCGCACGCGCGTCGGACCCACCGGCGTACGCCGTGTCAGGCCGCCCCGCCCTCGGCCTCCGCCGCGAATCTGGCCTTCGCCTCGTCCACCTTCCGGCCGAAGTGCACCGAGGACCACCACAGCCCCGCGAACAGCACCCCGATCACGAACATCACCGGCACGAAGAACCCGGACGCCACCAGCCCGAGCTGGAGCACCCAGCCGAGGGCCACGCCGCCCGGCCGGGTCACCAAGCCGCACAGCAGCAGGCTCAGCAGCATCGCGACCCCGCACACCGTCCACACCATCGCCGTGGACAGGTCGTCGTCCTTCATCGCGACCAGACCCGCGAACCCGATGATCAGGAACTCGGCGATCAACGTCCCGGAACACAACGTACGCATGAGATTTTCAGCCCCTCCCCAGAAGCAGCCGGGCCTCGCCGACCGTGATGACGGAACCGGTCACCAGCACGCCGCCGCCCGCGAACTCGCCCTCCTCCTCGGCCAGCGTGATCGCCTCCTCCAGCGCGTCCGGCAGCCGCGGCTCGACCTGCACCCGCTCGTCGCCGAAGATCTCCACCGCGATCGCGGCCAGCTCGTCGGCGTCCATCGCGCGATGGCTGGAGTTCTGGGTGACCACGATCTCCGCGAAGACCGGCTCGAAGGCCTCCAGCAGCCCCCGTACGTTCTTGTCCCCGCTCGCGCCGACCACCCCGATCAGCCGGCTGAACTGGAACGCCTCGCCGATCGCCTCGGCGACGGCCCGCGCGCCCGCCGGGTTGTGCGCCGCGTCCAGCACGACCGTCGGAGACCGCCGTACGACCTCAAGACGGCCCGGCGAGGCCACGGCGGCGAACGCCTTGCGGACCGTGTCGACGTCCAGCGGCTCGGCGCGCTGCGCGCCCACGCCGAAGAACGCCTCGACGGCGGCGAGCGCGACGGCCGCGTTGTGCGCCTGGTGCGCGCCGTGCAGCGGCAGGTACACCTCCGTGTACTCACCGCCGAGGCCGCGCAGGGTCAGCAGCTGCCCGCCGACCGCGACCTGACGGTCCAGGACACCGAACTCCAGGCCTTCCCGGGCCACCGTGGCGTCCACCTCGACGGCCCGCTTCAGCAGCACCTGCGCCGCGTCCACCGGCTGCTGGGCGAGGATCACCGTGGCGCCCTGCTTGATGACGCCCGCCTTCTCGGCGGCGATCTCGCCGGGCGTGGAACCCAGCCGGTCGGTGTGGTCGAGGTCGATGGGCGTCACGACCGCCACATCGCCGTCGATGACGTTGGTGGCGTCCCAGCTGCCGCCCATGCCGACTTCCACGACGGCCACGTCGACCGGGGCGTCCGCGAAGGCGGCGTACGCCATGCCGGTGAGCACCTCGAAGAACGACAGCCGGTACTCCTGCTGCGCGTCGACCATCTCGACGTACGGCTTGATGTCCCGGTACGTCTCCACGAACCGCTCCGCGGCGATCGGCGCGCCGTCCAGGCTGATCCGCTCGGTGATCGACTGCACGTGCGGGGACGTGTACCGGCCGGTGCGCAGCTCGAAGGCGCCGAGGAGGGCCTCGATCATGCGGGCCGTGGACGTCTTCCCGTTGGTCCCCGTGATGTGGATCGACGGGTACGACCGCTGCGGCTCACCCAGGACGTCCATCAGCGCGGCGATGCGGCTGACCGACGGCTCCAGCTTGGTCTCGCCCCAGCGGGTGGCCAGCTCGGCCTCGACCTCGCGCAGGGCCTTGTCGACCTCCGGGTCCTCCGGGCGGGCGGGCACGTCGGCGTCCGGGGGGCCGCCCTGGGTACGCAGGGTGCGGCTGCCGGCCTCGATCACGGCGAGATCGGGGTCGCGCTGCGTCTCGGCCTCGATGATCTCTTCGAAGGAGTCGAGGGGGTCGGGCTCGTTCTGGTCGCTCACGGGGCCAGTCTACGGAGCGGGGGTGACAAAGGTGGGGGGTGGCTTGGGTCGTCCGTTGGGTGCGGGTTGTGGGGGGGGCTGGTCGCGCCCGCGCGGCGGAGCCGCACATCGATACAGCCCCGCGCCCCTGAGGGGACGGACAGGCCCCCGGCGCGGAAAACAGCACCGGGGGCCTTCACCGCGTACGGACTCCTACGCCTGCGGCAGCCTCTCCAGCTGCGCCGCGATCCGGGCGATGTCCTCCTCCGCCTTGGAGAGGCGGGTTCGGATCTTCTCGACCACCTGGTCCGGGGCCTTCGCCAGGAACGCCTCGTTGCCGAGCTTGGCCGTGGCCTGGGCCTTCTCCTTCTCGGCGGCGGCGAGGTCCTTCGCGAGGCGCTTGCGCTCGGCCGCGACGTCGATCGTGCCGGACAGGTCGAGCGCGACCTGCGCCCCCGCCACCGGCAGCGTCGCCGTGGCCGAGAAGGCGTCGCCCTCCGGCTGGAGCCGCAGCAGCTGGCGGATGGCGGCCTCGTGGGCGGCGAACGGCGTGCCGTCCAGGGTGAGGCGGGCCGGGACCCGCTGGCCGGGCTGGAGGCCCTGGTCGGCGCGGAAGCGGCGGACCTCGGTGATGACCGCCTGGAGGTCGGAGATCTCCCGCTCGGCGTCGGCGTCCCGGAAGCCACTGTCCTTCGGCCAGTCGGCGATGACGAGCGACTCACCGCCGGTCAGTGTCGTCCACAGCGTCTCGGTGACGAAGGGGACGACCGGGTGCAGCAGCCGCAGCGTGACGTCGAGGACCTCGCCGAGGACGCGCTTGCTGACCTCGGCGGCCTCGCCGCCCGCCTGGAAGGTGGTCTTGGACAGTTCGACGTACCAGTCGAAGACCTCGTCCCAGGCGAAGTGGAACAGGGCGTCGGAGAGCTTCGCGAACTGGTAGTCCTCGTAGTACGCGTCGACCTCGGCGACCACCGAGTTCAGCCGGGAGAGGATCCAGCGGTCGGTCGAGGACATCCGCGACGCGTCGGGCAGCGGGCCCTGGACCGTCGCGCCGTTCATCAGCGCGAAGCGGGTGGCGTTCCAGATCTTGTTGGCGAAGTTCCTCGAGCCCTGGACCCAGTCCTCGCCGATCGGGACGTCGACGCCCGGGTTGGCGCCGCGCGCCAGGGTGAAGCGGAGTGCGTCGGAGCCGTACTTGTCCATCCAGTCCAGCGGGTTGACGACGTTCCCGAAGGACTTCGACATCTTCTTGCCGTTCTGGTCACGGACCATGCCGTGCAGGGCGATGGTGTGGAACGGCGGGGTGCCGTCCATCGCGTAGAGGCCGAACATCATCATCCGGGCGACCCAGAAGAAGAGGATGTCGTAGCCGGTGACCAGGACCGAGTTCGGGTAGAACTTCGCGAGCGATTCCGTCTGCTCGGGCCAGCCGAGGGTGGAGAACGGCCACAGGCCGGACGAGAACCAGGTGTCGAGGACGTCGGAGTCCTGCCGCCAGCCCTCGCCGCTCGGCGGCTCCTCGTCGGGGCCGACGCAGACGACCTCGCCGTTCGGGCCGTACCAGACGGGGATGCGGTGGCCCCACCACAGCTGGCGCGAGATGCACCAGTCGTGGAGGTTGTCGACCCAGTCGAAGTACCGCTTCTCCATCTCCTGCGGATGGATCTTGACCTTGCCGTCGCGGACGGCGTCACCCGCCGCCTTCGCCAGCGGGCCGACCTTGACCCACCACTGCATGGACAGGCGCGGCTCGACGGTGGTCTTGCAGCGCGAGCAGTGGCCGACGGAGTGGACGTAGGGCCGCTTCTCGGCGACGATCCGGCCCTCGGCGCGCAGGGCGGCGACGATCGCCGAGCGGGCCTCGAACCGGTCCAGGCCCTGGAAGGGGCCGTGGACGGTGATGACGGCGTGCTCGTCCATGACCGTGATGGCGGGCAGGTCGTGGCGCTGGCCGATCTCGAAGTCGTTCGGGTCGTGCGCCGGGGTGACCTTGACGGCACCCGTGCCGAACTCGGGGTCGACGTGCGTGTCCGCGACGACCGGGATGGAACGGTCGGTCAGCGGCAGCCTGATCAGCTTGCCGATCAGGTGCTGGTAGCGCTCGTCGTCGGGGTGGACGGCGACGGCCGTGTCACCGAGCATCGTCTCGGCGCGGGTGGTGGCGACGACGACGGTGTCGTCACCGTCGCCGTACTTCATCGAGACCAGCTCGCCGTCGTCGTCCTGGTAGGAGACCTCGATGTCGGAGATCGCGGTCAGACAGCGGGGGCACCAGTTGATGATCCGCTCGGCGCGGTAGATCAGCTCGTCGTCGTAGAGCCGCTTGAAGATGGTCTGGACGGCCTGGGAGAGGCCCGCGTCCATCGTGAAGCGCTCACGCGACCAGGCAACGCCGTCGCCGAGGCGGCGCATCTGCCCGGAGATCTGCCCGCCGGACTCGGCCTTCCACTGCCAGACCCGCTCGACGAAGGCCTCCCGGCCCAGGTCGTGCCGGGACTTGCCCTCCTTGCCCAGCTCCCGCTCGACGACGTTCTGCGTGGCGATGCCCGCGTGGTCCATGCCGGGCTGCCACAGCGTCTCGTAGCCCTGCATGCGCTTGCGGCGGGTCAGGGCGTCGATGAGGGTGTGCTCGAAGGCGTGCCCGAGGTGCAGGCTGCCGGTGACGTTCGGCGGGGGGATGACGATGGTGTACGGCGGCTTGTCGCTCTTCTCGTCCGCCTCGAAGTAGCCCCGCTCTACCCAGCGCTCGTACAGCGTCCCCTCTACCTCGGCCGGCGCGTACTGGGTCGGCAGTTCGGTGATGGGCGCTGGTTGCTGCTGCTGAGTGTTCTCGGTCACGGGCTCAGTTTAGGGGTGTCACCACGCCGTCCCGAAACTCGATTCCTTTGTAACGGTGCGTACCCCGGTGCCGTAACCGGGTGTGGCCTGGGCCAGGATGTCAGGAACACATAAGCATCTGGAGGGGAACCCAGTAATGAGCTACAACCAGCCGGGCCCGTACGGCGGGCAGCCCCAGCAGCCCGGACCGTACGGTCAGCCGGGTCCCTACGGTCAGCAGCCGCAGGCCCCTCAGCCCGGCTACGGCTACCCCCAGCAGCCCCCGGCCCAGCCGCAGCCCGGGTACGGCTACCCGCAGCAGCCCGGCCAGCCCGGCGTGCCGCCGCAGCAGCCGCCCTACGGCCAGGCTCCCTACGGCGTTCCGCAGCCCCCGGCGCCGGGGGGCGGCAAGAAGAAGACCGGCCTGATCATCGGCGCGGTGGCGGTCGTCGCCGCGATCGCGGTCGGCGCGTACTTCGTGCTCGGGGGCAGCGGCAGCGGCTCGGACGTCGCCGACGACGGCCCCCACAAGCTGACGACGCCCGCGACCGTCCTCGACGGCGAGTACAAGAAGGGCGACGGCGGCGACGGCGACTCGATGACCGAGGACGACATCAAGGACGCCGAGAAGTGGGGGGTGAAGAACCCCACCGACGTCGAGGCGCAGTACACCTCGGGCAACGAGGACAACCCGCTCTCGCAGAAGATGCTCAACTTCGGCGGGGTGTACGGCGAGATCGAGGACCCCGAGAAGGTCGTCGACGCCTTCCTGGCCCACATGGAGAAGGAAGCCGGGAAGGAGGACGACGAGGAGATGAAGGTCACCATGGAGGGCGAGGCGAAGTCGTACGACAACGCCGACGGCGCCGTGCTCAAGTGCCAGGACGCCAAGATGGAGCCGACCGACGGCTCGTCCTCCAGCGGCGGCCCCAGCGAGATGTACGTGACCTACTGCGTGTGGGGCGACTACAGCACCCTCGGCCTGCTCATGCCGATGGACCTCGCGAACATCGCCGCGGAGAAGAAGTCCGACCAGGCCGCCGCAGCGGAGACCACCGCCAAGTTCCGTGAGGAAGTGCGCGTCAAGTCCTGACGACACGCAACGACGAAGGGGCCCCGGCCGATTGGCCGGGGCCCCTTCACATGTCCCTGCGTACTACGCCGACTTCTGCTCGCCGCCGCCCCGCCCCCGCGCGTCCCTCGGGATCAGCGTCGGGTTGACGTTGGAGTGGACGACGTCGGCGGTGATGACGACGCGGGCGACGTCCTTGCGGGACGGGACCTCGTACATCACCGACATCAGCACCTCCTCCATGATGGCGCGCAGCCCGCGTGCGCCGGTCTGGCGGAGGATGGCCTGGTCGGCGATGGCCTCCAGCGCCTCACGCTCGAAGTCCAGCTCCACCCCGTCGAGTTCGAACAGCCGCTGGTACTGCTTCACCAGGGCGTTGCGCGGCTCGACCAGGATCTGGAGCAGCGCCTCACGGTCGAGGTTGTGCACCGAGGTGATGACGGGGAGGCGGCCGATGAACTCGGGGATCATGCCGAACTTGACCAGGTCCTCCGGCATGACGTTCTCGAACTGGTCCTTGGACTCCAGCTCCCGCTTGGAGCGGATGGTGGCGCCGAAGCCGATGCCCTTCGCGCCCGCCCGGGACTCGATGATCTTCTCCAGGCCCGCGAAGGCGCCGCCCACGATGAACAGCACGTTCGTGGTGTCGATCTGGATGAACTCCTGGTGCGGGTGCTTGCGTCCGCCCTGCGGGGGAACGGAGGCCGTGGTCCCCTCCAGGATCTTCAGCAGGGCCTGCTGGACGCCCTCGCCGGAGACGTCGCGGGTGATCGACGGGTTCTCGCTCTTGCGGGCGACCTTGTCGATCTCGTCGATGTAGATGATCCCGGTCTCGGCCTTCTTGACGTCGTAGTCCGCCGCCTGGATCAGCTTCAGCAGGATGTTCTCGACGTCCTCACCGACATAGCCCGCCTCGGTGAGCGCGGTGGCGTCGGCGATGGCGAACGGGACGTTCAGCATGCGGGCCAGGGTCTGGGCCAGCAGGGTCTTGCCGGAGCCCGTGGGGCCGAGCAGCAGGATGTTGGACTTCGCCAGCTCGATGGCGTCGTCACGGCCCTGGGCGCCGCCGTTCTCCCCGGCCTGGACGCGCTTGTAGTGGTTGTACACCGCGACGGAGAGCGCCTTCTTCGCGGCCTCCTGGCCGACGACGTACCCCTCGAGGAACTCGTAGATCTCGCGGGGCTTGGGCAGTTCCTCCCAGCGCACCTCGCTGGTCTCGGCCAGCTCCTCCTCGATGATCTCGTTGCAGAGGTCGATGCACTCGTCGCAGATGTACACACCGGGCCCTGCGATGAGCTTCTTGACCTGCTTCTGGCTCTTGCCGCAGAACGAGCACTTGAGCAGATCGCCGCCGTCACCGATGCGTGCCACGGTGTGCTTCCCCTTCGCCTGGGAGCGCCTGGACGCCTGCGTCCAGCGGCTCCTGGTGCTGCCTTATGTCCGACGGTACCTTGCCTAGCCCCCCGTTCGGGCCCCCCTTGGCACGGTTCACTTTGACGTGGACCGGGCCAGAGCCGTGCCAAGGGGTGGCAGACGCTACCGGACCCGCGTCAGCGGACGTCAGCGTTGTTCATCTTCCGGGTGGAGATGATCTGGTCGATCAGACCGTACGCCAGCGCGTCCTCGGCCGTGAGGATCTTGTCGCGCTCGATGTCCTCGCGGATCTTCTCGATGCCCTGGGTGGAGTGCTTGGCCAGCATCTCCTCCAGCTGCGAACGCATCCGCAGGATCTCGTTGGCGGCGATCTCCAGGTCCGAGACCTGGCCGCGACCGGTCTCGCTGTACGGCTGGTGGATCAGGATGCGGGCGTTGGGCAGCGCCATCCGCTTGCCGGGGGAGCCCGCCGCGAGCAGCACGGCCGCGGCGGAGGCCGCCTGGCCCATGCAGACCGTCTGGATGTCCGGCTTGACGAACTGCATCGTGTCGTAGATCGCCGTCAGCGCGGTGAAGGAGCCGCCGGGGCTGTTGATGTAGACCGAGATGTCCCGGTCGGGGTCCATCGACTCCAGGCACAGCAGCTGCGCCATGACGTCGTTGGCGGAGGCGTCGTCGATCTGGACGCCGAGGAAGATCACCCGCTCCTCGAAGAGCTTCGCGTACGGGTCGTACTCGCGGATGCCCTGCGAGGTGCGCTCGACGAAGCGGGGGATGACATAGCGGGACTCGGCCTGCGGCCCGGTGTACTCGGCGCGCGTGCGGTCGTAGAGGCCGCTGCCGGGGAAGTCGTTCACGGTGTCTCCTGGAAAAAGGCTGGGGCGGGGGCTGGGGCTGTGCCGGGGCGGCTGCTCGGCCCTCTTAGCGGGGCCGGGCCGCCGGGGGCCTGGAAGGGGCTGCTACGGCCCTCAGGAGCCCGCCCCGGTGCCGCCGCCGCCCGGCATGCCGGCGGCCGTGGGGATCACGTCGTCGATGAGCCCGTACTCCTTGGCCTCCTGCGCGTCGAACCAGCGGTCGCGGTCGGAGTCCCGGGTGATCTGCTCGACCGACTGACCGGTGTGCAGCGAGGTCAGCTCGGCCATGCGCTTCTTGGTGTGCAGCAGGCGCTCGGCGTGGATCTTGATGTCCGAGGCCGAACCCGCCAGGCCGGCGGACGGCTGGTGGATCAGGATCTCGGCGTTCGGCAGCGCGAAGCGCTTGCCGCGGGTGCCCGCGCTGAGCAGGAACTGACCCATGGAGGCCGCGAGGCCCATGGCGATGGTCACCACGTCGTTCTTGATGAACTGCATGGTGTCGTAGATCGCCATACCGGCCGTGATCGAGCCGCCGGGGCTGTTGATGTAGAGGTAGATGTCCTTGTCGGGGTCGGCGGCAAGGAGCAGCAGCTGCGCGGTGATCTTGTTCGCGATATCGTCGTCGACCGGCTGGCCGAGGAAGATGATCCGCTCGTTGAGCAGCCGGTTGTAGACCTGGTCGCCGAGGCCACCACCGATGGAAGGCTCGCCGGCGGCGGAGGGCATCAGATTCGTCACGTATCCACCTGCTCGTCTTACGACGGCGCCGGGCCGTCTTGCGTTCTGCCGTATTCATGGACCCTAACGCCGCGGCCCTCCGGGGGAATCCCGGTAATGGGGGTGTTCGCCGGGGGCGTAGTCGCTCCGCTGGGTTGGCGGGGGTTCTACTCGCCGTGGTGGTGCCGGCGGGTGGGCGGCTGCGGGCTCGTTGTGGTTGATCGCGCAGTTCCCCGCGCCCCTGGGTGGGTGACATCGACGGGCCCCGAGAAGCGAGTGCGTCTCGGGGCCCGTCGTCGATCCATCAGCGTCGCCGTACGGCTCAGGCCTCGCGCTTGTCCTCGGCCTCGGGCTGGTCGGCCGTGCCCTCGGCGGCCTCGACCGTCTCCGTGGCGGACTCGGTCTTCTCGACCTCGTCCTCCTCGTCGTCCAGGTCGACGACCTCGCCGTTGGTGTCCTTGACCGTGGCGGCCTCGACGACGACGGCCAGCGCCTTGCCGCGGGCGACCTCGCCGACCAGCAGCGGCACCTGGCCCTGCTCGACGACGGCCTGCGCGAACTGGTCGGGGGACATGCCGGAGGAGGCCGCGCGCCGCATGAGGTGCTCGGTCAGCTCCTCCTGGTTGACGTTGAGCTTCTCCCGCTTGACCAGCTCGTCGAGGACGAACTGGGTCTTGATGCCCTTGACCGCGGCGTCGCGGGTCTCCTCGTCGAACTCCTCGGCGGTCTTGCCCTGGAGCTCCAGGTACTTGTCGAGGGTGAGGCCCATCTGGCCGAGCTGGTGGTGCTCGAGGTTGTGCTTGCGGGTGTTGATCTCGTCCTCGAGCAGCTTCTCGGGGACGGGCACCTCGACCAGCTCGAGCAGCTTCTCCAGGACGCGCTCCTGGGCCTGCGTGGCCTGGTCGTACTTCTTCATGTTCTCCAGGCGGCCGCGGCTGTCCGCCTTCAGCTCCTCCAGGGTGTCGAACTCGGAGGCGAGCTGCGCGAAGTCGTCGTCCAGCTCGGGCAGTTCACGCTTGGCGACCTGGGTGACCTTGACGGTGACCTCGGCCTCCTGGCCGGCCGCGGAGCCGCCCTTCAGCTCGGAGGTGAAGGTGGCCTCGCCACCGGCCTCCAGGCCCTTCACGGCGTCGTCGATGCCGTCCAGCAGCTCACCGGAGCCGATGGTGTAGGAGACGCCGCTCGCGACGCCGTCCTCCAGGACCTCGCCGCCGACCTTGGCCTCCAGGTCGATGGTGACCACGTCGCCGTCCTCGGCGGCACGCTCGACCGGGGAGGTCGAGGCGAAGCGCTCGCGGAGCTGGTCGACGGACTTCTCGATGTCCTCGTCGGTGACCTCGACGGCGTCGACCTCGACCTCGATGCCGGAGTAGTCCGGGATCTCGATGGCCGGGCGGATGTCGACCTCGGCGGTGAAGTTCAGCGTGTCGCCGTCCTTCAGCTCGGTGATGTCGACCTCGGGCTGGCCCAGAACGCTGACCTCGGCCTCGTTCACGGCGCGCTCGTAGAACTTCGGCAGCGCGTCGTTGACGGCCTCCTCCAGCACGGCGCCACGGCCGAACCGCTGGTCGATGACCCGGGCGGGGATCTTGCCCTTGCGGAAGCCCTTCACCGTGACCTGCTGGTTGATCTTCTTGTACGCCGCGTCGAGGCTGTCCTTGAGCTCCTCGAAGGGCACCTCGACAGTGAGCCGAACCCGGGTCGGGTTCAGGTTCTCCACGGCGCTCTTCACGGTTCGGTCTCCTTGTGGCTGACTTCTCGGGTTCTGCCGGAGCCAGACCGGCCCGGCGGATCTGCCGCCCGGAGGACTGCTGTGCGGTGTCAGCACCTTCCGGAACCTTCTGGATCCTTCGGTACGGATACGCACGGAGACACACGGGCGCGCAGCTTGCATAGTAACCGCAGGGGCTGACCCGCCCAAAAGGCGATCACCGAGGTGATCGGGGGAATGGGTGGATGGTCGGGGTGGCGGGATTTGAACCCACGGCCTTCCGCTCCCAAAGCGGACGCGCTACCAAGCTGCGCCACACCCCGTCTGGTGCGACACGTAGGGTACATGCCCGCAGGCCATAAGGCTGCCGCATTTCCCGAGGGGCCCCCGCGAGGGGCGCGGGCGCGTGGGAGCGGGGACGGGCGGACGGTGACCGGTCGGCCGACCTTCGAACATGCGCGCGTGGCCTGACACCGGCGGGCGTGGCGAAACGGGGTGTGCGGCGAGGGGGTGCGACCCGCTACGATGCCTCTGGTGCCGCGGTCGGCTGACCTGCGGCGCGTCTGTGTGCGGGCGTAGCTCAATGGTAGAGCCCCAGTCTTCCAAACTGGCTACGCGGGTTCGATTCCCGTCGCCCGCTCCAACATGGCTCAGGCCCAGGTGAGAGGGTGAATTCCCACTCCCTGGGCCTGAGTCGTTCCGTAGGCCGGATCAGCCGTCCGTGCCCCCCGCGTGCCCGCTCCGGCCGGAGCCCCGCTTGAACGCCTTGACGATCAGGTCATCCACGGCGTCAGCGATCTCCCGTTCCCGGTCGTAGTTGGCGTGTTGGTAGATCAGCGCGGCACGGGCCGTGCTGTGACCGAGCCGGGTCATCAGTTCCTTGGTGCTGGCGTTCGTGCGCGACGCCAGGGTGTTGCCGGTGTGCCTCAGATCATGGAACCGCAGTCCCTTGATCCCAGCGTCGGCGCATGCCTTGTGCCACAGCCGGTTGAAGTGGTTCCGGCGCGGGGTAGCTTTCTTCGCTCCGACGAACACACGACCGGCCGCGCCGCTCTCGGCGTAGACGCTCATGTGGGTGACGAGGAAGGGCAGCACCGATGCCGGAACCGCCACCAGCCGCTTCCCCGCCACGCTCTTGGGCGCCTTGTAGACCCGCTTGCCGCTGGTCAACTCGGAGATGGCACCCCGCACTCGGATCATGCCGTGTTCCAGGTCGATGTCAGACCGGTGCAGGGCCACCAGCTCACCCCAGCGCAGCCCGCAGAACGCGGCGAGCAGGACCAGCGCCTTGTACCGAGGCTGAATCCGGTCTGCGACCGCGAACACCTCGGGGATAGTCGCGGTCGGCCGTTCCGGGGTGACCACAGCGCCGCCGTTCTTGATCTGGCACGGGTTGCGGCGGATCAGCTCATCCTCAACAGCCGTGCCCATGATCGTGCGCAGCAGCGCGTACGCCTTCGCGACCGTGGACGGGCCGACACCAGCGTCCAGGCGGGACCGCCGCCAGGTCCGCACCGCAGCCGGGGTGATGTCGCCGACCGCCATCGCGCCGAAGGTGGGCGCCAGGTGCAGCCGGAGCAGCGAGGCGTACAGCTCAGCCGTACGGGGCGCCAGGGGGCGTTCCCTCACCCAAGCCGCCGCGTAGTCACCGAACGCCACCTTCCCGGCATCCGGGTCACGCCAGTCGCCTTGTCGAAGCTCGGACTGCCTGTCGGCCAGCCAGTCGTCAGCCTCGCGCTTGGTGCGGAACGTCTCCGGTGCAGGGCGGTCGACGCCATCCAGACCCCGGTAACGGGCCTGATAGCGGCCGGACGGCAGCTTGCGGACACGGCCGAACTGTCGGCGCTTGCCAGCCATCAGGCAGCCACCCCCCGGAGTACACGACCACGCCGACGCGGATGCACGGTATTGGCCTCGATGTACGCGCGTACGGCGCTCTCGGGGATGCGGACGTGCCGCCCGACCTTGACGTACGTGATCCGCCGTTCCTCGATCAGGCGCCGAGGGAAGCGCACGGTCGTGCCGAGGAGTTCGGCGACTTGGGCGACGTTCAGGTACCGCTCATTCATGGTCGTGCTCTCCTTCCTGACGCAGGTCTGCGAGGGCTTCGCGGGCAACTTCGCGGCTCTGTTGGAGGTCGCGGTGGATGGTGGCGGCGAGCCAGGATTCGCCGGGAGTGTGGCCGTGTCCGGCGTAGGTCCAGTGAGCGAGGGTGAGCGTGGCTGCCTCCGGGGTGTCGTCGGGGTCGGGCAGGCCCAGGGCCGTGCGTTGCTGGGCTGCGCGGTAGTCGGCGCGGACCTGGCGCAGGGCGCCGAGGGTGGTGGAGTAGCGCCGGGACTTGGTGGAGAAGTGGCCCCGGAAGCCGAGCATGTGGGCCCAGTCGCGGAGCTTGCGGTCCGGGTAGAGCGGGTGCAGGTCCAGGCACGCTTCGATCAGGCGGCGGGGGTGGTCGGCCACGCCGAGGAGGTCGAGGGCCTCGCGGTTGCCGATGCGGCGGTCGACAGTGCCGGTGGTCTCGGCGGCTTTGGTGGCGTACTTGGCGACGTAGGAAGCCACGGCTTGTTCGGTGAGGTCTTCGCCGTTACCGAAGGCGCCGATGGGCTGGACGTCGAGCTGGGTGCCCCAGCGCAGGGTGCGCGCGGGGTGGCCACCGGCCGGGGCCACGTCGACCGCGACACGGGCGGCGGCGGCCCGGATGGCGTCGGTGAGCAGGCCGGTGCTGGCCCAGTGCGGCGGCGGGGTGTCGGGTCCCTCGGGGCCGTCGAAGCGGATCACGGCGTGGAAGTGCACGGCCCCGCGCTTCTGGTACTCAGCGACCTTGCCGAAGGACAGCCGGGACTGTTCGCGCGCTTCCTTCTGGGTGAGTCCGGCGCGGCGGGCGATCTCGCGGCGCAGGTAGATCGTGAAGTAGCGCCACAGGTCGGAGGCGTGGTTGTTCCACAGCACCGCGCCCGCGTAGTCGTAGGTGGCCGGGTCGAGCGGCGTGCCCAGGGTGGGGTCGTTCTCGGGGTGGTGGGTGCCGCAGGCGCAGGGGCGGGTGCCGGGGCGGTTGTGGACGGGACCGAACGAGGGGGCGGTGAGGGTGGCGAAGACGCGGGGGTGGTCGCGCACGGTGTGCGGGGTGCCTTTGGCCGGGTCGCCGGTCAGTCCGGCCCGGATGAGGTGGTAGGTGTCTCCGGCGTAGGTCCAGGCGCAGGCCGGGCAGCGTGAGACACGGCGGTTGCCGCACGCGATGCGGAGCATGCCGCCGGGTTCGTGGTCGGTGCTGTAGGCGTGCAGGACCGTGCCGGTGGCGCGGTCGATCAACTTGGTGGCGCCGGTCAGGCGGATGGGGTCGGCGCAGCCACCGGTGCGCTTGATCTGCTCTTGCCAGCGGTCGAAGCCGGGGGACCCGGCCACCCTCAGCACGTCGGTGAAGGTGGCCGGGTCCAGGCCCGCCAGGGTGGCGGTGTGGGTCACTGGTCGTCCTCCGTGCTGCTGTAGCGGTCGATCCAGTCCTCCGCGCACACCTTGTGGACGGGCTTGCCCCGGTCGGAGCGCAGCGGGGTGGGCTTGTCGCAGATCACGCACGGCTGGTCGCCGGTGTGGTCGAAGTGCTCAGGTGAGCGCCAGTCGAGGAGGGCCACGGCCGTCGCCTCCCGGCCCGCGCGTAAGCGGCGGGGGCGGGGTGGCCGGTGCCCTGGCAGGCGTGGCAGACGACGCGCAGCAGGACGCGGGAGCCGTCGCGGTGACGGGCCCCGGTGGTGACCGAGGCGACGCAGAACCCGCCGCAGTGACGGCAGGCCGGACGGTTCGGGGTGTGGGAAGGCATGATGGACGGAGCCCTTTCGGATCGAGAGATCGGGAAGTGGTGGGGCCGTCCGGGGCGGCGGAAGTTTGGCGACCGAGGCCGCCCCGGAGGGCTACTTGAAGCGGCGAGACCGGGTGGTGCGAGCGTGCGTCGGGCGCTTGCGCGGCGAACGGGCACGGCCCTTGACGAGCGTGCGGCGGGACAGCTCCCGGCGCTTGGAGCGGTTGAGGGTGAGGCCGATGCCGCAGGTGGCCGACAGCACGGCGATCGCGGACGCGGCGATGATCTGCACGACGAGGGCCACCACGACCAGGACCACGACCGTGCCGCCGGTGATGGCGAAGACGTACAGGATCGGGCCGGTGTAGGAGCGGGGGGCTTCCTGCACGATCACGACTTTGCGCAGGTCGGTGCCGGGCGGGATCTGCCGGTAGAGGTCGGTGGGGATGTGCCCCGCGCGAAGCTGTTCGTCGGGTAACTGCATGACCTGGTCTCCTGTCAGGGGTTGCAGCGGTGGGTGCGGGCGGTGAGTTCGGCCGCTGAGCGGTCGCGGTGTTCGGTGGAGAACCCGCAGCCGGGGGCGGTGCAGGCGGCGGTGTGCCGGGTCTGGCCGCGGCCGGTGTGGAACGTGGCCACCTGCACGGGGCCGATGCGGATCACGTCGTAGAAGCGGTTCGGGCGGCCCATCGGGGTGTACCTCCTTGTCGGTCAGGCGAGTTGGGCGACGATCTGGCAGGCGAGCGGTTCGGGGATGCCGAGGCGGGCGCGCAGGGTGGCGGTGTCGATGTCGGCGCCGGTTCGGGCGCGGTGGTCGGTGGCGACCTTGCGGGCGTGGTCGATCAGCGCCGGAGGCACGACCGGGGCCGCCGGTTCGGGCAGCGCCGGAGTCGGATCAGCGGTGGGAAGCGGTTCCCGCTCCAGGGCCACGGGCGGGGTTGGTTCAGGGGCGCGCGTCGGCGCCGGATCAGCGGGTGCGGGCACGGCTGGTGCCGGGTGTTTCTCGGGGTGGTCGGGGGCGGGTGAGTGGGCGAGCAGGGTGCCGCCCATGAAGGCCAGCGCTGGCCACGCGGCGACGAGGATGCGCAGCCACGCCGGAACCTGGGTCAGGTCGAGAAGCCCCGCGGTGGCGACGTTGGCGCCGAGCGAGGCGACCAGGGCGATCAGGAACCAGGACCAGGCCAGCCGGGACGGGCCATCGGTGCGCAGCCGACGCCAGGCGGCGACCAGCAGCAGGTCAACGGAGACCGGGTAGGCCCAGGCTTTCCAGCCGCTCTGTCCGGCTGCTTCGGCAAGGTCGTGCAGGTGGGCGAAGGACAGCGCACCAGCGATCACGGCCTGTACGAGGACGGCATCCGGGCGGATCGAGCGGGGCATGGTCTTCACCTCCCTTCCAGGGGGGTCGGGGCGGGGGCCGGGCGGGGTGTGGTGTCCAGCCGCCCGGCCGCCGGGTTCAGTCGTCGGCGGTGATCTGGCCGGAGCCCAGGCAGTTCAGGCAGAGGCCGGTCTGGGCTCCGACGGTGCGGCGCTTGCGGCCGACGCGGACGGTGCGGGAGACCTCACCGGTGCCCTTGCAGACCGGGCACGGCAGGGTCGTGACCTTGCTCGGGGTCTTGCTGGTCTTGCGCGCCATGGGCGGTACTCCCTTCCGGATTTCGGCATGGCTCGGGTAGGGACCTGGCGCGAAGCGGTCGCGCCGACCGGCGAGCAGAAGGTGTTACTCAGTGACCGGGCGCGGGGTGACCAGCGGCGAAGCGGACTCCGGCGTCGAGGCGGGGCGCACGACCGGGCGGAACGGGGCCAGGAACGGCAGCTCGGGGGTGAGGTGGGCGAAGTCCCGGCAGAGGGCCACCACTTCATCCGAGGAGGTCTCGGGGGTGCGGATGCGGGACCAGCCGCCGGAGGTGTCACCGGCCACCGCGAGACCGGGACGGTCCGGGGCAATCACGGTGGCAGCCGCCACGGCGTCCGGGGCGATGTCGCCCAGGCCCATTTCAGCGGTCTGCTTGTCGTTGACGCGGTGCACCACCCGGCCGGTGAGCTGAGCCCGCAGCGCGGTCGCACCCCTGCCCAGCTCCGAGCCGAAACGCTGCCCGCAGATCTCCAGGAAGATCCCGACCGCGCGGGCCATCTGCCCGAGCCGGACCATCTGCATCACCGACCGGTCCCGGCGCTCCTCATCCTTGCGGGAGGTCACCAGGAACAGTTCCGCGACCTCGTCGACGAGGACGACCAGGGGCACCGGCCGCACCTTGCCGGGCAGTTCCCACAGGTCCGACGCCCCGTGCTCGGCGAGCAGATCGAAACGCCTCTCCATCGCGCCTACCAGGGCATCCAGCAGCAGGGCGGCATCGGCCGGGGTGGTGGCCAGGGCGGACAGGCGGGGCGCGTACCGGGACTGCTCGACACCGCGCTTGCAGTCGACGCCGACCAGGCCGACCGGCAGCGACGCCAGCCCCTTGATCAGGTTGCGCTGATACATCGACTTGCCCGACAGGTTCGCACCCAGCGTCAGCGCGTGCGGGATCTGGCGGTAGTCCCGCTCGAACACTGACCCGTCCTCCCGCAGCGCCACCGGCACCACCAGATCACGAGCCCGCACAGAGCGAGGGAGCCGCACCTGGCCCAGCACGTCATAGCCGGTCATCCGCAGCTCAACGTAACCGGGCTTGGTCTCCACCACGGTCACCGACCGCACCCCCCACGCGTGCCGGAGGCGTTCGGAGGACGCGGCGACATCCGCCGGTTCCAGACCGGCCGGGAGCCGCAGGGTCACCCGCAGGCCCGCCGAGACGGGACGGACCCGGCGCACCTTCGGCGGCACCGGCCGCACCTCACCGTGGGTGATGTTGCGGGCCATGAAGGCACGCAGGCGAGACGGCTGCACCGTCAGCCCGCACACCTCCATCGTCGACCGGTAGGTCCAGGTGAACCGGCCCCAGGTCACCGGCAGGCCGACCAGCGACCAGTACACGCGCGGCGCACGCACCTTGGCGTAGCCGAGGCCACCGGCACCAGCCGCTAAGCCCCCGACCTCCACCCAGGTCACCAGGTCACTCATGGTCAGGCCCCCAGCGGGGTGACCGCGACCGCACGGAACGAGATCCCGTGCCGCTTCTCACCGTTGAAGGTGTTCTCCCAGTCCCGCGCCTTCAGCCCGGTCACCGCCACCGGCGTACCCGGCGTCAGGTTCGACGGGACCCCGGTCTCCGGAACGGTCACCTGGTAGAGGTTGCCCTCCCCCTCGTCGGAGACCAGCAGGCCCACCGTCGACAGCGGCGCCTCCGTCTCCCGGTCGATGGCCCGCTCACCGGTCCGCTTGTTCGCCATCTTCGGCTCCGGCGCGGTCGCCACGAACACCACGGCGGTCGACAGGTCGATCTTGAACGACGGCATCTCAGCCTCTTTCGTCTACGGGATCGCGAGCTAGGTCGCCATCCACATCGCGTACTAGCTTACGTCGATGGTGCGCGTGCTAGTACGCGCCTGTCAAGTCTTTGTCACTCCAGGTCGGCCGACATAGGCCGCTCCACGTTGTGGTGGCCGACATAACATGGGATTGCGAGCTAGAACGCGACGAGATCGGGAACTAGCACGCTAGGAGGAGAAGGAGAGAAGAGATGACGCCGAAGGTGCAACGCACCGCGCCCCCGTTCATGCAGATCGCGGAACACTTCCAGGTGAAGATCAAGGAAGGTGAACTTCCGCAGGGCACAAAGCTGCCGTCGATCGTGGACATCGCCCGCGAGTGGGGAGTGGCGACCGCCACCGCCTCCAAGGCGATCAAGCAGCTCCAGGATGAGGGTTACGTACAGTCGTCGTCGCAAGGAACCTTCGTTGACCTCGGCAGGAAACTGACCAGCGGGCCCGATCGTCTCCAGATGCTGCGGGCCACGGGTAGCGGGTTCCGTCAGGGTGAGAGCGTTGAGATCTTGAGCGCTGAACTGGTTCCCGCTCCGGCGAACGTCGCCAAAGGACTAAAGGTCAACGAAGGCGATCAAGTGGTCCAGCGTCGCCGCGTGTACCGCGATGATGATGGTGTAGTGGCCGTCTCGACGTCATGGCTGTCAGGCGAGCTGGGCGAAGCCGCTCCGGAACTTCTCGAAGTCAGCGCACTCCCAAAGATGACCTTCGGCTTGATCGAAGACCGAACGGGCCGTCGCGCAGTACGTCGACGCGACGTGGTCGCGATGTGCCCAGTCCCGGACGACATCGCCGAGGTTCTCGGCACGGAGGCCGGAACGCAGGCCTTGACCATGACGAACCAGTACTGGGACCAGCACGGTGAGCCGACCGAGTACGCCCAAGACTTCCTTGGAGCCGGTCGCGAACTTTCCGCCGAGTACGCCATCGACTAACCAGCGACCAGCGCAGCGGCGTTGTTACAGGTTTCCCTACCTCATCAAGCCCCGGCTGCGCTCCGCTCCGCCGGGCGCGCTCCCGGCTCCGCTGCGCGCTGCGCTCCTGCCTTCGGCCCGCTCTGCGCGCGCTGCGCCGACGCGCGCCCACGCGTGGAAGGGGCCGGACATGGGTCGATCACCGCACGCGGCCACAGGTCAGTGCAGTGCCTCCGGCGGGGATCGGCCGACTCCGGGATGGAGGGGGCACCATTGCCGACTGCGGGCCCGTAGGGGTTCGCGTGGGAGGCTCCCATCCCGCCTGCCATCGACCCAGGCGGAGCCGAGCAGACGCGGCCCAGGGCGTCCAGGTCGTTCGTACAGTGGCGCGCTCCACCTGGACGCCCTGAACCACGCCCGCTCCACATGCGTGTGGGTCGACGGCAGACGGGATGGGAGCTGGGGCGGTTGGTGGTTGAGGTAGGCGTGTGACCAGCTCAAGAGGGCTAAATCGCGCCCTACTGGGGAGCTGCCGGATTCAACCACACTTGGCCACATGGGGGTTTTATCCGATCGCGACTGGCTTGTGTGTGATCGTTGTCATACGGCCCAGCCGACCGTGTGCAGACGTGGCCAGGTGGACCTCATGGCCCAGCTCTGCGAAGGCTGCTGGAACAGGCTCGCCAACGAGATGGCCTTAGCCGATGGCGCCACAGCCGCCCCGATGCCAGATCCCGACCCCGACGACGTGGCATGGTTCGAGCCGCCCGTCTGCCCGGAGTGCGGAACGCCGGTCCGTGTCTGCCGCACCAACTACGACCGGTGGGTGAGCCTCGCCACAGTGGAACTCCCGGCCAAGGACGTCCCCGAGCCGCTCCGCTGGCGTCTGATGCCCGTCGCAGGTCGCGCGTCCATCCCCACGGCCATGGTGGCCGTACGCGTCCGAGGGATCGATCCCCTTCCGAGCGAGCCGGTGATCCCGGCCCATCGTATGATGTGCGTCACAGGCGAGGGCTGAACCGGGCGCCGTGCCCCGTGCCCGCAGCGTGCCCGACCGAGGGGTGAATGGCGGGGAAGCACGGGGAGCCCGGGAGCATGCCGCAGAAACGCGCAGGTCAGCGTTTTAGCAGGTCAGCCCACATCCGCATACGCGATCTTCCAAACTGGCTACGCGGGTTCGATTCCCGTCGCCCGCTCTGTTTCGCCCCAGGGCCCGGTTCCTCGGAACCGGGCCCTGGGCGTGTGTGCGGGGCCCGGCCGGTGGGGGCGGGTGTCCGGGGCGGGGGTCTAGAACTGGATGGAGTTGATGGTCGACGCTATCGAGTCCAGGAACCGTTGGATGTCGTCGGCCATGCCGGTCGAGGCGAGGAAGAAGCCGAAGAGCACCGCGACGACGGCGGGACCGGCCTTGAGTGAGCCGCCTCGGATCAACACCACCAGAATGATCGCCAACAGCAGCACCACTGACAGCGAAATGGCCACAACTGATCACACCCTCGGTCGGTCCACTCTCCCGCCAGGGATGCAGCCCCGCACCCCCGCCAGAACCATCGTGCCACCAACGGGCCCCACGTATGCGGCGCGTGACGTTTCGTTGGCAGTGGCAAAAGCGGCAAGGGTGGACATTCAACCGAAGTTGGAAATGTCCGCCCAGGGAATTGGGGGGTTTTACGGAACGCCACAGGCAACGCTAGGGTGCCTCAAATGTTTCAGGCTGCATCGTCTTCCCGTCCCGCGAAGACGACCTCCGGACAGCAGCGCGACGCCTTCTTCGACAATGCGAAGTACCTCGCGATCGTGCTGGTCGCGGTCGCCCATTCCTGGGCGCCCCTACGGGACGAGAGCCGGACCCTGGATGCCGCGTACGTGCTCGTGTACGCCTTCCACATGCCGGCGTTCATCATCATCTCCGGCTTCTTCTCGCGCAGTTTCGACATGCGCGCGGACCGGCTGAAGCGCCTGGTCACCGGCCTCGTCGTGCCGTATGTCGTCTACGAGGTCGCCTACTCGCTCTTCCGGCGCCACTTCGGGGGCCAGCCCGAACTGGCGATCAGCCTCATCGACCCCCTCTTCCTGGTGTGGTTCCTGGCCGCGCTGTTCATCTGGCGGCTGACCACTCCGCTGTGGAAGCTGGTGCGTTACCCGCTGCCCCTGGCCCTCGTGATCGCGATGCTGGCGTCCGTCAGCCCGAAGATCGGCGAGGACTTCGACATGCAGCGGGTGCTCCAGTTCCTGCCGTTCTTCGTGCTGGGGCTGTTCATGAAGCCCGAGCACTTCCAGTGGGTCCGCCGGCCGGCGATGCGGATCGCTGCCGTTCCGGTGTTCCTGGGCGCCGCGGCGGTCGCCTGGTGGGCGACCCCCCGGTTCGACACCCGGTGGTTCTACCACCGTGACTCCGCGCAGGCCATGGACCACCAGTGGTGGACCGGGCCGGTGATGACGCTCCTGATGTTCGGCTGCGCGCTGGTGCTGACCGCCTGTTTCTTCGCCTGGGTGCCGGGCCGCACCACCTGGTTCACCTCGCTCGGCGCGGGCACGCTCTACGGCTTCCTGCTGCACGGCTTCCTGCTGTGGGGATCGGAGTACGCGGGCTGGTACGACGCCGCCTGGCTGCGCCGTCCGTACGGCGAGGTCTTCGTGACCGTGGTCGCGGCCGTCGTCGTCACCCTGCTGTGCACCGCCCCCGTACGACGGGTGTTCCGGTGGTCCATGGAGCCACGGATGGACTGGGCGTTCCGCCGTGACCCGGCCACCACCGCGGCCGACGCCGGGAAGCGGGCCGAGGGCGGCGGTTCGGCGACCGTGCGGGAGAAGGTCGACGCCTAGACCGGCTCCTGGACCGGCTGGGGACCGCCCGCCGGTCGGCTCAGGTTCCCGCGCCCAGACCGAGGAGTGCGCGCATCCGCGTGTACTTCTCGGTCAGCCGTGTACGGGTGGGCCCGTCGAGGCGGGCGAGCCGGGCGGGGTCCGCGTTGTGGGCCAGGTCGGCCTGTTTCACCAGGAGCGCGCCGGGCGTGGCGAGGATGCGCCCGGCGTACGCCTCGGGGGGTTCTCCGGGCCGCTTGGTGACCGCCAGCACGATGTCCTTCGTACGACGGCTCAGCGGCGCCTCGTGCAGCCACCGCGCCGACAGGGCGTCGTCCTCCACGGCGTCGTGCAGCCAGGCCGCGGCGATCTGGTCGGCGTCGCCGCCCCGGGCGCGGACGCCTTCGGCTACGGCCCGCAGGTGCTCGGCGTAGGGTCTGCCCGCCTTGTCGGTCTGGCCCTCGTGGGCGGCACGGGCGACGGCCTCCACCTCCGCGAGCGTGAGCGGCGCGCCCGTCACCGGGCGCCCTCCGCGTCGGCCACCACGTCCACGCCCACGCCCGCGCCCCGGGCCACGGTCGGCCTCGCGGCCGTCGCCGCCGCCGTGGCCGCCGCGTTCGCCGCCACCGCCGTAGGACCCTCGCGGCAGATCAGCAGCAGGGCGCGGTCGTCGTTGACGTCCTTGGCGACCGCTTCGATGAGGTGCCAGGCGGCGCCGTGGAAGCCGCCGGTGACATAGCGGTCGGCCTCGCCGGTGAGGCGGTCGATGCCCTCGACGATGTCGCGGTCGGAGGTTTCGACCAGGCCGTCCGTGAACAGCATCAACACGTCCCCGGGGCGCAGCGACCCCTTCACCGGGTCGAACTGCGCGCCCTCGTACACACCCAGCAGCGGCCCCTCCGCCGCCTTCTCCTCCCAGCGGCCGCTGCCCGCGCTGAGCTGGAGGCCCGGCGGATGGCCCGCCGAGTACAGCTCGTAGTCGCCGGAGTCCAGGTCCAGCACCAGGTGGATGGAGGTCGCGAAGCCCTCGTCCCAGTCCTGGCGCAGCAGGTAGCCGTTGGCGGCGGGCAGGAAGGCGTGCGGGGGCAGGCTGCCCAGCAGCCCGCCGAACGCGCCGGACAGCAGCAGGGCGCGGGAGCCCGCGTCCATGCCCTTGCCGGAGACGTCGGTGAGGACGACCTCCAGGGTGCGCCCGCCGTTGGTGCGGGCGGCGACGACGAAGTCACCGGAGAACGACTGGCCGCCCGCGGGCCGCAGCGCCATCTCGCGGTGCCAGCCCTGTGGCAGACCGGGCAGCTTGCTCTGCACCCGGATGCGTTCGCGCAGGTCGAACAGCATGGTGCCACCGCGCCGCCAGGGCACGCCGACCCGGCTGCGGAACTGCGCGATCAGCAGCCCCGTGAAGCCACAGGCGGCCACCACCAGCACCACACCGGGCGTCACCCGTGACGGCCCCTCGGTGTACGGGCCGAGCTGGATCGACTCCACGATCAGTGCGGTGGCCGCCGCCGCGTACAGGCCGAGCAGGCTGGCCGGGCGCAGCAGCAGCCCGCCCGCGACGATCGGCAGGACCAGCGCGGCCGGTGAGCACCACACCGAGTTGGCCATGGTGCCGACCGCGATCAGCGGGATGGTGAGCAGCAGTCCGGCGAGCGCGACCCAGTCGGAGCCGTCGCCGCGGAAGTAGTCGACGGCGCTTCTGCGCACGCCGACGCGGGCCCGGTGCCACTTCATCCTCAACCGGGCCGGGAACGTCTCGGCCGCCGCGCGCCGCTCTCGTCCTGCTGCCATTAGTTCGGGACCCTATCCATCCGACCAGCCGCTTGGCACGGGAGGCCCCACTTGTCCCCCGTCCGAGGCTCGACTTCACAGTGAACTTCACGGAGCGCCTTCGCGCCGCCACCCGGCAGAAATCCTCTCGCCCGGCCCGCATCACCCTGGTAGTCATGGCCTCATGGCACCTGACTTCGCGAAACCTTCCGGGATCGAACTGCGGACCCTGAACCCCAACGAATGGGACATCTGGTACGACAATCTGATCCGCGCCTTCGGAGGCGTCCCGGAGTCGACGCAGGAGCGGGCGCTGTGGCGGGACATCACCCAGTACGACCGTTCCCTCGCCGCCTGGGACGGCGACCTGTGCGTGGGCTCGGCGGGCGCCTTCCGGTTCCGGCTGACGGTGCCGGGCGGCGCCGGGGTGCCGGTGGCGGGCGTGACGATGGTGGGCGTGTCCGGTACGCACCGGCGGCGCGGGGTCCTCACGTCGATGATGCGGCGGCAGCTGGACGACGTGCGTTCCTGGGGTGAGCCGCTGGCGGTGCTGACCGCGTCCGAGCCCGCGATCTACGGCCGGTTCGGTTACGCCGTCGGCACCTTCTCGCTCAGCGCCGAGATCGACACCACCCGGGTACGGCTGTCCGTGCCACCCGGCACCGATGACGTACGGCTGCGGTACGCGCCGCCCGCCGAGGTGCTCGACGCGTGCGAGGCGGTGTACGCGCGGCTGGTGCCGGGGCGTCCCGGGATGCTCGCCCGGCAGCCGCACTGGGAGCGGCTCGGGCTGCTGGACCCGGAGAGCGAGCGGGACGGGGCGTCGCCCTTGCAGTGCGTGGTGGCGGAGCGGGACGGCGAGGTCACCGGGTACGCGCGCTACCGGATCCGCACCGGCTGGGGCCCCGCCGGGCACAACGGCACGGTGCTGCTGTCGGAGCTGGCCGGGCTCGATCCGGCGGCGGAGGCGGCGCTGTGGCGGTTCCTGTTCGACCTGGACCTGACGACCACGCTGGTGGCGCGGTCCCGCCCGGTCGACGAGGGCTGGCAGCACCAGGTCACCGACATCCGCCGGTGCCAGCTGCGGGTGCGGGACTCGCTGCACGTACGGCTGGTGGACGTCGGGTCGGCGCTGGAGGCGCGGACGTACCAGGCGCCGGTGGACGTGGTGTTCGAGGTCGGGGACGACTTCTGCCCCTGGAACGCGGGGCGTTGGCGGCTGTCCGGCGACGCCAAGGGCGCCACCTGCGTCCGCACCACCGACCCCGCCGATCTCGCCCTCACGGTGCGGGAGCTGGGCGCCGCCTACCTCGGCGGGGTCGGCCTCGCCTCGCTGGCGGCGGCCGGGCGGGTGCGGGAGCTGCGGCAGGGGGCGCTGGCGGAGGCGTCCGTGGCGTTCGGCTCGACGGTGGCCCCGTGGCTGCCGCACGGCTTCTGACCGTACGTCAGCCGCCCTGGCACCCCGGGCACCAGAACAGGTTGCGGGCGGCGAGGTCGGCGGTGCGGATCTCGCCGCCACAGATGTGGCAGGGCAGGGTCGCGCGCCGGTAGACGTAGACCTCGCCCCCGTGGTCGTCGACGCGGGGCGGGCGGCCCATCGCCTCCGGGGTGTGCTCGGGCCGGACGGTGTCGATGCGGTTGTTGCGGACGCCCTCGCGCATCAGCTCGACCAGGTCGGCCCAGAGGGCGTCCCACAGCGCCGGACCGATGTCCCGGCCCGCGCGGTAGGGGTCGACGCCGTGCCGGAAGAGGACCTCGGCGCGGTAGACGTTGCCGACGCCCGCGATGACCTTCTGGTCCATCAGCAGCGCGGCGATCGTCGTACGGCTGCGGCGCACGCGCGCGTAGGCGAGGCCCGGGTCGGCGTCCGGGCGCAGCGGGTCCGGGCCGAGGCGGGCGTGTATGGCGTCCTTCTCGGCGTCGGTGATCAGGGCGCAGGTGGTGGGCCCGCGCAGATCGACGTACGAGGTGGCGTCGGCGAGGCGGAGGCGGACGGTGTCGGTCGGCGGGGGCGCGGGGGCCGCGCCGAAGGTGACCTTGCCGAACAGGCCGAGGTGGATGTGGATCCAGGACTCGGCGAAGCCCAGGAAGAGGTGCTTGCCGTGAGCCTCGGTGCCGGTCAGGGGTGAGCCGTCGAGCAGCGCGGCGGCGTCGGAGAACTTGCCCTGGGGGCTGCTGACCCGGACCGGGCCGCCGGTGGCGAACCGGGCGGCGTAGTCCTGCGCCAGCCGGTGGATGGTGTGCCCCTCCGGCACGGGTCGTCCCCCTCCTCGCTCGTCCGCGCTGCTCGACCGTCCCCTACTGCTGCGGGTGGTGCGGCGGGATCGGCGGGAGGTCGCCGGTGGTCTCGTAGTCCGTGAGCATGTCGATACGGCGCTGATGGCGCTCGTCGCCGGAGAACGGGGTGCCGAGGAAGGTCTCGACGAACTTCGTGGCCTCGTCCTCGGAGTGCATCCGGGCGCCGATCGCCACGACGTTGGCGTTGTTGTGCTGGCGGCCCAGCGCCGCGGTCTCCTCGCTCCAGGCCAGGGCGGCGCGGACGCCCTTGACCTTGTTGGCGGCGATCTGCTCGCCGTTGCCGGAGCCGCCGATCACGATGCCGAGGGCGTCGGCGTCGGCGGCGGTGCGCTCGGCGGCGCGCAGGCAGAAGGGCGGGTAGTCGTCCTGGGCGTCGTAGATGTGCGGCCCGCAGTCGACGGGCTCGTGCCCCGCCGCCTTCAGCCAGTCGACGAGGTGGTTCTTGAGTTCGTAGCCCGCATGGTCGGAGCCGAGGTACACGCGCATGGCAACGAGTGTGACACGCGTGTTTCCGCCCGGCAGTGCCGGGGCTCACAGGACCGTGAAGCTGTCCTTGACCTCCTCGTAGCGCGGTACCGCCCGCTCCTCGACGTGCGGCTGGTACCAGGTGCTGATCTGGTACGACTTGCCCTTGGTGTCGAAGCCGAGCAGCCGGGCGTGCCAGGAGACACCCTTGAGGGTGAAGCGGTACTCCCAGACGACGGCGGGGTGGCCCCGGAAGGTCGTCTCCTCCAGGCGGATCTTCAGGTAGTCCTGGCCCTGGCGGGCGTTGCGCTCCGAGGTCTCCCAGGTGTCCATCAGGTCGCCGCGGGCGAGGGCGGACTTGGCGACCAGTTCCTGGGTGCCGTCCGGTGAGGTGTAGTGCACCTCGGAGCCCGTCTTCACATCCCGCTGCCAGCCGTCCGGCGGCGCCCACGCGAACCCGCCCGCCTCCTCGCGGGTGCCGGGCGGCGGGCTCTGCGGCCGTGCGGTGCCCTCGACGGTCGGCGAGGGCGTGACGGACGTCCGCGGCCCTTCGCCGCCCACCGCGCCGTTCGCGTCCCGGTCGTCGTCGGGGGTGCCCGAGGTCGCGGTGAGGACGACGGCCACGAGGGCGCCGGTCACCGCCACGGCGGCGGCGGTGAGTACGGCCGTACGG
>NZ_JAGPXL010000020.1 GCF_018070565.1 Streptomyces sp. B93
GGGGGCCGATCGGGCTATTGCGGGCAGCTCCACAGACTGCCCGATCCGCTGGCGAGCGTAAGGCCCCCTGTTCACTCGCCCCATGGCAGCTCCAGCCCAAAGTCTCTCCAACCGCCGACGTGCCCACGTGCACCGCTCACCAGCGAAGAGACACCTCACGACCCGCCCCCGTCTCCATCCGCGAGATTCGCGAGGACCATAGCCAAACGGTCCACAACGCCCGGCAAGCCCGCCACCCGCACCACCCCGCACCCGGACTCGTCCGTCGAGGCCACCGCCCGCAGCTCCGACAGTTCGAAGCCCACACCGCCCAGTGCCCGGTTGAGACGGTCGGCAACCTCATGAGCTTCTCGCCAGCCCGCCACGTAGTCGACTCCGCGAACCCACAGACCCGAGTCCGCACCCGCGAACGCCTCCGAGCCGCCCTCGGGCCAGTTCTCGCCCGTGCCAGTCACCCTGTCCACCCCAACCCCGTCGCAGGTAACGGAACGTCAACTTGCTCACCTGGGAGCCGAAAGCGACGCAGCGCAGCGCGACGGCCCCGGTACCATCAGGCACCGGGGACCGCCGCGTCCCCTGCCGGGCCACCCTCACGCTTTCCTAGGGCTGAGGGGGTGGCCCGGTCTCGGTTTTCGGTTGTGAAGCGTGACCCCCTGGGGCCGGGTGGGGAACCCGGCAAGCCGCCCAGGAGGCCACGCCCCGTGGACCGGAGATGTCACCTCCGGCCGCCTTCCGGGCCGCCGTCCAGATCCAAAGCGTCAGACTGGCGACGACCCGAGATCACCAAGCGGGCAGGCCCCATGCAAGGCTGTCGGAATCAAGGCGACACCAGACGGTCTTGCCGCCCTGGACTTCTGGGGTCCACCAGACCGACGTCGCCAGCCGTTGAGCGATCATCAGCCCCCGACCGCTGTCGGGTAAGACCGCTTCGGTCAGCTCCCCCACCAATTCGGGCGACAGCGCGTCGCCCATGGGAAGCAGAGGGGGCGTCGGGTCTTCGTCGGTGACTCCGATGAAGAGCCACCGCGGCCAGATCTTGAAGGTCACATCGATACGCCGGTTACCGCCAGGGCGCACTAGACGCGGCTCCGGCACAGCGTGATTCACGACGTTCCCCACCAGCTCGGACACGATCAGCCGGGCATCGTCCACGGCACTGTCCGCACCCGCAGAGCGGAGAAACACAGTCGTCATGTCCCGCGCGATGCGTCCGGTCTTGGGGGACTCGGCGAACAGCGTCAGTGTGAGGAGGTGACCGCCCGAGGACGGATCGGGGGCCGCGCGCCAGTGTGCGTACGCGCTCAGTTCGTCAGCCACCCGTTCATGCTCAACCCGCCGCTTGCTCCTCGCGTCCATGACACGATCCCGTCTCAGGTCACGCCTGCCGGGCCCTTCCCGGCAGGATGACGTGAGAGTGCACCCCATGCCCAGGCTGTCGCTCCCCCCTCTTGGGGACCCCCCTCATGGGTACACTCGCGAGACGGACCGCGAAATGAAGATCGCAGGAGCAGATCGACCCCAGAACATCAGGTCAATCACAATGGGGAAGTGAGATGACCGAGGCTGCACCCACACCAGCAGCACTACCGCCGCACGTACTCGAACGCGCAGACGTACGGTCAGCCATCGCGAACCACGACTTCGGCGAAGTCTTCCGACTGGCCAAGCTCCACGGCAACATCAGCTTCGCCAAGATCGCTGAAGCCGTCGGCTACAAACGCGAACACATCGGCAAGATGGCCCGCCCCGAGACCGACGGCAAGGGTGTACGCCCCCGGATCACTCAGTTTCACAAGATCCTCGAAGTCGTCGACGGACTCCGCATCCCGGGCCACCTCGCAGGGCTCGCACCGCGCCCATGGGAACTCGAACGACCCACCGTCGCCTCCCGCACCGACGACCCAAGCGCCCTGATCCAGCAGGGAGGCGCAGGACTGTGGGACGTCGCCGAGGTACTACGGCGCACGGAGATGTCCAGCATCAACAGCGCCGCCCTGGAGTCGATTGAGCAAGGCATTGACCAACTGGCCCGCGCATACCCGTACGCGGACGCCGACTACCTGCACGAGCGCACCCGCAACGGCCTGCACTACGTCACCAAGCAGCTCGAAGGCCGCACGACACTGCGCCAGCACCGGGAACTACTAGTCGACGCAGGATGGCTCTTCCTACTCAACGCCTGCGTCCAGTACGACCGTGGCCAGCGCGAGGCCGCCAACCTGAGCAAGGCCGCCGCCCTCCGCATCGGTGAGGAGACCGGACACGGCGAGATCAAGGCATGGGCATGGGAAATCGAAGCTTGGTTCGCCCTCACCCAGAGCCGATGGCAAGACATGATCGAAGCCGTCGAAGCCGGACACGTCGCCGACCAAACGCACTCCGTCGGTGTCCAGCTCTACGCCCACAAGGCCCGAGCCGCCGCCCGCATGGGAGACGCACGCCTGGTCCGCGAATCCCTCGACGCCGGACGCGCCCGCCTCGACCGCCTGCCCCGCCCGGACCACCCCGAACACCACTTCATCATCGACCCCGACAAGTGGGACTTCTACGAGATGGACGCCTACCGTCTCCTCGGCGACGACGAACGCGCCGCCACCCACGCCCGCTCCGTCATCACCATCAGCACTGGCCCCGACGGCACCGAAATCTCGCCCATGCGCGCCGCAGAAGCGCGCCTCACGCTCGGAGTCGCCGCCGCCCGCACCGGCGAGATAGAAGAAGCCATCGGCATGGGCACCAGGGCCCTGGAAGCCGACCGCAAGTCACTCCCGTCTCTGCTTTTAGTCGCTGACGAGTTGGACAAGGAACTGCGCTCCCGCTACCCACGGGAGCCGATCACACGCGACTTTCACGAACAGATCATGACCGTCAAACGAGGCACTACAAGGCCAGACCTCCCTTTCTGAGAGTGGTGTTTGCTGCCGATCTTCCCTGCCACTAAGACCACACGTAATGCCGAATGATGACGAGTAGTGTGTGTATAACTTCAAGTCCCTTTTCCGAGGCGAAGGCGCAGATTGGACCGTTCCGCGCAGGAGAGGGATACGCAGATGGGTGACGATCAACTGGTGTGCAATTCGTAAATGCCCCGCCATGAACAGAACTGGAAGTCGAACGGTGTACCCGCCCGCGAAGAGCTTCTTGAACCTAGGGCCAGATCCCGCCCGGTTCGCAGCGCGTTGATCTAGGCAAAGAGTCGTCAGGCTATGCAGATTCCGTGAGAAATTAAGAAGGTCCAAAAAGGGCTTGGCTGGTACCAGGAGGAGGAAAGTGTTTTCCTTTCGTCTATGCGCGCTGAACCTAACCGACGGCACTGTAATCACGCCTCCTCGCGATGGCATGACAATTTTCACCGGCCCGAATAACAGTGGAAAATCCGTACTGCTTCGGGAATTGGTGACGTCAGTGCATGTCCCGGCCTCGCCAGACCCGAAGCGCTGGCTGAAGAGCGTTCAAATGCATCGGGAGGGCGGCGGTGAAGAGTTCATTGAGTGGCTAGCCGAACGCGGAATCGAAGGTAAAAATCACCCGAGAAATAATATACGTTACCTTCCGGACCGCCACCCGTCGGAGGAATATTACACCCTAAGCGTCGACGCGGCATCAACCTACTGGCAAAATGGTAAACTAGGAGAGGTTGGACATTTTCTGGTTAATGATCAATGGACCGAAAGTCGCTTGGCTAACCAAACAGATGCACCACAATGGGAATGGGTGAGGCCAGCATCTCATCCCACGCAAATTTTGTGGGAGTCAAGAGAAAAAATGCGTCAGTTCTCCGACCTGTTTGAACGAGCCTTCGGGGTGCCTATCGTAATCAATAGGTATGCTCCGAACATTAGGTTGCAGTTCGGCCCGGTCGGAGTGGAAGACACTGCACCCCCGCCGTCGTCTGAACTCATGGAAGCCTATGCATCGCTGCCGTATGTGAACGAACAAGGTGATGGAGTGCGAGCTTTCACCAACCTTCTCGTGCATACGCTCATACGTCCTGCCCCAGTCATCGTTATCGACGAGCCTGAAGCGTTCCTCCATCCTCCGCAGGTGCGACTTCTGGCGCACTATCTCATTCGTTACACACCCGCACCATGCCAGATCTTTGTCGCCACTCACAGCGCAGACTTCCTTAGTGGAGCGCTTGAAGAGAACGCTGCGACGCCAGGTAACCCAACGCGTGGTCTTTGTCTCGTTCGGATTTCTCGAAATACAGGCTTTCCTGTCGCCCGGTCCTTGCCTTCTGAATCGGTCAATGAAATACTCGACACCCCGTTGCTGCGCTACTCAAACATCGTTGCTGGAATTTTCCATGATGGGGTTGTTTTGTGTGAGGGAGAAGGAGACTGCCAGTTTTACGCAGCAACTTTCGACGCTGTTCGGGGAAGTTCTCCGCATGAGAACCTGATTTTCCTGCATGTAAATGGTAAGGCTCGATTGAGCGACGCGGCATGGAAACTGAGAGCTTGTGGTGTTCCCGTCGCAGCCATCGCGGACTTTGACTTCTTGAATGATACGAAGAAGATTAAAGATGCACTCTCTCATTTGGGTGGAGATTGGGAGGCTGTGAAGGCCGATGTATTTCTGATTCAGAAAGAAGCATCTTCTGAAGTCACAGCCACGACGGCAAGCGAGATCAAAAAGCAAATAATCTCCATAATTGGAAACCCTCGAGGGAAAACAGCTCTTACTGATCGGCAAGTCGAATCGATCACGGAAGCTCTGAAAACGGCCAACGGTTGGAAGAAGATGAAAGCGTCAGGTCTCGAGTCTTTGAATGGCGAGTCGTACGCCGCAGCCAAGCGCCTAATTTCCTATTTTGCAGAGCTTGGTCTATTTCTCGTACCTGTTGGGGAACTCGAATGCTGGGTGAAGGATATTCCTAGGTCCAACAAGATGGTATGGCTAAACCGAGTTTTCGAGGAGGGGCGTCACCGTAGCCCTAGCGGTGAGCTGCAGGAGTTCAGTGTCGGTGTTAAGGAGTACCTGACTAGCAGAGGTCGCCACCTCGGCGATGCTAAGGAATCTCGCACCGCAGAAATGTCTGATACGTCGATTTAGTCTTAGTTGCTCTATCTGTCTATCGGGCGAGCAACCCTCCAATGAAGCGAAGAGTCGCGTCAGGTAAATTGCTAACGACGGCGATTGATCGTTGAGTGAGGTGCGGTACGGCGTAGTGCGGTGGCGGGAGATCCATTACGATCTATTTCTGCCGTACTGTCTATCTGCGGGGGGCGTTCAAGTCGAAACTGCAGGCGTTGCTGACGGCTTTTCTTGCTGCGGTCATGGAGAGCGGCCTTGGGGTGTCTTGCTCTCAAATGTCGATTTAGGTGTTGGCGGATCAGCGCCCGGCGAATCCCTGATCTGTCTGCACTACCTCACGCCCGAGGGGCATGAGCGAGATAGGGATGAGCTTGAGGTTGGCCCAGCCGAAGGGGATGCCGATGATGGACACAAAGAGCGGGATGCTTGTCAATAGGTGCCCCAAGGCCAGCCACCACCCTGCAAAGATCACCCAGACCACGTTCCCGATCAACGACCCGGTCCCGGCGTCCGGCCGGTCCACAGCGGTGCGGCCGAACGGCCAAAGGACGAAGCCAGCGATGCGTAGCGACGCAATGCCGAAGGGGATAGTGACGATCAAGACGAAGCAGATCAGCGCTGCGATCAGATAACCGATCGCCATCCAGAGGCCACAGAAGACAAGCCAAAGGGCGTTGAGCAGCAGGTTGAACACCTTCATGATCGGTACCTTCCAAGGTTGCTCCGTCGGCATGCCTGCTCCCACCAGTATCAGCCGGTCAGACCTTTAGGCGGAACCGCAGAGCCCTTGTGGCGCGATCGGGAGCGTCGGACAACGATCCCGTTCGGGATCGCCGCCTTCCGCATCGGCGTCTACGCCCTGTGGCCCTTCGGGTACACCACCGTCGAGCGCCGCGACGCGGGCGCCGCCTCCTGCGTCGGCAACGTCCTGTGGCTGGTCCTGGCGGGCTGGTGGCTGGCCATCGGCCACATCGTCACCGGCATCGCCCTGTGCCTCACGATCATCGGCATCCCGCTGGGCATCGCCAACTTCAAGCTGATCCCGGTGTCGTTGCTGCCCCTGGGCCGCGACATCGTGCGCACGGACCAGCCCTTCACGGCCACATCAGGCTGGTGACGACCGGCGCCACCGGGTGCGGAGTTGTCCACAATCGGCAGGTTTTCCACAGGCCCGCTCGATTGTCAGTGGTGCCTTGCATCATGAACTCATGACCGAGATCGAGCAGTTGCTGACCCGGGTGGCGGACAAGGCCCGAGCCACCCGCCCCTGGGGCTGGCCCTCCCTGCCGCAGCCCGTGGACGCCGCCACGGTGGCCCGTGCCGAGGCCGCCCTGGGCTTCCGTCTGCCCCCGCTGCTCGCCGCGCTCTACCTGCGCATAGGGGACGGCGGATTCGGCCCGGAGTACGGTCTGCTGCCCCTGCTCGACAGCGCGCCCGCCGACGAGCCCGCCGCGGTCGAGCAGTACCTCGCCAACCGCGCCGAGGGTCGCGAGGACCCCGACTGGCCCTGGCCCGAGGGCGTCCTGCCGATATCCCACTGGGGCTGCGCGATGTACGCGTGCGTGGACTGCCTGCACCCCGAGGCCCCGGTCCTCCTCTTCGAGCCCAACGCCGATGAGGCCGACCACGCCTGGTACCTCGACGCCCCGAGCCTCACGGCCTGGCTGGGCGACTGGCTCGACGGCACGGGCTGGTACGAGGAGACGAACGACGGCGTGGACATGGAGCCCTGGCTCGACTTCCGGATACGCACGGCCACGCCCCCGGCCGCGTAGCCGACGGCGACCCCCGGCCGGCTTAAGCCGGCGGCGGACAGGACCGCCCTCACGCCCGCCCGGCCACCCGCCGCCGTACGCCGTAGGCAACCACGCCCACCGCCAGCACACCCGCGCCCACGAGCACCGACACCCTCGGCAGGGACAGCGCCAGGACCACGCACCCGAGCAGCCCCACGGCGGGCACGACACGGGTCGCGGGCGAGCGGTCCAGCGTCCACGCGGAGGCGTTGGCCACCGCGTAGTAGGCCAGCACACCGAAGGAGGAGAACCCGATGGCGCCGCGCACATCCACCGTGGCGGCCAGCACCGCGACCACCGCGCCCACGGCGAGTTCCGCCCGGTGCGGCACCTGGAAACGCGGATGCACGGCCGCCAGGGCACCCGGCAGATGGCGGTCCCGCGCCATGGCCAGCGTGGTCCGGGAGACCCCCAGGATCAGGGCGAGCAGCGAGCCCAGCGCGGCCACCGCGGCCCCCACCCGCACCACCGGCGCCAGCTCCGGCACACCGGCGGCCCGCACCGCGTCGGCCAGCGGCGCCGCCGCCCGGCCCAGCTCGTCCGACCCCAGCACGGAAAGGACGGCGACGGCCACGCACGCGTACACGACCAGCGCGATACCCAGCGCCAGCGGGATCGCGCGGGGGATGGTGCGCCCGGGATCCCGCACCTCCTCACCGAGGGTGGCGATACGCGCGTAACCGGCGAAGGCGAAGAAGAGCAGACCGGCGGCCTGGAGGATGCCGCCCGCGCCGTCCGACGCCCCGATGTCCAGCCGCCCGGCGTCCGAGGACCCGGAACCCAGACAGACCACGACGACACAGGCGAGGACCGCCAGGACCACCGCCACGATCGCCCGCGTCAGCCACGCCGACTTCTGGATGCCGCCGTAGTTCACCGCGGTCAGCGCCACCACCGCCGCGACGGCCACCGCATGCGCCTGATCCGGCCACACATAGGCACCCACGGTGAGCGCCATCGCCGCACAGGAGGCGGTCTTCCCGACCACGAACGACCAGCCGGCGAGGTAGCCCCAGAAGTCCCCGAGCCGCTCCCGCCCGTACACATAGGTGCCGCCCGACGCCGGGTAGCGGGCGGCCAGCCGGGCCGACGACATGGCGTTGCAGTAGGCGATCACCGCGGCGACCGCGAGCCCGAGCAGCAGCCCGGACCCGGCCGCGTGGGCCGCGGGGGCCAGGGCGGCGAAGATACCGGCCCCGATCATCGAGCCGAGCCCGATGACCACCGCGTCGCCGACGCCGAGCGTGCGCCGCAGTTCAGAGCCAGGCTGTGTCATGCGCCGCACTCTACTGAGCACCGCAACCGCCGGATGCAGGGCCGTCGTCCTGAACATCAACACAGCACCAACACCGAGCGAACGCATATTCGGCAGGGCGCCGGACCGCCCCTGACCCGGGCGGAAATCACAGCCCGATCAAGGTGCAGGCACAGCGCGGAAGGGCAGGTTCACGGCATGAGCATCGTCAGTTGGATCATCCTGGGACTCTTGGCCGGGGCCATCGCCAAGTTTCTGTTGCCGGGCCGCGACCCGGGCGGCCTCATCGGCACCACCCTCATCGGCATCGCGGGCGCGTTCACGGGTGGCTGGATCTCGTCCCGCTGGCTCGACCATCCGATCAGCAAGGACTTCTACGACGGCGCGACCTGGGCGGCGGCGATCGGCGGCTCGTTCGTCCTGCTGGTGGCCTACCGCCTGCTGTTCGGCAACTCCCGCGACTGACGTCCGGAGGGGCGGGCACCAGATGCCCGCCCCTCCCGGATCGCTCGGATCGCTCGGATCACTCGGACCGCCCGGCCCAACCGGACGGAACCGCGCCTACCGGTAGTTCACGAACTGGAGCGCGAAGTCGAAGTCCTGGCCCTTCAGCAGGGCGATCACGGCCTGGAGGTCGTCCCGGCTCTTGGAGCTGACGCGCAGTTCGTCGCCCTGGACCTGGGCCTTCACGCCCTTCGGCCCCTCGTCGCGGATGAGCTTCGCGACCTTCTTGGCGTTCTCCTGGGAGATGCCCTCCTGGATCGACGCCGAGAGCTTGTACTCCTTGCCGGAGAGCTGCGGCTCGCCCGCGTCCAGCGCCTTCAGCGAGATGCCGCGCTTGATCAGTTTGGACTGGAACACGTCGAGGATCGCCTTCACCCGGTCCTCGGAGTTCGCCACCATGAGGATGTTCTCGCCCGACCACGCGATCGAGGCGCCCACGCCCTTGAAGTCGTAGCGCTGGGAGATCTCCTTGGCGGCCTGGTTGAGGGCGTTGTCGACCTCCTGCCGCTCGACCTTCGAGACGATGTCGAAACTGGAGTCGGCCATGTCCTGTGGCTCCTTGTGTCCGGATGGGTATCGGGTGCGCAGCGGCGTACGCGGCGGCGGCCTCCGACCCGGTGAGGGGCGCGGGCCGCATCCGGACAAGCCTAGCCACCCGCCGCGCCCCGAGTGCCGATCAATCGGGTGGCGAAGCACCCCGGAGCATCGGGTATTGTTTACGTCGTTGCCACGGAGCACCGCCGAAAGGCGGTTCGCCCGGCAGCGACCCAGGCGGTGTGCCCGAGCGGCCAAAGGGAGCAGACTGTAAATCTGCCGGCTCAGCCTTCCCAGGTTCGAATCCTGGCGCCGCCACACGACCGAAAGGGTCTGTGACCAGCAGCAATGCTGATCACAGACCCTTTCGTCGTTGACGGGCCCGACTTGATCGTTATGGGTGCTTTTTCCCAGGGTGTCTCACCCTGATTCGGGTGCTGACCAGTCCGTGTGGGGCAGGCGTGGGGCAGCTTCGGCCCCCTAGTTGCCGCTCCTCAGTGCCCGCTCGATCCGGGCGTTCGCTGTGGCCGCACCACCGTCCAGGCACTTGGCGTACACCCGGAACAGCACGGCCACACTGTGGCCGGCGCGCGCGGCTACTTCCTGCGGTTCCACCCCTGAACTGAGCCAGGTGGAGACGGCCGCGTGGCGAAGATCATATGGACGCTTGGCGAGCGGCGACGCGCACTGAGCGGGCGTGAGAGCACGCGAGCGGGCTTCCGCCCAAACCTCGCCGTATCCCGTGTCCTGGATCAGCCCGCCGCGCTGCGTCCGGAACAGCCGCCCGTCGGGGGCGACGCCGTACGCGGTGACGTGCCACCGGAGCAGGCTCACGAGATCGGGAGGGATCGGCACCGTGCGGACTGCTTTCCGGGGCCGGTGCTTGAGCCCTCGCCGGTCGTGTGCCTCACCGCTGTCCGTCCAGGCCGACCCCGAGCGTGGGCGGGTCTCTCGGAGTCGCAGAGTGCCCCATCCTCGCCGTGGCAGGTCGCAGTCCTGGAGACGGAGGCCGATGACTTCCGCCGGCCGTGCCGCCGCGTAGTACATGCAGCCGAAGAATGCGACCAGGCGCCGCCCGCGGGGGCTCTGCGTGCGCACGGCATCGAGCAGCGCGAGAGCCTGTCGGGGGTCTGGCACTGAGGCGGGGTCCAGTTCTTCGGCTACCTGCTCCGGAGCTTTCCACTGCACCTGAGGCAGGGGGTTGTCCGTCAGACGGCCGGCGTCGACGGCGTAGCCGAGGGCGTTGTGGAAGATGGCCCGCTTCCGCCGGATGGTCGACGCGGATGCCGTGGTGCCGTCCAGCTTCTTGGTCAGGGCGTCCAGAGCCGCGCGCACGTGCATCCGGTCGGCCAGCGCGGAGGTGGGCAGCGACTTCCGCTCGAACCACGCCAGCACGGCGGCCACATCGTCCGGGAGTTCCTGGTCACGGCGGCTCATGTTGAACGCCCAGCTGTAGAGAGCCGTCCGCACTGTCTTGGCGTCGGCCATGCCCTTGGTGTTGGTGACAAGCGCCGGCGTCACCGTGGCCATGGCTTCCGCGAGCGTCCGGCGCGTCGAACCGGGGGAGTGCTGCCACTTCATCTCGATGTACTCGCGGGCGTGCTGATACCAACTCACGTCGTTGCGCTTCCGCAGCTCGGAGACCGGCACCCCGGTGGACTCGTCGAACGGCTCGCCAGCGTGAGCCGCCCGCAGCAGCTCGGCGCGGCGGCCCTCTGCCAGCGTCTTGGTCCGGAAGGTCTGAGAGTGCGGAGTCTCGCCCGTCTTCCAGCGCAGCTCTGCGGAGCTCTGGCCACGGTCCTTCCGCTGGCGGACGGACCAGATACGAACGTCGTACGTCTTCCCCATGGGGGCCTTCCTGCGAAAGGGGCCCGGCGAGAGCCGGGCCCCTGGGGGTGGTGTGGTGAATGGGTGTGATCAGTAGGCGGGCGAATCCAGGTTGCTGAGCCAGTCGTCCAGGTCGCTGCGGCGGACCCGCAGGTGCCCGTTGGGCAGCTTCACGAGTCGGGGTGCCTGTCCGCGTGCGCGCATGCGGTAGAAGGCAGCGCGGCTCATGCCGATCTCGGTGAGGACTTCGGGGAGCTTGAGCATCTGGGGGCTGGCCATCAGTGGCTCCTCATAGCCGGGGCTGTACGGGGCGTGTCTGTCCGAGGTGCGGATTTCTGCGTCATGAGCGTCATCTGCGTCATGTGGGCGTCTGGCCTGCGGTTTTTGCATGACGCAGCCGCTTGGGCTGCGTCATTGGCACGTCATGGGCTGCGTCATGCCATGACGCAGATGACGCAGCATGACGCAGGAGCCGCCGTCTGCGTCATGCCCTCGTCCGCAGGCCAGGGGCCGTTTCCGCGTCCGCATGACGCACATGACGCAGGATTTCCCCTCTTAGGAAAAGAGAGGTGGTGTCTGTGGTGGTGCGGCAGCGGCTCAGAACGTGAAGAAGGAGCCGCTGCGCGGCGCGTCCCACAGGGCGGCGCTGCCGCCGAACAGCAAGAAGAGCACGCCCGGGCGGGGTGCTCTTCTTGCTTGTGCCGGTGGCCGGCCGACCGGCGCGGCGGTCAGAGTGTCTGCTGTTGGTGTGGTGGCGCGGCCGGTGAGCGGCTGATCTCGATGTAGCGGCCCTCGTAGGTGCGGCCCGAGTCGATGAGCACGCCGCGGGCGGCGAGGGTGGGCTGTAGCCGCTTGAGGCGGTCGGAGAGCACTTTGCCGGTGGTCGGCCACCCTTTGGGCAGGGGACGACACTCCTCGCCGGTGTAGAGGCGGGTGAAGTGGTGCAGCCACTCCGTGGACGTCATCCGCTGTGCCGTGCCCGGTTCGACGTCGGCGGCATGCCGCAGGACGGTCTGAGCCAACAGATCGCCCTCGATCACGTCGTCGTTGAGGTCGTCCAGGGCGGCCCGGTAGGCGGCGAGCGACCCGAAACCGGTCGCCGCGTCCAACTGCGCGCACAGGTGCGCGAAGTCTGCCATCCGCAGGTCGGTCGGGGTTTCTACGTCGACCGCGCGGACCTTGACCGTGAGGTCCAGGAGAGACCCCAGGATCATGGGCAGAGCCTCCGCGTAGTCCGCCCACAATTCCGCCTCAGTGCGGCGGACGCGCGGGCGTTCCAGCCGGAGCGGCAACAGCCGTTCGGCAAGGTCGGGGCGGATGACGCCCACGTCGATGCCGGTGAGGAGCAAGGGGCGGCGGTAGCGGGCGCGGAACACGTCCCCGTCGGTGAACAGGGCGCGCTTGACGTTCTCGGCTCCGGTGACGATGCAGCACATCGCATCGGACAGGTCCGGGGTCATGTGAGAGAGGTTGTCGAGCGCCGTGACCCACCCGGCCGCCACCGCCGCGATCAGGTTTTCCTCATCCTTCGGCGCGCGGCGCAGGTCGCCGCTCATGCCCTCGATGATCCGGGTGAGCATGCGCCCGCCGGTGGACTTGCCGGCGCCCTGGGGGCCGGTTAGGAACGGGGCGGGAACGGGCACGGACGGTTCCAGGCAGCCGATGAGCCACGCGATGGCCAGGCACTCGGTCTGAGCGGTGGCGAAGTTGCACAGCCGCAGCAGCAGATCAATGCCCTTGCCGTCGGTGTCCCGGGCAGGCAGGGGCAGTTCCCCGGTGAGCTGGGTACGCCGCCAGCACACCTCACGCGGGTCGGGGACGGCGATGTCCCACCCGGTGGGGTGGATACGGACCGAGCGTCCGTCGGCCCGTCCCAGGTCCAGCCAGGTAGCGCCGTCCCACCCTGGGGCAACGCGGATGTGTACGGCCTGGACGTCCTCGGTCAGCGCGAGCGCTTCGATCAAGTCCAGTGCCTCCTTGAGGGCGGTTCCGTTGAACACGCCTACGCCGTCGCGGAAGAGACCGACCATGAGTTCCTGCCGGTGGCTTCCCGTGGTGCCCTGGGAGCGGATGGGGCGGGCCACGGGGTGGCCGTTGCGCTGTGCGTAGACGGTGCCGTCAGCGGTGCGGAAGTACCGGAAGTGGGATTGCGCGTAGTCAGTGATGATCTCCCGTGCGGGAGTCTTGTCGTCGTCGGACATGGTCACAGTCCCAACGTGGTGCGGGCGTTGGTCCACGCGTCCGCGCAGTGCCGGGCCGTCTCGCCCTTGGACTGCGCGGCGGCGAACAGTCGGGCGACGTGGGCGTCGGTGAGGCAGCCGCACCGGCCGTGCGTGGACAGCACGGCCAGGAACGTCCGGTACACGTTCGCGTGAACCGCGCTGGACGCCTCGGTGATGCGCTGCTCGGCCATGGCGATGCCACGCTCCAGGTAGGCGGGGGTGCGGTGCGGGCACTCTCCGCCCACGCCGGCGGGCACGACGGCCGCATGCGCCGCCGGCCGGACCGGGGAAGGCTCCTTGACGGCCAGCGCCCGCACGGCGTCCGGCAGGTCGGCCATCGGGCCGGTGCCGGGCCCGAGGTAGCGGGCGTAGGCCATGGTCGACTTGATGTCGACGCCGGGGCGGACCGCGTTCCGCGAGGGCATGCTGCCCCGGTAGATCCAGTGCTCACCGCGCGTCGTCGGCACGGTCCGCGTGGCGGGCAGTGCGGTGCGGGCCCACGCGATGGCTTCGGCGTCGTCCAGGTCGACCACGGTCAAGTCGGCGCCGCCGGGGTGGTAGCCGACGCATACCGCCCGCCGCCACGCCGCCGCCCACGCGGGCGAGGCGACGACAGCCGGGTCGGTCGTGGCGGCGGCCCACGCGTGGCACACGCCGGGGCACCGGCACGGGCCCGGGGTCCTCATGTTGGGTCGGCCCCCGCACGCGTTGCCCGTGCACGCCGGGCAGTTGGCGAACGGCACCTTGCCCCGCCGCAGCGGCAACACAGGCACACCGTCCGCGGCCAGCGACAGTGCCGTCCGCAGGTGGTCCGGCAGCGGCGGCCGTGGGCCGGAGGCTCGCCAGATGGTGGCGGGTTGGGTCATGCTGTAGACCTCCAACAATCTGTTGTGGAGTGGTTGGCAGGGGCGGCCCCGGATCTTTGGCGAGATGAGGGGGCCGCCTCGTTGTTGTCGTTTGGGGGATGGCGTGCCTGAGGACTCGATCAGCGCTCGTCTGCACGAGCGGATTCGGCGTGACTTTCCGGACCACGACGCTGCGCAGGCGCGCGCTGGCGGTCGATCTCGGAGACTCGCAGCAGGACACGGAGCGGCTGTTGGCTGCTGCTGTTCTGATCGCAGACGGAGACCTGAAGCAGTTCCGCACGGCTGTTGCCCTGGCGCGGGAGGACTGGCGTGATCTCCTGATGTGGGCAGGCTTGGGGAACGAGGGCTGGCAAGGTGCCCTCGACGAGCGGCTAGGTTCTGCGTAGCCGCTGGTCAGCCGTGGAAGTGGTTGCGCTTGATCACGGCCCGGCGGATGTTCACAGTCGTGCCGCCCTTGTGGCCGCTCCCGCTGAGCACCTGGACGGCGATCCAGCCGCCGAAGACGACGGCGGCAAGGATGATGAGCTGGCCGATGAACGCGGTGAGCGCGGCGATGAACGAGGTGAGCAGGAGCAGTCCGCCACACACGGCGAGGAAGCCGACGCCTCCGAGGGCGACGTTCACCGCCGCGCGGGAGATGGCCGGCTTGGTGGTGACGGGTTCGGGGCGGGCGGGGTCGATGGCGTATCCGGTGACGACGTGGCCGTCCGGGAGGACGATGCTCGCCACTGTCGGAACGGTGCCCGGCTGCGCCGGAACGACCGGCGCGGAGTGGATGACCGGGGGCGGTATCGGGGTGGGCTGGTGGACTTTCACGGCCCGCTGAGGGGTGTGGTCGGGGTACATGCGGAATCCCTTCCGGTGCTCGGTGAGGGAGGCAGCGGCACCCCCTCTGGGGTGCCGTGCGGAGGGGTATTTTGAGGGTCTGACCTGCGGGCCTCCCTGACTCCCTGAACGATCATTCGTGCAGGTCAGGGCCAGGGAGGCGAGTCAGGGAGGTGGTCAGGGAGTTCTCCCTGCCTCCCTGACCCGCGCGGGGTCGGCTCCCTGCCATCATTCGGCGGAAGCGGAACCCTCGGTGTCGCGGTTGGCGAGGGCGCGGGCGACGCGGTCGCGGGAGACGACCATGACACCGTCGGACTTGTACGGCTCCGCGCCGGCGTCGTCCAGGACGCGCTTGAGGTCGATGAACGACCACTCGCCATACGCGCCGGGGTTGCGGGTGGCGAGGCGGGCGAGGACGTCCTTGGTGCGGACGCGGGTCGCGTCACCGATGACGGCGGCGATGTCCGCGAGCGGGTCGTGCTCCTCTTTGTGCTCGATGGCGTGGAGGGTGGTGACGCCGTCGCGCAGGGCCTTGGCCCGGTCGGTGATCGCTGTGGCCGCGTCGTCGTCGATGTAGTGCGTGCGCACCGTGATGGACGACTGCCCCGCCGGGATGGTGATCCCGTCGGAGGCGACGACCAGCGTTCCCCGGTCCAGGCCGGGACGGAGCAGGTTCGGCGCGGCGCCGCCGTCGACGGCCTTGTCCCCGAGTGCCATGCGGGCCTGGGATTCGGTGCCGAGGGCGAGGGAGGCGCGGGTGTGGGCGCCCTCGCGTACGAGCTTGGGGAGGTTCTCGTTGGTGGGGTCCTGGGTGCCCTGCCACATGAGCACGTTCACGGCCCGCCCCTGGTTGTGGATTTTGCGGACGGCCATGAAGTACCGGGAGTTGGCCTTGCTGCCGCCGTAGGGGCGCTTGTCCTCGTCCTTGGCCGGGCACATGAACGCGACCTGTGCTTCGTCGACGAGGACGATGAGCGGCGGAAACTGCGTGCCGGGCGGGGCCTGGATGCGGCGGTTCATCTCGGCCACCGCGCTCTCGACCATCTCGGTCACCTGGATCACGTGCTCATCGGTCGGCCCTTGGATGAGGGTGCGGGCGAGGCCGTCGAACATGGCCCAGTCGCCCACGCCCTTCAGGTCGCCGATGAGGAACTGCACCGACCGGTCAAGCGACAGCCACAGGGCCAGGGAGCGCAGGGCGACGGTCTTGCCCTGGTTGGACAGGCCCGTGATGAGCAGGTGCCGCTGGTAGAGGGACAGGGCGGCGGCGTCGCCGCGCAGGTCCTGGCCCCACGGGGCCTTGCCCTTCTTGTAGTCGGCGGTCATGGTCTCGTCGGTGACCAGCGGGGACGGGCCGATCGGTTCGTCCAGCGCCCCGCTGTCGGCGATCCACAGGCGGACGGTGCGGGCGGCCTGCGGGATGGTGATGAACACCTCGTGCTCGTGCCGGGTCAGGTTCTCCGCGAGCTTCCGCCGCCGGTTCTGCACCTCGATCGTCGACACCCCGGAGGGAAGCGTGACGTCGACCTCGACGCCGCATCCGGCGATCGTGATGGGTCCGAGCATGCTCGCGCCGGCGTCGCCCATCTCCTTGATGGCGTTGCGCAGGGCGGGCACGCCGAGGTCGCGCAGGGCCTTGACCACGATGGACGGTGTGATCGGCTCGCCCTCGCCCGAGCGGACGTTCGCGGGGAGTGCCCACTGGGGTGCGGCGTGCTGCTTGCGCCCGACGGACCACAGCGCGAGCAGCGCGAGGAACGGGCCGATGGTGATGGCCGGGCCCCACACGATCTGCACGATGCGGATCAGTAAGGCGATGAAGTCGATGGTCGCCGACAGAGGCGTCACCACATCCCCGACCTGACCGGTGCTGATCGCCATCACCACACCGAGGGCGACCAGCACACCGACGCTCATACCAGCGCCGACGGCTACGCCCTTGGCGGCGTCGACCGGGGAGTGCAGGAGGTCCATGCGGCGGTGGTGGCGGGCGGCGCGGAAACGGCTCAGCCGCTCCTCCCACTCCTCCGCCGCCTCCAAGTTCCCCGCGGCCTCCGCCGCCCGGATCATCCGCTCATAGCGGGCCCCGGTCCGGCCGTCCCACGCCCGACGGGCCACGATCCGCCCGCCGTTGAACGTGTAGAGACCGTGCCGGACCACGGCGCGCCCGGCCGACCGGGTGCGCTCGTGCGTGACAACGGTCTTCACCGCGCGGCCGGAGCGTACCCACAGCGGCACCGGCCGCGCGGGCGGCGCGTCGGGCACGACGGTGAGCACCGTCGGGGCCGTGCCGACGGCCGCAGGTTCGGCCGGTGGGGTGGTGTGCTTGTGGAGGTGAACGACGTTCTCAGACATGCTGGGAGAGCTCCTGACTGCCCCTGCGTGGGGCGGTTGTGTGGGAGAGCCGGGGTGGCCAGGTCCGTGGAAAGAGCGGCCACCCCGGTGCACGTTGGGGCTGGTCACCACCAGCCGGACGACTTCTTGGCTGCCTTCTCGCGCGCGGCCTCCGTAATGAGCCGCTGCCGCTCGCCGTGTAGCGCGTTCAACTCCGCCGCGAGCCGCATCTCAGCGGCCGACGATGTGGACTCCATCTGCGTTTCGGCGCGGCCGGTGCTGCGGCCCCGCGCGGTGCGGTAGGCGCCACCGGCGGCGGCGCGGAGCATGGCGCGGCGTTCGCGGCCGTTCAGCGGCCACAACTCACCCCGCCGCACGGCCTCCAACTTCTTGCTGGTGGCCCGGATTTCGCGGTCCAGGCGGCGCAGGTCGGCGTTGCTCATCGGGTGCTCCCATCGGACCCGTGCGGGTCGGCGTCGGCGCAGGGCACGCACGTGCCCAGCGAGGTGGGGATGACGTATCCGGCGTCACGCCGGCAGACAGGGCAGAGACGGCGGGCGGCGTTCGCCTTGGCCAGCGCCGCCCTGCGGGCCGGGGTCATCGGACGGACCGGCACCGCGAGGTCGACGCGGTACAGGTAGGCGACCAGCGGGCCCCGTCGGCGGCGGGGCCGTTCGAGCTGCGCGGCCACGTCTTGACCGCCGGGGCGTAGCCCTTGGGCGCGGAGTTGGCGGCGGGTGGCGTAGCCGTCCGGGGCGAGGCGCCACCGGAACACCGGCAGCGCCCCCATCACGCGGCCACGCGCTTCCACGCGGCCCGCAGCCGCATCTCGCTCGCGGCGTGGCCGGCGGCGCGGAACCGGGCGGCCATCTCCCGGTAGGACAGGGCGGGGGTTTCGCTGGTGCGGATCTCGTCGACGATGAGGTCCAGCGCCTCATCGGTGAGAGCCGGTGCGCTCTCCAGCGACCGGGACGTGAGCGGCTCGGTCGGGCCCCACACCGGGAGCTCCCAGCGGGGCGTGACACCGGGTGTGACGCGGGCCGTCACGCTGGTCAGCGCCCTACCGGTCTCCTCACCCGCGCGGGCCGTCTCCAGCGTCGACCACGCCCCCGCGAGGGTCTGCGCGGTCTTCGCCTGGACGCGTGCGACGCGGGCCCCGGCCTCCGTCACGGCCGTCAGCCGCGTCTCCTCGGTCGCCGCTTCCGCCCGCAGCCGGGCGCGGGCCACGGCCGCCTCGTCGCGCGCTTCCTGCTGGATACCGCGGATCGCGTCCAGCGCGACGGGGGTGAGGGCGGTGCGCTCCCACATCGAGTGCACCAGCCACAGGGCTTTGGCGGCGATCGGGAGCCAGGCGACGGCCAGCCATGCCCCGGCGGAGTGTTCTGCCGTGAGGGCGTGGGCGATGAGGACGCCGGCGGCGAGGAAGCCGAAGGACCAGCCGACGGCGGTCACGGCGCGGTTGTGGTCGCCCTGTGCGGCGAGGCGGCGTTCGTAGGCGAGGGTGGCCAGCCAACCGCCGTCGATGCCGAGACCGACGACCAGGGCGACCGGCCACGGCACCGCCGTCCCGAGCCACATGACGACGACGGCGAGGGTGAGCACCATGGACACGGCCGTCATCGCGACGGCCGGCAGAACGGTCTTGGCCCTCATGCCGCACCTCCGTCCCGGTCGCGCACCGCGACGGCCGCGATCAGCAGAACCGGGGTGGAGTCGTCGTCGGGGTCCCGGCTGTCTTCCGTCCAGGACCACACCGCGCCCGGTGCCACCTCGTAGCCGAGGACGGCCAGCGCCGCCCGGCGCTCCGCGACGGTGGGGACCGGCCCCGTGCGCTCCCATCGGAAGGTGGGCCACTCGGTCTCGCCGTACAGCACGACGTACAGGTGCCACGCCCGGCCGGTGTTCGACATCTGCGCGGTCAGCGTCCTCATGCCGCACCTCCGGGGAGGCTCGTGCCGGCGCTGTGGTTGAGCAGGGCGACGCGGGCGGCGAGCGCGCGGCGGCGGGCCCGGCGGATGCGCCGGTTGTCCAGCTCGGACGGGATGCGGTCCAGGGTGACGATGTGCGCGTCCAGCAGCTCGACGTCCGCCAGGATGACGGGCATCTCCCGCTCGGTGGCGTCCAGTTCCGCGTTCGTCGGCTCGATGAAGTCGGCGAACGCGGTAACGGCGTCCTGAACAGTGACGATGTGTTCCATGGGTCGTGGTCTCCCTAGCAGGTGAACGGCCCGAACAGCGCCCCCGGAGTTACCGCTCCGGGGGCGCGCGCCGTTGAAGTCGGGATATCCGGCTCCCCCCAGCGCTGCTCGTACGCGACGAGCAGCGGAGGCAACCGGCCGCAACGCGGGAAGCGCTGCGATAGGTCGTGGTCGTACGGGTGTCTCCTTCGGGAACACGAGCTCCCGTTGTAGGCGTATGGAGACGTGACCTTTCGGTCTAAGCCGTCCCGAATGACAAGGGTCGGGTCCGCCCTCGGCCCGCTCTGTCCCGGGCCCCTTGGCGCCGCTTCGAAGCGCAGCGCCCGTTGATACACACCGCAGGCCGGACACGAGGTCCGCCAACTGGTGCGCACCAGTAGATTGCATCTGGTGCGCACCAGAGTCAAGGTGGTTCGCCATTTAGGGTGGCGTTCGCTCCCTGCGGTGCCTCTACAGAAGACCGCGCAGAGCAGGGCTGGCGGTAGCCAACAGCGCTTAACAACCGGCCTGTTAACCCCTGTTGACCTGCGGCAATGTGCGGCATGCTGAGAGCGCCAGTGAAGGCCTCAACCGTCGGACGGTGATCTGTGAGCGCAGGACTTCGAAGCGCACGGACGGCGCGCGGCTGGTCTCAGGAGCGACTGGTTCGCGAGATCGAGCAGTACGCCCGGAAGAACGTCATGGATGTTGCCTCCACCGCGAGCCTGCGCGTGTACGTGTCGGAGTGGGAGAACGGGAAGCGCACGCTCTCGGACCGGTATGCGGGGATTCTGCGGAAGCTTCTCGGCGTCACTGACGCGGAACTGAGGGGCGCTGTACCGGCGCCGGTGGCCGCTTCGGTCGACGGCTACGACGAACTGCTCAGCCGGATCGACGCGGCCGGCAGTGTCGGTGAGTCCATGGTGCAGGCGTTCAACGACCAGACAGAGTTGCTCCGCACCATGGATAGGCAGAGGGGCGCGGCCGGTCTGGTCGACCAGATGACAGGGCACCTTGCCGCACTGGAAGACGCGCTCAACTTCGCCGTGCTGCCGTCCGCACGCCGACCTGTTGCCCTAGCCCTCGCAGGTGCGTCGACCCTTGCGGCGTGGCAGGCCATCGACTCCGGAGCGGTCGAACGGGCATGGCGGCACTACGAACTCGCGAAACGAGCGGCGCGTGACGCTGAGGCTCCGATGTACCTTGCCCACGCCATGGCGGAACAGGCGTACGTGCTCTGCGAAGCCGGTCGACCTGCCCTCGGGGTCGACCTCGTACGGGACGCGCGGCGCACCGTTGGCCAGTCAGGTTCAGCCCGATTGCGAGCGTGGCTTCACGCGGCCGAAGCGGAGATGTGCGCATACGCCGGCATGCCGGACGACTCCCGACGGGCGCTCGATGCGGCCCTGGCCACCATCCCAGCAGGACCGGAAGACAGGGACCCGGACATGTTGAGCATCTTCCTAAACGGCACCCACCTTGCCCGGTGGCAAGGCAACGTGCTCGCCATGCTCGGTGACAGCGACGCGGTCACGAGTCTGTATGGAGCGCTGGAAGACATGGACCCGTCGTTCGTCCGGGCGCGCGCTGGACTGCATACAGACTTGGCGCACGCGCACTTGACGCGAGCCGAGTACGACGACGCCCACACCCATTTGAGGCAGGCCCGGCTGCTGGCGGGCCGCACTGGATCGGTGAGGCAGCGCCGTCGTGTCGACATGCTCAGCGCCCGGTTGTGACCCCCTGGGCGCGCCGGTTGGCAAGGATGTGCAGCAGAGCAACGAGCGTGCCGGACCCCATCAGCTCACCGCGGGCCATTAGCCCTGGAATGTCTGCGAGGGGAACCCACTCGATGTGGCCAGCTTCCTCTAGGTCGGTCGGTTCGCCGACCTTCTCCGCCCCGTGGCTGACGAAGATGTCGTGGGGCGAGTCGACCATGCCGACCATGGGCTGATAGGTCACAACGTGTTCTAGCGCCTTCGGGCGCCACCCGGTCTCTTCGACGACTTCCCGCAGTGCCGTGTCCGCCGGTTCCTCGCCAGCGTCGACGATGCCACCCGGGAGCTCCCACCCGAACTGCTGGGGCACGAAGCGGTAGCGCCACATCATGAGCACGCGGTCCTGGTCGTCCAAAACGGCGGTGACGGCCACATGGTGCAGCTTCACCACGTGGTGCTCGAACGACTTCATGCCGGGCGGTTCCACGTCCCAGAGCTGCAGCTTCACCCAGCGGTTGTCATACAGGTCCCGCTCACCATGGATGCGCCACGGCTCCACACCCTCCGGCCGCCGGATGGTCACAGGGCCGGGTACCCGGTAAGAGCTGCGGCCCCGGACCTCCAATGCGCCTTCGGCAACGAGACGTGCGAGTACCTGCCGCAGCGCGGTCCGGCCAATGCCAAGTTCGTCGACTAGCGTGCGTTCCGAGGGAAGCTTGTCGCCGGGGGCATACTCGCCGGTGGCGAGCCGCTCCCGAAGCGTTTCGTAGACCTTGGTCGTCTTCGGTCCCATCCGCGGAGCACTCTCCGTTCTGCTGTGGTGCGTACCAGCGTAGCGGGCATGAGGTGCGTAGCCCCCGTCGACGACAGAGTTCAGCGCGGGCTCAACAGCGTGCTCCCCATTTCTTGCTTCACCTGCCCACGTGCGCTCTTTGGTCCTACCATGTCCCTACCGTGCAGGGTAGGGGGGTGTATGGCGCAGAAGAGACCGAATATTCCTGAGTCGGTCAAGCGTCAAATTCGTCAGCGGTGTGGATTTGGGTGTGTGATCTGCGGGCTGCCGTTGTACGAGTACGAACATATCGCCGAGTGGTCTGCCGTAAAGCGGCATGATCCTGATGAAATGACGCTGCTTTGCCCGACCCATCATGCGGAAAAGACGCGCGGCCTACTTCCTGTTGCTGAGGTGAAGTCGGCTGATCAGGCCCCATTCAACTTCCGGTCTGGGCAGTCTGAATCTTTCCCGCTGAGATACTCCGGTGATAGTTGCCTGGTGAGTATAGGAGGAAGCATCTGGCGGCATGAATTCACGCAGGATGCCGTAGTTCCCCTATTGGTCATAAGGGGGTGCGCGGTTATCGAGGTGAAGAAGCAGGACGAGCGTCTACTTCTATCTTTGCGGGTCTACAATAAGCAAGCAAAGCCTCTGCTGCAAATCGTAGAGAATGAGCTAGTCTTTTCTACTTCCTCCTGGGATGTCGAACTTGTGGGTCGGCTGCTGACCATTCGCGGCGGGTCGCGTGATATTTTGGTGCAGATGGAGTTCCAAACTCCCGATGCCATTCTTATCACGCGCGGCGTATTCGCCTTTGGAGGAGCTCAGATCCAAGTGGAGCCTGATCACATACACCTGCCCAAATACAACATCCGCATGGCAGGCTACAGTGCTCGTGGGAATGGCGGTTCGGCGCTTAGATTTGACTGATGTGGCGGCGGCCTAAGTCGCAGTGGACGGCGAGAAATCCGGTTCTAGGTGCCTGTCTGTCTTTCGTCTCCCTCCCTGACCTACTAGAACGCACCCGAACTCTCGATTGGGAAGCTTCATGGACAAAGAAATTCAAGCTCTAATGTCGGGGACAGTGGGGTTTTTCTGGCCTATCTCGGAGGATGGCAGGTTCAACGAAGAGCCCGAAAGGGGGTTCGTCAGTAAGGGGGACAGTGGGAGACTTGAAATCCGCACCCTGAATGAGGATGCGCAAATGAGTCTCCTATTTCCAAGTCAAAGAGCGAGGCCGCACGCGATCGTTTGCGTGTTCCCAGAGGGGAGTGCGGTGATCCTCAACATCTCCCGTCAGGGAGGGACAACCAACATCGGAGGGAGGAAAGCGTCTGCCTTCGAATATGGGGCACGCACCGTCATTACGCGGTTCCCAGTCGAAGAGTTGGACGGTGAGACTGTAAACGTTCGCGTTAAAGAGTTGAGTGCCCACTTTCCGGGAGTTTCGAAGTGGGCAGGGTTGAAGGTGTCTGAAGTAAAGCGAGAGCGGAATCCAGATGGTAGAGCGAGGACCGCTACTGTGCACCTGAAATCTCCCGAGCAGATTGTAGCGGAGCTCGGGTCACTCACCTTGGTCATTGGAGGACACTGGGAGGTCGCTGAGAATGATGATAGGCCTTTGATTTATGCTCCCGTGTCGATTGGAGTGAAGGCAAAGCGCGCCCGCGATGTCTCTGAGATGATCACTGTCTTGTCGCGAGTGCAAGGCCTGATTAACATCGCTCACGACTCGTTCATGGCGGTGGATGGAGGGAGGGCCGTATTGGGCGCTGAGGATGACCCTGCCCAATATCCCAGTTTCTGGAATGATGCGCTTATGGATGGGCCGCCCAGTCGAGGCAAGAGAAAAGGGGGTGTGGGCTTTCCCCTGTTTACCCTCGCGGATTTGAAAGGTGCCCGTGGGGTCAGTAGGTGGGTCCGGCTTTATGATAAGTACCCGAGTGCGCTCGATGCGGTCGTCACTCCGTATCGGTTTAGCGGAATGACATGGCACAGCTACATGCGGGATACCGCAGTCGGAATCGAGAGGCTTATCGCTCAATGCAAGAAGGAGAGTAGGCCGTCGTGGGCAAATGAGAAACCGCAAAGTCTCGCACTCGCCAAGAGGGTAGGTACGCCATTCGTCGATTTCGTAGGTGACGAGAGCGTGTGGGCGAGCCTGTTTTGGGGTGTATATAATGGCATAAAGCATCAAGCGAGTTATGACCCGGACCCGCGCGACCTGGCGACTCTTGCGTTGTCGGGCAATCTGCTACTTACGGCGTACTTGCTTCAGCGGTGCGGTATGTCGAAAGCCGGGTTGGACCGCCTGCTCAACAGGCGAGTCGGATATCAGTTGCGAGATAGAGTTCGTGAACTTGTGCAGAACCCGCCGAAAAACCTGAAGCCTAAGAGCTCATACTGACGCTTTCTCCAGAATAGGTCTGGAATGTGTCGGTTGGCCCCTAAAGAAGTCTCATCAGCTCGTAGAGGATGGCGTTGAGGCGGGCGGGCGCTTCCAGGTCGTCCATGCCGATGGTGGGGACGGCGGCACTGCTGATAGGCCGGTGCAGGCCGTCATGGGCAATGTCCTTGAAGGCGGCGAGCCTCTGGGCGTGCGCCTTGTCGGTGCGCTGCGTGGCGAACGTGTGTTGGGCCGCCACCTGCTTGAAGTCCTGGTGCCCGAAGACCGGCGGGATGTGGTCCAGGATGGCCCGGATTACGGCCGCGCTCGCGTACGGGTTGCCGGCCGCGTAGTTGTCGTTCAGCTCCCGGCACAGGGCGATCAGCTTGTGCAGCTTCCAGGTGCTCGTCTGGGCGGCCTTCTCCAAGTCGTTCAGGAGGGCGGGGTCGATGTACGACCCGCGCGGGGGTGGGGAGACCTGCGGCTCGGTCGCCCCGACGGGGGCAGGGGAGATTTCCGCGGCGTTCGCGGTGACGATCTCGATCGTCTTTCCGATGTACTCCTCCACGGTGTCCACACCGATGTACTGCATCACGCTGCGGGTAACCTCTCGCTCCCAGCGCCCGTCGGCGAGGTGGACGCCACCGGTGCTGATGGCTGGCTCATGCGAGAGCAGGTCGGGTAGCACCTGGACGAACCAGGGATTGAGGTCGGGGTGCGCGGCCGCGAGCTCGGTGGAACGCAGGATAAGCGTGGGGACGTCATCAGTGATCGTCCTGCTGGTGTAGAGGTCAATCATGTGGCGCAGGGCTTTCACGAACGGCTCCCCGGCCACCATCTTCACCTCGGGGAGGACCAGGGAGGCGGCCACGGTGAGCCGCACCCGGTCACGCGGGCTGACGCGCGGACGAGGGTAAGAGACGAAGCCATAGCTGGCGGCGAAGGGCCCCTCGATGCCGACGTACGGCAGCGAGTTGAGGATGACATCAGCGTCTTGGCCGCGCAGGTCGTACTGGTGCTGGACGACGGCCCACCGAGGCCACTCGCCGGTGGCAAGCCACCGATGGGCGATAGCGGTGAGGAGGTTGTGCTGGTCCTGCGTGAGCGTTACGTCGACGAGCGTATCCAAGGTGACCTCGTGCTAGGGAGCAAGGGAGACGGGCCACCGTGGGGTGCATCCGCGTCCGACAGAGAGTCAGACTGTTCATCCTACCGACCTTCGCCCCCAACCAAGCTGGCATACATACCCTCGTGCGAGCCTCCTCCGAGGCGACGGCGTCCATAACGCCATGCTCGGCATCGGCCGCCTGCACAACCTCCTTCGGGCTGCATGAGCCATCGCCGTGTGCAGTCGCGGGACATTCTTAGTCATCCATGCCGTGCCCGTACGGGAGCTTGTGGGGCACTCGTGGGGCAGATGCTCGCTTGGCAGCAGAAGTATGCAGTCGAAGCGTGATCACCGCGCAGACTGTAAATCTGCCGGCTCAGCCTTCCCAGGTTCGAATCCTGGCGCCGCCACTTCTGGGAGATCCCCTTCCTTCGCGAGACGCGGAGGGAGGGGATCTTCGCGTTGGGGGAGGGGCACACTGGGGGCATGGTCAGCCGTCGTAGGAGGTGCCCCGAGTGTCGTCGGGAGATCGCTGTCGTCGCAGGGCGGTTCGCGCGGCATGATCCGCCGGGGGCGCGGGAGAGCGGGGAACTGGTGTCGTGCCCGGGGTCGCGCCGGGCGGTGCAGCTCGGCGCGGTGCAGCCGGGGCTCGACGGGTATGCCGTGCCCGACTTCCCGGGGCAGTTGCCGTTGTTCTGAACGTCAGTTGCCCGCGACCGACTTGACCGCCACCGACACGGGCGTGGCGCCGCCGATCAGCTCCAGGGTCAGGCCCGCGGTCGCCGGGGTGTCCAGGAGTTCGGCGAGCGTGGTGGCCACGTCGTCCCGGGAGACCCGGCCGCGGCCGGTGTGGGCCTCCAGACGGACCAGTCCGGTGCCGGGGTCGTCGGTCAGGGAGCCGGGGCGCAGGATCGTCCAGTCCAGGGCGTCCTGACGGCGGACGTGTTCGTCGGCCTCGCCCTTGGCGCGCAGATAGATGTCGAAGACCTCGTCGCCCCCGTGCCCCGGGTCCGCGCCCATCGAGGACACCACCAGGAACCGGCGTACGCCCGCGCGCACGGCGGCGTCCGCGAACAGGACGGCCGCCCCCTTGTCCACGGTGTCCTTGCGCTGCGCACCGCTGCCCGGCCCCGCCCCCGCCGCGAAGACGGCGGCGTCCGCGCCCCGCAGGTGCTCCGCCACCTCCTCGGCCGACGCCGACTCCAGGTCGAGCACCACCGGTTCGGCGCCCGCCTCCCGCAGGTTGTCGCCCTGCTCGGCCTTGCGGATGATGCCCGCGACCTCGTACCCGCGCGCGGCGAGCAGCCGCTCCAGCCGCAGCGCGATCTGACCATGACCACCAGCGATGACAATGCGCATGTTCTTGACCGTACGCCCCGAGGGGCGCCTTCGCCGCATGGGTTCGCATGAGTGGGCATGAGTGGGCACCAGTTCGCACGCCGCGGCTCAGGACAGCTGCCCGCGTCCCTGCCGGGGGAGCCCCGGTTCCACCGTCGCACCGGTGTTGCAGTACTCCCGCACCGCGCTGGTCCGCGCCACAACGCGCCCCTGGTGCACCACGATCCGGCTGTACGCCAGCGAAAGCGCCCCCGCGAGCCGGTCCCCGCGCACCGCCAGCAGCTCGGCGGGGAAGCCTGCCTCCACCCGCACCTCCGGCAGCCCCAGCACCGCCCGCGCCGACGAGCTGACGGTGTCGTAGGCGTCCTCGGGGCGCAGACCGTGGCGGGAGGCGAGGAGGTACGCCGCCTCGAGCGGGTCGCCGCGGCCCACCGGGTTCGACACGTCGCGCAGGGCGCCGCTGCCCGCGGCGACCCGCACCCCGGCGGACCGCAGCAGGCGTACCGGGGCGGTGCCGCGCCGGTCGACGCCCGCGCAGCCGCCCTGCGGCAGACAGACCACGGCGACCCCGGCGGCCGCCAGCTGGTCGGCGGTCCGGGAGGCCACGTCGGTGGGGAGGTCGGCGAGCCCGGCGCACGGGCCGATGGTCACGCCGGGGCGCAGCCCGCCCGCCATCGCCGCGAGCCGGGCCAGACGCGCCGGGTCGGTGGCGTCGGTGTGCAGGTCGACGGGGCAGCCGTACTCGGAGGCGAGGTCCAGGACGGTCTCCGCGTAACCGGCCGGGTCCGGGTCCAGATCGGGGCAGCCGCCCACCACGGAGGCGCCCATCTTCACCGCGTCCCGCAGCATGGCGAGACCGTCGGCCCCCGCCGCCCCGGTCAGGACGCGCGGGACGGCCACCGTCGTCAGCTCGGCGAGCCCGTGCAGCGAGCGGCGCGCCTGGAGGGTGGCCTCCAGCGCGCCGAGCCCCTGGACGTCGCCCACGCGCGCGTGCGCCCGCACCGCGGTGGCGCCGTGTCCGAGTTGGAGGAGGGTGGCCTCGGTGGCGCGGCGCTGGACGTCGTGGGGGTCGTGGGAGACCGGTCCGTCGTCGTCGGCCGACAGCGCGGTGTCGGCGTGGGCGTGGGGCTCGGCGGGGGCCGGCAGCAGGAGGTAGCCGCCGAGGTCCACGCGGGTGCCGCCGCCGCGGACCGGGCCGAGGCTGCCGACCGTGCCGACGGCCTCGATACGCCCGCCGCTGAGCCGTACGTCCACGGTGCGGCCGTCGGTGAGGCGGGCCCCGCACAGCAGCAGGACGGCATCGGGCCGGCCCGGGGAGCCCGGCGAGGACGACGAGTGGGGCGGCTGCGGCTGGCTGTCGGGCATCGCGCTCCAAGGGCTCGGGGGCACAGGGCTCGGGGTGCCGGGCTCGGGGCCGGGAGGCTCGGGCGCCGGGCTCGGGACCGGTCACTCCGCGCGAGCCCGCAGGTCCCGTGCCGGAGCGCAAGATCACGCAGAGTGAGTCGAGCCTAGGACGGTGATCAGCTCCCGTCCGGGAGGAGCGCAATAGTCGTACCGGTGTGGCCGAGGGGCTGGTGCGGGGCCGCCGGCGGGGGTGGGACGGGCGGCGGGAAACGGATTTGGGTGAACCGCCGCGGACCGTGTAATGTCTTCATCGCTCGCCCCAATAGCTCAGTCGGCAGAGCGTCTCCATGGTAAGGAGAAGGTCAACGGTTCGATTCCGTTTTGGGGCTCTGGTGTGAGAGGTTCCCGCCGCGAGGCGGGGCCCGATCGCATCGAAGCGGTGTAGCTCAGTCGGTAGAGCAAGCGGCTCATAATCGCTGTGTCACCGGTTCAAGTCCGGTCACCGCTACTGACAGTAGCCGATTGTGGGGTCGGTCCTTCGATCGGCTACTCTTTCTTGCGTTAATTCATCCCATCCGTTCGTCAAGGAGCACTCACGTGGCTGCCACCGACGTCCGCCCGAAGATCACGCTGGCCTGCGTGGAGTGCAAGGAGCGGAACTACATCACCAAGAAGAACCGGCGTAACAACCCGGACCGTCTTGAGATGAAGAAGCACTGCCCGCGTTGCAACGCGCACACCGCGCACCGCGAGACGCGATAACAAGGCTCGTTTCACGAGGCCGTCCCTGGACCCCAGGGGCGGCCTCGTGGCGTTTGGTTCACCTGATCACGGTCATCCACAGCAGAAGACATCAGGAGGTGCCGAGCCATGGCGCTCGACCAGTCCTTCGTGGGGCGGACGTACCCGCCCACCGACCCCTACGAGGTGGGCCGGGAGAAGATCCGTGAGTTCGCGGAGGCCGTGGGGGACGCGAACCCGGCCTACACGGACCCCGAGGCCGCCAAGGAACTGGGCCACTCCGATGTGATCGCCCCGCCGACCTTCGTCTTCGCGATCACCTTCAAGGCCGCCGGACAGGTCATCGCGGACCCCCAGCTCGGCCTGGACTACAGCCGGGTGGTGCACGGCGACCAGAAGTTCGCCTACAGCCGTCCCGTGCGCGCCGGTGACCGGCTCACCGTCACCTCGACGATCGAGTCGATCAAGTCCCTCGCGGGCAACGACATCCTGGACGTCCGGGGCGAGGTCCACGACGAGGCCGGGGAGCACGTCGTGACCGCCTGGACCAAGCTGGTGGCCCGCGCGGCCGGGGAGGCGTGAGCGGATGACCGCCAAGATCGCGTACGACGACATCGAGGTCGGCGCCGAACTGCCCGCGCGGAGCTTCCCCGTGACCCGGGCGACCCTCGTCCAGTACGCGGGTGCCTCCGGCGACTTCAACCCGATCCACTGGAACGAGAAGTTCGCCAAGGAGGTGGGCCTGCCGGACGTCATCGCGCACGGCATGTTCACCATGGCCGAGGCGATCCGCGTGGTCACCGACTGGGCGGGCGACCCGGGCGCGGTCGTCGAGTACGGCGTCCGCTTCACCAAGCCGGTGGTGGTACCGAACGACGACCAGGGCGCCGTGATCGAGGTCAGCGGCAGGGTCGCGGCCAAGCTCGACGACAACACGGTCCGTGTGGACCTGACCGCGACCAGCGCCGGGCAGAAGGTGCTGGGGATGTCGCGGGCGGTCGTACGACTCGCCTGAGCAGTCTTCGACGGTGGGATGTAAGGGGCGGCTCCCATTGCGGGCCGCCCCTTACCTCCAGGGTCCCTTGACGTAGTTAGTGATTGAGTACTAACTTACTTTCATGGTCAGGATGAGCGCAGAGGAGCGGCGCGAGAGCGTCATCCGCGCGGCGACGAGCGAGTTCGCCCGCGGCGGCTACCACGGCACATCGACCGAGGCGATCGCCAAGCGGGTCGGTGTCTCGCAGCCGTACCTCTTCCGGCTCTTCCCGAGCAAGAAGGCGATCTTCCTCGCGGTGGTCGGCCAGTGCATGGACGACATCGCGCGCATCTTCGCCGAGGCCGCCGAAGGGCTGGAGGGCGAAGAGGCCCTGCACGCCATGGCGAACGCGTACACCCGGGTCATCGCGGAGCGTCCCGAGATGCTGCTCATGCAGATGCAGATGTACGTCGCCGTGGGCGCCGCCGAGGAGGCGGGCGACCACGAACTCGGCGAGGTGGTGCGCAGCGGCTGGATGCGCCTGTGGGACACGGTGCATCTGCCGCTCGGTGCCGACGTGGGCGAGACGACGACCTTCATGGCGTACGGAATGCTCATCAACTGCCTGGTGGCCATGGGTTTCCCGCCCGACCACCGGGTCTGGGAAGGGCTGTACCCGTCGGCGCGGGCCAAGGGCCGGCTGGAGATCTAGGGCGAACGGGAAGGCGTTCTCGCGCCTTTTTGTGAGCGTGGAAATTAGTGATCAATAACTAATCAGCAAGTGGACACCCTCTGGGGGAGAGATGTCACCACAGACCGCACGTCGGGGCGGGACCGCCTGGGCCCTGGTCATCACCAGCGTCGCCGGATTCATGGCGGCCCTCGACAACCTCGTCGTCACCACCGCCCTGCCCGCCATCCGCGAGGACCTCGGCGGGGCGCTGCACGACCTCGAATGGACCGTGAGCGCCTACACGCTCACCTTCGCCGTGCTGCTGATGTTCGGCGCGGCACTGGGCGACCGCTTCGGCCGCCGACGGCTCTTCCTCGTCGGCATCACGATCTTCACCCTCGCCTCCGCCGCCGCGGCGCTCGCACCCGGCATCGACTCCCTGATCGCGGCCCGCGCCGTCCAGGGCGTCGGAGCGGCCGTGATGATGCCGCTGACCCTCACCCTGCTCACCGCCGCGGTGCCGGCCGAACGGCGCGGGATGGCCTTCGGCATCTGGGGCGCCGTCAACGGGCTCGCCGTCGCCTCCGGGCCCCTGATCGGCGGCAGCCTCACCGAGCACATCTCCTGGCAGTGGATCTTCTGGCTGAACGTGCCCCTCGGGATCGCCCTGCTGCCGCTCGCCCGGCTGCGCCTCGCCGAGTCCCACGGCACCGGCTCCCCGCTCGACGTCACCGGCACCCTGCTGGCCAGCGGCGGCCTCTTCGGCATCGTCTACGGCCTGGTCCGCGGCCCCGCCGACGGGTGGACCGACACGGTCGTGCTGATGGGCCTGACCACGGGTGCCGCACTGCTCGCGGCGTTCGTCCTGCACGGCATCCGGGGCCGCAACCCGATGCTGCCGATGCGGCTGTTCCGCTCCCGCGCCTTCGCCGGGATCAACGCGGCCAGCATGCTGATGTTCCTCGGCATGTTCGGGTCGATCTTCCTGCTCAGCCAGTACATGCAGGGCGTCCTCGGCTACTCGCCCACCGAGGCGGGGCTGCGCATGCTCCCCTGGACCGGCATGCCCATGCTCGTCGCACCCATAGCCGGGCTCCTCTCCGACCGGATCGGCGGCCGGCCCGTCGTCGCCACCGGCCTCTTCCTCCAGGCGGCCGGACTCGGCTACCTCTCCTTCGTCGTCACGGCCGACGCCTCCTACGGCGTCCAGCTGCCCGGTCTGATCCTCAGCGGCGTCGGCATGGCCCTCTTCTTCGCCCCTGCCTCCGCCCTGGTGATGGGCAGCGTCATCGCCAAGGAACAGGGCATCGCCTCCGGCGCCAACAACGCGCTGCGCGAGGTCGGCGGGGCGCTCGGCATCGCCATCATGTCCTCGATCTTCGCGGCCCAAGGCGGCTACGAGACCCCGCAGACGTTCGTGGACGGGCTGCGGCCCGCCATCGCCGTGGGCGCCGGGGTGGTGGCCCTCGCCGGAGTGGCGGCGCTGCTGATCCCGGCCCGGCGCCGGGCCCTGGCGGCGACCGCGGACCTGCCCGAGCCGGAGCCCAGGCCGCTGGCCGACACCGCCGCGCGCTGACACGCCGCGCGCCGACACCCGACGGCGCGCGGGAAGGCGGACGCCGCCCGCGCGGGACAGCGGGCGGCACCTCCGCCCTGGAAGGCGGACGCCGCCCGCCCTGGGGCCGGGCGCCACCGCCCGCCCAGGGTGGCGGTGCCACCTTCAGTCCGGGATGGGGGACGTCACATCCCGTCCCGGGATCCGGACGTCACCCGCCCGCGCCGGACGTCGGGTGCCACATCCAGCCCAGGAGGGTGCACGTCGCCTCCCGTCCAGGAGGGTGCTCGTCGCCTCCCGCCCTGGAATGCACGCGTCACGGCCCGCCCATGACGGCGGACGTCACCTCCCCGCCCGCCCACGACGGCGGACGTCACCTCTCTCCCAGGACAGCGGACGCCGTCCGTCCAAGAAGCCGACCTCACCACCTGCCTACGAACAGGAGTACGACATGCCCACCCTCCCCTGGACCCGGCCCAACACGCCGCCGCCCGCCGTCGAGGTTCATGTCTTCGCCTCGCGCTTCGAGACCCGGACCCGGTGGGGAGCGCTGCTCTTCCTCGCCCGGACGCCGCGGGTCTGGCGGCAGGTGAGCCGGGCGCGCGGCGCCTACGGGGCCTCGCTGCGGGCCGAGCCCTTCAAGCGGACTTTCTGGACGCTGTCCGCCTGGGAATCGCGCGACGCCCTCAAGGCATTCGCCCACGCGGGCGCCCACGCCCCCACCGCGCGGGGACTCGCCCCGCAGATGCGGGACGCCAAGTTCGTGACGTGGACGGCGTCCAGCGACGACCTCCCGCTGAGCTGGACGGAGGCGGTCCACCGCCTGACGTGAGCCCACGCGCGTACGGTCCCGTCCCCGCCGACGGGGCCGTACGCGCGCGTGGCCGCATGGCCCTTCGCCGTCGCCCGCGCTGTCGGTGCCGTCTCGTAGTCTTGGGCGCGTGCAGGAACTCCACGACGCCCCCCTCGCCCCGCTGACCACCTTCCGGTTGGGCGGCCCCGCCACCCGACTGATCACCGCGACGACCGACGCCGAGGTGGTCGCCGCCGTCCGTGAGGCCGACGCCAGCGGTACGCCGCTGCTGCTGATCGGCGGTGGATCGAACCTGGTCATCGGCGACAAGGGCTTCGACGGCACCGCCCTGCGCATCGCCACCACCGGCTTCGAACTCGACGGCACCAGCCTGGAGCTGGCCGCGGGCGAGGTGTGGACCGACGCGGTCGAGCGCACCGTGCGGGCCGGGCTCGCGGGCGTCGAGTGCCTCGCCGGGATCCCGGGCTCGGCCGGTGCCACACCGATCCAGAACGTGGGGGCGTACGGACAGGAGGTCTCGTCGACGATCACCGAGGTGATCGCGTACGACCGCCGGGCGGGCGAGACCGTGACGCTGACCAACGCCGAGTGCGCGTTCTCCTACCGGCACAGCCGCTTCAAGGCCGACCCCGAGCGGTATGTGGTCCTGCGCGTGCGCTTCCGGCTGGAGGACGCCAAGGGCCTCTCGGCCCCCCTCCGATACGCGGAGACCGCGCGCGCCCTGGGGGTCGAGCCGGGCGAGCGCGTGCCGGTCGAGGACGCGCGGGAGACCGTGCTGAAGCTGCGGGCCGGGAAGGGCATGGTCCTCGACCCCGACGACCACGACACATGGTCCGCGGGATCGTTCTTCACCAACCCGATCCTCACCGACGCCGACTTCGCCGTCTTCCACGCGCGCGTGCGCGAACGCCTCGGCGACGGCGTCGAGCCGCCCGCCTACCCCGCCGGGGAGGGCCGTACGAAGACCTCTGCGGCCTGGCTGATCGACAAGGCGGGTTTCACCAAGGGCTACGGAACCGGGCCCGCCCGTATCTCCACCAAGCACACCCTCGCCCTCACCAACCGCGGTGACGCCACCACCGAGGACCTGCTGACGCTGGCCCGCGAGGTCGTCGCCGGGGTCCGCGAGGCCTTCGGCGTCACGCTCGTAAATGAGCCGGTGACCGTGGGCGTCGCCCTGTAGGGTCAGCCCTCGTCGCGCTAGGGGAGGCGCGGACCAGGGGAGGGGAACCGGAACATGCGGGAGAGACCCGGGCCGTGGCGTGCCGCGGCCGTGCTCGTGCTGGCGGGTGTGCTCGCCGCTGGGTGCGGGCAGGGCACCGAGGACACCGGCGGCGGCCGACCCGACGCCGAGATGTACGACAGCGTCGAGGAGATCGCGGAGAGCATCGCGCCCGATGGCACCACCATCCGCGTGGGCTCCGCGCGGGCGAGGACCACCGTCCATGTGTACGAGGACATGCGCTGCCCGGTCTGCGGGGAGTTCGAGACCGAGGGCGGCGGTGGGGCCCTGCGCGAGCTGGTCCTCTCCGGTGAGGTCCGGGCCGAGTACACGTTCGCGTCGTTCCTCGACGACCGGCTCACCGGCCACGGCTCCAAGAAGGCCGCCAACGCGCTGCGGGCCGCACTGGAGCGGGGCAAGTTCGTCGAGTACCACGACGTGCTCTTCACCCATCAGCCCGAGGAACTCGCCGACGGCTACACCGACAAGTTTCTGCTCGACATGGCCTCCGAGGTGCCGGGGCTGCGCGGCGCCCAGTTCGACGCGGCCGTGAAGGACATGAAGTACCGCGACTTCGTGACCGCCTCCCAAGAGGCGTTCGACGCCTCCGCGGCCGAGGGCACGCCCGCCGTGGAGGTGGACGGCAACCTCGTCCCCGAGCAGCTGTTCAGCGGCCTCTTCGACGCGGACACCCTGCCCTGGGTGATCGCCGCCACCGGCTCCTGAGCTGCCACCGGCTCTTGTCGGCGCCCCGTCCGGTCAGTCCGCGAGCCAGTCGTCCACGCCCGCCAGCAGCCGCGCCTTCACGTCCTCCGGGGCCGCCGAGCCCCGCACCGACTGCCGGGCCAGCTCCGCCAGCTCCCGGTCCGTGAAGGCGTGGTGCCGGCGGGCGATGTCGTACTGGGCGGCCAGCCGCGAGCCGAAGAGGAGGGGGTCGTCGGCGCCGAGGGCCAGGGGCACGCCCGCCTCGAACAGCTTCCGCAGCGGCACGTCCTCCGGTTTCTCGTAGACGCCCAGGGCCACGTTCGACGCCGGGCAGACCTCGCAGGTCACGCCGCGGTCCGCCAGCCGTTTCAGAAGCCGGGGGTCCTCCGCCGCCCGTACGCCGTGGCCGATCCGGTTCGCCTCCAGGTCGTCCAGGCAGTCCCGCACGGACGCCGGGCCGGTGAGTTCACCGCCGTGCGGCGCCGACAGCAGCCCGCCGTGCCGCGCGATCGCGAACGCCCGGTCGAAGTCCCTGGCCATACCGCGCCGTTCGTCGTTGGAGAGGCCGAAACCCACCACCCCCCGGTCCGCGAACCGCACCGCGAGCCGGGCCAGCGTCCGGGCGTCCAGCGGGTGCTTCATCCGGTTCGCGGCCACCAGCACCCGCATCCCCAGGCCGGTCTCCCGGGACGTGGTCTCCACCGCGTCCAGGATGATCTCCAGCGCCGGGATCAGCCCGCCCAGACGGGGCGCGTACGAGGTCGGGTCGACCTGGATCTCCAGCCAGCCCGAGCCGTCCTTCAGGTCCTCCTCGGCGGCCTCCCGCACCAGCCGCTGGATGTCCTCCGGCTGCCTCAGACACGACCGCGCCGCGTCGTACAGCCGCTGGAAACGGAACCAGCCCCGCTCGTCCGTGGCCCGCAGCTGCGGCGGTTCCCCGCTGACCAGCGCCTCGGCCAGCGACTCCGGCAGGCGGACGCCGTACTTGTCGGCCAGTTCCAGAACGGTCCCGGGTCGCATCGACCCGGTGAAGTGCAGGTGCAGATGGGCCTTCGGCAGCGCAGAGACATCACGTACACGTTCCATTCCGTGATCCTGCCGTACGTCCCTCCCGCGCCGGAACCGCTTTCGCCGTTCGTGGTCTTGCTCGCACACACGAACGGGGGGCGCCCCGAAGGACGCCCCCCGCCGCGGAACGGGTTCAGTCGCGGGCCTCCGCCAGCAGCTTCTGGATCCGGCTCACGCCCTCCACCAGGTCCTCGTCACCGAGCGCGTACGACAGCCGCAGATAGCCCGGCGTACCGAACGCCTCGCCCGGGACCACCGCGACCTCGGCCTCCTCCAGGATCAGCGCGGCCAGCTCGACGGTGTCCTGCGGGCGCTTGCCGCGGATCTCCTTGCCGATCAGCGCCTTCACCGACGGGTAGGCGTAGAACGCGCCCTCGGGCTCCGGGCAGAGCACACCGTCGATCTCGTTGAGCATCCGCACGATCGTCCTGCGGCGCCGGTCGAACGCCTCACGCATCTTCGCCACCGCCTCCAGGTCGCCGGAGACCGCCGCGAGCGCCGCTGCCTGGGCGACGTTGGAGACGTTCGAGGTGGCGTGGGACTGGAGGTTGGTCGCGGCCTTGACGACGTCCTTCGGGCCGATGATCCAGCCCACCCGCCATCCGGTCATCGCATACGTCTTGGCGACGCCGTTGACGACAATGCACTTGTCGCGCAGCTCCGGCAGGATCGCGGGCAGCGAGACGGACGACGCGTCGCCGTAGACGAGGTGCTCGTAGATCTCGTCGGTCAGCACCCACAGGCCGTGCTCCACGGCCCAGCGGCCGATCGCCTCGGTCTCGGCCTCGGTGTAGACGGCGCCGGTCGGGTTGGACGGCGACACGAAGAGGACGACCTTCGTCTTCTCGGTGCGGGCCGCCTCCAGCTGCTCCACCGAGACGCGGTAGCCGGTGCTCTCGTCGGCGACGACCTCCACCGGGACACCGCCCGCGAGGCGGATCGACTCCGGGTACGTCGTCCAGTACGGGGCCGGGACGATGACCTCGTCGCCCGGGTCGAGGATCGCGGCGAAGGCCTCGTAGATGGCCTGCTTGCCGCCGTTGGTGACGAGGATCTGGGACGCGTCGACCTCGTAGCCGGAGTCACGCAGCGTCTTCGCGGCGATCGCGGCCTTCAGCTCGGGCAGGCCGCCCGCCGGGGTGTACCGGTGGTACTTGGGGTTCTTGCAGGCCTCGACGGCCGCCTCGACGATGTAGTCCGGGGTCGGGAAGTCGGGCTCGCCCGCGCCGAAGCCGATCACCGGACGCCCGGCGGCCTTGAGGGCCTTGGCCTTGGCGTCCACGGCGAGGGTGGCGGACTCGGAGATCGCGCCGACTCGGGCGGAGACCCGGCGCTCGGTGGGAGGGGTTGCAGCGCTCATGGGGCCCATCGTTCCAGACCGGAAATGTCCCCGGCACGTGGGTTTCACAGACTGGGCGGCCCCGGGCAAGCAGGTGGACAACTGTCCGAAATGGTCGTCCGGATCGCGCCGTCGTCGGGCGATCTTTCGCCGCGGAACGCTCCCACGGGCACTTTCTGTTCGACGACCGGGCCGGGAGCACGTACACTCTCACGTCGTTGGCCTTCAGCGAGCCGCGCTCATCGGGTGTACACCGAGCACTCGACCGGATGCGGTACGTTGGGGGAGACACAAAGGGTCGTAGCTCAATTGGTAGAGCACTGGTCTCCAAAACCAGCGGTTGGGGGTTCAAGTCCCTCCGGCCCTGCTACACACACCGCCAGGATGTGTGCGCAGGTACGTACAGCATTGCACCGCCGTGCGGCTCAGACCGGGCGCGGCACGGCCACGACCCGGGATCAGGTGAGGATGAATGTCGGACGCCGTGGGCTCCCTCGACACGCCTGACGCCCAGGACGAGGTTCCCGAGTCGAGGAAGAAGACCCGTAAGGGTGGCAAGCGCGCCAAGAAGGGCCCGCTGAAGCGCCTCGCTCTCTTCTACCGCCAGATCGTCGCGGAGCTTCGCAAGGTCGTCTGGCCCACGCGCACCCAGCTGACGAGGTACACGACCGTCGTGATCATCTTCGTGGTCGTGATGATCGGCCTGGTGACCGTGATTGACTATGGGCTCGACCACGCAGCCAAGTACGTCTTCGGCTGAGCCAGGAGCGAAGGGCGCCGTGATCGGCGCCCCTTTCGCGTGTTCCACCCGTATGTATCCAGGAAGAAGCAGCCACCGTGTCTGACCCGAACGTGAACGACGCCATGGAGCCTCGCGAGGACGTCGTCGAGTCCGTGGATGACGATCTCGACATCGTCGCGGGCGACGCGGACGAGGTCGACGAGACCGAGGCTGCGGACACCGCCGCCGAGGACGAGACCGAGGAGGCGGCGGAGGCCGAGGAGCCCGAGGCCGACGTCGACCCGGTCGAGAAGCTCCGCGAGGAGCTGCGCACGCTGCCCGGCGAGTGGTACGTGATCCACACCTACGCCGGTTACGAGAACCGCGTGAAGACCAACCTGGAGCAGCGCGCCGTCTCGCTGAACGTCGAGGACTACATCTTCCAGGCCGAGGTGCCGCAGGAAGAGGTCGTCCAGATCAAGAACGGCGACCGCAAGACGATCAAGCAGAACAAGCTCCCGGGCTACGTCCTGGTCCGTATGGACCTGACGAACGAGTCCTGGGGCGTCGTCCGCAACACACCCGGTGTCACCGGCTTCGTGGGCAACGCCTACGACCCGTATCCGCTGACCCTGGACGAGATCGTCAAGATGCTCGCCCCGGAGGCCGAGGAGAAGGCCGCCCGCGAGGCCGCGGAGGCCGAGGGCAAGCCCGCGCCGCAGCGCAAGGTCGAGGTCCAGGTGCTGGACTTCGAGGTCGGCGACTCGGTCACCGTCACCGACGGCCCGTTCGCCACGCTCCAGGCCACCATCAACGAGATCAACGCCGACTCCAAGAAGGTCAAGGGTCTGGTGGAGATCTTCGGGCGCGAGACGCCGGTCGAGCTGAGCTTCGACCAGATCCAGAAGAACTAGTCCTTCTGGAGCAACTGCTTCCGCGCAGGTCAGGCAACGTGCGAGCGTGCGCCTGACCTGCGCGGTTTTTGGCCGCACACCTATACCCGTTATCGTTGTGCGGTATGCCTGCGTCCGGGTGGTCCCCGTATGCGGGCAGGACCCGAACCGAAAGGACCCGGAGAGCTATGCCTCCCAAGAAGAAGAAGGTCACGGGGCTCATCAAGCTCCAGATCCAGGCCGGTGCCGCCAACCCGGCCCCGCCGGTCGGCCCCGCGCTGGGTCAGCACGGCGTGAACATCATGGAGTTCTGCAAGGCCTACAACGCCGCGACCGAGTCGCAGCGTGGCTGGGTCATCCCGGTGGAGATCACGGTCTACGAGGACCGTTCCTTCACCTTCGTCACGAAGACCCCGCCGGCCGCCAAGATGATCCTCAAGGCCGCGGGCGTGGAGAAGGGCTCCGGCGAGCCGCACAAGACCAAGGTCGCGAAGATCACCCGCGAGCAGGTCCGTGAGATCGCCACCACCAAGATGCCCGACCTCAACGCCAACGACCTGGACGCCGCCGAGAAGATCATCGCCGGCACCGCCCGTTCCATGGGCGTCACGGTCGAGGGCTGAGCCCCAACCTCCCCACCAGCAGATGAGTGGCAGGGCCTGCTCGGCCCGGACCACGACTCCTCAGCAAACCCAGGAGCAGTAGTGAGCAAGCGCAGCAAGTCTCTCCGCGCTGCGGACGCCAAGGTCGACCGGGAGAAGCTCTACGCCCCGCTCGAGGCCGTCCGTCTCGCCAAGGAGACCTCCACGACCAAGTTCGACGCCACCGTCGAGGTCGCCTTCCGTCTGGGTGTCGACCCGCGCAAGGCCGACCAGATGGTGCGTGGCACCGTGAACCTCCCGCACGGCACCGGTAAGACCGCCCGGGTCCTGGTCTTCGCGACCGGTGACCGTGCCGAGGCCGCGCGTGCCGCGGGCGCCGACATCGTCGGCGCCGACGAACTGATCGACGAGGTCGCGAAGGGCCGTCTGGACTTCGACGCCGTCGTCGCCACCCCGGACCTCATGGGCAAGGTCGGCCGCCTCGGCCGGGTGCTCGGTCCGCGTGGTCTGATGCCCAACCCGAAGACCGGCACCGTCACCCCCGACGTCGCCAAGGCCGTCACCGAGATCAAGGGCGGCAAGATCGAGTTCCGCGTCGACAAGCACTCGAACCTGCACTTCATCATCGGCAAGTCGTCCTTCGACGACAGCAAGCTGGTGGAGAACTACGGCGCCGCGCTGGAGGAGATCCTCCGTCTGAAGCCGTCCGCCGCCAAGGGCCGCTACATCAAGAAGGCCGCCATCACCACCACGATGGGCCCCGGCATCCCGGTCGACCCGAACCGCACCCGCAACCTCCTCGTCGAGGAGGACCCGGCCGCCGTCTGATCCTGACGACGACCGCGGCACGCGCACGCGTATTCGCCGACGGGCCCCGCAACCTTCCGAGGTGCGGGGCCCGTTGTCGTACCCGCGGGTTAGCGTGAGGGGGTGGGCACGGGACGTACGAGGGGGACACCGGTGAGGTACGGGCTGATGGGGCGGGCGGTCGCCGTGGCGGCGCTGGTGCTGGTGACCGCGTGCGGCTCCCCGGGGGACGCCGACCGGCCGACGAGACCCACGCCCACCACCTCCACGTCCGCGCCCGCCCCCAGCCGTTCCCCGGTCGCCCCGGCGGCCGTGCGGGAGGCGCTGCGCGCGGTGGAGGAGGCCACCGCGGCGGCCGGATCGGCCCGGGTGTCCTCCACGACGGTCATGGGCAGCGTCCTGTCCATGGAGACGACCGGCGCGCTGTCCTGGGCGGACGGCCCCGTCGGCCGTCTCACGCTCACCTACACCGGCGGCGAGGTCGCCGAGAGCATGCGGGACCTGGGCAGCGTCTCCATGCAGGCGCGGCTGCTGCCCGACGCCTACTACGCCAGGCTCGGTGACGCCTTCGCGGACCGCGCGCGGGGCAAGCACTGGGTCAGGTACGACCACGACAGCCTGGACGAGCTTCCGGGCGGTTCCGGGGCGCAGCTGAAGGAGGAGCTGGAGCGTACGGCTCCGGTCCAGCCCCTGGAGCTGCTGCTGGCCTGTGAGAGCGCGCGGAAGGCCGGCGAGGACCGGGTCGACGGCCGCCCCGCCACCCGCTTCTCGGGCACGCTGACGGTGACGGAGCTGGCCGACTCCGCCCTGAAGCGGCGGCTCACCGCCGCCGGGGTGGTCACACAGTCCGTCGACATATGGGTCGACGAGCGGAACCTGCTGGTCAAGAAGGTGGAGAAGGGCCAGCTCAAGGAGACGGGGGAGCTGCGGCAGACCGCCTTCTACGACGACTACGGCCTGAAGGTCTCTGTCGAGAGACCGCCGTCGGATGACACGGTGGACTTCACCGAGCTGCTGGACGGCCGTGGCGGGGGCTCCTGAGGGCCGGGGGCAATTGTGCGGACCCTGTCAGTCCCCTGAGATACGCTCACGTTTCGTTGAGTGCCACACAGGTGTTTCTAGGGGGAATCCCATGGGTCTTTCCGTACGCACGCGACGTACCCGGGGCGGGGCGATAGGCGTCGGCGTGTCCGCGCTGCTGCTGGCCGCCGGAGCGGTGGGCTGCTCCGGTGACAGCGAGTCGCCGGAGATGGAGCCCGCGGCGGCGGTCGCCGCGGCCGCGAAGAACGCGGAGGAGATCAAGTCCCTCCGGTACAAGATGACCGGTGAGGTTCCCGAGCAGGGCACCGTCGAGGGTGAGGCCTCGATGTCCATCGACCCGCTGGAGATGGACATGACCATGTCGGTGGAGGGTCCCAGCCCGACCGACTCCGGTGAGGTGCAGATCCGTCTCCTCGACCAGGTCATGTACATCGGCGGCGGCGCCGAGATGGCCAAGGAGATGGACGGCAAGAGCTGGATGAAGATGGATCTGTCCGCGCTCGGCGAGGACAATCCGCTGAACCTGGACGAGCTGGGCGCGGGCCAGACGACCCAGAACCCGGCCGCCGAGTCCGGCTTCCTCGCCGGGGCCGAGGACGTGGAGAAGGTCGGCACCGAGACCATCGACGGTGTGAAGACCACCCACTACAAGGGCACGGTCAGCCTCGACGACCTGCGCAAGGGCAACGAGGGCGAGAGCAAGGCCCTGCGCGAGCAGCGGGAGAAGAGCATCGAGCAGTACGAGAAGATGGGTGTCGAGACCCTCGACATGGACATGTGGATCGACGGTGAGGACCGCACCAAGCAGTTCCGCATGCAGGGCGAGGCCGACGGCGGCCCGCTGGACATGACCATCACCTTCCTCGACTACAACCAGCCGGTGGAGATCGAGGCCCCGCCCGCCGAGGACACCTTCGACTTCGCGGAGATGATGGAGGAGGCCGCGGCCTCCGAGAGCTGAGCCTCACCCGCGTGACCGGATTTGCTTGACAGCGATCCGGTCACGTACTCTCTCCACGAAGCCAAAGACCGCTGGTCGTTGCCGTGTGCTCGTTCGAGGGCACGGTGGCCGAAGGATCCGCTGAACAGCGGACGACCCGCGCAGGTGACAGTGGAAGAACTCCCGGAGTGCGTACGAGCCCCGTATGCCCGCCCGGTCGAGTCCGCCCCGTGCGCCTGCGCCGGGGCGTTTCGTTTCACCCAGTCCTCCTTCGGGTCCGCGCGGTCCGAATCACCCGGAAGGAGGCCGAGGCTCTATGGCGAGGCCCGACAAGGCTGCCGCGGTTGCCGAGCTGACGGACCAGTTCCGCAACTCCAACGCCGCTGTGCTGACCGAGTACCGCGGTCTCACCGTGGCGCAGCTGAAGCAGCTGCGCCGTTCGCTCGGTGAGAACGCCCAGTACGCCGTGGTGAAGAACACGCTGACCAAGATTGCGGCCAACGAGGCCGGGATCACGACGCTGGACGACCTGTTCAACGGTCCGACGGCAGTCGCCTTCGTCACCGGTGACCCGGTGGAGTCGGCGAAGGGTCTTCGTGACTTCGCCAAGGACAACCCGAATCTCGTCATCAAGGGCGGTGTCCTTGACGGCAAGGCGCTGTCCGCCGACGAGATCAAGAAGCTTGCGGACCTCGAGTCCCGCGAGGTTCTGCTGTCCAAGCTGGCCGGTGCCTTCAAGGCGAAGCAGTCCCAGGCTGCCTCCGTCTTCCAGGCGCTGCCCTCGAAGCTCGTCCGCACCGTGGACGCGCTCCGTGCCAAGCAGGACGAGCAGGGCGGTGCCGAGTAACTCGGCTCGCACCCCGGCCGCCGCTGCCTGAACGCGGAGGCCGTCGCGGGCCAGACGTACGCCCGCCACACCAGTACATCCGGCACCTGCCGAATTAGTGGAAGGACCGCCATCATGGCGAAGCTCAGCCAGGAAGACCTGCTCGCGCAGTTCGAGGAGATGACCCTCATCGAGCTCTCCGAGTTCGTGAAGGCCTTCGAGGAGAAGTTCGACGTCACCGCCGCCGCTGCCGCGCCGGTCGTCGTCGCCGGTGGTGCCGCTGGTGGCGCCGCCGCCGAGGCCGCCGAGGAGAAGGACGAGTTCGACGTCGTCCTCACCGGCGCCGGCGACAAGAAGATCCAGGTCATCAAGGTCGTGCGTGAGCTGACCTCGCTCGGCCTGAAGGAGGCCAAGGACCTGGTGGACGGCGCCCCGAAGCCCGTCCTCGAGAAGGTCGCGAAGGACGCCGCCGACAAGGCCAAGGAGGCCCTCGAGGGCGCCGGCGCCTCCGTCGAGGTCAAGTGACACCACTGAGGTGACCGCGGCCCCCGGCGGGCTGTAACACCGAGGTACCGAAGAGCGATCATCCATCCGGGTGGTCGCTCTTCGGCGTGTCCGGGGGTGCGGTCACGGTTGCCTTGCACCCGCGGACGCGAGGGGTATGGTGATCTTCGTCGTGTCTCTGGGTGGCCCCGTTCGGGCAGGGGGTTCGTGCAGGGGGGCCTTGACGAACCGCACGCAGCGCGCAATTCTCAGGACGCGTCGTCACAAGGATCCGAATCCGAGGCATGGATCGGCGACGAAGAGGGCAGTATCAACGTGCGTTGAGGGCAGGGCCTTGTCGCAGGTGGTGACAACAACGAGGGCCAAAACGGGTCTCAGGAACCCGCACTGGACATCAGTGTGCCAAGTGGCTACACTGACCCTTTGCGCTGCCTGTTAGCTGCCCCCTGCCCGTCACCAGGGGTCTGTCCTCGCCTCAGCATTGACGACCGAAGCGTCCCCGACCTGGGATCTCTGTCTCTCTGCGGCGGTGAGGGGCCGGTACGCGCGTAGTGAGTCCGAGCCCTCGGAAGGACCCCCTCTTGGCCGCCTCGCGCACTGCCTCCGCGAATACGAACAACGGCGCCAGCACCGCCCCGCTGCGCATCTCCTTTGCAAAGATCAAGGAGCCCCTCGAGGTTCCGAACCTTCTTGCGCTGCAAACCGAGAGCTTCGACTGGCTGCTCGGCAACGATGCGTGGAAGGCTCGCGTCGAGCAGGCTCTGGACAACGGTCAGGACGTCCCCACCAAGTCCGGGCTCGAGGAGATCTTCGAAGAGATCTCCCCGATCGAGGACTTCAGCGGGTCGATGTCGCTGACCTTCCGCGACCACCGTTTCGAGCCGCCGAAGAACTCGATCGACGAGTGCAAGGAGCGTGACTTCACCTACGCGGCTCCGCTCTTCGTCACCGCCGAGTTCACCAACAACGAGACCGGCGAGATCAAGTCCCAGACCGTGTTCATGGGCGACTTCCCGCTCATGACGAACAAGGGCACCTTCGTCATCAACGGCACCGAGCGTGTCGTGGTGTCGCAGCTGGTTCGTTCGCCGGGTGTGTACTTCGACTCCAGCATCGACAAGACGTCCGACAAGGACATCTTCTCGGCCAAGATCATCCCGTCCCGGGGTGCCTGGCTGGAGATGGAGATCGACAAGCGCGACATGGTCGGTGTCCGCATCGACCGCAAGCGCAAGCAGTCCGTGACCGTCCTGCTGAAGGCGCTCGGCTGGACCACCGAGCAGATCCTCGAGGAGTTCGGCGAGTACGAGTCCATGCGTGCCACCCTGGAGAAGGACCACACCCAGGGCCAGGACGACGCGCTGCTCGACATCTACCGCAAGCTGCGCCCGGGCGAGCCCCCCACGCGTGAGGCCGCGCAGACGCTGCTGGAGAACCTCTACTTCAACCCCAAGCGCTACGACCTCGCCAAGGTCGGCCGCTACAAGGTCAACAAGAAACTGGGTACGGACACCCCGCTGGACGCGGGCATCCTGACCGTCGAGGACATCATCGCGACGATCAAGTACCTGGTGAAGCTGCACGCCGGTGAGACCGAGACCGTCGGCGACAACGGCGACAAGGTCGTCGTCGAGACCGACGACATCGACCACTTCGGCAACCGTCGTCTGCGCAGCGTCGGCGAACTGATCCAGAACCAGGTCCGTACGGGTCTGGCGCGTATGGAGCGCGTCGTGCGCGAGCGCATGACGACCCAGGACGTCGAGGCGATCACGCCGCAGACCCTGATCAACATCCGGCCGGTCGTCGCCTCCATCAAGGAGTTCTTCGGCACCAGCCAGCTGTCGCAGTTCATGGACCAGAACAACCCGCTGTCGGGGCTCACCCACAAGCGCCGTCTGTCGGCGCTCGGCCCGGGTGGTCTCTCCCGTGAGCGGGCGGGCTTCGAGGTCCGTGACGTGCACCCGTCGCACTACGGCCGTATGTGCCCCATCGAGACCCCTGAAGGCCCGAACATCGGTCTGATCGGCTCGCTGGCCTCCTACGGCCGGGTCAACGCGTTCGGTTTCGTCGAGACGCCGTACCGCAAGGTCGTCGACGGCCAGGTCACCGACGAGGTGGACTACCTGACCGCCGACGAGGAGGACCGCTTCGTCATCGCGCAGGCCAACGCGCCGCTCACCGAGGACATGCGCTTCTCCGAGCGCGTCCTGGTGCGCCGCCGCGGCGGCGAGGTCGACTACGTCCCCGGCGACGAGGTCGACTACATGGACGTCTCGCCGCGCCAGATGGTGTCGGTCGCGACCGCCATGATCCCGTTCCTGGAGCACGACGACGCCAACCGTGCCCTCATGGGCGCGAACATGATGCGCCAGGCCGTTCCGCTCATCAAGGCGGAGTCGCCGCTCGTCGGCACCGGCATGGAGTACCGCTCCGCGGTCGACGCCGGTGACGTCGTCAAGGCGGAGAAGGCCGGTGTGGTCCAGGAGGTCTCCGCGGACTACATCACCACCACCAACGACGACGGCACGTACATCACGTACCGCCTGGCCAAGTTCGCCCGCTCCAACCAGGGCACCTCGGTCAACCAGAAGGTCATCGTCAACGAGGGCGACCGTGTCATCGAGGGCCAGGTCCTCGCCGACGGCCCGGCCACCCAGCACGGCGAGATGGCCCTCGGCAAGAACCTGCTGGTCGCGTTCATGCCGTGGGAGGGTCACAACTACGAGGACGCGATCATCCTGTCGCAGCGCCTCGTGCAGGACGACGTCCTCTCCTCGATCCACATCGAGGAGCACGAGGTCGACGCCCGTGACACCAAGCTCGGCCCCGAGGAGATCACCCGGGACATCCCGAACGTCTCCGAGGAGGTCCTCGCCGACCTCGACGAGCGCGGCATCATCCGCATCGGCGCCGAGGTCATCGCCGGTGACATCCTCGTCGGCAAGGTCACGCCCAAGGGTGAGACCGAGCTGACCCCGGAGGAGCGCCTGCTGCGCGCGATCTTCGGTGAGAAGGCCCGTGAGGTCCGTGACACCTCGCTGAAGGTGCCGCACGGCGAGACCGGCAAGGTCATCGGCGTACGCGTCTTCGACCGCGAGGAGGGCGACGAGCTTCCCCCCGGAGTGAACCAGCTGGTGCGCGTGTACGTCGCGCAGAAGCGCAAGATCACCGACGGTGACAAGCTCGCCGGCCGCCACGGCAACAAGGGCGTCATCTCGAAGATCCTGCCGATCGAGGACATGCCGTTCCTGGAGGACGGCACCCCGGTCGACATCATCCTCAACCCGCTGGGTGTGCCGTCCCGAATGAACCCGGGGCAGGTCCTGGAGATCCACCTCGGCTGGCTCGCCAGCCAGGGCTGGGACGTCTCCGGCCTCGCGGACGAATGGGCGCAGCGCCTCCAGCAGATCGGCGCCGACGTGGTCGAGCCCCGGACGAACGTGGCGACGCCGGTCTTCGACGGCGCCCGTGAGGACGAGCTGACCGGTCTGCTGGAGAACACCCTGCCCAACCGCGACGGTGACCGCATGGTCCAGCCGTCCGGCAAGGCGCGGCTGTTCGACGGCCGCTCGGGTGAGCCGTTCCCGGACCCGATCTCGGTCGGCTACATGTACATCCTCAAGCTGCACCACCTGGTCGACGACAAGCTGCACGCCCGTTCGACCGGTCCGTACTCGATGATCACCCAGCAGCCGCTGGGTGGTAAGGCCCAGTTCGGTGGCCAGCGCTTCGGTGAGATGGAGGTGTGGGCGCTGGAGGCGTACGGCGCCGCCTACGCCCTCCAGGAGCTGCTGACCATCAAGTCCGACGACGTCACCGGCCGCGTGAAGGTCTACGAGGCCATCGTCAAGGGCGAGAACATCCCCGAGCCCGGCATCCCCGAGTCCTTCAAGGTGCTCATCAAGGAGATGCAGTCCCTGTGCCTGAACGTGGAGGTGCTGTCCAGCGACGGTATGTCCATCGAAATGCGTGACACCGACGAGGACGTCTTCCGCGCTGCGGAGGAGCTCGGCATCGACCTGTCCCGGCGCGAGCCGAGCAGCGTCGAAGAGGTCTGACGGGAGTTCCGGAGACCTCCACCCGGAGGTCTCCGGCCCCAGGACCCCCGTATCAGACCCCAAGACTTACAACCCTGAGAGGGATTGACGCATAGTGCTCGACGTCAACTTCTTCGACGAGCTCCGGATCGGCCTGGCCACCGCTGACGACATCCGTCAGTGGAGCCACGGCGAGGTCAAGAAGCCCGAGACCATCAACTACCGCACCCTCAAGCCGGAAAAGGACGGGCTCTTCTGCGAGAAGATCTTCGGTCCGACCCGGGACTGGGAGTGCTACTGCGGCAAGTACAAGCGCGTCCGCTTCAAGGGCATCATCTGCGAGCGCTGTGGCGTCGAGGTCACGCGCGCCAAGGTGCGCCGTGAGCGGATGGGCCACATCGAGCTGGCCGCGCCCGTCACGCACATCTGGTACTTCAAGGGCGTGCCGTCGCGCCTCGGTTACCTGCTCGACCTCGCTCCGAAGGACCTGGAGAAGGTCATCTACTTCGCGGCGTACATGATCACGTTCGTCGACGAGGAGCGCCGCACCCGCGACCTGCCCTCGCTGGAGGCCCATGTCTCCGTCGAGCGTCAGCAGATCGAGCAGCGCCGGGACGCCGACCTGGAGGCCCGCGCCAAGAAGCTCGAGACCGATCTGGCCGAGCTGGAGGCCGAGGGCGCCAAGGCCGACGTGCGCCGCAAGGTGCGCGAGGGTGCCGAGCGTGAGATGAAGCAGCTGCGCGACCGTGCGCAGCGCGAGATCGACCGCCTCGACGAGGTGTGGAACCGGTTCAAGAACCTCAAGGTCCAGGACCTGGAGGGCGACGAGCTGCTCTACCGCGAGCTGCGCGACCGCTTCGGCACCTACTTCGACGGCTCGATGGGCGCCGCGGCGCTCCAGAAGCGCCTGGAGTCCTTCGACCTCGACGAGGAGGCCGAGAAGCTCCGCGAGATCATCCGCACCGGCAAGGGGCAGAAGAAGACCCGTGCGCTCAAGCGCCTGAAGGTCGTCTCCGCGTTCCTCCAGACCAGCAACAGCCCCAAGGGCATGGTGCTGGACTGCGTGCCGGTCATCCCGCCGGACCTGCGTCCGATGGTCCAGCTGGACGGTGGCCGCTTCGCGACCTCCGACCTGAACGACCTGTACCGCCGTGTCATCAACCGCAACAACCGCCTGAAGCGGCTTCTCGACCTCGGCGCGCCCGAGATCATCGTGAACAACGAGAAGCGGATGCTCCAGGAGGCCGTGGACGCGCTGTTCGACAACGGCCGTCGTGGCCGTCCGGTCACCGGTCCCGGCAACCGCCCGCTGAAGTCCCTCAGCGACATGCTGAAGGGCAAGCAGGGCCGCTTCCGCCAGAACCTGCTCGGCAAGCGGGTCGACTACTCGGCGCGTTCCGTGATCGTCGTCGGCCCGCAGCTGAAGCTGCACCAGTGCGGTCTGCCGAAGGCGATGGCGCTGGAGCTGTTCAAGCCGTTCGTGATGAAGCGGCTGGTCGACCTGAACCACGCGCAGAACATCAAGAGCGCCAAGCGCATGGTGGAGCGCGGCCGGACCGTGGTGTACGACGTCCTCGAAGAGGTCATCGCCGAGCACCCGGTGCTGCTGAACCGCGCCCCCACCCTGCACCGCCTCGGCATCCAGGCCTTCGAGCCGCAGCTGGTCGAGGGCAAGGCCATCCAGATCCACCCGCTCGTCTGCACCGCGTTCAACGCGGACTTCGACGGTGACCAGATGGCCGTGCACCTGCCGCTGTCCGCGGAGGCGCAGGCCGAGGCCCGCATCCTGATGCTGTCCTCGAACAACATCCTCAAGCCCGCCGACGGCCGTCCGGTGACGATGCCGACCCAGGACATGGTGCTGGGTCTGTACTTCCTGACGACCGACAGCGACGCCCGTGAGGTCAAGGGCGAGGGCCGCGCGTTCGCGTCCGTCGCCGAGGCGATCATGGCCTTCGACGCGGGCGAGCTGTCGCTCCAGTCGAAGATCGACGTCCGCTTCCCGGTCGGCACCATCCCGCCGCGCGGCTGGACCCCGCCGGTCCGCGAGGAGGGTGAGCCGGAGTGGCAGCAGGGTGACAGCTTCACGCTGAAGACCACGCTGGGCCGTGCGCTCTTCAACGAGCTGCTGCCCGAGGACTACCCGTTCGTCGACTACGAGGTCGGCAAGAAGCAGCTCTCCCAGATCGTCAACGACCTGGCCGAGCGCTACCCGAAGGTCATCGTGGCGGCGACGCTCGACAACCTGAAGGCGGCGGGCTTCTTCTGGGCCACCCGTTCCGGCGTCACCGTGGCCTTCTCCGACATCGTCGGTCCGCCGGAGAAGCCGCAGATCCTGGAGCGGTACGAGGACCAGGCGCTGAAGATCCAGAAGCAGTTCGAGCGTGGTCTCGTCACCAAGGAAGAGCGCACGCAGGAACTGATCGTCATCTGGAACAAGGCGTCCAGCGAGGTCGCCGAGGCGATGCAGGCGAACTTCCCGCGCACCAACTCGATCTTCATCATGATCGAGTCCGGCGCGCGAGGAAACATGATGCAGCTGCGTCAGATCGCCGGTATGCGCGGTCTGGTGTCCAACGCCAAGAACGAGACCATCCCGCGGCCGATCAAGGCGTCGTACCGCGACGGTCTCACCGTGCTGGAGTACTTCATCGCCACGCACGGTGCCCGTAAGGGTCTGGCGGACACCGCCCTGCGTACCGCCGACTCGGGTTACCTCACCCGTCGTCTGGTCGACGTCTCCCAGGACGTCATCATCCGCGAGGAGGACTGCGGCACCGAGCGCGGTCTGCGACTGTCGATCGCCGAGCGCAACGCCGAGGGCGTCCTCATCAAGGCGGACGACGTCGAGACGTCCGTGTACGCGCGCTGCCTCGCCGAGGACATCGTCGTCGACGGCAAGGTACTGGCCCCGGCCGGTACCGACCTCGGTGACGTGCTCATCGACGAGCTGGTCCGCCACGGTGTCGAGGAGGTCAAGACCCGCTCGGTCCTGACCTGCGAGTCCGCCGTCGGCACCTGCGCCATGTGCTACGGCCGCTCGCTGGCCACCGGCAAGCTGGTCGACATCGGTGAGGCGGTCGGCATCATCGCCGCCCAGTCCATCGGTGAGCCCGGCACCCAGCTGACGATGCGTACCTTCCACACCGGTGGTGTGGCCGGTGACGACATCACCCAGGGTCTGCCGCGTGTCGTCGAGCTGTTCGAGGCCCGTACCCCGAAGGGTGTCGCCCCGATCTCCGAGGCCTCCGGCCGGGTGCGGATCGAGGAGACCGAGAAGACCAAGAAGATCGTCGTCACCCCGGACGACGGCAGCGACGAGACGGCGTACCCGATCTCGAAGCGCGCCCGTCTCCTGGTGTCCGAGGGCGAGCACGTCGAGGTGGGCCAGAAGCTCACCGTGGGTGCCACCAACCCGCACGACGTGCTGCGCATCCTGGGCCAGCGGGCCGTTCAGGTCCACCTGGTCGGCGAGGTCCAGAAGGTCTACAACTCGCAGGGTGTGTCGATCCACGACAAGCACATCGAGATCATCATCCGGCAGATGCTGCGCCGGGTGACGATCATCGAGTCCGGCGACGCCGAGCTGCTGCCCGGTGAGCTGGTCGAGCGCTCGAAGTTCGAGACCGAGAACCGTCGTGTGGTCCAGGAGGGCGGTCACCCGGCCTCCGGTCGTCCGCAGCTGATGGGTATCACCAAGGCCTCGCTGGCGACGGAGTCCTGGCTGTCGGCCGCCTCCTTCCAGGAGACGACCAGGGTCCTGACGGACGCGGCGATCAACGCCAAGTCCGACAGCCTCATCGGCCTCAAGGAGAACGTCATCATCGGTAAGCTCATCCCGGCCGGTACGGGTCTGTCCCGCTACCGCAACATCCGGGTGGAGCCGACCGAGGAGGCCAAGGCCGCGATGTACTCGGCCGTCGGCTACGACGACATCGACTACTCGCCGTTCGGCACGGGCTCCGGCCAGGCCGTGCCGCTGGAGGACTACGACTACGGTCCGTACAACCAGTAGGCAACGCAGTAGGTTCTGAAGGGCGGTCACCTCGTCAGGGGTGACCGCCCTTCGGCGTGTCCGGAACCGATGCGGAGCAACGGGCGTTGAAGGGGACAAGGGTCGAAATCGGCTGGGAGGCGCCCATGTCCGAACCATCGCCGTGGCGGCAGTGGCAGCCGTGGCAGGGGCAGAGCGGTCATGCGTCGATGCTCGCCTCGCACGCCGACCGTGAGCGGGCCGTGGACGTGCTCAGAGCGGGCTACGGCGAGGGGCGGCTGCTGGAGGACGAGCTGGAGAAGCGGGTGGCGCGGGCCTACCAGGCCCGTACGGTGGGGGAGCTGGCCCTGCTGGTCGCCGATCTGCCGCAGGGGCCGATGCCGTTCGCCGGGGCCGTGCAGCAGCCCGTTCCGCACACCTTCCTGCCCGCCCCGCAGCCGCCGGTCAACGGCAAGGCGGTGGGCTCCATGGTCTGCGGGGTGCTCACGGTGGCGACCCTCGGCGTCACCGGCGTACCCGCGGTCATCCTCGGTCACGCGGCCCGGGCCGAGATGCGGCGGACCGGGGAGAGCGGCGAAGGATACGCCATGACCGGGCTGGTGCTCGGCTGGCTCTCGGTGGCGGGTTGGGCCGTGCTGGTCGCGGCCCTTTTTGTGGCGGCCGTGGCTTCGGGCTCCTGACCTGCGGGAACCGTCGGCGGACGCGGCGCGGTGCCGTGGATTCGAAGATCGTTCGGGTGGCTGGGCTTTGGCATGATTCGCGCAGGTCGGGTGCGCCCACCCATTTGTTTTGACCACAGCGAATGAGGTAGGTACGCTCAGACCTTGTGCCTGGGGTGTGCCCTGGCCCTCGTGCGTGCCTTCACACCGCACTGCGGGGCCGCGATCGGCCGCCGTAATCCGCGCTTGTTCCTGCCTCGCGGCGGGGGTCCGCGGGATTCGACACACCCGACCGCGTGGGTCGGAGACGTTCCAGGTTAGCTGTACCCATCGGCACACAGAAACCGGAGAAGTAGTGCCTACGATCCAGCAGCTGGTCCGCAAGGGCCGGCAGGACAAGGTCGAGAAGAACAAGACGCCCGCACTCGAGGGTTCCCCTCAGCGTCGCGGCGTCTGCACGCGTGTGTTCACGACCACCCCGAAGAAGCCGAACTCGGCCCTGCGTAAGGTCGCGCGTGTGCGTCTGACCAGCGGGATCGAGGTCACGGCCTACATTCCGGGTGAGGGACACAACCTGCAGGAGCACTCCATCGTGCTCGTGCGTGGTGGCCGTGTGAAGGACCTGCCGGGTGTTCGCTACAAGATCATCCGCGGTTCCCTCGACACCCAGGGTGTCAAGAACCGCAAGCAGGCCCGCAGCCGCTACGGCGCCAAGAAGGAGAAGTAAGAATGCCTCGTAAGGGCCCCGCCCCGAAGCGTCCGGTCATCATCGACCCGGTCTACGGCTCCCCTCTGGTGACCTCCCTGATCAACAAGGTGCTGCTGAACGGCAAGCGTTCCACCGCCGAGCGCATCGTCTACGGCGCCATGGAGGGCCTGCGCGAGAAGACCGGCAACGACCCGGTCATCACCCTCAAGCGCGCCCTTGAGAACATCAAGCCGACCCTCGAGGTCAAGTCCCGCCGTGTCGGTGGCGCCACCTACCAGGTGCCGGTCGAGGTCAAGCCCGGCCGCGCCAACACCCTGGCGCTGCGCTGGCTGGTCGGTTACTCCCGCGCCCGTCGCGAGAAGACCATGACCGAGCGTCTGCTCAACGAGCTTCTCGACGCTTCGAACGGCCTTGGTGCGGCCGTCAAGAAGCGCGAGGACACGCACAAGATGGCCGAGTCCAACAAGGCCTTCGCGCACTACCGCTGGTAGTCGCTACCCCATCGAGAACCGAGAGAAGACGAAAGCCTTATGGCTACCACTTCGCTTGACCTGGCCAAGGTGCGCAACATCGGCATCATGGCCCACATCGACGCGGGCAAGACGACCACCACCGAGCGGATCCTGTTCTACACCGGTGTCTCGTACAAGATCGGTGAGGTCCACGACGGCGCTGCCACCATGGACTGGATGGAGCAGGAGCAGGAGCGTGGCATCACGATCACCTCTGCTGCCACCACCTGCCACTGGCCGCTGGAAGACGTCGACCACACCATCAACATCATCGACACGCCGGGCCACGTCGACTTCACCGTCGAGGTGGAGCGTTCGCTGCGCGTGCTCGACGGTGCCGTGACGGTGTTCGACGGCGTCGCCGGCGTCGAGCCCCAGTCCGAGACGGTGTGGCGTCAGGCGGACCGCTACGGCGTTCCGCGTATCTGCTTCGTGAACAAGCTCGACCGCACCGGTGCGGAGTTCCACCGCTGCGTCGACATGATCACGGACCGTCTGGGCGCACAGCCGCTGGTCATGCAGCTGCCGATCGGTGCCGAGGCCGACTTCAAGGGCGTCATCGACCTCGTGACGATGAAGGCCCTGGTCTGGTCCGCCGAGGCCACCAAGGGCGAGATGTACGACACCGTCGACATCCCGGACACCCACCTGGAGGCCGCCGAGGAGTACCGCGGCAAGCTCCTGGAGGCCGTGGCCGAGAACGACGAGGAGCTGATGGAGCTGTACCTGGAGGGCGAGGAGCCCTCCGTGGAGCAGCTGTACGCGGCGATCCGCCGTATCACCATCGCCTCCGGCAAGGGCGGCGGCACCACCGTCACCCCCGTGTTCTGCGGCACCGCCTTCAAGAACAAGGGCGTCCAGCCCCTGCTCGACGCGGTCGTGCGCTACCTGCCCTCCCCCCTGGACGTCGAGGCCATCGAGGGCCACGACGTGAAGGACCCGGAGAAGGTCATCGCGCGCAAGCCGTCCGACGAGGAGCCGCTGTCGGCGCTGGCGTTCAAGATCATGAGCGACCCGCACCTCGGCAAGCTCACCTTCGTCCGCGTGTACTCCGGCCGTCTGGAGTCCGGCACCGCCGTGCTGAACTCCGTCAAGGGCCGCAAGGAGCGCATCGGCAAGATCTACCGCATGCACGCCAACAAGCGTGAGGAGATCGACTCGGTGGGCGCCGGTGACATCGTCGCCGTGATGGGTCTGAAGCAGACCACCACCGGTGAGACGCTGTCCGACGAGAAGCAGCCGGTGATCCTGGAGTCCATGGACTTCCCGGCGCCGGTCATCCAGGTCGCCATCGAGCCCAAGTCGAAGGGCGACCAGGAGAAGCTGGGCGTCGCGATCCAGCGGCTGGCCGAGGAGGACCCGTCCTTCCAGGTCCACTCGGACGAGGAGACCGGCCAGACCATCATCGGCGGTATGGGCGAGCTGCACCTCGAGGTGCTGGTCGACCGGATGCGCCGTGAGTTCAAGGTCGAGGCCAACGTCGGCAAGCCGCAGGTCGCGTACCGCGAGACCATCCGCAAGTCGGTCGAGAAGGTCGAGTTCACCCACAAGAAGCAGACGGGTGGCACCGGCCAGTTCGCTCGCGTGATCATCGCGGTCGAGCCGATCGAGGGCGGCGACGCCTCGTACGAGTTCGTCAACAAGGTCACCGGTGGTCGTATCCCGAAGGAGTACATCCCCTCGGTCGACGCCGGCTGCCAGGAGGCCATGCAGTTCGGCATCCTCGCCGGTTACGAGATGACCGGTGTCCGGGTGACCCTCCTCGACGGTGCCTACCACGAGGTGGACTCCTCCGAACTGGCGTTCAAGATCGCCGGTTCGCAGGCCTTCAAGGAGGCCGCGCGCAAGGCGTCCCCCGTGCTCCTCGAGCCGATGATGGCCGTCGAGGTCACCACGCCCGAGGACTACATGGGTGACGTGATCGGCGACATCAACTCCCGCCGTGGCCAGATCCAGGCCATGGAGGAGCGGGCCGGTGCCCGCGTCGTGAAGGGCCTCGTGCCCCTGTCGGAGATGTTCGGCTACGTCGGCGACCTCCGCAGCAAGACGTCGGGTCGCGCAAGCTACTCGATGCAGTTCGACTCCTACGCCGAGGTTCCGCGGAACGTCGCCGAGGAGATCATCGCGAAGGCCAAGGGCGAGTAACGGACATCGTCCGTACGCCGTAGGCTTGACTCCGGAGCCTCGCGGGCCATTCCTCCGCATTCATGGCGGAATGGCCCGAGGCCCGGGACCTAACAGCAAAGATCACCTGGCGCCGATGAAGTAAGGCGTACAGAACCACTCCACAGGAGGACCCCAGTGGCGAAGGCGAAGTTCGAGCGGACTAAGCCGCACGTCAACATCGGCACCATCGGTCACATCGACCACGGTAAGACGACCCTCACGGCCGCCATTACCAAGGTGCTGCACGACGCGTACCCGGAGCTGAACGAGGCCACCCCGTTCGACAACATCGACAAGGCTCCCGAGGAGCGCCAGCGCGGTATCACCATCTCCATCGCGCACGTCGAGTACCAGACCGAGGCGCGTCACTACGCCCACGTCGACTGCCCGGGTCACGCGGACTACATCAAGAACATGATCACGGGTGCGGCGCAGATGGACGGCGCCATCCTCGTGGTCGCCGCCACCGACGGCCCGATGCCGCAGACCAAGGAGCACGTGCTCCTGGCCCGCCAGGTCGGCGTTCCGTACATCGTCGTCGCCCTGAACAAGGCCGACATGGTGGACGACGAGGAGATCATGGAGCTCGTCGAGCTCGAGGTCCGTGAGCTGCTCTCGGAGTACGAGTTCCCGGGCGACGACCTGCCGGTCGTCCGTGTCTCCGCGCTGAAGGCCCTCGAGGGCGACCAGCAGTGGGTCGACTCCGTCCTCAACCTGATGAAGGCTGTCGACGAGTCCGTCCCGCAGCCCGAGCGTGACGTCGACAAGCCGTTCCTCATGCCCATCGAGGACGTCTTCACGATCACCGGTCGCGGTACGGTCGTCACCGGCCGTATCGAGCGTGGTGTCCTGAAGGTCAACGAGACCGTCGACATCATCGGCATCAAGCCGGAGAAGACCACCACCACGGTCACCGGCATCGAGATGTTCCGCAAGCTGCTCGACGAGGGCCAGGCCGGTGAGAACGTCGGTCTGCTGCTCCGCGGCATCAAGCGCGAGGACGTCGAGCGCGGCCAGTGCATCATCAAGCCGGGCTCTGTCACCCCGCACACCGAGTTCGAGGCCCAGGCCTACATCCTGTCGAAGGACGAGGGTGGCCGCCACACCCCGTTCTTCAACAACTACCGCCCGCAGTTCTACTTCCGTACGACTGACGTGACCGGTGTCGTGCACCTCCCCGAGGGCACCGAGATGGTCATGCCGGGCGACAACACCGAGATGCGCGTCGAGCTGATCCAGCCCGTCGCCATGGAGGAGGGCCTGAAGTTCGCCATCCGTGAGGGTGGCCGGACCGTGGGCGCCGGCCAGGTCACCAAGATCGTCAAGTAAGTCCGCTTGCTTGGTCGGATGACCTGAGTGCTCGAAAGGGCCCGTACGACTTCGGTCGTACGGGCCCTTTCGCCATGGGTGCGGGGACCTTCGGCCCCGGCGCCGGGGGGTCGCGCTCCTCGAGAGTGAGGGCGTGGAGTCACCGATACGCCGGACCGCGCTCGTCCTGCTGCCCCTGCTGCTCGCCCTGTTCGCCCTGCTGGCGCCGCCCGCCTCCCCGGCGGCCGCGAGCCCCGCCGAGGAGCAGCCCGTCACCCTCACCCTCTTCTGGGGCGAGACCTGCCCCAAGTGCAAGGCCGAGCGCGCCTTCCTGGAGGACTTCGGCGCGGACCACCCGCGGCTGGAGATCGTCCAGTACGAGGTCTGGAACGACACCGGCAACCGCGGTCTCTTCGAGGAGTACGCCGAGCGGCACGGCATCAAGGCCACCGCGGTCCCCGCGACCTTCGTGGGCGAGCGGGCCTGGGTCGGCTGGACCGACGCCATCGAGGCCGACCTGCGCCGGGTCCTGGAGGGGGCGCTGCGCGGCGAGCCCGTCCCCGGGGGCGTCTACGGCACCGGCGGGTCCTCCTCGACGTGCGACATCACCGAGAAGTGCGAGGTCGCCAAGGAGAGCAACAAGGTCGACGTACCGCTCGTCGGGACGGTGGAACTCGCCGACGAGTCACTGGTCGTCTCCACCCTGGTGATCGGCTTCGTCGACGGCATCAACCCGTGCTCGCTGTGGGCGATCTCCATCCTGCTGGCGATCGTGCTGCGCACCGGCAGCCGGCGCCGCGTGATCGCGGTCGGCTCGGTGTTCCTGCTGGTCACCGCCGGGATGTACGCGGTCTACATGGCCGGCATCTACAGCGCCCTGACCGTGGTGGGCTTCCTGGACGCCATCCAGGTCGGCATCGCGGTGGCGGCCGGTGTCTTCGGGGTGCTGAGCGTCAAGGACTACTTCTGGTTCCGCAAGGGCGCGACCCTGTCGATCCCGGAGGGCCGCAAGCCGGGGCTGTACAAGAGGATGCGGGAGATCGCCATGCACCGGTCGCTGATCCCGGCGCTGGGGGCGACGACCGCGCTGGCCGTGGCGGTGTCGCTGCTGGAGACGCCGTGCACGGCGGGCTTCCCGGTGATGTGGACGGGGATGCTGGCCGCGCGGGACGTGCCGTTCGCGGAGGCGGCCGGGCTGTACGGGCTGTACATGATCCCGTTCCTCATCGACGAGTTCCTGGTGTTCGGCGTGGCCGTGGTGACCATGCGGGCGGCGAAGCTCCAGGAGAAGCACGGGCGGCTGCTGAAGCTGGTCAGCGGCACGGTCATGCTGGCGCTGGCCGGGGTGATGCTGACGGCGCCCGAGGTCATGGAGGACGTGGTCGGGGCGACGGTGGTGTTCCTGGGGGCGCTGGCGCTGGCGGTCGGGGTGCACCTGGTGACGCGGGCGTGGGCGGTGCGGAGGAAGGGCGAGGTCACTTCGGTCTGAGCACGGGGCAGGGCCCGCACGACCTCCGTCGTACGGGCCCTGTGCTGTTTCGTGTGTGGCTACACCCGCTGCCAGAGGGCGGGCACGTTCGGGGGCTCCCAGCCGGGCTGGGCCTGGTGGGTCTGGAGGCAGCGGTAGGTGGCGCCGCCGTAGGTCACCGTGGCGCCGGACTGGTAGACGGTTCCGGCCGCCCAGGTGCCGCCCGGCTCGCCGGGCTCGCCGGGGCCGTCCGTGGTGGTCTTCAGCGTGAGGCCGTAGCCCTGGAGCAGTGGGTTGATCGGCTGGTAGAACGTGGTGCCGCCGGTGGAGCAGTTGCCGGAGCCGCCCGAGGTGACGCCCTGGGCCTGACTGCCGGAGATGTACGAGCCGCCGGAGTCGCCGGGCTCGGCGCAGACCGAGGTGCGGGTGACGCCGGTGATGGTGCCCTCCGGGTAGGTCACGCTGGTGTTGTGCTGCTGGATGGTGCCGCAGTGCCAGCCGGTGGTGGAGCCGGAGCGGCACACGGAGGCGCCGACGGGGGCCTGGGCGGAGCCGGTGACCTGCACGTTCTGTCCGCCCGCGCCCTTGACGTACGGGGTGGCGGTCCAGTTGGAGTTGGTGGCCACCCAGGCCGTGTCGCGGCCGGGGAAGGTGGACGCCTGGAAGGTGCCCTGCGCGACGCGGTTGTGGCCGCTGGTGGCGGCCCCGGCCCGGCCGCAGTGACCGGCGGTGGCGTACCCCTGCTGGGTGCCCCGGGTGACCGGGAAGCCGATGGAGCAGCGGCCGCTGTTGTTGATGTAGTACGCCTCACCGCCGCGCAGGTCGTACAGCGGGCGGGGCCGTTCGGCGGACGTGGTGACGTGGGCGAGGGAGGCGTCGACGCCCGCGGCGCGCAGGAGGTCGCGGGCGGCGGAGGACCGTACCGCCTGGACGACGACGGAGTTGGTGCGCACGTCGACGTACCAGACGGGGGTGTCGGTGGTGTCGCGGCGGGTGGCCGCCCGGTCCAGGCGGGACTTGGCGGCGTCGAGGGCGGTCAGGGTGTGGCGTACGACGGCGGCGCGGGCGCCGCTCGCCTCGATGACGGCGGTGTCGGCGGCGTCGGTGGTGGCGACGGTGAGGGTGCCGGAGTCCGCGCCCTGGACCCAGGCGCCCGCGAAGTCGGCGCCGAGGGCGGCGCGCAGACGGCCCGCGGTGGCGCCCGCGTCGGCCTCGTTGGCGAGGCGGTGCCCGGCCTGGCCGGCGGTGAGGCCGAGGTCGCGCTGCATGGCCTTGAGGAGGGCGGGCGGGGCCTGGTCGGTGCGGAGGGTCTCGGCGGCGGAGGGGCCGGGGTCGGGGGCCGTACCGGCGCTCGCGGACCCGGTGAGGCCGGTCAGGAGCAGCGCGCCGGTGGCCGCCGCGGCGGCGCAGGCGGCTCTGGTGTGACGTCGGAGCATGGGGAAGGTCTCTCCTCGGTTCGGGGTCTCCGTGGGGAGGTGCTTCGGGAGCTACGGAGGTGCCGAAACCGTAGGGAGGGCGGGTCCGGGCGCGTAAGGAATCAGTTGGCCCCCTGCCCGGTGTTATGGGCGGGAAGCGGCCAGTTCTGGGTGGGCGGTGCGGGCCTGGGCGAGGACGTGGGCGGCGGTGTCGGGGTGCTGGGCGGCCGGGTGCCAGCCGAGCAGGTGCCGCCAGGTCAGCGGCGTACCGGCGAGGGGGCGGACGGTGATGCCGGGGGTGGGCGGGAAGGTGGCCCGGCACAGGCCGACCGCCCTGCCGACCCGGGCGAGGTGGACGCAGGACGCGGTGTCCGTCTCGTACAGGCGTCGTGGGGTGAATCCGGTGCGGGCGCAGGCGGTGGTGAAGCAGTCGCCGAAGCAGCTGTCGCCGGGGACGCAGGCCCACTCCTCAAGGGCGAGGTCGGCGAGGCCGATGTGCGGGGCGGTGGCCAGGGGGTGGCTGTCGGCGAGCATCACACAGACCGGGTCTACGGCGATTTCCCGCCAGGTGAGCTGGTCGGGGCCGGGTGGGGGAGCGGAGCCGCAGGTGCCGGTGAGGGCGTAGTCGAGGCGGCCGTCGGTGAGCAGGTCGGCGAGTTCACGTTCGGACCAGGAGGTGCGGGTGGTGACCTCGGTGCCGGGGGCGGTCTGGGCGAGGCGGTCGACGAGGGCGCCGAGGAGGGGGCCGTGGGTGCCGCCGAGGCGGAGGCGCTGGCACTGCTGGGGGTCGTGGGCCCGGGTTCGGGCGAAGCGGGTGGCCTCCTGTTGGAGGTCGGTGACGGCGGGGAGGAGGACGCGGGTCCGTTCGAGGACGAGTTCGCCGAGGGCGGTGGCGCGGACGCCGTGCCGGTGGCGTTCGAAGAGGGGGCCGCCGAGGGTGCGTTCGATGCGCTTGAGCTGTGCGCTCAGCGCGGGCTGCGCGAGGCCGAGCGCCGTCGCCGCGCGGGTGAGGCTGCCCGCCTCGGCGATGGCGCGGACGGTTCTGAGATGCCGCAACTCCAGCTCCATGAGGGGAGCTTGGGGGGTGGGCGGGGGTGAGGCAAGGGGTTGGTACGGACCAGGGGCGACGGCGGTGGTGACGGCCCTGTGGGGGAACCGTCCACCTCCGTGTGAATCCGCGTGTTCCCGAGCGGCGGGCGGGGTGCGCACCCCCTAGCGTGCTGTGGGTGTTTCGTGGATCGTCCGTACTCTCCGGGGGCGCCGCGCTGGCCGACCGCCCCGCCGCCTCCCACGCCTCCTTCCGGCCGCGGCCCGTACCCGCCGCGCGGGGCCGTCCGCGCCTCTACCTCATCGACGGCATCCGGCTGGCCGCCGCGCTGATGGTGGTCCTGCACCACTACGTCGGCACCAGACGGGCGAACGAGCCGGGCAACGCGATCTGGGACCGGCCGGTGTCGGAGATCATGCCGACCTGGTTCCGGGTGGCGTCATACGGGTGGATCGGCGTGGAGATCTTCTTCGTCGTCAGCGGCTTCGTGATCTGTATGTCGTGCTGGGGGCGGACGCCGCGGCAGTTCTTCGTGTCGCGGGTGATCCGGCTGTATCCCGCGTACTGGTTCGGGGTGCTGTTCACGACGGGGGTGGTGGCCCTCTTCCCCGGGGTGTGGGAACGGCTCCCGGTGCGGGAGGTGCTGCTGAACCTGACGATGCTCCAACAGGGGTCGGGGGTGCCCCATGTCGACGTCGTGTACTGGACGCTCTGGTCCGAGCTGCGCTTCTACCTGCTGTTCATGGTGGTCGTGGCGATGGGGCTGACGTACCGGCGGGTGGTGGTGTTCTGCTGCGTGTGGGGGGCGGCGGCGATGCTGGCGCCGGTCTCCGGGTTCCCGCTGCTCGTGCTGGTCGCCAATCCGACCGGGGCGTGGTTCTTCATCGCCGGGCTGGCGCTGTACCTGATGTACCGCTTCGGCCAGGACCTGCTGCTGTGGGGGATCCTCGGCATGTCCTTCCTCATGGGACAGCTGGAGCTGGGCGAACGGGTGGCGTACGAGCAGGTCAGCAGCTGGCGGGGAGCGGTGCTGATCTACTCCGTGTTCCTGCTGGTCATGGTGGCGGTCGCGCTCGGGTACACCGACCGGGTGCGGGGCCGGTGGCTGGTGACGGCGGGGGCGCTGACGTATCCCCTGTACCTGCTGCACTACGTCGCCGGTACGTCGCTGATCGCCCGGCTGCGGGATGTGATGGACGCGCGGTTGCTGGTGGGGGCGCTGGTCGCCGGGTTCCTGGCGCTGAGCTGGGGCGTGCACCGATGGGTGGAGCGGCCGGTGGGGCGGGTGGTGAAGCGGGGGCTGGATGCGGCGGCCCTTGGTCGGGGGCGGGGGGGTTTGAGGGGTGGCTAGTGCCGCTCGAAGATCTCTTCGGCCTTCGGCGCGGTGACGGCGCGGGTGAGCCAGTCGCGGAGGAGGGCGGGATCGGTGCAGTCGGTGATGCGCTGGCGGACGTCGTCGGAGACCGCCAGGCCCCGTTGCTCCAGGACGAGCAGGACATCCTCTGCGCGGCTCTGGGCGCGGATTTCTTCGGAGATGTACGACTTGTAGAAGGAAAGGTCCACGGCCACCAGGTTCCTCCAGAGGTGCTTGGCCGGGCGGTTGCCCAGGCCCTGTGCGGTGAATTCGACGATGGGGTCCGCGATGTCTTCGGGCGCGTCCCGCAGTGCTGTGGACAGGGCCTTCAGTATCGCATCGACGACCGGTTCGGCGGCGTGTGTGATGGCGGCGAGGCTGGCCAGGACCAGGTCGGCGCGGGCTTCCTCCGGGTCCGTGATCACGGGCATGTTGTGTGGTCCGGCGACCAGAGGCTGGATGGTGAGGGTGGGCAGCGAGGGAGGCCCACTGCTCACCGGCTGCCCGGCCCACCGGGCGGTGGCGTGGTCCTGGCAGACGACCAGGAGGGACGTGGGCAGCCGGTACTTCGTCCACAGGTACGCGGTGTAGTACGCCCAGCTCGCGGGCTTGTGCGGCTTCTTCTGCCCCTGGGACTCGACGGCCAGGAGGAAGGCCCCCTGCTCGGCCGTCTCGAACCGCAGAAGCGTGTCCACTCGGCGCTCGACCGGACTGGTCTCGGTGAGGTCGGTCGGCAGCGCGGTCGCCCGTAAGGGGGTGGGGACATCGACTCCGAGGAAGCGTGAGACGCGGCTGAACAGGCCGGGGTCGTGCTGGAAGATGCGGTGCATCGCCTCGTGGGGCGGGCTGACCATGGGTTTCCGTTCTGGGGTCAGGGGCGGGCCGTGACGAGGCGCAGTTCCGCCCAGACCGTTTTGCGGGGGTAACGGTCCTCCGATACTCCCCAGCGGTCCGACAGGGCCTCCACGAGGAGGAGGCCGCGGCCAGATTCCGCGTCAAGGGCCGGCTGTTCGGGGTGCGGGAGCCGGTCGCCCCGGGTGTCGGTGACCTCGATGCGGAGTACGTCTCCGATCACGTAGAGCGTGAGCCGGAAGTCGCGTCCCTGTGCCCGGCCGTGCGTCGCCGCGTTCGCCGACAGCTCCGCGATCAGCTGCCGGGCCGGGTCCAGGGGCAGGCCCCAGCTCCGGAGTTGCTCCACCGCCAGCAGGCGGGCCAGGCGGGCGCCGCGGGGCGTCGGGGAGAGCTGCACGCGGAAGTTGCGCACGGGCGTCACGAGGTCGGCGGTTTTCTGGTTCACATCACTCAGCGTGGCGGTCCGTGCGTACTGTGGAAAGTGACTCTGTGGGTACGTACGGTCACTGTCCGCTCGTTGTCCGGTGCTGTCCGGACTGTCGGGGCGGGGTGAGTGGGGAGGGACGGGGGATGAGCGTCGACGTGGATGAGCCTGGATGGGAAGTCGATCCGGACGATGAGTGGGGGGTCGCCGTCATCGCCACGGTGGGGCGGCAGTTGAAGCTCCGCAGGGAGGCCGTGGGGATGCGTGCCGCCGAGTTCGGGGCGGCCGTGGGGTACGGGGAGGACCTCGTCTACAAGGTCGAGGGCGGGAAGCGGATTCCTCGCCAGGAGTACCTGGAGCAGGCGGACGAGGTGTTGGGAGCGGGTGGGCTGATCGCCGCGACCTGGGAGGACGTGAAGAAGGTCCGGTATCCGAAGAGGGTTCGGGAACTGGGCAAGCTGGAGGCCACAGCCGTGGAGATCGGGGTGTACGAGTGCAACAGCATCCATGGCCTGTTGCAGACGCCCGAGCATGCTCGTGCCCTGATCGAGGCTGCTCAGCCGCCCTACACGCCGGACGACGTGGAACGTATGGTGGCGGCGCGTCTGGCCCGGCAGTCGGTGTTCGAGCGCGACCCGGCACCGGCGATTCACTATGTCCTGGAGGAAGCGCCGTTGCGGCGGCCCATCGGGGGCACAATGGTGTGGCGACGGCAGCTCGAACGGCTGCTGGAGGTGGGGCGGATGCACAACGTCGTGCTCCAGGTGATGCCGCTCAACTGTGAGACTCACTCGGGCCTTGACGGCGGAATCGAGTTGCTGAAGTTCGCGGACGGTACGGCGGTGGGCCGTTCCAATGGGGCCTTCAACGGCCGCCCCACGACGGAGGCCAAGCACCTGCGCGTCCTTGAGCTGCGGTATGGCACGATCCGGGCGCAAGCTCTCCCGCCCCGGGAGTCGCTGGCCTTCATCGAGCAAGTGCTGGGAGAAACATGAGCGAGTTGGCCTGGTTCAAGAGCAGCTACAGCAGCGGCAACGACGGCGAGTCCTGCCTGGAGATAGCCATAGCCCCCCACACCATCCACGTCCGCGACTCCAAGCACACCCCCGCCCAGAGCCCCCGGCTCGCACTCGCGCCGGAGGCCTGGGGGGCGTTTCTTGCTGGTTACTGCGGGAACGACGCGACCACGTAGACCGTCGCCGCTCCCGTCGCCGTGATGCCGGACGTCGTGCCGGGCAGGCGGAGGGACGTGTCGTAGCCGTTGCTCGACACGAGCAGGTCGGGGCGGCCGTTGCGGTCGGTGTCGCGTAGGCGGACGTCGATGCCGAAGGACTCGTACGCGGCCGGGGCGCCGGGGACGCCGGACGTGGCGCGGCTGAAGTACTGGGAGTTCGTGCCGGTCAGGCCCGCTCGGCTGCCGCGCAGGATGTGGACGCCGCCGGCGGCCGTGCGTGTGCTGACCGTCTCGCCGGGGACGCCGACCGCCAGGTCCGGGTAGCCGTCGCCGTTGGTGTCGGCGGCGGAGAGGCCGTGGCCCATCCAGTCGCCGGACGTCGCGGCCGTGGCCACGCCGGAGGAGGCCTGGGTGATGCGGTACTTCGTCGTCGGGGCGGTGCTGCCGCCGCGCCAGACGACGACCGATCCGGCGTCGCGGTTGTAGCGGCGGTCGCTGACCGCGAGGTCGCCGTAGCCGTCCTTGTCGAAGTCGGCGACGACGCCGGTGGGGCTGTAGTCGGGGCGGGCGTTGTTGATGACGGTGACCTTGCCGGGCTTGACGGTGGAGCCCCCGCGCAGGAACCAGGCGTCCTGGGTCATCTTGCCGTCGTGGTACCCCTGGCCGAGGAGGTAGAGGTCGGTCGCCTTGTCGTTGGTGACCCTGCCCGCGACCAGGCCGGTCGGCTCGGGGGCGTTGTCGGCCGTGTGCCGGGTGATCGAGCCCGTCGTACCGGACTTGGTGAAGCCGCCCCGGTAGATGTAGACGCTGTCGATGCCGTTGGCGATCGCCAGGTCGGCCTTGCCGTCGCCGTTGAAGTCGCCGGTCTCGATCTGCTTGCCGAAGCCCTGGTGGGCGCTCGCCTTCTTCGGCAGGCGGGTGGCGTCGGAGCCGGAGAGGCCGGACGCCCTGCCCCACAGGATGGTGACCGCGCCAGAGCTGACCTTGTCACCGACCTTCTCGGTGAAGTCGGCGACGGCGAGGTCGGCGTATCCGTCGCGGTTGAGGTCGGCGGCGGCGAGGTCCTCACCGAAGCCGTCGGCGTAGCCGCCCGCGTCTCCGGCCGTGCCGGGGATGCCCGAGGTGGCCTGGGAGAAGACCTTGGTGGTGGTGCCGGGGCCGGTGGCCGTGCCGTACACCACGACGACCTGGCCGTTGTGGTTGCCGTAGGCGTAGTCGCGGTAGCCGTCGCCGTTGAAGTCGTCGGCGTACTTGGCGGGGACGGTGACCGCGCCGGCGGTGCCCGTGGCGAGGGTGAGCAGTCCGCCGGTGAGGGAGACGGCGGTGGCCGTGGCGACCGCCAGGCGGATGCTGCTGCGTCTGGACATGCGGCTCCTGTGGTGATGATCAGTTGCTGGGCTTGCGGGAGAGACCCGTGGCGGGCCCGGATGGTTGTACGCGCCTGGCGTCCCTTTCGTGCACGGGTATTGACCCGGCCCTCGCCGTGGCCCTAGCTTCCGCTCCGTCTCCAAAAGTTTCGGATGACACTTCGAAACATTCGAAGAAACGGAATGAGGCCCCCCGTATGAGACCCGCACGCCCCATACGTTCCCTGCGCTTCACCACCGTGGCCCTCGCCACCGCCGCCCTGACGCTGCCGCTGCTGTCGGGGGTCGCCACGGCCGAGCCGTCGGCCCAGCGGAAGGCCCCGCACTCCCACGCCAAGCACGACCGGCTACGGGCCGCCGCGCCCGACGGGTTCTACGTCGGCACCGCCGTCGCGGGCGGCGGCCACCATCTGGAGCAGGACTATCCGGACCCGTTCACGTACGACAAGGAGTACCGGAAGATCCTCGGGCGGCAGTTCAGCTCCGTCTCCCCCGAGAACCAGATGAAGTGGGACTTCATCCATCCCGAGCGGGACCGCTACGACTTCGCCGCCGCCGACGCCATCGTCGACTTCGCCGACCGGCACGGGCAGGTCGTGCGCGGGCACACCCTGCTGTGGCACAGCCAGAACCCGGCCTGGCTGGAGGAGGGCGACTTCACCAAGGACGAGCTGCGCGCCATCCTGCGCGAGCACATCACCACCGTCGTCGGCCGCTACGCGGGCCGCATCCAGCAGTGGGACGTCGCCAACGAGATCTTCGACGGCGAGGGCAACCTGCGCACGCAGGAGAACATCTGGATACGGGAACTCGGTCCCGGCATCGTCGCCGACGCCTTCCGCTGGGCGCACGAGGCCGACCCCGAGGCACAGCTCTTCTTCAACGACTACGGCGTGGAGAGCGTGGGCGCCAAGAGCGACGCCTACCTCGCGCTCGTCCAGGACCTGCTCGCCCAGGGCGTACCCGTGCACGGCTTCTCCGCGCAGGCCCACCTGAGCACCCGCTACGGCTTCCCGGGCGACCTGGAGCAGAACCTGCGGCGCTTCGACGCGCTCGGCCTTGAGACGGCCATCACCGAGCTGGACGTACGGATGGACCTGCCGGAGAGCGGTGTGCCCACCCCCGCGCAGCTGCGGCAGCAGGCGGACTACTACCAGCGGACGCTGTCGGCGTGCCTGGCCGTCGACGGCTGCAACTCCTTCACCATCTGGGGCTTCACCGACAAGTACTCCTGGGTCCCGGTGTTCTTCCAGGGCGAGGGATCGGCGACGGTGATGACGGAGGACTTCCGCCGCAAGCCCGCCTTCTACGCCCTGCTGAAGACGCTGAAGCGCTGACCGGCGGTCACGGCGCGGGCGGCACCGGCATCACCGGCGGTACCGGCATCACCGCGAAGACGACCATGCCCGCGCCGTGGTCGACCACCGACGGCACCCCGACGCTGACCCGCGAGGCCGCCCCCGGAGGCGGGCCCGTCGCCGCGCCCGCCTCCGCCAGCAGGGCACGGGCCTTGGCCTCCGCCTGGTCGTAGCGGTCGGGGAACGCCGAACGCTGGACCTCCTGGGCGGTCCGGCCCGCGGTGAGGTGGGGGAGCCGCTGCTCCACCCTGACCGCCCGGGTGAAGAACTGCTCGGCGGCGTACGGCACGTGCAGGATCTGCTCGGGCGTCCCCCAGCCCTGGCTGGGGCGCTGCTGGAAGACCCCCAGCGAGTCGCGGTCCCCGCAGGGCAGGTTGTTCATGTGGGACTCGACCCAGCCCGCCTCGAAGCCGGCGAGCATGACCTTGCCGGAGACCCCGAGACGGCGGCCGACGGCGTACACCGCCTTGGTCACCTCCAGGTCGCGGTCGGGTGGGACGTGGCACGGAGGCATGGCGTCGTCGCCTTTCTGTCGTGATCGGCAGGGGTTTCCGTCGTGATCGGCACGGGAGGGGCGGGCGGCCCCCGTGCGACCGCCCGCCCGGGACCGTCGGCTCAGCAGTGGAAGAAGACACTCCGCCAGCCGAAGGCGTCCTTGCTCTCCTGGCTGCCGCGGAAGGTGTGGTGGACCAGGCCCCGGCAGTCGGGCTCGTTGTACATCGCCGCCGTCTGGCCGGTGTACGTGAAGCGGTACGCCGCCCGGTAGTTGGGGTCGATGTTGTTGCAGCCGCAGGCGTGGACCTCCTTGGCCCGCCCGGTGTTCTGCGGGCCCTCCCAGCTGAGGAAGCTGCTCGCGAAGGACGTACCGGTGCCCAGGACGAGGGCTCCGGACAGCATCAGGGAGCCGACGGCGGTGCGGAGGGAACGGCGCTTGCGCATGGGTGTATCTCCTGTTCGTCGTGTGTGTGGGGGGTGGGGTGCGGTGCCGCACGGTGGCGGTGGGGACCGGCCCCGGCGCGGCGGTCGGCATACCGTCGGGGTCACCGGCCGCTCACCGCCGGCTCCGTCGGCGCCGCCGCGGGGTCCTGGGCGAGGCTGCCGCCCATGTCCACCCAGGCGTCGTTCCAGGCGTGGCCCTGCGCGGGGCCCCGCTGCCAGGTGTGGGTGACCCGGCCCTCGGGATCGCGGCCGAACGCCGACAGGTCGCCGCTGGGGTTGAGCACCACGGCCGGGTCGTCCGTGAGCTGTCCGTGCAGGGGGCTCCAGTCGGACCAGGGGCCGCCGGTGCCGGTCTGCCAGCGGTGGTGGAGGGCGTTGTCGGTGCCGCGGGCGAAGAGGACCATGCCGCCGTCGCGGCCGACGAGGACGGTGGGCCTGCCTTGGGTGGTGCCGCCCATGTCGACCCAGGTGTCGTTCCAGGCGTGGCCGTGTTCGGGGCCGCGCTGCCAGGTGTGGGTGATACGGCCGTCAGGGTCGCGGGCGAAGACGGACAGGGCCCCGTTGGGGCTGAGGACCACCGCCGGGTCGCTCGCCACCCGGCCGCCCAGCGACACCCAGTCCGGCGCCCACTCGCCCGCCTCCGACTGCCAGGTGTGCCACAGCGCCCCGTCCGCGCCCCGCACGAACACCACGAGCTTGCCGTACCGGCCCACCAGCGCCCACGGGCGGCCCACCGCCCCGGCGGCCGGACCGCCGAGCGGCGTCCACGCCGACCACGCCCCGCCCGGCTCGGTCTGCCAGCGGTGCGCCACCACGCCCGACGCCTCCACGCCGGACACCACCATCCCGGCGCCGTGGTCCACGACCGAGGGCACCGCGACGCTCACCCGGGGCGTGCTCCGGCCCGGCTCCGTCCACCAGGTGGTCTCCTTGCGGGCCCCCGCCCAGCCGAAGCTGAAGTGCACGTGGTCGGTGTGCGGACTGCGGCCGGTGTACGGCGTCCAGCCCGCGTCCGCCCGGTACGCCTCCCAGATGCGCCGGTTCCAGATGACGTACATGAGCCCGAAACGGCGGGCCAGGGCGTGCGGGTTGCCGTGCCGGTCGGTGGCCAGCAGCCAGTTCAGCAGGTCGTCGGCGAGGTGGCCCTGGGTGTGGACGTCCACGCCCCAGTCGAAGGCCCGGCCCTCCTTATGCTCGCTGACGCCCGGCGCGCCGCACTCCCTGCCGATGCCCAGGCTCCGGGTGCCCGGGTAGGCGGCGAGCACCAGGTCACGGAAGGCCAGGACACCCGGCTTCGCGGCGGGGTCGCAGCCCTGCTGCCCCTCGTACGGGGCGTACGGGTCGATATGGGGACCGAAGTCCGGTGCGGTGGGCGGCATCTCGGGGCGCTCCTCGGCTCGGACGGTGCCGTCGGCGGCGGTGCCCACGGCCTGTCCCGAACCACACTCCCGGCCCGCGCTGACGCCCTGGTCACACCTCGGTCACACGCCCCGCGGCCGTCCGCCGGTGCAGGTCACGCGCGATCCCGAGGGCCAGCGCGTACCCGTCCTCCGTCGCCTCGCCCCGGCGCCACGCCTCGGTGTACGCACGCTCCCCCAGGCGCTCCCGTACGACCGTCCGGGTGCGGGTGTGCAGCACGGCGAACGGGCGCAGCCGGTCGATCTCGGCGCCCGTGATCCGCCGGTGGCGGTGGGCCGCGCCCAGCACCACGGCCGCCCCCCGGTGCTCACCGAGCGCGCCGAGCGTCCAGGCGAGGGTCTCGAGCATCCACGCCGGACCCCAGTTGTCGTCGATCGCGCGCTGCCGCACCAGCGCGTCGCACAGCGGCAGCAGCCCGCGCGACGGCTCCCCGTGCAGCAGCTCGGTCAGCGCCGTGCACCAGCGGGCCCAGGTGTGCGCCCACTCCGCGCCCGACGTCTCCGCCTCGGCCAGATAGGCGCGGGAGGCGGTGCGGGCCTCCTCGCGGTCCCCGAGGAAGGCGGCGGCCATCGCCCAGAACATCGTCGCCATGTGCGCGTCGCCCGGCTGCCCCGCCGCCCGCAACTCGGCCACCGCCCGCGCGAGTTGGCCGACGCAGTCCGGATCGCCGGGCGCCAGCAGCGCGTACACCCCCTCGACGTAGAGCACGGGCGGCGCCTTCGACGCCCCGGGGCCGGTCCGGCACGCGTCGAGGACCGCGCGGGCCGCCGGGTGGTCCCCCTGGATGACCGCGACGAAGGCCTTCAGGGCCGCCATCGACACCGTCAGCTCCGCCAGCGCCGGATCGTCCCCGTCGAGCAGCGCCGACAGGTCTTCCAGCCAGCCCCGGGCCTCGCCCAGCGTGGCGCTGACGAACCAGGAACGCGCCCGGGTCAGATCGGCGGCGATGGCCGCGCCGACCGCCGCCCGGCCCGGGTGGTCCCGGCAGAAGTCCAGCGCGGAACGCAGGTTCGGCAGCTCCCGGCAGAGCCGCACCAGCCATTCGACCTCCGCCGGACCGAACCACTCGGCTGCGGCCCGTCCCACCAGCGCCCGGTAGTAGTCGCTGTGCCGCACCAGCAGCGCGGTCGCGTCGCCCCGCGCCCGCAACCGTTCGGCGCCGTACTGGCGGATGGTCTCCAGGAGGCGGTAGCGGGTGGTGTTCCCGGACCGGCCCGCCGTCGGCACCGACTCCGCCATGACCAGCGACTTGTGGACGAGACCACCGAGCAGGTCCAGGACGTCCCCCGGCGCGATCCCGTCGCCCGCGCAGACCGACTCCGCCGCCGGGAGGTCGAAGTCGCCGATGAACACCGACAGCCGCTCCCACAGCAGCCGCTCCCCGGGCGTGCACAGGCTGTGGCTCCAGTCCATGACCCCGCGCAGGGTGTGCCGGTACTGCGCGGACGCGGGCCCCGGCGCCGCCGCGCGGGGACCGGCCAGCAGCCGGAACCGGTCCTCCAGCCGGGCCAGCACCTCCGCCACGGTCAGCGTGCTCAGCCGGACCGCTGCCAGCTCGATCGCCAGCGGAATCCCGTCCAGACGGCGGCACAGCTCGGCCGCCACCGCCCCCTCACCCCGGCCCGCCCGGACCGTCACCGCCCACGCCGCCGCCCGGTCCGCGAGCAGCCGCACCGCCTCGCACGGCGTACCGTCCGGGCCGTCCCGCAGCGTCAGACACGGCACCGGCATCACATGCTCGCCCGGCACCCCGAGCCGCTCCCGGCTGGTGGCCAGCACCCGCAGCTCCGGGACGGCCCGCAGCAGCCGCAGCACCAGCTCCGCCGCCGCCTCCACCAGGTGCTCGCAGTTGTCGAGCAGCAGCAGCGGACGCCGCTCGCGCAGATGCTCGGCCACCGCGTCGGCCGCGGACCGCGTGGACTGGTCGCGCAGCCCCAGCGACTCGGCGACCGCCCGCGCCACCAGCGCCGCGTCGGTGACCGCGGCCAGGTCCACCAGCCACACCCCGTCCGGGAAGGCGGGCGCCGAGTGCCGGGCTGCGCGCAGCGCGAGCCGGGTCTTGCCGACCCCGCCCACCCCGGTCAGCGTGACCAGCCGGGACAGGCCCAGCAGCCGCCGTGTCTCGGCCAGCTCCCGCTCCCGCCCGACGAACGTGGTCGTCTCCGCGGGCAGGTTCCCCCGCCCGCCCGGCCCGGTCACCGACGTCCGGGGCAGCACCGGGTCGAGATCCGGCGCCGCCGTCAGCATCCGCTGGTGCAGCGTCTTCAGCTCGCTGCCGGGGTCGATGCCCAGTTCCTCGGCGAGCAGCGCGCTCACCTCGTGGAAGCACTGGACGGCCTCGCCCTGCCGCCCGCACTGGTAGAGCGCCAGCATCCGCTGCGCCCAGAACCGCTCCCGCAGCGGATGCAGCCGGGTCAGCGTCCGCAGCTCCGGCAGGACGTCGGCGGGCCTGCGGCACCGGATCACCGCGTCGATCCACGCCTCCCGTGCCGCGAGCCGCTGTTCGCCCAGTGCCGAGACCACGTCCCCGAACCGCTCCGGCGGCAGATCGGCCAGCGGCTCCCCGCGCCAGAGCGCGAGCGCCTCCCCGTACAGCGCCGCCGCCCGCTCCGGCCGGTCCCCGGCGAGCGCGGTCCGGCCCGCCCGCACCAGCGCGGCGAACCGGCGTGCGTCCAGCGCGTCCTCGCCGCCCGCGTCCAGCACATAGCCGCCCTGCTCGGTCCGCAGCACCTCCGGCCCCAGCGTCCGGCGCAGCCGCGTAGTTCTGTACGGCGTTGCGCGCGCCCCGCGGCGGCTCCTCGCCCCACAGCCGCTCCACCAGCGTGTCCACCGGCACCACCCGGCCGATGTCGACGAGCAGCGCCGCCAGCAGCCCGCGCAGCCGGGCCGCGCCGACGCCCACCCGCACCCCGTCGCGGGTGACCGTCAGCGGGCCGAGGATGCCGAAGTCGTACCGTGCCATTCCGCCGAGACTAGGACGCTCGGTGATCACGGCACTACGGCGCGTGAGGGGCGGCCGGGGGTGCGCGCGTCCCGGTGTGCTCCCTGGTCATGCGCGGTGCGGCGCCACCCCGGCTGCTCAGATCCGGTGCACGGTGTGCAGGGTCCTCGCGTAGGTGCCGGTGCCCTCCAGGTGGGAGGCGCCGCCCAGGTCGGACATCGTGGGTCCGTGGACCGTCTTGCGGCTGGAGAGGAAGCGGCGCCTGCCCCCGGTGTCCGCCCCCAGATAGATGCCGACGTGGTCCACGGTGGCCGTGGCGCCGTCGTCCCCGGAGTCGGCGTTGAACATGACCAGGTCGCCCGGCTGGAGCTGGGTGGCGGCGGGCGGGTTCGAGCCGTCGGTGCGGGCGACGCGGACGCCCGGCGAGTGGTCGGCCATGTCCCGGGACCGGCGGGGGAGCCGGGTGCCCGAGGTGTCCGCGCCCGCCGCCAGCGGTACGCCCAGGTGGTAGCCGTAGACCATGCGCACGTACCCCGAGCAGTCCAGGTTGCCGACCTGCTTGCTGGACGGGCCGGTGTAGGCGCCGTCCGGGAACGTCCAGCCCACGCCCATGTACTCGTGGAAGTCGGCGCCCTCGACGCGGAAGCCCTGCGCGTCGAGGTAGCCGTACCCGGACGCGCCCAGGACCCGCCTGCCCGCGGCCGGTCCCGAGCCCGCGGTCACCGTCGGGGCGCCGGGCAGGAACATCGCCGCGTACGCCAGCACGTCCGGGGCCGTGGAGCCGGACCAGGCCCGTATCGTCCCCTCCAGTTCCGGCGTCCAGGTGCCGTCGAAGGGGGCGTCCAGGAGACGTACCCACTCGCCGTGGGTGACGGTCGGCGGGACCGCCCAGTGCCCGGCGTCCACCTGGAAGCGGCTGACCAGCAGCCGGACGGGCAGGTTGGCGCAGCCGTCGTTGGCGAGGGCGCGCAGGCCCACCCGGCCCGCGCCGAAGGCGGCGTCGGTGACGTCGACGAGCCAGCCGGACGGCTCGGCCGACGCCGACCGCCACGCCTTGACCCGGATGCGGGTGCCCTCGCGGCGGACCCGGATCGTCCAGTCGGTGCCCGCGGGGACGTCCGTCGCCAGGGTCAGGGCCGACGTCAGCTGGGTGACCGCGTCCGCGACCTCCTTCTCCACCCTGAGCTGGACCGCACCCGTGGTGAGGAAGGACAGCCGGGCCCGGTAGCTGTTGTGGGTGTCCTGGTAGCCGAAGGAGAGCGCGTACGACACGGCCTGCCCGGTGGGCACCTTGTCGAACCGGGCCACGGACCGCACGTCGACGTCGGTGATCTCGCCGTCCCTGAGGGTGACGTGGCGGCTGGCGTAGTCGGTGCTGAGCCTGAGGACCCCGGTGCCCGGTGTCACCGAGTAGTCGGTGGCGTCGGGTCCCAGGGCCGACCAGCTGCCGCCGCCGGGAGAGCTGCCCCAGCCTTCGGCGAGGGTGCGCTGGAAGTCGTCGGCGAAGGGGTTCTTGTTCTCCGTGAACACGCGCTGGGGGCCGGTCAGCAGCACGGTGCGCGCCCCGTGGGTCAGGGTCGCGATCCGCCGGCCGCCCGAGGTGACGTCGGTGCGGGCCGGGGTGCCCGGCAGCACGGTGGTCGTGAGCTGTGCCGCCAGGGTCTCGCGGCTGAAGTAGGCGGCGTTCAGCGGGGGCATGGTCACCGAGGAGGGCCCCGCGGCCGTCCCCGCCGGGCCGGGCAGCGGTTCGACGGCGGGCGCGGTGGGCGGCGCGGCGTGGGCCGGGGTGGCGGCCAGCTGGGTGAGCGGGGCGGTGGCGGCGGAGGCCGCGAGAGCGGCGAGTACCCTGCGCCGTGAGGTCTGCTTCATACGATCATGATCCCGGGCGGGTGCCGTGCGGGAGTAGCCCCGGGACGGGCGACCCCGGGGCGGCGGTGGCGGGCGCGGTTTGATCCACGTCACGTCCGGGGTATTCTCTCCGGCTCGATTGGCGTCGCCCTTGCCCCGTATGGCAGACTGTCCGAGTTGCTCGGTCGAGTGTTGATGCTGCGCGCCTCCCGCCGGGAGGACCGGAAGCGAGTCCCACAGTACTCGTCGTTCCAACTGCCGTAAGGCAGCAATGGGGCGGACGTACGGGAATCTTCCGGGAAGCGTGGGCGCGGCACCGGCCAGGCGCCCGGTGGGCTTTTGCCCCCGGTCCAGCGGTTCGTCAAGGGCCGTGCTACCCCAGCAGGGATGTTCGAACAAGGGACATTCATGTCAGCGGCAGCGCGACACGCCCGACCGCGTGGGTCGGAGAAACCGGGTTCCAGAGCGTTACGAGAGACAGGACTACTGAGTAGCCATGGCGGGACAGAAGATCCGCATCCGGCTCAAGGCCTACGACCACGAGGTCATCGACTCCTCGGCGAAGAAGATCGTCGAGACGGTGACCCGTACTGGTGCGTCGGTCGCGGGCCCGGTGCCGCTGCCCACTGAGAAGAACGTGTACTGCGTCATCAAGTCGCCGCACAAGTACAAGGACTCGCGCGAGCACTTCGAGATGCGCACGCACAAGCGCCTGATCGACATCCTCGACCCGACCCCCAAGACCGTTGACTCTCTGATGCGACTCGACCTCCCGGCCGGTGTCGACATCGAGATCAAGCTCTGAGGCTGGTGGGCTGAGAATGGCTAAGCAGATCAAGGGCATCCTGGGCGAGAAGCTCGGTATGACGCAGGTGTGGGACGAGAACAACCGCGTTGTTCCGGTCACCGTCGTCAAGGCCGGGCCCAATGTCGTCACCCAGGTCCGTACCAACGACGTCGACGGCTACGAGTCCGTCCAGCTCGCCTTCGGCGAGATCGACCCGCGCAAGGTGAACAAGCCCCTCAAGGGCCACTTCGCCAAGGCCGACGTCACCCCGCGCCGTCACCTCGTCGAGATCCGTACCTCGGACGCGTCCGAGTACACCCTCGGCCAGGAAGTCACCGCCGAGGTCTTCGAGGCCGGTGTCAAGGTCGACGTGACCGGCAAGAGCAAGGGCAAGGGCTTCGCCGGTGTCATGAAGCGCCACAACTTCCGTGGTCTCGGCGCCGGACACGGTACCCAGCGCAAGCACCGCTCTCCCGGCTCCATCGGTGGCTGCGCCACCCCGGGCCGTGTGTTCAAGGGCCTCCGCATGGCGGGTCGCATGGGCAACGAGCGGGTCACCACCCAGAACCTGACCGTCCACGCCGTTGACGCGGAGAAGGGTCTGCTGCTCATCAAGGGCGCGGTTCCCGGTCCGAACGGCGGCCTCGTCCTGGTCCGCACCGCGGCCAAGGGGGCCTGAGGTAACCGATGAGCACTGTTGACATCCTTTCGCCGGCGGGCGACAAGGCCGGTACCGTCGAGCTCCCCGCGGAGATCTTCGACGTCGAGAAGGTCAGCGTCCCGCTGATCCACCAGGTCGTCGTCGCGCAGCTGGCCGCCGCCCGCCAGGGCACCCACAAGACGAAGACGCGTGGCGAGGTCCGCGGCGGTGGCAAGAAGCCGTACCGCCAGAAGGGCACCGGCCGCGCCCGTCAGGGCTCGACCCGCGCGCCGCAGTTCGCCGGTGGTGGCGTCGTGCACGGTCCCGTGCCGCGTGACTACTCGCAGCGCACCCCGAAGAAGATGAAGGCCGCCGCCCTGCGGCACGCCCTCACCGACCGGGCGCGTCACAACCGCATTCACGTCGTCTCCGGCGTGATCGAGGGCGAGACCCCCTCCACGAAGGCCGCCAAGAGCCTGTTCGGCAAGATCAGCGAGCGCAAGAACCTGCTCCTGGTCGTCGAGCGCTCCGACGAGGCCGCGTGGCTGTCCGCCCGCAACCTGCCCCAGGTCCACATCCTGGAGCCGGGCCAGCTGAACACGTACGACGTTCTCGTCTCGGACGACGTGGTCTTCACCCAGGCCGCTTTCGAGTCCTTCGTGTCCGGCCCGAAGGCCGCCAATGACACCGAAGGGAGCGAGGTCTGATGGCCATCCGTCACCCCTCCATCGCCTCGAAGGCCGCCAAGGCCGCCAAGGCCGCGCGCGTCGCCAAGGCACGCCGCCAGGCCACCGAGGGCAAGAACACCGTCGAGACCCCGCTGAGCAAGTCGTACACGGACCCCCGTGACGTGCTGCTGAAGCCGGTCGTCTCCGAGAAGAGCTACGCGCTCCTCGACGACAACAAGTACACGTTCATCGTCGACCCGCGGGCCAACAAGACCCAGATCAAGGAGGCCGTGCAGGCGGTCTTCTCGGTCAAGGTCACCGGGGTCAACACGATCAACCGCCAGGGCAAGCGCAAGCGGACCCGCACGGGCTTCGGCCAGCGTGCCGCCACCAAGCGCGCGATCGTGACCCTCGCCGAGGGCGACCGTATCGACATCTTCGGCGGTCCGACCGCGTAAGCGGGTCGGATCGTCCGATATCGGACGAGGACTGAGAAATGGGAATCCGCAAGTACAAGCCGACTACGCCGGGCCGTCGTGGCGCCAGCGTCGCCGACTTCGTCGAGGTCACGCGGTCCACGCCGGAGAAGTCGCTGGTTCGCCCCCTGCACAGCAAGGGCGGCCGTAACAATTCCGGTCGTGTGACCGTCCGCCACCAGGGCGGTGGCCACAAGCGCGCCTACCGCGTGATCGACTTCCGTCGTCACGACAAGGACGGCGTGCCGGCGAAGGTCGCGCACATCGAGTACGACCCCAACCGCACCGCGCGCATCGCGCTGCTGCACTACGCCGACGGCGAGAAGCGCTACATCCTCGCGCCGCGCGGCCTGTCGCAGGGCGACCGCATCGAGAACGGTCCCGGGGCCGACATCAAGCCGGGCAACAACCTCGCCCTGCGCAACATCCCGGTCGGTACCACGCTGCACGCCATCGAGCTGCGGCCGGGCGGCGGCGCCAAGTTCGCCCGCTCCGCCGGCGCCTCGGTGCAGCTGCTCGCGAAGGAGGGCTCCATGGCCCACCTGCGCATGCCGTCCGGTGAGATCCGCCTGGTCGACGTCCGCTGCCGCGCCACGGTCGGCGAGGTCGGCAACGCCGAGCAGTCGAACATCAACTGGGGCAAGGCGGGTCGCAAGCGGTGGCTGGGCGTTCGCCCGACCGTCCGTGGTGTGGTCATGAACCCGGTCGACCACCCGCACGGTGGTGGTGAGGGCCGGACCTCCGGTGGCCGCCACCCCGTGTCCCCGTGGGGCAAGAAGGAAGGCCGTACTCGTTCGCCCAAGAAGGCGTCGAACAAGTACATCGTCCGCCGCCGCAAGACGAACAAGAAGCGCTAGGAGCGGGTTTAGATGCCGCGCAGTCTCAAGAAGGGGCCCTTCGTCGACGACCACCTGATCAAGAAGGTGGAAGCCCAGAACGAAGCCGGCACCAAGAACGTCATCAAGACCTGGTCCCGTCGCTCCATGATCGTGCCGGCCATGCTCGGCCACACGCTCGCGGTGCACAACGGCAAGACCCACATCCCGGTGTTCGTCACCGAGTCGATGGTCGGCCACAAGCTCGGCGAGTTCTCGCCGACGCGCACCTTCCGGGGCCACGTCAAGGACGACCGGAAGTCGAAGCGCCGCTAGCAGCGGATCGCATTCAGACACGTAAGAAACTGAAGGGACAACCATGGAAGCCAGGGCCCAGGCGCGGTACATCCGCGTCACGCCCATGAAGGCCCGCCGCGTGGTGGACCTCATCCGTGGCATGGACGCCACGGAGGCCCAGGCTGTTCTGCGATTCGCTCCGCAGGCAGCCTCCGTGCCCGTCGGCAAGGTGCTCGACAGCGCCATCGCCAACGCCGCGCACAACTACGACCACACCGACGCCGACAGCCTCTACATCTCCGAGGCGTACGTCGACGAGGGCCCGACCCTGAAGCGGTTCCGGCCGCGCGCCCAGGGCCGTGCCTACCGGATCCGCAAGCGGACCAGCCACATCACCGTGGTCGTCAGCAGCAAGGAAGGAACCCGGTAATGGGCCAGAAGGTAAACCCGCACGGGTTCCGGCTCGGTGTCACGACCGACTTCAAGTCGCGTTGGTACGCCGACAAGCTGTACAAGGACTACGTCAAGGAAGACGTCGCCATCCGTCGGATGATGACGTCCGGCATGGAGCGCGCCGGTATCTCGAAGGTTGAGATCGAGCGCACCCGTGACCGCGTCCGCGTCGACATCCACACCGCGCGTCCCGGCATCGTCATCGGCCGCCGCGGCGCCGAGGCCGACCGCATCCGCGGTGACCTGGAGAAGCTGACCGGCAAGCAGGTCCAGCTGAACATCCTCGAGGTCAAGAACCCGGAGACGGACGCTCAGCTGGTGGCCCAGGCCGTCGCCGAGCAGCTGTCCTCCCGCGTCTCCTTCCGCCGCGCCATGCGCAAGAGCATGCAGTCGGCGATGAAGGCGGGCGCCAAGGGCATCAAGATCCAGTGCGGTGGCCGTCTCGGCGGCGCCGAGATGTCCCGCTCGGAGTTCTACCGCGAGGGCCGTGTGCCCCTGCACACCCTCCGCGCGAACGTGGACTACGGCTTCTTCGAGGCCAAGACGACCTTCGGCCGCATCGGTGTGAAGGTCTGGATCTACAAGGGCGACGTCAAGAACATCGCCGAGGTCCGCGCCGAGAACGCCGCTGCCCGTGCGGGTAACCGCCCGGCCCGCGGTGGCTCCGACCGCCCGGCCCGTGGTGGCCGCGGTGGCGAGCGGCGCGGTCGTAAGCCGCAGCAGTCCGCCACGGCTGCCGAGGCCAACAAGGCGGAGGCCCCGGCCGCCGCCGCGGCCGAGCCGAGCGCTGCCGGAAAGGAGAGCTGACCCCATGCTGATCCCCCGTAGGGTCAAGCACCGCAAGCAGCACCACCCCAAGCGCAGCGGCGCTGCCAAGGGTGGTACGCAGGTTGCGTTCGGCGAGTACGGCATCCAGGCGCTGACCCCGGCGTACGTCACGAACCGCCAGATCGAGGCGGCTCGTATCGCCATGACCCGTCACATCAAGCGTGGCGGCAAGGTCTGGATCAACATCTACCCGGACCGCCCCCTCACCAAGAAGCCCGCCGAGACCCGCATGGGTTCCGGTAAGGGTTCCCCGGAGTGGTGGGTGGCCAACGTCAAGCCCGGACGCGTGATGTTCGAGCTGTCGTACCCCAACGAGAAGATCGCCCGTGAGGCGCTCACGCGTGCGGCCCACAAGCTGCCGATGAAGTGCCGGATCGTCAAGCGCGAGGCAGGTGAAGCGTGATGTCGGCCGGTACCAAGGCGTCCGAGCTGCGCGAGCTGGGCAACGAGGAGCTTCTGGCGAAGCTCCGCGAGGCCAAGGAAGAGCTGTTCAACCTCCGCTTCCAGGCGGCCACGGGTCAGCTCGAAAACCACGGCCGGCTGAAGGCCGTCCGTAAGGACATCGCGCGGATCTACACCCTGATGCGCGAGCGCGAGCTGGGCATCGAAACGGTGGAGAACGCATGAGCGAGAACAACGTGACTGAGTCGAAGACCGAGCGCAACGCCCGCAAGACCCGTGAGGGTTACGTCGTCAGCGACAAGATGGACAAGACCGTCGTCGTCGCTGTCGAGGACCGCGTGAAGCACGCGCTGTACGGCAAGGTCCTGCGCCGTACGAACAAGCTCAAGGCGCACGACGAGCAGAACGCTGCCGGCGTCGGCGACCGGGTCCTCCTGATGGAGACCCGCAAGCTGTCCGCTTCCAAGCACTGGCGCGTCGTCGAGATCCTCGAGAAGGCCAAGTAATTCCTGCGGGGCAAACCCCGCAGGTCAGTTCCGCCAGGCTCCGGGCGGGTGCGCACGTGTGACACCCGCCCGGGGAACCGGCAGACAAACAGGAGATAGACGTGATCCAGCAGGAGTCGCGACTGCGTGTCGCCGACAACACTGGTGCGAAGGAGATCCTTTGCATCCGTGTGCTCGGTGGCTCCGGTCGCCGCTACGCGGGCATCGGTGACGTCATCGTCGCCACCGTCAAGGACGCGATCCCCGGTGGCAACGTGAAGAAGGGTGACGTCGTCAAGGCGGTCATCGTTCGCACCGTCAAGGAGCGCCGTCGTCCGGACGGCTCGTACATCCGCTTCGACGAGAACGCCGCCGTCATTCTGAAGAACGACGGCGACCCTCGCGGCACCCGTATCTTCGGCCCGGTCGGCCGTGAGCTGCGCGAGAAGAAGTTCATGAAGATCATCTCGCTCGCGCCGGAGGTGCTGTAAGCATGAAGATCAAGAAGGGCGACCTGGTCCAGGTCATCACCGGCAAGGACAAGGGCAAGCAGGGCAAGGTCATTGCCGCTTACCCGCGCGACGAGCGCGTCCTGGTCGAGGGTGTCAACCGGGTCAAGAAGCACACCAAGGCCGGTCCGACCGCTCGCGGTTCCCAGGCCGGCGGCATCGTCACGACCGAGGCGCCGATCCACGTCTCCAACGTCCAGCTGGTCGTTGAGAAGGACGGCAAGAAGGTCGTCACGCGTGTCGGCTACCGCTTCGACGAAGAGGGCAACAAGATCCGCGTTGCCAAGCGGACGGGTGAGGACATCTGATGGCTACCACCACCACTCCGCGTCTGAAGACGAAGTACCGCGAGGAGATCGCGGGCAAGCTGCGTGACGAGTTCAAGTACGAGAACGTCATGCAGGTTCCCGGCCTCGTCAAGATCGTGGTCAACATGGGTGTGGGCGACGCCGCCCGCGACTCCAAGCTGATCGAGGGCGCCATCCGCGACCTCACCACGATCACCGGTCAGAAGCCGGCCGTCACCAAGGCCCGCAAGTCCATCGCGCAGTTCAAGCTGCGTGAGGGTCAGCCGATCGGTGCCCACGTCACGCTCCGTGGCGACCGCATGTGGGAGTTCCTGGACCGCACCCTGTCGCTCGCGCTGCCGCGCATCCGCGACTTCCGCGGTCTGTCCCCCAAGCAGTTCGACGGCCGTGGCAACTACACCTTCGGTCTCACCGAGCAGGTCATGTTCCACGAGATCGACCAGGACAAGATCGACCGTACCCGGGGTATGGACATCACCGTGGTCACCACGGCGACCAACGACGCTGAGGGCCGCGCGCTCCTTCGTCACCTCGGCTTCCCGTTCAAGGAGGCGTGAGCGAGATGGCGAAGAAGGCTCTGATTGCCAAGGCTGCTCGCAAGCCCAAGTTCGGTGTGCGCGCGTACACCCGCTGCCAGCGCTGCGGCCGTCCGCACTCCGTGTACCGCAAGTTCGGCCTTTGCCGCGTGTGCCTTCGTGAGATGGCTCACCGTGGCGAGCTGCCGGGCGTGACCAAGAGCTCCTGGTAGTCCCGTAGTTCGGGATTCCCAAGGCTCTCGGTAAGCAACTGGGCGGTCAGACGCCCGCCTCGCATGCCTTAGGCTTGTGGGGTTGGGCGTCTGTCGCCGCCCGTACGACTTACTACGCCGTAGGTCCACCGCGCCGCACCCGTCCCGTCTCGGATCGGGGAGAGGGATGGCGCACCAGGAAACCCCGGCGAGAGAGGCCGAAGGCCAATTCATGACCATGACTGATCCGATCGCAGACATGCTGACGCGTCTGCGGAACGCGAACTCGGCGTACCACGACTCCGTGACGATGCCGGCGTCCAAGATCAAGTCTCACATCGCGGAGATCCTGCAGCAGGAGGGCTTCATCACGGGCTGGCGCGTCGAGGACGCGGAGGTCGGCAAGAACCTCGTCCTGGAGCTGAAGTTCGGCCCCAACCGTGAGCGCTCCATCGCGGGCATCAAGCGGATCTCCAAGCCCGGTCTCCGGGTGTACGCGAAGTCCACCAACCTGCCGAAGGTGCTCGGCGGCCTGGGCGTGGCGATCATCTCCACGTCGCACGGGCTCCTCACCGACAAGCAGGCCGGCAAGAAGGGCGTGGGTGGGGAAGTCCTCGCCTACGTCTGGTAGCGGAAGGGAACGGAGGAAACAGCTATGTCGCGCATCGGCAAGCTCCCCATCGCGGTTCCCGCCGGCGTGGACGTCACCATCGACGGCCAGACGGTTTCGGTCAAGGGCCCCAAGGGCCAGCTGACCCACACCGTCGCGGCGCCGATCGAGATCGCCAAGGGTGAGGACGGCGTTCTGAACGTCACCCGCCCCAACGACGAGCGTCAGAACAAGGCCCTGCACGGCCTGTCCCGCACGCTGGTGGCGAACATGATCACCGGCGTGACCCAGGGTTACGTGAAGAAGCTCGAAATCAGCGGTGTCGGTTACCGCGTTGTCGCCAAGGGCTCGAACCTGGAGTTCTCCCTCGGCTACAGCCACCCGATCGTGGTCGAGGCCCCCGAGGGCATCACCTTCAAGGTCGAGGCCCCCACCCGTTTCTCGGTCGAGGGCATCGACAAGCAGAAGGTCGGCGAGGTCGCGGCCAACATCCGCAAGCTGCGCAAGCCCGACCCGTACAAGGCCAAGGGCGTCAAGTACGAGGGCGAAGTCATCCGCCGCAAGGTCGGAAAGGCGGGTAAGTAAGCCATGGCATACGGGCAGAAGATCCTCAAGGGCGACGCCTACAAGCGCGCCGCGATCAAGCGCCGTCACATCCGGATCCGCAAGCGGATCAACGGTACGGCGGAGCGCCCCCGTCTGGTCGTGACCCGCTCCAACCGTCACATCGTGGCGCAGGTGATCGACGACCTGAAGGGTCACACCCTGGCGTCGGCGTCGTCCCTGGACGCGTCGATCCGCGGTGCCGAGGACAAGTCCTCGCAGGCCAAGAAGGTCGGCGCCCTGGTCGCCGAGCGTGCCAAGGCCGCCGGTGTCGAGGCCGTCGTGTTCGACCGTGGTGGCAACCAGTACGCCGGGCGCATCGCCGCCCTGGCGGACGCCGCCCGCGAAGCCGGGCTCAAGTTCTGAGCCTGCCGTAGCTAGCGGAAACGAAGAGAGGTAATTCCAATGGCTGGACCCCAGCGCCGCGGTGGCGGTGCCGGTGGCGGCGAGCGGCGGGACCGGAAGGGCCGTGACGGCGGCGCTGCTGCCGCCGAGAAGACCGCGTACGTTGAGCGCGTCGTCGCGATCAACCGCGTCGCCAAGGTTGTGAAGGGTGGTCGTCGCTTCAGCTTCACCGCGCTGGTCGTGGTGGGCGACGGTGACGGCACCGTGGGTGTCGGTTACGGCAAGGCCAAGGAGGTGCCGGCCGCCATCGCCAAGGGCGTTGAGGAGGCCAAGAAGCACTTCTTCAAGGTCCCCCGGATCCAGGGCACCATCCCCCACCCCATCCAGGGTGAGAAGGCTGCCGGCGTCGTGCTGCTCAAGCCCGCCTCGCCCGGTACCGGCGTTATCGCCGGTGGTCCGGTGCGCGCCGTGCTGGAGTGCGCCGGTATCCACGACGTGCTGTCGAAGTCGCTCGGCTCCGACAACGCCATCAACATCGTGCACGCGACCGTGGAGGCCCTGAAGGGCCTCCAGCGTCCCGAGGAGATCGCGGCCCGCCGCGGTCTGCCCCTGGAGGACGTGGCCCCCGCGGCTCTGCTCCGTGCTCGTGCCGGGGCGGGTGTGTGATCATGGCGCAGCTCAAGATCACGCAGGTGAAGTCCTACATCGGCAGCAAGCAGAACCACCGTGACACCCTGCGCTCCCTTGGTCTCAAGGGCATCAACACGCAGGTCGTCAAGGAGGACCGCCCCGAGTTCCGCGGCATGGTGCACACCGTCCGCCACCTCGTGACGGTCGAGGAGGTCGACTGATCATGGCGGAGCAGAACCCGCTGAAGATCCACAACCTCCGTCCCGCCCCCGGCGCCAAGACCGCCAAGACCCGTGTCGGTCGTGGTGAGGCGTCGAAGGGTAAGACGGCCGGTCGTGGTACCAAGGGCACCAAGGCCCGCTACCAGGTTCCGGAGCGCTTCGAGGGTGGGCAGATGCCCCTCCACATGCGCCTCCCGAAGCTGAAGGGCTTCAAGAACCCGTTCAAGACCGAGTACCAGGTCGTGAACCTCGACAAGCTGGCCGCGCTCTACCCCGAGGGTGGCGAGGTCACCGTCGAGGGTCTGGTGGCCAAGGGTGCCGTTCGCAAGAACAGCCTCGTCAAGGTCCTCGGCCAGGGCGAGATCTCCGTGGCGCTCCAGGTGACGGTCGACGCCGTCTCCGGGTCCGCCAAGGAGAAGATCACCGCCGCCGGCGGTACCGTCACCGAGCTCGTCTGAACACCACGGGCGTCTCGATGACTTGAGCGATCCCGACCGGGGATACCCCACAAATGGGGTATCCCCGGTTGGTCGTTCCAAGGGTGGCAGTCTCGCCGGTAAGGTGGCCTGCACTGCCAACTTTCACCGGGGTACCTCACAAGGGCACTCTGGGCGGCGGTTGGCCGTTACCTAAGTCGTTGTTTCATTGGACCTTCAAAACCGTCACCCTTGACGCAGACGCGCGGGGGTCGCAGGAGGCACCGTGCTCACCGCGTTCGCCCGGGCGTTCAAGACGCCCGACCTGCGCAAGAAGCTGCTCTTCACGCTCGGCATCATCGGCGTGTACCGGATCGGTACGCATATCCCGATCCCTGGTGTCGACTACCGGAGCGTCCAGACCTGTATCGACGTCGCCGAGGGCAACCAGGGTCTCTTCGGCCTGGTCAACATGTTCAGCGGCGGTGCGCTTCTCCAGATCACGATCTTCGCGCTCGGCATCATGCCGTACATCACCGCGAGCATCATCCTTCAGCTGCTGACGGTGGTGATCCCGCGCCTCGAGGCCCTGAAGAAGGAGGGCCAGGCCGGTACGGCGAAGATCACCCAGTACACCCGTTACCTGACGGTGGCGCTCGCCGTGCTCCAGGGCACCGGCCTGGTGGCCACCGCGCGGAGCGGTGCGCTGTTCAGCGGGTGCCCGGTCGCGTCGGAGATCGTCCCGGACCGTTCGATCTTCGTGACCATCACCATGGTCATCACGATGACCGCCGGTACGGCCGTCGTCATGTGGCTCGGTGAGCTGATCACCGACCGCGGCATCGGCAACGGCATGTCGATCCTGATGTTCATCTCGATCGCCGCGACGTTCCCGTCCGCGCTGTGGGCCATCAAGCAGCAGGGCTCGCTGGCCGACGGCTGGATCGAGTTCGGCACCGTCATCGCGGTCGGCCTGGTCATGGTCGCCCTGGTGGTCTTCGTCGAGCAGGCCCAGCGCCGCATCCCGGTGCAGTACGCGAAGCGCATGATCGGCCGTCGCTCCTACGGCGGTACGTCGACGTACATCCCCCTCAAGGTGAACCAGGCGGGTGTGATTCCCGTCATCTTCGCCTCGTCGCTGCTCTACATCCCGGCGCTGATCGCCCAGTTCTCCAGCAGTGACTCGGGCTGGAAGTCGTGGATCGAGTCACACCTGGTCTCCGGGGACCACCCGATTTACATCAGTATGTACTTCTTGCTCATCGTGTTCTTCGCGTTCTTCTACGTGGCGATCTCCTTCAACCCCGAAGAAGTCGCCGACAACATGAAGAAGTATGGTGGCTTCATCCCGGGCATCCGGGCTGGCCGACCGACCGCTGAGTATCTGAGCTACGTACTCAACCGGATCACCTGGCCGGGTTCGCTGTACTTGGGTCTGATCGCTCTCGTTCCAACAATGGCGTTGGTCGGTTTCGGGGCAAACCAGAACTTCCCGTTCGGTGGTACCAGCATCCTGATCATCGTGGGTGTGGGTCTGGAGACGGTGAAGCAGATCGAGAGCCAGCTCCAGCAGCGCAATTACGAAGGGTTCCTCCGCTGATGCGAATCGTCCTCGTCGGGCCGCCGGGCGCGGGCAAGGGTACGCAAGCCACACGCCTTGCCGAGAAGCTGTCGATCCCGCACATCTCCACGGGCGACCTGTTCCGCGCCAACATCAGCCAGCAGACGGAGCTGGGGAAGCTCGCCAAGTCCTACATGGACGCGGGCAACCTCGTGCCGGACGAGGTCACGATCGCGATGGCCAAGGACCGGATGGAGCAGCCCGACGCGGAGAACGGCTTCCTGCTCGACGGTTTCCCGCGCAACGTCTCGCAGGCGGAGGCGCTGGACGAACTGCTGACGGCCGAGGGCATGGAGTTGGACGCGGTCCTGGACCTGGAGGCCCCCGAGGGCGAGGTCGTCAAGCGGATCGCCGGGCGGCGGATCTGCCGCAAGGACTCCAGCCACGTCTTCCACGTCACCTACAGCCCGCCGAAGCAGGAGGGCGTCTGCGACACCTGTGGCGGCGAGCTGTACCAGCGCGACGACGACTCCGAGGACACGGTCCGCAGGCGGCTGGAGGTCTACCACACGCAGACCGAGCCGATCATCGACTACTACAAGGCGCAGGGCCTGGTCGTCACCATCTCCGCGGTGGGAGCCGTGGACGAGGTCACGGGACGGGCGCTGGAGGCTCTGAAGCGTGAGGGCGACGGCAAGTAGCCGTCGTCAGGCGGTAGCGGCCGTGGCACCCCGAGGGGCGTCACGGCCGTACTGTTGTGTACGTAACCGGTTGACGTGAGTGACGGAGAGCGCAGGGCCCGCATGGTGCAGATCAAGACCCCCGAGCAGATCGCCAGGATGCGTGCGGCGGGGCTGGTCGTCGCGGCCGTCCACGCGGCCACCCGTGAGGCGGCGGTGCCCGGCGCCACGACGAAGGACCTGGACGAGGTGGCCCGCAAGGTCCTCGCCGAGCACGGCGCCAAGTCGAACTTCCTCGGCTACGGCGGCTTCCCGGCGACGATCTGCACCTCGGTCAACGAGGTCGTCGTCCATGGCATCCCCTCCGAGGATGTCGTCCTCAAGGACGGCGACATGATCTCCGTCGACGCCGGGGCGATCATCGACGGCTGGCACGGGGACGCGGCGTACACCGCCTTCGTCGGCTCCGGTCACTCCCCGGAGCTGATCGAGCTGTCCCGGGTGACCGAGGAGTCCATGTGGGCCGGGATCGCGGCCATGAAGCAGGGCAACCGGCTCGTGGACATCTCCCGCGCCATCGAGACGTACATCCGCCGTCAGCCGAAGCCCGGCGGCGGCCGGTACGGCATCGTCGAGGACTACGGCGGCCACGGCATCGGCTCCGAGATGCACATGGACCCGCACCTGCTGAACTACGTCGAGCGCAAGCGCGGCAAGGGCCCCAAGCTGGTCCCCGGCATCTGCCTCGCCATCGAGCCGATGGTCTCCCTGGGCACCCCGAAGACGGAGGTCCTGTCGGACGACTGGACGGTCATCACCACCGACGGCACATGGTCCTCGCACTGGGAGCACTCCGTCGCGCTGACCCCGGAGGGACCGCTGGTGCTGACGGCACCCGACGGCGGCAGGGCGAAGCTCGCGGAGTACGGGATCACGGCGGCGCCGGACCCGTTGGCCTGACGGCAGCGCAGGCGTGACCGCCGGACGGAGGACCGCCGGTCGGAGGCCGGCGCAGCCGGTCGAAGCCAGGGAGGCGCCCCCGGCGCCGAGCGCCCGCGAGAGCGGCGTCGGGAATCGGTCGGCGGCAAGGCGAAGCTCGCGGAGTACGGGATCACGGCCGCGCCGGACCCGCTTGCATGATGATCTCGCTCGTGGGGCAGGATTGCTCGATTCGTGTTTCCGGGTGCGCTGACGTAGACTGACTCGTCGGCTCTTGTGCACCCGCATGTCCGCATGCGCTCGCACTCGCCCCTCTCGGGGTGATGAAGAGAGTCGATCAAGGTAGTCGATTCGAAGGGCGAAGCGTGGCCAAGAAGCAAGGTGCCATCGAGATCGAGGGCACTGTCGTCGAGTCTCTGCCGAACGCCATGTTCAAGGTCGAGCTCCAGAACGGCCACCAGGTCCTGGCACACATCAGCGGCAAGATGCGTATGCACTACATCCGCATCCTCCCTGACGACCGGGTCGTGGTGGAGCTGTCTCCGTACGACCTGACGCGTGGCCGGATCGTCTACCGGTACAAGTAGATCTTGCCCGCGCCCCGCTTGAGAGCGGGGTGATGGCACTGACCCGGAGAACCTCACCCCATGAAGGTCAAGCCGAGCGTCAAGAAGATCTGCGACAAGTGCAGGGTGATCCGCCGTCACGGCCGGGTCATGGTCATCTGCGAGAACCCGCGCCACAAGCAGCGCCAGGGCTGACCGCAGGACCTTCCCTCTGCTTTCGCAGAGTTTCGCGCGACGCGAGCTGAGTTACATGTTCATACGCAGGACCCGAGCCGACTGGCTCGACACCCCCGGTTCGGAGGCTGGGGACCCGGTTCGTACCTGGTACGGCGGGCCGGGAGACGGTTCTGTGGAAGACCTCCGAAAGACAAAACTGGAGCCATTGAATGGCACGCGTTTCCGGTGTTGACATTCCGCGCGAAAAGCGCGTGGAGGTCGCCCTCACCTATGTGTTCGGCATCGGCCGGACCCTTTCGCAGCAGACGCTGGCCGCCACCGGCGTCGACCCGAACACCCGCGTCCGCGACCTCTCCGAGGAGCAGCTCGTCGCGATCCGCGAGTACGTCGACAACAACATCAAGACCGAGGGTGACCTCCGTCGCGAGATCCAGGCCGACATCCGCCGCAAGGTCGAGATCGGCTGCTACCAGGGTCTCCGCCACCGCCGCGGGCTGCCCGTCCGCGGTCAGCGCACCAGCACCAACGCCCGCACCCGCAAGGGCCCGCGTCGCGCCATCGCCGGTAAGAAGAAGCCGGGCAAGAAGTAGTCCACAGCGACTTCGCCGTCCAGCGGTCTTCGCTGTAGGACCGACCACCTCCCGTAGGAGTTACAGATGCCCCCCAAGGGTCGTCAGGGCGCTGCCAAGAAGGTGCGCCGCAAGGAAAAGAAGAACGTCGCTCACGGCCACGCGCACATCAAGAGCACGTTCAACAACACGATCGTCTCCATCACGGACCCGTCCGGCAACGTGATCTCCTGGGCCTCCGCCGGCCACGTCGGCTTCAAGGGCTCCCGGAAGTCCACGCCGTTCGCCGCGCAGATGGCCGCCGAGTCGGCTGCCCGCCGCGCCCAGGAGCACGGCATGCGCAAGGTCGACGTGTTCGTGAAGGGTCCGGGTTCCGGTCGTGAGACCGCGATCCGTTCGCTCCAGGCGACCGGCCTCGAGGTCGGCTCGATCCAGGACGTCACCCCGACCCCGCACAACGGCTGCCGTCCGCCCAAGCGCCGTCGCGTCTGAGGCTCGGTTGTCTTGAGGATTCGGGCGGTACGGCCTTCCGGGGCGTACCGCCCGTACCCTTGTCACATCAGGGCGTCAAATAGCGGGCGCCCCTGACAGAAGGAACGCACCATGCTGATCGCTCAGCGTCCCTCGTTGACCGAAGAGGTCGTCGACGAGTTCCGGTCCCGGTTCGTGATCGAGCCGCTGGAGCCGGGCTTCGGCTACACCCTCGGCAACTCCCTCCGCCGTACCCTCCTGTCGTCGATCCCCGGCGCTGCTGTCACCAGCATCCGCATCGACGGCGTCCTGCACGAGTTCACCACCGTGCCGGGCGTCAAGGAGGACGTCACCGACCTGATCCTCAACATCAAGCAGCTGGTCGTCTCCTCGGAGCACGACGAGCCCGTCGTGATGTACCTGCGCAAGCAGGGCCCGGGTCTGGTCACCGCCGCCGACATCGCGCCCCCGGCCGGTGTCGAGGTGCACAACCCCGACCTCGTCCTCGCCACGCTCAACGGCAAGGGCAAGCTGGAGATGGAGCTGACCGTCGAGCGCGGTCGCGGCTATGTCTCCGCCGTGCAGAACAAGCAGGTCGGCCAGGAGATCGGTCGTATCCCGGTCGACTCGATCTACTCGCCGGTGCTCAAGGTCACGTACAAGGTCGAGGCCACGCGTGTCGAGCAGCGCACCGACTTCGACAAGCTGATCGTCGACGTCGAGACCAAGCAGGCCATGCGTCCCCGTGACGCCATGGCGTCGGCCGGCAAGACCCTGGTCGAGCTGTTCGGTCTGGCCCGTGAGCTGAACATCGACGCCGAGGGCATCGACATGGGTCCGTCCCCGACGGACGCCGCCCTGGCCGCGGACCTGGCGCTGCCGATCGAGGAGCTGGAGCTGACCGTCCGCTCCTACAACTGCCTCAAGCGTGAGGGCATCCACTCCGTGGGTGAGCTGGTCGCGCGGTCCGAGGCGGACCTGCTGGACATCCGCAACTTCGGTGCGAAGTCCATCGACGAGGTCAAGGCGAAGCTCGCGGGTATGGGCCTCGCGCTGAAGGACTCGCCTCCCGGGTTCGACCCGACCGCCGCGGCGGACGCGTTCGGTGCGGACGACGACGCGGACGCCGGGTTCGTGGAGACCGAGCAGTACTGATCGGTTTTCGGGTGCCGGTCCCGTGTGGCTGGTCGCGCAGTTCTCCGCGCCCCTTTGGGGGCGCGGTCCCTTCCGGGGTTCGAAGAAACCCCGGATCTCTGACAGACAACCGTCTGCTCAGATACTGACCCCGGTACCTGATACGGCCGGGGCAGACACCTAGGAGAAACACCATGCCGAAGCCCACCAAGGGTGCCCGTCTGGGCGGCAGCGCCGCGCACGAGAAGCTGATGCTCGCGAACCTCGCGAAGTCGCTCTTCGAGCACGGCAAGATCACCACCACCGAGGCGAAGGCCCGCCGCCTGCGCCCGTACGCGGAGCGTCTGATCACCAAGGCGAAGAAGGGTGACCTTCACAACCGCCGCCAGGTGCTCCAGGTCATCACGGACAAGGGCATCGTGCACACGCTCTTCACCGAGATCGGCCCGCGCTACGAGAACCGCCCCGGTGGCTACACCCGTATCACCAAGATCGGTAACCGCCGTGGCGACAACGCGCCCATGGCCGTCATCGAGCTGGTCGAGGCGCTGACGGTCGCGCAGCAGGCCACGGGTGAGGCCGAGGCCGCCACCAAGCGTGCCGCCAAGGACGCCGAGGCCTCCGAGGCCCAGGTCGACATGGCCAAGGCCGACGAGACTCCCGAGGAGTCGAAGGACGCCTGAGCGTCCTGACGGCCCAGGCCGTTCGCGGGCCCGTTCCTTTCGAGGAGCGGGCCCGCTCTCGTGTTCCTGAGAGGATTCCCCCTGTGAGTGACGAAGTACAGGCCGATCATGTTCGTATCCGTCTTGACCTGTCCTATGACGGGACCGACTTCTCCGGCTGGGCCAAACAGGCCGGGGGGCGGCGGACCGTGCAGGGGGAGGTCGAGGACGCGTTGCGGACCGTGACCCGGTCCGGGGGGACGACGTACGAGCTGACGGTCGCCGGGCGTACGGACGCCGGGGTGCACGCCCGGGGGCAGGTGGCGCATGTCGATCTGCCGCGCGAGGTGTGGGCGGAGCAGGGCGCGAAGCTGCTGAAGCGGCTCGCCGGGCGGCTGCCGAGGGACGTCCGCGTGTGGGCGCTGCGGGAGGCGCCGAGCGGTTTCGACGCGCGGTTCGCGGCGGTCTGGCGGCGCTATGTCTACCGGGTCACCGACAACCCGGGCGGCGTCGATCCGCTGCTGCGGGGGCATGTGCTGTGGCACGACTGGCCGCTCGACGTCGCCGTGATGGACGCCGCGGCCAAGTCCCTGATCGGGGAGCACGACTTCGCGGCGTACGCGAAGAAGCGGGAGGGCGCGACCACGATCCGGGAGATCCTCGACTTCGGGGTGCGCCGGGGCGCGGACGGTGTCATCGAGATCGAGGTGCGTGCCGACGCCTTCTGCCACAACCAGGTGCGTGCCATGGTCGGCGCGCTGCTGTTCGTCGGCGACGGGCACCGGGGCGTGGAGTGGCCGCGGCAGGTGCTGGACGCGGGGGTGCGGGACAGCGCCGTACACGTGGTCCGGCCGCACGGGCTGTGTCTGGAGGAGGTCGGGTATCCGGCCGACGAGCTGCTGGCGGAGCGGCAGCGGGTGGCCCGGCGGGTGCGGGGACAGTGAGCGTGGCCGGGTCCGCCTCCCGACGAGGGGGCGGACCCGGCCGCGGTCATGCCTTGTTCAGGACCTCTTCCAGGGCGGGCTGGAGGAACGGCTTCAGCGTCTTGGAGTACGACGACGTGATGTGACTGTTGTCGAAGTAGACGATCTGGTCGCCGATGACCGCCGGGCAGACGTCCACCGCGCAGAACGCGGGCGTGGTGTCGATGATCTCGGCGCCGTACTCCTCGGCCACCTCCCGCTCCATGGCGCGGAACTCCGTGTACTCGAGCGCCTGCCACTGCTTGCGGTTGCACAGGGCGGTGTTGTCCATGTGCGTGGCGAGGCAGTCGGGGACGTTGCGGCCGGGCTGCGGGGTGTCCGTCATGTAGACGAGCTGGGCGCCGGTGTCCTTGAACACCTCGAACGCGGCCTTGGCGCCCGTGCGGTTGGCCTCCTGGCGGGCCCGGTCGGCGATGACGAGGACATCCGGCTTGATCTTCTTCAGCTCGGCGAAGGCGGACTCGCGCCAGGTGTCGCACTCGGTGTAGGCGCGGTTCACGTTGGGGTTGACGATCCGGTAGACCTGCGGTGAGCAGCCGCCCTTGGTGATGGTCACCACCCGTACGCCGAGTTCCTCGCCGATCTCGTGGTAGACGTCGTTCCACTGCCAGGCGTGCGAGTCGCCCATCAGGACGAGGGTCTTGGCGCCGTCCGGGTCACCGGCGACACAGCCGTCCCGCATGGTGAAGGTGGTGACCTCGAAGTCGTCGATGCAGCCGTGCGTCGAGTGGCTCTTCGGGGCGTCCTGGAGGGCGCCCTGCACGGTCGCGGAGAGCTTCGTGCGCTGGACGGCCTCCTCGACCGAGGCCTGGCTGGTGAAGCCGACGCCGAGCGTGCTGCCGGAGGAGGTCGCCAGGTTGAGCGGGATGATCGTGGCCAGGACCATCGCCCCGGCGGTGCCCGCGGTGGTGAACCCGCCGGTGAAGACGCCCTTCCAGGGGCGGGCCACCCACTGCACGTTCTTCTTGAACCGGCGCTCGACGACATAGTGCAGAAGGACCGCCACCAGGAACGACAGGACGGCGACCCGCAGCCGGTCCTGGAAGCTGAACTCCCGGTCGGTGATGGACGGCCAGAGCACCAGCAGCGGCCAGTGGGTCAGGTACCAGCCGTAGCTGACGTTGCCGACGAAGTCGAGGACGGGGTTGTCGAGGAGCCGCTCGGCGCCGAAGCGGGGGTTGGCGCAGCCACCGGCGATGACCATGACGGCGCCGATGACCGGACCGGCGACCGCGTAGCCCGGCAGCGGGGTGTGCTCGGTGATGAGCATGGCGGTGACGAGCACGGTGCCGAGACCGAGCCAGGAGACGACCGCGGCCACCCCGCGGTTCATCCGGGCGGCGAGGGGGGCGGCGAGGGCGAGCAGGACGCCGCAGGTGATCTCCCAGATCCGGGTGTGGGTGCTGAAGTAGGCCAGCGGCTGGTTCTCGGCAGTCTGGGCCCAGCCGAGGTAGGACGATCCGCCGATGACGGCCATGAGGAACAGGGCCACCAGGGCGCGGTTGCGGAAGATCTTCCGGCTGATCCAGACCATCGCCACCAGCACCAGCGGGGCGACGACGTAGAACTGCTCCTCGATGGCCAGCGACCAGAAGTGCTGGTACGGGGACTGGGAGCCGTCGTTGGCGAAGTAGTCGGTGCCGGTCTCGACCAGGCGCCAGTTCATGAAGCTGAGGGAGGCGGCGAGCCCGTCGGCCATGAAGTCGCGGAACTTCAGGGGGCTGCCGTACACCCAGGCGAGGGCGGCGGTGCCGACGATGACGACGGCCATGGGCGGCGTCAGCCGACGGAAGCGGCGAGCCCAGAACTTGGTCAGGGACACCTTGCCGGTCTTCTCGATCTCCGCGAAGAGCTGGCCGCCGATGAGGAAGCCGCTCAGCACGAAGCTCACGTCCACGCCACCGTGGATGTCGAGGATGCCGCAGTGCATGCTGACGACCATCATGATGGCGACGGCACGCATGCCCTGGATGTCGGGCCGGTACTTCCGAAGACGCTCGGTCTCGGCCCCTGTGCGATGGCGGGACATGTTTCTCCAGTAACTGACTGTCGGTCAGACCGTGGGGCGGGTGGGCGACGTCAGTGGACCGTCGCGCAGGCGGCGGCCGTGCCGCTGATGCGTACTCCCTGGGCGGGGATGCGGATGCCGCAGGACAGCCGCAGCTGGGCGGGGAGTTCGTTCTCCGCGCCGACGTGGGCGTGACAGCCCACGACCGCCTCCCGCAGGACGGAGGCGCTGCCGATGGAGGAGTCGTGGTCCACCACGGAGTCGTGGATCCGCGCGCCCTCCGCGACCGTGACGCCCGCGCCGACGATGGAGCGGTCGACGACGGTCCGGGCGCCGATGACGGCGTGCGGCCCGATCGTGGAGCCGCCGGTGACGTGGGCGGTGGGGTCGACGGTGGCCGTGGGGTGGATCAGCGCCTCGGCCGGACCCGGCACGAGCGGGGAGGTGGCCTTGCCGGTGACCAGGTCGGCGGAGCCGTGGACGAACGCCAGCGGGGTGCCGAGGTCGCGCCAGTAGTCGTCGGTGGTGTGGCCGAAGACGCGTCGTCCGGCGGCGACGAGTTGGGGGAAGGTCTCCTGTTCGACGGAGACCTCACGGCCGGTGGGGATGGAGTCCAGGACCGAGCGGCGGAAGACGTAGCAGCCCGCGTTGATCTGGTCGGTGACGCATTCCTCGGCCGTCTTGGGCTTCTCCAGGAAGGAGAGCACCCGGTCGTCCGCGTCGGTCGGCACCAGGCCGAAGGCGCGCGGGTCGGCGACGCGGGTGAGGTGCAGGGTGACGTCGGCGTCCCGGTCCCGGTGCTGCCGCAGGACGGCGCGCAGGTCGAGGCCGGAGAGGATGTCGCCGTTGAGGATGAGGACGGGCGCGTCCGCCGAGGTGCCGCGCAGCAGGTGCGCGGCGTTGCGGATGGCGCCGCCGGTGCCCAGCGGCACCTCCTCGACGGCGTAGGAGATCGTCAGGTCCTGGGTGAAGTCCTGGAACTCCTCCTCGAAGAGGCTGGCCAGGTAGGAGGTGGCGAAGACGACGTGTTCGACGCCGGCGTCCATCAGTTTGGCGATCTGGTGCCGGATGAAGGACGACCCCGCGACGTCGAGCAGCGGCTTCGGGGTGTGGTTGGTCAGCGGGCGCAGGCGAGTTCCCTTGCCGCCCACCAGGATGATGGCTTCTTGCATGATGGCCTCGCTCGGTCAGCTCGCGTTGTCGGTGCCGGGACCCGCGTAGTCAGAGGTGAAGCAGGACTTGACGGCCTTCTCGGTGAGGGGGCGTCCGGCGAAGTCGAGCCGGGAGGCGACCTTGTCGTCCGGGGCGTCGTTGGGGTCGTCGTCGAACCAGATCGACCACCAGTAGACGCCCTGCATCCGCCGTTCCTGGACGACCTGGCAGGCGGCCTCGTACCAGTTGGCCTGCACCTCGGGGTTGACGGCGTTCTTGGTGTAGAAGTCGCCGGGTGCGTGGTAGGCGCCGTCCATGGCGCCGATGCCGGTCTCGGAGATGGTGATGTTCGGCAGCGGGCCGGTGGCCTTCTTGTCCAGCCAGCCCTGCCAGCCGTCGACGAGGGCGTCGACGGAGGCGTCGTCGTCGACCTGGACGGGGAAGTAGGCGTCGACGCCGAGGTGGCTGACCGGCATGTTGATGCGGCCGGAGACGTAGTTGTCCCAGTTGGCGTCGTAGGCGACCTCACCGGAGAAGGTCTGCTCGGCGGAGCCGACCAGGGCGGTCCAGCCGGGGTCGCCCTCCATGGAGTTCAGCTCGGTGCCGATGACGAAGGTGTTGGTCTTCGTCCTCTCGGCGGCTTCGAGGTACGGGGTGAGGAACTCCCCGTAGGAGGTGAACCAGGCGGAGCGGGAGGCGGGTTCGATGTTGCCGCGCCAGCCCTCCGGCGGGTCCAGGGCGGCCTCGTCCATGATCGGGCGGAGCGTGGTGCGGAAGCCCGCCTCCTTGAACACCTTCAGCACGCGCTGCACGCGCTCCGGGGAGGGGGTCTTGGCCTCCGCGGAGAGGGTGTTGGAGGTGACGCCCTCGGTGAAGTAGGGGAACGAGAGGGAGACCGAGTTGGCGCCGAGGCCGATCAGGTACTCGGCGTGCTTGGCGGCCTGCTTCTCGATGAAGGAGTCGGAACGTTTCTGCTCTTCCTCTTCCCAGTAGAGCTGTACGCCCCACTGCGCCCTGCCCTCCTTCCACGGCTCGGCGACCCGGAGGGCGCCGGAGGAGGCGGAGGACGGCGGGGCGGGGGTGCCCGGGTCACCGTCGTCGGTGGTGTCGTCGGAGGACGTGGCGGATTCCTCGGCCTCGCCCATCACGAACCTGGGCAGGGCCGAACCCGACTCCCAGCGCACCGGGTGGTCGCCGATGACGAACGGGGTGCCCAGGACGACGGTGAGGAAGGTCACCGGAAAAATGGCAAGCAGAGGCAGTCGTGAACGCATGTCAGTTGTCTTCCGGGCGGTCAGGCGGGCTTGGCGATCACGACGAACTTGTTCTCCTCGCGGCGGACGAACCTCAGGAAGCCCTTGAAGCCGCCGAGGCCCTCCAGCACGGAGAACACGGGGATGAGCGCGACCACCACGATCGGTTCCCACCACTTGCGCCGGCCGCTGAGCGACGCGAGCGCGTTCAGCCGCAGCCCTTCCCAGTAGGTCCAGATGACATAGGCGAAGTTGAGGGCCCACAGGATGACCACGGACTGGGTCGCCGGGGAGGTGTTCATGTCGTTCATCAGCCAGCCGATGAGCAGGACGGCGGCGATGTGCTGGAGCGGGCCGAGGATCCAGGTGGCCACGCAGATCGACAGGAACCAGCGGTAGCGCCAGGGCACCGCCTTGTTGCAGCACAGCGCCACCAGGCCCCACGCCCAGCGGTCGCGCTGCTTGACGAAGTCCTCGGCGCTGGCCGGGGAGGCGCCGTAGCAGCGGCCGTTGAACCAGTCGCTGCGGCCCGGGTACATACGGCAGAAGGTGAGGGCGAGCCGGGCGTCCTCGACGATCTCCTTGGGGCCGAAGTCCCAGCCGATCTCCGCCTCGACGGAGGCGCGCAGCACCAGCAGCTCGCCGTGCACACCGGCGGCCGGGGTGCCCATGCCGGTCAGCGCGCGGAAGCGGGCGATGTCGTCGGCGGGGCGCACGGCGTCCGCGAGCCAGGTGAACATGTTGACCGCGTTCTCACGGGGGTACGTGAGGATGCCCTGGGCCATGTGCTTGGCCTCGTCGGGATGGGCGCGGCGCTGCCGGTTGATGAACTGGGCGAGCGAGGACGCGGTGTCGGGCCCCACGCCGGTGTCGTCGTCCATGTGCAGGACCCACACGTAGTCGAGGGCCTCGCCCTCCGCGATGCGCAGTTCGTGGGCGTAGTGGTTGGCGCGGGCCTTGAAGCGGGTGCCGTTCTCCGGGACGTAGTCCTTGGGCACGGTGATCACCCGCATCAGCGGGTGCGAGGCGGCGAGCCGGTCGATGTCGGCCGCGGCCTCGCAGCCCTCCTCGGTGAGGATGTCGACCCGCATGTACGGGAACCACTCCGGCAGGTGCTCGACGTAGGACAGGACGGAGCGTTCCAGGGCCGGGTAGGTGTCGTGGCGGCCGATGGTCGGGCACAGGACGATCAGGAAGTCCTCGTGCGCCGGGGCCGGAGCGGTCATCCGGTCACTCTGGCGGACCCGGCGGCGGATCAGCAGCGCACCCTGGAGGCCGACCAGCACGCCCACCACGGGCAGTGACCAGACGACGGTCAGGATCCAGCTCAGCGGTGACGAACTGGGCTTGTAGGACCACAGCCCGAAAGCGACCAGCGCGACGAACGGCACCAGGAAGGGGAGGATGCCCGGCTTCCATGACGCGGTGCGTTTCGCGAGCTTCGCATTGTGCCGCGAATGCGGCATACCCCCGTCGACCATTGTCGTAGCCATGACGACTGCGGCACTCCCCATGAGATCGGTGGTGCGTCGGGGCACGGCAGAATCCGACCGGGCGCGCGGTATGGCGCTCACGGCACGGTGCTCCTGGTGTTGCCCCCCGACGCCTCCATTGGCGTCACGTCGGCCACGCGCCAGTCAGAAGCCCCCCCGGGCGACAAACCGTTGGCCGAACAGATCCACAATGCTCGCACACGGGTGTGAATGCGGGAACGGCTGTGAGGGAGATGTGGTCAAAAGTTAATCAAGTGAAAGGTTGCCCTGTGGCAACGTGAGGGGAGTAATACGTCCTTTTGACATCGTCTGGGGTGTTCTTTTGGCGTGGAGTGGAGACGTTGTCGTACGTCAGCGCCTGACCCCATACGGTCCACAGCACCCACGGCGTCCTGGACAAGGTCTCCGGCCGGGCCGCGTTGAGCGGCACATGGAAGGACTCGGCGACGATCCGGGGCCTGCGGTACCTCTCCAGTCCGCGGTACCACGGCTCCGTCCAGGCTCCGCCGCCGAACGGGTCGGCCGGGGAACCGCTGTAGTCGTCGACACCCACGACATCGACGTACCGGCCGCCCGGGTAGTAGGGGCTGGGGTCGTGTCCGTAGCCGCCGTCCCATGAGTTCGGCGACCACACGAGGATCAGGTTGTGCAGGCCGCGCCGGTGCACCAGGTAGTCGTACGTCAGCCGCCACAGCGCGCGGAACGCCGCCGGGTCCTGGCCCGCCCACCAGAAGCCCTTCCCCGGTGCCGTGTTCATCTCGTGGTACGGCCGCAGCAGCACCGGTACGCCGCAGTCGGCGAGGTAGGCCAGATGGTCCGCGAGGAACGCCAGGTCGTACAACAGGGCCTGGTTCTCGGAGCTGCCCGGGGTGATCACCCGGGCGAACCAGCCGTCGTCCCGCGCCCCGGGCGACGCCCGGTGCTTGGTCTGCGCGAAGCCCTTGACCGGGCTGCCCGGATACGGCTGGTGGAAGGAGAAACCGACCAGGCCCCCGGGCTCGCCCCCGTTCTCCGGCAGCCGCGCCTCGGTGCCGGAGGAGCAGTCGGTGTGCCCGCCGGACGGACGGTACGAGCCGTCGGCCGCCCGGGGCAGCCCGGCCCACACGCCGACCGCGAGGTCCACGGCGTCGTCGGTGTACCCCCACATCGGGCGGCAGCTCGGCCAGGCCCGTGAGTAGGACCGCGCCTCGCCCACCGCCCAGCCCGGCTGTCCGTAGCCGGGGCCCAGGTCCAGCTCCACGAAGGCGGGCAGCCGACCGGTGATGTCCCGCGCCTTGCGGTAGTAGTAGCCCGGCGGCTTGGTGCCCCGGTAGTCGCCGTAGACCGCGTTGTACCGCTCGTTGTGCAGCTCCACGTGCTGCCCGATCAGCGTGCGGCTCGGACGACCCCGGCGGGCGTCGTTCTCCAGGCCCGCCAGCAGCGCGTACGCCCGGCGCGCGGCGGGGGTGGCCCGGGGGTCGCGGGCGCGGAGGTCGGTGGGGACCAGGGTCGGGCCCGGCGCATCCTCCCCGCCCGTCTTCAGCCGGCTCCAGACCCCCAGCGGGGTCAGCAGCGCGGCGCCCGCGGCGGCGCCGAGCAGGCCGAGCCGGCCGCGGCTGCGCACCCGGCGCTACTCGTTCGCCGCTGCCGACGCCTGGGCCTCGCCGCGGCGGCGGATCTGCCGGAAGGTGAACTCGGCCAGGTCGTCGCCGGTGGCGAAGACGGCCGTGTCCTTCGTGGTCACGTCCTTGCCGTTGGTGAAACCGGCGAGGGTGAAGTAGGCGTACCGGCCGTAGGCGTTGGTGGTGGAGCGGCAGACGGCTCCGGAGCAGAACGCCTTCACACCGCCGCCGGACAGCGCCCGGACGATGCTCTTCTGGTCGGCCTGCTCCTTGGCCCTGGTCGCCTGCGCCTCGGTGTCGAAGACCGCCACGCCGACCGTGACCGCGACGCCGTCCTTGGTGTACGTGACACGTATCAGCCGGGTGCAGTCGTTGTCGGTGAGGATCTTCGGCAGGGTGCGCTCCGCCGCCGAGGCGCAGTTCGTCGTGTCGGCCGTCGGACCCTTCTTGTACACCGTGTCACCCATGGTCAGCTGGGTGCCCGGGAAGAGCGTCTGCGGGCTGAGCGGGGCCTTGTCCTTCTTCTTGCTGGCGATGAAGTCCTTCGGGTCCAGCGGCGGCGGCGCCGAGGTCGGCTCGAACGACGGCGCGGCCGGGCTGCTCGGCAGGCCGGCGGTGGCGGGCAGCTGGGACGAGGGCTGCTTGGCGGCCGGATCGCCGCCGTCCGCCGACACGACGGCCACCGCGACGGCGGCGCCGATCGCGACGGTGGCCAGCGCGCCCCCGCCGATCATCAGCAGTCGGCGCCGTCGGTTGCGCGCCTCGGACGCCTCGGCCAGTGCCGCCCAGTCCGGGGTCTGGCTGCCGCCGCCGCTGTTCCACGGCTCCTGCTGCGAGTGCGGTTTCCAGGGATCCCACTGCGACGGAGGTCCCCCCTGCCCAAAGCTCATGGGCCGCATCTTAGACGGGGCGCGGGGCGGGCCGTTCCGCCTCAACGGGCCCTGGGGGTGGCGGGGTTCTGGCGGCGGGGCCGGCTTGTCACGCTCCGTGGTCGAGGGGGTGGGGGTGGTAGCGGTCGGTGGTCGTTCGGATGTGGGGGCTGGCTTTGCCGGGCGTAGGTCCTGGCTTTGCTGGTCGCGGGTCCTGGCTTTGCTGGTCAGGGGTCCTGGCTTCTCGGGGCGCGGGTGCCGGCCTCTCGGGGCGCGCGATACCGGGCTCTCTCGCTCGCGCGCCCCGGCCTTCTGGCCGCGGTCCCGAGGCCTCTCCGATCGCGCGTTTTGACCCCTCCGCGCCGCCCCGGTATCCTGCTGGTTCGTTGTGTATTGGCTTGCTCATTCTCACGGGACGGGCCCTTACACCGGTCCACCGGGCCGATGACCAGCGACCCCACGCACGCGGTATGCGTCGCCGCCGTGGGCCCAGGCTGTCGTGATCGTTTCGGTGACCTTGTCAGGACCATTCACTCGAAGCGAAGGCTACGAACCGTGCGTACGTACAGCCCCAAGCCCGGCGATGTGACGCGCCAGTGGCACGTCATCGACGCTCAGGACATCGTCCTGGGCCGTCTCGCCTCCACCGCCGCGTCCCTTCTGCGGGGCAAGCACAAGCCGATCTACGCGCCCCACGTCGACACCGGTGACTTCGTCATCATCATCAACGCCGACAAGGTGCACCTGTCCGGCAACAAGCGGACCCAGAAGATGGCGTACCGCCACTCCGGCTACCCGGGTGGTCTGCGCTCCGTCCGCTACGACGAACTGCTGGAGAAGAACCCCGAGAAGGCCATCGAGAAGGCCGTCAAGGGCATGCTCCCCAAGAACTCCCTGGGCCGTCAGATGCTCTCGAAGCTGAAGGTCTACAAGGGTGACCAGCACCCGCACGGCGCGCAGCAGCCGCAGCCGTACGAGATCACCCAGGTCGCGCAGTAAGTCCGGCCACCCCCTAAGACTGAAGAGAATCTGAGGAGAATCGTGGCCGAGACCACTGCCGAGCAGCCGCTCGAAGAGCTTGACATCGACAGCTACACCACCGAGTCCGAGGTCCCCGTCGAGGGCGAGTACACCTCGGAGTCCATGGCCTCCCGCTTCGGCGAGCCCCAGCCCGCCGCGGGCCTGGGCCGCCGCAAGAACGCCATCGCCCGCGTCCGGATCGTCCCGGGCACCGGCAAGTGGAAGATCAACGGCCGCACCCTTGAGGACTACTTCCCCAACAAGGTGCACCAGCAGGAAGTCAACGAGCCCCTCAAGGTGCTCGAGCTGGACGGTCGCTACGACGTCGTCGCCCGTATCGCCGGTGGCGGTGTCTCCGGTCAGGCGGGTGCCCTCCGCCTCGGCCTGGCCCGCGCGCTGAACGAGGCCGACGTCGACAACAACCGCGGTCCGCTGAAGAAGGCGGGCTTCCTGCGCCGCGACGACCGTGCGGTCGAGCGCAAGAAGGCCGGTCTGAAGAAGGCCCGCAAGGCTCCGCAGTACAGCAAGCGCTAATCTGCGGCTGCGTACTCCGAACGCCCCGGCGGCACGCCATCGTGCTGCCGGGGCGTTCGTGTATCACAGCCATCAGGCGTATAACGGCACAAGACGCTCAAAGGCTTGTGTGATGGGCTGGTGTGATGAGATGGCCGGACCCTTGTGGCCCCGGCCACGGCAGTCGCATGTGCGGGCCGCAGCAGGCGGCGGTTGCCGGTACTGATGCATCCTCAGGAGGACAAGTGGGACGACTCTTCGGCACGGACGGCGTGCGTGGTGTCGCCAACGCGGATCTGACGGCCGAGATGGCCCTCGGTCTCTCCGTCGCGGCGGCGCACGTACTTGCCGAGGCGGGCACCTTCGCGGGCCACCGGCCGACGGCGGTGGTCGGGCGGGACCCGCGCGCGTCCGGGGAGTTCCTGGAAGCCGCCGTGGTGGCGGGCCTGGCCAGTGCGGGCGTGGACGTGCTCCGCGTCGGCGTGCTGCCGACCCCGGCCGTGGCGCACCTGACCGCCGCGCTCGGCGCCGACCTCGGTGTGATGCTCTCCGCCAGCCACAACGCCATGCCGGACAACGGCATCAAGTTCTTCGCCCGGGGCGGTCACAAGCTCGCCGACGAGCTGGAGGACCGTATCGAGCGGGTGTACGAGGAGCACCGGCGCGGCGAGCCCTGGGAGCGGCCCACCGGTGCCGGGGTCGGCCGGGTGCGCGACCACGAGGCGGGCGCCGACCAGTACGTCCAGCACCTCCTCGGCGTCCTGCCCAACCGTCTCGACGGCCTGAAGATCGTCCTCGACGAGGCGCACGGCGCCGCCGCCCGGGTCTCGCCGGACGCCTTCGCGCGCGCCGGGGCCGAGGTCATCACCATCGGCGCCGAACCCGACGGCCTCAACATCAACGACGGCTGTGGCTCCACCCACCTCGACCAGCTCAAGGCCGCCGTCCTCGCCAACGGCGCCGACCTCGGCATCGCGCACGACGGCGACGCCGACCGCTGCCTCGCCGTGGACCACACCGGCGACGAGGTCGACGGCGACCAGATCCTCGCGGTGCTCGCGCTGGCCATGCGGGAGCGTGCCGCGCTGGGCTCCGGCACCGTCGTGGCCACCGTGATGTCCAACCTGGGCTTCAAGCTCGCCATGGAACGCGAGGGCATCCAGCTCGTCCAGACCGCCGTTGGCGACCGGTACGTGCTGGAGGAGATGAAGGACAAGGGCCACGCCCTCGGCGGCGAGCAGTCCGGCCACGTCATCGTCCTCGAGCACGCCACCACCGGCGACGGCACCCTCACCGGCCTCCTCCTCGCCGCCCGCGTCGCCGAGACCGGCCGCTCGCTGCGGGAGCTGGCGTCCGTGATGGAACGCCTGCCGCAGGTGCTGGTCAACGTGCCCGACGTGGACAAGGGGCGGGTCGGGACCTCCGCCGACCTCGCGGCCGCGATCACCGAGGCGGAGCGGGAACTGGGCTCCACGGGGCGCGTCCTGCTGCGGCCCTCCGGCACCGAGCCGCTGGTCCGGGTGATGGTCGAGGCGGCCGACATCGACCAGGCGCGGTCGGTGGCGGGGCGGCTGGCGGATGCGGTGAAGTCGGCGCTGGGGTAGTTCTGCGGCTCGGCCGGTGGGGGTTGGGTTGCTGTGCGTCGCGGGCCGCGGGTTCGTTGTGGCCGGTCGCGCAGTTCCCCGCACCCCTTGGCCTCTTCCGGGGGCGTCAAACGCGCGGCGCGTGCAGGCGGCCCCGCTGCCTGCCCCACAGCCACTTCTGGAGCAGCATCGTGGCGGTTCCGGGTGATGGCGCCCAGGTTGAGCAGCAGCTGCTTGCTGGAACCCGCCGTCTGGGCCATGTCGCCGTAGCTGAGGGCGACGGCCGCGTTGGCGGCGGCCGGGATCGTGGTCACCGAGATGGCCACGCCGACCAGCGCGCCGGACTTGGCGGACGTCAGGGAGAGCGTGCCCGCGACACCGGCCAGCAGCGCCACCACGAAGGAGAAGGCGTCGGGGGCGTACACGAACCCGGTCTGCGGCCGGTCGCCCTCGAGCCCCGCCTCGGTGAAGAGGCCCCCGGCGTCCATGAGCAGGCTGAAGACCACCGTCACCGCCATCGCCAGGGCGAAACCCGCCAGCAGCGCGTTCAGCGAGCGCAGCGCTAGGCGTGGCTGGCGCTGCACCACCGAGGTGGAGATGCCGGTCAGCGGGCCGAACTCCGGGCCGACCGCCATCGCGCCCACGATCAGGATCGCGTTGTCGAGGACGACACCACAGGCCGCGATCATCGTGGCGAGCGTCATGAACGCGAGGTAGGTGACCGACAGCGTCGACTCCTCGTGGGTCTCCTCGACCAGGTGCTCCCACAGCACCGCGTCCGCGGGCTCGCCCGGGGCCTCCTTCTCGGCCCGGACCGCCCGCTTGGACAGCGACAGGTCGATGTTCTCCACGGCGATGGAACCGCACTCCTCGATGCCGAGCCGCTGGAGACCGTTGAGGAGTTCGTCACCGGCCTCCCGGGCGACATCGCAGCTCACGACATCCCCGGCGGGCTCCCGGGCCACACCGGGCACCACGACGACATGGGTGGTGCCGACGGTGTCGTCGATCAGCCGCACCACGTCGTCGGTCTTCTCCTGAGGGACGATCAGACGCAGATGCAGCATGCGGGCAGCGTAGCCGTCACAGCTTGCGCAGGCTGAGGCGTTGGACCTTGTGGTCGGGCCCCTTGCGCAGGACCAGGGTGGCCCGGCCGCGGGTCGGGGCGACGTTCTCGACGAGGTTCGGCTTGTTGATCGTCCGCCAGGTCGTACGGGCGTAGTCGAGGGCCTCCTCCTCCGACACCTGGGTGTACTTGCGGAAGTAGGAGGACGGGTTCTGGAAGGCGGTGGCGCGCAGTTTGCGGAACCGGTTGAGGTACCAGCGCTCGATGTCCTCGGTGCGGGCGTCGACGTAGACGCTGAAGTCGAAGTAGTCGGCGAGGCCGACCCGGGTGCGGCCGTCCTTGCCGGGCAGGGCGGGCTGGAGGACGTTCAGCCCTTCGACGATGAGGATGTCCGGCCGCCGGACCACGAGCTTCTCTCCGGGCACGATGTCGTAGATGAGGTGCGAGTAGACGGGCGCGGTGACCTCGGACTTCCCCGCCTTGATGTCCGCGACGAAGCGGGTCAGCGCCCGGCGGTCGTAGGACTCGGGGAAACCTTTCCGCGACATCAGCCCGCGGGCCTCGAGCTCCCGGGTCGGCAACAGGAACCCGTCCGTCGTCACCAGCTCCACCCGCGGATGCTCGGGCCACCGGGAGAGCAGCGCCTGGAGCAGCCGGGCGACGGTGGACTTGCCGACCGCGACCGACCCCGCGACGCCTATCACGAACGGCGTGCCCGACTGCGACCCCTGCTCACCGAGGAAGGTGTTCAGCGCGCCCCTGAGCCCGTCCGTGGCACCGACGTACAGATTCAGCAGCCGGGACAGCGGGAGGTAGATGTCCCGCACCTCGTCGAGGTCGATGACGTCGCCGAGGCCGCGCAGCTTCTCGACCTCCTCGGCGGAGAGCGGCAACGGCGTCTTGTCGCGCAGCGCGCTCCACTCGGCTCGGGTGAGATCGACGTAGGGAGTCGCCTCCGGCCTGGGCCGGTGGGCGCTCCGGGGCATCGCGGGGACCGGAGAGATCACAGTCCATTGTTACGGGCGTACGAAGGGACGGCGGGGTGGCATACATCACGCGCGTCTTATTCACGGGCGAACCGGGACAAGCGGGGGAATGTCAGTGGCGTGCGTCACAGTTGTGGGAAGGGTGGGCCCAGGCCGGGGTCCACGGACCCCGAGGGGTGACCATGACGTACGCGATCGAGGCGGAAGGCCTGGTCAAGCGGTTCAAGGAGACCGAGGCGCTGGCCGGGGTGGACCTGGGGGCACACAAAGGGACGGTTCTCGGGCTGCTGGGGCCTAACGGGGCAGGCAAGACGACGGCTGTGCGGATCTTCGCCACGCTGCTCCAGCCGGACGGCGGGCGGGCGCAGGTGGCGGGCCATGACGTGGTGCGGGACGCCGGGGTGGTCCGTGCCCTGGTCGGGCTGACCGGGCAGTACGCGGCGGTCGACGAGAACCTGACCGGCACGGAGAACCTGCTGCTCATCGGGCGGCTCCTCGGCATGAGCCGACGGGAGTCCAAGGCGCGGGCGGGGGAGTTGCTGGAGCGGTTCCAGCTGACGGATGCCGCCGGGCGCGCTGTGAAGACCTTCTCCGGTGGGATGCGGCGACGGCTCGACCTCGCCGCCTCCCTCGTCGGCCGCCCCAGCATCCTCTTCCTCGACGAGCCCACCACCGGGCTCGATCCGCACAGCCGGGGTGAGCTGTGGGACATGCTGCGGGGGCTGGTGGCGGACGGGGCGACGGCCCTGCTGACCACGCAGTACCTGAACGAGGCCGATGTGCTCGCCGACGACATCGTGGTGATCGACAAGGGCCGGGTGATCGCCGAGGGCACGCCGGATGAGTTGAAGTCGCAGGTGGGCGGGCAGGTGCTGCAACTGCGGCCGCTGCTCGGCCGGGATCTGGAGAGGGTGCACGCGCTGGTCACGCGTGAGGCCGGGCGGCAGACCCAGATCGAGGGGGAGCTGGTCACCGCGCCGGTGAAGGACCCCCAGCTGATGCCCGCCGTGGTGCGCACGCTCGACCGCGAGGGGATCGCGGTCGGCGAGCTGGCGCTGCGGCGGTCCTCGCTGGACGAGGTCTTCCTCGCGCTGACCGGGCACCGCGCCGAGCCGGGCGACGCCGAGGGCAATGGCGGGGCCGCCGTGCACGAGGACGACAACGAACTCCAGAAGGCGGTGATGCGGCCATGACCGCCGCCACCGGTGCCGTCGACGCCCCGATCACCCAGTCCGGACGGGTCCGGCCCCTCGCCGGGCTTCAGCAGACCTTCACCATGGCGTGGCGGAGCCTCGTCGCCGTCAAGCACAACCCGCTGGAACTGGTGGACTACAGCATCACGCCCATCATGTTCGTGTTCCTGTTCACGTACGTGCTGGGCGGGCAGATGGCCGGGTCGCCCGAGGCGTACCTGAAGTACGCGCTGCCGGGGATCATCGTCCAGAACACCCTGTTCATGACCATGTACACGGCCATGGCACTCAACACCGACCTCACCAAGGGCGTCTTCGACCGGCTGCGCAGCCTCCCGATCGCCCGCTCCGCCCCCCTCGTCGGCCGCATCACCGCCGACCTCGCCAAGCACATATGGGCGATGCTGCTGATGCTCGGGCTGGGGCTCCTGCTGGGCTTCCGGGTCACCGGCGGGTTCGACGGGTTCCTGCTGGGGCTGGTGCTGGTCGTGGTCTTCGCGGCGGCGGTCTCGTGGTGTGCGGTGCTCATCGGGATGCTCGCGGGGGACGCGGAGAAGGTGCAGGCGTTCGCCTTCACCTTGATCTTCCCCATCACCTTCACCAGCAGCGCGTTCGTCCGCGTCGACACCATGCCGGGGTGGCTCCAGGCATGGAGCGACGTCAATCCCGTCACCCACCTGTCCGACGCCTTCCGCGGGCTGCTGCTGGGCGGGCCGGTGGCGGAGCCGGTGCTGTGGTCGCTGGTGTGGGCGGCTGGGATCGCCGTCGTCTTCTATCCGCTGGCTATGCGGGCCTATCGGGCGAAGACGTGAGCGGGGTGTTGGGGGCGTTCGTACGGTGGTGGGAATTTCCGAATTCGGGCAGGCAGGGGCCGGTTCGGACGGTCATTCGCACGTAGGGTGCCGCACATGTGCGGAATCGTGGGATACGTGGGGCCGCAGTCGGCTCTTGAGGTCGTGATGGCCGGGCTGAAGCGGCTGGAGTACCGGGGGTACGACTCGGCGGGCGTCGCCGTCCTCGCCGACGGCGGGCTCGCCACCGCCAAGCGGGCCGGGAAGCTCGTCGCCTTGGAGAAGGAGCTGACCGAGCGGCCCCTGCCGACGGGGCCGACAGGGCTCGGGCACACCCGGTGGGCCACCCACGGTGCGCCGACCGATGCCAATGCCCATCCGCACCTCGACAACGCCGGGCGCGTCGCCGTCGTGCACAACGGGATCATCGAGAACTTCGCCGCGCTGCGGGCCGAGCTGGAGGAGCGGGGCCATCAGCTGGCCTCCGAGACCGACACCGAGGTCGTGTCGCATCTGCTCGCCGAGGAGTTCTCGTCCTGCGCCGACCTCGCGGAGTCGATGCGGCTGGTGTGCCGCAGGCTGGAGGGCGCGTTCACGCTGGTCGCCGTACACGCCGACCAGCCGGACGTGGTCGTCGGGGCGCGGCGGAACTCGCCGCTGGTGGTGGGGGTCGGGGAGGGCGAGTACTTCCTCGCCTCCGATGTCGCCGCGTTCATCGCCCATACGCGGGACGCCATCGAGCTGGGGCAGGATCAGGTCGTCGAGCTGCGGCGGGGCGGGGTGACCGTCACCGGGTTCGACGGGCGTCCGGCGGACGTACGTTCGTACCACGTCGACTGGGATGCCTCCGCCGCCGAGAAGGGCGGCTACGACTACTTCATGCTCAAGGAGATCGCCGAGCAGCCGAAGGCGGTCGCCGACACGTTGCTGGGGCGTATCGACGGGTCCGGGTCGCTGCGGCTGGACGAAGTGCGGATTCCCGCGAGTGTGCTGCGCGAGGTCGACAAGGTCGTGATCGTGGCGTGCGGTACGGCCTTCCACGCAGGTCTCATCGCCAAGTACGCCATCGAGCACTGGACGCGGATTCCGTGCGAGGTGGAACTGGCGTCGGAGTTCCGGTACCGGGATCCGATCCTCGACCAGCAGACCCTCGTCATCGCCATCTCCCAGTCCGGGGAGACCATGGACACGCTGATGGCCTTGCGGCATGCCCGGGAGCAGGGCGCGAAGGTCCTCGCCATCTGCAACACCAACGGGTCGACCATCCCGCGGGAATCGGACGCGGTGCTCTACACCCATGCGGGGCCCGAGGTGGCGGTCGCCTCCACCAAGGCGTTCCTGACGCAGCTGGTGGCCTGCTATCTCGTCGCGCTGTACCTAGGGCAGGTGCGCGGGACCAAGTACGGGGACGAGATCCGCGACGTCGTCTGCGACCTGTCGGAGATGCCGGGGGCCGTCGAGCGGGTGCTCGGCACCATGGAGCCGGTGCGGGAGCTTGCGCGGTCGCTGGCCTCGAAGGGGACCGTGCTGTTCCTGGGGCGGCACGTCGGCTATCCCGTTGCCCTCGAAGGCGCGCTGAAGCTCAAGGAGCTTGCCTACATGCACGCCGAGGGGTTCGCGGCGGGCGAGCTGAAGCACGGGCCGATCGCCCTGATCGAGGAGGACCTGCCCGTCGTCGTGGTCGTGCCGTCGCCCCGGGGGCGGTCCGTCCTCCACGACAAGATCGTCTCCAACATCCAGGAGATCCGGGCCCGGGGTGCGCGGACGATCGTCATCGCGGAGGAGGGCGACGAGGCGGTCGTGCCCTACGCGGATCACCTGGTGCGGGTGCCCGTGACGCCGACCTTGCTCCAGCCGCTGGTGGCGACGGTGCCGTTGCAGGTCTTCGCCTGCGAGCTGGCGACGGCTCGGGGGAACGAGGTGGATCAGCCTCGGAATCTGGCGAAGTCGGTGACGGTGGAGTGACGCCGCTTCACCGTGTTGAGGAAGGTGGCGAAGGCTTCGGGCCGGAAGGTGAGTATGGCGTTGGCTGGGGCCTTTGAGTCGCGGATGCGTATGCGGGTGGAAGAGGTGGCGATCTCGACGCAGTTGTTGCCGTCTCCGCCGCCGGAATAAGACGACTTCCGCCAATTGGTGGGTGTGGTCATGAAGAGTTCCTCACAATTCCTTGGCCACGTTGTGGATGAAGTCACGGGATCGGTCGGGGTCGAGTGACACCGCCTCAACTCTACGGAAGAGCGTTCGAAGGACGTTGAGTTGAGCTTCGGAGTCGATGAAGTCCGTTCCGTGAGGTGCGTCGCCGAGGGCGGTGTCGAGCCGTGGCACGGTTCCTCCCGCCAGCATCATGGAGGTCCAGGTGCCGCCGAAGCCGTCGAGGTCGAAGGGAATGACGCGCACGGTGATGTGGTCAGCTTCAGCAAGCTCGATGACACGGGCGAGCTGGGCTCGCGAGACAGCGCTGTCGCTGACCTTGATGCGCAAGGCTGCCTCATGGATCACCGCCTCGTACCGCACAGGTGCGGGTCCTTCCAGGATCGCCTTGCGCTGCATGCGATGGGCAACGCGTAGTTCCAGATCATCTGGGGGGAGTTCGGGAACCCGCGACGAGAAGGTGGCGCGGGCGTAGTCCTCCGTCTGAAGCAAGCCGGGGATGTAGAGAAGTTCCACGTCGTGCCGGTATGTGGCGTGGTGCTCCAATTCGGCGAGGTCAAGGAACGGCGTGGGTAGCTGCCACTTGTACTTCTCCCACCAGCCTTTGGTTCGATCGCTGGCCATGGCCACCAGGGCGTCGATCAACTTGCCATCCGTACACGAGTAATTCGAGGCGAGGCGGCGGAGTCGCTGCTCGCTCACCCCCGACAAGCCGTTCTCGATCTGGCTGATCTGGACGTTGCTCACGCCCAGCAGAGCGGCTGCCTCACGGGAACTGAGTCCTGCGGCCTCGCGGAGCCTGCGCAGCTCCACTCCCAGGCGCAACTGTCGTGCCGTCGGTTCACGCCTCGTGGGCATCGGCCGCTCCTCGGTACAACGCGCCCGCGGGCGCGACTCGTTCGGGGTCAGATTACGCGACCGGCTTGCAGTGCCGAAACATTCAGGTCTACCGTCAGTGACGTAAGCGGTACGCAGTGGAAGCGCACCGCAGTCGTCCTGCCGTGTCGGCTGCGGCAATGACACCGCTCTGCCTCCATCCCCCAAACCACCGAACCGGAGTTGACGCATGCCCGAAAACGAGTCCTGGGAGTACACCCTCTACATCCCCAACGACCTCCGTGCCGTCACGGTGAGCCGCCGTACCCTCCGGCTCATCCTCACCATGCACGGCCTCATCCGGTTCGTGGACGTGGCCGAACTGCTTGGGGCTGAGCTGGTGTCCAACGCCGTACGGCATACCAAGGGGCCCGCTGCCCTGCGTGTGCGTTGGCTCGCCGGGGTGTTGCGGATCGGGGCGTGGGATGCGGATCCCGCTCCACCTGAGCCGCCGGTGCCGTTCGAGCGGAGCGCGGACGCGGAGGAAGGGCGGGGGCTGGCGCTCGTGCGGGCCTGTTCGGATGTGTGGGGGTGGCAGCCGCTGGCCAGGGACGGGAATCGGGGCAAGTGCGTGTGGTGCGAGCTGACGTCGGCGGCGTGAACGTTTCGGCGCCGCTCGAAAGAGTGAACGCTCCCGTGTTTATCGGATCTCCCGGACTTCGGATCAGGAAAGTGGCGCACATGGTCACATCCACCCACGAGACCTCTCACCGGATCTTCCAGGATCACCCTGAGGTTCTCGCCCCCGTCTTCACGGCGCTGGGGTTAACTCCACCCGCGAAAGCGGACATCGAGGCGATCACGCCGGACGCGACAGAGGTCAAGCCGCTTGAGCGGCGCGTCGATACGGTGCTGAAGGTCGTTCCCTCGGAAGGGGACGCTTTCCTCCTCGCCATTGAGGCGCAGACCTCGCCAGCTCCTGACAAGGGGGTGAACTGGGCGTATTACGTGGCGTACTTGCAGGCGAAGTTCGGGCTGCCGGTGCTGCTTCTCACGGTCTGCCGGAACAAGGGAACTGCTGCGTGGGCGGTCGGGCCCTTCGAGTGCCGGGTCGGCACCTGGTCGACCTTGGTCCTGCGCCCGTTCGTGCTGGGTCCGGACAGCGTCGCCCGAATCACCGACGAGTCGGAGGTGGCTCGGCATCCGGCGATGGCGACTTTCGCGGCGATCGTACACAGCGAGAGCGAGGGGATCAGCGGCATACTGAACCTGCTGGCTCACGCGATGCGGTCGTTCGACAAGGCCACCGCCAAGTACTGGTCGGAACTGCTGGAGATCGGCCTGGAGAACACTCCGGCCAAGGAAACGTGGAGAGAGCTGGAGAAGATGGTCGTCAGTTACTTCCCGGGCAGGGGCACCGTTTTCGAGGAGGCCTACCTTGACGGTGAGGCCAAGGGGGAAGCCAAGGGCGAGGCGAAGGGCAAGGCAGAGGGCGTCCTGCGTGTCCTTGAGGTTCGGGGCATTTCCGTCCCCGACGCCGTACGGGAGCGGGTGGTCGGCTGTACCGATCTTCCGCTTCTCGACGAGCTGCTCGCGCGTGCCGTCACTGTAGAGCGGGCGGATGAGCTGTTCGTTGAGGGTACTGGGGAGGACGCGGGCTCCTGATCCGACCCCCGCCGTAAGGTGCTCGGCATGAGCATCATCGGGGTCGGCATCGACGTGGCCGAGATCGACAGGTTCCGGGCGTCCATGGAGAGGACGCCCGGGCTGGCGGAGCGGCTGTTCGTTGAGCGGGAGTTGGTGTTGCCCAGCGGGGAACGCCGGGGGGTTGCCTCGCTCGCGGCACGGTTCGCGGCGAAGGAGGCGCTGGCCAAGGCGCTGGGGGCGCCTGCGGGGCTGCACTGGACGGATGCCGAGGTGTACGTCGAGGACAGCGGGCAGCCTCGGCTACGGGTGACCGGGACGGTGGCTGCACGGGCGGCGGAGTTGGGGGTGCGGTCCTGGCATGTGTCGTTGAGCCATGACGCGGGGGTGGCGTCGGCGGTGGTGGTCGCGGAGGGGTGAGGCGGCGGGTTCGTTGCCTTGGTTGCCGTTGGGGCCGCCCGCTTCTTGGCCAGTGTCGTGCTTCCACGACCCGGCCTCAAGGGCGCTCCGCTACGCTCCGCGTCGGCTACGCCGATCGGCCTGCGGCCGCCCCTTGACCCCGGCCCGCTCCAGCCCGGGTGAGAAGCGAGCGGACGGCCCGGAAAGACGGGTGGCCGAGCCGTGCCGGTCCCTTGGGTGGGCTGGGTGGTGAGCGTGGGTGGTGAGGGCGCGTCGGCGCCTCGCCAGCACGCCGGGCCGGCTTGGCGGCTTGCGGCTCGGTGGGGGTGGAGGGCGCGCCCGGTGGCAGGGGGCACGCCGGGATCGGCTCAGCGGCCATCGCCCGGTGGCGGGCACGCATCAGGCGGGGGCGGCACGCCGGGATCGGCTTAGCGGCCATCGGCCGGTGGGGGGCGCGCGTCAGGTGGGTGGCGGCACGCCGGGATCAGCTTGGCGGCTGTCGGGCGGTGGGTGGTGTGCGTCAGGCGGTCGGGGCACGCCGGGTGAGCTTAGCGGCGGAT
>NZ_JAGPXL010000021.1 GCF_018070565.1 Streptomyces sp. B93
CACCACCCCCGCCAGATCCAGCAACGGCATCGACGCCCCGGCCACCGCCCCGCACGCCGCCCCACACCGCAGCGCCCGCGCGCACCGCCGCTTCCAGACCCGGTCGACGAGGTACCAGGCCACGGTCTGGAGCGCCCCCCGCTCCACCCACCGGTACAGCTCGTCCAGCCGCTCCGCGGGCTCCCCCCAGTCACCGAGCGGAAGCGCCCGCCCGGACAGATCGCCCGGCCGCAGCCCGGCCGCACCCTCGCCCCGCCCGTCCTGCGGCGGCCCCTCGGGCTGCATCTCCGGCTGACCCACCCGGCACTCCCTACGGTCGAACTGATCACGGTGCGTGCACGTACGCCGCGGACCCTTCCTACCGCCCAATGGGTGGCGAAGAGGCCGGTTTCCCCTCTTTTCCGCCTGGAAGAGGGCCTTGATCAGGTATAGGCCGCCGGTCCGACTCACTCGAAAGAGTGGCGGGGCGAGCGCCACCAGGACCACGTAGGCTCGACCCGAAGAGCCCGAAGAGACGAAGAGCCCACAGAGACGAAACGCCCGAAGACTCGGGCGGCGGCAGAGGAGCTGATCGTGATCCCCGGTGGTGGCCAGCCCAACATGCAGCAGCTGCTTCAGCAGGCCCAGAAGATGCAGCAGGACCTGGCGAAGGCCCAGGAGGAACTGGCCCGGACCGAGGTCGACGGCCAGGCGGGCGGCGGCCTGGTGAAGGCTACCGTGACCGGCGCCGGAGAGCTGCGCGCGCTGAAGATCGACCCGAAGGCGGTGGACCCGGAGGACACCGAGACCCTCGCCGACCTGGTCGTCGCGGCGGTCCACGCGGCCAACGAGAACGCGCAGGCGCTCCAGCAGCAGAAGCTCGGCCCGCTGGCCCAGGGCCTGGGCGGCGGCGGCATCCCCGGCCTGCCTTTCTAAGCGGGCCCGGGGCAACTACCGTACGTACCGAACGACCATAGGAAGGGACGGCAGTCCGTTGTACGAAGGCGTGGTCCAGGACCTCATCGACGAGCTGGGGCGGCTGCCCGGCGTCGGTCCCAAGAGCGCGCAGCGGATCGCCTTCCACATCCTCCAGGCGGAACCGACGGACGTACGGCGCCTCGCGCAGGCCCTGCTGGAGGTCAAGGCGAAGGTCCGCTTCTGCGCGACCTGCGGCAACGTGGCGCAGGAGGAGCTGTGCGGCATCTGCCGTGACACGCGCCGCGACCCGTCGGTGATCTGTGTGGTGGAGGAGCCGAAGGACGTGGTCGCGATCGAGCGCACCCGCGAGTTCCGGGGCCGCTACCACGTCCTGGGTGGCGCGATCAGCCCCATCGAGGGTGTCGGTCCGGACGACCTGCGTATACGGGAACTTCTCGCGCGGTTGGCCGACGGGACCGTAACGGAACTCATCCTGGCGACGGACCCGAATCTGGAGGGCGAGGCGACGGCCACGTACCTCGCTCGCATGATCAAGCCCATGGGCCTGAAGGTCACCCGCCTGGCCAGCGGCCTCCCGGTGGGCGGCGACCTGGAATACGCGGACGAGGTCACCCTCGGCCGCGCCTTCGAGGGGAGACGACTCCTAGATGTCTGACGCCACGCTGCACGCGACGAACCAGAACCCGGACGACTTCGCGGTCCAGATCGCGGACCAGATCGAGAGCTTCCTGGTCGCCGTCACGGAGGTCGCCAAGGGCGACGAGCCGGACTCGGCGGTCCCCTTCCTCCTCCTGGAGGTCTCCCAGCTCCTGCTCGCGGGCGGCCGTCTCGGCGCCCACGAGGACATCGTCCCCGACGACCGCTACGAGCCCGACCCGGGCCCGGAGCAGGACGTGGACATCCTCCGCGAGAACCTGGCCCGCCTGCTCGACCCGGTCGACGTCTACTCCGAGGTCTTCGACCCCTACGAGCCCCGCAAGGCCCCGGTCCCGGCCCGGATCTCCGACGACCTCGCCGACGTGATGGCCGACCTCCGCCACGGCATGGTCCACTACCGCGCGGGCCGCACCACGGAGGCCCTGTGGTGGTGGCAGTTCTCCTACTTCTCCAACTGGGGCTCCACGGCCTCCGCCACCCTCCGCGCCCTCCACTCGGTCCTGGCCCACGTCCGCCTGAACCAGCCCCTCGCCGCCCTCGACGGCCTCGACACCGACCAGGGCATGGGCGACGACACCCTGGAGATCGAGGCGGGCGCGGTCATGGCCGAGGAGATCGCGGGCCCCCTGGGGCTGCGCTCGTCGGCCTCTCAGTGACTCCTACGCCGAGCGTGTCCCAAGTGACACCTCGGTGTTGCGCCCCCGCAGCCTGGTCCGGCCTACGGTGACGGTTCATCAGTCAACTGTTGCACAGTCGTAGGACGGGGGCACGCGGAGCATGTACCGCCGCGCAGGGACCAGGGCAGCCGGAGCCATGACGATCGCGGTGGCCGTGGCCGCGCTGCTCACGGGCTGCGGCCCGGAGGACGAGGACGCGGCGGCCGAGGCCCGTCCCGTCGAGCACCCGACCGTCTCCGCGACCTCGACCCCCACCACGCCTGCCCCGGAGCCCACCCGGACTCCCACTCCCACCCCTACCCCGACGCCGACGCCGACCAAGGCCACCCCGACTCCCACGCCGCCGCCCTCGCCCCCCGCGCCCACCACCATCAGCATGTACGCCTCCACCGCAGGCGGCCGTATCGTGCTCAAAAGGGGCGGTGAGGCACAGGAGTTCACCGTCTCCGTGCGTAATGGCAACACCCGTGCCTATCCGCAGCTGCGGGTGGCGCTCCAGATGGAGATGCTGTTCGGTGAGGGGCCGAACTCCGAGGCCAACGGTCTGGTCCTGGAGCGTCACGACCCCGCGACCGGCACCTGGCGCCCCGCCACCGACCTGCGCGTCGCCAACGACGTCTTCCCGCACTACCTCTACCCGGACGGCACACCCCTGGCCTTGGACGCCGCCCGCGTCGACCGCTACCGCCTGCGCGCCCTCCCCGAGGGCCCGACCGGCTCGACCCCGCTGCTGATCCGCCTCGTCGACACGAGCGCCCCCGAGACCGCCTCGGACGCTCAGGCGGTACCCCGCCGCACCTCACTCCCGGTGACCGTGGTCGCCTGACGCAGTTGCCCGGGGTCGACGTACGGCGCCGTCGCCGTCGGTTCGCTGTACCACCGCAGGGGCCAGGTGTTCCCGTCGAGGGCCGGGATGCCGATGTAGGTGACGGTGCGCGTGCCCCGCCCCCCGAACCGCTGCACTCCCAGCGGCCACGAATGCCGCCGCACCTCGCCGGGCGCGAGCAGGAAGTACATCCACCGGAACCCACTCACCTCACACACGACGGGCCCGGCGTCCCCGTCCGTCGCCTCGATCAGCCGCTCGGCGACGACCTCTCCGCGTACGCCCTCGATCCGTACGGCGTCGAAGTGCACGCCGGTGACGTGGAGTTGGTGGCCGGAGGCGGGGACCCAGTCGGGTGCGTGAATCGCGTTGTTCATGGTCACACCGTGTCGGTCTCGGGCTACGCTCGGTAGTGACCCGGGTGATACACGCCGGGGTGTATCGGTCGGAGGTGCGCGCAGTGTCAGTCCAGTACAACTCCCACTCGTCACCCGCCGCATGGCGCTACAGCGGCAACCAGATGAAACGCTGGCGCACCAAGGCCAACGTGACCCGCGAGGAACTCGGGGCCGCCGCCAACTACTCCCCGGACACCATCAAGTCGATGGAGCAGGGCGTACGGATGCCGACGCCGCGGGTGCTCGACGTGGCGGACGAGCTGTGCCGGGCGGAGGGGCTGTTGAGCGCGGCGAAGGAGTACCTCCAGAAGGAGCGGTTCCCTGCGCGGGCGCAGGACTTCATGGAGCGGGAGAAGGAGGCGGTCAGTCTCTGGTGGTACGAGACCCTCTACATCCCCGGCCTGTTGCAGACGAAGGCGTACGCGAAGGTGCTCATCGAGAATCACGTCCCGCCCTTGGACGAGGAGACGGCGGAGGAGCGGATCGCGGCACGCTTGGAACGGCAAGCGATCCTTACTGGGCGAAAGCCGCCAGTAGCCCTCAGCTTCGTCCTGTACGAGGCGGCGCTGCGCAGTCCGCAGGTGGACGAAGAGCAGTTGCACCGCCTGCTGGACGTGTCCCGCCTGCGCAACGTCGTGGTCCAGGTGCTTCCGTTCGAACGGGCCGTTCCTGCGGCGCTCATGGGGCCCCTGGTGCTGCTGGAGACCAGGGATCACGAGCGTTTCGCCTACATGGAGGGCCAGTTGGGAAGCGACCTCTCGGCGGACCCGGGCGCTGTCAGCCGTGCCACCGAGCGGCTTAGCATGATCCGCGCGCAGGCTTTCAGCCCCGATGAGTCGGCCCGTTTCATTGAGCGGATGGTGGATCAGACGTGAACGACAAGCTCCGGTGGTTCAAGTCGAGCTACAGCGACTCCGAAGGCGGCGCCTGCGTCGAAGTAGCCCTCGCCCGCACCGCCCACATCCGCGACTCCAAGAACCCCACCGGTCCCGAGATAACCGTCACCGCCCCCGCCTGGGTGGCGTTCATCGCCGCAGTTCAGCCCGGAGCTTGAGCCCCGGGGCCCGAGCCCTTCCCATGGGTTTTCTGGGTTCTTGGTTTGGTTGAAATCCAACCAACTAACCAAGCTTGTACGTGAGTTGAGACGCCGTACCTCTAACGAGTGACGTTCCGTGATCAGCTTGCTTCGGAACGTAAAGCCGCTCTAGGTTCGCGGCAATAGATCGGCCCCGGTCGGTGCGCCAACACCGGCTCCGGGGCCTGGACCTACACATCGAATGGAACCCTCATCGATGGTGGCTTACGCCTACCTTAGTCCCGCCCTTCCCTCGCCGTCCCACCCCATGGCCAAAACGGGGTACGGGAAACGCTCAACGGGTGACGAAGACCCGCACGCGGACCCGGTGTTCGCACACCTGAGCCTCCGCGCCCGCGAGGTCGCCGTCTTCGTCGACCACCTCGACGACGGCCACTCGATGGCCCACAAGGTGCTCGCGGAGGAACACCCCCGCTACGGCCAACAGGCCATCCGCACCGCGCTGAACCAGCTCATCGACGCCGGTCATCTGCGTTGGATCAAAGAGCACATCACGCTCGACGACAACACCATGCGCTGGGTGACGCGCACGTACTGGTCGCGTACGCCCAGGTCGGCGGAGTGGTGGGCGGAGTTCACGCGGGAGCGCCACGGCAAGGACGTGACCAGGGACCACGCCCCCGGCCTGGCCCGCGCCGAGGAGCCGCAGCCGGAGCCCGAGCGCCCCGCCGAGCAACCCGCCCCCGACGACGAGCCCAGCGTCGCCCACCTGACCCTCGTAGAGCTGCGCGCGGCGGACCGGCGTATGGCCCTGTCCGAATCCGACTGCCGGTCGCTCGAACCGCTCGTCACCGAGTGGCTGGACCGGGGTGCGACACCCAACGGCGTCATCCGGGCCCTGACGGAGGGGCTGCCCACGACCGTGACCAACCCGGGCGGACTCGCCCGCAACCGACTGGAGACCAAGATGCCCCCGAAGCGAACCGACAGGACCACCGCGTCCCGGCCGAAGGGCGGCCGGGTCACCCGCGCCCTCATGGCCTGCGGCTTCTGCCAGCAGGACGAACGGACGGTGTGGCTGGTGAACGGCATCTGCGTCGAGTGCCGCAAGGAAATGGAAGAGGAGGAGAAGGCGGCGATCCCGGCCACGTTCCGCCCGTGACGGGGGCGGCGGGGACTGTTGCCGCAGCCCAAGCGGCGGATTACGTTCGTAATATGACAGAGAAGGTGAAGTTCAGCGTGAGTGTGGATGCCGATCTCGGAGAGGCCCTGCGGCGGTGCGCCGAGGAGGAGGACGAGCAGATCTCGATGGTGGTCAGCCGGGCGCTGGAGGAGTACCTCGGCAAGCGGCGCCGCCTCCGTGAGGGGCGGCGGGCGATGGAGGAGCACTTCGAGGAACACGGCTGGCCCACGTCCGAGGAACTGGCGGAGGCCGACGCGTGGGTCGACGATCTCTTCGGCGGGCCGCGAGAGGAGCGCCGGAGCGCATGAGCCATGTCGTCTACGACACGGGTGCCTTGATCGCTGCGGTCAAGAACGACCAGCGCTTCCTTCGGCGGCACCTCCGGTTGATCGACAGGGGCAGCACCCCCCTCGTCCCGGCGGGGGTCCTCGCCCAGGGGTGGGACTCCCGTCCGAAGGCGGCTGCCCTCCACCGCGTGCTCCGGGGCTGCGAGGTGCTGTCCTTCACCGAGGCCCTGGCGAGGGCGGCGGCGGTGCTGTGCCAGGAGAGCAGGACGTCGGACGTCATTGACGCCAGCGTCGTACTCGCGTCCATTGCCTACGGCGGGGTGCCGATCATCACCGACGACCCGGGCGACATCCGCGCCCTCACGGACGCGGCGAACCGCGGACACATCCGCGTCGAACGCCCCTGATCTCCCCCTGTCACCGGGTGACCTGGCCCACTTTGCGGATGGCGGCGCCCGGGATGGGCATGTGCCAAGGCGAGCAGCCGGAGGACAGCCGGAGTGATCGCAGGGTGAGCGGGACATCTCACCATGCGGTATCAGAAGGGTGAAATCCGGCTGCTCGATAGACTGAGCCGACCGCAGTACATCTACGTACGTGCGGAAAGAGACGGATTGAGCGAGGAGCGCACGTGGGCCTTGTCGTGCAGAAGTACGGAGGCTCCTCCGTAGCCGATGCCGAGGGCATCAAGCGCGTCGCCAAGCGGATCGTGGAAGCGAAGAAGAACGGCAACCAGGTGGTCGCCGTCGTTTCCGCGATGGGCGACACGACGGACGAGCTGATCGATCTCGCCGAGCAGGTTTCCCCGATCCCTGCCGGGCGCGAGCTCGACATGCTGCTGACCGCTGGGGAGCGGATCTCCATGGCCCTGCTGGCCATGGCGATCAAAAGCCTGGGGCACAACGCCCAGTCGTTCACCGGCAGCCAGGCCGGGGTCATCACCGACTCGGTCCACAACAAAGCCCGGATCATCGACGTCACACCGGGGCGTATCCGCGCCTCGGTGGACGAGGGCAACATCGCCATCGTCGCCGGGTTCCAGGGCGTCTCGCAGGACAAGAAGGACATCACCACGCTGGGGCGCGGTGGGTCCGACACGACCGCCGTCGCGCTGGCCGCCGCTCTCGACGCGGAGGTCTGCGAGATCTACACGGACGTCGACGGCGTGTTCACCGCCGACCCGCGCGTGGTGAAGAAGGCCCGGAAGATCGACTGGATCTCGTTCGAGGACATGCTCGAACTGGCTTCGTCCGGGTCGAAGGTGCTGCTCCACCGGTGTGTGGAGTACGCCCGCCGGTACAACATCCCGATCCACGTCCGGTCCAGCTTCAGTGGGCTCCAGGGCACCTGGGTCAGCAGCGAGCCGATTACGCGAGGGGAAAAGCAGGTGGAGCAGGCCATCATCTCCGGAGTCGCACACGACACCTCCGAGGCCAAGATCACGGTCGTCGGGGTGCCGGACAAGCCGGGCGAGGCGGCCGCCATCTTCCGTACGATCGCCGATGCCGAGATCAACATCGACATGGTCGTGCAGAACGTCTCGGCGGCGTCCACCGGGCTGACCGACATCTCGTTCACCCTGCCCAAGACCGAGGGCCGCAAGGCCATCGACGCCCTGGAGAAGAACAAGGGCGGCATCGGGTTCGACTCGCTGCGCTACGACGACCAGATCGGGAAGATCTCGCTGGTCGGCGCGGGGATGAAGACCAACCCGGGCGTCACCGCCGCGTTCTTCGAGGCGCTCAGCGACGCGGGGGTCAACATCGAGCTGATCTCGACATCCGAGATCCGTATCTCGGTCGTCACCCGCGCCGACGACGTCAACGAGGCCGTCCGCGCCGTGCACACCGCCTTCGGGCTCGACTCCGACAGCGACGAGGCCGTCGTCTACGGAGGCACCGGGCGATGACCGGCCGACCGACGCTCGCGGTCGTGGGAGCGACCGGGGCCGTCGGCACCGTCATGCTCCAGATCCTGTCCCAGCACGCGGACATCTGGGGCGAGATCCGCCTGATCGCGTCGCCGCGCTCGGCCGGCCGCAAGCTGGCCGTGCGCGGTGCCGAGGTCGAGGTGGTGGCGCTGGGCGAGGAGGCCTTCGACGGCGTCGACATCGCCATGTTCGACGTACCCGACGAGGTCTCCGCGCACTGGGCGCCGGTCGCCGCAGCCAAGGGCGCGGTGGTCGTCGACAACTCCGGCGCCTTCCGGATGGACCCCGACGTGCCGCTGGTCGTGCCCGAGGTCAATCCGCACGCCGTGCGCAACCGGCCGCGCGGCATCATCGCCAACCCCAACTGCACCACGCTGTCGATGATCGTCGCCCTGGGCGCGCTGCACGCCGAGTTCGGGCTGCGTGAGCTGGTCGTCTCCTCGTACCAGGCGGTGAGCGGGGCCGGGCGGGCCGGGGTGGAGACGCTGCGGCAGCAGATCGACCTCGTCGCCGGGAGCGAGCTGGGGACCAGTCCGGGCGACGTACGCCGGGCCGTGGGCGAGAACACCGGGCCGTTCCCGGAGCCGGTCGCGCTGAACGTCGTACCGTGGGCCGGGTCGCTGGCGGCGGACGGGTGGTCGTCGGAGGAGATGAAGGTGCGGGACGAGTCCCGCAAGATCCTCTCCCTGCCGCAGCTGCCCGTCGCGGTGACCTGTGTGCGGGTGCCGGTCGTCACCGGGCACTCGCTGACCCTGCACGCCCGCTTCGAGGGCGAGGTGACGGTGGACCGGGCCCGCGAGATCCTCGCCACCGCGCCCGGTGTGGTGCTCTGCGACGATCCGGCGGCCGGGGAGTTCCCCACCCCCGCCGACGTGGTGGGCACCGATCCGACCTGGGTGGGCCGGGTGCGGCGGGCGCTCGACGATCCGACGGCGCTCGAACTCTTCGTATGCGGTGACAATTTGCGCAAAGGGGCGGCGCTCAACACGGCGCAGATCGCTGAGCTGGTGGCGACGGAGTTCCGCTGAGACCGTCTCCGGGACGCCTTCGCGATGCGGTGGCCGGTAAAGGCCTGGCCATGGCTGGAACGGTGCGTAAGATCGTCTGCGCATGACAAGGTGGCCCGGCCGTTGGTCCGGACCCCTTGATCCGAGCCGCCTCGACGTCCGAGGATTTGCTCCCCGTTCTCCGCAACCGCGCGGTGGACGGGGAACGTCTTTGCGGACGCCCTTCCGGGGTGTGAGGACGTGCACCACACGGCGTGGGGACGCCGTGCGGCGGGCGTGGGGACGCCCGTTTCACTGGACTTAGGGGAAGAGCGGGACGCATGAGGGCAAGTGAGGCACCGTCGGTCGTGCTGCCTGACGCGAGAACGTCGCCGGTCGCGTCAGCCGGTACGAAAGTGACGCCCGGCACGTACAACCCCTGCGGGGGGACGCGCGTCCAACTCACGTGGCAGAGGTACTCGACTTCACAGCGGCGACGCGCGGCACGGCACTGCGGCCCGCCCCCCGGCCCTTCCGGACCGGCCTGGCCGGTGCGCCCGGCGGCATGCCGGTGATCGCGCCGATGCCCGCAGCGCGGCCCGCCCGCATTCCCAGTCAGCGTGACGCTGTCGACCAGGTCGAGGCCGCGGCGGCCGGTACCACGGTCGACCACCTCACCGAGACCTACCGCGCCCACTACCGCTCCCTGCTCGGTCTCGCGGCCCTCCTCCTCGACGACACCGCCTCCTGCGAGGACGTCGTCCAGGAGGCGTTCATCCGCGTCCACTCCGCGCGCAAACGCGTCCGCGACCCGGAGAAGACCCTGGCCTATCTGCGCCAGACGGTCGTCAACCTCTCCCGCTCCGCGCTGCGCCGCCGCATCCTCGGACTGAAGCTGCTGTCCAAGCCGATGCCGGACATGGCGAGCGCCGAGGAGGGCGCCTACGACCAGCTGGAGCGCGACTCGCTGATCAAGGCCATGAAGGGCCTCCAGCGCCGTCAGCGCGAGGTGCTCGTGCTGCGCTACTTCGCCGACATGACCGAGGCCCAGGTCGCCGAGACGCTCGGCATATCGCTGGGCTCGGTGAAGGCGTACGGCTCGCGCGGGATCGCGGCCCTACGGCTGGCGATGGGGGCGTCGGCATGAACAAGGGGCATGACGACGAGCCACAGCAGAACAACACGCACGCTGGGAACGGAACTGTGAACCACGGCCCCGACGACCAGGGTCTCGAACGGCAGGGTCTCGAACAGGACCTCGAACGGGATACCGGAGGGCCCGGCTCGGGCGTCCCCGACTCGGGCTCCCCCGACTCCGTCCTGCCCGGCTCGGACTCCCCGGGGGACCTCGCGTCCGACGAGCTGGCGCTGCGCCGGATGCTCCAGCAGGCGGTGCTGGACATCGAGCCGCGTGACGGCACGCTGGAGCACCTGCGCCGCGCGGTGCCCGCGCGCCGGGCCCGCAAGCGGCAGGCCGCCGTCGGGCTGGCCGCCGCCGCGCTGTTCATCGGCACCGCCGTCCCCGCCGTACTGCACGTGTCGAAGTCCAACGGCAGCGACGCCAACCCCTCCATCGCGGGGCAGGCGTCCCAGGCGCAGGGCGGCGCGAACGAGGGCAAGGGCCCCGCCGGGTCCGAGAGCACCGCCGGGTCCGCTGACCAGACCCAGGGCGCGGGCAACGGCGGCACCGAGCAGGGCGACAAGGACGGCGGCGCCGGTACCGGCAGCGGGCCGAGCGACAGCGCGGGGCCGTCGGCGAGCACCGCCGTGGGGGCGCCCGCGTGCGAGGCCGCGCAGCTCAACGGCACGGCCTCGGTGGACGCGCCCGACGCCATGGGCACGGTCTACGGCACGTTCCGGATCACCAACGTCTCCGGCAACGGCTGCACGGTCGGCGCCCCCGGCACCGTCGAGGTCCTCGCGCAGGGCGCGGCGGACCCGGCCCGGATCAGCGTGGTCAGCCACACCGCGGGCGACGCGGCGGGAAGCCTGCCCAGCCCGTCCGTCGAGGTGTCGTCGCTGCTGCTGAAGACGGGCGACTCCTACGAGGTGAAGTTCGCCTGGGTGCCCGCCGAGACCTGTCCCGTCGACAACGGCGGCAGCACCGGTGGCAGCACGGGAGGCGGTGACACCGGAGGCGGGGACACCGGGGGCACGAACCCGTCGCCCGACCCGAGCCCGACACAGAGCACCGGCACACAGGGCACGTCCACCGGCGGCGAGACGGGCACGTCCACCCAGCTGCTGACGGCGGACGGCACGCAGGACGGCAGCGTGACCGTCTCGCACACGACCGCGGCGGGTGGGCCGTCGGTGTCCGCGGTGGTCACCAACGCCTGCGCCGGGACGGTGTACCGGACCGGGGTGCTGCCCACGACCTGACGGGACGCTGCCCACGACCTGACGGGACGCTGCCCACGACCGGGCGGGGCGCGGCCTCACGCGGCCTGGGCGGAGGCTCAGACCCGGGACGGGCTGAGGGCTTCCTGGCCGTCGGCCTCGTCCGGGACGAGGCCGAGTTCCGCGTCCCGGGCGAACTCCGTCTCGCGGCGGAACAGCCGGAACCACATGAAGACGACGAAGCCCGCGAAGACGAACCACTCGCCGGTGTAGCCGAGGTTCTGGAACGCCTTCAGGTCCAGGCCGGTGTTCTGCGGCGCGGTCGCCGGTACGGCGGTCATGCCGGAGTCGGCCTTCTCCAGGGTGATCCAGGCGTCGTAGAGGTCGTACGGCACCAGGTTCACCAGCGAGGGCGAGCTGATCGCGGCGGTCTGGCCGGCGGGCAGGCCGCCGCGGGCGCTGACGCCGTTCTCACCGGGGTTCTCGGAGGCCTGGAGCGCGCCCGTGACGGTGACCTCGCCGGTCGGCGCGGCGGGGGCCTTCGTCGGGTCGGCGGTGCCGGGCAGCCAGCCTCGGACGACCGGGAGGGCCTTGCCGGAGTCGGTGCGCAGCAGCGCCAGGACGTAGTAGCCGCGCCTGCCGTCGAGGTCGCGGTCGGGGACGAGGAGCTGGTCGGCGTAGTGGCCGGTCGCGGTGGTCCGCGCGCCGGAGGTCTCCTTGTCCACGGGCAGCACGTCGGCCAGGGGGCGGGCCGCCCGGTCCTCGTCGGCGGCCTTCTGGTCGGCGCCGCGGTGGGTGTCGACGCGCTCCTCGAACCGGCTCAGCTGCCAGGACCCCATGAAGACACAGAAGGGGATGGCGAGCAGCACGAAGACGTTGATCCCCCACCAGCGGGGCGTCAGCAGGAACCGGTACACGCCCTCAAAGGTACGGGGCCGGGGCGGGGCGCCGGATCGCGGGGTCGGCGGGTGTGAAGGAGTTGTCCACAGGGTGGGGGCCACGTGGTGGGTGACCGTGGGAGTTTTCCACAGGCTGGGGGTCTCGGCAGCGGGGTGTCGCTCCGTGCGGGCAGTATGGGGTCATGACTGAGAGCAACGGGGCGGCGGCGCCTGATCAGCGGGAACAGCACATGGCGAGCGGACTGGGCGAGGTGGTGCCCGACTGGGAGAAGCGCTTCCGGGCACCCCGGGTGTCCCTGCCGGACTGGGCGGAGGACGCACCGGACCACGCCCTGTTCGTGTCCAACGCCACGGGGACGTACGAGCTGTACGCGTGGGACCGGTCCACCGGCGAGCAGCGCCAGGCGACCCACCGGCCGAACGGCACGACGGACGGCACGCTCTCCCCGGACGGCCGGTGGATCTGGTGGTTCGACGACAAGGACGGCGACGAGTTCGGCGTCTGGCGGCGCCAGCCCTTCGCGGGCGGCGAGGACGAGCTTGCGGTACCGGGCCTCGACCCGTCGTACCCGGCGGGGCTCGCCCTCGCCCGGGACGGCCGCACGGCCGTGGTAGGCCGCTCCACCGACGAGGACGGCACGACGATCCACCTGGCTTGTGAGGGCCACGCCCCGGTGGAGATCTACCGGCACCGCGAGTCGGCGGGCGTCGGCGGGCTGTCGCACGACGGCTCCCTGATCGCGATCGAGCACACCGAGCACGGCGACGCGATGCACTCGGCGCTGCGCGTGCTCCGCCAGGACGGTACGACGGTGGCGGAGCTGGACGACACCGAGGGCGGCCGGGTCGAGCTGGGCCTTGAGGTGCTGGGCTTCGCGCCGGTCGACGGGGACACCCGGCTGCTCATCGGGCACCAGCGGCGGGGCCGCTGGGAGCCGCTGGTGTGGGACGTGGCGAGCGGCGCGCAGACCGACCTCGCCCTCGACCTGCCCGGCGACGTGAGCGCCGAGTGGTACCCGGACGGCTCGGGGCTGCTGATCGCGCACAGCTTCGAGGCCCGCAGCGAGCTGTTCCGGTACGACCTGGCGGCGCGTGAGCTGACGCGGATCGACACCCCGGCCGGCTCGGTGTCGGGGGCGACGGCCCGCCCCGACGGCAGCGTGGAGTACCTGTGGTCGTCGGCGGCCGAGCCGTCGGCGGTGCGCTCCACCGCCGGTGGTGTGGTGCTCGACCCGCCGGGGATGCGGTCGCCGGGGTCGGTGCCCGTGGAGGACGTGTGGGTGGAGGGGCCGGGCGGCCGGATCCACGCCCTGGTGCAGCGGCCGGTGGGCGTGAGCGGGCCGGTGCCGACGGTCTTCGACATCCACGGCGGTCCGACCTGGCACGACAGCGACTCCTTCGCCGCGGGCCCGGCCGCCTGGGTGGACCACGGGTACGCGGTGGTGCGGGTCAACTACCGCGGCTCCACCGGGTACGGCCGCGCCTGGACGGACGCGCTCAAGCACCGCGTCGGTCTGATCGAGCTGGAGGACATCGCGGCGGTGCGGGAGTGGGCGGTCGCCTCCGGGCTCGCCGACCCCGAGCGGCTGGTCCTGACCGGCGGTTCCTGGGGCGGGTACCTCACCCTGCTCGGCCTCGGCACCCAGCCGGAGGCGTGGGCGCTGGGCATCGCCGTCGTCCCGGTCGCGGACTACGTCACCGCGTACCACGACGAGATGGAGGCGCTGAAGGCCATGGACCGCACCCTCCTCGGCGGCACCCCCGAGGAGGTCCCCGAGCGGTACGAGGCGTCGTCGCCGCTGACGTACGTCGACCAGGTCAAGGCGCCCGTCTACATCTCCGCCGGGGTCAACGACCCGCGCTGCCCGATCCGCCAGATCGAGAACTACGTCAAGCGTCTGGAGGCCCGCGGCGCCGTCCACGAGGTCTACCGGTACGACGCGGGGCACGGCTCGCTGGTCGTCGACGAGCGCATCAAGCAGGTCCGGCTGGAGCTGGAGTTCGCCGAGCGGCACCTGAGCCGGACGGCGGCCGTGCGGGGCTGAGGCCCGGGGGGCCGGTCCCCGGGGCGGGGCCGGTCCTCAGGGCGAGGGGGGTGTGCGCGGCGGCCGCACCACCGCCACACCGCCGTCCAGATCGACCCGGGTCCGGTTCGGCGGCGCCCCGTCCTCCTCGTCGTCGCGCATCAGCAGCGCGGACTGCCGTTCCTTCAGTTCGTGCTGCTTGCCCGGCGACAGCGCGCCGTGCAACTGCTCGAAGCCGGTGGCGGAGACCTGCCCCACCCGGGCCCCGTTCCGCCAGGGCAACAGCCCGGCACGCCCCGCGTGCAGCAGCACCTGATCGACGAGGGCGACAACGGTGAGCAGGATCACCAGCCCGGGAAGCGTGACGAAGACGGCGAAGCCCATGGGACCCAGTCTGCCGGAGCCCTCCGGCACCGGTCACCGGGTGGGACGGCCCCCGAGGCCGGACGCCGGTCACCGGTGAGCGTGCCCCAGGCCAGGCACCGGTCGCCCGTCGGGAGCGCCGCAGGCCCCCGTGCCGGTCACTGGGTCCTGCGGTGGCGGCCCGTCAGGAGGGCCAGGCCCTGGCGGGTTGCCGCCAGGACGACGCGGTCCTCGGCGCGCAGGACGTAGGTGGGAGGGAGGTCCCAGATGAGGGCGGAGGCGGGCGGGCTGGTGCCGGGCGGGGGCACGGTCGCGAGGTCGGGGCGGCGGTCCTCCGGGGCCACCGCGTCCAGGGCCAGCACCCGCCAGTATCCGGCGCGGAAGGCGTCCGCGACCGTCTTGCCCTCCAGCTGCGGGATGCCGCGGACGACGACCGCGGCGAAGACCAGCACCCGCCGCTCCACGGGGATCGCCCCCAGCACCTGGCGGCCCATCATCGCCCCGGCGAACGCGGGCGCCGCGAGATGGGTCACGCTGCGGCTGCGGGTGAGCGCCGCCGGGTGCGCGGCGCGCAGGGTGCGGTACACGGCGGTGGCGAAGTCGTCGTCGTACAGGCGGAGCACCACCCGCAGGTCGGGCCGGACCGACCGCGCGTACAGCACCGCCTCCAGGTTGGTGGTGTCGACGCTGGTGAGGGCGAGGAAGGAGTGAGCGCGATGGATCTTGGCGGCCTCCAGGACGCCCTCCTCGGTGACGTCCCCGAGCACCACCGGCACCCGCAGCCGCCGCGCCGTGGCCATGCCGCGCGCGTCGTCGTCGGACTCCACGCAGACCACGGGTATGTCGAGTTCCTTCAGCCGGGTCAGCACCCGGGTGCCGATCTTGCCCAGGCCGAGCAGCACGACATGCCCGGCGAGCCCCCGCGGCGGCTTGCGCAGCGAGGAGACGCTGCGGAAGGTGCCGAGCGCCTCCAGCACGGCGGCCAGCAGCACCGGCAGCAGCAGCAACCCCAGCAGCCCGGCGAGGAGTTGCAGGATCTGACGGCCCGGCGTCTCGTCGAGGGCGGGGTCGTTGATGGAGAGCAGGTCGAGCAGCGTCTCGTAGGTGGCGTGCAGCGGATGCTCGCCGGTGACGACGGTCAGCGCCACGGTGAGGGCGACGACCGCGGCCACCAGACCGGCCAGGGACCACCGCAGCCGACGCGAGAACAGCGAGGCGAAGGGCGGCAGGAAGCTGACCGCGCGGCCACGGCGCCCTGCGCGCCCGGCGGACTGCGGCGGGCCGGTGTAGGACACCTGCTCCAGGACCACCGTGCCGCGCCCGGTGGCCGCCGCGACCTCGTTCTCGTCGGGCAGCAGCCGGGGCCCGCCCTCGCTGCTCTCCGAGCCGTCCGCACCGGCCGGGTCGCTGCTGGTCGCCGACAGCAGGGCCAGCGTGCACAGTCCGGGGTCGGCGACCTGACCGGGCGCGGGCGGGGTGCGTTCCACGGCCCGCAGCAGCAGCCCGTCGGTCTGGACGACCTTGCTGGTGCCGACGACCGCGGTCGCGGCCAGCGCGGGCGCCGCCGTGTCGGCGTCGGAGAGCACGGTGGTGGAGGCGTCGAGTTCGGCGGCCGACATGTCACCGGTCGCCAGCGCGGCGGCCTGGTCGAGGAGGTCCTCGATGTGCTGGCCGAGTCGCCGGTTGTACAGGCGCAGCACGAGCCGCAGCCGGGGGTTGAGGCGGCGGGCGGTGAGCGCGGCGCGGATGTTGGTCTCGTCGTCGTCGTACACCAGGGCGAGCGCGGCGGCCCGTTCCACGCCCGCGTCGGCGAGGACGGCCTCGGTCGGCTCGGTGACCTCCAGCATCCGTTCGTTGCCGGTGCCGTCGCCGCCGGGCGCGGCGGTGCCGTTGGTGCCCGCGGCACGGCTGACGGCGGCGCTGACCATCCGGTCCAGCAGCGCCGCCGACGCCGCCCGCGCCCTGCCCACCACCGGCTGCCGCACCCGGCGCCCGGAGGGCGGGACGACGAGCGTCACCTGTTCGCCGTAGACACCGCGCAGCTCGGCGGCGAGCCGGTGCGCCAGCCCGTCGTCGCCGCACACCACCATGTGCGCGGCCGTGTCACCCGGCCCTGCCTGATACGGAACGCTCCCCACATCGGCAAAGACTGCCTCAACTGCGGCGATGGTTCCAGAAGCTGACTGAACGTCGGGCCCCGGACCGCCGTATGGGAGGGGAGGCGACGCGATCCAGGAGGTGCCCGAACCGTGGCCGTCACCCAGGAAACAGTCACCCAGGAAGGAACCGGGCGGCGGTCCCGGCCCGGGGGCCCGCGCGTCGACTCCTCCCTCCTCCTCGTCCTGGCGCTGCTGCTGGTGCTGCTGGTCCAGTCGCCGGTGCGGCGGGCGCTCGCGGCGCCGGTGCTCCAGAGCTGGCTGACGGTGTTCGTGGCGGTGGTGGTGCAGGCGCTGCCGTTCCTGGTGTTCGGGGTGCTGCTGTCGGCGGCGCTGGCGGTGTTCGTGCCGCCGTCGTTCTTCGCCCGCGCGCTGCCGGGGCGTACGGCGCTGGCGGTGCCGGTCGCGGGGGCGGCGGGCGCGGTGCTGCCGGGCTGCGAGTGCGCGTCGGTGCCGGTGGCGGGCGCGCTGGTGCGGCGCGGGGTGACCCCGGCGGCGGCGCTGGCGTTCCTGCTGTCGGCGCCCGCGATCAACCCGGTGGTGCTGACGGCGACGGCGGTGGCGTTCTCCGGTGAGCCGCGGATGGTGCTGGCCCGGTTCGTCGCCGGGCTGCTCGCGGCGTGCGTCATGGGCTGGCTGTGGCAGCGCCTCGGCCGCGCGGACTGGCTGCGGCTGCCCGCGCGGGACTCCTACGACGGTCGGAGCAGGGGCGCCGCGTTCTGGGGGTCGGTGCGGCACGACGTGATGCACGCGGGTGGCTTCCTGGTGGTCGGCGCGGCGGCCGCGGCGACGCTGAAGGCGGTGGTGCCGGAGGGCTGGCTGCGGGTGGCCGCCGACCATCCGGTGGTGTCGGTGCTGGCGCTCGCGGTGCTGGCGGTGCTGCTGTCGATCTGCTCGGAGGCGGACGCCTTCGTGGCGGCGTCGCTGACGCAGTTCTCGCTCACGGCGCGGCTGACGTTCCTGGTGGTGGGGCCGATGGTGGACCTGAAGCTGTTCGCGATGCAGGCGGGCACCTTCGGCCGGGCCTTCGCGCTGCGGTTCGCGCCCGCCACCTTCGCCGTCGCGGTCACGGTGTCGGTGCTGACGGGGGCGGTGCTGCTGTGAACCGGCACGCACAGGCGGCGGTGCTGTTCCTGCTCGGCGCGACGGTCCTGCACACGGCCGCCACGGACCTCGCCCTGCGGTATGTGAAGGAGGGGCTGCGTCCGCTGCTGCTGGCCTGCGGTGTCGTCCTGGTCGCGGCGGCGGTGGCGACGGTGTGGTACGAACGCCGGAGCGGCGACACGGACGGCGACACGGACGGCGACACGGACGGCGACACAGGCGGCGACACGGACGGCCACACCGACGACGGGGCGCACCCGCACCACGAACCCCGGGTCGCCTGGCTCCTGTTGCTGCCCCTGCTGGCGCTGATCCTGATCGCGCCGCCCGCCCTGGGCTCGTACAGCGCGACGCACAGCGGTACGGCGTTGCAGCGGCCGCACGGCTACGCCGCGCTGCCGGACGGGGACCCGGTGCGGCTGGGCCTGACCGACTACGCGGGCCGCGCCGCCTACGACGGTGGCCGCACCCTGCGCGGCCGGACGGTGGAGGTCACCGGTTTCGTGGCGCTGGACGGCGCGGGTGACCCGTATCTGGTGCGGATGACGCTCAACTGCTGTGCGGCGGACGCCCGTCCGGTGAAGGTGGGGCTGACCGGTGAGGTCCCCCCGGTGCTGCAACCGGACACCTGGCTGCGGGTCACCGGCACCTACACCGCGAAGCGCACGGCGGACCCGGTCAACGAGGGACCGATCCCGTTCCTGAGGGTGACCCGGGCCGTGCCGGTACCTGCGCCGCGGCAGCCGTACGACGAGAGCGGCGGCGACTGACGGGTACGGACGACGCAGTCACGTCGTGGCGGCGAGGCCGAGATGGTCCAGGTACCACGGCGCGGCCTCCCGCAGCCGTGCCGCGTGTCCGGGGCCGACCGGGCATCCGGCCACCCGCCACACGTCCGAGCGGTACCACCGGTCCTCCGCGAGGAGGCGCGCCTGGTGCCCGGTGGCGCGCCCCGGCTCGGCGTCCAGCCGGCGCACGTACGACTCGGTGTCGAGCCCGTCCGCGGGCACCGGCAGGCCCAGCGTCCGGCCGAGTTCCCGGACGAAGCCACGCAGGGTGACGGGCTCGGGGTGGGCGGCGTGGTGCACGCTCCCGGCCGGTACGGCGGCGGGATCGAGGGCGAGGGCGGCGAGCAGGCGGCCCAGGTCGTCCACGGCGACGAACGACAGCCGCGCCCGCCCGTCCTCGACGAGGGCGGGGACCCGGCGCAGCATGTCGGCGATCATCGGTACGACCCACAGGTCGCCGGGTCCGTGGACCAGCGGCGGCCGGACCACGACCCCTCCGGTGGCGCGCACGGCCCGCTCGGCGAGCAGCCGGGTGCGGCTGGTGGGGGAGGAGGGCACGGTCGGCGCCCCGTCCTCGGGCAGGTCGCGGTGGGGTCCGGCGCCGTAGACGGCGGTGGTGCTGAGCTGCACGGTCCGCTCCACCCCGGCGCGTGCGGCCTCGGCGAGCAGGGCGTGGGTGCCGTCGACGTTGACGGCGGTGCAGACGTCGTCGTCGCGGCTGATGACGGAGGCGCAGTGCACCAGGGAGCGCACGCCGTCGCAGGCGCCGCGCAGGGTCCGCGGGGCGGTCAGGTCACCGGTGAGGTAGGTGACTCCGGGGATACGCCGCTCGGGTCCGGGCAACTGGCGCACGAGCGCGCGGACGGTGCCGGGGGCGGGGCGGGGGCCGGTGGTCAGCGCGCGCAGCACGGCCGTACCGACGAAGCCGGTGCCTCCGGTGACCAGCACCGCGCGGTCGCCGCCGGTCACGGCAGGGGGTCCGGGCCGGGGGCGCCGAGGGTGACCAGGCCGGTCGCGGCGGGCCCGGCGGACTGGCGCAGGGTGACCCGGACCGAGGCGCGGCCGGGGGAGGGGGCGGGGCCGGGTTCGGCGGTGAGGGTGCAGGGTTCGTCGAGTTCGACGTACCGGTGGAACTCGGCGTCCAGCGCGGGCGCGACGGCGTGGGGGCGGCCGGTGGCGGCGGCGGCCGTCTGGCGCATCGCCTCGATGAGGGCGCGGCCGGGCACGTGGTCGCTCTGGCTGTCGAAGATGACGGGGTGGTCCTGGTCGACGCGGAGCAGCCAGGCGCCGGGGCGGCCGGAGGGGGCGATGAGGACGTCCTCGGCGCGGTCGCGTCCGACCTGGGCGGGGGGCAAGGGCGCGGGCAGCGGGGCGGGTGCCGCGGGCCGGGGGCGGGGCGGGCGCAGTCGGCGGTAGGCGGCGGCGGAGACGCAGGTCGCCCGGCAGGCGCCGGTCCCGATGAGCAGGGACTCCCGGCGCAGTTCGACCTCCAGCTGGAACTCCGAGAGTTTCCCGCCGCGCAGCCGTACCTCGGGGCAGCGCACGACGGCCTCGGTGGGGGCGAGCGGCAGACCGGCCGTGTGGATGGCGTCGGGGACCTCGTAGCGCAGGTTCCACAGCAGGAAGTGCTGGCCGAGCGGGGCGTCGTAGGCGAGGTGGGAGACGACGGCGCCGCACTGGCGGACGGTCTCCGCCATCAGCATCGGGTTCTCACGGCCGTCCGCGGTGGGGGCGAACAGGGCGTGGGCGTGCGGCCAGCGCACGGCGATCCGGTAGGTGCCGTCGGCGTCGGCCGTGAAATGGGAGAGCAGCACGTCATCGTCGGCGTTGCGGTGGACATACTGCTGAGGGATGGTCATCTGCGCCGGGGCGACGCCCTCGGCGGGGATCGGCACGGCGCCACTGAGCACGGTCATACGGTATCCCTCGGTGAAGGGCGGTTCGTTTGAGTAGCTCTTGAACGAGGAGTCTGCCAAAAAACCAGCTGGACGGTTTCTTACGGTCCCTCGTATCGGTGTGATTTGCATCACGGCAGCTGGTGGCGGCCCTTGACGGACCAGCGAAACCACGTAAGCCGATCTATATCGTTTCTTGATAAAACAAACCGTGTAGTCGCGTAAGCTCCCGGTGCACCAGCTTGAGACGGTGGAGGACGAGACATGGCGAAGCAGGCCCGAGCGGTCCACACGCGACGCGTGATCGTGGAAGCGGCGGCGAGCGTCTTCGACGACTACGGCTACGAGCGTGCCGCCCTCTCCGAGATCCTGCGCCGCGCCGAGGTCACCAAGGGCGCCCTGTACTTCCACTTCCCGTCCAAGGAGTCGCTGGCCCAGGCGATCATGGACGAGCAGACCACCCGGGTGAAGGTGCCCGAGGACGGCTCGCGGCTCCAGGCCGTCATCGACATCACCCACCAGTTCGCCCACTCCCTGGTGCACGACCCGCTCGCCCGCGCCGGTACGCGGCTGTCGATCGAGGGTGTCTTCCTCAACGGCGTACACCCCTGGGGCGACTGGTTCGACCTGGTCGCCCGGCTGCTCACCGAGGCCAAGCAGGCGGGCGAGGTGCTCCCGCAGGTGGTGCCGGAGGAGACGGCCGAGTTCATCGTCTCCGCCTTCACCGGCGTCCAGCTGGTCTCCGAGGCCATCAGCAAGCGCACCGACCTGCGCGGCCGGGTCGCCGTCCTGTGGCACCACATCCTGCCCGCCATCACCCACCCCGGCGTCATCGTCCACATCACCCCGGAGGGCGCCATGGACCCGGCGGTTGCCCTGGAGGACACCGAGACGGTGGCGCTGGTGCCGGTGACCCCCTCCGCGTCCTGAGGCCGCGCCGCGCCCTTGAGCACGACTCTGGCCACCTGACGCCCCGTCAGCTACCTTCGTCGCGCGCCGCCATGCCGTTCCCGAGGAGGTGGGCGCCGTGCGGACAGCCCTGGACAGCCCGCGGCCACAAGGCACGCCTCGCTGGGTCCTGATGGTCCACCAACCGGCCACCGGCACCTGGCACACGGGCGCCGAATCCCCTTACCGAGCCCCGGTGCTGCACGCCCTCGGCGAGATGACCCGGACGGTACGCGCGCGTGGCGACGACCTCACCGCCGCCCTGTGGGGCCCGGACGACCACGACGGCACCGACTGGCAGCGCCACGACCTCGCCCCCGCGTCCACGGCAGAGACATTCCCGGCGACCGCACCCCCGGCGACCGCACTCCCGGCCCCCCGCCCCGCCGCCGGGCCCACCGCACTCACCGAGCGGCTGGACGACCGCCGCCGCCAGGTCCTCCTGGCCGGGCTGACCAGGGCCGGGCACCACGACCTCACCGCGGACGACCTGACCGCCGTACAGACCCTGGCCGAGCGCCTCGACGAGACCACGCTCCGCACGCTCGCGCACTGGCTCGCCCGCCGCTGAAACACCCCGCCGCCGCGGCCGTCACCACCGCTCCAACGGCGTGGTGAACCGCAGTTCCGTGCGGTCACCGGGCAGCCTCACCCGGGTGACCTCCACGACCCGCCCCCGCACGTCGTACGAGATCTTGTGCAGCACGATCACCGGCGCACCCGGGGGCAGCTCCAGCTCCCGGCGCTCCCCGGCGGTCGGTGGCCGGGCGGTGAGGCGCTCCTCGACGCGGTCCACCTCGACGCCGACGGTGCGCAGCTGGTGGTGGGTGCCGCCGGGCCAGGGCTCGTTGGCCTCGTCGAGGAGGGCGGGGTTGGCGGCGATCAGCTCGCGCGGGAGGTAGGAGGCGCTGAGGCCGAAGGGCGTCCGCCCGTTGGCGCACCGGGTGCGGTAGACGCGCTCCAGCAGGGCGGTGCCCTCCGGTACGCCGAACAGGCGGGCGAGTCCGGGGTCCGCGCCGGTCTCCCGGTAGCTGGCGTGGAAGACGAGTTCCTCGGAGCCGAGGCCGGTGTCGCGCTCGGTGACCCCGGTCCGTCGGCGCTGGGCCTCCGGCTGCCGCGCCCGGTCCTTCTCCCACTGGTGGCGGCGGTTGTCGCGGATGGCGAGGGGACGGACGGGTTCCTGGTCGTCGTAGGCCTCTGGCACGGGCGCTCCCGGTCCCTCGGACGGTCACCTTCAAGATCACCATAAGGGCGTCGCGGCGGCCGGGCACCAAAAGGCCCGATCGCTGGCGACGGGGGATACACCAGCGATCGGGCTGGGGCCAAGACTAACAAGGCCGGGTGCGGTGCGGGAGTCCCGGATGCGTCACCGGCCGCACGGCGGGTCGTACGAGAGGCGGGGCAGGTACTCCTGCCACTTCTCCTCGGTGAGCACGCCCCGTGTCGTGGCGCAGATACGGCCGATGGCGTCGTCGACGTCGAGGTTCCACAGCCGGACCGTGTCGGTGCCGCTGGAGACGCCCAGCATGTTCGTCCTGGGGCTGAAGGAGAGGAAGTTGCCGGTGCGGGAGTTGGGGCTCATCGAGTGCCCGATGGGCGCGGCGTCGGCCGGTCGGGCGACGTCCCACAGCCGTACGGTGTTGTCGTTGCTGCCGCTGGCCAGGGTGTGCCCGTCCTCGCTGAAGCTCAGCGACACCAGCGCCTCGGTGTGCCCCGTGAGCGTGGCGACCGCCTCGGGCGTGTCGATGTCCCACAGCCGTACGGTGTTGTCGTTGCCGCCGCTGGCCAGGGTGCGCCCGTCCGGCGCGAACGCGAGCGCGTTGACGGGACCCCCGTGCCCCCGGAGCGGAGCGCCGCGCGGGCGCGCGTCCCGGGGATCGCCGACATCCCACAGCCGTACGGTGTGGTCCGAGCTGCCACTGACGAGGGTGCGCCCGTCCGGGCTGAAGACCAGCGCGTTCACATACCCCTTGTGCCCGGTCAGCGGTGTGCCGAGGGGGCGCGGCCGGGCCGGGTCGGTGACGTTCCACAGCTGGATGGTGCGATCGGTCCGCGGGGTCGCCAGGGTGCGCCCGTCGGGACTGAACGCCAGCGCGTCCGGGCCCGCGAACCGGGTCTGGAGGGCGACCGGTGCCCCGTAGGGGACCGGCTCGGCCGGATCGGAGACGTTCCACAGCTGCACGGCTCGATTGGCGAACAGCACGGCGAGGACACGGCCGTCGGGGGAGTACGCGAGGTTCCGCCAACCGCCGTCCCCCTCCATGAAGGGCTTGCTCAGCGGCTTGGGCCGGGCGGGCTTCCGTACGTCCCACAGCCGGATGCGCCCGTCCCGCGCGGCCGTGGCGAGCACCTGCCCGTCCGGCCGGAACACCCCGCTGCGGCCGATCATGTCCGCGGTCGGTATCGACCACAGCCGGACCTTGCTGTCGCCGCTGCCGGTGGCCAGGGTCCGCCCGTCCGGGCTGAAGCCGAGCGCGTACATCTCGCCGCTGCTGCCCGCCAGCGGCTCACCGACCTGCGAGGGGTACGCCGGATCGCTCACGTTCCACAGCGACGCCGTGCTGTCCGCGCTGGCCGCGGCGAGCATCTGGCCGTCCGGGCTGAAGTCGACCGACCAGATGGCACCGGTGTGCCCGGTCAGCGGCGCCCCCAGGGGCCGCAGCTCCTCCGGGTCGCCGATGTCCCACAGCCGTACGGTGTCATCGGAGCCGCCGCTGGCCAGGGTGCGGCCGTCCGGGCTGAACGCCACCGAGTGCACCGTGTCCATGTGCCCGTCGGGCGGCTCGGGCAGCGCCCGCGGACTCCGCGGCCGGCGTACGTCCCACAGCCGCAGGGTCCCGTCGTCGCCGCCCGCCACCAGCGTCCGGCCGCCGGGGCCGAACGCCACCGACCGTACGGCGGCGGTGTGCCCGATGAGCGGCTCGCCCAGCGGCCCGGCCTCCGCGGGGTCGGTGACGTCCCACAGGCCGACCGTCCGGTCCTCGCTCGCGGAGGCCAGGGTGCGGCCGTCCGGGCTGAACGCCAGCAGGTACACCGTCCCTTCGTGCCCGGCCAGCGGCGCCCCCACCGGCCGGGGCCGCGCGGGATCCCGTACGTCCCACAGCCGGATCGTGCCGTCGTCGGAGGCGCTGGCCAGGGTGCGGCCGTCCGGGCTGAACACGGCCGTGCTCACCCAGCTGCCGTGCCCGCGCAGCGGCTCCCCCAGGGCACGCGGGCGGCTCGGGTCGGACACGTCCCACAGCCGGACGGTACGGTCGTAGCTCGCCGTCGCCAGGACCTTCCCGTCCGGGCTGAACGACGTCAGGTAGACGGCGCCGGTGTGCCCGAGCAGCGGCGTGGCCAGCGGCGCGTTCACGATCGAGACCAGCCGGTTGCGGGTCCCCGCGTCGTCCGGCCGCAACCGGTGCGCCACCAGGTCGATCTGCGCCGACAGCGACGGATCGGAGTCCTGCACCCGGTCCGCCTCCGCGACCACCTGCTCGAACACCGCGTCGTCCCGCTCCTGCCAGGCGATCACCGCCGCCCACACCGCGATCGCCGACAGCGCCACCAGCGCCGCCACCGCCGCCCGGCTGACGATCGTCGTCCGCCGCCGCAGCCGCACCGACGCGGCCAGGAACTCCACCGCGCTGCGCGTCAGGAACGTGTCCCCCGCGGACCGCGACCAGTCATGCGCCTGGTCGAGCCGCGACCCCCGGTACAGCAGCGCGCTGTCCCGGCCGCTCTCCTCCCAGGCCCGGCCGTCCTCCTCGAGGCGCTGCCGCAGCAGATGGCCGCCGCGGTCCTCGTCGATCCACTCCCGCAACCGCGGCCAGGCGTGCAGCAGCGCCTCATGGGTGATCTCCACCGTCTCCGCGTCCAGCGTCACCAGCCGCGCCCGCACCAGCGCCTCCAGCGACTCCTCCGTCTTGCCCGGGTCCGCCGACTCCGCCGCCAGCTGCCGCCGGGTGCCCCTTCTCCGGGTGGCCTGGGTGTCCTCACCCAGCCTGACCAGCCGCAGCAACAGCAGCCGCGCGGCGGTGCGGGCCGCCGGGTCCAGGCTGGACCAGGCCCGCTCGGCGGTCGCCGCGACGGCACCCTGGATGCCGCCCGCCGCCCGGTAACCGGCCAGCGTCAGCCGCCCCGCCTTGCGCCGCTGCCAGGTCGCCAGCAGCGCGTGCGACAGCAACGGCAGCACACCGGCGTCGTGCGCCCCGCGCGGACCGTCGGCGCTGACCTCCCGCAGGATCAGCTCGGCGAGCCCCGGCTCCAGCTCCAGCCCCACCGCCTTCGCCGGGCCGGTCACCGCCTCCCGCAGCTCGGTGGTGGTCAGCGGCCCGAGCACCATGTGCCGGTGCTGCAACGCGTCGGCCAGCTCGGGGTAGTCCAGGCAGCGCTCGTAGAAGTCGGCGCGGATTCCGAGGACGACGAGGGCGGGGGCGGTGCCGCCGCCCTCGGCCGGTGTGCTCACGGCGTGCAGCAGGCGGATGAAGGCGCGGCGTTCGGCTTCGTCGGGGCAGAGGGTGAACGTCTCTTCGAACTGGTCGATGATGAGGACGGGGGGACGGTGGGGGGTGCCGGGACGAAGGGGGGTGCTGGGGGCGTCAGGGATGCTGGGGGCGTCAGGGGTGGCGGTGGTGCTGGGGGTCACGGTGCTGGGGGTCGCGCTTGTGCCCGGGGTAGCGGTGGTGCTGGGGGCCCCATGCGCGCCGGGAGCGGCGGGGGCGCCCGGGGCCGCAGGGGGGCCGCCTGAGGCGGCAGGGGCGTCGCCGTCGGTCTCGGCGCGGGCGGCGGCTTCGCGGGCGCGCCGGTCGAACTCCGCGGTGACGGCCTCCCGGGCCCGCTCGGCGCACACCGAGCCCTCTGCGCCCTCCGGGCCCTCTGCGCCCTCCGAACCTCCCGCGCGGTCCGCCCCGTCCGTGCGGTCGAGGAGGTCCGCGAGCCCGGGTATTCGGCGGGTCAGCTCCTTCAGCGGATCACCTCCCGGGACGAGCTGGACGACCTCCCGCCCGCCGTTCCCATCCCCGCCCCCGTCCCCGTCCAGCACCCCGCTCCGGAGCGCGGGCACGAGCCCGGCGTTGAGGAGGGAGGACTTCCCGGCGCCGGACGCCCCCACCAGCATCACCAGCCCACCGGTGCCCTCGGCCGCCCGCAGCTGCCGTACGAGCGCGTCGGTGCTGCGCGCCCGCCCGAAGAACCACCGGGCGTCCTCCGGCCGGTAGGAGGCGAGCCCGCGGTAGGGACACACCCCGCCGGGCACGGCGGGGGCATCCCGCTCCTCGCGCCCCTGACCGTCCCCCTCCCCGGACCGGTCGTCGGCGGTGACCGGCACCCCGACCGCGGTCTCCCACAGCCGCTGCCACTGCCCGAGGTCGTAGAGCCCGGGGGAGACGGGGGTGGGCCGCAGCCGCCGCGCGTCGGGGATCAGTACGTGGAGCACCGCGGCCAGCGCGGTGAACTGCGCCGGTACGTTGCGGGCCCGCCGCCAGTCGCTGATCCGCTGCGCGGAGACCCGTACGGGCCGCCCCCGCTCGTCCACCCGCTGCAACCGGCCGACGGCCTCGGAGACCCGTTTGAGGGGAGGATCACCGGCCTCCTTGTAGAGCAGCGCGAGACGCTCCGCGAAGGCCGTACGTGCCCCGGCGTCGGAACCCAAGGCCTCCACCCCTCACTCCCCCGCAGCTGAATATCGTCTGAGCGTCCGGACCGGAAAACTCACCCTATACGCCTGACCTGCATCGACGCCCTCTTCCGGACACCGGAGCCTCCTCATCCGGGACACCGGATGGCAGGATCCGGAGGTAGTAGCACCGAGTGACGGCGCGGTGACGGCGATTCGATCATCGTGACCGAAACCCGTAGGTGAGCCACCCCCCTCCACTGACGGTCCGTTCCGTGCGCCGACCCGGTAGCGGACCAAAACCACCCGCACCGTCGGGCACCGGTCCCCACGAGGGGAGGGACCGGTACCCGACGGTGCGGTGTGACCCACGGGTACCCAGGAAATCCGGCGCGGTGCCCGGTGTACCCAATCGGCCGGAAAAGGCCGTGAGGTGGGTCAGTTCTTGCCGAGGAGCTGGTTCATCTCCTCGATCTCGGCCTGCTGGGCGGTGATGATGTCGTCGGCCAGCTTCTTGGCGGGCCCGTACCGCCCCTTGTCCTTCTCGGTCTGGGCCATCTCGACGGCGCCCTCGTGGTGCTCGACCATCATGGTCAGGAACATGGTGTCGAAGCCGCCGCCGGAGGCCCCCATCAGCTCGTCCATGTCCTCGGTGCCCATCATCCCGGGCATGTCGGTGCCGCCGGAGTGACCGCCGTGGTCCATGCCGGGCATGCCGGACGGCACGTCCTCGCCCCAGGCCTCCAGCCATCCGGACATGGTCTGGATCTCCGGGTCCTGGGCCTGCTGGATGCGGGAGGCGAGGTCCTTGACCTCGGCGGAGGAGGCGCGGGTGGCGGCCATCTCCGCCATCTGGAGGGCCTGCTGGTGGTGCGGGATCATGCCCTGCGCGAAGGCGACGTCCTGGTCGTTGTGGGCGCCCGCGGTGTCCGAGGCGCTCGCGGAGGCGGTGGTGCCGGACGCGGCGCCGGAGCCGCTGTCCTCGCTGCCACAGGCGGCGAGGACGAGGGCGGAGCCGACGGCGGCGAAGCCGATCGCGGCACGGCGCGCACGGGAAGGACTGCTGTTGCTCATGGGTGAACTCCTGCGATGCTCTGCGATGTTCTCCGTTGCGCACGGAGACGGACATACCGGACGGCCCTGCCCGCCGCTCGCTGAGCTGAGGCGGGACACGGCCGGGAGGCGGCGTCCTATATCCGCAGGAGTTGGAGTTCCGCCAGCGTGGGCGGAGCACGGCCGCCCTCGGGGGCGACGGCGAAGGAACCACGAGGGCCGTCGACGGACGTGACCGCCCCGACGGCATCGGCGGCCGGCAAGGGCAGTACGGGCCCGGCACCGAGCGCCCCCGACGCACACGTCGGATCGGCGTGGTGGGCATGCCCACCGAGACCGCCCGAACCATGGCAGACGTACTCGTCACCGGCATCCGAATGGAGGGCGACGGCGGCGACGCTGTGCGGGGAGTGCTGGGCACGGTCGACGACCGCCCCGCCCGGCCCCAGCGCGTGCATCCCGAACAGCCCGGCGAACAGCGCGAGCAGCAGCAGTCCCCGCACCCGCCCGAGGGGCGGTCGCGAAGGTCGCAGCGGGAGACGGCCGGTCACGCGTCTCATCCTACGGAACCGCGCGGAGGCCGCCGCGCGGGCCGCCGGTCGCCTGCCCAGCCGTGCGGGCCGCCCGTCAACTGACGACAGGACTACGCCGCTCCACGAGGACGACATCCCGCCAGCGTCCGTGATGGCGCCCGATGCGCTCCCGCGTGCCGAGGATCCGGAAGCCGACCCGCTGGTGCAGGGCGAGGCTGGCGGTGTTCTCGGGGAAGACACCGGACTGGATGGTCCAGATCCCGGCCGCCTCGGTCGAGTCGACCAACGCCTTCAGCAGCGCGGAGGCGACTCCACGCCCCCGGGCGCGGGGATCGACGTACACGGAGTGCTCGACGACACCGGCGTACGCGCACCGGTCGGAGACCGGGCTGACGGCGACCCACCCGAGCACCACGCCACGCTCGTCGAGGCCGACGAAGCGATGCGCCCCGAGCTTCGCGGCGTCGAAGGCCTCCCAGTTCGGGGCGGTCGTCTCGAAGGTGGCGTTGCCCTCGTCGATCCCGGCCTGGTAGATCGCCAGGACCTGGTCGGCGTGGGAGGCGTCCATCGGCGCGATGGTCACGCCGCCGGGACCGCCGGGCGGGGTCACCGGGGCAGGTCCCTCGACGAGCCGCTCGGCAGCGGCAGCACGGTCTTCGACATACGTCGATGCTGACACGGCCTGACGGCCGTGCCTCACGCGCCCCCGCGTTCGGCGAGCGTGTGCGCGACGAGGGCATTGGCATGCCCGTGCCCCAACCCGTGCTCGGCCTTGAGCCAGTTCACCAACTCCATGTGCTTGACCAGCGGAGAAGCCCGGATGAGCGCCTTCCACTCGGCAACGGGCCGCCCGTACTTCTTCTCGATGGCCGGAAAGTAACTGGCAGGCCCCTTCACAGCGTCACTCACGACGGCGCTCTCCCACTTCTACGACGATGCGATGTCACCGGTTTTGACCGCCCCGCTCGCCGCAACTCATCGCCGACGCCCTGTGCGCTGGGTCACAGGCAGCGCAACTCCCGTATGAAGAAGCCCCAGGAAGCCGCCCCGAAACACACGGCCGGACCGCCCGGCACCTTGCTGTCACGCACCGGGACGACGGCCGGAAACCCGTCGGCCACCTCCACGCAGTCGCCCCCCGCCTGATTGCTGTAGCTGCTCTTGCGCCAGGCGGCGCCGCTCAGATCGGGACGGAAGATACGCGCCACGGTAGTTGCCCTCCATCGCGGACCGGATCATGTCGATTGACATGAGCGGGGGCAGAGCTGCCGCCCGCAGGCGATCGTAAATCACCTTGTAGCGACCGACGTTGGACGGCTCTTCGATGAGTTGGCCATAGTCCGCGCCTTCTGTGTAGGCCATTTCCGAGCCGCCCGGCAGCGAGAGCATCGTCAACGACCCGCCCATCGCCTCGTGCCCGCCTTGGTCGAACGGCAGTACCTGCACCGTGGTGTTCCGCTCGGCCGCAGCGTGCAGCAGGCGCGCCAGCTGCTGGCGCATCACGGCATGGCCGCCGACCGGGCGCCTGAGCACGGCCTCATCCAGAATCACGCACAGCTCAGGCCGATCAGGCGATCGCAGCCGTTCCTGCCGCCCCATGCGTGCAGCGACGCGCTCCTCCAACTGCTCCTCACTGTCCAGCAGGGCATCCAGGCTGAGCACGGCCCGCGCATAACCCTCGGTCTGCAACAGTCCGGGCACCACATGAGCCGCGTACTGCCGGACGGCCACCGCCCCTTCCGAGTACTCCATGAACTTCCGCGACCAGTCCGGAAACGCCTCCCGGTAGACGTACGGCCACAGCTCCACCAGCAGCTCATCCGCACCGAGGGCCACGTCCAGCGCACGCGCGAGCGCCAGCGTCGGCTTCGCTCCGGACGCCCGCTCGATCTGGGTGATCCGCGTACCCACCACATGTGTGAGGGCACCCAGCTCGGCCTGGGTCAGTCCCGCCGCCGTTCGGAGCCTGCGCACCCGTGCTCCGAAGAGGGCGGCCATCGACGCGCTGGGGTCAATTCCGTTGGCCAAGGCATCACTTCCGTTCCTTACGGCGTGAAAAGTAAGGCTGTGTCACCTGTCGAGCGTAGGGCGATCGGCCGACTCTTGAGTACGGAACGTAATGAACTGTGTACGCCACGGAACACCTCACCCCGACCGAAAGGGCCGTACAGAGCGTGCTGATGGACACCCGAGTGCTCACCGCACATTTCCCCGCCACCCCGCGAGGCGCACAGCTGGCCCGCCGCCAGGCCGTCCGATGGATGCAGGAACGGGGCCACCCGCCCGCATCAGACATCGCATGCGGCGTGGCCCTCGTGGTCGGCGAACTGGCGGCGAACGCCGTGCAGCACGGCCGCGTCCCCGGCCGGGACTTCGGCCTCCGCATCACCGCCGACGAAGCGGCGAACCACGTACGCATCGAGGTCACGGACGCCGCGCCCCCACCCGACCTGCCCCCGGCCCCGACCCCACCACACCCGGAAGACGAGTCAGGCCGAGGACTGCTCCTGGTGGACGTCCTCGCCACACACTGGGGAACGACCCCACACCCCTCGGAGGGCAAGACGGTCTGGGCGGAGCTGTGCCTGTGACGTCGGCCGCGCGACAGCCTCGTCGGACGGCTCACGCGATGATGCGCATCTCCACCCTGAGTCGTTGCTGCGAGCGACGTACACGGACCTAGAGGGGTTCGAAGTCGAACCACGCGCCGGTATGCCGGGGCCCTGACAGGCGACGGCCCTCACCGTTGTCAGTGGCCTGGCCTAGTGTCCGCCCATGAGCATGATCGGTGAGTACCTGCGTGTCACGGCTGCTGAGCTTGATCGAGCGATCCGCGACCCCGACTGGGCTCTGGACTTGGTCGAAAAGGTCCAGGATGCCGAGGAAGAGACAGAGCCTGCGCCGACCGAGGCGCGTCACTTCAGCACGTACAAGACCTGGGACATGCTCCGCTTCCTGCTGGCGCGCGCCGAGTTCCCCGTGAATGTGATTCACGGGGAGGAGCCGTTCGCCGAGGACGAGGACTGGGGTTACGGGCCGCCGAGATACCTGCGGCCTGACCGGGTCCGGCTCGCGGCGGAAGCTCTGCGGGGCACCGGCTATTCCCAGTTCACCAGTGGCGTGGACCCCGCCGAACTGACCCGCGCCGAGGTGTACCCGCTCGGCTGGAGTGATCCCGGCTCCCTGGAGTGGGGGCGTCCTTGGTACGACGGCCTCACACAGTTCTTCGAGGCTGCCGCCACGGCAGACGACGCCATGCTCGTCTGGCTGGACTGACGAGCAAAGGACAGTGGTGACCGAGGAGGTCTACCGAAGCGGATCAGGCCCGAGAACAGACCGGCGCGGTGGTCATGTACGGCATCCTCTAGCGCGCTCCGGGCCGGTAGTCACGCAGATAGACACGCACACGAAACAGGTCCGCGCAACCTACTCACGTTAGTAGGTTGCGCGGACCTGGTGTTTCACTGTCGGGGTGGCGGGATTTGAACCCACGACCTCTTCGTCCCGAACGAAGCGCGCTGCCAAGCTGCGCTACACCCCGATCGTCGCTGCTGTCGCGGCGACGACGTTTACTTTAGCCCACCGGTGGCTGGAGACGAAATCCGGTTTTGGAGCGGTGGCGGATCGGGTTCGGGCGAAGGTGGTCGAGGGTGACGAGGAGGACGGCGAGGGCGTAGCAGGAGAGGCCCAGGAGGAGGGCGTTGCCGAGGGTGCTCTTGTAGCCGTGGGCCCCGACGTCGAGGAAGGGGTAGAGGTAGCGGCCCGCGGTGCCGGGGTCGAGTAGTTCGCCCCGCGTGAGGGTGAAGGCCAGGTAGGCCAGGGGGTAGAGGAGCCAGGTGCTGGCCTGGCGCAGGTGGAGGCGGCCCGGCGCGGTGAGGAGGAGCCAGTCCAGGAGGGCCGCGATCGGGATGGCGGTGTGGAGGAGGTGGGCGGCGAGGGTCGTCTGCCAGGACGTCGGTGCCGCCAGGGGTGTGGTGTCGGCGTAGGGCGTCGACGGGTCGGTCAGCAGTACGTGGTGGACCAGGGCGCCGACCGTGACGTAGAGGAGGATCGCGCCGGTCAGGGCGGACGGCAACGGGCGGCGTGCCGTCCAGGCTCGGCGGGCCGAGGGCAGGAGGGTCAGGGCCAGCAGGATGGTGGCCTGGACCGAGAAGAGGCTCAGGGTGGGGAGCGGGGCGCCGTCCAGCAGGGCCAGGGTCACCGCGGCTGCTGCCGCCAGGGCGGTCAGGAGGCGGAACCCGGCCGTCAGGGGGCGTCGTACCGGTGTCACCACCGCGGACGCGGGCACCGAGGAGGGCGGCAGTGCGGGTATGCCCGGGATCGCGGGGAGATCCGGGATGTCCCTGGGTATCGGGGCGGTCATGCCCCCAAAGTAGGGATGTGGGATGCAGTGGGCGATTTGGGTGGGCCGGGTGGGTGGAATCCGGCACGCCGACCCGTCTTCCCTTGCCCCGGCCCGTCGTCTCCCCTTCCCCTGGGTCGTCTCCCCTTCCCCTGGGCCGTCTCCCCTTCCCCTGGACCGTCTCCCCTTCCCCTGGACCGTCTCCCCTTCCCCTGGACCGTCTCCCCTTCCCCTGGACCGTCTCGCGTTCCCCTGGACCGTCTCGCGTTCCCCTGGACCGTCTCGCGTTCCCCTGGACCGTCTCGCGTTCCCCTGGACCGTCGCTCGGCTCCGCCCCCGCGCTGACAACCGCCCCCGCGCAGACAGACAACCGCCCCGCGAGTCCCCCTACTCCTTCCCCACCAACGTCATCAACGTCGCCTCCGGCGGACAAGCGAACCGCACCGGTGTGTAGCGGCTCGTGCCGCAGCCCGCTGAGACGTAGAGGTACGACGTACGGTCCTCCGCGGTGTGCGTCGACAGGCCCTTCACCCGGTCCGTGTCCAGATCGCAGTTGGTGACGAGGGCGCCGTAGAAGGGGATGCAGAGCTGGCCGCCATGGGTGTGACCGGCGAGGATCAGCGGGTAGCCGTCGGCCGCGAAGGCGTCCAGGGCGCGCAGGTACGGGGCGTGGACCACGCCCATCGAGAAGTCCGAGGAGCCCGACGGGCCCCCGGCCACCTCCGCGTACCGGTCCCGCTTGACGTGCGGGTCGTCCAGGCCGGTCAGCTCGACCGACACCCCGTCGATCTTCAGCGTGCCGCGGGTGTTCGTCAGGTTCAGCCAGCCCGCCGAGTCGAAACCGTCCCGCAGGTCCTCCCAGGGGTTGTGGACCACCCCTACGGCGGGCGCGTTGCCGTTGAGACCGTGGCGGCCCTGGACCTTCTCGACCAGGTAGCGGCCGGGATTGCGCAGGGTGGGGCCGTAGTAGTCGTTGGAGCCGAAGACGTAGGCGCCCGGGAAGTCCATCAGGGGGCCGAGCGCGTCCAGCACCTCGGGGACGCCCTCCGGGTCGGACAGGTTGTCGCCCGTGTTGATCACGAAGTCGGGGCGCAGTCCGGCCAGTGAGCGCAGCCAGCGCTGCTTCTTGCGCTGGCCGCTGACCATGTGGATGTCGGAGACGTGCAGGATGCGCAGTGGGCGCATACCCGAGGGCAGGACCGGGATGGTGACCCGGCGGAGGCGGAAGGAGCGGGCTTCGAATCCCGCGGAGTAGAGGAGACCGGCGGCCGCTACCGCCGTGATGCCCAGGGGAACTCCGTATCGCGCGCGCATGCATCCATCGTGTCAGACGGCGTCCCGGTGTCGCGCCCGGCCGTCCTCCGGTCGTGCCCGGAAAACCAGCGGGCGTGCAGCCGTCCACTCCTGCGACAATCGACCCCATGACCACGCTCAAGTCGAAGCTTCACGAAGACCTCAACGCGGCGATCAAGGAGCGCGACGAGCTGCGCTCCTCGACGCTGCGGCTGACGCTCGCCGCGATCACCAAGGAGGAGGTCGCCGGCAAGGAGAAGCGCGAGCTGTCCGACGACGAGGTCCTCAAGGTGATCACCAAGGAGGCGAAGAAGCGGCGCGAGGCCGCGGAGGCCTTCGCGCAGGGTGGTCGTGCCGAGAGCGCCGAGCGCGAGAGGGCGGAGGGTGAGGTGCTCGCCGCGTACCTGCCCAAACAGCTGTCCGACGAGGAGCTGCGGGAGATCGTCGCCCAGGCCGTCGCGGAGGCGAAGGCCGCGGGGGCGGAGGGGCCGCGGGCCATGGGCGCCGTGATGAAGATCGTCAACCCGAAGGTGGCGGGCCAGGCCGAGGGCGGCCGGGTCGCCGCGGTGGTCAAGCAGCTCCTCGCGGGCTGAGAGCACCCACATACGGCGCCGGATACGGCACCGTCATACGGCGCCGCCACAAAGCATCGCCATACGTCGACGGGGGCGGCCCTCACCGAAAGGGCCGCCCCCATCTCCACATCACCGAACCCACGACCCCCGGTCTACGGCCAGTTCCCCCCGTTGCCGTTCCCGTTGTTGCCGCCGCCGTCCGCGCCCTCGATCCAGCCCTCGGGGATGGAGAAGCTCGGGTCGGGGCTGACGGTGCCGCCGGTGTCCGTGCCGCCGTCGGTCAGGCCGCCGATGAGGCCCTGGACGGCGTTGCCGTTGCCGTTCTCGTCGCCGTTGCCGTTGTCGTTGTCCTCGTCCCCGTCGTCGTCGCGGTCCTTCTCCTTCTTCTCGGGATCCGGGATGTCGACGAGGTTGAAGGACCCGGCGTCCTTGCCGGTCAGGGCACCGGCCATGGCGTCGCGCCAGATGGGACCGGGCACCCGGCCGCCGTAGACCTTCTCGTGCCAGACGCCGCCGATGGTGATGTTGACCATCTTGACCTCCTGGGTGGCGCTGCCGACCCAGACGGCGCCCGAGAGGTTCGGGGTGTACCCGACGAACCAGGCGTTCCTGCGCTCGTCCGTCGTACCGGTCTTGCCCGCGCTGTCCCGGTCGGTCAGACCGGCCTCCTGGCCGGTGCCGGAGTCGACGACACCGCGCAGCAGGGTGTTGATGGTGTCGGCGGTCTTCTCCGACATGGCGCGCGAGCAGGTCGACTTGGGTACGGCGAGGGACTTCTGCTTGTCGCCGAGCTTCTGCGTGATCGACTCGATGGCGACGGGCGTGCAGTACATCCCGCGGGACGCGAACGCGGCGTAGGCGGTCGCCATCGTCAGCGGGGAGATGCCCTTGGAGCCGAGGGAGATGGCCGGGACCTCGGGCAGCTTGTCGCCGTTGCCCTGCACGACGTGCAGCCCGTCGAGCATGTTCATCACGGGGCACAGGCCGATGTCGGCGACCATCTGCACGAAGTAGGTGTTGACCGAGAGGGCCATCGCCTCCTTCAGCGGGTAGGGGCCGACCTCGGACTCGTCCTCGTTCGGGACGCTCTCCCCGTTCTGGTTGATCCAGGGCTTGCCGTCGCAGGTCTGGACCGGGTCGGGGTACGGCATCTCGTACGGCGACGAGTACTGCTGCGTCGGCGGCTTGCCCTGCTCCAGCGCGGCCGCCGCGACGAACGGCTTGAACGTCGAACCGGTCGGGAAGCCGAAGTTCGAGCCGCCCATGCCGTGGTCGACCGAGTAGTTGATCTCGGTCTCGTTCTTGCCGTAGCCGTACGGCTTCGACTGGCCCATGCCGAGGATCTTGCCGGTGCCCGGCTCGACCAGGGTGGCGGCCGCGGCCACGGAGTCGTTCTTCTTGACGTGGTCGCTGAGCGAGTCCTGGACCGCCTGCTGCGACTGCGGGTCGAGCGTCGTACGGATCGTCAGGCCGCCCTGGTTCCAGATCTTGGCCCGGTCCTCGCGGGTCTTGCCGAAGACCGGGTCGTTCAGGAACACCTCACGCACGTAGTCGCAGAAGAAGCCCGCGCCCTTGACGGCCGTGATGCAGCCGTTCTTCGGCTGGCTGACCTTCAGGCCGAGCGGTGCCTTCTTCGCCTTGTCGGCCTCCGCGCGGGAGATGTCGCCCACCTGGGCCATGCGCTCCAGGACGACGTTGCGGCGCTTGGTGGCCTCGGCCTCGTCGTTGACCGGGTCGTACCGGCTGGGCGACTGGACGATGCCCGCCAGCAGGGCCGCTTCCTGGACGTTGAGGTCCTTGGCCGACTTGGAGAAGTAGCGGCGGGAGGCCGCCTCGACGCCGTAGGCCTGCTGACCGAAGAAGGTGATGTTCAGGTAGTTCTCGAGGATCTTCTTCTTGCCCAGCTCCTCCTCGACCTGGATCGCGTACTTCAGCTCGACGATCTTGCGGCCGACGGTCTGCTGGGTGGCCTGGGCGACCTTCGTGGGGTCGTCGCCCGCCTCCTCCACGAAGACGTTCTTCACGTACTGCTGGGTGAGGGTGGAGGCGCCTTCGGCCACGCCGCCGCTCTGTGCGTTCTTGTTGAGGGCGCGCAGGACGCCCTTCAGGTCGATCGCGCCGTGCTCGTAGAAGCGGGAGTCCTCGATGGCGACGATCGCCTTCTGCATGTACGGCGAGATGTCCTTGAGGTCGACCACCGTACGGTCGCGCGAGTAGACGGTGGCGATCTGGCCGCCGTTGGCGTCGAGGATCGTGGTGCGCTGGCTCAGCGGTGGGGTCTTCATGTTGGCCGGCAGCTCGTCGAAGCTCTCGACCGAACCCTTCGCCGCGAGACCGAGCGCCCCTACGGCGGGCAACGCGATGCCCGCCATGAGGGCTCCCGCGAGCACACTGACACCGAGGAACTTCGCGGCCTGCTGCGTTGGCGACAGACCACCGCCCGAGCGCTTCTTTGGCATGAGGGCAGCCTAATCCGTAGAGATGAGCGATCCGAGGGAGCGGTCCCTCTTGGCACGCCCCCTCAACTGTCACGGCACGGCAAAGTGAACCCTCTAGGTTCCCATTCGCCGGACACGCACACAGGCCTTGGCCTAAGCTGCTCTCAACTGTCACAGCAGTGCGGTCACGTATCAATACGTCCGGTGACTCGGGATCGTTCCGGATCTCCGCGACTTTCTTCGTTCGTTCTCGAATCGTTCTCGTCCTGGCATCCAGGGCGGCACGGGCGTGTCGGGTGCGTGGTGAGTGCGTGTCCGAATCGGCCTTGTGTGTCACTTGGCGTCCGTTGTGACTCAACAGAAACGTCCCGCTTCGCCGGGATTGTCGCGCATGTCGCCAGCTCACTCCCGCGGGTGATCTGCCGCTTACCCATAGTCCGTTCGGGCCATTCAAGATTGGGCCCGAAGGGGGTGTTGCGCTGTGCCCACCTTCCGTAACGTCCTCAACTGGCGGCGGTGAATATGCCGCTGCCGCCGTGGGGGAGCCTCGATTCGGGAGAGGACGGCGCCGGTATGGGCTGGGTAACCGACTGGAGTGCGCAGGCGGCCTGCCGCACTACCGATCCGGATGAACTGTTTGTTCAGGGAGCAGCGCAGAACAGGGCCAAGGCGGTCTGCACCGGGTGTCCGGTGCGGACGGAGTGCCTGGCCGACGCGCTCGACAACCGCGTCGAGTTCGGCGTGTGGGGAGGCATGACCGAGCGGGAACGCCGCGCACTGCTGCGACGGCGGCCCACGGTGACCTCCTGGCGCAGACTCCTGGAGACCGCGCGTCTGGAGTACGAGCGAGGGGCCGGCCTGGTGCCCCTCGACAGTGATGAGGTGTACGAGAACTATGCGGCGGTGAGCTGAGGGCCCGGGGCGCGGCTCAGACGCCGGTCGGGCTCACCTCACGTACCTCCTGGTTCTTGTTGTCCCCGTCAGGGCTCAGGCAGTCGGGCCCGGACGAGGGGACAGCCACAGTCGGACGGGTCCTGTCAGGCACCCGTCTCGGAAACCTCGGGCAGCTCCGGCCGGTTGGCCGCGAGCCGGTCCCCGATGTCCCGCAGCCCCGCGAGGTCATGCACATCGCCGGGCAGCGCGGCCACTTCGGCCACCGCCACCTCGGGGTGGAGCGCGGTGAAGCGGTCACGCGTGCGCTGCTCGCGGGAGAGCAGCCGCATCCGCTCGGCGTGCAGCCTCAGCAGGCCCGCGGTGAGCTGGTCGACGGACCGCTCCAGGTCCGCGGCAGTCGTGTCCGGGGCGGCGGGGGAGCCTCCGTCGGGACCTGAACTGCCGGAGCCGGGGCCTGCGCTGTCGGCGCCGGGGTCTGAACTGTCGTACGTGTCGGGTGAGTTACGAAGTCCAGCTTTCCCGTCCACCTGATCCACAATGCGGGACTCCGCAAGATTTTCCTCGGCGTCGGGACCGGCGTCGGGGCCCGAGTCCGGACCAGCGGCGGAACCGGCTTCTGGCCCAGCGGCGGAACCGGCGTCCGGACCGATGTCGGAACCGCCGTCGGATTCGGCACCGGAATCGTCGAGGTCCAGTTCCTCCGCCGCGGCGACCGCCCGCTCGGCCGACAACTGGGCGGCGCCGCTGCCGTGCACCCGGTTGAGCACCAGCCCCGCCAGCGGCATGTCCTCCGCGGCCAGCCGCTCCACGAAGTACGCCGCCTCGCGCAGCGCGTCCCGCTCCGGCGCCGCGACGACCAGGAAGGCCGTCCCGGGGGCCTGAAGCAGCTTGTACGTCGCGTCCGCCCGGGTGCGGAAGCCGCCGAACATCGAGTCCATCGCCGCCACGAACGTCTGTACGTCCTTCAGCAGCTGGCCGCCCAGCACCTTGCCCAGCGCGCCGGTCATCATCGACATCCCGACGTTCAGGAACTTCATGCCCGCGCGGCCGCCGACCTTCGCCGGGGCCAGCAGTACACGGATCAGCTTGCCGTCGAGGAACGAGCCGAGCCGCTTGGGCGCGTCGAGGAAGTCCAGCGCCGACCGGGACGGCGGCGTGTCGACGACGATCAGGTCCCACTCGTCCGTCGCCCGCAGCTGCCCCAGCTTCTCCATCGCCATGTACTCCTGCGTGCCCGCGAAGCCAGCGGAGAGCGACTGGTAGAAGGGGTTGGAGAGGATCGCGGCCGCCCGCTCGGGGTCCGCGTGCGCCTCGACGATCTCGTCGAAGGTGCGCTTCATGTCGAGCATCATCGCGTGCAGCTCGCCGTCGCCCTCCACGCCCTTCACCCGGCGCGGGGTGTTGTCCAGCGAGTCGATGCCCATGGACTGGGCGAGCCTGCGGGCCGGGTCGATCGTGAGGACGACGACCTTGCGGCCCCGCTCGGCGGCCCGCAGCCCCAGCGCCGCCGCCGTGGTCGTCTTGCCGACGCCGCCCGCGCCGCAGCAGACCACGATGCGGGTGGCCGGGTCGTCCAGCAGCGGATCGACGTCGAGGGTGCGCATGGGGGAGAGGTGGTGGGGGTGGCGCTCAGGGTGCGGGTGGTGGTGCTCGGCCGGGTCCGGGCTCATGACATCCCCTGCTTCCGCAGCTCGGTGGCCAGTTCGTACAGACCCGCCAGGTCGATGCCCTCGGTGAGCAGCGGCAGCTCGTGCAGCGGCAGGCCGAGGTCGCCGAGGACGGCGCGCTGCTCGTGCTCCAGCGCGTACCGCTCGGCGTACTCCTCGGCCTGGGTCAGCAGCGGGTCCACGAGCCGCTCGGCGTGCTGTCCGCGGCGCGCCCCGCCCAGCCCGGCGGCCGACAGCGACCGGGCCACGGCCGCCCGCGGGACCATCCGCAGCAGCTCCAGCTCGTCCCCGTCCAGTACGTCGGGACGCACCATGTTCACGATGACCCGGCCCACCGGCAGCCGCGCCGCACGCAGTTCGGCGATGCCGTCGGCGGTCTCCTGGACGGGCATCTCCTCCAGCAGCGTCACCAGGTGCACCTCCGTCTCGCGCGACTTCAGCACCCGCATCACGGCCTGCGCCTGATTGTGTATCGGGCCGATCTTCGCGAGCCCCGCCACCTCGTCGTTGACGTTCAGGAAGCGGGTGACGCGGCCGGTCGGGGGCGCGTCCATGACGACGTAGTCGTAGACGAAGCGGCCGTTCCGGTCCTTGCGGCGGACCGCCTCGCACGCCTTGCCGGTCAGGAGTACGTCGCGCACGCCGGGCGCGATGGTGGTGGCGAAGTCGATCGCGCCGAGCTTCTTCAGGGCCCGTCCGGCGCCCCCCAGCTTGTAGAACATCTGGAGGTAGTCCAGAAGGGCCAGTTCGGGGTCGATGGCGAGGGCGTACACCTCCCCGCCGCCGGGAGCCACCGCGATCTTCCGTTCCTCGTACGGCAACGCCTCCGTCTCGAAGAGCTGTGCGATGCCTTGCCGGCCCTCGACCTCGACGAGGAGCGTCCGCTTCCCCTCCGTGGCGAGGGCCAGCGCGAGGGCGGCGGCGACCGTGGTCTTACCGGTCCCGCCCTTGCCGCTGACGACCTGGAGCCTGCTCACGTCTTCGAGCGTAACCAGTTACCGCCCGCACTACTCCGGAGGCTGTGGACAACTCCGCGCACGGCGGGCCCCACCCGACCGCGGGGGTGCTGGTCGGCTGCGGAGCCACCGCCCGGCAGCGGATACAGTCGGCCCCATGACCAAGTGGGAATACGCAACCGTGCCGCTGCTCGTCCACGCCACGAAGCAGATCCTGGACACCTGGGGCGAGGACGGCTGGGAACTCGTCCAGGTCGTGCCCGGCCCGAACAACCCGGAGCAGCTGGTGGCCTACCTGAAGCGGGAGAAGCAGGCATGAGCGCGGTCGAGTCGCGCCTGGCCGAGCTGGGCCTGACGCTGCCGGACGTGGTGCCGCCGCTGGCCGCCTACCAGCCGGCCGTGCAGTCCGGCTCGCACGTCTACACGGCGGGACAGCTGCCGATGGTGGACGGCAAGCTGCCGGTCACCGGCAAGGTGGGCGCGGAGGTCACGGCCGACGAGGCCAAGGAGCTGGCCCGCACCTGTGCCCTGAACGCGCTGGCGGCCGTGAAGTCCGTCGTCGGTGACCTGGACCGGATCGCGCGCGTGGTGAAGGTCGTCGGCTTCGTGGCCTCGGCCTCCGACTTCACCGGCCAGCCCGGCGTCCTCAACGGCGCCAGCGAACTCCTCGCCGAGGTCCTCGGCGACAAGGGCGTGCACGCCCGCAGCGCGGTCGGCGTCGCGGTGCTGCCGCTGGACGCGCCGGTCGAGGTGGAGATCCTGGTGGAGGTCACGGAGGCGTAGCCCCTCACGGGCCGCCGTCCCCCGGCGGGTGATCGTCGCCTCTCGAACATCCGCGCACTACGGGATAGCCTCCGGCCATGGCGAACGGTCAGTGGTACCCCTCCGAGTGGCCGGACCGGATCCGCGCGCTGGCGGCCGGCACCCTCACCCCGGTGACTCCCAGGCGCGCGGCCACCGTCATGCTCCTGAAGGACCAGGACGGTGACACCGGTCCCGTCGTCCACATGCTGCGCAGACGCGCCTCGATGGCCTTCGCCGCGGGCGCGTACGCCTACCCGGGCGGCGGAGTCGACCCGCGCGACGACGACCGTCACGTCCGCTGGGCGGGCCCCACGCGCGCGTGGTGGGCCGACCGGCTCGGCGTCGACGAGGCGGCGGCACAGGCGATCGTCTGCGCGGCGGTACGGGAGACGTACGAGGAGGCGGGCGTCCTGCTCGCCGGGCCGACGCCCGACGCCGTGGCCGGCGACACCACGGGCGCCGACTGGGAGGCGGACCGCGCGGCCCTGGTCGCCCGGGAGCTGTCCTTCGCCGAGTTCCTGGACCGCCGCGGCCTGGTGCTGCGCTCCGACCTGCTCGGCGCGTGGGCCCGCTGGATCACCCCGGAGTTCGAGTCGCGCCGCTATGACACCTGGTTCTTCGTGGCGGCCCTGCCCAAGGGCCAGCGCACCCGCAACGCCTCCACGGAGGCGGACCGCACGGTGTGGATACGACCGGCGGCGGCAGCGGCGTCGTACGACAAGGGTGAGCTGCTGATGATGCCGCCCACCATCGCGACCCTGCGCCAGCTCCAGCCGTACGCCACGGCCGCCGACGCCCTCGCCGCGGCGCCGGAGCGCGATCTGACCCCGGTGCTGGCCGAGGCACGGCTGGTGGACGGCGAGATCGTGCTCTCCTGGCCCGGCCACGACGAGTTCACCAAGCACATCCCGACCGGTGGAGCCCCCGCATGACGGACGCAAGCACTCTTCCCGGCCAGCCGCGGGGCGGTGTCCGCACGGGCCCCGCGACCGAGCGGGCCGTCAACGTCCTCGCGCCCAACGCCTCCGCGATGACCCTGGACGGCACCAACACCTGGATCCTGGCGGAACCGGACTCCGGCCTCGCGGTCGTGGTCGACCCTGGTCCGCTGGACGAGGGGCACCTGCGCAACGTCGTCGGGACGGCGGAGGCGGCGGGCCGTCGCATCGCCCTGACGCTGCTCACCCACGGCCACCCCGACCACGCCGAGGGCGCCGCCCGCTTCGCCGAGCTGACCGGCACGAAGGTACGGGCGCTGGACCCGGCGCTGCGTCTCGGCGACGAGGGCCTGGCGGCCGGGGACGTGATCAGGGTGGGCGGCCTGGAGCTGAGGGTCGTCCCGACGCCGGGACACACGGCCGACTCGCTCTGCTTCCACCTGCCAGCCGACCGGGCCGTCCTGACCGGCGACACGATCCTCGGGCGCGGTACGACGGTCGTGGCGCACCCCGACGGCCGCCTGGGCGACTACCTGGACTCCCTGCGCCGGCTGCGGTCCCTCACCGTCGACGACGGAGTGCACACCGTACTGCCGGGCCACGGGCCCGTGCTGGAGGACGCCCAGGGCGCCGTCGAGTTCTACCTCGCCCACCGCGCCACGCGCCTCGCCCAGGTGGAGACGGCGGTGGAGGACGGCTACCGCAGCCCGGCCGAGGTCGTCGCGCATGTGTACGCCGACGTGGACCGTTCCCTGTGGCCCGCGGCGGAACTGTCCGTGCGGGCGCAGCTGGACTACCTGACGGAGCACGGGCTCATCTAGAGCCCGCGCGTGTAGAGCCCGCGCGTGCCATCTGGCTCAGCGGGACCGGTCCCTGCCCTGTTCAGCGGGACCGCTTGGCCAGCCGCTCCACGTCCAGCAGGATCACGGCGCGCGCCTCCAGGCGCAGCCAGCCGCGCTGGGCGAAGTCCGCGAGCGCCTTGTTGACCGTCTCGCGCGAGGCGCCGACCAGCTGGGCCAGCTCCTCCTGCGTGAGGTCGTGGACGACGTGGATGCCCTCCTCGGACTGCACGCCGAAGCGGCGGGAGAGGTCCAGCAGGGCGCGCGCGACCCGGCCGGGGACATCGGAGAAGACCAGGTCGGACATCGCGTCGTTGGTCTTGCGCAGTCGACGGGCGACGGCGCGCAGCAGCGCGGTGGCCACCTCGGGGCGGGCGTTCAGCCAGGGCTGGAGGTCGCCGTGGCCGAGGCCCAGCAGCTTGACCTCGGTGAGCGCGGTGGCGGTCGCGGTGCGCGGGCCCGGGTCGAAGAGCGACAGCTCACCGATGAGTTCACCGGGGCCTACGACGGCCAGCATGTTCTCGCGGCCGTCGGGGGACGTGCGGTGGAGCTTGACCTTGCCCTCGGTGACCACATAGAGCCGGTCGCCCGGGTCGCCCTCGTGGAACAGGGAGTCGCCACGCGCGAGGGTCACCTCACTCATGGAGGCGCGCAGCTCCGCGGCCTGCTCGTCGTCGAGCGCCGCGAAGAGCGGATTACGCCGCAGAACGTCGTCCACGAGTTCTCTCCTTGTCGACCTGCTCAGGGGATCTTTCTCCCCCTTGGTACCAGGGGACCGTGGTGCCCATTTTGCCGGACGGTCCAAACAGTGTGATCTGTCACAAGGATGCCGCACGTGTCTCGCCTGGTAAGCGGCAGGGGTCCAATTGGGGGCTGATCCACAGGGTCCGGGGCGGATGTCGGTGCCTGGCCTTAGGCTGGCCGGGTGTCCAAATCGCCGGTGAGAGCACAGGCCTAGGGGGCTGCGCGGATGGGTGTACGTCGCGATTCCGCTGTGGGCGAACAGGGCCCTGATGGCGGCAGGAAAGCGAAGAAGGGGGCGAGCGGGACCAAGGGGACTGAACGGACCTCGGTGAAGAAGACGGCGGCGAAGAAGACCACCGCCGCGAAGAAGACCACGGCGGCGAAGAAGACGACGGCCGCGAAGAAGACGACGGCCGCGAAGAAGGCCGCACCGCCCAAGAAGGTCGCCGTCGCCCCGGAGAAGGCCACCGCGGCCGTCGAGGGCGCCGCCCCGGCCCGTACCGTCGCCGCGCACCCGCCCAAGGGCGAGTCCCGTACGGCGCTGGTCCGCCGGGCCCGCCGTATCAACCGCGAACTCGCCGAGGTCTACCCGTACGCCCACCCGGAGCTGGACTTCGAGAACTCCTTCCAGCTCCTGATCGCCACGGTGCTGTCCGCCCAGACCACCGACCTGCGCGTCAACCAGACCACCCCGGCGCTGTTCGCCAAGTACCCGACGCCGGAGGACCTGGCCGTCGCCAACCCGGAGGAGGTCGAGGAGATCCTTCGGCCCACCGGGTTCTTCCGCGCCAAGACCAGGTCGGTCATAGGCCTGTCGAAGGCCCTGGCTGCCGACTTCGGCGGTGAGGTCCCCGGCAAGCTGGAAGACCTCGTGAAGCTGCCCGGCGTGGGCCGCAAGACCGCGTTCGTCGTGCTCGGCAACGCCTTCGGGCGGCCCGGCATCACCGTGGACACGCACTTCCAGCGGCTGGTGCGGCGCTGGCAGTGGACGGACGAGACCGACCCCGACAAGATCGAGGCGACCGTCGGCGCGCTCTTCCCCAAGAGCGACTGGACGGACCTCTCGCACCACGTCATCTGGCACGGCCGCCGGATCTGCCACGCCCGCAAGCCCGCCTGCGGTGCCTGCCCCATCGCCCCGCTCTGCCCGGCGTACGGCGAGGGGGAGACCGACCCGGAGAAGGCGAAGAAGCTCCTGAAGTACGAGAAGGGCGGACTGCCGGGCCAGCGGCTCAACCCTCCGCAGGCCTACCTGGACGCGGGCGGCAGGCCGGCGCCTCCGCTGGGGGCCGGATGACGGGCCTTCAGCCGGTCCCCTCGGCTGGACGGGTCGCGCCGAATCGGCCCCCGTTGGAACGATCTCGCGGGGCCAAGGCGTTGGAACGGTCAGAACGGGGGTGGCGATGACGCGCGCGAGCAACACATGGGGCGGTTCGGTGACGCTCAGCAAGGAGGGCCTGCCGGGATGGCTCGACCCGGTGGTCCGCGCCGTGGAGACGGTCGAGCCGCTCCAGCTGAGCCGGTTCCTGCCACCGGCGGACGGCGCCGGGCGGCAGTCCGCCGTGCTGATCCTCTTCGGCGAGGGCGAGCGCGGCCCGGAGCTGCTGCTGATGGAGCGGGCCAGCTCGCTGCGCTCGCACGCGGGCCAGCCCGCCTTCCCCGGCGGCGCCCTCGATCCGGAGGACGGCGACCCGGCGGCCGAGGGCCCGCTGCGGTGCGCCCTTCGGGAGTCGGAGGAGGAGACCGGCCTGGACCCGGCGGGCGTACAGCTCTTCGGCATGCTGCCGAAGCTGTACATCCCGGTGAGCGGCTTCGTGGTGGCGCCGGTGCTGGGCTGGTGGCGGGAGCCGAGCCCGGTCGGCGTGGTCGATCCGAACGAGACCGCGCGGGTGTTCACCGTCCCCGTGGCGGATCTCACTGACCCGGCGAACCGCGCGATGGCCATCCACCCGCTGGGGCACAAGGGTCCGGCATTCCTGGTCGAATCGGCCCTGGTGTGGGGTTTCACGGCCGGACTGATCGACCGTCTGCTGCACCACGCGGGCTGGGCGCGGCCATGGGACCAGGACCGGCTGGTCCCGCTCGACCTGCGGTCATGACAGGGTGGGCGCCGTGTTGTGTACTCCCGGGGGAAGCCGTGTCCCATCGCCACCACGCGTCACACCGGCCGAAGCGCCCCGAGTGATCGAAGCGACCGGGGCTTGCGACGTGACGAGGCGGGGCGTGAAGCGGTGAACGTGCTGGACATCCTGTTGCTGCTCGCCGCCGTCTGGTTCGCGATCGTCGGCTACCGCCAGGGCTTCGTCGTCGGCATCCTCTCGGTGATCGGCTTCCTGGGCGGCGGCCTCGTCGCCGTGTACCTCCTGCCCGTCATCTGGGACGCCCTGACGGACAACGCCGAGGTCGGCACGACGGCAGCCGTCGTCGCGGTCGTCGTCGTGATCGTCTGCGCCTCGGTCGGCCAGGCGCTCACCACCCACCTCGGCAACAAGCTGCGCCGCCACATCACCTGGTCCCCGGCTCGCGCGCTGGACGCGACGGGCGGCGCGCTCGTCAACGTCGTCGCCATGCTGCTGGTCGCCTGGTTGATCGGTTCGGCGCTGGCGGGCACCACGCTGCCGACGCTGGGCAAGGAGGTCCGCAACTCCAAGGTGCTGCTGGGTGTGTCCAGAGCGCTGCCCGCGCAGGCGGACACCTGGTTCGCGGACTTCTCCTCGGTCCTCGCGCAGAACGGCTTCCCGCAGGTCTTCAGCCCGTTCTCGAACGAGCCGATCACCGACGTCCAGCCCCCCGACCCGGCGCTCGCGGGCAGCCCGGTGGCCACCCGCGCCCAGCGCTCCATCGTCAAGGTCGTGGGTACGGCGACGAGTTGCGGCAAGGTCCTGGAGGGCACCGGCTTCGTCTTCGCCGACCGAAGGGTCATGACCAACGCCCATGTCGTCGGCGGCGTCGACGAACCCACCGTCCAGATAGGCGGCGAGGGCCGACGGTACGACGCCACCGTGGTGCTCTACGACTGGCAGCGCGACATCGCCGTACTCGACGTGCCCGATCTGTCCGCGCCCGCGCTCCGGTTCACCTCCGAGGACGCGACCAGCGGGGACAGCGCGATCGTCGCGGGCTTCCCGGAGAACGGGTCGTACGACGTGCGCTCCGCGCGGGTGCGCGGCCGCATCACGGCCAACGGCCCGGACATCTACCACCGCGGCACCGTGCGCCGCGATGTGTACTCCCTCTACGCGACCGTCCGCCAGGGCAACTCCGGCGGCCCGCTGCTCACCCCGGAGGGTGAGGTCTACGGCGTGGTCTTCGCCAAGTCCCTCGACGACGCCGAGACGGGGTACGCGCTCACGGTCGACGAGATCCGCGAGGACATCGTCGAGGGCCGTACCGCCAACCAGCAGGTGGACAGCGACAGCTGCGCCCTGTGAGGCGAGGCGGGTGAGGGGGGCGGGAGGGTCAGCCGCGCGGGTGGCGCAGCCGTACCGAGACCCAGCGGGCGCGGCGGCGCAGAATGCGCGGGATGCCCACCCTCGGATCGGTGCCCGCCAGCTGGGGGTTGCCGCCCCGCTGGTGGGTGCTCAGGGCGCGGCCCGAGCGGCGGTTGCGTGCTGCGTCACTGAAGTCGTGCGTCCAGCCCATACCCCGACGTGTGCCCCTGGCCCAAGGTCGATAACCGCCTCAGGCGCCCTCAATTGGCCTATGCGCCGGGCAATTGGCAGTTCGTAGGACAGTCGTTCCGGGCTCGGCCACCGGGCGCGTCGGACCGGTCACCGAGGGCGGCCGAACCCCGGGCGCTAGCGGTCGGGTTCGGGGTCCTGGAGCCAGTTGACCAGTTCGGTGGAGAAGGCCACCGGGTCCTCCTCGTGCGGGAAGTGCCCGAGGCCGTCGAACAGCCGCCAGCGGTACGGCGCTTCGACGTACTCCCCGGATCCGGCGGCGCTGCGGGTGCGCATCACGGGGTCGAGCGAGCCGTGCAGATGCAGCGTCGGCACCCGCACGGGCCGCTTCATCCGCCGGTTGAACTGGATGCCGTCGGGGCGGGCCAGGGACCTGACCATCCAGCGGTACGGCTCGATCGAGCAGTGCGCCGTCGACGGGATGCACATCGCCCGCCGGTACGCCTCCACCGCCTCGTCGTCCGGCAGCCGCGGCCCGGACCAGTCCCGGATCAGCCGGGCGACCAGCGCGCCGTCGTCCGCGACGAGCTGCCGCTCCGGGATCCACGGCCGCTGGAACCCCCAGATGTAGGAGCCCGCGGTGGTCTGCTTGAGGTCGGAGAGCATCGCCGAGCGCCAGCGCCGGGGGTGCGGCATGGACGCGACCGCGAGGCGGCGTACCAGCTTGGGACGCATGGCGGCGGCCGTCCAGGCGAGATAGCCGCCGAGGTCGTGGCCGACCAGCGCGGCGTCGGGCTCGCCGAGGGAGCGGATCACACCGGTGATGTCGAGGGCGAGGTTGGCGGGGTCGTAGCCGCGCGGGGTGCGGTCGCTGCCGCCGACGCCGCGCAGATCCATGGCGACGGCCCGGAAGCCCGCGTCGGCGAGCGCGGTCATCTGGTGCCGCCAGGTCCACCAGAACTGCGGGAAGCCGTGCAGCAGCAGCACCAGTGGTCCGTCGCCCAGCTCGGCGATGTGGAAGCGGGCGCCGTTGGCCGCCACGTCGCGGTGGGTCACTTCCTGCCCGCCGGAGAGGTCGAGCCGTACGACCGAGGCGGGTTGTGCCGGAGGCGTGGCGGGTTCCGTCATGACGACGAGCGTGCCACAGCCTCGATGACCTCCGGGGCCCGTTCCCTCGGCAGCTCGGTCAGCTCGGGCCGCTCCGGGCGGGGGTGCGGCTTGGCCTTCTGGAGCACGTTCGCCGACTCCTTCATGGACGCGGCCACCTTCTGCGGGCCCTTGCTCTTCTTCGCCTTCTTGGCGAACACCACGCCGATCAGGGCGAGGACGAGGGCGATGAGGACGTTCGCCGCGAAGGAGAGCAGGAAGCAGAGGGCGAGGTTCCAGTCGCTCCAGGTGCGGATGCCGTACGCCAGCGCGAAGTTCAGCATCGGCAGCGAGAACACCAGTACGGCACCGGCCACGGTGAACGCGCCGCCGCTCGCCGCGCCGCGCTTCACGTCCTGCCGGAGCTGCGCCTTCGCCAGTGCGATCTCGTCGTGCACCAGCGCCGACAACTCGGCCGTGGCCGAGGCGAACAGCTGGCCGATGCTGCGTTCGGCGCCGACCGGGCTGCCGTCGGGTGCGCTCATCGGTGTCTCCCTCATCTGCGGGCGGTTCCGTCCGTGCCTGACCGGCGTACGGTCCCGTCTTTTGTACCGTCTCGTCAGATCATGCCGGACGGTCCCTCTCCTCGCCTGCCCCGGCCGACACTTCGGCAAGCGCGCGTCGCTCCTCGTCCTTGACGCGGGCGATCCTGCGGTGCTCGGCGGCCTTCTTCTCGTAGATCTCCGCCATGCGCAGGTGGTACGCCGGGTTGTCCTGCTCGTAGATGTCCGGGATGCCGTCGTGGTCCTCGTCGCGCTCCTCGGCGTCGCACAGCCTGCGGTACTTGGCGTTGCGCATCTTCAGCAGGACGCTGGCCAGCAGCGCCGATATCAGCGAGCCGATCAGTACGGCCGCCTTGACCTCGTCGGTCATGACGGCGTCGCCCTCGAACGCCAGCTCGCCGATGAGCAGGGAGACGGTGAAGCCGATACCGGCGAGCGAGGCGACGGCGAAGACATCGGCCCAGGCCAGATCGTCGCTGAGGGAGGCCCGGGTGAAGCGGGCGGTCAACCAGGTGCCGCCGAAGATGCCGACCGTCTTGCCGACGACGAGACCGAGGACGACACCGAGCGTCTCGGGCCGCTCGAAGACCTCCCGCACCGCGCCGCCGGACACCGAGACACCGGCGCTGAACAGGGCGAACAGCGGGACCGCGAGTCCGGCCGAGACCGGCCGCACCAGGTGCTCGATGTGCTCGCCCGGGGAGTGCGCCTCGCCCTTGCGGGTGGTGCAGCGCAGCATCAGGCCCATGGCGACACCGGCGATCGTGGCGTGCACGCCGCTGTTGTACATCAGCGCCCAGATCACCAGCGCGAGCGGGACATAGACGTACCAGCCGCGTACGCCCTTGCGCAGCAGCAGCCAGAAGACCGCGAGGCCGGCGACGGCGCCGCCCAGCGCGGCGAAGTTGAGGCTGTCCGTGAAGAAGACCGCGATGATCAGGATCGCGAAGAGGTCGTCGACGACGGCCAGGGTGAGCAGGAAGGCACGCAGCGCGCTCGGCAGCGAGGTGCCGATGACCGCGAGCACGGCGAGCGCGAAGGCGATGTCGGTGGCGGTGGGCACCGCCCAGCCGTCCATCGCCCCGCCTCCGGCGACGTTGGTCAGGACGTAGACGAGCGCGGGTACGGCCATACCGCACAGGGCCGCCACGACCGGCAGGACGGCCGCCTTGGGGTCGCGCAGATCACCGGCGACCAGTTCACGCTTCAGCTCGATACCGGCGACGAAGAAGAAGATCGCGAGGAGTCCGTCGGCCGCCCAGTGCGCGATGGACAGGTCCAGGCCCAGGGAGGCGGGGCCGATGTGGAAGTGGCTGACCGTCTCGTAGCTGTCGTGCAGTGCGGGGATGTTGGCCCAGACCAGTGCGGCGATCGCGGCGAGGAGCAGCAGCACACCGCCGACCGTCTCGGCGCGCAGCGCGTCGGCGACGAAGGTCCGCTCGGGCAGGGAGAGACGGCCGAGGGCCTTACGGGAGTCGGTGGTGCTGGGCGCAGGCAAGAGTGACCTCCGGTCGGTGGGCAGGATTGAGCGCATGCCGACCAGACTTCCCGGCGCACCTGTTCTATCTCTGACAGCCGTGTTGCGAACGTGGACTTTTACTTAGTTTACCTAAAGCGACTTTGTTTACTTTACCTAAGGTGCCCGGGACGGTGGGCTAAACGTGATGATCCTCATGTTAAGCACAAAGGGGGCGCCCCGCGCGTTCGCGCCGGGCGCCCCCCTCAGGGCTCGGTCCGGTCTGCTCAGTCCTCGCTGGGCGCGGCCGGGAGCTTGGCCTGGATGAGGTCCATGACCGTGCTGTCGGTCAGCGTGGTGACGTCTCCCAGCTGGCGGTTCTCCGCGACGTCGCGCAGCAGTCGGCGCATGATCTTGCCGGAGCGGGTCTTCGGCAGCTCCGCGACCGGCAGGATGCGCTTCGGCTTGGCGATCGGGCCGAGCGTGGCGCCCACGTGGTTGCGCAGCTCCGCGACCAGGTCCTCGGTCTCCGCCGCCGTACCCCGAAGGATCACGAAGGCGACGATCGCCTGGCCGGTGGTCTCGTCGGCCGCGCCGACCACGGCCGCCTCGGCGACCGACGGGTGCGAGACCAGCGCCGACTCGACCTCGGTGGTGGAGATGTTGTGGCCGGACACCAGCATCACGTCGTCCACCCGGCCGAGCAGCCAGATGTCGCCGTCGTCGTCCTTCTTCGCGCCGTCACCGGCGAAGTACCGGCTCTCGAACCGCGACCAGTAGGTGTCGATGAACCGCTGGTCGTCGCCCCAGATGGTGCGCAGCATCGACGGCCACGGCTCGGTCAGGACGAGGTAGCCACCGCCGCCGTTGGGCACCTCGTTCGCCTCGTCGTCCACGACGGTGGCGCTGATGCCGGGCAGCGGGCGCTGGGCCGAGCCCGGCTTGGTCTCGGTCACGCCCGGCAGCGGGGAGATCATCATCGCGCCGGTCTCGGTCTGCCACCAGGTGTCCACGATCGGCGTGCGGTCGCCACCGATGTGCTTGCGGTACCAGATCCACGCCTCCGGGTTGATCGGCTCACCGACCGAACCGAGCACCCGCAGCGAGGACAGGTCGAACTTGGCGGGGATGTCGTCGCCCCACTTCATGAACGTCCGGATCGCGGTCGGCGCCGTGTAGAGGATCGTCACCCCGTACTTCTGCACGATCTCCCAGAACCGGCCCTGGTGCGGGGTGTCGGGTGTGCCCTCGTACATCACTTGGGTCGCGCCGTTCGCCAGCGGGCCGTAGACGATGTAGGAGTGCCCGGTGACCCAGCCGACGTCGGCCGTGCACCAGTACACGTCCGTCTCCGGCTTGAGGTCGAAGACCGCGTGGTGGGTGTACGCCGTCTGGGTGAGATAGCCGCCGGAGGTGTGCAGGATGCCCTTCGGCTTACCCGTCGTACCGGAGGTGTAGAGGATGAACAGCGGCTGCTCCGCCTCGAACGCCTCCGGGGTGTGCTCGGCCGACTGCCGCTCCACGACCTCGTGCCACCACAGGTCGCGCTCGTCCTGCCAGTCGACGTCCTGGCCGGTGCGGCGGACCACCAGCACGTGCTCGACGTTGCCCGCCTTCTCGACCGCCTCGTCCACGGCGGGCTTGAGCGCGGACGGCTTGCCGCGCCGGTAGCCGCCGTCGGAGGTGATGACGATCTTGGCGTCGGCGTCCTGGATACGGGTCGCGAGCGCGTCCGAGGAGAAGCCGCCGAACACCACCGAGTGAGCGGCGCCGATCCGGGCGCACGCCAGCATCGCGACCGCCGTCTCGGGGATCATCGGCATGTAGACGGCGACCCGGTCGCCCTTCTGCACGCCCAGCTCCAGCAGGGCGTTGGCGGCCTTGGAGACCTCGTCCTTGAGCTGGGCGTAGGTGATGGCGCGGCTGTCGCCCGGCTCGCCCTCGAAGTGGATGGCGACGCGGTCGCCGTGCCCGGCCTCGACATGGCGGTCGACGCAGTTGTACGCGACGTTGAGCCTGCCGTCCTTGAACCACTTGGCGAACGGCGGATTCGACCAGTCCAGCGTCTCGGTCGGCTCCACGGCCCAGGTCAGCCGCCGGGCCTGCGCGGCCCAGAAGCCGAGCCTGTCAGCCTTGGCCTGTTCATACGCCTCCGCGGTGACGTTGGCGTGCGCTGCCAGGTCGGCGGGGGGTGCGAACCTGCGCTCTTCCTTGAGCAGGTTGGCCAGGCTTTCGTTGCTCACGACATCTCCCTTTCCCAGGGTGTCCGTTGTGTCCCAGGCCACAGCTCATCAGACCCGGGGGGCCGATGACAAGGGTCGACGGGAAATTGGTTTAGACCTGTCATCGGTCCCGTTGGGCCTGGTGCGGGCATGTGGATGCGGACCTGTACGGGTGGTGCGGGCTCTCGGATACGGGTGGTGCGGGCTCTCGGACCCTCGTCCCGCGGGCGTCGGACCGGCCGTCCTGCGGACCTGGACCGTCACCCGCGGGCTTGGACCGTTTGTCCCTTCCCACGGACCGCGCACCGGCCGGGTTCAGGAGGGTGCGGCGCTGTAACGCCCCTCACACCGCGGCCCGCCCCGGCCCTTCCCCGAGGCCCTCGCCGTCACGCCGGACTGCGCAGCTCACCCGCCCCTTCCACATGGTCGAAGACCGGCTCCCCGTCGTCCGTCTCGGTGAGCAGATACGCCTGTGCCTCGCCGACGTGGAAGTACATCCCGTGCAGCTCCAGACCGCTCTCGCGCATCGCCCGGGCCACCGACGGGTGGGCCCGCAGATGCTCCAGCTGCTGGACGACATTGGTCAGGCACAGCTGCTCCACCGCGTCGGCGGGTCTGCGCACCGCCAGCCGTGCCCAGCTGCCGCTGTCGTCGGCCATGCGCTCCAGACTCGGCACCCCGTGCCGCAGCCACCGCCCGAGCGGCGTACGGGTGCTGCCCGGCCCCGACTTGAGCAGAGCCTGCATCGCACCGCAGCCGGAGTGCCCGCACACCGTGATGGACCGCACCTGGAGCACGTCCACCGCGTACTCGATCGCCGCGGCCACCGAGTCGTCGCCGCTCTCCGCACCCGGCAGCGGTACGAGGTTGCCCACGTTGCGCACCACGAACAGGTCCCCCGGACCACTGGACGTGATCATCGAGGTGACGACCCGGGAGTCGGCGCAGGTCAGGAACAGCTGGACCGGCCGCTGCCCCTCCCGCGCCAGCCGCGCCAGCTCACCGCGCACATGGGGGGCGGTGTTGCGGTGGAAGGCCGTGATGCCGCGCAGCAGGTGGTGGCCGCCGGGGGTGCCCAGCACGGGGTCAGGTGCGGGGTCAGACGTGAGGTCAGGCGTGGGATCGGATGCGGGACCGGATGCGCGATCGGACGTGGGGTTGGGTGCGGGGTCGAGCGCCGGGTCGGATGTCGTCCGGCAGGTGCCGTACGTACTGCTCGTGCTGTGCGTGAGGGCCGTGCCGGAGTCGCTCGGCCCGCCGGACAGCTCGCTGACCGCAGTGGGGACCTCCTTCCTCTCCGTCTTCTGCTCGGTGCTCGTGTCCTTGGTCCTCGCGGGACCGGCCTCCTCGTGGTCCCCTGCGACTCGGCGCGCTTGCCCCAGCGACTCGCCGGACGTGCCCGACAGTCTGACCGGAGCTGCCGCGCACTGGTGGTTGCGCCAGGGGGTCCAGGGGCGGCAGCGGCAGTCGGCGACGGGAGTGCGCCCGGTGGTCCCGGACACATCGAGGCCGGGGTCCGGGGAGGCGGTCGGCTCGGTGGTCCGGGTACCGGTGCGGCGACCGGTCAGTTCGACGGTGCCGCCCTGCGCGGTGTGGGTGTTCTGCCAGTCCTGCAAGGTCTCGTACGCCGCGTGGTCCATGAACGAGCCGTCCAACTCGACGACCACTTCGGCCCCTTGGGGTACGTGGTGCAGGGCCCGGCTGAGCCGGGGCACCGCGAGGAACGTCAACTGCCCTCGCACCTGGACGTGATGGACTCCTTCCTGCACTTCATGGGTGATACGGGTGCGGGTGAGGCGGTGCAGCGCCACGCCGACCGCGGCGGCGATGCCCAGCGCCACGCCCTCCAGGACGCCGAGGAGCACCACGCCGAGGGTGGTGACGACGTACACCAGCACTTCTCGGTGGCGGGTCACCGTGCGAATGTGGTGCAGGGACACCATCTGGATGCCGACGGCCATCACCAGGGCGGCGAGCGAGGCGAGCGGGATCAGCTCCAGGATCGGGACCATCAGCAGCGCGGCGACTACTACGAGAACGCCGTGCAGCATCGTGGAGTTCCGGCTGACGGCACCCGCGTGGACATTGGCCGTGCTGCGCACCGCGACGCCCGCGACCGGCAGTCCGCCGAGGCCGCCGGAGACGACGTTCGCGGCGCCCTGGCCCAGGAGTTCGCGGTCGAGGTCGGAGCGTCCGACATGGGTGGCCGGCGCGGGGCGGGCGGCGGCCAGCTTGTCCACGGCGACCGCGCCGAGCAGCGACTGCACACTGCATACCAGCGTGGTGGTGAGCACGGCGGCGACCAGCCCGAGCACCGGGCCCTCGGGCAGCCCGGCCAAGGCGTGGCTGCTCCACGTCGGCAAGTCCACCTTGGGCAGCCGCAGCCCGGCCAGCGAGGCGGCCGCGGTGGCCCCGGCGACGGCGACGAGCGCGGTCGGCACCTTGCGCAGCAGCTGTCCGGCCCGGCCGGGGATGCGGGGCCAGAGCAGCAGCAGGGCCAGGGTGAGCGCGCTCACCGACAGCGCCGCCGGGTGCAGCTCCGCCAACTGCGTGGGCAGCGCGGCGAGGTTGTCGGGCACGGAACTCTGCGGGGTGCCGCCGAGCATGATGTGCAGCTGGGCGACGGCGATGGTGACGCCGATTCCGGCGAGCATGCCGTGCACGATGGCGGGACTGACGGCGAGCGCGCCGCGCGCTACCCGCAGACAGCCGAGGCCGATCTGGGCGAGACCGGCGAGGACGGTGATGGCGCAGGTCGTACGCCATCCGTAGCGCTGGATGAGATCGGCGGTGACGACGGTGAGTCCGGCGGCCGGACCGCTCACCTGGAGCGGGGAGCCGCCGAGCCGTCCGGCGACGATGCCGCCGACGGCCGCCGCGACCAGGCCCGCCTGGAGCGGTGCGCCGGTGGCGAGCGCGATGCCGAGGGACAGCGGCAGGGCGATCAGGAAGACGGCGATCGCGGCCGAGACGTCGGCGCCCGCGACGCGGAAGCGGGGGCGCCGGGTGGGCGGGGGGCTGTGGGACTGCCGTACGGGCTCGGACCGGCGAGCGTCGGTCGTACGGCGGGTGGGGACGCAGGCTGACATGGTTTCCCGTCTCCTCCGGGGCAGCGCGGTCGCGGAACAGGTGGTCCCCGCTCGACGGCGGGGGCGGGTCGCGGCCGTGGGTCACGGCGTACAGCGGCGGGATGCATCAACAATCAGTAAACGATTCGTAATGCAGAGTAAAGGCAAAGCATGGATATTCCGGGCAATTAGCCCAATCAATCACTCCGGAGAGTGAAGCGAGCATTTCATCGGCTTGTCATACAAATTCCTTCTTCGTCCCGTGCGACCTTGGCGGCGCTGTCACCGAGTTCGCCAGTGTTCGCCAGAGAAGGAAGAAGGTGGGCGGGACATGGCCGTCAGCCAGAGGATCGCCGTGGGTGTCGTGGTCGCCGCGGTCTGTGCCGGGTCACTCGCCGGTTGCGGGAGTGGCTCCGACGACACGCGGGAGGGGGCTCCCGGACCGCCGAAGGCCAAGGCCGCTCCCGCCCCGAAGAGCGTGGTGCGTCTGATCGGCGACGGCTCCACCGCGTTCACCGGGGCGCAGCCCCATCTGCCCCGGGCCGAGCGGCTGAAGCCGGGCGAGAAGCCCCCGCAGTTCGTGGTGTTCTCCTGGGACGGCGCGGGCGAGGACAGCCAGAAGCTGTTCTCCCACTTCCGTCAGGTCGCCAAGGACAACAACGCCACCATGACGTACTTCCTCAGCGGCGTGTACCTGCTGCCCGAGGACCGGCGCGACCTCTACCGGCCGCCGCAGCACTCGCCCGGCCGCTCCGACATCGGCTTCAACGACCGGCAGGGCATCGCCGACACCGTGAAACAGCTGCGGCTGGCGTGGCTGGAGGGCAACGAGATCGGCACCCACTTCAACGGCCACTTCTGCGGGCGCGGCGGGGGCGTCGGCGAATGGTCGGTCGAGGAGTGGAAGGACGAGATCGCCCAGGCCAAGGCGTTCGTGAAGTCCTGGAAGACCAACACGGGCATGCGGAACTCGGCCCCGCTCCCCTTCGACTACGACCGGGAACTGATCGGCGCCCGCACCCCCTGCCTGGAGGGCCAGCAGAACTTCACCAAGGCCGCCCGCGAACTGGGCTTCCGCTATGACACCAGCGGCGTCAACAACCAGGTCTGGCCCGGGAAGAAGGAGGGCCTGTGGGACCTGTCCATGCAGTTGGTGCCCTTCCCCGGCCACTCCTTCGAGCAACTGGCCATGGACTACAACTTCATGGTCAACCAGTCGGGCAGCACCAGCCAGGGCGACCCCGCCAAGCACCGGCTCTGGGGCGACCAGATGCGTGACGGTCTCCTCCAGGGCTTCCAGCGCGCCTACGACGGCAACCGCGCCCCTCTGATCATTGGCAACCACTTCGAGTCCTGGAACGGGGGCACCTACATGCGGGCCATCCAGGAGGTCGTCGAGCAGGTGTGCACCAAGGAGGAGGTGCGCTGTGTGTCCTTCCGGCAACTGGCCGACTGGCTCGACGCCCAGGATCCGGGGACCCTGGCGAAGCTGCGCACGCTGAAGGTCGGCGAGGCACCCGCGCGGGGCTGGAAGTCCTTCCTGTCCGCCCGCCCGGCCCCGGCACCGAAGGGCGTGCCGGGGGCACCGGCGGGCGGCCGGTAACCGCTGTGCGCGCGGGCGGCCTCGGGGGTGCCCCCGGGGCGTCGCGCGGACGGCTCAGGCGGTGGCCGCCACGCGCTCGCTGAGCAAGAAGCCGGGGTCGACCTGCGCGGCCAGGTCGGCTCCGGTGCGCTCATTGCCCCAGGACCGGGCGTTCTTCAGGTGGAAGTGCACCATCTGGCGGGTGTAGCGCTCCCAGTCGCGGTGCCGGTACGTCGCGTCGGCGGTCGTGCGCAGGGTGCGCAGCGCGTCGCGGTTGGCCTCCTCCAGGAGGTCGAACCGGGGCGGGCGGCCCTTCTCCAGTGCCCGCACCCAGTCCGACTGCCCGACCGTCACGAGCAGGTCGTCCCCGACTTCGGCGCGGAGGAAGTCGAGGTCGTCCTGGCCCAGCACCTTGTTGCCGACGACCTTCAGGGTGATGTCGTAGTCACGGGCGTACTCCTTGTACTGGCGGTAGACGGAGACCCCCCGTCGGGTCGGCTCGGCGACGAGGTAGGTGATGTCGAAGCGGGTGAACATGCCGGAGGCGAAGGAGTCCGAGCCCGCGGTCATGTCGACGACCACGTACTCGTCGGGGCCGTCGACCAGGTGGTTCAGGCACAGCTCCACCGCTCCCGTCTTGGAGTGGTAGCAGGCGACCCCCAGGTCGGCGTCCGTGAAGGCGCCCGTGACCATCAAACGGACGGCGCCGCCGTCGAGTTCCACCGGCCGGGCGCAGGCGTCGTAGACCGGGTTGTCCTCGCGCACCCGCAGCAGCCGGGAGCCCTCGCCGGGCGGGGTGGTTTTGATCATCGTCTCGGCGGAGGCGATACGCGGGTTGTCGCCGCGCAGGTAGTCCTTGATCAGCGGCAGCCGGTCACCCATCGCGGGAAGTGCCGCCGCGGCCGCCTCGTCGAGACCCAGCGCGCAGCCCAGATGCTGGTTGATGTCCGCGTCCACGGCGACGACCGGTGCCCCGGTGGCCGCGAGATGGCGGATGAAGAGGGACGACAGGGTGGTCTTGCCGCTGCCACCCTTGCCGACGAAAGCAATTTTCATGTTCAGTAAGCGTAGTGGCGCGGGCCGCGCCGGGCGCGCGAGAACGTGAAGAAGACCACTCGATCGTGGGGTGTGAGCCCGGGGTGACCGGGGCTGGACAGGCCCTAGGGTCGTACTCATGAGTACGACAGGCGCGACCGCCGACCCGCTCGCCGCCCTGGGCTCACTGCCCGGCGTGGCCGACTCCGTGGAGTCCGTGCGCAAGGCCGTGGACCGGGTGTACGGGCACCGCATCATGCGACGCCGCAGCAACGAGATCACCTCTGAGGCGGCGCTGCGCGGCGCGCGGGGCTCCGCGGCGCTCTCCGGCGCGGACTGGGCGCTGGAAGAGGTGCGCAGGCGTACGGACTTCGGCGGGGACGACGAGGCCCGGACCGTGGGCGCGGCCCTGAGGCTGACCGCGGAGGCGGGCCAGCTGCTCTCCATCTGGCGGCAGTCGCCCCTCAGGGTGCTGGCCCGGCTGCACCTGGTGGCGGCGGCGGAGAAGGACGATCGGGCGGGGCGTCCCCGGCAGGAGGGCGAACCCGTCGACGAGTCGCTGATCACGCAGCCGCTGCCGAGCGCCGCCGAGGTGTCGGGCCGTCTGGAGGGCCTGTCCGATCTGATCATCGCGGGCAGCTCGGCGCCCGCGCTGGTCACGGCGGCCGTCGTGCACGGTGAGCTGCTGGCGCTGCGGCCCTTCGTCTCGTACAACGGCCTGGTCGCGCGGACGGCCGAGCGGATCGTGCTGGTCGGCAGCGGTCTGGACCCGAAGTCGGTGTGTCCCGCCGAGGTCGGCTACGCGGAGCTGGGCGGCGAGGCCTATCTGACCGCCTTCGACGGCTATCTCTCCGGGACCGCGGAGGGCATGGCCGCCTGGATCGCCCACTGCGGCAAGGCGGTCGGACTCGGCGCGCGCGAGTCGACGGCCGTGTGCGAGGCGCTTCAGCGCGGCGCGGCATAAAGGTCGCGGAGGGGTCCGGGAAAGGGTTGCGGCGGTACGAGTTCTCGTACCGCCGCTGGCATGTCCACCGGGTTACCAAGCGTCCTCGATATGTGCCCATCAGGCGGGGTTCTTTGCCCGTCACCTGGTGCGGCTGGCCCGTAATCGACGGGTCGACGTCGCGTGGGTGCTCGATGTCCATGCTCGGTCCGTGGGGCCAATCCTGCGTCTTAAAGGTGATCCTTTCGGATGTCCTTTGGTCTCGCGGGCCGTTAACCCCTTTGTACTCCAGGCGCGGGGTAAGCGAAACCCTTCACCGCGCTTCTTTACTTTTGGGTTCAAAGACGCATCAAACGGGCGCCGCTCGACTCAGGCGGACGCGCTTCGGCGTCGGCTGGCGTACCAGACGAGACCCGCGGTGGCCGCCGCCGCTCCTATGGCCGCCGCCGCGACGAGCGCCGGGCGGGGCGGTACGGAGAGCCTGGGGAGCCGCTGCTTGAGGCGTACCGGGCGGTGGAAGTCGAGGATCGGCCACCCGCGCGAGAGGGCTTCCCGGCGCAGGGCCCGGTCCGGGTTCACGGCGTGCGGATGGCCGACCGACTCGAGCATCGGCAGATCGGTGGCGGAGTCGCTGTAGGCGTAGCAGCGGGAGAGGTCGTACCCCTCGGACTCGGCCAGCTCCCTGATCGCCTCGGCCTTGGTCGGGCCGTAGGCGTAGTACTCCACCTCTCCGGTGTAGCACCCGTCCTCGCCCACGACCATGCGGGTGGCGACCACACGGTCGGCGCCGAGCAGCTCGCCGATCGGCTCGACCACCTCGGCGCCGGAGGTGGACACGATCACCACGTCGCGTCCGGCGGTGTGGTGCTCCTCGATGAGGGACGCGGCCTCGTCGTAGATGATCGGATCGATGATGTCGTGCAGTGTCTCGGCGACGATCTCTTTGACCTGCTGGACGTTCCAGCCGCGGCACAGCGCCGAGAGGTACTCGCGCATGCGCTCGATCTGGTCATGGTCGGCGTCGCCGGCGAGGAAGACGAACTGGGCGTATGCGGTACGCAGCACGGCCCTGCGGTTGATCAGCCCACCTTGGTAGAACGACTTGCTGAAGGTGAGCGTGCTCGACTTCGCAATGACCGTCTTGTCCAGGTCAAAGAAGGCCGCTGTGCGGGGCAAGGAGTGGTTTTCCACAAGCCTGAGCATAGGCGCAGCCCATTCGGCGTAAGCTGGGGCGCGTGGGTTTGCCTGAGAGGGCTCTCGGGTACACCATGGAAGTCACGGATCGTTCGCGACCGTGCTAACCCGGCCCGACTCCTCCCCCCCCGAGTCGGCCGTGGGGACGACCCCCGCTCTCCCCCCCGGCGGGGGTCGTCGCATGTCCGGGTGGGTTTTCTCCTTCTCTCTGCGGTCTCGCGCTGTCTGGCCGACCGAGGCGGCAGTGTCTTGTCATGCTCATGAGTAGTCACGCTGTGTAGCGATCGGACTCCTCTGTGGAAGTCGCACAGGGGTTGCCCGAAGGTCACCGGTTTGGGTGAAGGCGATATCCACAAGCGTCAGCCCGTCCACAGTTTTCGACCAAGATCCACTTGATTTCCAGAAGCGCTGCACCGTGATTCGAGCGCGACTCGTGGCGAGTTCATGGCCGGTTCAGTTTCCGAGGCGCGTATGGCCGATTCCTATCGGCCGTTCATATGGAGGCCGATCGCCGGTTCTTCACAGGTTCGGGAATCGCGGGGCACCAGGGCCGCGCGTGAGAAGCAGCGAAGGGGGAGCAAACTGTGGCCGGAACCGTCACCCGAGAACCATCGTCCACCGCCGGAGGCGGCCAGGGCGGACCACTGATCGTCACCGAGGACACCGACCTCCTCGACGACCTGCTGCGACTGTGCGCCGCCGCGGGCGCCACACCGGAGGTGCACCACTCGGTGCCGGAACGCGGCGGCGGCTGGGAGACCGCGCCGCTCGTCCTGGTCGGCGACGACGCCGCCCGGCACGTCCGAGGGGCCGCACGCCGTCGGGGCGTGGTCCTCGTCGGACGCGACCAGGACGATCCCGACGTCTGGCAGCGCGCCGTCAGGATCGGCGCCGACCATGTCCTGATGCTGCCCGACGGCGAGCAGTGGCTCGTCGACCGCATCGCCGACGTCGCCGAGGGCGTCGGCCGCCCCGCGCTCACCGTCGGCGTGATCGGCGGGCGCGGTGGCGCCGGAGCGTCCACCCTCGCCTGCGCCCTCGCCGTCACCTCCGCGCGGGAAGGACTGCGCACCCTCCTGGTCGACGCCGACCCCCTGGGCGGTGGGCTCGACGTCCTCCTCGGCGGGGAGGCCGCCGAGGGGCTGCGCTGGCCCGCGTTCGCGGGCTCGCGCGGGCGGGTCGGCAGCGGCGCGCTGGAGGAGTCACTGCCCCGGCTGCACTCGCTGCGGGTGCTCAGCTGGGACCGCGGCGACCGTGTGGCGGTCCCGCCCCAGGCGGTACGAGCGGTGCTCGCCGCGGCCAGAAGGCGCGGCGGCACGGTCGTCGTCGACCTGCCGCGCCGCATCGACGACGGTGTCGCCGAAGCCCTCGCCCAGCTCGACGTCGGGCTCCTGGTGGTCCCCGCCGAACTGCGCGCCGTGGCCGCGGCCGGGCGGGTGGCCTCAGCCGTCGGCATGGTCCTGCGTGACCTGCGCGTCGCCGTGCGCGGGCCGTACGCGCCCGGCCTCGACGACCGCGAGGTGGCGCGGCTGCTCGGACTGCCGCTGGCCGGTGAGGTGCCCGTCGAGGCGGGGCTGCTGCGGCCGAACGGCGGCAAGGCGCCGCCGGGCAGCGGCCGAGGCCCCCTCGCCCGGTTCTGCACCGACTTCTGGGAGCGCGCCCTGATCGAGGCGGGTGCCGCATGAGGACACCTCCCCAGGCGCCCGGCGATCCGGCGCTGCTGGACGGCGTTCGCCGCCGGCTCGCCGAGAGCGGCGCCGAACCGACGCCCGCGCGGGTCGCCCAGGCCCTCCGCGAGCAGGGACGGGTCCTCGGTGACGCCGAAGTGCTCGGCACGGCGGCACGGTTGCGCTCCGAACTCGTCGGCAGCGGGCCGCTGGAGCCGCTGCTCGCCGACGCATCGGTCACCGATGTGCTCGTGTCGGCTCCCGACCGGGTCTGGGTCGACCGCGGCGGCGGACTGCGCCTGACCGGCGTCACGTTCCCCGACGCGACGGCCGTACGACGCCTCGCCCAGCGCCTGGCCGCCGTTGCCGGACGCAGACTCGACGACGCCCGGCCCTGGGCCGACGCCCGACTGCCCGACGGCACCCGACTGCACGCGGTGCTGCCACCGGTCGCGGTCGATTGCACCCTTCTGTCGCTGCGTGTCGTACGGCCGCGCGCGTTCACCCTCGACGAACTGGTGACGGCGGGCACGGTGCCGCCCGGCGGCGACCGGGTGCTGCGGGCACTGCTCGACGCCCGGCTGTCCTTCCTGGTCAGCGGTGGCACCGGCAGTGGCAAGACCACGCTGCTGAGCGCGCTGCTCGGGCTGGTCGGACCCGATGAGCGGATCGTGCTCGCGGAGGACTCGGCGGAGCTGCGGCCCGACCATCCCCACGTCGTACGGCTGGAGACCAGACCCCCCAACCAGGAGGGCGCGGGCCTGGTGACGCTGGAGGACCTGGTGCGCCAGGCGCTGCGGATGCGGCCGGACCGGCTGGTGGTGGGCGAGGTGCGCGGCTCCGAGGTGGTCCATCTGCTGGCCGCGCTGAACACGGGCCACGAGGGCTGCGGCACGGTCCACGCCAACGCCGCCGCGGACGTCCCGGCCCGTCTCGAAGCGCTCGGCACGGCGGCCGGGCTCGACCGGGCCGCGCTGCACAGCCAGTTGGCCGCCGCGCTGTCGGTCGTACTGCACCTCGTGCGGGACCGGGCCGGGCTGCGGCGGATCGCCGAGGTGCATGTGCTGGAGCGGGACCCCTCGGGGCTGGTGCGGACGGTGCCGGCACTGCGGTGGGCGAAGGACGCCTTCGACCGTGAGCGGGGGTGGGAGCGGCTGCGTGGGCTGCTCCACGGGGAGAGCGGATGCGGGGAGGAACCGAAGTGGTGAACGGCGTGCAGGAGACGTCGGTGGGCGCGGCCCTGGTGTGTGCCGGGGCGGCGGTCTGGCTGCTGGGTGAGTGGCACTCCGGGGCGCGGCGGGCCCAGTTGCTGCTCGGGGGCGGCGGAGTCGTGGGAACCGGGCCGCCCGGTCGCCGGGGGATCACCGATGCACTGCGGCGGCTGAGGGGACGGCTGCGGGTCGAGTGGTGGGCCCTCGGCGCCGGACTACTGCTCGGCCTGCTGGGCGCCTCGCTGGTGCCGGTCGTCGCGGGGGCGGCTGGAGTGCCGCTGCTGCGCCGTGCCCGGCTCGAACGGCAGGCGCGGCAGGCACGGGAACGCCAGGGGGACGCGGTGATCGCGCTGTGCGGTGCGCTCGCCGGGGAGGTGCGTGCCGGGCGTCAGCCCGGTGAGGCCCTGCTGACCGCGGCACGGGACACCGGAGGGCTCGGCGAGGCCCGGTCGGCGGTGCTCGCCGCGGCGCGGTTCGGCGGAGACGTTCCCGGGGCGCTCACGGGCGCATCCCGGCAACCGGGCGCCGACGGGCTGGTCGGCCTCGCCGCGTGCTGGCGGGTCGCCGTGGACCAGGGCGCGGGCCTCGCGGCCGGGCTCGACCGGCTCGAAGCGGCGCTGCGCGCGGAGCGGGACCAACGCGCGGAGCTGCGCGCCCAGTTGGCAGGCGCCCGCGCGACCGCCGTGATGCTCGCCGCGCTGCCCGGCCTGGGTCTCCTCCTCGGGGTGGCCCTGGGTGCCGATCCGTTGCACGTCCTGCTGCACACCGGTGCGGGGCTGGGCTGCCTGCTGATCGGAGGGCTGCTGGAGGGCGTCGGGGTGTGGTGGGTGCTGCGGATCGTGCGGAAGGCGGAGACGGCATGACCGAGACGGTTGTCCACAGGCTGGGGACGGCCGGTGGGGCGGGGCTGCTTCTCGGGTGTCTGGTGGCGTGCCTGGTGGGGTGGCTGAGGGGGGTGCGGCGCGGGCGGCGGGCGCGACGGCGGCTCGCCGGGCTGCTGGGCCGGGAGAGGGTGTCTGACGCTTCACGCTTCGACGCGGTTGCCGTGCTGCGGTCGTGGCTGCCACTGGTCGGTGTGGCGGGCGCCGGGTGGGTGCTGGTCGGCGGCGTGCTCGGGGTTGTCGCGGGTGGCGCCGGGGCGGTGGGGCTGTGGTGGTGGCGTAGGGGGCGGTCGCGAGCGGCGGTCGATCGGCCGGGCGTGAGCGGTGACCCGCGCGAGGGCGCGCGGCAGCTTCCGCTCGCCGCGGACCTGCTGGCTGCCTGTATCTCGGCGGGCGCCGGTCCGGTATCCGCGGCGCAGGCCGTGGGTGAGGCGCTGGCGGGTCCGGTCGGGGAGGCGCTCGCGCGCGGCGCCGCGGAGGTCCGGCTCGGCGGTGAACCGGCCGCCGCCTGGCGCGGGTTGGCCTCGACACCCGGCGCCGGGCCGCTGGCACGGCTGCTGGAACGGGCCGATGTCTCCGGGCTCCCCGCCGCCGAACCCGCCGGACGCCTCGCCGCGGACGCCCGAGCGGAGTGGGCCCGCCAGGCGACGGCACGGGCGCGGCGGGCGGCCGTCATGGTCACCGCGCCGGTGGGGCTGTGCTTCCTGCCCGCGTTCGTCGCGGTCGGAGTGCTGCCCGTGGTGATCGGGATGGCCGGTGACGTGCTGGGCGGAGGTGGTGGATGACGGTCGGGCGCCTTGGGGCGAAGCGGGCGGCGGTTCTTTTCAACGATCAGCGGGTCTTTTCGACAACAGGTAAGGGGGATTGGACATGTGCAGGTTGGTGCGGGCTCGGCTGCGTGCCCTGGTGTGTGGGGTGCGGGGAGCGCGGAGGGACGCGGGGATGGTCACCTCCGAGTACGCGGTGGGGCTGATCGCGGCGGCGGCCTTCGCGGTGCTGCTCTACAAGGTGGTGACCAGCGACGCGGTCAGCGCGGAGTTGCAGGACATCGTGAAACGGGCCCTCGATGCGCGGATGTGAGCGGCGGAGGGACCGGGGGTTCGTCACCGCCGAGGCGGCCGTGGTGCTGCCGGTGCTGGTGATGTTCGCGATGGCGCTGGTGTGCGGGTTGCTGGTGGTGGCCGCGCAGATCCAGTGCGTGGACGCGGCGCGGACCGGCGCCCGCGCGGCGGCCCGGCAGGACCCGGCGGAGGCGGTCCTGGAGATGACCCGCGCGGCGGCACCTCGCGACGCCGACGTCACGGTCAGCCGTGAGGGGAGCCATGTCCGGGTGACGGTCGTGGCCCGGCCGCCGTTGCTGACCGGGCTGCCGATCGAGGTCCGGGAGGAGGCCGTGGCGTGGGCGGAGGAGACGGCGGGGGATGTGGGGGAGGTGGGGTGATGAGGGTGATCGAGGGCCGTGGGCGTGACCGTGGCTCCGCCACCGTCTGGAGTGTCTGTCTGATCGCCGTCCTGTGTGTGGTGTTCGGGGTGGTGCTGGCCCTGGGGAAGGCCGTCGTGGTCCGGCACCGGGCGGCTGGGGGCGCGGACCTCGCGGCGCTCGCGGCGGCGGACCACTGGGCCGGGGGTGCGGCGGCGGCCTGCGCGGCGGCGGACGGGGTGGCAGGGGCGCAGGGTGCCCGGCTGGTGCGGTGCACGGTTGTCGGTGAGGTGTCCGACGTGACGGCGGCGTCGGGGGTGGGGCCGTTCAGGGCGGAGGTGAGGGCACGGGCGGGACCGGCCGGGCAGGGGCCAGCCAGCCTCCCGGTCCCGGTGTCCAGGGGCCAGGGGTTCCCGAGCGTGCTGCCGCCCCTCGGCCCGCCCTCGGTGAGCCCGCCGTTCCCGAGCCCGCCGCCCCTCGACCCGCCCTCGGTGAGCCCGCCGCCTCTCAGCCCGCCATCCCTCAGCCCGCTGCTTCCGCCCCCGCCGCCCCCGCCGCCCCCACATCCTCAGGCTCGGGCTTCTCCTCCGGTGCCCCCCGCAGGAGGGCCGTGAGGAGGCGTACGGCGCCTCGTTTGTGCAAGGGGTCGTTGCCGTTGCCGCACTTGGGGGACTGGATGCAGGACGGGCAGCCCGCGTCGCACTCGCAGGAGGCGATGGCCTCGCGGGTGGCGGTGAGCCAGGAGCGGGCCGTGCGGAAGGCCCGTTCGGCGAAGCCCGCGCCGCCCGGGTGGCCGTCGTAGACGAAGACCGTCGGGAGGAGGGTGTCGGGGTGCAGCGGGACGGAGACGCCGCCGATGTCCCAGCGGTCGCAGGTGGCGAAGAGGGGCAGCATGCCGATCGAGGCGTGCTCGGCAGCGTGCAGGGCGCCGCCGAGGATCTCCGGGTTGATCCGGGCCTCGTCGAGCTGGTCTTCGGTCACCGTCCACCACACCGCGCGGGTGCGCAGCGTACGGGGCGGGAGGTCCAGCTTGGACTCGCCGAGCACCTCGCCGGTGATGAGGCGGCGGCGGAGGAAGGAGACGACCTGGTTGGTGACTTCGACGGAGCCGTAGCAGAGGCGGCCGTCGCCCCAGGGGATCTCGGTGTCCGTCTCCAGGATGGAGATGGCGGTGGTGTCCCGGGCGACGGTGGAGTACGGCGGGTTGGCCTCCTCGACGAGGGCGACCGAGTCGTCCAGGTCCAGGGAGCGCACCAGGTAGGTGCGGCCCTGGTGGAGGTGGACCGCGCCCTCGTGGACGGTGGTGTGCGCGGACCCGGCGTCGACCGTGCCCAGCAGCCGCCCCGTGCCGCTCTCCACGATCTGGACCGGGCGGCCGCCCTCACCGCGGATGTCGGTGAGGTCGGCGGCCCGCTCCCGCCGGGTCCAGTGCCAGGCCTTGGTACGGCGGCGCAGCAGCTTCGCGGCCTCCAGCTGCGGCAGCAACTCCTCGCTGGCCGGGCCGAAGAGCGGCAGGTCGGTGTCGGTGAGGGGCAGTTCGGCGGCCGCCGCGCACAGGTGCGGGGCGAGGACGTAGGGGTTGTCGGGGTCGAGGACGGTGGACTCGACGGGCCGCTCGAAGAGGGCCTCGGGGTGGTGGACGAGATAGGTGTCCAGGGGGTCGTCGCGGGCGACCAGGACGGCCAGCGCGCCCTGCCCGGAGCGTCCGGCGCGGCCTGCCTGCTGCCACAGGGACGCGCGGGTGCCGGGATACCCGGCGATGACCACCGCGTCGAGGCCGGAGACGTCCACGCCGAGTTCCAGCGCGGTCGTCGCGGCGAGGCCGAGCAGGTCGCCGGAGTGGAGGGCGCGTTCGAGGGCGCGGCGCTCCTCGGGGAGGTAGCCGCCGCGGTAGGCCGCGACACGCCGGACCAGCGAGCGGTCGATCTCGCCGAGCCGTTCCTGGGTGATCACGGAGATCAGCTCGGCGCCGCGGCGGGAGCGGACGAAGGCCACGGTGCGTACGCCCTGGAGGGTGAGGTCGGTGAGCAGGTCGGCGGTCTCGGCGGTGGCGGTGCGGCGGACCGGGGCGCCCTTCTCGCCCTGCATCTCGGTGAGCGGGGGTTCCCAGAGTGCGAAGACCAGCTCACCGCGCGGGGAGGCGTCGTCGGCGACCTCGACGACCGGGAGGCCGGTGAGCCGGCGGGCGGCCACCGCGGGCTGGGCGGCGGTCGCGGAGGCCAGCAGGAAGACCGGGGAGGAGCCGTAGCGGGCGCACAGGCGGCGGAGTCTGCGGAGCACCTGGGCGACGTGGGAGCCGAAGACGCCCCGGTAGGTGTGGCACTCGTCGACGACGACGTACTTCAGCGCCTTGAGGAAGGAGGACCAGCGGGGGTGGGACGGGAGTATGCCGCGGTGCAGCATGTCCGGGTTGGTGAGGACGTAGGTCGCGTACTGGCGGATCCACTCGCGTTCCTCGAACGGAGTATCGCCGTCGTACACGGATGGGCGTACGGCGTTGCCCAGGGGTCGGGAGAGTTCCTTCACGGATCGGCACTGGTCGGCGGCGAGGGCCTTGGTGGGGGCCAGGTACAGGGCGGTCGCGCCGCGGCCGTTGGGTGCCTCGGCGCCGTCCAGGAGGGTGGAGAACACCGGGACGAGGTAGGCCAGGGATTTGCCGGAGGCGGTGCCGGTGGCGACGACCACGGAATCGCCGTCGAGGGCGTGCTCCGCGGCCCGCGCCTGGTGGGCCCAGGGGTGCTCGATGCCCGCGGCCTGCACCGCTGCGATGACTTCCGGACGGATCCGATCCGGCCAGACGGCATGGCGACCCGCTCGCGGGGGCAAGTGCTCCGTATGAGTGATGCGCGAAGCCCGGCTCGGCCCGGAGGCGAGCCGGTCCAGGACCGTGCCCGGAGCGGGGCGGGACCCGAGGTCCGCCGGGTGTCGATCGGATCGGTGATTCTTGGCCATCGGCACCGAGTGTGTCACTGGCGTGACGGACAATGGGGCCAAGGCGTCGTGCACGCCCGCCGGTAAGTGATTGAATGCCATCGCGGCTGGCGAACCGTCCCGGGGGCTTCGCCGAGTCTCACCAAGGGGCGACCGCTCGATAGCAAGGTGCTGGAGGATCCGTGGACCTGTCCCTGTCGACCCGTACCGTCGGCGATCGTACGGTCGTCGAGGTCGGTGGCGAAATCGACGTATATACCGCGCCCAAGCTGCGCGAGCAGTTGGTCGAGCTGGTGAACGACGGGAATTTCCACCTCGTCGTCGACATGGAGGGCGTGGACTTCCTCGACTCCACCGGGCTCGGCGTGCTGGTCGGCGGTCTGAAGCGAGTGCGTGCCCATGAGGGCTCGCTGCGCCTGGTGTGCAACCAGGAGCGCATTCTGAAGATCTTCCGCATCACCGGCCTCACCAAGGTGTTCCCGATCCACACCTCGGTCGAGGAAGCGGTGGCGGCCACCGACTGACCCAATCCGGCCCGGGCGCTGTCCGGGCCGGTGGTAAGCAGGACGGGGGGCGGGCTCTCGGCGGCCCGGCCCCCGACAGCACGCCCGTAGCTCCGAGGGGGATGCATGGCCACCGTCGAACTCCGCTTCAGCGCGCTGCCCGAGCATGTGCGGACCGCCCGACTGGTGGCGGCGGCGGTGGCACGCAGGGCGGGAGTGGACGAGGCCGTCCTGGACGAGGTCCGCCTCGCCGTCGGCGAGGCGTGCACCCGCGCCGTCGGGTTGCACCAGACCGGCGGCATCACGGCGCCGGTGAAGGTGCTGCTGATCGATGAGGAGAAGCAGTTCTCCATCGAGGTCGGCGACGAGGCGCCGCATGTGACCCCCGCCGAGCGGGCCGCGGGCGTCGAGGTGCCCGACGCGGAGGCCGAGGAGGACGAGATGGGCCTCGCGGTCATCAGTGGGCTCGTGGACGACGTGGAGGTCACCGCGGGGGAGCAGGGCGGGTCGATCCGTATGACCTGGCCGACCACTCCGCCGGCCGCCGTGCTGCCCTGAGCGCACCCGCTCCATCCGATCTCTGCCCGAAGGGCCCCACCTCAGTGGGGCCCTTCGGCATGTGCGGGCGTCGATGACTGTGCCTAGAGTGATTCCAGGCGCCTTTTCGTGAAGCAATTCACGATCTGTTGCCTGATCTCGTCCAAATGCTTCAAAGGCATTACGCCATAAGGGTTCGGTGAGTTGTCGCGATCATTTGCTGAGGAACAAGTGAAGGCGAATTCCGCTTACCATGCACTGTTTTGATCAGGCTAAGATCCCTAGAATCCGTCCACATCTTGAGCTCAGCCCAAGCGTCAAGGAGGACGAATGGCGGGGCTTTCTACCCCTCATCAGCTGGACGACCCCACTACCTTCGCGGCCGCAGTTCTGACCGACGACAACCGCGTCATCGTGATGGTCATCGCGGCCGTCGCGCTGGCTGCGCTCGTGGTCGCCGGTGTGCTGCTGCGGCAGGTGCTCGCCGCGGGCGAGGGCACCGACAGCATGAAGAAGATCGCGGCGGCGGTCCAGGAAGGCGCCAACGCCTATCTGGCCCGGCAGTTGCGCACGCTCGGCGTATTCGCCGTGATCGTCTTCTTCCTGCTCATGCTGCTGCCCGCGGACGACTGGAATCAGCGCGCCGGACGGTCGGTGTTCTTCTTGATCGGCGCGGCGTTCTCGGCGGCCACCGGCTATATCGGCATGTGGCTTGCCGTACGCAGCAATGTGCGGGTCGCCGCGGCGGCCCGTGAGGCGACTCCGGCGGAGGGTGAGCCGGAAAAGGATCTCACCGAGGTCTCCCACAAAGCGATGAAGATCGCATTTCGTACCGGCGGCGTGGTCGGCATGTTCACGGTGGGGCTCGGCCTGCTCGGCGCCTCCTGTGTGGTGCTGGTGTACGCGGCCGACGCGCCGAAGGTCCTGGAGGGCTTCGGCCTGGGTGCCGCCCTCATCGCCATGTTCATGAGGGTCGGCGGCGGCATCTTCACCAAGGCCGCCGACGTCGGCGCCGACCTGGTCGGCAAGGTCGAGCAGGGCATCCCGGAGGACGACCCGCGCAACGCCGCGACCATCGCCGACAACGTGGGCGACAACGTCGGTGACTGCGCGGGCATGGCGGCCGACCTGTTCGAGTCGTACGCCGTCACCCTGGTCGCCGCGCTGATCCTCGGCACGGCCGCCTTCGGCGACTCCGGGCTCGCGTTCCCGCTCCTGGTGCCCGCCATCGGGGTGCTCACCGCGATGATCGGCATCTTCGCGGTCGCCCCGCGGCGCGCCGACCGCAGCGGGATGAGCGCGATCAACCGCGGGTTCTTCATCTCCGCGGTGATCTCCCTGGTGCTGGTGGCGCTGGCCGCCTTCGTCTACCTGCCGGGTTCGTACGCCGAGCTGGACGGGGTCACCGACGCCGCGATCCGCGCCAAGGACGGCGACCCGCGGCTGCTCGCGCTGGTCGCGGTCGGCATCGGCATCCTGCTCGCCGCGGTGATCCAGCAGCTCACGGGTTACTTCACCGAGACGACCCGCCGTCCGGTGCGGGACATCGGCAAGACATCGCTCACCGGCCCCGCCACCGTCGTACTCGCCGGTATCTCGGTGGGTCTGGAGTCGGCCGTCTACACCGCGCTGCTGATCGGGCTGTCGGTGTACGGGGCGTTCCTGCTGGGCGGTACGTCGATCATGCTGGGCCTGTTCGCGGTGGCGCTGGCCGGGACCGGTCTGCTCACCACGGTCGGCGTGATCGTCGCGATGGACACCTTCGGGCCGGTCTCCGACAACGCGCAGGGCATCGCCGAGATGTCCGGTGACGTCGAGGGCGCGGGCGCGCAGGTGCTGACCAACCTGGACGCGGTGGGCAACACCACCAAGGCCATCACCAAGGGCATCGCCATCGCCACGGCCGTGCTCGCGGCTGCGGCGCTCTTCGGGTCGTACCGGGACGCCATCACCACCGGCGCGCGCGACGTGGGTGAGCAACTCACCGGCGAGGGCGCGCCCCTGACGCTGGCGATGGACATCTCGCAGCCCAACAACCTGGTCGGGCTGATCGTGGGCGCGGCGGTCGTCTTCCTCTTCTCCGGGCTCGCCATCAACGCGGTGTCGCGTTCGGCGGGTTCGGTGGTCTTCGAGGTGCGGCGGCAGTTCCGCGAGCGGCCCGGGATCATGGACTACAGCGAGCAGCCGGAGTACGGGAAGGTCGTCGACATCTGTACGAGGGACGCGCTGCGGGAGCTGGCCACGCCGGGTCTGCTCGCGGTGATGGCGCCGATCTTCGTCGGCTTCACGCTGGGTGTCGGCGCGCTGGGCGCGTATCTGGCGGGCGCGATCGGGGCGGGCACGTTGATGGCGGTGTTCCTCGCCAACTCCGGTGGCGCCTGGGACAACGCCAAGAAGCTGGTGGAGGACGGTCATCACGGCGGCAAGGGCAGCGACGCCCATGCCGCGACCGTCATCGGTGACACGGTCGGCGACCCCTTCAAGGACACCGCCGGTCCCGCGATCAACCCGCTGCTGAAGGTGATGAACCTGGTGGCGCTGCTGATCGCACCGGCCATCATCAAGTTCTCCTACGGTGAGGACGAGAACCTCGCCGTCCGGATCCTGATCGCGGCGGTCGCCTTCGTGGTGATCGTCGGCGCGGTCTTCGTCTCCAAGCGGCGCGGGATCGCCATGGAGGACGAGGACGACGCCGGTCCCGCCGATCCCTCGCCCAAGTCGGCCGATCCCGCGGTGGTTTCGTAGGAGCGTCCGGCAGGGCCCGGCCCAAGGAGCGGGCGGATGGCGCGTGTTGACGCGTCACCCGCCCGCTTCATGATGTTCACGCCGTCTCCGTGAGCCTTCTCTCGCCTGGTGCAAACGACTGTAATTTTGGTCATATCGGACGCTCGCCGTACATTTGTCGCCCACATGGCGTGTATGTTCCGGGGCCGAGAGCCATGGAAGGGACCAATCCGGTGAACAAGAAGCTCGCGGCCGCACTGTCCGGCGGTGCGGTACTGGTACTGGCGCTGACGGGATGCAGCGGCGACGACAGCAACGAGAAGCTGGATGCCTGGGCCAAGGAGGTCTGCGACGGCGTACAGCCGCAGGCCAAGAAGATCGCCGACGCCAACGCGGCGATCCAGAAGCAGACCTCGGACAACAGCAAGCCGGAGGACGTCCAGAAGACCGACTCGCAGGCGTTCAAGGACATGTCCGAGGCCTACAAGGCGATCGGTACGACCGTCGACAAGGCCGGGGCGCCCGACGTCGAGAACGGCGAACAGAAGCAGCAGGACGCCGTCAAGGAACTCAACGGCATCTCGTCGTCGTACGCCTCCCTCCAGAAGCAGGTCGACGAGCTGGAGACCAAGGATCAGGCCAAGTTCGCCGAAGGGCTGAAGGAGATCGCCACCGAGCTGGAGAAGCTCAGCAAGAGCGGCAACGACGCGCTCAAGGCCCTGGAGGAGGGCGAGGTCGGCCAGGCGATGAACCGCCAGGAGAGCTGCAAGAGCGCCACGGCCTCGGCTTCGGCGCCCGCCACGCAGAGCTGACGTTCGGGGGAGCGGCGCGGGGCGGGTGGGCGGCGGTGGGCGGCCTGCCCGCGCGGATTCGGGCCCGCCCACCGGAGCGCGCGTCGCACCCGTGCGTCGCGGCGCGCCTCGCTTTCGACCCCCGGGTGCCCGCCGCACACAGGCGTCCGGGGCGCGTGTCGCGCTCGTGCGTCCGGGGCGCGTGTCGTGTCCGCTCTGGAGGGCGCGCGTCACAATGGGGGGCGTGAGTAACGCCACCCTGCCTCCGCTGCCCGCGACCGATCGTCCCGATGTCACCGCCCGGCTGCGGGACGCCCTGCTCGGCGCCGCCTTCTCCGCCGACGGGCTGCTCGAACTGCTCGGTGCCCCCGCGTACGCGGCGCTGGCCCGCAGCGAGACCGTGCCCGCGCTCCGGGCGACCCGCGGGGACACGCCGCTGGAGACGCTCGTACGGCTGTTCCTGTTGCAGCAGCCCGTGCCGCACGCGCGCGTGGCGGACGTGCTGCCCGTCGACGGGTGCCTGGAGAGCGGGTGGCTGGTGCGGGTCGGCGGCCTGGGCGCGGGCGAGGTGGCGGCGACCGTGGACGTACGGCCGTACGGCGGACCCGGCGGCGAGGACTGGTTCATCGTGTCCGACCTGGGCTGCGCCGTCGGCGGGGCGGGCGGCATCGGCAGGCGCGACGAGGGCGTCGTCCTGGGCGTCGGCGGCGCCTCAACGACCCTTGCCGGGATCACCGTCCGCACGCCCGTCGAGACCGCCCTCGACCTCGGCACCGGATCCGGCATCCAGGCCCTGCACGCCGCCCAGCACGCCACGCGCGTGACGGCGACCGACGTCAACCCGCGCGCGCTGCACATCACCGCGCTGACGCTGGCGCTGTCCGGCGCCCCGGCCGCGGAACTGCGGGAGGGCTCGCTGTTCGAGCCCGTCCGGGAGGACGAGACGTACGACCTGATCGTGTCGAACCCGCCGTTCGTGATCTCGCCCGGCGCCCGGCTGACCTACCGGGACGGCGGGATGGGCGGGGACGATCTGTGCCGCTCGCTCGTTCAGCGAGCGGGGGAACGGCTCAACGAAGGCGGGTTCGCGCAGTTCCTCGCCAACTGGCAGCACGTGGAGGGGGAGGACTGGCAGGACAGGGTCAGGTCGTGGGTGCCGCGCGGCTGCGACGCCTGGATCGTGCAGCGGGAGGTCCAGGACGTCACGCAGTACGCGGAGCTGTGGCTGCGCGACGCCGGTGACCACCGGGGCGACGTGGCGGAGTACCAGGCGCGGTACGACGCCTGGCTGGACGAGTTCGAGGCGCGCAAGGTGAGGGGGGTGGGATTCGGCTGGATCACACTGCGCAGGACCGGGGCCGCGGTGCCCTCGGTGACCGTCGAGGAGTGGCCGCATCCGGTCGAACAGCCGCTCGGGGAGACGGTCCGGGCGCACTTCGCGCGGCTCGACCACCTGCGCACGCGCGATGACGCCGCACTGCTCGAGGAGCGCTTCCGGCTGGCCGCCGAGGTCGTCCAGGAGCAGGTCGGGCTGCCCGGTGCCGAGGACCCGGAGCATGTCGTGCTGCGGCAGAACCGCGGGATGCGCCGCGCCACCAAGGTGGACACGGTCGGCGCGGGCTTCGCCGGAGTCTGCGACGGCTCGCTGACCGCGGGGCGCATCCTGGACGCGATCGCCCAGCTGGTCGGCGAGGACCCCGTGCTGCTGCGGGACCGCACCCCGGCGCAGATCCGGCTGCTGGTGGAGCAGGGCTTCCTGGAACCGGCGGAGTAGGCGGCGCCCGGGCGCGTGCGAGCGCGGGGCGTGAGCGGGCTCGTACGGATGCTGTCGTACGGCGTGGACGCGGCGCGCGTGCGGCCTGGACGGCGTACGGAGTGGGCGAGGCGGGCGTACGGCGTGGATGTGGCCCCCGACGCGCCGGTGCCGGTGTGACCAATCCGGCCACCACGCCTCTCGGTGGTCGGTTCGGTGGGCGGTGCCGTGTGGGTGGCGCTGTCCACGGCGCGTCGGGTGGCCGTTCCGGCGTCCGGCCGGGAACCTGTCGGTCCCGCGTTCACCTCGGGTTCGCCTGGCCGCAGCCCCCGCGTGTCAACCTTCGGTGGACTGGGCACTCGGAACCGGAGCAAAGGGGCGCGGACGGCCATGGAGAGCGGACCGGCGATCTTCGCGGGCGTGGTGTTCGTCCTGTTCGGAGGCGGCTTGCTGGTGTGGACGGCGGCACGGCTGCGACACCGCGAGTCCGTCGCGCAGGGTGTGAGTCCCATCGCATCGGCGGCTGTCGCGAGCGCCGTCGGAGTGGTCGCGCTGGCGCTCGGCGCGTGGTGCCTCACCCGCCTCTGACGACGTGCGGAACGCCGCGCCGGGGGCGCGCGGGCGCCGCCCGGCCGGTAACCGGTGGATCACGCTCCGGAACGACGTGAAGTGGCCGGTGTCGGCGCTGGGCGGCAGGAATGGCGGGAGTCGGGTTACCGTTCGAGTGGCCGTTGCGGGCTTTTCCCGTTTGACACGGGGGCGGGATGTACCGTCACACTCCGCAGCGTCACCCGTACACCCACCCCCGGGACGTAGGCCTGGGGAGGCCCCGACGTCGACCGGAGAGAAGAGCGAAGTTGTCCCCGACCAGCGAGACCGCGAAGGGCGGCCGCCGACTCGTCATCGTCGAGTCGCCTGCCAAGGCGAAGACGATCAAGGGCTATCTCGGCCCTGGCTACGTCGTCGAGGCGAGCGTCGGGCACATTCGCGACCTTCCCAACGGCGCCGCCGAGGTGCCCGAGAAGTACACCGGCGAGGTGCGCCGCCTCGGTGTGGACGTCGAACACGACTTCCAGCCGATCTATGTGGTGAACGCCGACAAGAGGGCTCAGGTCAAGAAGCTCAAGGACCTGCTGAAGGACTCCGACGAACTCTTCCTCGCCACCGATGAGGACCGCGAGGGCGAGGCCATCGCCTGGCACCTCCAAGAAGTGCTCAAGCCGAAGATCCCGGTCAAGCGCATGGTGTTCCACGAGATCACCAAGGACGCGATCCGGGCGGCCGTGGCCAACCCGCGACAGCTCAACCAGAAGCTCGTCGACGCCCAGGAGACCCGCCGCATCCTCGACCGCCTCTACGGCTACGAGGTCTCCCCGGTGCTGTGGAAGAAGGTCATGCCGCGGCTGTCGGCGGGCCGTGTCCAGTCTGTCGCCACGCGGCTCGTGGTGGAGCGGGAACGCGAGCGCATCGCCTTTCGTTCCGCTGAGTACTGGGACCTGACGGGCACCTTCGCGACCGGCCGCGCGGGGGACTCCTCGGACCCGTCGTCGCTGGTCGCCCGCCTCCAGACCGTCGACGGCAGGCGGATCGCGCAGGGCCGCGACTTCGACTCCCTGGGACAACTGAAGAGCGCGAACATCCTCCACCTCGACGAGGCGAACGCCCGCGCCCTCGCCGCCGCCCTGGAGAACACCCAGTTCTCGGTGCGGTCCGTCGAGTCCAAGCCGTACCGCCGCTCGCCGTACGCCCCGTTCCGTACGACGACGCTCCAGCAGGAGGCCTCCCGCAAGCTCGGCTTCGGCGCGAAGGCCACCATGCAGATCGCGCAGAAGCTGTACGAGAACGGCTACATCACGTACATGCGTACGGACTCGACGACGCTGAGCGAGACCGCCGTCGCCGCCGCCCGTGCGCAGGTCACCCAGCTGTACGGCGCCGACTACCTGCCGCCGCAGCCGCGGACGTACGCCGGGAAGGTGAAGAACGCGCAGGAGGCGCACGAGGCGATCCGTCCCTCGGGTGATCGTTTCCGCACCCCCGCCGAGACCGGGCTGACCGGCGACCAGTTCCGGCTCTACGAGCTGATCTGGAAGCGGACCGTCGCCTCCCAGATGAAGGACGCCACCGGCAACAGCGTCACGGTCAAGATCGGCGGCACCGCGGCCGACGGCCGGGACGTCGAGTTCAGCGCCTCCGGCAAGACGATCACCTTCCACGGCTTCCTGAAGGCCTACGTCGAAGGAGCCGACGACCCGAACGCCGAACTGGACGACCGCGAGCGCAGGCTGCCGCAGGTCACCGAGGGCGACCGGCTCACCGCCGAGGAGATCACCGCCGACGGTCACGCCACCAAGCCGCCCGCCCGCTACACCGAGGCGTCGCTGGTCAAGGAGCTGGAGGAGCGCGAGATCGGCCGCCCGTCGACGTACGCGTCGATCATCGGCACGATCCTCGACCGCGGCTATGTGTTCAAGAAGGGCACGGCGCTCGTGCCGTCCTTCCTGAGCTTCGCCGTGGTCAACCTCCTGGAGAAGCACTTCGGGCGGCTCGTCGACTACGACTTCACCGCCAAGATGGAGGACGACCTCGACCGCATCGCCCGCGGTGAGGCGCAGGCCGTGCCGTGGCTGAAGCGGTTCTACTTCGGCGAGACCGCGCCTGACAGCGGCTTCGCCGCGGGCGGCACCGGCGGCGCGGCCGACGCGGGCAACGGCGACGGCGACCACCTCGGCGGCCTCAAGGAACTGGTCACCGACCTGGGCGCGATCGACGCGCGCGAGGTGTCCTCGTTCCCCGTCGGCAACGGCATCGTGCTGCGGGTCGGCCGCTACGGGCCGTACATCGAGCGCGGCGAGAAGGACACCGAGCAGCACCAGCGCGCCGACATCCCCACCGACCTGGCGCCCGACGAGCTGAACGTGGAGCTGGCGGAGGAGCTGCTCGCCAAGCCGAGCGGTGACTTCGAGCTGGGCGCCGACCCGGCGACCGGCCACACCATCGTCGCCAAGGACGGCCGCTACGGCCCGTACGTCACCGAGGTGCTCCCCGAGGGCACCCCGAAGACCGGCAAGAACGCGGTCAAGCCGCGTACGGCCTCGCTGTTCAAGTCGATGTCGCTGGACACGGTCACCCTTGACGACGCGCTGAAGCTGATGTCGCTGCCGCGGGTCGTCGGCACCGACGCCGACGGTGTCGAGATCACCGCGCAGAACGGCCGCTACGGCCCGTACCTGAAGAAGGGCACGGACTCGCGGTCCCTCCAGGCCGAGGACCAGATCTTCACGATCACCCTGGAGGAGGCGCAGGCGATCTACGCCCAGCCCAAGCAGCGGGGCCGCGCCGCCGCCAAGCCGCCGCTGAAGGAGCTGGGCGAGGACCCGGTCAGCGGAAAGCCCGTCGTGGTGAAGGACGGCCGCTTCGGCCCGTACGTCACCGACGGCGAGACCAACGCGACACTGCGGTCCGGCGACAGCGTCGAGACGATCACGCCGGAGCGTGGCTTCGAGCTGCTCGCCGAGAAGCGGGCCAAGGGGCCCGCCAAGAAGACGGCGAAGAAGGCCCCGGCGAAGAAGACGGCCGCCAAGAAGGCGACGGCCACCAAGGCGACGGCCGCGAAGAAGACGGCCGCGAAGAAGACGGCAGCCAAGAAGACGACCGCGAAGAAGACCACGACGGCGAAGAAGACGACGACCGCCAAGAAGGCCGCGGCCTCGCAGGCGACGTCCGAGGACTGACCCGTCCGAGGACTGAGCCCTTACGAGATCTCCGAGCGGCACGGTCGGCGCGGTCCGCAATGCGGCGCCGCGCCGACCTTCCGGTTCGCAAAACGAACGCCCCGGCATCGCTTCGATGCCGGGGCGTGCGAACGTTCGGGTGAGCGCACTGGCGTGTCGGTGCGGGCCGATAGGCTGAACGCATGACGCGAGCCGAGCAGCCCCCGGCCCACCACCCGGCCCCCGACGACGCCCTGGTCGCTGACTCCCGCGAACGCGCGGTCCGCGCCCTGCTGCGCCGCCCGCAGCTGAGGCGGCTGTGGAGCGCACAGCTGGTGAGCGGGGTCGGCGACACCCTCGCACTGCTGGTGCTGGTCCTGCTGGCATTCCAGGCGGCCATCGCCGAGGGTTCCTTCGGAGGCGGCTACCGGGGCGTGGCGTTCGCAGTGGCGACCGTCTTCGCGGCGCGTGTGCTGGCCACGCTGCTCTTCGGCGCCGTACTCCTCGGCCCGCTCACCTCGCTCACCTCGCAGGACGGCCCGCTCGACCGGCGCTGGACCATGGTCGGCGCGGACGGTCTGCGTGCCGTGCTGCTGATCATCGCGCCGTTGTGGATCGACTGGACGCCGGACGACGCGCTGGCGTTCCTCCTGGTGACCGCCTTCGTGACGGGGGTCGCCGAGCGGTTCTGGACGGTGTGCCGGGAGAGCGCCGCGCCCGCGCTGCTGCCCGCCCCGCCCCCGGAGGGCGCGACGGTACGGCCGCTGCCCGACCACATGGACGCGCTGCGCCGCCTGTCCCTGCGGACGACCTTCGTAGCGGTGCCGCTCGCGGGTGCCGCTCTTGTCGCCGCCGGATTGTTCAACAATCTGCTGGGCGCCGGGATCGACTGGTTCGCCCAGCACCAGGCGGCCCTCGGGTCGTACGTCGCGGCCGGACTCTTCGCCGCGTCGCTGTCCGTGCTGACCTTCCTGGAACTGCCCGGCACGCGCACCCCCCGCGCGCGGTCCCCGCTGGAGGGCCTGCGCCGCCCGAAGACCGGTACCGGCCCGGACAAGGGCCGCACCGGCGCCGTGACGCTGCTGGTGCTGGCCGGCGCCGCCGTCGCCGGGGCGGTCGCGGCGGCCGTCGCCGTGTCCGTGCTGCACGCCAAGGACCTGGGCGGCGGGCCGGTGCTCTTCGGCCTGCTGGTGCTGGCACTGACCGGTGGCGTCGTCGTCGGCGTCCGTACGGCGCCGAAGGTGCTGACGTCGCTGTCGCGGCGCCGTCTGCTGGCGCTGGCGATCGCCTTCACCGGCGTCGCCCTGCTGGCCGCCGGGCTGGTCCCGGACGTCACCACCGTGCTGCTGATCTTCGCGCTCGCCGGGGTCGGCGCCGGTGTCGCCGCCAACACCGGGCACACCCTCCTCGACCAGGAGGCCGAGGAGGCCCGGCGGGCCCGCACGACCGAGCACCTGCACGCGGTGGTACGGGTCGTGGTGGCGGCCAGTGCGCTCATCGCGCCCGTGGTCGCCGGGTTCATCGGCCCGCACCGCCTGGAGAGCGGCAAGTTCGTGTTCGCTCACGACGGCGCCGGTTTCACCCTGATGCTGGTCGGCGCGCTGCTGCTGCCGGTGGCCGCGCTGGTGCTGGCCAAGCTCGACGACCGCTCCGGGGTGCCGCTGCGGGAGGACCTGCGGGACGCGCTGCTCGGCGGCGACGAACCGACGACGGCGCCCGCCGGGTCCGGTTTCTTCATCGCCCTGGAGGGCGGCGACGGCGCCGGGAAGTCCACCCAGGCCGAGGCGCTCGCCGAGTGGATCAGGGCCAAGGGCCACGAGGTCGTGCTCACGCGCGAGCCGGGCGCCACCCCCGTCGGCAAGCGGCTGCGCTCCATCCTGCTGGACGTGTCCTCGGCGGGCCTGTCGCACCGCGCGGAGGCCCTGCTGTACGCCGCGGACCGCGCCGAGCACGTCGACACCGTCGTACGGCCCGCCCTGGAGCGCGGCGCGGTCGTCATCTCCGACCGGTACATCGACTCGTCCGTGGCCTACCAGGGCGCTGGCCGTGACCTGTCCCCGACCGAGATCGCGCGCATCTCCCGCTGGGCGACGAACGGACTGGTCCCGCACCTGACGGTGCTGCTGGACGTCTCCCCGGAGGCGGCGCGCGAGCGGTTCACCGAGGCGCCCGACCGGCTGGAGTCGGAGCCCGCCGAGTTCCACGCGCGCGTGCGGTCCGGCTTCCTGACCCTGGCCGCCGCCGACCCCGGGCGCTACCTCGTCGTAGACGCGGCACAGGAACCCGAGGCGGTCACCACCGTCGTCCGGCACCGGCTCGACCAGATGCTGCCGCTGTCCGAGGCCGAGATCCAGGCCCGCGAGGAGGCCCGCCGAAAGGCCGAGGAAGAGGCCCGGCGCAAGGCGGAGGAAGAGGCCGCGCGGAAGGCCGAGGAGGAGCGCCTGGAGCGGGAACGCCAGGAGCAGCTCGCCCGGCTGCGCGCCGAGGAGGAGGAGCGCAAGCAGCGCGAGCTGGAGGAGGCCCAGCGCCGCGAGGCCGAACGGCAGGCGGAGGAGGCCCGGCTGCGCGCCGAGGAGGCCCGCCGCCGCGCGGAGGAGGAGCGGGCCCGTCTCCTCGCCGAGGAGCAGGCGCGCGCCGAGGAGGAGGCCCGCCGCAAGGCGGAGGAGGACCGTCGCCGTCAGCAGGCCGAGGAGGAGGCCCGGCTGCGTGCCGAGGCCGAGGCGCGGCGACTGGAGAAGCAGCGCCAGGCCGAGGAGGCGCTGCTGCGGGCCGAGGAGGCACGCCGGGCGGCGGAGCAGGCGGCGGCCGTCGCCGCGGCCGGGCCCCGGCAGCCGACGCCGCCCGCGGTGCCGCCGGAGGCCGTGACGGAACCGACGCCGGTCATCCGGGCGGCGGACACCGCGCCGCCCGCCGGGGGCCGCGGTTCCGACGCCGAGGTGACCGCCGAGCTGCCGCAGCCGGGGGCACCCTCGGGTGCGGCGGACGAGACGGCCGTACTGCCGCAGGTGCCGTCGGGTGCCGCCGACGAGACGGCGGTGCTGCCGCAGGTGCCGTCGGGTGCGGCGGACGAGACCGCCGTACTGCCTCCGGTGCGGGAGGAGGACCCCGCCGACCGGGTGCCGTCGGACTACTTCCGCAAGCCGGAGGTGGAACCGGAGCGAGCCGAGGACCGTACGCGCGAGCTGCCGCAGGTCGACCCCGAGGGGGCCCCGCGTCGGCGCGCCCGCTCCGACTGGGCCGAGGAGACCCCGCTCGACGACCTGCCGAGCCTGGCGGACGAACTGCTGGGTTCGTACGAGGACGAGGACCGTGAGGACCGTGAGAACGGGGGCGGGCGGGGACGTCGGCGCTGAGGCACCGAAGTCCACGGGCGGTGCGGGTCGGCCGCGTTGTCAGTGGCCGCCCGCACAATGGAGATCCGCGGATGCCCGTGGGCGTGTGGGCATGCGAGCGTGTGAGCGTGTGGGACGGAAAGGCGGCGTGACCCATGACCGTGTGGGACGACCTGGTGGGCCAGGAGAAGGTGTCCGAGCAGCTCGCTGCCGCCGCCCGTGACGCCGACGCCCTGGTCACCGCGGCCGCCGCGGACGAGCCCCTGCCCGAGACGTCGAAGATGACGCACGCCTGGCTGTTCACCGGCCCGCCCGGAGCGGGCCGTACACAGACGGCGCGGGCCTTCGCCGCCGCGCTCCAGTGCGTCAGCCCCGACCGCGCCCTGGGCGGCGCCCCCGGCTGCGGCTTCTGCGACGGCTGCCACACCGCCCTGGTGGGGACGCACGCCGACGTCACCACGGTCGCGGCGGTCGGCACCCAGATCCTCGCGGACGACATGCGCGACACCGTCCGCAAGTCGTTCACGTCCCCGGCGACCGGCCGCTGGCAGGTCATCCTCGTCGAGGACGCCGAGCGGCTGAACGAGAAGTCGGCCAACGCCGTCCTCAAGGCCGTGGAGGAGCCCGCGCCGCGCACGGTCTGGCTGCTGTGCGCGCCCTCCCTGGAGGACGTGCTGCCCACGATCCGCTCCCGCTGCCGCCACCTGAACCTGCGGACGCCCGCGGTGGACGCCGTCGCCGACATGCTCGTACGCCGGGAGGGCATCGAACCGGAGGTCGCCGCCGCGGCCGCCCGGGCCACCCAGGGCCATGTCGACCGGGCGCGTCGTCTGGCCACCGACCCGGCCGCGCGAGAGCGCCGGGCCGCCGTGCTGAAGCTGCCGCTGCGGGTCGACGACATCGGCGGCTGTCTCAAGGCCGCGCAGGAGCTGGTCGACGCGGCGGCGGAGGACGCCAAGCAGCTCGCGGAGGAGATGGACAGCAAGGAGACCGAGGAGCTGAAGGCGGCCCTCGGCGCGGCACAGGGCGGTCGGCTGCCGCGTGGCACGGCGGGCGTGGTGAAGGAGCTGGAGGACAAGCAGAAGCGCCGCCGCACGCGGACCCAGCGCGACAGCCTCGACCTCGCCCTGACCGACCTCACGGCCTTCTACCGCGATGTCCTCGCCCTCCAGCTCGGCTCCCGTATCGCGCTCGCCAACACGGACGCCGAGGACGCCCTGGAGCGGCTGGCCCGCGGCAGCTCGCCCGAGTCGACGCTGCGCCGGATAGAGGCGATCGCGGCCTGCCGTGACGCGCTCGACCGCAACGTGGCCCCGCTGCTGGCGGTGGAGGCGATGACGATGGCGCTGAGAGCGGGCTGAGGCGGGGTTTGAGGCGTCGCCTCAGCTGACACGACTGTCACCCGTACGGGCAATTCTGTGCACTCAGGGCGTTCATGTCGTCGCGCACAGTTACGCTCGCTGGATGTACCACACAAGGCGCCTCCACCGCAGGTCCAGGTTCCGTGCGGGAGCCACGCTGCTCGCCGCCGCCGCGTTGCTCGTCTCCGCCTGCTCCACGGGGAGCGCGACGGGCGCCGCGAGATCCTCGGCGGCCCAGGCCGCGGAGCCCGGGGACGAGGCGGCGGTGCTGGCCGCGCTGCCGAAGGCCACCCCGTCCGCGCTCGCCCCGTACTACGGGCAGAAGCTGAACTGGCGCAACTGCGGTGTCCCCGGCTTCGAGTGCACCACCCTGCGGGCGCCGCTCGACTACGACGACCCGGAGCGGGGCGACGTCCGGCTGGCGGTCGCCCGCGCGAAGGCCACCGGCCCGGGCAAGAAGCTGGGCTCGCTGCTGGTGAACCCGGGCGGGCCGGGCGGCTCGGCGGTGGGGTACCTCCAGTCGTACGCGGCCGTGGGTTACCCGGCCCCGGTGCGCGCCCGGTACGACATGGTGGCGATCGACCCGCGCGGCGTCGCCCGCAGCGAGCCCGTGGTGTGCCTCGACGGCGCGGACATGGACACGTACACGCAGACGGACACCACGCCCGACGACGACCGGGAGGCCGACGCGCTGGTCGACTCGTACAAGAAGTTCGCCGAGGCCTGCGGTGCCAACGCGACCCGCCTGCTGCGGCACGTCTCCACGGAGGAGGCGGCGCGCGACATGGACGTCCTGCGGGCGGCGCTGGGTGACGAACGGCTGACGTACGTGGGGGCGTCGTACGGGACGTTCCTCGGCGCGACGTACGCGGGCCTCTTCCCGGACCGGGTGGGGCGGCTGGTCCTGGACGGGGCGATGGACCCCTCCCTCCCCGCCCGCCAGCTGAACCTCGACCAGACGGCGGGCTTCGAGACCTCGTTCACGGCGTTCGCGAAGGACTGCGTACGGCAGCCGGACTGCCCGCTCGGCGGACCGGGTACGCCGCCGGAGGAGGTCGGCCGGAACCTGAAGGCGTTCTTCGACAAGCTCGACGCCCGGCCCATCCCGACCGGCGACGCCGACGGCCGCAGGCTCGGCGAGGCGCTCGCCACGACCGGCGTGATCGCGGCGATGTACGACCAGGCGGCCTGGCCGCAGCTGCGGGAGGCGCTGTCGGCGGCGATGCGGGAGAACGACGGCGCGGGCCTGCTCGTCCTCTCCGACAGCTACTACGAGCGTGAGGCCGACGGCACCTACTCCAACCTGATGTCCGCCAACGCGGCCGTGAACTGCCTGGACCTCCCGCCCGCCTTCGACTCCCCGGAACAGGTGCGCGAGGCGCTCCCGTCCTTCGAGAAGGCGTCCCCGGTCTTCGGCGAAGGCCTCGCCTGGGCCTCCCTGAACTGCGCGTACTGGCCGGTGGCCGCCACGGGCGAGCCGCACCGCATCGAGGCGAAGGGCGCCGCACCGATCGTCGTCGTCGGCACCACCCGCGACCCGGCGACCCCGTACCGCTGGTCCCAGGCCCTCGCCCGCCAGCTCTCCTCGGCCCGTCTCCTCACCTTCGACGGGGACGGCCACACCGCCTACGGCCGCGGCAGCGACTGCATCGACTCCGCGATCAACACCTACCTCCTGCGCGGAACCCCGCCCGCCGAGGGGAAACGCTGCTCCTGACCCCCGCCTCCGCAACACCTCCGCACCGGCTCCGGGCCGGTGCGGAGCACCCCCGGAAACTGTGTAGACTTACCGACGTTGCCGATCGCACCATAGTGTCGGCAGCACGCCGCCTTAGCTCAGATGGCCAGAGCAACGCACTCGTAATGCGTAGGTCTCGGGTTCGAATCCCGAAGGCGGCTCCACGGAAACCGCAGGTCAGAGTCATGACCTGCGGTTTTTTGTTGTGCCGTGGTGGCTACTCCGTGCGCAGTGCCGTGGCCGTGCGGGACTTGGCTGCCCAGCCCGAGGGGAGGAGGGCGCCGAGCAGGGCGATGGTGATGCCGGTCAGGGTCAGGAGGGTCAGTTGGGGGGCGTCGTAGACGTCGAGGACGGACGGGGGCAGGTTGGTGCCCGCCGCGTGACCCATGACCGGGAGGACGAGGCCGTGCAGTGCGTGGCCGGCGGGGACGCCGATCAGGCCGCCGAGGAGGCCGATGGTGGCCACCGAGGAGAGGACGAGGGTCACCGTCTGGCGGGGTGACATGCCGAGGGCCTTGCAGACGCCGAGGTCGTGGACGCGCTCGCGGGTGTCCAGGACGACCGAGTTGAGGACCCCGAGGCCCGCCACCGAGACCAGCATGAGGGTGAGCAGGACCGCGATCGCGTCCAGGAGGAGGATCATGTTCTCCCCTTCCGAGGGGGCGTTGGCCATGACGTCGCCGCCCAGGGGGCGTACGGTCGCGGCGAGTTCGGTCGCGTAGGTGGTGGGGGTGACGTCCGGTTTCACCTCGATGTGGAAGACCTGGGGGCTGGTCGCGGTGAAGCTGGTGAGGTCCGTGTGGAGGGACAGGCCGTCGTTGGAGGTGTCGAAGGCCTCGCCGACGATGTGCAGGGTGCGGGTTTCGCTGCCGAGGGTCACGCGGACCGTGTCGCCGATCCTGGTGCCGGTCCGTTGCAGGAAGCGGGTGGGTACGACGGCCTGGCCCGCGTCGGTGAGCCAGTGGCCGGAGATCATCTCGTAGCTGCCGGGGCCGGAGTCTCCCTGGTAGAGGGTTGTCCGGACCGACTTGGGGAGTCCGGCCACGGTGGCGTCGGCCTGGGCCAGGCCGTAGTAGGACGCGGTTGCGGGGTGTGCCTCGATGGCGGCGCGCACCTGCGCCGGGTCGGTGGGCGGGGCCTGGGTCTTAGGGGGGTTGGCTCCGGGGCCGTTGGCGGATGGGCCGCCGACGACGGCGGTGACCGGGGCGCGTTCCTCCGGGTCCGCGGCGCGGCCGACCGCGTTCAGGGACGAGGTCAGTCCGACCGCGAAGGTCGCCGTGATCGTGCCGAAGGCCACCGCGAGCAGCATGGCGGTCGTGCGGACCGGATGCGCGAAGGGACTCGCGAGGCCGTAGGACACCGCCCTCGGGAGGGGCAGTCGGCCGAAGGCGCGGTGCGCCCACTGGCCGCGTCCCGTGCGCGGTGCCCGGCCGACCGCGAGGGACTCGACCGTGCGCAGCCGGCCGGCCCGTAGCGCGGGGACCAGCGCCGCGACGCCGACGACCAGCAGGGCGGCGGCCGGTACGACGAGGTCCACCCACCAGGCCACCGACAGGGAGACACCGCCGTACACCCGTCCGGTGTCCGCCAGCAGCGGGGCGGCCAGCAGGTTGCCCAGTCCGACGCCGAGGGCGATCCCGGCGCCGGCCGGGATCAGCGCCTGGGCCATGTAGGCGCGTACGACCTCGCGCGGGGTGAAGCCGATGGCCTTGAGGACGCCGATCCGGCGCAGGCTGGTGCCGACCGCGCCGCTGACCACGCTGCTGACGATGATCACCGACATGACGATGCCGAGCACGCCGAAGGCCACCATGAACGGGATGGTCGCCGCCGCGCCCTGATCGGCGGCGCGCTTGGTGTCCAGGTAGGACTGGGTGCCCAGCAGGGCCCCGGACGGTACGGCGGCGGCGAGCGCCCTGCGGTCGGCGGCGAGCTGGCCGCCGGTCGCCGCGGAGTCGAAGCGGTAGAGCATCTGGCTCGTCACGGGGCTGTCGGACCGGGCGGCCAGGGCGACGGCCTGGTCGGGGGTCGTCCAGGCGTCGGCGGTCTCGCTGGCCGACGCCGCGAAGCCGACGATCTTCAGGGCCGGGCTGCCGTCGGTGTCCGAGACGCTCAGTTCCGAGCCGATGTCGAGAGCGGGGCCCTCGAACGACGCGGACAGGACGATCTCTCCCGTCTGCTCCGCCCACCGGCCGGATCTCAGGTCCAGGTCGTCCACGTCGCCGTGCGGGTCGGACCGACCGACCACGCTCAGCTTCGGCAGGTGTCCGCCGTACGCGTCCACCGGGCTGAGGGCGGTCGACGGATACGGGCCCGCGCTCGCGGTGACGCCGTCCAGCCGCCCGGTGTCCTCCAGTTGCGCGGTGCTCACCTTGGCCGGGTCGAACTGCGCGGTGAGGTGCGCGCCGTGCTGCCGTGCGAAGGCGTGGTCGAAGGGGGCGTTCGTGGCGACGATGAGCGATCCGGCCACGACGGCGGCGGCGACGGCCATCATCGTGGCCACGGCGATCACCACCGTCTGCACCCGGCGGCGGCCCACCCCGGAGCGGACGACCCGGCCGAGCGCGCCGGTGCCGAGCGGGCTCATCGGACGGCCTCCGCACGCGAGTCGAGGGCGACCCGGCCGTCCACCAGCCGAACGGTCCGGCTCGCGCACGCCTCCGCCAGCGCCATGTCGTGCGTGACCAGCACCAGGGTCTGCCCACCGCGGTGCAGCTCCACCAGCAGTTCCCGTACGTCGTGGCCCGAGGCGGTGTCGAGCGCGCCGGTCGGCTCGTCGGCGAGCAGCAGCGCGGGCCGGTTGACCAGCGCCCGGGCGACCGCGACGCGTTGGCGTTCACCACCCGACAAGCGGCCGGGGTGGGCGCGGGCGTGTCGGGCGATGCCCAGCAGTTCCATGAGTTCGTCGGCGCGGGCCGCCGCCTTGCGCCGGGAGGTCCCGGTCAGCTGGGCGGGGAGCTGGATGTTGTCGGCGACGGTGAGGTCGTCGAGCAGGTTGAAGAACTGGAAGACGATGCCGATCCGTTCGCGGCGGAACCGGGCCAGCGCGTGCTCGCCCAGTTCGTCGATCCGTTGCCCGGCCACAGTCACCTCGCCCTCGGTCGGCTTGTCCAGGCCCGCGACGAGGTTCAGCAGTGTGGACTTGCCGCTGCCGGAGGGGCCGGTGACGGCCAGTGCCTCGCCCTGGGTGACGGTGAGGTTCAGTGGGCCGAGCGCGGGCGCACCGGCGCTGTCGTAGCGTTTCGCCACGTTCGTCAGTTCGATCACATGCGTCATGGGTGGGGTCCGTCCTCGCGGTTGGGGAGACGTCGGTGCCCGGGCCCAGCGAACGTAGGGGCGTGGCCTCGTGGGGCGCGTCGGCCGCGGCACCGAATCGCGGCCCTCCCGGCGAAGGATTCGCCTCCGGCGTCATCCCTGCGAAGTACGTCTGAGGGTCGGCGCTTCGGCCGCGCAGGCGGACGCGGGGGCACGTCGGCGCACCGCACAATGAGCCGATGGAGACGGAGGACCGGTCACGCCGGCGTCATCAACTGCGCGAAGCGCTGCGGCCGGACGCGGAGCGGGCCCCCTTGTCACGGCGGGGTCTGTACGCCGATGTGGCGCTGGCCGTTCTGCTGACCGTGGCCGCGTTGATCGTGGCGGCGCGCTTTCCCGGTGACGGGCCCGTCATCGTCGGCCCGCAGGTCGAACACGGGGAGCCCTCCGTGCCGCCTGCGCTCTCCGCGACGCCGGTGCCCTCCGTGACGCCGGTGCCCTCCGCGCTGTCCATGCCGCCCTCGCCCATTGCGCCGCCTGCGCCGCCCGCGCCGCCCTCGCGTCACGAACCGCCCGCACGGATCGTGGTGGACGAACCCTCGTCCGCGGCATGGCCGCTGGTCGTCCTGTCGGCGCTGCCGCTCGCGGCCCGGCGCCGGTATCCGCTGACGGCCTTCGCGGTGGTGATGGGCGCGACGCTGGTCATGGTCGACGAAGCGTCCTGGATCAATGTGTTGACCTGCGTCATCGGCGCCTACAGCGCCGCCGCGTACAGCCGGTACCGGACGGGGGCGACAACCGCGATGCTCGTCGCCGCCGTGCTCGCCGGGCTCGCGTTCCGTAGAACGGAGCCGGTGCTTCCGGGCTGGTCGAGCCCCGCGGTCGTGCTGCTGCTCGGCGGGGTGCTGGCCAGCACCGTCCGTTTCTGGCAGCGGCGGCTCGCGGACAGCCGGGACCGGTTCACCCGGCTCCAGCAGGCCCAGGAGGAGAGCATGCGCCGGGCCGTCGACGAGGAGCGGGCCCGGATCGCCGCCGAACTGCACGACGTGGTGACCCACAATGTGAGCGTGATGGTCATCCAGGCGGGCGCGGCGCGCAAGGTGATGGACGTGGCACCGGAGCGGTCGAAGAAGGCCCTGCTGGCGGTGGAGGCGGGAGGCCGGGCCGCGATGGCCGAACTGCGGCACGTGATGGGCCTGTTGGCCGCCCCGGACACCGGCCGCCCCGACAGCCCCGCCGACGGTCTCGAACCGCAGCCCGGCCTCGGGCAGCTCGGTGCCCTGATCGAGCGGGTGCGTGCCGCCGGGACACCGGTCGATGTCGCGGTGTCGCTGCCGCCGGACCCGCTGCCGCCCGGGGTGGACCTCGCGGCGTACCGCGTCGTGCAGGAGGCACTGACCAACACCATCAAGCACGCGCCCGGCGCCGACGCCTCCGTCACCGTCGGACACAGCGGAGACCTGCTGGAGATAGAGGTCACCGACACCGGAGCCGTCCGCGACGGCCCTCCGGCGGACGGCAACGGCCGCGGGTTGATCGGACTGCGTGAGCGGCTGGCGGTCTACGGCGGCGAACTCACCGCAGGCCCGACCCTCGCGGGCGGTTACCGGATCCAGGCCCGGGTCCCCTGGCGGGCGTCGTGAGCGGGTCGGCGCTGCGCGCCGTCATCGCCGACGACCAGGCCCTCGTACGCACCGGCTTCGGAATGATCCTCGCCGCGGACGGCATCGAGGTGACGGCCGAGGCGGCGGACGGGGCGGAGGCGGTCGCCGCGGTCCGGCGCACCCGGCCCGACGTCGTCCTGATGGACATCCGGATGCCGCGGATGGACGGCATCGAGGCCACCCGGCGGATTCTCGCCGACGGCGGCCCGGACGGCACCCGTGTCATCATCCTCACCACCTACGACCTCGACCACTACGTCTACGCCGCCCTCACCGCCGGTGCCAGCGGCTTCCTGCTCAAGGACGTCACGCCCGAGCACCTCGTCGCCGCCGTCCGCCTGGTGCGGTCCGGCGACGCCCTGCTCGCCCCCGCGATCACCCGCCGACTGATCGAACGCTTCGCCCAGCGCACCGAGGACCGCTCGCCCGCTCTCCACCGCGACCTGTCCGGCCTGACACCGCGTGAGGTGGAGGTGCTGCGCCTGCTCGCGACGGGGCTGAGCAACGCGGAACTCGCGGACCGCCTCTGCCTCAGTCCGACCACGATCAAGACCCACATCGGCCGTATCCTGTCGAAACTGGACCTGCGCGACCGGGTGCAGGCCGTCGTCCTCGCCTATGAGACGGGACTGGTCTCGCCGGGTGGCGGCGAGGGGGCCTGACGCTGCCAGGCGGGGGCTACTTGGCGTCCGCATAGCACTCCACCACCGCCGTCGTGAACGGGAAGCGCACCGGGGTGTCGCCGAAGGTGAGGTGGGCGGCGAGGGCGGCGGCGTCGCGGATGGCGGCCGCGACCGTGTCGGCCTCTTCGGCGGGGCAGTGGACGATCACCTCGTCGTGCTGGAAGAAGACCAGCTCGGCCGCCATCGGTGCCAGGGACTGGCGCAGGGCGGCGAGCAGGAGCAGGGTCCAGTCGGCGGCACTGCCCTGGACGACGAAGTTGCGGGCGAAGCGGCCGCGGGCGCGGGAGTTGGTGGAGGCGTAGCCCGGGGTCCAGTCCTCGGTGGCCGGGGCGTCCTGGGGGATGCCCGCCTCCTCGGAGGTGTCGTCCCCGGCGACGACGGCCGGTGGGCAGGTGCGGCCGAGCCAGGTGTGGACCAGGCGGCCCTCCTCGCCCGCGCGGGCCGCGTCGTCGACGTAGGCCACCGCCCTGGGGAAGCGGCGTCTGAGGGCGGCGAGGTTCTTCAGGCCGTCGCCGGAGGTCTGGCCGTAGATCGCGCCGAGCACGGCGAGCTTGGCCTGGGCGCGGTCGCCGGAGAAGGCGCGCTCGGAGACGGACTGGTAGAGGTCGGTCTCGCGGCCCGCCACCTCCATCAGGCCGGGGTCGCGGGAGATCGCGGCGAGGACGCGCGGCTCCATCTGGTCGGCGTCGGCGACGACCAGCCGCCAGCCGGGGTCGGCGACGACGGCGCGGCGGATGACCTTGGGGATCTGGAGTCCGCCGCCGCCGTTGGTCACCCAGCGGCCGGTGACCGTGCCGCCCGCGAGGAACTCCGGGCGGAAGCGGCCGTCGCGGACCCAGTCCTGGAGCCAGGTCCAGCCGTGGGCGACCCAGATGCGGTACAGCTTCTTGTACTCGATCAGGGGCTTCACGGCGGGATGGTCGAGGGACTCGATCTCCCAGCGGCGGGTCGAGCTGATCTTGATTCCGGCCTGGGCGAACGCCTTGACCACGTCCGCGGGCAGGTCGGGGCGGACCCGGCGGCCGAACGCGGCGGACACCTCGTCCGCCAGCTCGGCCAGACGGCGGGGCTCGCCGCCGCCCGCGTACCGCTCGCCGAGCAGGTCGTGCAGCACCTCGCGGTGGACGTCCGCGCGCCAGGGCAGCCCCGCGGTGTTCATCTCGGCGGCCACCAGCATCCCCGCCGACTCGGCGGCGGTCAGCAGCCGCATCCGGTCCGGGTGCTTGGCGCGGTCGTGCCGCCGCTGCTGGTCGGCGTAGACGTCCAGCAGGTCGGTGAGGGGGACGGGGTCGCCCTGGGCCGGTTCGAAGAGCGGGGACTGCGCTCCGGGTGCGGCGGAGCGCAGGGGCGGGTCGGGCGGTACGGGGCCGCCGCGCAGCCGGGCCAGTGCGGCCGCCGCCGAGCGGGGCTCGCCGTACCGCCCCTCATGGCCGAGCAGGAGGGTCTCGGCGTCCTCGATGTCGTAGCACCGCTCCACTCGCACCCCCGTGGCGAGCAGGCGCGGATACACCTCGGACGTCGAGCGCCAGACCCAGCGCGCCACCCGTGGCCTGTCCCGCACGGCCCGCGCCAGGTCCTCCTCCCACCGCACCGGTCCGGCGGGCAGCCCGTCCGGGCCGAGGGGGGCGAGCTGTACGCCACCGTCCTCGGCCGGAGCGAGCGCCCATCGGTCGGCCATGCAACGAGTGTCGCAGGGGGGTCTGACAATCGGTCCTGACCTGCGGGTTCACCCACTACTCGCGGTCCGTGGCCTCCTTGGGCGACGCCGCGATCGTGGTGAGCGCCTCGGCCACGTAACGCTCGACGCCCTCCTTGGTGATGCCGAGGCCGGTCAGGACACCCTGGCCGTTCTCGAACTCCAGGAGGGCGAGCAGGACGTGCTCGGTGCCGATGTAGTTGTGGCCGAGGCGGAGGGCCTCGCGGAAGGTGAGTTCCAGGACCTTCTTGGCGTCGGGGCCGTACGGGATCAGGTCGGGGACGTCGTCGGCGGCGGGCGGCAGCTCCGCGGTGGCGGCCTGGCGCACGTCGTCGAGCAGGACGCCCTGGGCGGTGATCGCCTTGGCCGCCAGTCCTTCCGGCTCGGCCAGCAGTCCCAGGGTGAGGTGCTCGGGGCGGCCCTCGGGGTTGCGGGCGGCGATCGCCTCGTTGTGGGCGGCCATCACCGTGTTCCGCGCGCGGGGGGTGTAGCGGCTGAAGCCCTGGCTCGGGTCGAGGTCGGCCGACTCCTTCGGCACGAAGCGCTTCTGCGCGGCCTGGCGCGTGACGCCCATGCTCTTGCCGATGTCCGTCCAGGAGGCGCCCGAGCGGCGGGCCTGGTCCACGAAGTGGCCGATCAGGTGGTCGGCGACATCACCGAGGTGTTCCCCGGCGATCACCGCGTCCTGGAGCTGTTCGAGGGGTTCCTCGTGGACCTTCTTGATGGCCGCGATGAGGTCGTCGAGACGTACGGAGGATGTGACGGCGGGGTTGGTGGTCATGTGTCAACCGTAGGTTGACGCTCGAGGGTCGTCAACCCTGGGTTGACACTTGCGTGCCTCACGCGCGCGTGGCCGTCGCCGCCCGCTTCGGCCACTCCGGCTACTTCGGCGACGACGCCACCAGTCGCACCGCCAGCCCCGTGAAGACCGTCCCGGAGACGATGTTCAGCCAGCGGTTCACCCGCGCGCTCCGCCGCAGCAGCGCCGACAGACGCCCCGAGAGCAGCCCCACGAAGCCGTCCCAGACGAAGCCCATCACCACCAGCGTGATGCCGAGCAGCAGCAACTGGCCCGGCACATGGCCGAGGGACGGGTCCACGAACTGCGGCAGGAACGCCACGTTGAACAGGATCACCTTCGGGTTGAGGAGGTTGGTGATCGCGCCCTGCCAGAAGGCGCGCCGCATCGCATGCCGACGCGTCCCCCGCGCGGAGGACCCGTCCACGTCCCCCTCGTCCGGCTCGTCGCCGAGCACCGAACGGTCCCGGAACGCCTTGACGGCCAGGTAGAGCAGATAGGCCGCGCCCGCCCAGCGCAGCACGTGATAGAGCGTCGGCAACGTCGTGAACAGGGCCGACAGACCGAGCGCCGCGGCGACCGAGTGCACCAGCATGGCGCAGGCCACGCCGAACGCGGCCATCACGCCCGCGACCGGGCCGCCCCGTCCGCCCATCGCCACGATGAACATCATGTCGGGGCCGGGGCTGAGACAGAGCGCGAGGGCGGCGACCAGGAACGCCGCGTACAGAGACATGTCCACCATGCGCGCCATGGTGGCCGCGCGTCCCGCCCGGGTGCAGCGAATTCCAGGGGCTGGACGGGGCGAGCGCGAGTGACCTGGATCGCCGCCCTCGCCCCCATGGCACCATCGGCCCGTGAGCACCCCCACCCCGCCCGGCACCGTCGACCGCGCCCTCCGGACCGCCCTCTACGCCGATCCCGGCGCCGCCGCCCTCGACACCGCCGCGTCGCTGCTCGCCGCCGACCCGGAGGCGGACGGGGAACTGGCGCGGCGTGGCCGGGACTTCGTGGCGGCGGCCTGGCGGCGCGGCTGGCAGCCCGCCGACGTCGTACGGATCGTGCGCCGCGAACTGGACGACGTCCACGTACGACTCGTCGCGGCGCTGATCCTCGACCAGGCGCCCGACGACCGTCCGCGCGGGCGCCGTTGGGCCGACCAACTCGCCGACCTCGACCGGCGTCACCGGGACGCGGCGGCCTCCAGGGCGCCCCGCGCCGACCGCTTCTCGCACGCCACGGCCGTCCTGGAGCTGTACCGCCTGCTGCTCCGGCTGCCCGCCCTCGAACCCCTCGACGAGCCCGTACGGCCGCCGCACGCGCCGGGGGAGCGGCGTGCCGAGTCCCGCATGCTCGCGCGGATCCGGGCGTTGCTCGCCAAGGCCGAGGCGACCGGTTACCCGGAGGAGGCGGAAGCGCTCAGCGCCAAGGCACAGGAGTTGATGGCCCGGCACAGCGTCGACGAGGCGCTGCTCGCCTCCCGGGCGCCCGCCGAGGACACCCCGGGCGCCTGCCGGATCGGTGTCGACGCGCCGTACGAGCAGGCCAAGGCGGTACTGCTGGACGCCGTCGCCACCGCCAACCACTGCCGGGCCGTGTGGAACGAACCCTTCGGCTTCACCACGGTCGTCGGCTTCGAACCCGACCTGGAAGCCGTCGAACTCCTCTACACCTCGCTCCTCGTACAGGCCACCACCGCGATGACGAAGGCGGAGGCCGAGCAGCGCGCCGGCGGACGCAAGCGGACCAAGACCTTCCGGCAGGCGTTCCTCGCGGCCTACGCCCACCGCATCGGCACCCGCCTCGCCGCCGCGGCGGAACAGGCCACGGCGGAGACGGTGCAGGCCGAGGGGAAGGGCGCCGCGGACCTCCTGCCCGTCCTCGCCTCGCGCGAGGTGGCGGTCACCGCCGCGACGGACCGGCTGTTCCCGGAGACCACCACGACACGGCTGCGCGGGGTGAGCGACGCGGCGGGCTGGACGGAGGGCTCCCGCGCGGCGGACCGCGCCCAGGTCAGGCCACGCCGCCCGCTGGACTGAGGGCGGCGGTACGGCCGTACGACTCAGTCGCCTGCCTGGAGGAACGTGCTCACCGTCGCGTCCGGGGTGTCCTCCCCGTCGACGGGAACCGGTCCGTACGACCACGGGAAGCTCTGCTCGTCGTCGCCGCCGGGCAGGCCGATCGCGAGCTTCTGCACGTCGAGGCTGCCGGAGCCGCCGTCCTCGCCCCGTACGTACGTGATCGTGAAGGTCGCCGCGGTGTCCTTCGCGAGGGTGAGCTGCTGCGGCTTGGCGCCCTCCTCCTCAGGGAGGACGGCCGAGGTGTCACCCGCGCGCAGCTCGACGCGGGGGAAGCCGTCCAAGGTGCACGCGTCGTCGCCGCGGTTGGTGACGGTGACCGGCACATTGCCGGTGTCCCCGGCGGCGGGCGCGGCGTTGGCGGGGCCGACCTCGATGTCGACCGCGCCGACGGCACAGGCCGTACCGGAGCCGGTGTTCCCGCCGTCACCGTCACCGTCGGAGGAGCAGGCCGTGAGCAGGAGGGCGGCGGTCAGGGCCGTGACGGCGAGGGGGGCGGAGCGCATGAGTGAGTCCTTGCGGTGTGGAGTGGCGCCGGGGTGGCGGGGCAGAGCAGTGCCGATGGCGGGGTACCGAAGCGGTGGTGCCGATGCGCATCGAACGTGTGGATCATCACGCATACGACGACGTCCCGGTTGCCCGCCCGGCTGGCCCGCCCCACTTCGTCTCCCTATGTCCCATCCGCCGACCGAATGAACTGGTTCCGCTCGCTGAAGGGCACCGGAGCGCGCGGGACTGGCCGTAGCGATGCCGGCGTACGCCGTCTACCCGGCCCGGGAGACGCCGCGGTTGCGGGCCCATCCGGCCGACTGGCTGGCCGCCCAGGGCGAGTACGCCGCCGCCGTCCTGCGGCAGCACGCCGAACCGGCCGCGCGGGGCAACGGCGTCGCGGCCGTGCGGGCCACGCTCCTCGCCGCGCGCGCCGCCCGCGTGGCCTGGCAGACGGCGGTGAAGCGCGCCGCCGACGAGCCGGTACGGCACCGGGGCCTGTCCCGGGTCGCGGCCGACGACGCCGGGGAGGCGCTCACGCGCATGGGCGGGGTGGCGATGCTCGTGGAGGCCCATCCGCCCGAACACACCGGGCCCGCCGATCCGGACCGCCTGCCGCCGCCCGGCTCACCCGGGAGCCCACCGCCCGTCCCGCCGACGCCGCACGCACGGCCACCCGGCAGGGCGCCATGGCCATCAGGGAACGCCGGGTGCCGGACTGGACGGCCCTACGGAAGGCGCTCGACGACGAGTCCCCGGCCGACGAGGACAGAGCCGTACGCACAGACGACAACGCCGTACGCGCCGACGCCACCCCGACATCCGTCATCCGTGACGCGACCCGCGCTCTCCTCGAAGCCCTCACCGAACTCTCCGCCGCCCTGGACGACGGCGACGGCCCGACTCCCGGGAAGGCGGCGCGAGGTGGTCTGCGGCTCAGGAACCGAGTCCGTCCGTAGGCAACCCCGTTGGCAGCCGGCCACCCTCGGCCTTGGTGTACGTCTCCGTGCCGAGGCCGCCCTCCCAGGTGACCTTCAGCGTCGTCCCGTCGACGGAGTCGACGCGTCCCGTCCCCCGGTCGTCGTTGCCGTCGGTGCACGTGAGGCGGATCGTGCGGGTGCCCGATGCCCCGCCCGCGGTGCCGCTGCACACGGTGCCGCCGGTCGCGAAGAGCCCGGCCTTGTCGCCGGTGACGACCAGCGCCACCGCATCGCCGCCGGTGGTGGCGAGCCAGCTGCCTTCGAGGTCGCCGGAGGCGGACGGGGTGCCGCCACCGGAGCCGCCACCCGTGTCGGCGGTGTTCGTGGAGGTGGCGGAGGCGGTGGGGCTCGGGGTGCCGTCGTCGGAGCCGCCGTCGTCACCGCACCCGCCCAGCAGGAGCACCGCCGCGAGCCCCGCGGCAGCGACCGCCGCCCGCCCCGGACCGCGCCCCACGCGCGCGTGCGTCTCCGTCGTGGCCGAAGTCCTGCAAACCCACGAAGTCCACGAAGTCACTGCCATCCCCCACGGTGAGCCGGACACCCCTGACGACCGCAGAAGCTACCAGCGCGTAACCGAAACCGGGGCAGTCCTACCAGGAGGACTTCCGCACCCCCGGCAGATATCCCGCGTGGGCCTGTTCCCGCAGACTCACGCGGGACAGCCCGAACGTACGGAAGTACCCGCGCGGGCGCCCGTCCACCTGGTCCCTGTTGCGGACGCGGGTGGCGCTGGCGTCGCGCGGCTGGCGGCGCAGCTCCTGCTGGGCGGCGAGCCGTTCCGTGGCTCCCGTGGACGGCCGGCGGATGATCTCCTTCAGTTCGGCGCGGCGGGCCGCGTAGCGCGCGACGACCTGCTGCCGCTTCTCGTTCTTCGCGATCTTGCTCTTCTTCGCCATCAGATCCGCACCCCCCGGGCGCGGACGCGGGCCACGGCGGCCTCGACACCGATCGTGTCGACGGTCTTGATGCCCTTGGCGCTCAGCCGCAGCCGTACGTACCGGCCCTCGCTCGGCAGCCAGTAGCGCTTGGTCTGGATGTTGGGGTCGAAGCGGCGCGAGGTGCGCCGGTGGGAGTGGGAGATCCGGTTGCCGAACCCGGGCCGGGCGCCGGTCAGCATGCAGTGCGCGGACATCGTGACGTACTACCTCACATCGGCTGTCGTAAATGGGAATCGTTTTCAGTAAGGTAGCAGCATGGCACGCAACGAACTCCGTCCCGTCGTCAAACTCCGGTCCACGGCCGGGACCGGCTACACGTACGTCACCCGCAAGAACCGCCGCAACGACCCGGACCGGCTGACCCTGCGCAAGTTCGACCCCGTCGTCGGCCGTCACGTCGACTTCCGAGAGGAGCGCTGATCACCGCCATGCGCGAGGGAATCCACCCGGAGTACGGCCCCGTCGTCTTCCGCGACCGCGCCGCGAACCACGCCTTCCTGACCCGCTCCACGCTCGCCGGAGTGCCCACGGAGAAGACGATCGAGTGGGAGGACGGCAACACCTACCCCGTCGTCGACGTCGAGATCTCCGACGTCAGCCACCCCTTCTACACGGGTACCGCCCGCGTCCTGGACACCGCCGGGCGCGTCGAGCGCTTCGAGCGCCGGTACGGGAAGCAGGGCTGAGCCGGTGACCGAGCTTCCCGTCGTGATCGTCGGCGGGCTGCACGCCGACGCCCGTACGGCGGCCGTCGAGCGGCTGCTCACCGAGGTGCCCGGCAGCGTCGTACTCCACCACGACCTGGCCACGGCGGCGGCCTCCGGGACCGTCGTACGGACCGTGCGCGACGCGTCCGGCATGCGGTCCTCCGGTGAGACGCCGCTGGTCAACGACTGCGCGTGCTGTGCGCTGCGCGAGGACCTGGTGCCGGAGCTGGAGCGGCTGGCGGCGGCCGGGGCGACCCGGCTCGCGATCGTCGAGCTGTGGGACTCCGTCGAGCCCAAGGCGATGGCCGAGGTGGTCACGGGCGGCGGGTTCACCGTCACCGGTGTGATCACCGCCGTCGACCCCGCGCTGGTGCTGCCGTACCTCGGCAACGGCGACGACCTCGCGGACGGCGGTCTCGCCGCGGCCGCCACCGACCAGCGCACGGTCGCGGACACCTTCGCGCGGCAGCTGGAGTACGCCCCCGTCCTCGCCCTCGTCGACTCCCCGGAGGCCGACGAGGAGGACCGGGAGCTGCTGGCCCAGCTGCACCCGACGGCCCGTCAGGTGTACGTGGGCGACGGCGGCCTGGCGGGCGCCGCGCTCGCGGGCTTCGACGTGGAGGCCGCCGCCGCTGCCCAGCACCCGGCGTGCGCGCTGCTGCCCGCCGAGGCCGACGCGTGCGGCGTCACGACCCTGGTCTGGAACCGTCGCCGTCCCTTCCACCCCGGCCGGCTGTACGCCGCCCTGGAGGACCTGACCTGCGCCGCGGCCCGCAGCAGGGGGCGGTTCTGGCTCGCCGACCGGCCGGACACGCTGCTGCACTGGGACGCCGCCGGGGGCGCGCTGTGCGTGGAGAGCGCGGGTCCCTGGCTCGCCTCGCTGCCCGACGCGGCCTGGGAGATGGTGCCGCCGGTGCGCCGGGCGGCCGCCGCGCTGGACTGGCACCCGGAGCACGGCGACCGCTGCCAGCACCTGGTGTTCACGTCCCCCGGCCTCGACCGCGAGGGGCTCGCGGAGCTGCTGGAGACCTGTCTGCTCACCGACGCCGAGTACGCCGCCGGACGGGACGCCTGGAAGCGCTTGCCGCCCGCATTCGACACCCTTCTGGAGGTTTGATCCCTCATGGTCCGCAAAGCTGACCGCAAGCCCGTCAAGAGCCGTCCCAACCCACTGCTCCAGGCGGGGGTCACCTATATCGACTACAAGGACACCGATCTGCTGCGGAAGTTCATCTCCGACCGCGGCAAGATCCGCAGCCGCCGGGTCACCCGGGTCACCGCCCAGCAGCAGCGACTGCTGGCCCGGGCGATCAAGAACGCGCGCGAGATGGCGCTGCTGCCGTACGCCGGTCGCTGAGCGATCACGGAAACCATTAGGTAGGAGATTCCCTACGTTTGACGGGTAGGGAATCTCCTGCCTATCGTCGTCCGTATGACCACGGACACCACCCACATCACGCACGCTTCCTTCGTCACGCTCCCGGTCTCGGACCAGGACCGCGCCCTGCGCTTCTACACGGAGGTGCTCGGCTTCGAGGTCACCGCCGACCGGGAGACGCCGCCCGGACGGTGGCTCCAGGTGGCGCCCCGGGGCGCACAGACCGTCTTCACGCTCTCAGGGCCTGGCATGGGCGGTTTCGCACCCGGCTCCACGCAGGGGATCATGTTGCTCACGACCGATGTCGACGCCGACTGCGCGCGGCTCGCGGAAGCAGGGGTCGCCGTGCAGGGGCCCGACGAACTGCCGTGGGGGCGGATGGCCTCCTTCCGGGACCCGGACGGCAACGGTCTGATGCTGCTGACGGAGAAGGAAGGCTTCTGACCGCACCATGACCACCACCGGGGCCGACGCCACCGGTGCCGGATCCGGCACCGCCGTCGAGGACCGTGTCTTCGCCGCGCTTGCCAACGCCACCCGCCGCGAGGTGCTGCGACTGCTGCGCGACGGCGGACCCCAGCCCGTCCAGGCCCTGGCCGACCACTTCGACATGCGGCGCCCCAGCCTCTCGGAACACCTCAAGGTGCTCCGGGAGGCCGGGCTCGTCTCCGAGCAGCGCGTCGGCCGCCAGCGCATCTACCGCCTGGAGGCGGCCCCGCTCGCCGAGGTGCAGGACTGGCTCCACCCGTACGAGCGGTTCTGGCGCGAGCAGCTCAAGGGCCTCGGCCGACTGCTCGACCGGATGCCCGACGACGACCTGGCATGAACCACGACGAGAGCTTCGACGAACGCTTCCCTGAGGGATCTGCCGACGCCGACCTCACCACCATCCGCGTGGACGAGTTCCTCCCGCACCCGCCCGCCAAGGTCTGGCGGGCCCTCACCGAGCCCGGACTGCTCGCGCAGTGGCAGATGCCCGGGGCGGCGGACTTCCGGCTGGAGGTCGGGCACCGCTACCGGATGACCTCCGTACCGCGCCCCAACTCCAACTTCTCCGGCGCGGTCGACGTGGAGGTGCTCGCCTACGACGACGGGCGGATGCTGCGGCTCCGCTGGGCCGACGCGGATCCGGCCCGTCCCGCGGACTGGACGATCACGTGGACCCTGGAACAGGAAGGGCGCGGTACGCGTCTGTTCCTAGTGCACGAGGGATTCGATCCGGACGACCCGGCGCAGATGATGGCGCGCAAGATCATGGACGGGGGCTGGCGGTCGCATGTCCTGCGGAGTCTGGGGCAGACGCTGGAGAAGCTGCGGTGAGGCGGTCGGGCAGCCTCGCCATCGCGACGGTCAACCTGTAACCACGGGAACACCCCTCGTGCACGTGCATCTGCGCATGCATGTGCGCCTGCATATGCTCATGCGGCTGCACATGAACGAGGTTATGATCCGGGTCAGTTGACCACTGCATCAATGGCCACACCAGCCAGTGCACCATCGGGGAGCGACCTGTGGATCACGACGTGTACAACGGCATGGACGTGTACAACGGCATGGCCGCCACCGAACTGGGCGGCGTGGCCTGGCAGAAGAGCCGACACAGCAACTCGCAGGGCTCCTGCGTGGAGTTCGCGCGGCTGCCCGGCGGAGAGGTGGCGGTGCGCAACAGCCGCTTCCCCGACGGGCCCGCGCTCGTCTACACCCGCGCGGAGATCGAGGCGATGCTGCTCGGGATCAAGGACGGCGAGTTCGACCACCTGATCGCGGGGTGACCGCACCGCCGTCCATACGCCGCGACTTTCCGTTACCGGGTGAAGACGGAATGTAACGCGCGTAGAGTCCGGGCGTCGGAACGTGCCGGTTCGTCAGGCGTCCTGCCGGGCCTCTCTGACGTCCGCCGCGAGTGCGTCGGTCATGCGTCCGTCCGGCTGGAGCCGGAACAGTGCCCAGACGACCTTGCCGGTGAGCGTCCCGGCCAGCGGGTGCCAGCCCCAGCTGTCGCAGAAGGAGTCGACGAGGAACAGGCCCCGGCCGGACTCCGCCGAGAAGTCGTCGGCGTCCCGGGCGACCGGGGTGTCGTTGCTGGGGTCGCGCACCGCGCACACCAGTCGCTCCGTCCAGCGCATCAGATGCAGCCGTACGGGAGGTTCCTGGCCGGGGGGGCCGTTCACGCCGCGCGTCGTGGAGGTCGTGGGGACCGCGTGGCGCAGCGCGTTGGTGACGAGTTCCGACACCACCAGACAGACATCGTCGAACCGGTCGCCGATGCCCCACTGGTCGAGCGTGCCACGGGTGAACCGCCGTGCGTCGCGCACCGCTTCGTAACGGGCGGGCAGGGCGCAGGAGGACGCCGAGGACACGGCCGAGGGATCCATTGGCGGAAGGCCCTGCCTTAAAGGCTCGAGCATGGTCGATCCATTCGTCCCCATGCGAGGCACTCCCGGGAATTCGCGGACGGTGCGAGGCGGCGGTGGTGCGGGACCATGGTTTCGGATGCGTACAGCAGATGCAAGGGCAGATGCACGTGCACGCGACCGAATTGGACCCTCCCGTACCGCTTCTTGGCCATTTTTTCCGCCGTCTTCGAGCCGTTTTCCTGCGGAACCCTTCCCTTCCCGGCCCCGCCCCTCCGTCCACCCTCTTCCCTCCTCTCTCTTGACTCGGCCGGAACCCGGGCGGAATCTTTGGCTTCTTTCCATCTCTGTAACCGGGCGAGTACTGCTCGGAGTGTTTTAGTGGCAGACTGCGGGCCCTGAAGACGGTTGGGGAGGCTGGCGAACGTGAGTGCGGGAGAGCCCGGATCGGTGGTGCGGCGGATGCTGCTCGGCTCGCAACTCAGGCGACTCCGAGAGGCGCGCGGCATCACGCGCGAAGCGGCGGGTTACTCGATCCGTGCCTCGGAGTCGAAGATCAGCCGGATGGAGTTGGGCCGGGTGAGCTTCAAGACAAGGGACGTCGAGGATCTGCTGACCCTCTACGGCATCACGGACGACACGGAACGCAACTCACTGCTCTCCCTCGCCCGCGAGGCCAATGTCGCGGGCTGGTGGCACAGTTACTCGGACGTCTTGCCGAGCTGGTTCCCGACCTACGTGGGCCTGGAGGGGGCGGCCTCCGTCATCCGCGCGTACGAGGTGCAGTTCGTGCACGGGCTGCTCCAGACCGAGGCGTACGCGCGAGCGGTCGTCCGGCGCGGCATGGAGGGCGCGAGCGAGGCGGACGTGGAGCGGCGCGTGGCACTGCGCCTGGAACGGCAGAAGCACCTCGTCTCCGAGAACGCCCCCGACTTCCACATCGTCCTCGACGAGGCCGCCCTGCGCCGCCCCTACGGCGACCGCGAGGTGATGCGCGGCCAGCTCCAGCACCTGATCGAGTTCTCCGAGCGGCCCAACGTACGGCTCCAGATCATGCCGTTCAGCTTCGGCGGGCACTCCGGTGAGAGCGGAGCCTTCACCATCCTCAGCTTCCCGGAGTCCGACCTGTCGGACGTCGTCTATCTGGAGCAGCTCACCAGTGCGCTCTATCTGGACAAGCCGGAGGACGTGGCCCAGTACGAAAAGGCCCTGAAAGAGCTGCAACGGGACAGTCCGGGCCCCGACGCCAGCCGGGACCTGCTGCGCGGCCTGCTCCAGCTCTCCTGAACTCTCCGGAAACAACCGCTCCAACTGAGCGTCGGCACAAGTACGATGACGAACGATCAGGCTGTCAAGTCGATCATCTTTCCGCCATCTTTCCGCATCGTCCTGCGGCAGGGGATTGAGGGATCACATGTCGTCGTACTTCACCGACCTGGCTCAGCAGTACATCGACGGTGAGTGGCGCCCGGGCACCGGCTCCTGGGACATCATCGACTGCAATCCGTACGACGGCGAGAAGCTGGCCTCGATCACGATAGCCACGGTCGACGAGATAGATCAGGCCTACCGCGCCGCCGCCCGCGCCCAGCGGGACTGGGCCGCCGCGGGTGCCTTCGCGCGGCGGGCCGTGCTGGAGAAGGCGCTGCGCCTGGTGGAGGAGCGCGAGCAGGAGATCACCGAGGTGATCATCGCCGAGCTGGGCGGCACCGGGCTGAAGGCCGCCTTCGAACTCCACCTCGCCAAGGAGTTCCTGCGCGAGTCGGTCAACCTGACGATGCGTCCGGAGACCAAGGTCCTGCCGTCCCCGGACCCCGGCAAGGAGAACCGCCTCTACCGCGCTCCCGTCGGTGTCGTCGGCGTCATCAGCCCCTTCAACTTCCCCTTCCTGCTCTCCCTGAAGTCCGTCGCCCCCGCCCTCGCCCTCGGCAACGGCGTCGTCCTCAAGCCGCACCAGGACACCCCGGTCACCGGCGGCTCCCTGGTCGCGAAGATCTTCGAGGACGCGGGGCTGCCCCCCGGACTCCTCAACGTGATCATCACGGACATCGCGGAGATCGGCGACGCCTTCATCGAGCACCCCGTGCCGAAGGTCATCTCCTTCACCGGCTCCGACAAGGTCGGCCGCCATGTCGCCACCGTCTGCGCCGGGCAGTTCAAGCGCACCATCCTCGAACTGGGCGGCAACAGCGCCCTCGTCGTCCTCGACGACGCCGACATCGACTACGCCGTCGACGCCGCCGTCTTCAGCCGGTACGTCCATCAGGGCCAGGTCTGCATGGCCGCCAACCGTGTCCTGGTGGACCGCTCGATCGCCGCGGAGTTCACCGACAAGTTCGTCGCCAAGGTGAAGTCCCTCCCGGCCGGTGACCCGAGCGACCCGGCGACCGTCATCGGCCCGGTGATCAACTCCTCGCAGGCCGAGTCGATCTCCAGCACCGTCGAGCAGGCCATCGCCCAGGGCGCCACCGCCCTCGTGCACGGCACCACCACCGACAACCTCGTCGAGCCGTCGGTGCTGACCGGCCTCCCCGCCGACTCGCCCCTGCTCCGCCAGGAGGTCTTCGGCCCCGTCGCCTTCCTCATCCCCTTTGACGGTGAGGAGGAGGCCGTACGCATCGTCAACGACACCCCCTACGGCCTCAGCGGCGCCGTCCACACCGGTGACGTGGAGCGCGGTGTGCGCTTCGCCCAGCGGATCGACACCGGGATGTTCCACGTCAACGACGGCACCGTCCATGACGAGCCCCTCGTGCCGTTCGGCGGCGAGAAGAACTCGGGCGTCGGCCGGCTGAACGGCGAGACGACCCTGGACGCCTTCACCACCCTCAAGTGGATCTCGATCCAGCACGGCCGCAGCGGCTTCCCGTTCTGAGGTCCTGAGCGGGGCAGCGCACCCGGAAACGACCGTCGGCGGTCAGGACAGGCCTTCGCCTTCCTGACCGCCGACGGTCGTTCTCGCTGCCTCAGCGCTGCGGGTAGCCGCCCTGGTCGTAGGGGTAGGGCTGCTCGTCATGGGAGTACCGCTGCTGGTCGTGCGGGTACTGCTGCTGTGGGTACTGCGGGGCGTACGGCTGGGCGGGCTGGTCGTAGCCGCCCTGGTACGGGTCCTGCGGGTACCCGCCCTGCTGGTCGCCGTAGCCCTGGTCGCCGTAGCCCCGCTGGCCCTGGTTGTTCTGGTTGCCGTAGTCCTGGTGACCGTAGTCCTGGTTGCCGTATGGCTGGTTCTGGTGGGCCGGGGGGATGCGTCGGAGCTGGGTGGTGGCGTCGTCCATGACCGGCTGCTGCTGGTAGGCGGCCTGGTGCGGGGCCTGCTGGCCGCCGGGCGCGGACGCGGGCTCCTGCTGGAGACCCCTCTTCTTCTGGGAACGGGCCCGCAGCACCTCGATGATGATCGGGATCACGGAGATGAAGACGATCAGGATCAGGATCGCCTCGATGTTCTCCTTGACGAAGTCGATGTTGCCCAGCCAGGCACCGAGCATGGTCACACCGGCACCCCACAGGATGCCGCCGACCACGTTGAAGGTCAGGAACGAGCGGTACCGCATACCGCTGACGCCCGCGATGATCGGCGTGAAGGTGCGCACGATGGGCACGAAGCGGGCCAGGACCAGGGACTTCGGGCCGTGCTTCTCGAAGAACTCGTGGGCCTTGGTGACGTTCTCCTGTTTGAACAGACGGGAGTCCGGGCGGGTGAACAGCGCCGGTCCGACCTTCTTGCCGAACATGTAGCCCACCTGGTCGCCCACGATGGCCGCGATGACGATCAGGACGACGGCCGCCCACAGCGGGAAGTTCAGCTGGTTGGACGTGATCAGCAGACCGGCGGTGAAGAGCAGGGAGTCGCCCGGCAGGAAGAAACCGATCAGGAGACCGGACTCGGCGAAGACGATGAGGAGCAGGCCCCAGATACCGAAGGTGTCCAGCAGATAGTTCGGATCCAGCCAGCTCGGTCCGAGGGCAAGCGTCGTCACGGTTCCGGGCTCCTGAGGGGTTGGGAAGTACGGCGTCCAGTACGGCCGGACAAAGCTATCAACGCAATGCGTCCACCCCAGGTTCCACGGGTACCCCCAGGATGCACTGTGGGCCGTCTCGCACAAAGCTGTGTCCGGCCCACCGCGTCTAAAGCCGTGTCCGGCTCACCGGCATCTGGGGGGAGCGCCGGGCGCCTCAGGCGCCGTGCCGGGCCGCGTTCGCCGCGATCGCCTCCCGGAGGTGTCCGGCGAGGCCGGGACGCATGGAGTCGTAGTACGCCTTGAAGCGCTCGTCGGCGACATACATCTCGGCGAGGCCCTGGTGGATGTCGTACGGGCACTCGTAGAACCAGGAGCAGATGTGCTGCCGGTGCTCCTCGGCCATGTCCATGGCACGCTCTCCGGTCGGCGGCTCACCGGAGGCCATCAGCGCGTCATAGCGCTCGCCCCAGTCGGCCACCTCGGCCTGCATGCGTTTCCAGTCCTCCTTGGTGTAGCTCGCGGCGCGGCGCTGTGACTCGGCGTATGCCTCGGTGCCGCCCCAGCGCTGTTCCGCCTCCTCCGCGTACTGCTCCGGGTCCTTGTCCCCGAAGACCTCGAACCTCTCCTCCGGCGTGAGATCGATGCCCATCTTGCGTGCCTCCATGGCTTGCTCCACCGCCGCCGCCATCTTCCGCAGCTTCTCGATCCGGGCGGTCAGCAGCTCGTGCTGGCGGCGCAGATGCGCGCGCGGGTCCGCCTCCGGGTCGTCGAGCAGGGCGGCGACCTCGTCGAGCGGGAAGCCGAGTTCCCGGTAGAACAGGATCTGCTGCAACCGGTCGAGGTCGGCGTCGCTGTAGCGCCGGTGCCCCGCGTGGCTGCGCTCGCTCGGGGCGAGCAGGCCGATGTCGTCGTAGTGGTGCAGGGTGCGCACCGTCACTCCGGCGAAACCGGCGACCTGTCCCACGGAGTAGCTCACTTCCGCTCCCTTCTCGGTACGCACTCCACGGTGAGCCCTCACGTGACGTGAGGTGCAAGCCGGAAGGCCGCGCGGGTGTGCTCCATCCTCCCCGCGCCGGAAGCTCAGCCTCCCCCGGTGCCCAGGCGGAAGTCGTGCCAGTGGGTGCCGTCGGCCGATATGCGGTAGGCGCCCTTGCCGTAGCTGTCCGACCAGAGCCAGCCGATCGGGGTCTGCCGCACGGAGCCCGCCGGGCCACGCGCGGCGCCCTCGGAGCGGAAGGTGCGTGCCTGGTCGTCGCTGTGCCACACACCCGTCTCGCCGTACACGGTGAGCCGGTCGTCATCCGTGACGACGAGGTCGCCGAGTATCGAGAGCGGTTCCACGCCCGGCCGATAGCGCCAGATCCGGGTCCAGGTGCCGCCGCCGTCGGTGCTGACGTGGAGGGTCAGCAGGCCGTTCTTCACGCCCTCCTGGCTGGGCAACTGGCCTGGCTGGACGGCGTACATCCCCCTCCGGCCCGCGACCACCCGGGGCGCCCAGCCGTCTTCCGCGGCGCCGGTCATATGGGTCGGGCGCCAGCTGCGGCCCCGGTCGCCGCTGATGGCGAGCGCGGGCAGGCCGGTCTCGGGGTCCTCGCCCGCCACGAACAGCGCGTTCTCGGCGATGTCGCCCGCGGGGGAGAGGACGCCGGTCAGCGGTGGTCGGTGGGTCAGGACGCGGTGCTCACCGGTGTCCGGCAGGACGACCAGCAGTCTGCTGCGGGCGCAGCCGTCGCCGTCGTCCGAGGGCTTCCGGCAGTCGGTGACGAGGGCGGCGCCCGTAGGCACGGTCGCCGTACGGCCGGTGGGGCGGGTCGATCCGCGCCGCCAGGTGCCGCCGGAGTCGTCCGTGAACCAGGTGCGGCCGGGACGGTCGGCGCGCTCGGCTCCCTCGGTGATCAGCGCGCGGCCGGGCCCGAGCACGGTGAGCCCGGCGGTGATGCCCTGGTCGGCGGTGAGGTCCGGGAGCGGTGAGCGGACCGGCCGCCACAGACCGGCACCGGCCTCGAGCACGGCGGCATGCTGACGGCACCCGCGCTGGTCGCACTCCGCGGTCAGGGTGAAGCCACTGCCGTCCGAGGCGAAGCCGACGGCGTGCGGGACACCGGGCAGGTCGGTGGCGGAGGGTATGCGCGGGGGAGCGGCCGGGGCGGTCGACGACGGGGAGGTCCGGGCCGCGCCCGGCACGTCCTCCTCTCTGTCCGGACTGCCGCTGCACCCGGCCGTGAGGACCACGCCCAGGCACAGCAGCAGCGCTGCCATGCCTCTCGGGCCTGCCCCCGTCCACGGCGAACGCCCGTACCCATGGCCTGTGTTCATGGACCCCTCCCCCTTCGATCGGCTCGGTCCGCGATGACCTGCTTCTGCTTCTGGTACACCGCCGACCGGCTTCGGGTTCCACTTCCCACCGCGCGACTTTCCGCCGCCCCACCCCACCCCACCCCACCC
>NZ_JAGPXL010000022.1 GCF_018070565.1 Streptomyces sp. B93
GCCCCCCCACCAAAAGGGGTGAACGGTCGTAACTTTCCCGTGCGGGTCGCGTTTCGTGGCGCTAAGAGATCACTTGCGCACGAATGGCTACGCGCATGACTGCGACGGTCGGTCAGCTCTTCGGGTACGGCCAGGGGTTGGGGCGGCAGCGGATGCCGTCGTACTCGAGGAACTTGGTCTGCTGCTGCATCACGGGGGCGAGGTCGCCCTCCTTGTCGCAGGTCACGTGCGAGTAGCCGAGGCGGTGGCCGATCTCGTGGTTGATCAGCATCTGCCGGTAGGCGTGGATCTGGTCGCCGTAGGTCGTCGAACCCCGCGCCCAGCGGTAGGCGTTGATCATCACGCGTTCGGTCGCGGCGGAGTCACAGGAGACGTTGTCGATCGTGGTGTCCAGGCCGGACCGGGCACACCAGTCGGCGGTGGTGCCGGGGCTGGCCAGGGTGATCACGAAGTCGGGGTCGCCGGAGTGGATGCGTTCGAAGGTGCGCCCGCCGTTGTGTGCCCAGCTCCGGTTGTCGTTCAGGGTCTTCTGCACGGCCTCCGCGAAGAGTTCACCGTCCAGCCCGAGCCCCTGCTCCACGTCCACCCGGTAGGTGTACTTCTGCCCCTTCCCCGGCGCCTTGTCGACCCCGGGGATCGCGTCGAACGTCCCCGGCCCCTCCAGGGTGGGGCTGAGCGCGTAGACCTTGCCCATCTTCTGCTCGTACGTCAGCGGGGTCGCGCTCGGTGACACCGACGGCGCGGCGCCGCCGTTCGCCCGCACCGGCGCGTCCCGCGCGTCCCGCGCCTGGGAACGCGCGCCCACGGTGTCGTCGGCCCCCTGGTCGGTGACCTGTCCGGCGACGACAACGGCCAGCACGGTGGTCACCGCGGCCGCCGCGATGCCCGTGAACGTCCGTCCCTTGCCGCCGCCCTTGGCCGGCACCGCCGGCTCTCCCGTAGGCGGGGCGTCGTCGGGGTCCGTGCCGACGTCCGGGGCGGTCTCCCACCGGGTGACGGACGCGTACGGCTCGCCCGCGGCGGCCATCGCGGGTTCGCGGGCCCTGCGCGGGACGAAGAGGTCGCCCTCCTCGTCACCGAAGGCGTCGAGGTACTCCTGGCGCGGCCCGGTCGGCCGGGTGTGCCGCGGTCGCGGTATCCCCGGCCCCTGCCCGGGCCGCCCCGGGGTCCCCGGCCTGGCAAGCGGGCCGTATCCGACGGCCCCGGCCGTCGGCCCCCTCAACTCACCCCAGGCACCGCCCGGTTCACGCTGCTCCGGATGCCCGCCACGAGCCCGCGGCCCCCCGTGCGCGGGCGTGCCGCCACCGGGAAACCGGGGGGTGCCGTGGGCGGGCGTGCCGTCCGGGAGCCGGGGAAATCCGTGCGCGGGAGTACCGTCCGCAAGCGTCGGGAACCCGTGCGCGGGCGTGCCGTCCGGCAACGTCGGAAACCCGTGCGCCGGAGTCCCGTCCGGAAGCCGCGGGAAACCATGCGCTGGCGTCCCGTCCGGCAACGTCGGAAACCCGTGCGCGGGCGTCCCGCCAGCAGACCTCGGCCCTCCGTGAGGCGCCCCCTCGTGAGGCGCCCCTCCCTGAACCGGCCCTCCGTGACCCGGCCCTCCGTGGCCCGACGCCACCCCGTACCCCGACGCCCCGCCGCCCTCCGGCGGCAGCGGCCGCCCGCGGCCGGGGCCCGGCGGTGTGGGGCCGGTGGGACCGGCCGACGGTGTGGACCCCGGCGCCCTGCGCCGGTCCTTCGCATCCGCGGTGTCGCCCTTGGGGGTGGACCCCCGACGGCTGTGGCGTCCCACGTCGCGCCTCAGCTCCCCGAGTTGGCGGATTCGATCCGGTCGCCCGAGCGTACTGCACCCCGCGCGGACCGCTGCGACTTCTCCGTGTCCAACGGCCCGTCCGCCCGCTCCGTCACCGCCGCCGAGCCCGCATCCGTTTCCGCGCCCTTGCCCGTATCCCTGCCCGTGTCCCTGTCCGTGTCCCTGTCCGTGTCCCTGTTCGTGTCGTCGAGGAAGTCACGGAAGGCCTGAGCGACCGTCCGCGGGTACTCCATCATCGCCACGTGCCCCGCCTCGGGCAGGGTCAGCAGCCGGGAGTCGCGGAAGGCGCGGGCCGCCCGCTGCGCCATGCGGAAGCCGACGAGCTGGTCACGGCCGCCGTACACCAGCAGGGTCGGCGCGAGCACCCGCTCGGCCTGCCGCCACAGGGCGTGCTGGCCGCCCAGCGTGTAGGCGTTGACGATCCCGCGCGCGGAGCGGGCCATCGCGTCCCAGAAGTACGGCAGCCGCAGCCGCCGTTCCATCTCCTCGACGGCGTGGCGGAAGCCCTCGGGCGTCACCTGTCCGGGGTCGCCGTAGCAGAGCCCCAGGACACCGCGGACGCGCTGCTCGGCCGTCCAGCCCCGGGTCATACGGGTGAACAGTCCGGCGACCCCGGGCAGCGCGAGGAGCGCCGTGGGTACGGCGGTGCGCTGGACGCGGATCTCGGGCAGGGCGGGGGACACGAGGGTCAGCGTACGGACCAGGTCCGGCCGTACCGCGGCGACACGGGTGGTGACCGCGCCACCGAGGGAGTTGCCGAAGAGGTGGACCGGGCCGCGGCCGGAGGCGTCGAGGTAACGGATGACCGCGCGCGCGTGCCCCGTGACGGAGTAGTCGCCGTCGTCCGGGGGCGGGGAGTCGCCGAAGCCGGGCAGGTCGACGGCCTCGTTCTCGACGACGTCGTCGAGCAGGGGCATCAGGGACGACCAGTTCTGCGAGGAGCCGCCGAGGCCGTGGACGTACAGCGCGGGCGGCAGTCCCTCGCGCGCGGGCGGTCTCGAACGGACCGTCAGCGTGATGCCGGACAGCCCCACCGACCTCAGCCGCTCACCCTCCGCGACCCTGACGGGCGCCACCTTCGGAAGGACGTTGGCGGGCGGCACGGACGGCAGCTCGGTCGAAGACATGCGGCAATGTTACGAGACGATCACATACTGGTTCATGTGTTCACCGTCACAAGGTGCCACGGACGGTCGCGGGACGTCACGCGGCGTACGCGGGTCGCCGCCCCTCCCCCGGTGCGCCCACCCGCCCCCTCCGGATGCGCACCGCGTGACGTCCCGTGCGCGGATCGCATAGCGTCCGGATCGGGTGTCTCCTACGCTCGTACAGAGGGCACCCGCATATGGCCCCTGCGTCTTTCAGGGGCGTCAGGCAGGTAGAAGGGAGCCCATCATGGCCGTCGACCCCACCGACCCCGAGACGTTCGAGGACGACGTACAGGAGGAGCCGGACTTCGACGTGGAGGCGCCCGAGCCGGACGCCGCCGAGCAGCAGAAGAACGTGACCCCGGACCGCGACGACCCGCTGACCGGCGTGGACCCCGCGCGGGCCAACGAGGCCGACCTGGCGGAGCAGGCGCGGGTCGTCCCGCTCGACGAGGACGACTACCGATGACCGGTCGGTGACCCGGCGCACTGCTGAGCAGGAACGAGGACGATTTTTGCCCGCTTCGCACCCGTTCGAAACCTTCTGTACGGCTATCACCGCCGTCCGGTCCGTGAAATTCTGCCTGCGCACCGCGCACAGCACGGTTACCGAAAAGTACGATGGCGGCGCGGCGCACACCGCATGTGGACGACTTTGGGAGGCGGCGTGACAGCCATCGAGCAGACAGAGGCGGCACGCCCGCGAGGCACGCGCCTGCCGCGCCGTGCCCGACGGAACCAGCTGCTGGGCGCCGCCCAGGAAGTCTTCGTGGCCCAGGGCTACCACGCTGCCGCCATGGACGACATCGCCGAGCGCGCCGGGGTCAGCAAGCCGGTGCTCTACCAGCACTTCCCGGGCAAGCTCGACCTCTATCTCGCCCTGCTGGACCAGCACTGCGAGTCCCTGATCCAGTCCGTACGGCACGCGCTCGCCTCGACGACCGACAACAAGCAGCGGGTACGGGCGACGATGGACGCCTACTTCGCCTACGTCGAGGACGACGGCGGCGCGTTCCGCCTGGTCTTCGAGTCCGACCTGACGAACGAGCCCGCCGTGCGCGAGCGCGTCGACAAGGTCACCAACGAGTGCGCCGAGGCGATCTGCGACGTCATCGCCGAGGACACCGGTCTGTCGCGGGCCGAGTCGATGCTGCTGGCCTCGGGTCTGGGCGGCCTCGCCCAGGTGGTGGCCCGCTCCTGGCTGCACAGCGACCGCAGCGTCCCGCGCGACCAGGCGGTCCAGCTGCTGGCCTCGCTCGCCTGGCGCGGCATCGCGGGCTTCCCGCTGCACGGCAGCGACCAGCCCCCGCACTGACCCACGGCGGCGGAGCGGGTTTGTTCCCGCCGCCTGTTCGCTCGTGGCGTTCTCGCGCGGAGCGTGCGCGTCCCCTCACCGGGCTAATGTGTGCTGCGTACGGCGCGGACGCCCGCGCACTTCACTGACCGTCGGAGGGACATAGCCGTGGAGGTCAAGATCGGCGTGCAGCACGCGCCCCGCGAGATCGTTCTGGAGAGCGGTCAGAGCGCCGAGGAGGTCGAGCAGGTGGTGGCCGAGGCGCTCGCCGGGAAGTCGCAGCTGCTGAGCCTCGTGGACGAGCACGGCCGCAAGCTCCTGGTCCCGGCCGACCGTCTCGCCTACGTCGAGATCGGCGAGCCGGCCCCGCGCAAGGTGGGCTTCGGCGCGCTGTAGGCGCTGCGCGAAGGGCGGGGCCCGGCGGCCGGTGCAGGCCGCGGGGCCCCGCCCTTCGCGTGTCACCGATCGAACACAGGTCCTTCACAGGCGAGGATTGCATTCCGCAGGTCAGGGGTAAGACGGGCTACGACCGTTAGGGCAGGACGGCCGCGTGGGAGGACCCCGACATGCTCTTGGAAGCGATCAGCTCCGCGATCCTCGGTCTGGCGCTGGCGTGGGCGGCCGCCCACCGGCTGCCGCACCGTCTGCCCGCCCGTCCACTGGTGCTGTCGACGGGCGTCGCCGGAGCCCTGTTCGGCGCCTTCGTCATGCACAGCGCGCTGGACGCCGGTGGCTTCCTGATGGTCCTCGTCGGCGCGGCGATCGTCTCCGTCGCGTCCCTGTCGCTGCTGCTGCGCCCGGCGGGAAGACTCCGCCGCCGCTCGGCGACGGCCTGACCCCGCCCCGCGGCCGGGCCCGCCCGCACCCACGCGGACGGCGCCGACGGCGCGGCGACGACCGGTGACCGACCGGCTCAGGCGGTCGGCCGACCAACCGGACCCGGCAGCCATCCGACCGGCCGAACCCGGCAACCAGTCGACCACCCGGACCCGACAACCAGCCGACCGGCGGAACCCGGCAGCCGCTGCCGCCCCACTCAGGCGGCCAGCCCCAGTGCCGCCATCCGCTTGGTGTGCGCCTCCGTGATGCGGGAGAACATCTTGCCGACCTCGGCGAGGTCGAAGCCGTCCGCGACCCCGCCCACAAGCATCGTCGACAGCGCGTCCCGGTCGGCGACCACCCGCTGGGACTGGGAGAGCGCCTCCCCCATCAGCCGCCGCGCCCACAGCGCCAGCCGCCCGCCCACGCGCGGGTCGGCGTCGATGGCCGCCCGCACCTTCTCCACGGCGAAGCTGGCGTGCCCGGTGTCGTCGAGCACGGCCAGCACGAGGCCCCGGGTGTCGGAGTCGAGGCGGGCCGCGACCTCGCGGTAGAAGTCGCTGGCGATCGAGTCGCCGACGTAGGCCTTGACGAGCCCTTCCAGCCAGTCCGAGGGCGCCGTCTGCTTGTGGAAGCCGTCGAGCGCGGCGACGAACGGTTCCATCGCGCGCGTGGGCTCCTCCCCGATCTCGGTGAGCCGGTCCCGCAGCCGCTCGAAGTGGTGGAACTCCGCCGACGCCATCTTCGCCAGCTCCGCCTTGTCCGCGAGCGTCGGCGCCAGCTTGGCGTCCTCGGCCAGCCGCTCGAACGCCGCCAGCTCGCCGTACGCGAGCGCTCCGAGCAGGTCCACGACCGCGGCCCGGTACTGCGGATCGGCGGAGGCGGCGGCCCAGTCCTGGGCGGCGACCCCGGTGTGCTCGGCCCTGGCGTCGGGGGCGGGGGACGTACCGGTGGCCGCGGTCTTCTCGGCGCTGTTCCCGGCGTCCTTGTCAGGCTTGTCAGAGCTGGTCATGAAGCGCACAATAGCCCGCTCACCGCGGCTCGGAAGGTCCTGGTCAGTCACCGGTCGGTCACTGTGACAGCGACGACCCGCGCCGGTGTGACGACCACTACATGACCGAATCGGCCGTCGCATGTGCGCGGATCCGGGGTATGGTGGTAATGCGCCTGCCGAATATTCGACGGGCCGCGCGTATGAGGATGCCCGGTCGGTGGCCCGATCGGCTCCGACCCGACAGCCCTCCCTGACCGTACGCCGCTGTGCGTACGACGATCGGAGGGAACCCTCAGCGGTACGAGTGCTAGAGCGTCGGCAGAGGTCCCGTGCTCTTCGGCTGCCGCAAGGCGGCCGACGTCCCCGGCACGGTCCGACACGACCCCCGCGCTCGCCTCGCACCGCGCACACAGAAGAGGCAGCACCCTGACTACGACGTTTCGACAGCTCGGAATCCTCCCCGAGACCGCCGAGGCCCTCGAGGCCGTCGGCATCATCACCCCCTTCCCCATCCAGGAGATGACGCTCCCCGTGGCCCTCTCGGGCACGGACGTCATCGGCCAGGCCAAGACCGGCACCGGCAAGACGCTCGGCTTCGGCCTCCCGCTCCTCGAGCGCGTCACCGTCCCGGCCGACGTGGAGGCGGGCCGCGCCCGCCCCGAGGACCTCACCGACGCCCCGCAGGCGCTCGTCGTGGTGCCCACCCGCGAGCTGTGCACCCAGGTCACCAACGACCTGCTCACCGCGGGCAAGGTGCGCAACGTGCGCGTCACCGCGATCTACGGCGGCCGGGCCTACGAGCCCCAGGTCGAGGCCCTGAAGAAGGGCGTCGACGTGGTCGTCGGCACCCCGGGCCGACTGCTCGACCTCGCCGGGCAGAAGAAGCTGAACCTGAAGCACATCAGGTCCCTCGTGCTCGACGAGGCCGACGAGATGCTCGACCTGGGCTTCCTGCCCGACGTCGAGAAGATCATCGACATGCTCCCGGCCAGGCGCCAGACCATGCTGTTCTCGGCCACCATGCCGGGCGCGGTCATCGGGCTCGCCCGCCGCTACATGTCGCAGCCGACCCACATCCGCGCCACCGCGCCGGACGACGAGGGCGCCACGGTCGCGAACACCAAGCAGTTCATCTACCGCGCGCACAACATGGACAAGCCCGAGATGGTCGCGCGCATCCTCCAGGCCGAGGGCCGCGGCCTGGCGATGGTCTTCTGCCGTACGAAGCGCACCGCGGCCGACCTCGCCGACCAGCTCAAGCAGCGCGGCTTCGCCTCCGGCGCGGTCCACGGCGACCTCGGCCAGGGCGCCCGCGAGCAGGCGCTGCGCGCGTTCCGCAACGGCAAGGTCGACGTCCTCGTCTGCACCGACGTCGCCGCCCGCGGCATCGACGTCGAGGGCGTCACGCACGTCATCAACTACCAGTCGCCGGAAGAGGAGAAGACCTACCTGCACCGCATCGGCCGCACCGGCCGCGCGGGCGCCAAGGGTACGGCGATCACTCTGGTCGACTGGGACGACATCCCGCGCTGGCAGCTGATCAACAAGGCGCTGGACCTGGGCTTCAGCGACCCGCCGGAGACGTACTCGACGTCCCCGCACCTCTTCAGCGATCTCGGTATCCCCGAGGGCACGAAGGGCGTGCTGCCGCGCTCCGAGCGCACCCGTGCCGGGCTCGAGGCGGAGGAGCTGGAGGACCTGGGCGAGCCGGGCGGACGCGGCGCACGCCGTGGCCGTCGGGGTGACTCGCGCACCGCCGACCGTGCCGCCGACCGCGGTCGCCCGGACCGCTCCGACCGGTCGAGCCGCTCCGACGACGCCGACGACGAGCGTTCCGCCCGCAAGCCGCGCCGTCGCCGCCGGATGCGCGGCGGAGCCCCGGTGGACGCCACCGCGGCGCAGACCCCCGCCGCGACCGCCGCACCGGACGCCGTCGACGCCCCCGAGGCGGAGGCCGTCCCGGCGCAGCGCACTCCGCGCCGCCGTCGCCGTACCCGTGCGGGCGCCCCGGCGGAGGTGGCGACCGCTGCCGAGGCCGCGCTGACGCAGGCGGAGGGCCCGGCCGTGCTGGACCCCGAGCCCGCTCCGGCCGTCCCGGCACCGGACACCGCGGAGGCCCCCGCGCAGCCGCGCCGCCGCCGCACCCGCAAGACCGCGGAGGCGGCACCGGCCACCACCCCGGTCGCCGAGCCGACCGCGGCCCCCGAGGCAGCGGCCGTGACGGAGCCGGAGAAGCCCCGCCGCCGCACCCGTAGGACCGCCGCGGTCACCGAGACCGAGGTGGCCGCACAGGTCGAGGCCGCCGCCACCGCCGAGATCCCGGCGCAGGCGACGGCGGAGCCGGAGGCCGAGGCCAAGCCCCGTCGTCGTACGACGCGCAAGGCCGCCGCGTCCGCCGAGGCCGCCGTGGACACGGCCGAGGGCACCCAGACCAAGCCCCGCCGCACCCGCAAGAAGGCCACCGCCCCCGCGGAGACCACCACCGAGGCGACGGAGGAGACGGCCGCCAAGCCGCGCCGCACCCGCAAGACCGCCGCGTCCGCCGAGACCGTGGCGGCCGAGGCGGCCGAAGCCGCGGATGCCGTCGCCGCCAAGCCGAAGCGCACGCGCAAGACCGCCGAGGCCGCCGTGGACACGGCCGAGGGCACCCAGACCAAGCCCCGCCGCACCCGCAAGAAGGCCACCGCCCCCGCGGAGACCACCACCGAGGCGACGGAGGAAGCGGCTCCCAAGCCGCGCCGCACCCGCAAGACCGCCGCCGCCAAGACGGCCGAGGCCGCCGCGGAGATCCCGGCCCAGGCCGTGCCGGAGCCGGACGCCGCGGAGGCCAAGCCGCGTCGCCGTACCCGCAAGGCGGTCGCCGCCGAGGAGCCGGAGGCGGCGGCCGAGAGCAAGCCGACGAGGGCCCGCCGTACGACCCGTAAGGCCGCGGTCGCCGCGGAACCGACGGACGGCTGACCGACCGCGGGCGACCGGACGGCCCACCAGCCGTCCACCGCCCGCGAGCCCCGCCCACACGGCCCACCCCGATGGCCCGGCCCCACCTCCCTGGGACCGGGCCATCGGCACGTCCAGGCCCTGAAGGCCGTGACCCACAGCCCGGAAGACCACGACCCCGGAGCCGTGAAGGCCATGACCCACAGCCCGGAAGACCATGCCCCAGAAGCCCTGAAGACCATGGAACCGGAGCCCTGAAGGCCATCACCCCGCACCCGTGAAGGCGTAACCCGCACCCGCTACCCTCACCCCGTGACCGCTCCCCTGCCCCTGACCCCGCCCCCCGGAGCCCGCGCCCGCACCCTGCGGACCGGGCGCGGGGACTTCGCCGTCGTCGACCATCCGGTGGCCGCCGGTACCGAACCGCGCGGGGCCGCGCTGCTGCTGCCCGGGTTCACCGGCAGCAAGGAGGACTTCCACCTGCTGCAAGAGCCGCTGGCGGCACGCGGGTACCGCACGGTGGCCGTGGACGGCCGGGGCCAGTTCGAGTCGGACGGCCCGCCGGACGACGAATCCGCCTATCTGCAAGGCGAGTTGGCCCGGGACGTGCTGGCCCAGGCCGAGGCGCTGCGCGCGTCCCTGGGCGACGGCGTACCGTTGCACCTGCTCGGGCACTCCCTCGGCGGTCAGATCGCCCGCGCCGCTGTCCTGCGCGACCACTCCCCCTTCCGCTCGCTCACCCTGATGGCGTCCGGTCCGGCGCAGATCTCGGTGTCCCAGCAACAGCGGGTGAAGTTGCTGCACGACGCGCTGGCGGTGATGTCGATGGCGCGGGTGTGGGAGGCGATCCAGGCCATGGGTCCGCCGGAGGAGGTCGGCGGCCCCGCCCGCGGGCTCGGCGGACAGGACCATCTGCGGCGCCGCTGGCTGGGCCACAAGCCCGCCCAACTCCTCGCCACGGGGCGTCAGTTGTGCACCGAACCGGACCGGGTCGGGGAACTGGCGGCCGTTCCGCTGCCGTACCACGTCCTGTCGGGCGAGCGCGACGACACCTGGCCGCTGCCGCTCCTGGACGACATGGCGGTACGGCTGGACGCGCGCCGTACGGTCGTCGCGGGCGCCGAGCACTCGCCGAACGTGGACCGGCCGCTGCCGACCGCCGAGGCCCTCGCGGACTTCTGGGACACCGTCTGATCCTCGCGGCGCGGGCCGGCCGGCCCGTCAGTACTGCGTCTGCAAGTGCTCCCAGAAGCCGTCCCGCAGTGCCCTGCGCAGGTCGGCCTGGCCGCGCAACGAGTACTGGAGCAGCCCCTCCGCCTCCACCAGCAGGTCCTGGTCGACGGGTCCGGGCAGATAGGGGTGGCCGGGCAGCAGCTCGATCAACGCCTCCCGGCCCCGGTCGGCCAGCCACTTCGCGGCGATCTGGGCGCCCACGAACCGGACGTCCTCGCGGGTGGGCCGGGTGGCGCCGGCCTCGTAGGCGGGGACCGTCCGGCGGGCGACGTACGGCTTGAAGAAGTCGAGGTCGAAGGTGCGCTGGCTGTCGACCTCCCACAGCAGCGGCTCCGCCTGGTTACGGCCCTCGGGCGCCTCGATGCCCCACAGGTGCACCCGCGCCCCGTACCCCTGCGCCGCCTCGACCGCCGACACCAGGTCCTCGTCGCCGCCGAGCAGGGCCGCGTCGCTGATGGCGCGGTGCCGGGCGAGGGACTCCAGGTCGGTGCGGATGAGGGAGTCGACGCCCTTCTGCTGGTTGTTGGCGTTGAGGTTGCCCAGGCGGACCTTCACATCGGGCAGCTCGGCGATGGTCTGCTGTTCGGCGGTGTGGATACGGCGCCGGGCGCCGTCGTACCAGTACACGCGCAGCAGCCTGCTGTCGGCGAAGATCGTGCGGGCCTTGTCGATGAGGGCGTCGATCAGGCCCTCGGCATCCAGGTCGAAGGCGCGGCGGTCCTCCGTTCCGGCGACGAGACGTCCCGCGGCCGCATAGAGGTACCCGGCATCGACGAAGATCGCGTGGGTGGAGGGCGTCTTCGCCACTTCCGCGAGCATGCGTTCCAGCAGCTCGTTGGTCCGGTCGATGCGGGCGCTGAGGGCCGTGAGGTCGTCGTTCATCACCTCCATTCTCCCGGCGGTCACGCTGCGAACACAACCGGTCCCGAACGGTCGGCAATCGAGGCACATACACAGACTTACCGGTCAGTAATTAGCCGTTCGAAAAATTTCTTTAGCGTAGGGAATGTTTGTAACACTCGAAGAGTTGCATACGTAAGTGAACACCCCAGACCGGACGAAGGGAGAAGCCATGCGCTTCGAGATCATGCGGCTCGACGACGTCGACGGCACGCCCGTGGACCGCACCGTCGTGGACGCGGCCTCCGTCAACCGGATCGTCCAGCAGGCCGCCGCCATAGGCCAGCGGCTGTGGATCCGGCCCGCGGACACCTCCGCCTCGTAAGGACGAGACGAGGGACAGGACAGACGAGGGACAGGACGACTCAGGCCCCCTGGATCACCTGGGTGACCCCGTTGATGATCTGCTGCACCGCGATCGCCGACAGCATCATCCCCGCCAGCCGGGTCACCAGCACCACCCCGCCGTCCTTGATGACCCTGATGATCAGCAGCGAGTAGCGCATCACCAGCCACAGGACGACATGGATGGCGAGGATCGCGACCCACACCGCCACCTGCGACCCGACACCGTCCGCCTTCTGCACGGCCAGGATCACCGACACGATCGCACCGGGCCCCGCGAGCAGCGGCATGCCCAGCGGTACGAGCGCGACGTTGACGTCCTTGGTCGCCTTGGGCTCGTCGGTCTTGCCGGTGAGCAGGTCGAGTGCGATCAGCAGGAGCAGCAGTCCGCCCGCGATCATCAGCGCCGGGACGGAGACATGCAGATAGCTCAGGATCTGGTGCCCGAGCAGCCCGAACACGGCGATCACACCACCGGCGACACAGACGGCCTGGAACGCCATCCGCTTCTGCACCTTGGCGGGCCGCCCGGCGGTCAGGGCGAGGAAGATCGGGGTGATCCCAGGGGGATCCATGATGACGAAAAGGGTCAGGAACAGGGAGCCGAAGACGGCGGCGTCGAACATGGGAGGGTACTGGCCTTGCGGTGAAAGTGATGAGAAGGGGGACCTACGGGGACTCAGACCGCCCCGCCACCGGCCCCCGGCACCGGGAACGCGCCCGTCGCCCGCCGGGTGATCTCGCCGTACACCTCGGGGTCCGTCGTGTACTCGCCGAGCACACAGGTCTTGCGGCTGCCGTGGTAGTCGCTGGACCCGGTGACCAGCAGCCCCAGTTCCTTGGCCAGCCCGCGCAGCCGCGCCCGGGTGTCGAGGTCGTGGTCCATGTGGTCGACCTCGATGCCGTCGAGGCCCTCGGCGGCCAGCTCGGCGATCGCGGACTCGGGGACCGTGCGCCCGCGCTTGGCGGCGCCCGGGTGGGCGAAGACCGCCACCCCGCCCGCGCCCTTGATCAGCCGGATCGCCTCGAAGGGGTCGGTCTCGTGCTTCTCCACGAAGGCCCGGCCGCCGTCGGCCAGCCAGTCCTGCGTGAAGGCGTCGCCCACGGTGGGTACGACACCCAGCTCGACCAGCGCCGAGGCGACATGCGGCCGGCCCACCGAACCGTCGCCCGCGATCCGTGCGACCTGCTCCCAGGTGACGGGCACGCCCAGCGCGTTCAGCTTGGCGATCATGCCCTTGGCCCGCGGCGTACGGTCGTCCCGCACCAGCTCCCGCTCGGCGAGCAGGGCGGGCTCCTCGGGGTCGAAGAGGTAGGCGAGCATATGCATGCTGACCCCGTCGAGACGGCAGGACAGCTCGGCCCCGGTGACGAGGGTCAGCCCCTCGGGCACCGCGGCGATCGCCTCGGCGTAGCCACGGGTGGTGTCGTGGTCGGTCAGCCCGACGACGTCAAGGCCCGCGGCGGCGGCGTTGCGCACCAGCTCGGCGGGGGTGTCGGTGCCGTCGGAGGCATTGGAGTGGGTGTGCAGGTCAACGCGCACGACACGGACTCCAAGCGACGACGGAACAGACACGGACATCTGATACTAACGGCTCCCCGGACCCCCTTGTCACAGCCGAACCCGCCGTTCACCCCCTACTAACGTCGGGGTAACGCCGGAACGGGGCGCGGGGAACCGCGCACCCCACCACAACGGGACCCACACCCGCGAACCCATCCAAGCCACCCCACCGAGCAGGCGCCCTACGGCTCAAGCAAGCGTGGGGACAACGCACCGCAGGGCACCAGCTCCAGCTCCGCGCCCGCGTCCCGCAGATCCGTCAGCACCAGCTCGTCGTACATCAGCAGCCCGGACTGCTCGGGCCACACGACCGCCCACAGCCACAGCCCCAGCGCCTCCCCCGCGAAGACGGCACGGTCGTCGGGTGTGCCGGAGACCAGCCAGAGCGGGGTGGGCCGGCCCGCGGCGAGGACCTTGGCCTGGGCGGGTTTCTCCACGTTCATGTACGGCCCCGGGTCCGGGCCGTCGATCCCGGCGTACCGCGCGCCGAGTCCGACCCCGAGTTCCTCGGCGACCAGGATCAGCTCGCCCATGCCGCCCAGCGGGCCGGGCCCGGTGCAGGCCACCGCCGAGGCGCGCCCGCCACTGCGGTCGTCGCCCGCGCTGGCCACACCGGTGAACAGCCAGCCGACCGGCAGCGGCCAGGGCATCCACACCGGCACCTTCGTGCGGTGCACCACCACACCGAGGGCCTCGACGCTGGGTGGGACCACCGGCTGCACCGGATGCACCGTGCCATGGGCATCGCACTGCCAGGAATCGGCGAAGAGGCCGGGAGCCCTGACCCGGCCACCACACTTCGGGCAACTGGGTTCGCCCCTCATAGGGCCCCACGGTCCTACCCGTACACCGCCACGTCAAGGACGATCACCCGTCCGGAGGGAAGACCGTTCCGGAAGATTTGGATGCAGCACCCACCGATGAGCGCCCATCCATGAGCGCCGGCCCGTGACATCGGTCACTCCAGCGGCACGGACCGGCGGGCGGGGTCGCGCAGGTCCGTGCCGTGCGTCAGCCAGCGCTCCTGGAGGGCCACCGCCCCGTGCACCCGCTTCCAGGCGGCTTCGTTGGGGGTCATCGGCAGCAGCGGCAGGAACCGTACGGGATCCAGCGGCTCGTCCAGCTCAAGATCCTCGACCAGGCCGCCCGGCTCGGCGACCAGCACCGAGGTGAACGCGGCGCCGGGCCACAGGGGTTCACCGGTGTCGAGGGAGGCGCCGGGTGCCACCACCACTCCCTCGACCTGCGGGGACGCGGCCAGCACGGCCAGCGGGCGGAGCACCTTGTCGGTGTCGGCGACCCCGGAGCGCACCGACAGCAGCAGCTCGGCGCGCGGACCCCTGACCGGGTCGGCGAGCATCGCGGTGGGGTCGGCCATGGGCTGCGCGGACATGCCGAGCGTGGCGTAGCGGACGATGTCCCCCTCCTGGAAACGGAGCACCTCCATACGGTCCGTACCGAGGAAGGTGACCGCGGCACGGGCGTCCGGTTCGCCCAGCGCGGTGCGCAACCGGGCCTCGACCAGAGGAAGAACATCTGTCATGCGGCGAGCATAGAACTCGTCAGCACCGGGCAAAGCAGCGCCTTGACACTTCTGTCGGCTGATACTCTTGGCCGGTGGTCGGGGCAGCACGCAGCAGCGTCGCGGACTTCACGCCCTGACGCCGAAGGAACTCCCTTACGAGGGACCGGCCGGAGGAGGTGGGGCTGTCATGGATCGAAGTCGACCGTGCAGTACCACTCGCTCTTCCGGCTGCTGATTCCGCTGCTCTCGCTGCTCTGGCTTCCCCGCCTCTCGCGGCTCTCCGCTCGCCTTCGTTCCGGAAGAGCACTTCGTTTCGTCTTGCTTGATCTGTCTGATCTCAGTCAGTAGCGAAGTTCGCCACCGCGACGGTGCGGTGCTCCCCGCTTTGTGGACGTGCCAAACATCCCGAAGTCAGGACGTCCCCATTCCGGGCAGTTCCACCCGTCCAGGCGACCTGCGTTGCTCCCCCGCGAAGGAGCCTGCCATGTCGATGATCCGCGACCTGCGTGCCGTGGTCCGCCCGTCGTCCCGCCCCACGCCGCGCAAGGACACGGGCGAGTACGACACCACCCGCGACCCCGCGACCCCGTCGGCCGTCGTCGACTGCGCCGTCTACCGCGACGGCGCGCGCGTGGAGTCCGCGAAGCCGCTGACCCCGCAGGAGGCGATGCGGCAGGTGCGCCGCGACGGAGGGTTCGTCTGGATCGGACTGCACGAGCCCACCGAAGCCGAATTCGCGGGCATCGCCACGGAGTTCGGGCTGCACCCGCTGGCCGTCGAGGACGCCGTCCAGGCCCATCAGCGGCCGAAGCTGGAGCGCTACGACGACTCCCTGTTCACCGTCTTCAAGACCGTCCACTACGTCGAGCACGACGAACTCACCGCCAGCAGCGAGGTCGTCGCCACCGGCGAGGTCATGTGCTTCACCGGCCAGGACTTCTTCATCACCGTCCGGCACGGCGGCCAGGGCTCGCTGCGGGCGCTGCGGCACCGGCTCCAGGACGATCCCGAACTGCTGGAGAGGGGACCCTCGGCGGTGCTGCACGCCATCGCCGACCATGTCACCGACGGGTACATCGCGGTCGCGGACGCCCTCCAGGACGACATCGACGAGGTGGAGACCGAGGTCTTCTCACCGGGCCGCAAGGGCACCCCGCGCGGCACCGACGCCGGGCGGATCTACCAGCTCAAGCGTGAGGTGCTGGAGTTCAAGCGGGCCGTGGCCCCGCTGCTGCGGCCCATGCAGCTGCTCAGCGAGCGGCCGATGCGGCTGATCGACCCCGACATCCAGAAGTACTTCCGGGACGTCGCCGACCACCTGGCCCGGGTGCAGGAGCAGGTGACCGGCTTCGACGAGCTGCTCAACTCCATCCTCCAGGCCAACCTCGCGCAGGCGTCCGTCGCCCAGAACGAGGACATGCGGAAGATCACCTCATGGGCCGCCATCATCGCCGTACCCACGATGGTGTGCGGCGTGTACGGCATGAACTTCGAGCACATGCCCGAACTGGGCTGGCGTTACGGCTATCCGCTGGTCCTCGGGGTGACGGCGATGATCTGTCTCGGCATCCACCGCACCCTGAAGCGCAACGGCTGGCTGTGAGGGCGCCCGGCGGGTCCCGGCTAGGCTGAGCGCATGACTGGACAGCTGCTCGACCGTGCCCTCGTGGAGGAGGCCACCAAGAAGTCCGGCCTGATCTGGGTCAGGGGCGCCGGTGCCCCGGCCGCCCGGACGCTGTGGCACGCCTGGCACGAGGGCGCCGCCTGTGTGATCGGGGACGGTCCGGGTGAGCAGCCGCTGCCGGGGCTGGTCGACGGGGCCGAGGCCGAGGTGACGGTCCGCAGCAAGGACAAGGGCGGACGGCTCGTCAGCTGGACCGCCAAGGTCGTCGAACTGACGCCCGGTTCACCGGCGTGGTCGGCGGCGGTCGCCGAACTGAAGGGCAAGCGCCTCAACGCGCCCGACGGCGAGGCCATGCCCGACCGCTGGCGGCGCGAGTGCCGGGTGCTGCGCCTCGAACCGACCGGCGCCACGGCCCCGTTGCCGGACGGCTCCCTCGCCGAGGCGCCGCTGCCGACCCCGGCCACGACCCGGATGCCGATCCCGGCGGGGCTGCCGCGGCTGCTGCTCAAGCGCCGCGGACGGCGCGGCTAGGACGTCGGCAGCTGCTTGCCGTAGTCGACCGTCTCGTCCTTCGCGGGCTCGTCCAGGGCGAAGTCCTTGCCCCAGTCGGAGAAGCGCAGTGTGCCCGCGTTGCCGCCGCGCACCAGGCGTAGCGGGTACGGCTTGCCCTCCAGGGAGACGTCCAGGGTGCCGCCCGCGCCCTGGTCGCCGCTGATGCGGATGGTGCGCACCCCCGACTGCTCGTGGTGCCCGTCGGTCGCCAGGGTGCCGTGCAGGGTCAGCAGGCTGTCCAGGAGCACGTCCTTGTCGGTGAACCCGCTGAACCGCTTGTACGACGGGTCCTGCTGCGGCACCTTCACGTACTTGCCGCCGAGTTTCTCGGCCGTGGCCGCCGCGTCTGAGCCGCCCTTGCCGTCGCCGCCGTCACCGCCGTCCTCGTTGGCCCAGAAGTCGGCGTCCGCCATCAGGAACAGCTGCTCGCCCACCCGCAGCAGCCGGAACGTCGCCCCCTCGGCGGTGACCGAGCCGGTGCCGCCGTCCGACTTCAGGCGCATGTCCAGCTCGTAGGTGCGCCCGCTGGCGACGACGGACCCGGACAGCCGCACGGCGTCCACGGACCCGGCGGCGGCGAGGGTCTTGGCCTGGATCTGCTCCGGCGCCAGCTTGCCCACCCCGTTGGTGCCCGCGTTCGGATCCTCGTCGCCGCCGCACCCCGTCAGCACCGTGCCCGCCATGGCCAGTGCGCACATCCCGCCCACCAGGGCGGTGCGGCTGCGGTTACGGCCCCGGGGAATCGCAGTCACAGGTGAGGCTGCCTTTCCGATGTGTTCTTCAGCGGCGTACCGCAGCGTACCGGGGCCGGGTGGCGCCGGCGGAGCCAGTCCGTCCGGACCGCTCACCAGGGCGGACCCGATCGGTACGGGCTAGCCTGAAGCCCATGTGAGCGGGCAAAAGGGAAAAGACAGGCTCTACGCCCCCTACGCATCACACGCCAGGAAAAGGAGGCGCGGCACATGGCAGCGGGCGCCCCCCGGATCTTCGTCTCACACCTCTCCGCCGTCCCCGTCTTCGACCCGAACGGCGACCAGGTGGGCCGCGTCCGCGATCTGGTCGTCATGCTGCGGGTCGGACGGCGCTCACCGCGGCTGCTCGGACTGGTCGTCGAACTCACCACCCGGCGCCGTATCTTCCTGCCCATGACCCGGGTCACCGGCATCGAGTCCGGCCAGGTCATCACCACCGGCGTGCTCAACGTCCGCCGCTTCGAACAGCGCCCCACCGAGCGCCTCGTCTTCGGCGAACTGCTGGACCGCCGGGTGCGTCTCGTCGAGACCGGCGAGGAGGTCACCGTCCTCGACCTGGCGGTGCAGCAACTGCCCGCCCGCCGCGACTGGGAGATCGACCGCGTCTTCGTCCGCAAGGGGCGCAAGGGCGGCGCCTTCCGCCGCGCCAAGGGCGAGACCCTCACCGTCGAGTGGTCGGCGGTCACCGGCTTCTCCCTGGAGGAACACGGGCAGGGCGCCGAGAGTCTGCTCGCCACCTTCGAACAGCTGCGCCCCGCCGACCTGGCCAACGTCCTGCACCACCTCTCCCCCAAACGCCGCGCCGAGGTCGCCGCCGCCCTCGACGACGACCGCCTCGCCGACGTACTGGAGGAACTGCCGGAGGACGACCAGATCGAGATCCTCGGCAAGCTGAAGGAGGAGCGGGCCGCGGACGTCCTGGAGGCCATGGACCCCGACGACGCGGCCGACCTGCTCGCCGAACTGCCCACCGACGACCAGGAGCGGCTGCTGAGCCTGATGCAGCCCTCCGACGCGGCCGACATGCGGCGGCTGATGTCGTACGAGGAGCACACCGCGGGCGGTCTGATGACGACCGAACCGATCGTGCTACGACCGGACGCCACCGTCGCCGACGCCCTCGCCCGGGTCCGCAACCGCGACCTCTCGCCCGCCCTCGCCGCCCAGGTCTACGTCTGCCGCCCGCCCGACGACACCCCGACCGGCAAATACCTCGGCACCGTCCACTTCCAGCGGCTGCTGCGCGACCCGCCCTACACCCTGGTCAGCTCGATCATCGACGACGACCTCCAGCCGCTCGCCCCGGACGCCGAGCTGCCGCTGGTCGCCGGGTTCTTCGCGGCGTACGACATGGTCGCGGCGCCCGTCGTGGACGAGGCCGGGGCGCTGCTCGGGGCGGTCACCGTGGACGACGTACTGGACCACATGCTGCCCGAGGACTGGCGGGAGACGGAGTACCACCTGGACGAGGGGGTGAGCGCCGGTGGCTCCTGAGCGCGACACCGGCCGCGAGCGCGCCCCGGCCGGAGCCACCGCCAGCACCCGCTCCCGCCCCCGTCTCGACCAGCCGCGCCCGCCGCGCCGCCGCATCCTGCCCGAGTGGGACCCGGATGCCTTCGGGCGCCTTTCGGAGCGCATCGCCCGCTTCATCGGCACCGGGCGCTTCCTGGTCGGGATGACGATCGTCATCATCACCTGGGTGCTGTGGAACATCGTCGCCCCGCCCGGCGTGCGCTTCGACGAGTACCCGTTCATCTTCCTGACCCTGGCCCTGTCCCTCCAGGCCTCGTACGCCGCCCCGCTGATCCTGCTCGCGCAGAACCGGCAGGACGACCGCGACCGGGTCAACCTCGAGCAGGACCGCAAGCAGAACGAGCGGTCGATCGCCGACACCGAGTACCTGACCCGGGAGATCGCCGCGCTGCGCATCGGCCTGGGCGAGGTCGCCACCCGGGACTGGATCCGCTCCGAGCTCCAGGACGTGGTCAAGGAGCTGGAGGAGCGCACCAACGGGCACCACGGACAAAGCGGGCAGCGCGTATTCCCGGCGGAGCGGTCACCGGGACGTGACGTACACGACCGCTGACGGGGCTCTCGGGGCCCGCGCGGGGCGCCGTACCATCGTCCTTATGGCTACGGAAGACGCGGTGCGCGAGGCACTGGCGACGGTGAACGACCCCGAGATCAACCGACCCATCACCGAACTCGGCATGGTCAAATCGGTGGAGATCGGTGCGGACGGAGCGGTCGCGGTCACCGTGTACCTGACGGTCTCCGGGTGTCCCATGCGCGACACCATCACGCAGCGCGTGACCGACGCGGTCTCTCGCGTCGACGGCGTCACCCACGTCGACGTCACCCTCGACGTGATGAGCGACGAGCAGCGCAAGGAACTGGCGAACGCCCTGCGCGGCGGCCAGACCGAGCGCGAGGTCCCCTTCGCCAAGCCCGGCTCCCTCACCCGTGTCTACGCGGTCGCCTCCGGCAAGGGCGGCGTCGGCAAGTCGTCGGTGACGGTCAACCTGGCCGCGGCGATGGCGGCGGACGGCCTGAAGGTCGGTGTCGTCGACGCCGACATCTACGGCCACTCCGTGCCGCGCATGCTGGGCGCCGACGGGCGGCCCACCCAGGTCGAGAACATGATCATGCCGCCGTCCGCGAACGGCGTGAAGGTCATCTCCATCGGCATGTTCACGCCGGGCAACGCGCCCGTCGTCTGGCGCGGCCCGATGCTCCACCGCGCGCTCCAGCAGTTCCTGGCGGACGTGTACTGGGGCGACCTGGACGTCCTCCTGCTGGACCTGCCGCCCGGCACCGGTGACATCGCCATCTCCGTCGCCCAGCTGGTTCCCAACGCCGAGATCCTCGTGGTGACGACCCCGCAGCAGGCGGCGGCCGAGGTGGCCGAGCGGGCGGGCTCCATCGCCGTCCAGACCCACCAGAAGATCGTCGGCGTGGTCGAGAACATGTCCGGCCTGCCCTGCCCGCACTGCGGCGAGATGGTCGACGTCTTCGGCACGGGTGGCGGCCAGGTCGTCGCCGACGGCCTCACCCGCACCACCGGCACCAACGTCCCCGTCCTCGGCTCCATCCCCATCGACGTCCGCCTGCGCGAGGGCGGCGACGACGGCAGGCCGGTCGTCCTCACCGACCCGGACTCCCCCGCGGGCTCGGCGCTGCGCGCCATCGCGGGCAAGCTGGGCGGCAGGCAGCGGGGCCTGGCGGGTCTGTCGCTGGGGATCACTCCGCGCAACAAGTTCTGAGCGACGGCGGGGTTAGGCCCTTAGGGGCGCGAGGAACTGCGCGAGCAACCATCCACAACCCGCACGCGCCGAACAGCGTCAGCCCCCACGGCGAAGGGGCGCCGAAAACCAACCCGGCGCCCCGAAAGAACCTACGCGTACTCCGCGATGTCCTTGACTACGGCGAAGCCGAGCCCGTACGCGCTCATGCCCCGCCCGTACGCCCCCACGTGCACCCCCTGCTCGGTGGACCCGGCCAGCACCCACCCGAACTCCGACTCCCGGTAGTGGAACGGCGTCGGAACGCCGTCCACCGGCAGGGACAGCGTGGACCACTCGGGCCCGTCGAGGTCGTCCGCCAGCGCCCACGCCGTCTCGGTCTGCTGGTCCAGCCAGTCGTCCCGCAGGCTGTGGTCCATCTGCCCGGGCCAGGTGAAGGACAGCAGCCCCACCCCGGCGAGCCAGGCCGCCGAGGACACCGAGGTCGCCTCCAGCAGCCCCGTGCCGTCCGCGCTGCGCCGTACGGGGTTGGCGGCGACGGTCACCACGACCGCGAACCGCTCCCGCTCCTCCGTCGTCGCCTCGGCGCGTACGGAGGGCTCGTCACCGTGCCCGATCGAACCGTGCTCCACGGCCCCGTCGGCCGCCGTACCGACCTGCATCAGCCAGCGCGGCCCCGTGAAGGCCTCGTCGAGGCCGTACCACGGGAAGGGCGCGCGCAGGTAGCCGTCGACCGCACGCCGGGCGGAGGGGACCTGTTGTCCGCCCTCCGCGGCCGGCGCCTGCTCGACTGCCCGACTCGTCGTCTCCATCTGCCCGGACGCCTCCTCGCTCTCGTCGGACCGGGCGGCCCGCCCCCCTTCGGGCGTACTCGTCCGTTCCGCACAACAACTCGGCAGCATATCCACACCACGGAGGGCAGCCGGGAAACCGCCCGGCGCGTGGGTCGCCCAGGGCCTGTCGGACAGGCCCTGGGAGGGGGTCAGGTGGCGTCCGCGTCGAAGGGCGGGCGCTCGTCGGGCTTCTTGGTCATGTCGACCTTGCCGCCGCCCGAGGAGGAGGACGAGGAAGGGGCCGGGGACGAACCGGACGCGGACGACGAGTCGCTGTCACGGCCCTGCACCGCGTCCGTGACCTCGGCCATCTCCTTCTTCAGGTCGAAGCCGTTGCGGATCTCCTTGAGCCCCAGCTCGTCGTTGTCCAGCTGCTTGCGGATGAACGTCTTGGGGTTGAGGTCCTCGAACTCGAAGTCCTTGAACTCGGGACCCAGCTCCTGCCGGATGTCCTGTTTCGCGCTCTCGGAGAAGTCACGGATCTTCCGGATCGTGCGCGTCACGTCCTGGATGACCTTGGGGAGCTTGTCCGGACCGAAGACGAGCACGGCGAGGACGATGAGTGTCACCAGCTCTAGCGGTCCTATGTCATTGAACACCTGAAGCTCCTTGCCATGTCCCGGGCCGGAACCACGGTACCCGGCGATCCTGTCCGACCGGTACCGTCCCGGCGGTCAGTCACCGTCGGACGTGCCGAGCACCAGGGAGATGGTCCGCTCCTGACCGGCGCGCAGCAGGGTCAGTTCCAGCCGGTCTCCAGGGCGGTGCGACCGGATCTTGACGATCAGCTCCTCGCCGGAGTGGATACGCGCCCCGTCCACCCCGGTGATGACGTCGCCCGGCTCGATACCGGCCCGGTCACCGGGGCCGCCCGGGGTGACCGGGGCACCGCCGTCGCGCCCCTCGGTGCCGACGCGGGCTCCGTCTCCGCTGTAGTCCATGTCGAGGGTGACCCCGATGACCGGGTGCGTCGCCCCGCCCGTGTTGATCAGTTCCTCGGCGACGCGCCTGGCCTGGTTGACCGGTATGGCGAAGCCGAGCCCGATGGAACCGGCCTGCCCGCCGTCCAGGTCGGAGCCGCTGTCGGCGCTGCGGATCGCGGAGTTGATGCCGATGACGTGGCCGCGGGAGTCGAGCAGCGGGCCGCCGGAGTTGCCCGGGTTTATCGGCGCGTCGGTCTGGAGGGCGTCGACATAGGAGATGTCGCTGCCGTCGCCCTTCTCGCCGCCCGCGGTGATGGGCCGCTCCTTGGCGCTGATGATGCCGGAGGTGACCGTGCCGGCCAGGTCGAAGGGGGCGCCGATGGCGACGACGGGGTCGCCGACCTGGACGTTGTCCGAGTTGCCTAGCGGCATGGGCTGGAGTCCGCTGACACCGCGCACCCTGACCACCGCCAGGTCGTATCCGCTGTCCCCGCCGACCAGTTCGGCGTCCGCGGTGTCGCCGCTGTGGAACGTGACGGTTATCTCACCGTCGTCCCCGGCGGGCTCCACGACATGGTTGTTGGTGAGGATGTGGCCGCGGTCGTCGAGGACGAAGCCGGTGCCGGTGCCCTGTGCCTCGTCGCCGCTGACATGGAGGGTGACCACACCGGGCAGGGCTCGCGCCGCGATCCCCGCCACGCTGTCCGGAGCCCGCCCGGACGGCTCCTTCCCGGCCTGCGGCAGCTCCACAGTCCCCACGCCGCCGTTGCGCTCCAGATACGCCCCTACGGCGCCACCGACGCCGCCGGACACCAGCGCGAGCAGCACGGCGCCACCGATCAGCGACCTGCGCACCCGCCCACGCCGCTGCCGTGTGCTCTCCACGCCCGCCCCGCTCTGCTGGAGCACGCCGGCGCTCCCGGCGGCGACGGCCCACGGGTCGTAGCGCCGCCAGGGGTCCTCCGGGGACGGGGCGTCGACGGGGGTGGCCACCGCCGGGGCCTGTGCGGGCAAGGGAGCCGGTGCGGGTGCGGGCAGCGGACCCTGTGCGGGTGCGGGGCCCGTGGCCCGCGGCGGTACGAGCGGGCCCTGGGCCGGTGCCGCCATGGGCGCCGCCGTGCCGGGCGCGGGGTGCGCCGACGGGTGCGGGACCGGGGCCTCGGCGACCTGCGGCGGCACCGGCGCGGTCACGGTGCCGTGCGCCGGGGTCGTCCCCGGGTGCTGCACCGGGGGCGCGGGCGCCCAGGGACCGGGTTCGCCGTAGGGCGGGGTGCTGTAGGGGTCGGGGTCGTGGAGGGGGCGGGGGGCATCGGTGGGAGGCCCGGACCCGGCATCCGCCACGGACGACGTCTCGCCGGAAGGCAGGGCCGAGCCGTCCGCCAGGACCGCGTCGGCAGAGGGCGCGGGCCAGGCACCCGGCAGCGAGCCGTCCCCGGCGTCTCCCGTGCGTTCGGCCGCCGCCCCCGGCGATCCATGAGCCCCGCTCCCGACGGAGGAGTCGACTACGCCCTCCTCCGGTCGGCGCAGCTCGAAGTCGCCGTCGGTCGTCTCACCCGGCGTCCCGGACCCGGCCCCGGTGGCACCGGTGTCGGTCCCCCCGGGGCGGCTCGCAGCGCTCTGCGTGGGCTTGCCCTCGTTCATGCTCTCCCCACAGCCGGCCGCGGCACGGCTCATCGGTGGTGGCCGCGGTTCGTCGACTCCGCGCCCGGCGGCGTGCCTGGGGCGCGGTCCACCCTGGATTCAACCAGGTTCGTGTACGGACGCGCAGGGCCCGGTCAGCGGGCGGTGGGGCCGAAGGGCGACGGGGAGGGTGCGGAGGTCGCCTCGGCGCCGGGCGCGGCGAGCAGACCGGGCGTGGTGATCTCCGGGGCGGTGGCCCACGAGGTCAGGGTGACCGGTGGGGTCGCCGCCAGCGGGCGTATCAGCGGGGACATCGCGGCGGCACCGGCCACCACGGGAGCGGTGAGGTGGTGCAGGAGCCGCTCGTGTCCGGTGCCGGGGGTGGGCAGCCCGGGCAGCAGGGGCGCGGACACCGCTGTCGGCGCCGCCGGAATCTCGCCGAGCGACCGCTGACCGCCCTGCCCCTGTGCGAACAGCGGGCCCACGCCGCGCCGCCGCTGGTTCTCGGGGGTCGCGGCACCGGTGCCGGGGGTGCGCACCGGAGTGACGTTGCTGCCGTTGCCGGAGCCGCCGCGGGCGTCGGTGGTGTCGCCGGGAACGCCGGTGGTGACACCGCCCAGGGCGATCGCTGCCAGGGACACCGCGCCGGCCGCCACGAAGGCGAACCGCCGCCCGCGGGAGGCAGCCCGCTCGGGGTCGGCCTTGCCCACGTCATGAATGCGGAAGCCGCGCGGCGCGACCGGCTCGGAGGCCAGCAGCGGATCGTGGGGACGGGCGGGGACGAAGTCGAACTCGAACCGCTCACCGCGTCTCATACCGAAGAGCCCGGTCCCGCCCGGCGCTCCGGGCAGTCCACCGGCGAGGTCTCCCCCGCCCAGCGGCGGGCTTCCGGCATCGGTGTCACCTCCCCCCGGCAGCCCCTGGAGACGGGCCAGGAAGCTCTCGGAGGGCGGCGGCGGGGCGGCCTCCGCGAAGACGTTCTTCAGGCGGCGCTGGGCGTCGACCTCCGCCTTGCACTTCGGGCAGGTCGCCACGTGCGCCAGTACGCGCTCACGCGTGTCATGACTGAGTTCGCCGTCGACGAGGGCGGCGAGCCGGTCACCCAGATGCTGGTCCGCGAGGCGTTCCCCGGCGGATTTCGGCCGTGATCCACTCACGCGGACGCGCCCCCTCCTCCCAGAGCGGGAACACGGGCCGCGAAGGAGCGGCGCTCGGCGCGCGCCTTCGGCGACCGGTGCGCGAGGGCCTTGCGCAGCTGCGAACGGCCCCGGTGGATCCGGGACCGGACGGTGCCGAGCTTCACGCCGAGGGTCGCGGCGATCTCCTCGTACGACAGCCCTTCGATGTCGCAGAGGACGACCGCGGCGCGGAACTCGGGGGCCAGGGTGTCAAGGGCCTGCTGGACGTCCGCGTCGAAGTGCGCGTCGTTGAAGACCTGCTGCGGGGAGGGCTCGCGGCTGGCCAGGCGCTCGGCCGCGTCGTCGCCGAGAGCGTCGAAGCGGATGCGCTGCTTGCGGCGGACCATGTCGAGGAACAGGTTGGTCGTGATGCGGTGCAGCCAGCCCTCGAAGGTGCCCGGCGAGTACGTCGACAGGGAGCGGAAGACACGGACGAAGACCTCCTGGGTGAGGTCCTCGGCGTCGTGCTGGTTGCCGGTGAGGCGGTAGGCGAGGCGGTAGACGCGGCCACTGTGCGTGCTGACGATCTCCTCCCAGGTGGGCGGAGTCCACGCCTGCCCGTCCGCGTCGGTGGTGAAGGTCGCGGTACGGTCGCGGTCGGCGGCGTGGCCGGGGTCAGCAGCGGTGTCAGTCACGGATTTCGGCTTGCCCGCCGATCCGAGAAAGCGCCGGAGCACTCCTCCCCGATCCACAGACGCAGCCGCACCTCCCCTGTTGGCTCTGGTGGTGTCCAGTGGAGCCCCTACCATAGCCACCTCGTCCGTTAGCTCCGGATAAGCGGTTTTACGAGAATTTGATCTGTGCTGGTACGGCTGATGCGGCTGCGTCAGCACTTGCTCGTCGTCCCGTTCCACGTCGTGATCCAACCGTGTCCCCCGCTGTCGTCTCCTGCCCCTTTTAACGCCCGGTCCCATCTGCGGGTTCCCGACGGCAACGGATACAGTCACGCCCAGGCAACCACGGGGACAGGAGAGGGTCATTACCGGCAACGGGCAGATGGGCTGGGCGGCGTTCGCCGACGCCTTTCTCGCCGAGGACGAGGCGCTGCGCTGGGCCCGGGACCGGGCCCGGGAGGCAGGCCTGCGTTCGGTGTCGCCCGGCACGGGGGCCGCGCTGCGGCTGCTGGCCGCCTCCGTGGACGCCAAGGCCGTCGCGGAGATCGGCACCGGCACCGGGGTCTCCGGCATCCACCTGCTCAACGGCATGCGGCCGGACGGCGTGCTGACCACCGTCGACCCCGAGCCGGAGCACCAGCAGTTCGCCCGGCAGGCCTTCCGCGCCTCCGGGTTCGCCAGCAACCGGGCCCGTTTCATCCCCGGCCGGGCGCTGGACGTCCTGCCGCGCCTCGCGGACGCGGGGTACGACCTCGTGTTCTGCGACGGTGACCGCCAGGAGGTGCTGGACTACCTCGCTGAATCGTTGCGCCTGCTGCGTCCGGGCGGCCTGGTGGTCTTCGAGGGCGTCTTCGCCAACGGCCGCACCGTCGACTCCGGGCCCCAGCCCACCGAGGTGCTGCGCCTGCGTGAGCTGCTGCGCACCGTGCGGGAGAGCCAGGAACTGGTGCCCTCGCTGCTGCCGGTGGGCGACGGCCTGCTGTGCGCGGTCAAGCGCTGACCGGCGGTCGGCCGGACGCCAAACGGGCGCCCATCCCCGTGGCGCCCGCCCCCGTGGCGCCCGCCCTCGCGGCGGCCACCCTCGCGGCGGCCACCCCCGTACAAACAGCCGCCCCGGCACCGAACGCGTGCGTTTCGATGCCGGGGCGGCTGAAAGGGTATGGTCGCTTGCGCGTCAGCCCACGACCTTCTTGAGGGCGTCGCCAAGTGCGTCGGCCTCGTCAGGGGTCAGCTCCACGACGAGTCGACCGCCGCCTTCGAGCGGAACGCGCATGACGATGCCCCGCCCCTCCTTGGTCACCTCGAGCGGGCCGTCGCCCGTCCGCGGCTTCATGGCCGCCATGCTCGTTCCCCTTCCTGAAACCAGCTCATCGTCGTAGCCGACGGCCCCTGGAGGGCACGCCGCGTCCTTGAAAGAGACGCGCGACACCGGCATCGAACACATTGCTTCCAAGCCATTATCCCGCATCCCACGACCCGATGACCAACATCAGTCGGCATCGCTTGGGCAACGCGCGCGAGCAAAACCACTCAATTCGGCGATGTGACTGCGATACTGCGCCGCCGCACCGACTTCCCCCGGCCAGAAACCGGCGCGAATTCTTTGACGCAGCTCACATGCCGGGCCCGGTCCAGCGTTGGCGATCTCCGTCATGCTGTCCTTCGAACAAGGACATACCGGCGAGTACGACGAGAGGGGACGCACCATGGCCGACACCGTGCTCTACGAGGTGAGCGACGGTCTCGCGACGATCACGCTGAACCGCCCCGAGGCGATGAACGCGCTGAACGTCGCCACCAAGGTCGCCCTGCGGGACGCGGCCCGCACCGCGGCGGACGACGACGCCGTACGGGCGGTGCTGCTGACCGCGGCCGGTGACCGGGCGTTCTGTGTGGGCCAGGACCTCAAGGAACACATCGGGCTGCTCGCCGCCGACCGCGAGACCGGCTCGGGGCAGACCATGAGCACGGTGCGGGAGCACTACAACCCGATCGTCCGGGCGCTCGCCGAGGCACCGAAGCCGGTCGTGGCGGCGGTGAACGGCGTCGCGGCCGGGGCGGGCTTCGGTTTCGCGCTCTGCGCCGACTACCGGGTGGTGGCGGACACGGCGTCGTTCAACACGTCCTTCGCGGGCGTGGCCCTGACCGCCGACTCCGGGATCTCCTGGACGCTGCCCCGGGTGATCGGCGCGAGCCGCGCCGCCGACCTGCTGCTCTTCCCGCGCTCCATCAAGGCGCGGGAGGCGTACGAGCTGGGCATCGCCAACCGGCTGGTCCCGGCGGCGGACCTGCGCGCCGAGGCGGAGCAGGTGGCCCGCGCCCTGGCCGAGGGCCCGACGCTGGCGTACGCGGCGCTGAAGGAGTCGATGGCCTACGCCCTCACCCACTCCCTGGAGGAGTCCCTGGAGAAGGAGGACGAACTCCAGACCCGCGCGGGCGCGTCCCAGGACCACGCGATCGCCGTCCAGGCGTTCGTGAACAAGGAGAAGCCGAAGTACCTGGGCCGGTAGGGACCAGGGGTGCCGGGGGGCCGGGGGGGTGCCGGGGGTTGACCGCGGTTCCCCGCGCCCCTCACCTGCCTCGGCTCGCGCACGTCTCCAGGTGGTCGTCGACCAGGCCGCAGGCCTGCATCAGCGCGTACGCCGTGGTCGGGCCGACGAAGCGCAGGCCCCGCTTCTTCAGCGCCTTGGACAGGGCCGTCGACTCGGGGGTGACCGCCGGGACGTCCTCGAGAGTCCTCGGGACCGGGCGGGCGGCCGGGTCCGGGGCGTGGGACCAGATCAGCTCGTCCAGCTCGCCCGGCGTCCAGTCGGCGAGCACGCGCGCGTTGGCCAGGGTGGCGTCCACCTTGGCGCGGTTGCGGATGATGCCCGCGTCGGCGAGGAGGCGCTCGCGGTCGGCGTCGGTGAAGGCCGCCACCGAGGCGATCTTGAAGTCGGCGAAGGCGGCGCGGAACCCCTCGCGGCGGCGCAGGATGGTGATCCAGGACAGCCCGGACTGGAAGGCCTCCAGGCTGAGCCGCTCGAAGAGCGCGTCGTCGCCGTGGACCGGGCGGCCCCACTCCTCGTCGTGGTACGTCACGTAGTCCGCGGTGGACAGGGCCCAGGGGCAGCGCAGCACGCCGTCCGGGCCCGCGAGGGCGGCGCTCACGGCTGGTCCTCCGGCTCCGGCTTGTCCAGTTCGACCCGGGCCGTGGCTCTGGCGCCGGTGAGCGCCGACTCCAGGTCGGTGATGCGGGCGTCACGCTCGGCCAGCTCGGCGGAGAGGCGGTCCAGGGCGTCGTCGACGTCCTCCATGCGGTACCCGCGGACGGCGAGCGGGAAGCGCAGGCTGTCGATGTCCGCGCGGTTGACCGGGCGGTCCTCGGGCAGCGTGTCGTACAGCCGCTCGGGTGCGGCCTCGGGCAGCGGGCCCCCGCCCTCGCCGCCGCCCACCACGACGAGTGTCACCGCGGCGACCACCACGGCGAGCGCGACGACCAGGAACAAGAACATAACCATCGCGACGCCCCACGCTCCGAGTTCGAGGTTCGATGATCCCGGCACCCGGACCGGGATCACGGCACCGGTCGGGCCGATGCCGGATGTGTCAGCTCCGATCGTGCCATGCGAGTCTGACAGTTAGGGTCGCAGGCGGCCGTAAGAGGCCGAGGACCAGGACATTCGTACGAGAAGAGGTCACAGGGGATGCTCAGGCTGGGCAGGCGGGAGTTCGACCCGCGCGAGCCGGTGATCATGGCGATCGTGAACCGGACCCCGGACTCCTTCTACGACCAGGGGGCGACCTTCCGGGACGAGCCCGCGCTCGCCCGGGTGGAGCAGGCGGTGGCCGAGGGCGCGGCGATCATCGACATCGGCGGGGTGAAGGCCGGGCCGGGCGAGGAGGTCACCGCCGAGGAGGAGGTCCGGCGGACCGTCGGGTTCGTGGCGGAGGTGCGGCGGCGCTTCCCCGAGGTCGTCATCAGCGTCGACACCTGGCGGCACGAGGTCGGCGAGGCGGTGTGCGAGGCGGGGGCGGATCTGCTGAACGACGCGTGGGGCGGGGTCGATCCGCGGCTCGCGGAGGTCGCCGCGCGGTACCGGGTGGGGCTGGTGTGCACCCACGCGGGCGGGGCGCAGCCGCGGACGCGGCCGCACCGGGTGGTGTACGACGACGTGATGGCCGACATTCTGCGGGTGACCGTGGGGCTGGCGGAGCGGGCGGTGGCGTTGGGGGTGCCCAGGGAGTCGGTGCTGATCGATCCGGGGCATGACTTCGGGAAGAACACGCGGCACAGTCTGGAGGCGACCCGGCGGCTGGGGGAGATGGTGGCCACCGGGTGGCCGGTGCTGGTGTCGCTGTCCAACAAGGACTTCGTGGGGGAGACGTTGGACAGGCCCGTGAAGGAGCGGGTGATCGGGACGCTGGCCACGACCGCGGTGTCGATGTGGTTGGGGGCGCAGGTGTACCGGGTGCACGAGGTGGCGGAGACGCGGCAGGTGGTGGACATGGTGGCGGCGATCGGGGGGTGGCGGGAGCCCGCGGTTGCCCGGCGGGGGCTGGCGTAGGGCCCTTTTCGCCCCCGCCGCCCCTTCCCGTCCCGAGCCTGGGGGCTGCCGCCCCCAGACCCCCGCTTCGGCCCTGAACGGGCCTCGCCCTCAATCGCCGGACGGGCTGGGAGTGCCGCGTCAGCGGCCCGCCTCCTTCGACACCAGACCCACCGCCTCCTCCACGTCGTCCGTCAGGTGGAACAGGGCCAGGTCCTTCTCCGCGGCCTTGCCCTGGGCGATCAGGGTGTGCTTGAGCCAGTCGACCAGGCCGCCCCAGTAGTCGGTGCCGAAGAGGACGATGGGGAACTGGGTGACCTTCTGGGTCTGGACGAGGGTGAGGGCCTCGAAGAGTTCGTCGAGGGTGCCGAGGCCGCCGGGGAGGACGACGAAGCCCTGGGCGTACTTGACGAACATCATCTTCCGGACGAAGAAGTAGCGGAAGTTCAGGCCGATGTCGACGTAGGGGTTGAGGCCCTGCTCGAAGGGCAGCTCGATGCCCAGGCCGACCGAGACGCCGCCCGCCTCCAGGGCGCCCTTGTTGGCGGCCTCCATGGCGCCGGGGCCGCCTCCGGTGATGACGGCGAAGCCCGCGTCGACCAGGCCTCGGCCGAGGCGTACGCCCGCCTCGTACTCCGGGGAGTCGACCGGTGTGCGGGCCGAGCCGAAGACGCTGATCGCGGGCGGCAGTTCGGCAAGCGTGCCGAAGCCCTCCACGAACTCCGACTGGATGCGCAAGACGCGCCAGGGGTCGGTGTGCACCCAGTCCGACGGGCCGCCGGTGTCCAGCAGCCGCTGGTCCGTCGTACTCGCCGTGATCTGGCCGCGTCGCCGGAGGACCGGTCCCAGGCGCTGTTCCTCAGGCCGCCTGTCGTTGCCGGGGTTACCGGTAGCCATGTGCGCTCCCTCCGCTTGCCGTCTTTCCACCTCAGCGTAGATCTACGCGGGTTACGTACGGGGTACCTGAGCATGTCCGCCGTACGGCCGCGTAAACCGGGCCCGCCGTCACGCCGTGAGCCAGGCCCGCAGGCGCTCCTCCCCGGCGAGGATCTTGGCGACCTCGACGCGTTCGTCCCGCTTGTGGGCCAAGTGGGGGTTGCCGGGGCCGTAGTTGACCGCCGGGATGCCCAGGGAGGCGAAGCGGGAGACGTCCGTCCAGCCGTACTTGGGCTGCGGGGTGCCGCCGACCGCCTCGATGAACGCCGCCGCGGCCGGGTGGGACAGGCCGGGCAGGGCGCCGCCGCTGTGGTCCTCGACCACGAACTCCTCCACCCCGCAGTCGGCGAACACCTCGCGGACGTGGGCCACCGCCTCGTCCTCCGTGCGGTCCGGCGCGTAGCGGAAGTTGACCGCGACCACGCACTCGTCGGGGATGACGTTCCCGGCGACGCCGCCGGAGATCCGTACGGCGTTGAGGCCCTCGCGGTACTGGAGGCCGTCGATCACCGGGTTGCGCGGCTCGTACGCGGCGAGGCGGGCCAGGATCGGGGCGGCGGCGTGGATCGCGTTGGAGCCCATCCAGCTGCGCGCCGAGTGCGCCCGCTCCCCGCTGGTCCTCAGCAGCATCCGCAGCGTGCCCTGGCAGCCGCCCTCCACCTGTCCGTCGGAGGGTTCGAGGAGCACCGCGAAGTCGCCCGCCAGCCACTCCGGGCGGTTCTCGGCGACGTGCTTCAGGCCGTTCAGCTCGGCGGCGACCTCCTCGTTGTCGTAGAAGACGAAGGTCAGGTCGCGGTTGGGGGCGGGCACGGTGGCCGCGATGCGCAGCTGTACCGCCACGCCGGACTTCATGTCGCAGGTGCCGCAGCCCCACAGGACGCCGTCGTCGTCGAGGCGGGAGGGGACGTTGTCCGCGATGGGCACGGTGTCGATGTGTCCGGCGAGGATCACCCGCTGGTCGTGGCCCAGACCGGTCCGGGCCACGACGTTGTTGCCGTAGCGGTCGACCGTCAGGTGGGGCAGGGCGCGCAGGGCGGTCTCGATCGCGTCGGCGAGCGGCTTCTCACCGCCGCTCTCGGAGGGGAAGTCGACCAGCCGGGCGGTGAGCTTCGCGGCGTCCAGGGTGAGGTCAAGCGGGGTGTCGGCCATGGCGACGACCCTAGCGCGCACGGCGGAAGCGCCGCCCGCCCGCGGTTCGCGCAGGTCCTTCGCGCACCCCCGGCGTCAGGAACCGTACTCTCCAGTACCTTGTATCGCGTGCCAGAGCCGTCCCCCATCAAGCGCAAGCGTCGCGGCCGCCTACTCCGTACCGGGGCGGCCTTCCTGGTCCTGTTCGCGGTCGCCGGTTACCTCGCGGTGCAGTACGTCACCGGCGGGACCGGCGCCCCGGGCTGCAAGGCCGTCTCCGCCAAGGACGACGGGGCGACGTACGAGTTCAGTCCGGAGCAGGCGGTGAACGCCGCGACGATCACGGCCGTCGGAATAGCGCGCGGCATGCCCGAGCGGGCCGTGACGATCGCGCTGGCGACCGCCCTCCAGGAGTCCGCGCTGCGCAACCTCGACCACGGCGACCGTGACTCGCTCGGTCTGTTCCAGCAGCGTCCGTCGATGGGCTGGGGCACCGAGGAACAGATCATGGACCCGTCGTACGCGGCGGGCATGTTCTACGACCATCTCGCCGAGGTCCCCGGCTATACCCGGCTGCCGCTGACCGTGGCCGCCCAGCGCGTGCAGCGCAGCGGCTTCCCGCAGGCGTACGCCAAGCACGAGCCGGACGCCACCCTGCTCGCCGCCGCGCTCACGGGCCGCGCGGGAGCCACGCTGACCTGCGACGGACGCCCGGCGGCGACTCAGGCCGCGGGGCCGCAGGCGGTCCGCTCGGCGCTGGTGCGGGACTTCGGGCGCGACGCGCTGGAGGAGACAGCGGCGGAAGTGGGCGGCAAGGGTGGGGGCGACGGCGACGGCTCGGTGGAGTTCGCCGCCGAGACCAGCGGGCGGACGGTGACCGTGCCGGTCTCCGCCGACACCAACGCCGTCGCCGGACGCACCGTCGAGCAGCGCGGCTGGCAGCTGGCCCACTGGGCCGTCGCCAACGCCTCCGCGCTGCACATCCGGAGCGTGTCGTACGCGGGGCGGGAGTGGACCGCCGGGAACACGGACAGCCGGTGGCGGGCCACGGGGACGACCGAGGCCACCGACGCCAAGGGGTCCGGCGGGACCGGCGGCGCGGCGGGCGCCGTCCGAATTGTCACTGGGCAGTAGTGCGGGGCGTCACCCTCCCGGGTTAGGCGCACGGACCTGACGTCGACGGTGTGCGCAGGTTTTCGTGCCGTCACCCCCGCTTCGGCGAAACCCTTGGGAACAAAGGGCTGTAAGGATTCGGCGGGCCATCGGGACCGGTGTTCTTTGCCCGCTTTTATCCACAGCAGATAATGCGACGCATTACCAACTCTTTACGTTGTGCCGCCGCAACCTTCCCGGGTTTCGAGCGGTAGTCACTGCGTCTGGGCCCGGACGATCAACAGCCTTCCAACTGTTCTCTCCCGTCAAAGGAGCACCATGTCCCTCCCTCTGACCCGCCGGATCGCCCGTGCCGCGCTGCTCGTCGCTGCGGGAGCGGCTGCCGGGGTCGGTGCGGCCGGCTCCGCCAGCGCGGCCCCCGAACTGCCCGCCGCCCCCAACCTCGGCGGCCTCACCGCGCTGGACGGCGCGAACGTGGGCAACACCGTGGACGGTGCGGCGCAGAGCGTCACCGGCGCGGCCGGTGAGACCGGCAGCAAGGCGGTCAAGAAGTCGGTGCCCGCCGCGGGCAAGACCGGTGGGCAGACCGTGAAGAAGGCGACTCCCGCGGTGCAGAAGGCGGCCGGTGACGCGGCCGGGGCCGCGGGGGAAGTGCTGGGTGACACCGCCACGACCGCGACCAAGGGCGGGCTGCCCACGGACGGGGTGGCCAAGGGCGGTGCGCTGCCGGTGCAGGGCCTGCCGGTCGGCTGACCCGCTTCTCCTGTTGCCGGCGGTGGGGTTCAGGGGTTTCCCCCTGGGCCCCACCGCCGTTTGGTGGGTGCGGGTGCCGTCTGTTGCCGCGGTACCCGGCGTCGGTGGCTGTGCCCACCCGTTCCGCCCTGCGGAACGACTGCCCACAGCCAGGCGAACGGGATTACCCCCCGAGGCGGGCTACCGCCGCCGCCACCCGTTCGTCCGTCGCCGTGAAGGCCACGCGTACGAAATGGGCGCCCGCTGGACCGTAGAAGTCGCCCGGGGCCGCCAGGATGCCGAGGTCGGCGAGGTGGGCGACCGTGTTCCAGCAGGACTCGTGGCGGGTGGCCCAGAGGTAGAGGCTGGCCTCGCTGTGTTCGATGTGGAAGCCGTGGGACAGCAGGGCGTCGCGGAGGGCGCTGCGGCGGGCCGCGTAGCGGGCGCGCTGGGCGTGGACGTGGTCGTCGTCGCCGAGGGCCGCCACGACCGCCGCCTGGGTGGGGGCGGAGGTCATCATGCCGCCGTGCTTGCGGATCTCCAGCAGCGGACCGAGGACCGCGGGGTCCCCGGCGATGAACGCGGCGCGGTAGCCGGCCAGGTTGGAGCGCTTGGAGAGGGAGTGGACGGCGACGATGCCGTCGTGGGAGCCGCCGTTGACGTCGGGGTGGAGGACGGAGACGGGGTCGGCCTCCCAGCCCAGTTCCAGGTAGCACTCGTCGGAGACGACCAGGACGCCGTGGGCGCGCGCCCAGGCGACGATCCTCGTCAGCTCCTCCTTGGGGAGGACCCTGCCCGTCGGGTTGGACGGCGAGTTGAGCCAGAGCAGCTTGAGGTTCGCCGGGTCCAGGTCGGTCGGGTCGTCGTAGGACTCGTGGTCGGCGCGGGCCAGCCGGGCGCCGACCTCGTACGTCGGGTAGGCGAGGCGCGGGTAGGCGACCTTGTCGCCGGGGCCGAGGCCCAGCTGGGTGGGGAGCCAGGCGACGAGTTCCTTGGAGCCGACGACCGGCAGCACGTGGTGGTGGGTGAGGTCGCGGGCGCCGAGACGGCGGCCCAGCCAGCCGGTGATCGCGTCGCGCAGCTCCGGCGTGCCCCAGACGGTCGGGTAGCCCGGCGAGTCGGCGGCGGCGACCAGAGCCTTCTGGATCAGGTCGGGGACCGGGTCGACCGGGGTGCCCACGGACAGGTCGACGATGCCGTCCGGGTGCGCGGCGGCCGTCTTCTTGTAGGGCGCGAGCTTGTCCCAGGGGAAGGCCGGGAGGCGGTCGGAGACGGAGGACACGGGGGCTGGCTCACTTTCTCGTACGGCACTCGGAAAACGCCTCGGTCCCGTACGGCGCCGGTGATGACCGGGGTCATCGGGCCGTACGGGACCGAGGCGGCGCGGTGTGCGGGCCGCTCAGGGCGTTCTTCGCTGCACGCCCTCGGTGTTACTCGCCCGAGGCCTGCGGCGGCAGCGCGGCGATGAAGGGGTGGTCCCGCTCGATCAGCCCGAGCTTGCTGGCGCCGCCGGGCGAGCCCAGCTCGTCGAAGAACTCGACGTTGGCCTTGTAGTAGTCCTTCCACTCCTCCGGAGTGTCGTCCTCGTAGAAGATCGCCTCGACCGGGCAGACCGGCTCACAGGCACCGCAGTCGACGCATTCGTCCGGGTGGATGTACAAGGACCGCTGGCCCTCGTAGATGCAGTCGACCGGGCACTCCTCGATGCACGCCTTGTCCTTGACGTCGACACAAGGCTGCGCGATGACGTAGGTCACGCTGTCGTTCCTCCTCGATACGGGCGCTGGCGGGCCTCCTCAGGCTCCGCCGCCTGGCGCGCGGGAGCGCGGCGTCGTCGATGCCCGCCCCTAGTATCTCCGTTCCTGGGCATGATCCGAACAGGAGGGGTGAACTGGCCTGTGGAAATGTCGGCCGTTGGGCGTCTTGAGGTCCGTATCACCGCTGCTGACGTGGGCAAACGCGTCTCGGTACGACGGTTGACCGGCGCGTCGGTCACCGCGGGGAAATTCACCGACACGGTGGGTGTTCTCACATCATGGGACGAGGGTGTGCTGGTGATCACACGGCGGGACGGTGAGTCCGTGCGGATTCCCGAGTCGTCGCTGGTCGCGGGCAAGGTGGTACCCGCCGCGCCCGCCCGGCGCCGGGGGCCTGCGGCCTCCTACGAGGAGCTGGCGCGGGTCTCCGCGCGGGCCTGGCGGCCGGTGGAGAGCGAGCGGCTCGGTGACTGGGAGCTGCGCGCGGCCTCGGGCTTCACCCGGCGGGCCAACTCGGTGCTGCCGCTGGGCGACCCCGGGCTGCCGTTGGACGAGGCGCTGACCGCCGTACGGCGCTGGTACGGCGCTCGGGGGCTGCCCGCCTATGTGCAGACCGCCACCGGTGCCGAGGGCACCCAGGAGCTGCTGTGCGGGGAGCTGGAGCGGCGCGGGTGGGTGCGGGAGGTGACCGCCGAGCTGTGGGCCGGGGCGCTGGCGCCGGTCGCGGACCTGCGGGCCGATCCGTGCGGGGTGGTGCTGTCGCGGACCGCCGACGCGGCCTGGCTGGCGCGCTACCAGCGCAAGGGCGTGAGCGACGTGGCGCTGCGGGTGCTCGGCGGGGGGCCGTCCGTGTGGTTCGCGGCGGTGCCCGGTGCGCAGGGTGTGCCGGACGCGATCGGGCGGCTGGTGGTGGACGGGCGGTGGGCCGGGTTCGCCGCCGTCGAGGTCGCCCCGGAGCAGCGGCGCCGGGGGCTTGCGACGACCGTGATGGCCGTACTGGCGCGGCAGGCGCTCGACGAGGGCGCCTCCGCCGGGTGGCTCCAGGTGGAGACGGACAACGCGGGGGCGCGGGAGCTGTACGCCCGGATGGGGTTCACGGCGCACCACGCGTACCACCACTACCGGGAGCCGGACCCCGCCCCGGCCGCCCGCTGATCCACGTCCCGCTTCCGTCGAAGGGCAACCTGACTCATGCGTCCCCCCTTCCCGCCGCCTCCCGAGCGCTCCGCCGAACTGCGGCGGCGGTTCGCCGCGGAGGCACGGTCCGAGCTGCCGGACCTGTCGGCGCTGTGCCTGCTGCTGGGCGCCGTGGCGGACGGCGCGCTGGACGAGGCGGGCATCGACGCCGCGCAGATGGAGCTGGACGAGCTGGCGGGGCGGCTGCCGTTCCGGCCGGGCGGGCCGCACGCCTGGGCGGTGGCGCTGCGTGACCTCCTGGGCGAGCGGCTCGGCTTCCGCGGCTCCCCCGGCGACTACCAGCGGCTTGAGTCGTCCCTGCTGCACGAGGTGCTGCGGCGGCGGCGCGGGCTGCCGATCCTGCTGTCGGTGGTGTGGCTGGAGGTGGCCCGGCGGGCGGGGGCGCAGGTGTACGGCGTGGCGTTGCCGGGACACTTCGTCGTCGGGTTCGGGGCGGCCGGGGAGCAGGTGCTCGCCGATCCCTTCGACGGGGGGCGGGTGCTCACCGGGTCCGACGCGGAGCTGCTGGTGGCGGGGGCGGCGGGGGTGCCGCTCGACCCGGGCATGCTGACGCCCGCCGATCCGCTGGACGTGGTGCTGAGGGTGCTGAACAACGTACGGGCGTGGTCCGCGGCCCGTCCCGAGCGGTCGGACGTGTCGCTGTGGGCGGTGGACCTGTCGCTGCTGCTGCCGTCGCATCCGGCGCGGCTGCGCTACGAGCGGGCGCAGCTGCTGGTGCAGCGCGGGGAGTTCCTCGCCGGGGCGGCCGAGCTGGAGGCGTACGCGGAGCTGGTGGCGGGGGTGGACGAGGCGGCGGCGGAGCAGGTACGGCGGCAGGCCCGCGTGGCGCGGGCCAAGCTGAACTAGACGGGTGCGGCGGGCTTCGCCGTTGGGGTGGCTGTTGTGTGCCGGGTGCGGGTGGTTCGTGGCTGGTCGCGCAGTTCCCCGCGCCCCCGAAGGGGCGCGGGGGTCACCGGCGTTCCTAGTTCGGGTCCGTCTCTATGACGGCCGTGCGGTCGGTGGTGCTCTTCAGGGCCAGGCGGAGGGCGCCGATGACGTCCTCGACGGTGACCGCGGTCTTCTGGCCGGTGGCGCGGGTGATGCGGACGTCGTCGAAGGTGCTGCCGTACAGCTCCTGGAGGGCGGCCTTGTCGTAGCTCTCGACGAGCTTGCCGTCGACGGCCTTGACGCCGAGGAACTTCCACAGGGAGTTCTCGGGGCTGAAGGCGATCGAGTGGGCCGGGTCGGTCTGGACGGTGACGTTGTCGGACATCGCCGGTTCGGCGAACTCCTTCATCATCCGGTCGACCTCGGCCTTGTCGACGGTCGGCTGCTTGGCGGTGGTCGGCACCTGGACGGTGGCGGCCGTGCCGGTCTCGACCTGGGTACGGTAGGCCGCCTCGACGGCACTGGCCGCCGGGCCCACGGCGATGCCCTTGCCCGCCTTGCCGTAGACCGGGACCGCCTTGCCGGACTCGAACCTGATGGTGCCCTCGGTCACCGACCCGGCGCCGCCGGCGGCCCTCTCCAGGGCGGCGTTCAGCTTCTCCTCGTCGACGGGCATGACCGGTTCGACGACGCGCTGGTTGCCGAACAGGGAGCCGATGACGGAGACCGGGTTGTAGTCGCTCTCGGCGGCCGCCGCGACCGTGGCCGTGGCGTCGAACTGGAGGCCCGCCTGGTCCGGCTTGAGCGCGACGGCCTCGCCGTCCACGGACAGCTTCAGCGGGCTGTTGATCCGGTCGCCGAGGGCGTCGCCGAGCTTCTTGACGGCCTCGTCGCGGGTGCCGCCGCCGATGTCGACGCCGAGCACGGTGGTGCCCTTGGGCACGTCGGAGTGGTTCATCAGCAGCCCGGCGCCGTAGGCGACACCGGCGACGGCGATCAGGCCGCCGCCGAGCAGTACCAGCTTGTTGCGGCCCTTCTTCTTGCGGGGGGCCGCGGCGGCGGGCGCGGGCGGCTTCGGCTGCTGCTGCGGCCGGGGCGCGTCCGCGTGCGCGGGGGTGCCGAACGGCGGGGTGCCGCGGTCGGCGGGGGGGACGACGGGGATGCCGCTGGTGACGGTGTGGCCGGAGACGTTGTCCGCGGTGTTGCCGTAGAGGCCGCCGGGGGGTTCGGGGGCGGGCTTCTGCGGGGTGAGGATCGCGGTGTCGTCGCTCAGTCCGCCGCCGGGGCCGTGGCCGGGGGCGCCAGGGGCCGTACGCGGCCCGCCGCCCGCCGTTCCGGGGCCGCCCGGAGCGTTGGGCCCGGCCGGGCCGCCGGGGCGGCCGGGAGCCGCTCCAGGGCCGCCGACGGCGGGCAGCCGGGGGCCGTCGCCGGTGACCGGGCCGCCGGTCGGGCCGCTGGGGTGCTGGGCCGCGCCGGGGCCGCCGAAGCCGCCGTAGGGGTCCTGGGCGTGCTGGCCGGTCTGGCTGCTCGGGTCGTCGTCGGAGAAGTACGGCAGGTCGTCGCGGCGCGGCTCGGGGCCGCGCTGACCGGCCGTCAGCGCCTCGGTGACGTCGAAGGAGCCGGTCCCGCCGCCGTGGCCGGGCGCCACGGGGCCGCCGGTGGCGCCCGGGAGCCCGGCGCCGTTCGTGCCGCCGCCCTGCATGTTCATGGAGCCGCCGGAGCCACCGGGACGCCCGGCACCCGGCCGAGGCCCGGCCGGGACACCCGCACCCGCACCCGGCGTGCCCGGAGCGGGGGAAGCGCCGGAGGCGGACGCGCCGTTGGCGGTGGAGCCGCCCTGACCGGCCTTGGGCGCCTGGGACTTGCGCGGCGCGAACCAGTCGCTGGTCTTCTCGCCGCCACCCGGGCCACCGGCACCGCCGGGACCACCGCTGCCACCGGCCGCGCCCATCGCGCCCGTTCCGCCGGACGCGGCGGCCCCCGCGGGCTCCACGGAGCGCTCGGCACCGCCCAGCGCGGCGGCGGGCACCCCACCGGACGGCGTCGGCGTCCCGCCCTCGGTCGCGCCCGTGTCCTCGGTCTCACCGACGGGCTTGCGCACGACGACCGGCGGAATCGGCCGCGATCCGGGGATGTTGATCCGGATCCGGGTCGTCAGCGTGGTCTCGGTCTTGCGGTCCTCAGGCTGTGCGGCCGTACGGCCCGCGTCCGCGTTGCCGCCCGTGGGCGTGCCGTAGGGCGGCGTCCCCGACGGGTAGGCGGCTCCGCCGCGCCCGTTGGGCCCGGAGGACGGACTGTCAGTTTCACGACTCAAGGCAGGTTCTCCCGGTTGGCTCGCCGCCCGCTGCGACCTCGCTCTGCTAGGGCCCCCCTCCGCTGGAGGGGACCAGAGAGCCTGGGGGAGGCTCGGCGGCGGGACCACCATACTGGCCACTTCTGGCGCTTATCCCATGACCGCCGTGGAAACCCACACCGGACTCGCACGAGTGCGGGACGGCGAACTGGTACGTCAATGCCAAGTCGGACGACCCGGACCTACGGTTGCCGGCCCGTCACCAAGGTGGCGCACATCACAGCCACACCCATGCCGCCGAGGAGGAAGAGGTACGAACCGGCTCCCGCGGCGAACAGGAAGTCGCCCTCCGGACGGCTGGCGGTGAGCAGTACCACGGCGACCATCCAGCCCGCGGCGGGTGCGATCGCCCCGCCCCGGCCGCCGAGCGCGCGGGCGCCGCCGACGAACAGTCCGGCCGCACCGGCGAGCGCGAGCAGCAGCCCGCCGGGGAACCAGCCGTCCTGCACCAGCGCCCCGGCGCAGCCGACGACCGCGCCGAGCAGGAAGAGTCCCAGGTAGAGGGCGATCCGCAGGGCGGAGGGCCGGTGCAGGGGCTGGGCGAGCAGCGATCCGCGGTCGCTCATGCCGACCCCTCCGGTTCCCCGGGGGCCAGCCCGGCGAAGAGGTCGCGTTCGTCCGTCGCGCCCGGCTCGCCGCTCACCAGCTCGTAGTACTCGGTGGTGAAGATCGGCTGGGCCAGTTCGTTGGAGAGCGCGAAGTACGGCCCGGCGACCTCGATCTGGGTGGCGTGCGCCCGCATCGCGGCTGCCTTGGCGGTGGCGTACGCGGTGCCGTCGACGGTGGTGGTGACGCGCTCGTCGAGGACGACGCCGGGTACGTCGTCGAGGGTGGCGCTCTTGGTGAAGGGCAGGCCGGGCAGGGCGTCGGCGAGGCGGGCGAATGCCTCCTCGGCGGCGCCGCGCGGTACGCGGTTCCAGTAGATCTTGGCGATGGGGCAGCCCGCCTCGGCGGCCAGCTCGGCGGCGCGCATGGCGATGCGGTGGGCCTTGATGTGGTCGGGGTGGCCGTAGCCGCCGTGCGGGTCGTAGGTGACCAGGACCTGGGGGCGGACCTCGCGGATGATCTCGACCAGCTGGGCGGCGGCCTCGTCGAGGTCGGCCTGCCAGAGGCAGTCGGGGTCGTCGTTGTCGGGCAGGCCCATCATCCCGGAGTCCTGGTAGCGGCCGGGGCCGCCGAGCTGACGGAAGTCCTCCACGCCGAGCGCGCGCATGGCGGCGGCCAGCTCGCCGAGCCGGTGCTCGCCTAGGGCGGCGCCGGTGAGGTGGGCGAGCCCGGGCGGGATCACCTCGCCATGCTCACCGAGGGTGCAGGTGACCAGGGTCACATGGGCACCCTCGGCCGCGTACCTGGCCATGGTCGCGCCGTTGTTGATCGACTCGTCGTCCGGGTGCGCGTGCACCAGCAGCAGACGACGCGCGGGCAGTACCGTCATGCACCCACCCTACGAGGCGCCGCCGACACTGCCGCGCGGTCCTCTCAGAACTTGATGCTGCCGATCATCCCCGCGATGTTCGTCGTCAGCTCGCTGATCGTGGGAGCGACGGTCGAGGACGCGAGGTAGAAGCCGAGGAGCATGCAGACGATGGCGTGCCCCGCCTTCAGGCCTGACTTCTTGATCAGCAGGAAGACGATGATCGCCAGCAGCACCACCGCCGAAATCGAGAGTGCCACGGCGGCTCACCTCCAAGAACCCGGGAACGTGGGGGAAACGGTCGAGGAACAGGTCTGGGAACAGTGCGAGGGAACGGGTAAATCCATACAGCAGCCAGCAGGTTGATACCCACGCAGCGCTAGTGATCATAACTATCCGTACGTGCGCATCGATCGGCGCACGGCCGCACAAGGGGGCGCATGGCCAATATGGTCAGGGCATGACGATGGCGCCTGATTCCTTCCCCCGACGGCACGCCCGCAGCCAGCGCTTCACGCTCGGCGCGCCGCGTTCGTTCACGGTGGCTCCCGACGGTTCCCGTGTCGTGTTCGTGCGCTCCCGCTCCGGTACCGACCGGGCCGGTGTGCTGTGGGTTCTCGACCTGGCGGACGGCTCGGAACGGGTGGCGGCCGACCCGCGCGCCCTGCTCGGCGGCGCCGAGGAGGACCTGCCGCCGGAGGAGCGGGCGCGGCGCGAGCGCAGCCGTGAGGGCGGCGCGGGCATCGTCGGCTACGCCACCGACACGGCCGTGGAGCTGGCGTCTTTCGCCTTGTCAGGGCGGCTTTTCACGGCCGAGCTGCGGGCCGGTACGGCACGTCAGCTGCCCACCGCGCAGCCGGTGGTCGATCCGCGTCCGTCGCCCGACGGACGGCATGTCGCCTATGTCGCGCGGGGCGCGTTGCGGGTGGTCGGCGCGGAGGGCGCGGACGACCGGGCGCTCGCCGAGCCGGAGTCGGAGGGGGTTTCCTACGGTCTGGCCGAGTTCATCGCGGCCGAGGAAATGGCGCGTTCGCGTGGGTTCTGGTGGTCGCCGGAGTCCGACCGGCTCCTGGTGGCGCGCGTGGACGACACGCCGGTGAGGCGGTGGTGGATCTCCGACCCCGCCCGGCCGGAGCGTGACCCACAACACGTCCCCTACCCGGCCGCCGGGACGGCCAACGCGGAGGTCCGGCTGCTGGTGATCGGCCTGGACGGCTCGCGCACGGAGGTGGTCTGGGACCGGGCGCGCTATCCGTACCTGGCTCGAGTGCACTGGTCAGCGGCGGGTGCTCCACTGCTGCTCGTACAGGCGCGCGACCAGCGCAGCCAGCTGTACCTGGCGGTGGACCCGGACACGGGCGCGACCCGGATGGTGCATGCCGACGAAGATCCGATTTGGCTTGATCTTTTCCCCGGGGTGCCGTGCTGGACCCCGTCCGGGCAGCTGGTGCGGATCGCGGACGAGGGAGGCGCTCGGGTACTCGCGGTCGGTGAACGCCCGCTGACCGGGCCGCAGTTGCACCTGCGGGCGGTGCTCGACGTCTCCGACGACGACGTGCTGGTCTCGGCGTCCGCCGGGGCGGAGGCCACGGCCGCGGAGATCGGCGAGGTCCATGTGTACCGGGTCAACGAACTCGGCTGGGAACGTGTCTCCCAGGAGCCCGGTGTGCACACGGCGGTGCGCTCCGGGGACGTGACCGTGCTGGTCTCGGCGGCGCTCGACCGGCCGGGGGCGCTGGTGCGGGTGCTGCGGGACGGCAAGCAGGTGGCGACTGTCCCCTCGTACGCGGAAGATCCTGGTCTGTCCCCGCGCATCACGCTCACCTTGGGGGGCGCACGGCAGATCCCATGCGCCGTGCTTATGCCTCGGGACTACGCCGGTGACACCGCGCTCCCCGTGCTCCTCGACCCGTACGGCGGGCCGCACGGCCAGCGGGTGGTCGCGGCGCACAACGCGCACCTCACCTCACAGTGGTTCGCCGACCAGGGCTTCGCGGTGGTCGTGGCGGACGGCCGGGGCACCCCCGGGCGCTCCCCCGCCTGGGAGAAGGCGATCAGGGACGAGGTCGCGGCGGTCGTGCTCGAGGACCAGATCGACGCGCTCCGGGCCCTCGCCGCCGACTTCCCGCTCGACCTCGACCGGGTCGCCGTTCGCGGCTGGTCCTTCGGCGGCTATCTGGCGGGGCTCGCGGTGCTGCGGCGCCCCGACGTCTTCCACGCGGCGGTGGTCGGCGCCCCGGTCACGGACGTACGGCTGTACGACACCCACTACCAGGAGCGCTATCTGGGACACCCGGACGAGCAGCCCGAGGTCTACCGGCGCAACTCGATGATCGACGACGAGGGCCTGGTCGACGCGGCCGAGCCGCACCGGCCGATGCTGATCGTGCACGGCATGGTCGACGACAACGTGGTCGTCGCGCACTCCCTGCGGCTCTCCTCCGCCCTGCTGGCCGCGGGCCGCCCGCACGAGGTGCTGCCGCTGTCCGGCGTCACCCACATGACCCCCCAGGAACAGGTCGCGGAGAACCTGCTGCTGCTCCAGGTGGACTTCCTACGGCGCGCCCTGAATCTGAGCTGAGCCAAGGACATTCCACGGAGCACCGCAACCATCAATTGAGGAACCACGACGAAACACCGGCGAGGTCCGCGAAGGCGGCGCCGGTTCAGGCGCAAAAAGGGGCAACGGGCCGGGATGACATGGCGCATCCCGGCCCGTTTACGGCACCCGCACGGCCGTACGCTCCACAGCGTGCCGCGTCCGTATATCGGAACCGGGTCGCGGGAGTTGCCTCCGTGTTACTCGTTCTCGGCCTCCGGCGGGACCACCTGTTTCTCCTCCGCGAAGTGGCACGCCGAGTCGTGGACGGCCGGGCCCCTCGCCCCCTGGAACGCCTCCGGGACCGCCAGCGCCGGGACCTCCACCACACAGCGTTCGCGGGCCTTCCAGCAGCGGGTGCGGAAGCGGCAGCCGGAGGGCACCTTCGTCGGGGAGGGCACGTCACCGGCGAGGATGATCCGCTCCCGGTGCTCCCGGGCCTCCGGGTCGGGCACCGGGACCGCGGAGAGCAGCGCCTGGGTGTACGGGTGGGTGGGGTGGTCGTAGATCTCGGCGTCCGAGCCGGTCTCCACGATCCGGCCGAGGTACATCACCCCGACCCGGTCGGAGATGTGCCGCACGATCGACAGGTCGTGGGCGATGAAGACGTACGACAGGTCGAACTCGTCCTGGAGGCGCGCCATCAGGTTGATGACCTGCGCCTGCACCGACACGTCCAGCGCCGACACCGGCTCGTCGGCGACGATGATCTCGGGGCGCAGCGCCAGCCCCCGGGCGATGCCGATGCGCTGGCGCTGGCCGCCGGAGAACTGGTGCGGATAGCGGTTGATGTACTCGGGGTTGAGGCCGACGACGTCCAGCAGGTCCTGCACCCTCGTGCGCCGGTCGCCCTTGGGGGCGGCCTCGGGGTGGATCTCGTACGCCTCGCCGATGATGTCGCCGACGGTCATCCGGGGGTTGAGGGAGGTGTACGGGTCCTGGAAGACCATCTGGATGTTGCGGCGTACCGCCTTCAGCGCGCGGCCGGAGAGGTGGGTGATGTCCTCGCCCTTGTACCTGATCGTCCCGGCGGTCGGTTTCTCCAGGCTGACCAGCATCTTCGCGACCGTGGACTTGCCGCAGCCGGACTCGCCGACGATGCCGAGGGTCTCGCCGCGGTCGAGGGTGAAGTCGACGCCGTCCACGGCCTTCACGGCGCCGATCTGCTTCTTGAAGAGGATGCCCTGGGTCAGCGGGTAGTGCTTGACCAGCCCGCTGACCTCCAGGATCGGCTCAGCCATGCAGGCACTCCCTCCAGAAGTGGCAGGCGCTGCCCCGGTCCGGACGGCCCTCGATCTCGTACAGGGGCGGCTCGTCGGTGGTGCAGACGTCCCGTGCCAGCGGGCAGCGCGGGTGGAAGGCGCAGCCCGGCGGGATGCGCAGCAGGCTGGGCGGCAGGCCCTTGATGGCGTACAGCTCCTGGCCCTTCTGGTCCAGGCGCGGGATGGAGTCGAGCAGGCCGCGCGTGTACGGGTGGGCGGGGGCCTTGTAGATGTCGTGGACGGGCGCGGACTCCACGATGCGGCCCGCGTACATCACGGCGATCCGGTCCGCGACGTCGGCGACCACGCCGAGGTCGTGGGTGATCAGGATGAGTCCCATGTGGTACTCGCGCTGCAACTCCGCGAGCAGCTCCATGACCTGGGCCTGGACGGTGACGTCGAGGGCGGTGGTGGGCTCGTCGGCGATGATCAGCTTGGGTTCCAGGGCGAGCGCCATCGCGATCATGATCCGCTGGCGCATACCGCCGGAGAACTGGTGCGGGTACTGCCGTACGCGCTCCTTGGCGGCGGGGATGCGGACCCGGTCCATCAGCTCCACGGCCCTGGCCCGCGCGTCCTTCCGGGACATCCCGCGGTGCACGGTGAACATCTCGCCGAGCTGGTCGCCCACCGAGAGCACCGGGTTGAGGGCGGACAGCGCGTCCTGGAAGATCATCGCCATCTCGGCGCCGCGGACCTTCCTGCGCTCCTCCTCCTTCAGCTTCAACAGGTCCCGGCCCTGGAAGAGGACCTCGCCGCCGGTGATCCGGCCGGGCGGCATGTCGAGGATGCCCATGACGGCCTGGGCGGTGACCGACTTGCCGGAGCCGGACTCGCCGAGCACGGCGAGCGTCTCGCCCGCGTCCACCTGGTAGTTGACGCCGTTGACGGCCTTGGCGACCCCGTCCCGGGTGTGGAACTCCACGTGCAGGTCGCGTACGTCGAGCAGCATGGCGGCGGCTCACCTCAGCTTGGGGTCGAGGGCGTCGCGCACCGCGTCGCCGAGCATGATGAACGCGAGCACGGTGATCGCCAGCGCTCCGGAGGGCCACAGCAGGGCGTGCGGGGCGTTGCGGATGTAGGGGGAGGCGGCGGAGATGTCGATGCCCCAGGACACGCTCGGCGGCCTGAGCCCGACCCCGAGGAAGGACAGCGTGGCCTCCAGCGCGATGTAGGTGCCGAGCGCGATGGTGGCGACCACGATCACCGGGGCGACGGCGTTGGGCGCGATGTGCCGCAGCAGCAGCCGGGAGTTGGAGGCGCCGAGGGCGCGGGCGGCCTGGACGTAGTCGTTCTGCTTGGCGGTGATGACCGAGCCGCGGGCGATGCGGGAGATCTGCGGCCAGCCGAGCAGCACGATGAACCCGATGACGGGCCAGATGGTGTTGCTGGTGACCACCGACAGCAGCACGAGTCCGCCGAGGACGACGGGGATGGCGAAGAAGACGTCGGTGATCCGGGAGAGGACGGAGTCGGAGGCGCCGCCGAAGAACCCGGCGAGGGCGCCCAGGACGCTGCCCAGCAGGGCCACCCCGAGCGTGGACAGCACCCCGACCGCGACGGACATACGGGCCCCGTAGACGGTCCTGGTGTAGACGTCGCAGCCCTGCCCGTTGAAGCCGAACGGATGGCCGGGCTGGGAGCCTTCCTGCGCCTTGGAGAGGTCGCACTGGAGCGGGTTGCCGGAGGCGATCAGCGACGGCCACAGGGAGATCACGATCAGAAAGAGGATGAACAGGCCCGAGCAGATGAAGACCGGGTTGCGGCGCAGATCGTGCCAGGCGTCGGACCACAGGGACCGCGGCTTCTCCTGGGGCCCGGTGCCGACCGGACCGCCCGGGGTCTTCTCCAGGGTCTCCGCCTCGTCCAGGCCCAGGTCCATGGCGCCGCCCTGACCGGTGGAGGCGATGGCGTTGTCGGGCTCACGCGGCGGCTCAGGCATAGCGGATCCTCGGGTCGAGTACGGCGTACAGGAGGTCGACGATGAGGTTGGCCGCGAGGAAGACCAGGACGAGGATGGTCACGAAGCCGACGACGGTCTGCGTGTTCTGGCGCAGGATGCCCTGGTAGAGCTGGTAGCCCACGCCGTGGATGTTGAAGATCCGCTCGGTGACGATGGCGCCGCCCATCAGGAAGCCCACGTCCGCGCCGATGAAGGTGACGACGGGGATGAGGGAGTTGCGCAGCAGGTGCCGGGTGATGACCCGGCGCCTCGGCAGGCCCTTGGCGACGGCGGTACGGACGTAGTCGGAGCGCCGGTTCTCCGCGATGGACGTCCGGGTCAGCCGGGTGACGTACGCCAGTGAGACGGACGCCAGCACCAGGCCGGGCACGATCAGCTCGTCGAAGGGCGCCTCCGGGGAGACGGAGGGACTGATCCAGCCCCACTTCACGCCGAGCAGCAGCTGGATCAGCAGACCGGTGACGAACGTGGGGACGGAGATGACGACCAGGGTGGCCAGCAGCACCCCGGTGTCGACGGGGCGGCCGCGGCGCAGCCCCGTGACGACCCCGAGGGTGATCCCGATGACGATCTCGAACAGGATGGCGATGAGGGTGAGCCGGATGGTGACCGGGAACGCCGTGCCCATCAGCTCGGTGACCGGCTGGCCGTTGAAGGCGGTGCCGAAGTCGCCGGTGAAGACGTTGCCCATGTAGGTCAGGTACTGCTGCCACACGGGCTCGTCGAGGCCGAACTCGTGGCGCAGCCGGGCGGCCGTCGCGGGATCGCACTGGCGGTCGCCGCAGAGTCCCGCGATGGGGTCGCCCATCACGTTCACCATGAGGAAGATCAGCAGCGTGGCCCCGATGAAGACCGGGATCATCTGGAGCAGCCGCCGGACGACGTAGCGTCCCATGCCGCCCCCTCAGCTGACCTGGATCTCGTTGTAGACGGGGACGCTGAACGGGTTGAGCTTGACGTTGGACAGCCGCTCCGAGTAGCCCGCGCTGCCGTTCTGGTACCACAGCGGGATGGCGGCCATGTTGTCCCGGACGACCTCCTCGGCCTGCTGGAAGAGGTCGACGGCCTTGGCGGTGTCGGACTCGGCGTTGGCCTGGTCGACCAGGTCGTCGAACTGCTTGTTGCTCCACTTGCCGTCGTTGGAGGAGGCGTTGGTGTAGTACAGCGGCTGGAGGAAGTTCTGGATCAGCGGGTAGTCCATCTGCCAGCCCGCGCGGAACGGCCCGCTCATGTTCCGGTCGGTGATCTGGCTGCGGAAGTCCGCGAAGGTGCCGATCGGGTTGCCGACGCAGGCGCGGTCGTTGTCGAGGGCGTTGTTGATGGAGTTGCAGACCGCGTCGACCCACTCCTTGTGGGAGCCGGTGTCGGCGTTGTAGCTGATCCTGACCTGTCCGCCGGGCAGCCCGCCGCCCTGCTCGATCAGCTTCTTCGCTTCGTCGGGGTCGTACTCGCACAGGTCCCCGCACAGCTCCGGGTCGAAGCCGCCGTCCTCCCCGAGCACCGGGGACGTCCAGTCCTTGGCGGGGGTGCGGGTCTTCTGGAAGATCGTCTCGGTGATCTGGCCGCGGTCGATCGCCCGGGACAGGCCCTTGCGCACGTCGTCGGAGCCCTCCTTGTTCCAGTTCTTGTCGTAGAACGGGAAGGCGAGGGTCTGGATGATCCCGGCCGGGGTGTTGATGTAGCGGTCGCCGAGGTCGTTCTGCACGTTCCGCAGCTGGGCGGCGGGCACGTCGTCGACGAGGTCGAGGTTGCCGGCGAGCAGGTCGGTGTAGGCGGTGTTGTTGTCGGTGTAGACCTTCAGGTCGACGCCGCCGTTCTGCGCCTCGTCGTCGCCGGGGTAGTCCTCCCACTTGCGCAGCGACATCTGCGAGCCGCGGGTGTAGGAGTCCACCAGGTACGGGCCGTTGCCGACCGGCTTGGCCAGCCAGGCGTCGTGGTCGTCGAAGAACGCCTTGGGCAGCGGCACGTAGGCGTTGTAGCCCAGGGTCTCGGGGAAGGTGGAGAACTTCTGGTTGAGCTTGACCGTGAAGGTCCGCTCGCCGGTGACCTCCAGGCCGGAGAGGGTGTCGGCGGTCTGCTCACTCCCGTCCTCCGGGTGGACGGCGTCGTAGCCCTCGATGTAGCTGAAGAAGTAGGCGTTGCGCTGGTTGTTCTTCAGGCTGGCGCCGTAGTTCCAGGCGTCGACGAAGGACTGGGCGGTGACCTGCTCGCCGTTGCTGAAGGTCCAGCCGTCCTTGACGGTGACGGTGAAGTTCTGCGAGTCGGTGGTCTCGATGCTCTCGGCGAGCATGTCCTTCGCCTCGCCCGTCTCCGGGTCGTACTTCTTCAGCCCGCGGAAGATCATGTCGAGGACCTTGCCGCCCTGCACCTCGTTGGTGTTGGCGGGCTCCAGCGGGTTCTGCGGGTCCCCCCAGGACGAGCTGAGCACGGCGCCCGAGTCGCCCCCGCCGCCGTTGCCGTCCCCGCCGCCGCAGGCCGCCGCCACAAGGCCCGCGGCCACCGCACACGCGGCCCATCTGGCGTGCCTGGCTCCACGCATGGAGTCCCTCCTCGTTCGCGCCGTACGTCAGCGCCGGGGCGCTGAACCGTTAACGGCCAATATCAGGGCAGAGGGGGGCACAGTGCATGCAGTGTCCGGCCGGATGGATGACGGGCCGTGGAACACGACGGAGCCCGGCCGGGTGGCCGGGCTCCGTCGGGACGTGGCGGCGGTGCCGCGTCAGGACTTGGCGGGGGCGTCGCCCTCGGCCTCCAGGGCCTGGAGCGCCGGGTCCATGACCACGTCGGCGCCGTGCGCCTCGGTCGTCGGGTCCTCCGGGAAGTGGCAGGCGGTCAGGTGACCGTCGCGGTTGCCGGAGATCTGGACCAGCGGGGGCTCCTCCGTGGCGCACTTGTCCTGCGCCTTCCAGCAGCGGGTGCGGAAGCGGCAGCCGGACGGCGGGTGGATCGGCGAGGGCACGTCACCGTAGAGACGGATGCGCTCGCGCTGCTCGGCGTCGTCGTCCACCTGCACCTCGGGCACCGCGGACAGCAGCGCGTGGGTGTAGGGGTGACGCGGCCGGTTGTAGATGGAGTCCCGGTCGCCGACCTCGACCACCTTGCCGAGGTACATGACCGCCACGCGCTGCGAGAAGTGCCGCACGATCGCCAGGTCGTGGGCGATGAAGACGAACGCGATGCCCAGCTCTTCCTGGACCTTCTGGAGCAGGTTCACCACCTGCGCCTGGATGGACACGTCCAGGGCCGAGACCGGCTCGTCCGCGACGATCAGCTTCGGGTTCAGGGCGAGCGCGCGGGCGACGCCGATACGCTGGCGCTGACCGCCGGAGAACTCGTGCGGGAAGCGGTTGTAGTGCTCGGGGTTGAGGCCGACCAGCTCCAGCAGCTCCCGGACGCGCTTCTCCCGGCCGCCCTCGGGGTTGATCCCGTTGACCTCCATCGGCGACTTGATGATGGAGCCGACGGTCTGCCGCGGGTTCAGCGAGGAGTACGGGTCCTGGAAGATCATCTGGATCTCGGACCGCACCGGCGCCAGCTGCTTGCGGTTGGCACGGGTGATGTCCTGACCGGCGTACGTGATCCGTCCCGCCGTCGGCTCCAGGAGGCGGGTGATCAGCCGGCCGGTGGTGGACTTGCCGCAGCCGGACTCGCCGACCAGGCCGAGGCTCTCGCCCACCCCGACCCTCAGGTCCACGCCGTCGACGGCCTGGACGGCGCCGACCTTGCGTTTGATCGGGAAGCCGCCGTAGATCGGGAAGTGCTTGGTCAGGCCCGTGACCTCCAGGAGCGGCTCCTTGGAGGTGGCGGCGGAGCCCTGCTGTGCGGGGAGGGTGAGGTTCTCGCTCATGATCTCGGTTCTCCCTAGCGCAGCCGGGGCTGGATCTCGTCGATGAAGATGGTCTGCTTCTGCTCCGCCGTGAGGTGGCAGGCGGCGGCACGGCCCTCGGCCAGCGGCGGCCGGGACGTGGTGCACAGATCGCCGGACACCTGGTCACGGAAGGCGCAGCGCGGGTGGAAGGGGCAGCCGGACGGCGGGTTCAGCAGCGACGGCGGGCTGCCCGGGATCGGCGTCAGCTCCTGGTCGATGTCGCCGTCGAGGCGCGGCATGGAGCTGAGCAGACCCCAGGTGTAGGGGTGCGTCGGCGTGCGCAGCACCTCCTTGACCGAGCCGCGCTCGACGGCGCGGCCCGCGTACATCACCAGCAGGTCGTCGGCCATGTTGCCGATGACACCGAGGTCGTGGGTGATGAAGATGATCGCGGAGCCGAACTCCTGCTGGAGGTCCTTCAGCAGGTCCAGGATCTGCGCCTGCACGGTCACGTCGAGCGCGGTGGTCGGCTCGTCGGCGATCAGCAGGTCGGGGTCGCACATCAGCGCCATGGCGATCATCGCGCGCTGGCGCATACCGCCGGAGAACTGGTGCGGGTAGTCGTCGAAGCGCACCTTGGGCTGCGGGATGCCGACCTTCTCCAGCATCTGGACCGCCCGGTCCTTCGCCTCCTTCTTGGAGGCGCCGGTGTGCTTCATGTACGGCTCGGAGAGCTGCCGTCCCACCGTGTAGTACGGCGACAGCGCCGTCAGCGGGTCCTGGAAGATCATCGCCATCTTGTTGCCGCGGAGCTTCTCCAGCTCCTTCTCCTTGGCGGTGACGAGTTCCTGGCCGTCCAGGACGATCTCGCCGTCGATGGTGGTGGTCCTCGGGTTGTGCAGGCCCAGGATGGTCAGGTTGGTGACGGACTTGCCGGAACCCGACTCACCGACGATGCCCAGGGTCTTGCCCCGCTCGACATCGAAGGAGAGCCCGTCGACCGCCTTGACGATGCCGTCCTCGGTGGAGAACTGCACCCGCAGGTCACGGACCGAGAGGAAACTCTCGGACCCGGTCGGGGCCGGGACGTCCTCGGTCTTGGTCAGTGTGGTCACGGTGGTTCGTTCTTCCTAGGAGAGCCGGACGCGCGGATCGATCCAGGCGTACGCGATGTCGACGAGGATGTTCAGGAGCAGGATGAAGAAGGCTCCGACCAGCATGACACCCATCGTCAGCGGCAGGTCCTTCGTGACCGCTCCGTCCACGGCGAGGCGGCCGATTCCCTGGAGGGAGAAGGTGAGTTCGGTCACGACACCGCCACCGAGCAGGGCGCTCAGGTCGATGCCGAGGATGGTCACGATCGGGATGAGCGAGCCGCGCCAGGCGTAGCGGAAGAAGACGTACTTCTTGCCCATGCCCTTGGCCCGGGCGGTGCGCACGTGCTCCTCCTGGAGCTGCTCGATCATCGAGGAGCGCGCCATACGGGTGTACTGACCGGTGAAGATCGTCGCCATGACGGCCATCGGGATCCACAGCCCCGCGAGCCAGCCGAACGGGTCCTCGGTGAACGGGACGTACTTCGGGAACTCCACCCAGCCGGTGTTGTACACGAAGATCAGCAGCACGATCGGGCCGAGGAAGTAGATCTGGAACGAGCTGAGCACCATGGACGCGCCGGTGGCGGCCTTGTCGATCATGGAGCCGCGCCGGTAGGCGGCGACCATGCCCGCGCCGATGCCGATGACGAGGAAGACGACCAGGGCGCCGACCGTCAGGGACAGCGTCAGCGGGAAGCGGTCCATGATGATCGAGGTCACGTTGTCGTTGTAGAAGAACGACCGGCCCAGGCAGGGCGCGGGGCATTCGCCCTGCGGGAAGTCGCGCCCGGCCACGATGCCGGTCATGAACTCCCAGAACTGCGCGGCGAGCGGCTGATCCAGGCCGAGGGCGTGCCGGATGTCCTCCAGTCGCGCGGGCGAGCAGTCCTTGCCACAGGCCAGGGAGGCGTAGTCGGAGGGCGCGGCGACGAAGAGGAAGAAGGTTGCGGCACCGATCAGGAACAGGGTGACGACGGCACCGACCGAGCGCCGGAGGATGAACTGAAGCATGGCGGGGGGCTGCTCTCTGCGGAGACGGTGGACGGGTTCACGGAACCGCGGGGGTGCGCTCCGCCTGGTGCGCACCCCCGCGAACAGCCGTAGAGAGTTACGACTTCAGGAACAGTCGGGTCACGTCGAGGTAGCTCGACTCAGTGCTGTAGCGGGCACCGCCGATGTTCGAGCCGTACAGCTGGAACTGCTTGGTGTACCACAGCGGGGCGGCCGGGTTGACCTCCTCCAGGATGTACTTGTGGGCCTCTTCCCACGTCTTCGCGGCATCTTCCGGCTGCTGGTTCAGGGCCTTGCCGATCAGCTCCTGGACCTTCGGGTCGTTGATGTGCGAGTAGTTCGACTTGCCGTCGCCGACCTGGTCACCGTCGTAGACCGGGGTCACGACCGTGGACGGGGAGGGCCAGTCCTGGCCCCAGCCGGTGATGTAGATGTCGTACGGGTTCTTGACCTTGCCGATCTGCTCGTAGTACGACGCGGCGTCGATCTCCTTGGAGACCACGTCGATGCCGACCTTGCCGAGCGCGTCCTCGATGGCGACCTTGCGCTTCTGGCCGGCCTCGGAGTTGGCGTAGGCGAAGACCAGCTTCTTCTCGGCGGCCGGAACGTCCGCGAGCAGCTCCTTGGCCTTCTCGATGTTGCCCGCGGGCGTCTTCAGACGGCCGTAGGGGTCGTACTTGGCGTCGTAGCCCGGCAGGGTCGGGGCGAACAGGTTCGGGGCGACGTCGCCACCGAACGCGCCACCCTCACCGGCGATGAGCGACTTGGAGTTCACCGCGTAGGTGACGGCGTCCCGGACGGTCTTGTTCTTGACGCGGTCCAGGTTGAACGTCAGCTGCATCACGTAGGGCTGGTAGCCCTTGATGGTGCGCTTGTTGACGGCCGGGTCGCTGATGACGTCCTGGATCTGGGTGGCGTCGACGCTGCCGGTGAACTGGATGGCGTTCTTGGCCTCGCCCTGGTCGGAGATCAGACGCTTGGTCTGGGTCGACTCGGTGACGCCGAACTGGAAGTCGAAGCCGTCGACGTACTGGTGACGGACCGGGTCGGTGTTGGCGTCCCAGTTCTCGTTCTTGACGAGCTTGAGGGACTTGCCCGCCTTGAACTCCTCGATCTTGTACGGGCCGAGGGAGACGGGGGCGGTGTCGTACTTCTCCTTCGTGTCGGTCTCCTCCGGCACGATGGAGTAGCCCGGCATGGCCAGCGTCATCGGCAGGTCGGGACGCGGGGTGTCGAAGTGGAAGACGATCGTCTTGTCGTCCGGGGTCTCCAGGACGGAGTCCGGCAGGTGCTTCTTGCCGTAGCCGCCGTCCGGCAGGGCCTTGCGGTAGTCGGCACCGCTCAGCCAGGTCTGGAGGAAGGTCGGGCCGTCGAAGATGAACTCCGCGTACAGGCGCTCGACGGTGTGGCGGACGTCGGCCGAGGTGATCTCGTTGCCGTTCTCGTCCTTGAGGCCGTCCTTGAGCGTGAACGTCCAGGTCTTGTTGTCGTCGGACGCCTGGCCGGAGTCGGTCGCGAGGTCACCCACGACCGAGACGCCGCCCTTGCCGTCCTCCTGGAAGTTGGTCAGGCCGCGGAAGACCAGGTTGGAGAACTGACCCGCGTCGGAGACGTAGATCTGGCCCGGGTCCATGTGGGAGAGACCGGACTCCTGGTAGACCGTGACGGTGCCGCCGGGCTTGGCCCCGGGGACCTCCTCGGCCGGACCGGTGGAGGCCTTGGCGTCCAGGTAGGCAACGCCCTCGGACTGCTCCTTGGCCTTGTCCTGGCTCTCGCCCTTGTTCCCGCCGGAGTTGTTGCCGGTGTTCTCCGAGCAACCGGTGAGCGCGAGGGAACCAGCCGCGATGGCGACCAGTATGGCGCGCCCTCTGCGCGAGGTGAACGACTTCATAGCGGTGTATGCACCTACCTGTCGGTTGTTATCCATGAGTACTGCCTGACGCGGCTGGTAGGCCGACGCGGGGGCGGCAGCCACCCCCCACCAATGGACGGCTCAGCGCCCGGACTTGGGGTCGAAGGCATCCCGTACCGAGTCTCCGAGGAGGTTGAAGCACAGGATGAAGATCACCAGCGCCACACCCGGGAAGAAGATGAACGCGGGGTCCTGCTGGGTGTAGTCGGCGCCGGCGGCGAACAGACGCCCCCAGTCCGGGGTGGGCTCGACGAAGCCGACGCCCGCGAAGGAGAGGAAGGCGATGGTGAGGATCGTGCTGGGCAGCTGGTACGTGAACTGCACCAGCACCGGCGTGACGATGTTCGGCAGGACCTCCTTGCGGATGATCCGGCCCGGCGAGGCACCCGAGACCTTGGCGGCCTCGATGAACTCCCGCTCGCGCAGCGCCAGCACGACGGAGCGCACGAGTCGGGACATGCCCATCCAGCCGAGGATCCACAGCACGATCAGGATCGCCAGCGCCCGGAAGTACGTGGGCGTCTCGTCCCGCGGGTCCACGAAGAACGAGGTCACCACGGGCATGAAGGCGATGAAGAACAGCTGCGAGGGGAAGGACAGGAAGAAGTCCGTGACCCGGCCGAGCCAGTAGTCCGTGCGACCGGCGAAGTAACCGCCGACCAGACCGATGATGACACCGGTGACCGTCAACAGCACCGACACACCCAGCGCCATGAACAGCGACGTCCGCATGCCGTACACCAGCATGGCGAAGAGGTCACGGCCGTACTGCGGCTCCACGCCGAACCAGTGGTCGGCGGAGAGGCCGCCGAAGTAGCCGAGCGGGAGCCCGAAGTCGTCGAGGACGGGCTTGTCCGCGTACTCCGGGTCCTGGCCGTAGAGGGTGTACGGGTCGGTGCCGCTGATCGCGGTGAGCAGCGGTGCGGCCAGCGCGACGACGAAGAAGAAAATCACTACGCCGGCGCAGAACATCCCTGTACGGTCACGCCTGAAGCGCTGCCACATCAACTGCCCGGGAGAGCGACCCTCAAGCTTCTTGGGACTCTCGGCGACCTCGGAGGTCGCGTCGAGCTCGGGGTCCAAGGCGACCGCGGACCCGGAGCCCTCGGCCTTCGTCGGACTGGTCATGTGTGTTCTTCCCCCGGGGGGTTGGAGAGTTGAGCGCAGCACAGATACCGGCAGGTTCTGTGGTTTGGGGGAACTTTCGCCAAACGCATCAACGCGCGTCAAGGGCAGAAGGCATAGGGATCTCCCTACCGAGCTTTTTTTGAGCAAAAATTGCAAAGATTGACACCTGGGCGCGCTTGACAGCCGAGACTGAAAATCGACTTTCAACCCCAAAACGGACAATTCAATGGTTTACATGTCCGAAACTTGAGCGCAGCCATACCGATATCCGAACAGCGCGGAACAACCGCCATCACTCGCCCTTGCCGGGCGCCTCACAGGCACGCCGCGGACCCGGCTCCCCGTCATGGGAGCCGGGTCCGCGGCGGGAGCCCGTTACGGGCCCGTCAGGCGTGCTTGGCGCGGCTCGCGGCGCGGGCGCGCTCGCGGGCGTCCAGGTTGACCTTGCGGATGCGAACGGCCTCCGGGGTCACCTCGACACACTCGTCGTCGCGGCAGAACTCCAGGGACTGCTCCAGGGAGAGCTTGCGCGGCGGCACGATCGACTCGGTCACATCGGCGGTCGAGGACCGCATGTTCGTGAGCTTCTTCTCCTTGGTGATGTTCACGTCCATGTCGTCGGAGCGGGAGTTCTCACCGACGATCATGCCCTCGTACACCTCGGTGCCGGGCTCCACGAACAGCACGCCGCGCTCCTGGAGGTTCGTCATCGCGAACGCCGTGACGGCACCCGAGCGGTCGGCGACCAGCGAACCGTTGTTCCGGGTCTGGAGCGGACCGAACCAGGGCTCGAAGCCCTCGTGGATCGAGTGCCCGATACCGGTGCCGCGCGTCTGCGTCAGGAACTCCGTCCGAAAACCGATCAGTCCGCGCGAGGGCACGACGAACTCCATGCGCACCCAGCCGGAGCCGTGGTTGGACATGTTGTCCATCCGGCCCTTGCGGACGCCCATGAGCTGGGTGACGGCACCCATGTGCTCCTCGGGCACGTCGATCGTCATCCGCTCGACCGGCTCGTGGACCTTGCCGTCGATGTCCTTGGTGACGACCTTCGGCTTGCCGACGGTCAGCTCGTACCCCTCGCGCCGCATCGTCTCGACGAGGATGGCCAGGGCCAGCTCACCGCGCCCCTGCACCTCCCAGGCGTCCGGGCGCTCGGTGTCCAGCACGCGCAGCGAGACGTTGCCGATCAGCTCGCGGTCCAGGCGGTCCTTCACCTGGCGCGCGGTGACCTTGCGGTCCTTCACGGCGGCCTTGTTGTCGGCGCCCTTGCCCGAGCCGCCCCGCCCGACCAGCGGCGAGGTGTTGGTGCCGATCACCATGGAGATCGCGGGCTCGTCGACCGTGATCAGCGGCAGCGCGAGCGGGTTCTCCGGGTCGGCCAGCGTCTCACCGATCATGATCTCCGGGATACCGGCGACGGCGCAGATGTCACCGGGACCGGCCTTCTCGGCGGGCTTGCGGGTCAGCGCCTCGGTCATCATCAGCTCGCTGATCCGCACGTTGCTGACGGACCCGTCACGCTTCATCCACGCGACGGTCTGCCCCTTCTTCAGCTCGCCCTGCTGCACCCGCAGCAGCGCGATACGGCCGAGGAAGTTGTCCGCGTCCAGGTTGGTGACGTGCGCCTGGAGCGGGGCGCCCTCCTCGTAGACCGGGGCCGGGATGTGCTCCAGGATCGTCGAGAAGAACGGCTCCAGGCTGTCGCTGTCCGCCGGGACGGTGCCGTCCTGCGGCTTGGTCAGCGAGGCGATGCCGTCACGGCCGCAGGCGTAGACGATCGGGAACTCGATCTGGTCCTCGTCCGCGTCCAGGTCGAGGAACAGGTCGTACGCCTCGTTCACGACCTCGTCGATACGGGCGTCCGGCCGGTCCGTCTTGTTGATGCACAGGATCACCGGCAGCCGCGCCTGGAGCGCCTTGCGCAGCACGAAGCGGGTCTGCGGCAGCGGGCCCTCGGACGCGTCGACGAGCAGCACGACGCCGTCCACCATCGACAGGCCGCGCTCGACCTCGCCGCCGAAGTCGGCGTGGCCGGGGGTGTCGATGATGTTGATCGTGATCGGGTCGCCACCGGCCTTCGGGTGGTACTTCACCGCCGTGTTCTTGGCGAGGATCGTGATGCCCTTCTCACGTTCCAGGTCGTTCGAGTCCATGACCCGGTCGTCGACCTGTTCCAGCTGGTGCGCGGCGAAGGCACCGGCCTGCTTGAGCATGGCGTCGACGATCGTGGTCTTGCCGTGGTCGACGTGGGCGACGATGGCGACGTTGCGGATGTCGTGACGCGTTGCAGTCACAGCCATATTGCGGCGTACTCCCGGGATGGTGAGGACGGCTGCGCGTAGGTCTGCGTTACGCGCGCCCTGCCGGGCTTGACACGCCTCGGCCTTATCCCATGGTACGGGGCCTTTGGGTAGGGGGCTGCGTGGAGGGGGTTCGGGGGGGTGGGCCGGAGGTCCGGTGCTGGTGGGGCACCCTGCGGCACGACTGCCCGCGGCTACGTGGACGAGGGGCGGGGTGTGGGCTTCAGATAGCCCATGTCCTCGTAGACCGGGGTGGCGAAGCCGAAGGCGCCCGCGTTGGCGAGGTTCTTCTTCGTCGCGGTCAGCTGGGGGCGCTGGTACAGCGGGATGGAGCCCGCCGCCGCCCAGATGCGGGCGTCCGCCTTGCGCATCAGGGCGCGCGCCTCGCTCTCGTCCAGCGTGCCGACGGCCTGGTCGAAGAGCTGGTCGACCTGGTCGGTCCCCACCCGTGTGTAGTTCTGCTCGACGCTCAGCGAGCCGTCCGCCGCGGGCACCGGCTTGGCGTAGATCGGCCGCGCGTCCGTCGCCGGGAACGCCGACGTGGGCCACGAGTACAGGGCGAGGTCGTACTCACCGGACGCGATGTGGTCCTTGAAGTAGCCCTCCTCCTTGACCTTCGACACCTCGGTGCGGATGCCCACCCGGTCCAGCATCCGCCGGATCCGCTCCGCCACCGTCGCCAGCGTCTCCGACCCCGGCCCCGACGGCAGCACGAACCGCAGCGACAACGCCTTGCCGTCCTTCGCCAGCGGCCCCGCCCCCGCGGCACTGGACGGCGCCGCGGTCCCCTTGGGCGCGTACGCCCCCGGCGCGCTCCCCTTCAGGTGCTGCTTGCCGTCCTGGGCGAGTTCCTGGCCCTCGTCGCCCCCGCCCTCCCCCTTGTTGTCCTCACCGACGATGTACGTCCCGTCGTCGTCCTCAGCGGCGGACTTCTCCGGCTTGGCCTTGTCCGGCTTCTTCTCCCCCTCGGCAGCCTCCTTCTCCGCGCCCGCCGCCTTCTTCCCCTCCCCCGGCTCCCACCCGGCGTCCGCCAGCAGCGCCCGCGCCTCCTTCATGTCCTGGTCCCCCAGCGCCCCGCTGCCGTCCGCGTACGCCGCCTGTCCGGCGAGGGCGACATGGCTGCCGACGGGCTTCGTCGGCAGTCCCAGCGGCTTCAGCACCGTCCGCGCCAGTTCCCCGCGGTCCAGCGCCCGCGCCACCGCCCGCCGTACCCGCTCGTCCGCCAGCGGCCCCCCGGCGCCGTTCAGCGCGAGCTGGGTGTACGCGGGCTCCAGGGACTTGCGCACCTCGACGCCCCGGGCCCGCTCCACCCGCCGTACCGTCGCCGCGTCGACGTCGGCGACGTCGATCTCGCCCTTGGCCAGCGCGGCGGCCCGCTTCTCCCGCGGCACCGCGCTCAGCACGATCCCGTCGAGCTTCGCGGGCCGCCCCCACCAGCGCGGACTGCGGGTGAGGACGACCTCGTCGTCCTCCCGGTCGACCTTCTTCAGCGTGAACGGCCCGGCCGTCAGTTTCAGCTTGCGCCGCGCCCCCTCGTTGAAGGCGTCCGGCGACCCCATGACCTCCTTCGGGTACAGCGGCGAGAACAGCGACTTCCAGTCGGCGTAGGTGCGCCGGAAGGTGACCCTGACCTCCAGGTCGTTGTCGCCCCGTTCGATCCGCTCGATCCGCTCGTACCCGGCGTTGCGCGCCGTCCAGTACGCGCTGTCCTTCCCGGAGAGCGCCCGCCACTGCGCGGCGAAGTCCGCCGCCCCGATCTCCCGCCCGTTGCTCCAGACGGCCTGCTGGTTGAGCTTGTACAGGACGACCTGCTTGGGCTCGGTCTCGACGACCCTGGCCGATTCCAGATAGTCCGCGTTGATCTCCGCGCGCCCCGCCGCGTCCATCCGGTACATCGACGGCAGCACCGCCTGCGCGACCCGCGCCGTGGCCCCGTCGGCGTCGGCCTGGAAGGTGTTCAGCGTCTCCGGCACGGCGTCCACGGCCCACCGCAGCGTGCCGCCGTCGGCGATCCGGTCCCGCGCCGCGGGCGCGATGTCCGGCCCGGCCAGCGGCTTTCCGGCCGGGTCGGGCGAGCCGCACCCGGCGAGGGCGGGCACGGTGAGCGCGCCCGCGGTGAGGAAGACGGCCGAGCGCATCACCGTGCGCAGGCCGACGCCGTACTGGGACATCTCTGCTTACCTCCGGAGGCCGCAGGCGTTACGATCATTTTGGCGTTAATTGACAGGATCAGCCCGTATTAATGGGATTCGCCGGTACCGCAACGGCAACCGCCGCGAAGCCCACCCGTGCGGCGCAACCGCACCGGCAGTGCACCCACGCGCATCGGCCAATCGGTGCACGTCCCTTCCCACCGACCGGTGTGACGCGCAACACTCGCAGGCGCATGAACGTCGTCTGAACGTAGCCGCCCACGGCCGCACGGCCGACGGAAGTGAGGTCACGTCATGTCCGTGCACGATGAACTGACATCGGTCCAGCGCTGCCTCGACGACCTGACCAGGTACGTGAGCCGGCTGGAACAGCAGATGGGCAGCGGCGGAGTGGACATCCGCCGGGTCCGCGCCGACTGCGACCACCTGCGCGAGAGTGTGGCGCTGCTCCGCGAGTCGGCCGCCGCCCCGGGCACGGCCCGGCGCCCGGAGCTGGTCACCATCTCCGACGCCCCCTACGACAGCGCCCTGTGGACGGACACCGACGACGAGGGCCTGGGCGCCCGCAACCGCCACGCGCCCTGACCCCCGGCGCCGTACGCCGTAGCGCCGTAGCGCCGTGCGCTGTCCAGCCGTAGAGCCGACCCGACCGGAGTCAAGACTTGGCCACTGGTACGGAACCCCCGACAACAGAACCCCATCCGCCCGGCGCCGGTGTCCGGTCCGCCACCCGCGCCGCCATCACCGCCCCCCATCTGCGGACCGACCGCTGGTGGCTGGCCCCGGCCACCACGGCCCTCGGGCTGCTCGCCTTCATCGTGTACTCCACGTGGCGGGCCTTCGCCAACGCCGACTACTACGCGGCGCCGTACGTCTCGCCCTTCTACTCCCCCTGTCTGGCGGAGAACTGCGAGCCGATGAAGGCGGGCCCGAACTGGGAGATCTTCGGCAGCTGGTGGGGCCTGTCCCCCGCCATCCTGATCCTGATCTTCCCGCTCGGCTTCCGGCTGACCTGCTACTACTACCGCAAGGCGTACTACCGCGGCTTCTGGGCGTCTCCGCCGGCCTGCGCGGTCGCCGAGCCGCACCGCAAGTACACCGGTGAGACCCGCTTCCCGCTGATCCTCCAGAACGTCCACCGGTACTTCTTCTACGCGGCGATCCTGGTCGCGGGCATCCTCACCTACGACACGGTGCTCGCGTTCCGCGACGAGGACTACGAGTGGGGCCACATGGGCCTCGGCACCCTCGTCTTCCTCCTCAACATCGTCCTCATCTGGGCGTACACCATCTCCTGCCACTCCTGCCGCCATATCGTCGGCGGCCAGCTGAAGCACTTCTCCAAGCACCCCGTGCGCTACCGCATGTGGCGCTGGGTGGGGAGGCTCAACGCCCGCCACATGGCTCTGGCCTGGGCGTCCCTGGTGAGCGTGGCGCTCGCCGACTTCTACGTGTACCTGGTCGCGTCCGGTGCCTTCGACGATCCGCGCTTCTTCTAGTGAGTGGGGCCTTCTCTGATGACCGTGGTGGACCGACAGGAATGGGACGTCGTCGTGGTGGGCGCGGGCGGCGCCGGGCTGCGCGCGGCGATCGAGGCGCGCGAGCGGGGCGCCCGTACGGCGGTGATCTGCAAGTCCCTGTTCGGCAAGGCGCACACGGTGATGGCGGAGGGCGGCATCGCCGCGGCCATGGCCAACGCCAACGAGCACGACAACTGGCAGGTCCACTTCCGGGACACCCTGCGCGGCGGCAAGTTCCTCAACCAGTGGCGGATGGCCGAGCTGCACGCGCGGGAGGCCCCTGACCGGGTGTGGGAGCTGGAGACCTGGGGCGCCCTGTTCGACCGTACGAAGGACGGCCGGATCTCGCAGCGCAACTTCGGCGGCCACGAGTACCCGCGCCTCGCCCATGTCGGCGACCGCACGGGCCTCGAACTGATCCGCACGCTGCAACAGAAGATCGTCTCCCTCCAGCAGGAGGACCACAGGGAGACCGGTGACTACGAGTCCCGGCTGAAGGTCTTCCAGGAGTGCACGGTCACCCAGGTCCTCAAGGACGGCGAGAAGGTCTCCGGGGTCTTCGCCTACGAGCGGGAGAGCGGCCGTTTCCTCGTCCTTCAGGCGCCCTCCGTGGTGATCGCCACCGGGGGCATCGGCAAGTCCTTCAAGGTCACGTCGAACTCGTGGGAGTACACCGGCGACGGCCACGCGCTGGCGCTGCTCGCGGGCGCGCCCCTGCTGAACATGGAGTTCGTGCAGTTCCACCCGACCGGCATGGTCTGGCCGCCGTCGGTGAAGGGCATCCTGGTCACCGAGTCCGTGCGCGGCGACGGCGGGGTGCTGCGCAACAGCGACGGCAAGCGGTTCATGTTCGACTACATCCCGGACGTCTTCAAGGAGAAGTACGCCGAGACGGAGGACGAGGCCGACCGCTGGTACGACGACCCCGACAACAACCGCCGCCCGCCCGAGCTGCTGCCCCGCGACGAGGTGGCCCGGGCCATCAACACGGAGGTCAAGGAGGGCCGGGGCTCCCCGCACGGCGGCGTCTTCCTGGACGTGTCCACGCGGATGCCCGCCGAGGTGATCAAACGGCGGCTGCCGTCGATGTACCACCAGTTCAAGGAGCTGGCGGACGTCGACATCACCGCGGAGGCGATGGAGGTCGGGCCCACCTGCCACTACGTCATGGGCGGCATCGCCGTCGACTCCGACACCGCAGCCGCGCGCGGGGTGCCGGGGCTGTTCGCGGCCGGAGAGGTCGCGGGCGGCATGCACGGCTCCAACCGGCTCGGCGGGAACTCCCTCTCCGACCTGCTGGTCTTCGGACGGCGGGCGGGCTGGCACGCCGCGCAGTACGCGACGGCCGCCGACCGCGTCCCCGTCGACGAGGCGCAGATCGACGCGGCGGCGGCGGAGGCGCTGCGCCCCTTCTCCGCACAGGCCACGACCGACGAGCGGCCCACGGAGAACCCGTACGCCCTCCACCAGGAACTCCAGCAGGCCATGAACGACCTGGTGGGCATCATCCGCCGGGAGGCGGAGATGGAGCAGGCCCTGCGGAAACTGGCGGAGCTGCGCGAACGCGCCCGCCGGGCCGGGGTGGAGGGCCACCGCCAGTTCAACCCGGGCTGGCACCTCGCCCTCGACCTGCGGAACATGCTGCTGGTCAGCGAGTGCGTGGCGCGGGCCGCGCTGGAGCGCACCGAGTCGCGCGGCGGCCACACCCGCGAGGACCACCCGGCCATGGACCGCGCCTGGCGGCGCCTGAACCTGCTGTGCACGCTGACCGACGGCACCGGCGGTGCCGCCATCGCCCTCACCCGCGAGACCACCGAACCCATCCGCCCCGACCTGCTCGCCCTGTTCGACAAGGAGGAGCTGGTCAAGTACCTCGCCGAAGAGGAGCTGTACGAATGAGCGGCTACGACGCCCACTTCAAGGTGTGGCGGGGTGACACGGAGGGCGGCGGCCTGGAGGACTTCAAGGTGGAGGTGAACGACGGCGAGGTCGTCCTCGACATCATCCACCGCATCCAGGCCACCGCGGCGCCCGATCTGGCGGTGCGCTGGAACTGTAAGGCGGGCAAGTGCGGTTCGTGCTCGGCGGAGATCAACGGGCGGCCCCGGCTGATGTGCATGACCCGGATGTCGGTGTTCGGCCGCGACGAGACGATCACCGTGACCCCGCTGCGCGCCTTCCCGGTCATCCGTGACCTGGTGACGGACGTCGGCTTCAACTACGCCAAGGCGCGCGAGGTCCCCTCCTTCGTGCCGCCCGCGGACCTCGGTCCCGGCGAGTACCGCATGATGCAGGAGGACGTGGACCGCTCGCAGGAGTTCCGCAAGTGCATCGAGTGCTTCCTGTGCCAGGACACCTGCCATGTGGTCCGGGACCACGAGGAGAACAAGAAGGCCTTCGCAGGCCCCCGCTTCCTGATGCGCGTCGCCGAACTCGACATGCACCCGCTGGACGCCGCCGAGGAGTCCGGCCTGGACCGCAAGACCACCGCGCAGGACGAGCACGGCCTGGGCTACTGCAACATCACCAAGTGCTGCACGGAGGTCTGCCCCGAAGGCATCAAGATCACCGACAACGCCCTGATCCCGCTGAAGGAACGGGCCGTGGACCGCAAGTACGACCCCCTGGTCTGGCTGGGTTCGAAGATCAGGCGCCGCCGCGCCGACTGAGTACCGCACCGTCGGTCACCGTCCCGGTCGCGGCCCGCGTTTGCTGGTCATACGCTCCCAGATGTGACGCCATCCTTGATCCGGGGCCCGACGCGGCGGGGGAAGGGCCAGATAGCCGCGCGCATCGCTCAGGGGGTGCTCGGGGGCGGCATCGCGGTGCTGTGGCTCTGTCTGGTGCTGCCGAGGGTGGCACCGCGTGCCGGGGAGCCGGCCGCGGGGGCCGCCGCGCAGGACGAGGGCGGGACGTGGACCGCTGACCTGGTGCTGCCGCTGGTCGCGGCGGTGGCGGTGATCGCGCTGGCGGCCTACGGGTACGTACGGCGGAACCGGCGTGCCGCCACCCGGACCACGCCCGGCGGGACGGGGGCCGTCGGCTCGGTCGGCGCGCCGCTCACCGAACCCGACACCCAGGCGTGCGCGGCGCTGGTCGAGGCGGACGACTGTCTGCGCGCCAGCCGCGTGGAACTCGGCTTCGCGCGGGCCCGCTTCGACGCGTCCGGCCTCGCACCGTACGAGCGGGCCGTGGGGGCCGCCGGCACCGAGCTGCGGGCCGCGTTCGCGATCCGGCAGCGCTACGACGGCGGCGTACCGGAGGACCAGGCCGCGCGGCGGCAGGCGCTGGCCGGGATCGTCGGGCGGTGCGCGGAGGCGGGGCGGCGGCTGGACGCGGAGGCGCCGGGGCTGGAGCGGCTGCGGGAGGCGGACCGGGGGACGAGTGAGGCGCTGGAGGTGGCGGAAGGGCGCTTCCGGGAGCTGGCCGGGCGGACCACGGGCCTTGAGGCGGTGCTCGGCGACCTGCGGGAGCGGTACGCGCCCCTCGCGTCCGCCTCCGTCACCGGGTGTCCCGAACAGGCCAAGGACCGGCTGGTGTTCGCGACGATGCGGCTCAACGAGGCCCGGCAGAGCGTCGACCTGGGCGAACCGGAGCGTGCCGCCGGGCAGCTGCGCGCCGCCGAGGGCGCGATCGCGCAGGCCGCCGTCCTGGTCGCCGCTGTGGAGCGGCTCGGCGAGGAGCTGGCCGCCGCCGACCGGCTGGTTCCGGCCGCGCTGACCGGGGCGGAGGCGGAGGTCGCGGGCGCGCGGGAGCGGGTGGCGGCGGGCGTCGCGGAGGTGCCCGTGGGTGAGCTGCGGGCCCGGATCCGGCACGCGGACACGGTTCTGGGCACCGTACGCGAGGAGTTGACGGCCAGGCGGCCGTACGATCCGCTCGACCTGCTGCGGCGGATCGCGCGGGCCGTGCTGCCGCTGGCGGACGGGCGGGCCGGGGTGGTGGAGGCGGCCGCCGTGCTGGTGGCGCGGCACACCACCGCCGCCGCCGACGACTTCGTGGCGACGCACCTGGGCGGGGTGGGCGCCGAGGCGCGCACCCGGCTGGCCGAGGCCGTCCGGCTGCTGGCGCCCGGCCCGGAGCGCGACCCCCGGGCCGCCGACGAACTGGCCCGGCAGGCCCGGCACCTCGCCGAACAGGACGTACGCGTGCAGGGCAGCCCGTACGCGGAGGCCGCCGGGCCGGTCACGGGGTTCGGCGGGCCGCGCACCCGCGACCGCCGCGCCCCGGCCTGACCCATGACCGGATCAGAACGGCCAGACCCACGACAGGATCAGTACGGCCTGTTCAGAACAGGCTCAGCAAGGCCTCCGCGGGGTCGGCGAGGGTGTTCTCGCCGTCCGGCAGCGGCAGTTCGAACCACACCGTCTTGCCGCGCGGGGTGCGCCGGGAGCCCCAGGCTGCGGAGAGCAGGCCGACCAGTTGCAGACCCCGGCCGCCCTCGTCGGTGTCGCGGGCGCGGCGGCGGCGCGGCTGGACGAGTCCGGCGTCCCAGACCTCGCAGACCAGGGTGCGGTCCAGCAGCAGCCGGAGCCTTATCTCGCCCTCGCCGTACCGGAGGGCGTTGGTCACCAGCTCACTGACCAGCAGTTCCGTGGTGTCGACCAGGGGTTCGAGGTCCCAGCTGAGCAGCTGGCCGCGGGCGTACTCGCGGGCCCGGCCCACACTGCGCGGCTCACGCGGCAGGGTCCAGTCGCCGACGGACTCGGCGGGCAGTCCCTGCACCCGGGCCATCAGCAGGGCGATGTCGTCCTCGCCGTGGTGGGTGTCGAGGGTGTTGAGGACGTGGTCGCAGACGTCCTCCAGGGGGCGCGCGGGGTCGGTGAGCGCGCCGACGAACGCCTGCAAGCCCTCGTCGAGGGGGTGGTCGCGGCTCTCGACCAGACCGTCGGTGTAGAGGGCGAGCAGGGCGCCCTCGGGCAGTTCGACCTCCACCTCCTCGAACGGCTCCCCGCCGACGCCGAGCGGCATGCCCGGCGGTACGTCGAGCATCAGCGCCGCCTCGCCGGGCTCGACCAGGACGGGCGGCAGATGACCGGCGTTGGCGAAGGTGCAGCGCCGGGTGACGGAGTCGTAGACGGCGTAGACGCAGGTCGCGAGGTAGACCTCGGACAGGTCGGCCTCGCGGGGGCGGCGGGCGGCGCGGGTGGCCTGCTGGATGCCCCCCGCGGGCCCGAAGGCCTGCGCGGGGCCGCCGGGGGTGCCCAGGCCCCGGGCGATCTCGTCCAACTGGGAGAGCACCTCGGCCGGTTCCAGGTCGAGCTGGGCCAGGGTCCGTACCGCCGTGCGGAGTTCGCCCATGGCGACGGCGGCGCGCAGACCGCGTCCCATCACGTCCCCGACGACCAGCGCGGTGCGGTGGCCCGGCAGTTCGATGACGTCGAACCAGTCGCCGCCGACCTCGCTCGGCCGTCCGGTGGCGACGTTGCCGGGCAGGTAGCGGCAGGCGATGTCCAGTCCGGAGGCGACCGGGTCGCCGGGCGGGAGCAGGGACCGTTGCAGTATCAGGGCGCGTTCGTGCTCGCGCCGGTAGAGGCGGGCGTTGTCGATGCAGACCGCCGCCCGCGCCGCCAGCTCCACGGCGAGGTCGCGGTCCCGGTCCCCGAACGGCTCGCTGCCCTTCGTACGGGCGAACTGCGCGAGTCCTACGACGGTGTCGTGGGCGACCATCGGCACCGCGAGGGTGGACTGGACCAGGCCGCCCTCCTCGGCGGCGACCCTGCGTGGCCGTGCGGTGCGCAGGGCGTCCGCGCAGGGCGAGTTGAAGGGGTAGTGGTGGACGGCGCCGACGGAGACGGGCTGGCCGGTGCCGGAGAAGGGGGCGTCGGAGACGGCGCTGGCGAAGGCGACCCGGCGCAATTCGGCGCTGCCGTCGGGGAGGCCCGGCGGGGTCTCGTCGCCGACCAGCAGGCCCTGGTAGAGGTCGACGGTGGCGAGGTCGCAGAAGCCGGGGACGACCACGTCGAGGAGTTCGCGGGCGGTGGTCTCCAGGTCGAGGGAGTTGCCGATGCGGGCGCCGGCCTCGTTGAGGAGGGCGAGGTTGCGCCGGGCGGCGGCTGCCTCGCGGGCGGCGGCGCGGCGGGCGGTGATGTCGGTGCCCAGCCAGGCGATGCCGATGGGGCGTCCGCTGCCGCTGTGCACGCGGTAGAGGTTGACCGACCAGTGGCGGCGGTCCTCGGAGCCGGGCACGAAGCCCGTGATGTGCATGTCGGTGATGGACTCGCCGGTCTCCAGCACCCGGCGCAGGGTGGCCGAAACCCGCTCGGCCTCGCCGCGCGGCAGATAGTCGTGGACGCCCTTGCCGCGGTGGTCGTCGGGGGTGCCGCCGAAGATGGACGCGAACCGCTCGTTGGCGCGGCGCACCCGCAACTCGGCGTCGATCAGCAGGAAACCGAAGGGGGATTGGCCGAAAATCGCCTGCGAGGCGGCGAGGTCGGTCTCGATGCTGCGCAGCACCCGGACATCGACGACGATGCAGACGGCGGCCTTCTCCCCGCCCTCCGCCCGGGTCGGCATCACATAGACCTCGGCGAGCCCGTCGGCGCCGCGCCCGCCGTCCACGGGGTCCGGCAGCCGGACGGGGACGACTCCGGTCCACTCCCGCCCGTCGAGGATCTCGGCCATCTTCCGCTGCCCCTCGGCACGGCGGTCGGGGTCGATGAACGCCTCGATGGGGTCAAGGCCGACGGCACGGTCGGCGGGGATGCCGAAGAGCTGCTCGGCGCGGGCGCTCCACTGCTCGATCAGCCCGTCGGGGCCGATGGAGAAGGAGGCCACCTTGATGTAGTCGTAGATGGAGCCGGGCGGGCTGCTCTGCCACATCGCGTCACCGGGCGGCGCGCCCTCCGGCACCCCCGCGGCCAACGACCGCACGGCGTCGGAGACGTCGGCGGTCCGGACAACCCGGGTCCTCGACGCGTCGGGGCCGGGGACACCGGGGCCGGCGTCGGGGTCGGCCGGAGCACCGGCGGACCCGGCTGCGGCAGCCTCCGCGGCCCCGTCGTCCCTCGCGCCGTCCGACGGGTCCTCGGACTCCGTGGCCTTCGCTGGTATCTCGCTCACGCGAACCGTCCCCTCCAGCTCACCGCATCCGGCACCGGTCACCGGAGGCGGCTGCCCGCAGTATCCAGCACTACGGCGCCGCACGACACGGTGTTCACGATCACAGCACGGTCCTGGTGGCTTTCGGACCGGGCGGTGACAACACTCCCAGTCTTCTAACCAGCGGACACGCCCTCGAATCACGCCCGTCGACAACGCGTACCCGCAAGATCCGGCCGGGCCCGTTCACCGGGGCATCTCGGGCTCCTTGGGCACCGCCAGTTCGAACCAGACCGTCTTGCCGGTCTCCCCGGGCCGGGTGCCCCAACGACGCGTGGTGGATGCCAGCAGTTGCAGCCCGCGTCCGCTCTCGTCCTCGGGCCGGGCGGCGCGTTCTCGGGGCGGGTCGGGAACTGGGTCGGAGACCTCCACGAGCAGCGTCCCGTCGCTCGGTCCGGGGCGCACCAGGCGTACCCCGATGGGGCCGGTGGCGTGCCGCAGCGCGTTGGTGACCAGTTCGCTCACCAGCAGGGCGGCGAGGTCGCCGACATGGTCCAGGCCCCAGCCGCGCAGTTGGCGGCGGACCAGGCCGCGGGCGGCGCGCACCGCTCCGGGGTCCGCGGGGAACGTCCATTCGGCGTGGCCACCGGTGGTGTCCATCACGCCCATCACTTCCCAGCGGATGAGCCCGCCCCCACCCCCATGTCCGGTTTCATGGGGTTAATGGGCCCATACCCGATATCCGGGGCGCGCTATCGCTCCGGAGGGCTCGCCATCGCGCCGGGAGAGCCCGGCTGCCGCTCGGATGGGTGCGGCGTCAGGCCGGTGCGGGCCAGGGTCGCGCGGACCGCGGGGACGTCCTGGTCGAGCCAGTCGACGTCCCAGATCTCGGCGGGGGAGAGCCAGCGCAGTGCGTCATGGTCCTGGAGCGGCCGGGGCGCGTCGCTGCCGGGGCTCAGCCGGGCGGTCCAGACCCGCAGGACGTACGGCGGTCTCAGCGGCCACTCTCCCGGGACCGGCTCGCCGGGCTCGGCGTCGACGCCGAGTTCCTCACGGAGTTCACGGACCAGGGCGGCCTCGGGGGTCTCGCCGGGTTCGACCTTGCCGCCGGGCAGTTCCCAGCGCCCGGCCAGCTCGGGGGGCGCACTGCGGCGCGCGGCGAGCAGCCGGCCGCCGTCGGCGTCGAGGAGGGCGGCTCCCACGACCACGATCCGTTCACTCATGCGCCGGAGCCTACGGGAGGGTGCGCCGCCTCCTGCTCAGTCCTGGTCGGCGGGGGCTCCCTGGCCGATGCGTTCGACCCAGTAGAGCTGCTTGGGTCCGCGGCTGTCGAGGCTGTCGGCGATCTTCTGCGCCTCGGCACGGGTGGCGTACCTGCCGACGCGGTAGCGATTGCCGTTGTCGTCCTGCCGTATGACGAGCCAGGGGAGAGTGACCGTGCTGTCGTTCATCGCGCCCCTCCACTTCCCGTCCGCGGCCGGTGCCGGGCCCCACCCTCTAAGGAAACCGCAATCCGCATATGCCCGAGCGTACGCCTTACCTTCACGGAGCGAATACGGCTTTTCACAAAGAGGTACGCAACCGGCCACGCCCCAGGGGGCGCACAGCGCCGAACGCGCCGCCCGCCCGGCCCGGCGCATCCGGTCAGCGGCATGCCGTGCCGTTTCCGGCGCGTCCCGGGCGACCTGCGAGAACGACCGGATTCCAGCGCCGCGCACGCCGTCTCGGGACGGGCCGGTGCCGGGGGCAACTGCCGCCCGGGCGTGCACGCCCCATGCGCCGCTCTGTGCGCTACATCACTGCGCCGTACGCCGTACGGGCCGCGGCGGCGGGCTACTTCACGGGCAGGTGGTACGCGACCCGGTAGCGGTCCGCCGGAATGACCACGTCCGCCGTCTCCACGGGGCGGCCGGACGCGTAGAAGGTGCGCTGCACGACCAGGACGACATGGCCGGGGACACCGCCGAGGGCGTGCAGTTCCTCGGCGAGGCCGGGGCGGGCACCCACCTCCTCGGTGACGTTGTCCACGACGACATCGATGGCGGCCATGCGCTCGACCACGCCCATGCCGCCGAGCGGGCCCTCCTCGGGGAGCATCACGGGGGTGCGGCCGGTGAGGGCGAGCGGCTCCCAGGAGGTGGAGAGCATCATCGCCTCACCGCCCTCCCGGAAGACGTACCGCGTGCACATCACGCGCTCGCCGGTGCGGATGCCGAGCCGCTCGGCGATGGCGCCGCTGGCCTCGGTCTGCTCGCTGCTGGACTCCCAGGTGCCCCGGGACGCGGCGTCCGCCTGCTCCTGGCGGTACGGGGTGGCGCCGCCGGACGGGCGGTATCCGGAGCGGGAGATCTGCCGGGGCACGGGCCGCTCGCGGACGTAGGTCCCGGAGCCGGAGCGGCCCTCGACCAGCCCCTCGGCCATCAGCACCTTGCGCGCCTCCAGGGCCACGGTGTCCGAGACGCCGTACTCCTCGCGGATCCGGGCCTGGGAGGGGAGGCGGGTGTGCGGTGGCAGCAGACCGTCGACGATCTTCCTGCGGAGATCACCCGCGACACGCAGGTACGCCGGCTGCTCACCGAATGTCACTGGCCGCTCCCATCAGGTTGTACAGACAGCCACAGCGTGGCAACCCTGGGTTGGAGCGTGCAAGCAAGGGCCAGGGAATCACCCGATGTGATGACGTGCGGGTCGGGCGGGTTTCAGGCGTCCTCCGTCGCGTCCTCCGCGCCCTCGTCGTAGTCGTAGGCCGGAGGTGACGTGTCCAGACCAAGAGCTTCGCGGGCGGTGACGGTCGCCTCGCTGTCGTAGAACCCGTACGCGTTGTCGTAGTGCTCGTAGAAGGTGTCCACGTCCTTCGCGTCCGCCGCCTCGCGCCAGTCCTCCACGGCGGCCTCCAGTTCCCTCACCAGCTCCGCGAGGGGCCGCTCGGCGTCGGGCCCCCAGGTGTGCGCGCGCAGGACGCCGGTCTGCTCGTCGAGCACCGCGTGCACCTCGTCGGCCCACTCCCGGTTCCCCGGCAGGTCGTCCTCCGGGTAGGCCTCGGGCTCGGTGTCCAGCACCGCGTCGATCTCGCGGACCGCCTCCAGGTAGGCGAGCTGGTCGGCGTCCATGGCGGTGCCGTCGTTGCGCAGCGAGCCGGTGAGGCTGCCGCGCTCGTCCGTGTTGCCGAAGACGCAGGTGATCTCCCGGTCGCCGAGCCGCCAGCTCTGCGAGGTGGGCGAGAGGTAGTACACGTCGACGTGGTCGGGGACGGCCCACAGGTCCAGGGCGTAGTCCCCGAGCAGGGCGTAGCACTTCTCGTCGGCGATCTCCGTGACCCGGTCGTCCCCGGGGTAGCCGCCGTCCGGCAGCGCGACCGTGGCGAACACCTCGCCGTCGTGTTCGCCGGAGCAGGGCACCTTGTCGACGTCGTAGGTCACCCCCTGGAGGGACCCCGAGGGCGTGTCGAAGCAGTCGCCCTTGTCCAGGGAGAAGGCCGCGTTTCCCTCCCGCGCGCCCTCCTTGAACCCCTCCCAGAAGGCGGCGGCGCCGCCCGTGGCCAGCATCAGCGCCCACAGCGCCACACCGGCCGACGACAGCGCGGCCCCGGTGATCGCCAGCGCCTTGCCCCGCTGTCCCTTCCGCTTGATCTGCACCAGCGCGATCACGCCGAGCACCAGCCCGACGGCGGGCAGGAAGCAGAACACGCCCAGCACCAGCGCCGCGATGGCGACACCGTTGACGGGCGGCTGCGGCACGGGCGCGTACGGGTAGCCGTACCCGTAACCGTGCGGCGGCGGCCAGGGCGCCTGCTGCTGCGGGAACGGCGGCGGCGCGTACGGACCCTGCGGCGCGTACGGACCCTGCGGCGGCGGAGCCTGGTACTGGCCCTGCGGGTCCGGTGGCTGTGCGGGCCCGGGGGGCGGAGGAATGGACACGAGTACCGTGCTCCCGGTTGTGACGGCGGCTGAGCGGCGCGCGACGGGCGTACGCGGCTGGGCGCATGGTAAGCGGACGGGCGCCGGCGGCCGTGAGGGCCCCCATTGATGCAGGGCGTAAACGCCGGACAGCGCGCGGCGCAGGGAAGGTCTGGGAGGTGACCTGGCTGACGGCTCGCTCGGCCGCGGCAAGGAGGCCCGCTTTTGTGCCGAGGCGAAGGGCATGCCTGTCGCGCGGTGAAGGGACGGCGACCAGCAAACGAGCCTGCCGCTGCGTCCCGGTGCCCCGTAGTCGACGAATTGGCCGTGATCATCCCCGCATTCCCCGTACGCTACGAATGAGCGGTCGCCCCTGCCCACGCCGCGCCGTCGCGCCCCCTCGGAGTCACAGGGGCCCGAAGACCTCACACGGGATGCCATGTCTGCTGCCACACCAAGTGCCCCCTGCCGCGTTGTCGTCAGCTACGCGCGCGAGGACGAGCCGCACCGCAGGACGTTCCGGAAGCACGTCGCCGACATCGAGCGCGGTGGCGTCGAGTTCTTCGACGACCGGGACATTCCCGTGGGCGTCCCCTGGCAGCCCGTCCTCTTCGGTGCCCTGGAGCGGGCCGACATCGTGGTCCTGCTGCTCACCGCGGACTACGTGGCCTCCGACTTCTGCATGGAGGAGGAACTCGGCACGGCCATGCGGCGGTGGGAGGCCGGAGGTTGCCGACTGTTCCCCATCCATGTGGCGCCGTTCGTCCTGACGAACGGCTCTCCGCTCGGAAGGCTCCAGCGGATTCCCAGCGAAAAGCCCATCACGGGGTATGGAAGCGCGGCGGCGCGGGAGTGGCGAAGGGTCACTCAGGAGTTGCGAAAGCTGATCGAGGACGTGCAGGGCGCCATCGGTGGGCGCCCGGCGGCGACACCCCCTGTGGCGGGTACGGCGGCGAGGCACCCGCAGGACACGTCCGCCACCGTGACCAACAACGTCATCGGCAACTCGGTCGGCACCTCGACGGTGATCGGTGAAGTGCGGGGGACCAACGTGACGTTCAATCTGCCCCAGCCTCCCCCTGCCTCCGGGCCCCGTGGTCCGAGGCGCTCGCGGTAACCGGCGGACCCGGCGCCCGCCGGAGAGGTACAGGTAGGTCGCCTTGAGCAATTCTCTCCCACCCGTCCACAACACCGTCGTGGACAGCACGGTCGAGACCTTGGTCCAGATCGGAGTGCTCAATGGGGGGACGGTTGAGTTCAACTTCTTCCCGCAGTCCCCGTTACCCGTCGACCCGCTGGACGAGGCCGCCCACACCCTCGCGGAACGGGTGTTCCGGCAGTGGCGCGAGGAGGCCAACACCTGGGACATCGTCAACCCGGCCCCGATGCGTGTGCGTTGGCGGGCGAGCTGGCCGGACGCGGACCACCCGTCCAAGGTCGGCGGGGAGGTCACCGGAGACGGCGACCGGGTGGGCACCATGGCGGAGGCGTTCCTAGCTCTGGAGCAAAGGCGCCTTGTCTTGCTGGGCGAGTCGGGCGCAGGCAAGACGACACTCGCCGTCCTGCTCGCGCTCGACCTGCTGGCCCGGCGCTTCCAGGACGGCGACCGCGGGCCCGTACCGGTGATCCTCCGGCTGGAGACCTGGGACGCCGAGCGCGACCACCTGCACACCTGGCTGGCACGGCAGATCACCGAGGAGTATCCCGGCCTGCCGCGGGTCGAGGGACGCCACCCCGCCGCACTGCTGGTCTCCGACCGCAGAGTGCTGCCGGTCCTGGACGGCCTAAACGAACTCCCCGAACACCGCAGACACGCGGTCGTCCAACACCTCAACCAGGCACTCACAGACGGCGACCCGCTGATCCTCACCTCACGGACCGCCGAGTACCGGAGGGTGCGGGAACAGGCCGGGGTGGTCTCCTCGACGGCCGTCATCGAGGCCCTGCCGGTCGAGGGGCAGGACGCGGTCGCCTACCTCACGGGCGAGACGTCGCCGGGCCATGTGCACCGCTGGGCCCCGGTCTTCGAGGAGCTGTTGGAGAGCCCACCGGAGCCGGTCGCCCTCGCCCTGTCGAGCCCTCTGATGCTGTGGCTGGCCCGCCGGGTGTACGCGCTGCCGCCCGCCGATCCGGCCGAGCTGATCAGGACGGACAGGTTCCCGACCCGCGCCTCGATCGAGGAGCACCTGCTCGACCGCATCGTGCCCACCGTCTTCGCCCGGACACCGCACGCACCGGACCGGCTGCACGCCCCCGGCCTGTGGAACCCCGCCCGAGCCAGACGCTACCTGGACTTCCTCGCCACCCACCTGAGCGAGCGCCGAACGGCCGAACTGGCCTGGTGGCGGCTGCACCGTGAGCCGGTGGTCCTCGCTGTCGCCGTGCCCGTCGCGCTGGTGCTGTGCCTGCTCGTCGTCTGGACCGCCGAAGGGGTGGCGACATGGCTGCTCGGCAGCCCGTGGTCCGGACCTGAACCGGCCCACCCCGGGCCAAAGCTGGCGTTCGGCACGGGTCTGACCCTGACAGCGCTGCTCCTCGCGGTCCAGCGGTTCTGGTTCCGGCGCCACGACGGGCAGCCACGACGGCTAGCGAACCCCTTCCGCCTGGGCGCCGCCCTGCGGTCTGCCAGCCGGGCCGTCTCGGTGGGAAGGACGCTGCGCGCCGCCTCGCTGGTGCTGCTGCCGTCAGCGGCCTTCGCGGGGTACGCGCTGACGACACCGCACCCCGAGCCCTTCCTGGTGGCGACGGCGTGCTCGTCGCTCCTGGCACCCCTCGTCCTCGCGGCCGTCTCGGCGCCGTCCGACACCGCGGACGCGAGCGATCCCCACGCGCTGCTGCGGGACGAGCGCCGGGCGCTGCTGCTGTCGCTGGTCACGATCGCCCCGCTCATCGGCGTCGGACAGGGGGCGATCGACTGGTTCGCACCGGAGGAGTCGAGGGCCGTGGGGGTGTCGGCGCTGTTCGGCTGGTTCGGTTCGGCGGTGCTGCTCGTGGGCTTCAGCCCGTGGAGCAGGTGGGTGCTGGCGAAGGCGTCCTTGGCGGTCCTGGGCAGGGTCCCGTGGTCGCTGATGGAGTTCCTGCGCGACGCGCACCGTCTCGGGCTGCTGCAACGCGGGGGCGGTGTCTACCGGTTCCGCAACCTGCGGCTGCGGGACCACTTCGCCGGACGCCGTGAGGCCCCCGCACCGGACCTCGCGCACGCCTCCTTCGCTGCCGCTGGCAGGGCCCACCGGGCGGACCCGCGGTCCACGTCCTGGAAGGCGCTCGCCGACGACGACCGGACACCGCTCGGGCACCGCCCGAAGTGGACGGTGCGCGAGGACGAGCGGAGCTTCCACGCCGGGGGGCGCCACCGCGTGGTCCCGGTGGCGCACTGGAACGCGGTGTTCCTGGCCTCGGCACTGTCCTTCGTCATGTTCGCGGTGGACGGCAACTGGCGCATCGGGCTCCGGTACGTCGCGTTCTGGTTCGCGGTGGGGGTGGCCGCCATGGTCGTCAGGTTCCTGGCGGGACCGATCACCCTCGACCTGCGTCTGACGCATGACCACCTGACCTACGTGGTGGGCCGTCGCACCGGCGTCGTCCCCTGGGACGACATAGCGCTCGTCGAGGTGACGACGTACTCGCATCGAGGCTGGAAGGGCGCCGCCTACGGTGTGGTGATCGCCCTGCACCCCGGCGTCCCGACGCCGCACCGTTCCCTGCGGGCGGGCGACGGCCGGTTTCTCGTCCTGCCCCTCCTGTCGCTGAGCCCCTTCCCGCCGCCGGACCTGGAGGCCGCGCTGGCCCGGTTCGCGGGCGTGCGGTGGCGCCCGCCTTGGGTGCATTGACACGTCACGGCCCCGCCTCCTGGGCATGGATGAGTCACGGCCTGGACAAGTCGCCAGGCATCCGGCAGTTGGGGGAGGACACGATGGGGACGCTGATCGCGGTCGTGGGCAGCGCGGATGCCACCCGCACCTACAAACCGCCGCTCACCGGGGCGGAGACGGTGCCGCGCGCAGGTGAACAGCTCGGCCGGGCGCTGGCGGACGCCGGATGCGACCTCATGGTCTACTCCAGCGAGGCCCAGTTCGTCGAGGACAGTGTCGTCACGGGCTATCTGTCCCACGACGGCGTCCGGGACGGATCCGTCCACGTCCGCCCTCCGTACATGGACGGTGAGACGGACTTCCCGTTGCTGGCCGAACGGCCCGAGGTGTTCGACTTACGCTTCGAGACCGGTGACGACTGGGAGGTCGCCTTCTACCGGTCGCTGCGCGAGGTGCACGGCGTCGTCCTCATCGGGGGCAACCGGTCCACCCTGGTCACCGGCCTGGTCTGCCTCACGTTCGGCGTCCCGGTGGTCCCCGTGGCGTGCTTCGGCGGGGCCGCCCGCAGGGTGTGGGACGTCATGAACCGGGTTCCCCACCACGCCACCGCCGACGAGGTCTCCGCCATGGGTGCGGAGTGGCACGCCGACCTGGCGCCCCGCCTGGTACGCCTGCTGCTGGCGCAGCAACAGCGCAAGACCGCCGAGGAGCGCGCGCAGACCCGCGCCCGGCGCGGTGCCGTCTGGCGCAGCGCGCTCGGCATCACCGTCGGCCTGGTCCTGCTGTGCCTCGGGCTCGGAATGGTCCCTTTGGCCTACGCAGTCGACTCGAACGCCACCGTCAACCTCACCACGCTCATCGTCGGCGCCCTCACCACAGGCGCGGCCGGAGCGATCACGCGCAACACCTTCGACCACGGGGAGTCCTGGGCCCGTACGGCGGCCCTGGGCATGTCGGCGGGCGCCGTGGCCTTCCTGCTGTTCGTCTCCGCCCAACTGGCCGCGTCGCCCGGGATGCTGGCCGAGGAGGGCGCCAGACGCCTGCTGTTCTTCGTCCTCACGGTGGGGTTCGTGTCCGGCTTCACCTTCGACGCCGTCTACGACCGCCTGAAGCAGACGGAACCTGCCGCGCCCCAGGCGCCGGGACCGCATACCCCCGTCCCGCAGGTCCCGCCTTCCGACCCGCCCCAGGGAGCGTGACGCCCGGCCGGTAAGAAGCACCACACCCGCGTCAGCAGCCGCCGACCGAGCCAGCGCACGGCGACAGGAAGAGGCCACTGCCTCGACGAGCTGGCCCGCGCCGTCACCGGGGCGCTCGGCGGCAGGAGCGGTATCGCACCGCGCCTCTACCTGCGCAAGCTGGTCGCCGAGGTCCTGGACCACGTCGACGAGTACGAGGACTTCGCCCCCCGCAGCCACTACTCCCTCACCCTGCGCACGGTTGAACTCCGCGACACCGAACCCAACGCGGCCAGCGGTACTGCGACCGCCCCGGCGAGCAACGCGGCGGACGTTCACCTGGACCTGACGTGAGCGTCCGGATCGACGAGGAGAGCGTGCCCGACGCCATCGACCTGCTCGACCCCGTCATCGGTCACCACGTCGTCAACACCCTCGGCTGGCCCGCCCTGCGCCCCCTCCAGGCCGAGGCCGTGGCCCCCTGCTCCCCGGCGGGGACGCCCTACTCCTGGCCCCCAAGACGGGCGGCACGCGACATCCTCCTGGGGGAAGACCCGCCCGTGCGTCTCACGGGGCGGGCGAAGGCACGCCTGGCGGAGGCCAGGGAGGCGCATCTGGACACGGTGCACCCCGGGGGTACCGTCATCGCCCGCCGTCCCGACGGGGACGTCCGGTGGTGGACCTGGGCAGGCCATCGCGCCAACGCCACGCTCGCCGCCACCCTGCTGCCCGCGGTGTCACCCTACCGGCGGGCGCACGCCCACTGGATCCGGCTCCGTGACGACCTCAGCCGTGGGGACTGGGCCACCACCCTGGCCCAGGCGCCCGAAGGCCTGAGCTTGCCCGAGATCGACGGGCGCGCGGTGCGCGGCCTGAAGTTCGCCGAGGCTCTGCCCGCCAGACTCGCCGAGGCGACACTGGCCGCCCGCACGGTGGATGAGGCGGGCGCCCGCGCCACCCTCGAAGAGCCAGTTCGGTTCACCAACCTTCAGTCGGAGCCCTGAGTGTGCGTGGTCTCCTCGGCCCAGCTCTGACGGACGACACCGGCCCTGCGCGGATGCGCCTCGCCCTCGTGGTGGGCAGGGTCGATGACCCGTGACCCACCCCGAGGGCGAGGACTCTCACGGTGCCTCAAGTGCCTGACGCGAGGTCAGAACTGAAGGGCCCAGGCGTCGATCCGCCCCGTGTCGTACGTCGCGTTGTCGCTGACCCTCAGCCGCCAGGTGCCGTTGGCGGTCTCCGAGGAGGCGTTGACGGAGTAGGTGGTGTTGATGTTGTCGGAGCTGCCGCCGGTGCCGTAGCCCTTGAGGGTGTACGCCGTGCCGTCGGGGGCGATCAGCTGGACCTGGAGGTCACCGATGTAGGTGTGGACGATGTTGACCTCGACCGCCAGGCTGGAGGGCGCGTTGCCGGAGACGCCCGAGACGGTGATCGGGGACTCGACCGTGGAGTGGTCGGCGATCGCGTAGTCACCGGTGTTCTCGAAGCGCGGGCCGGGCGGGGTGACCGGGCCGCCGCCGACGTACAGCAGGCGGTTGGGGGAGCCGCTGCCCGGGTTGCCGACCACGTTCGGGGTGGCGGCGGCGACCAGCGCCGAGGACACCTGGGAGGGCGTGGCGGACGGGTTGTCGGCGAGGTACAGCGCCGCGGCCCCGGCGACGTGCGGGGTCGCCATCGACGTACCGGAGATGGTGTTGGTGGCCGAGTCGCTGGTGTGCCAGGCCGAGGTGATCGAGGAGCCCGGGGCGAACAGGTCCAGGACCGTGCCGTAGTTGGAGTAGCTGGCGCGGGCGTCGCTCGAGGTGGTGGCGCCGACCGTGATGGCCTCCGTCACGCGCGCGGGTGAGCGGGTGGAGGCGTTGGTGGACTCGTTGCCCGCCGCGACGGCGAAGGTGACGCCGGAGGCGACGGCGTTGCGCACGGCGGTGTCGAGCGCGGTGTCCGCGCCGCCGCCGAGGGACATGTTGGCCACCGCGGGCTTGACCGCGTTGCGGGCCACCCAGTCGATACCGGCAACGACCTGAGCCGTCGTACCGGAGCCGGAGTTGTTCAGCACGCGGACGCCGACGACCCGGGCCTTCTTGGCGACGCCGTAGGCGTTCCCGGCGACCGTGCCCGCGACGTGCGTGCCGTGGCCGTTGCCGTCCTGGGCGGTGTTGTCGTTGTCGACGGCGTCGTAGCCGTAGGAGGCCCGGCCGCCGAAGTCGCCGTGGCTGATGCGGACACCGGTGTCGATGATGTACGCGGTCACGCCCTGCCCGGCGGAGTCCGGGTAGGTGTACGAGCTGTTCAGCGGGAGGTTGCGCTGGTCGATCCGGTCCAGGCCCCACGAGGGCGGGTTGGGCTGGGTCGCGGCGATGGTGAAGGTGCGGTTCTGGACGACCGAGGCGACGGCCGGGTCGGCGGCGAGACGTTTCGCCTCGGCCTCGGAGGCCTCGACCTCGTAGCCGTTGAGGGCCTTGGTGTAGGTGCGCTCGATGCTGGCGCCGTACTTCTTGGCCAGCGCGCGGCCCTCGGCGGTGCCCGAACGGGCCTCGTCCGCCTTGAGGGTCACGATGTAGCTGTCGGCGACGGCGTTGGCCGCGCCCTCGTACTGGATGTGGCCCTCCGTGGCCGGGGCGGCGCCCGCGGGCAACGCGGACATCAGGCTCGCGGCGAGGGCCGCGGTGGTGACGGCGCCCAGGGCGGCCAGTCTTCGCCGGGCGGCGAACAGGGGAGTACGCATCACTGCCATCTGAGGGGTTCCTCCGCAATCGGTGGTGCGCTGGTGGGGGGGCGTGCGGGGGTGGTGCACGGGTGGCACTGACGCACGGATGATCAGGTCCATGTCAATCGCGGGCGGCATGCCGTGGTGCTGGTTCCGTGCTCGCCTGCCGCGCCGGTGCGTCAGCCGAAAGATTGAGGGATCCACAGGAATTACACAAGGGGCCCTGCGCGGACGGGAGTCCGAAGAGCGTTGTCAGTGGGCGCCGTTACGGTGGCAGCGACTTGATCGACAAGGCCGTCCGGCGGGGAGCCGGGTGAGGGGGTGCGCAGTGCGTGACGAGGACACGTTCGTGATGCCGGACACCTGGCGGGAGCTGGCCCTCCCGAGGCGGGACGGGGCCCGGCGGGCGGCCGGGGAGCCGCATCCCGAGGGCCCGGAGCAGGTGACGCGACGGCTGCGGGAGACCGCCGACCGGGTCGAGCGGCTGCTCGCCGAACCCGACAGCGAGCCACGGATCGTCGAGGCGGTCCGCGCCCATCGGAACGGCACCCCGGATCCGCTGGGCGCGGCCGTCCTGGCCGCGGTGGCGGCCGACTTCGACGTCCGCCAGGGCGTCTTCGTGGACGCCTGGGCCGCCGCCCACGGCATCCCGTTCGCCGCGCGGGCCGTGGTCGCGTACTTCACCCTCGGGGCGACCGGCGGCGACAGCAGCGGCTACACGGGCTCCCGGCTGCGCTTCGCGACCGCGCACCACCGCGTCTGCGAGTGGTACCCCCGGCCCCACTTCGCCGACCGCATGCGCGAGTTGCTGGCCGCCACCGACGACGACACCTACCGGCGGACCGTCGACGAGCTGGCTGACCTGCGGACCAGCGAGCGCACCCGTATCGCCGTGTCCTACCTGCTGCCCACCGAGCGGGACTGGTCCACCGAGTGCACCACGGGCCCGCTCACGGCCGACGAGCAGTTGCGGGCGATGCTGCTGGCCTCGCTGCACTCAGCGGCACAGCTGGCCCACTTCGGCGAACGGGTCCGGCTCGCCTGGAACGGCTGGCGCCTGCCGCTCGTCGCCTCCCTCGCCGAGAGCACCGGCCCCGACTTCGCGCCGCTGGTCGCGCACCTGGTCGAGTACGACCACCCGGACGACTTCGCCGCCGTCCTGGTCGAACTGCCGACGGACGACGCCTTCGGCATCCTCCTCGCCAACGTCGGCCTCAAGCACGTACGCCCCCACCTGCTGGCGGCGATGGGGCGCTACCCCGTGCGCGCGCTGCGGCTGCTGGGCACGGCGGCCGGCGGCACCGGCAAGGCCGCGCCCAACCTCCGGTACCTGCTGGCGGGGCACGTCCGGGCGCACCGGGAACTGACGGCGGCCGTCCTGCCCGGCCTGCCCGCGGAGGTCGCCGCGCGCGTCGAGCCGCTCCTCAGCGGCGCGGACCGGGTGGCCGACGCCCCCGCCGAGGCGCTGCCCGACCTGCTGGTCAGCCCGCCATGGAGAAGGAAGCGCACGGCGCGCACGGCGCGCAAGGCGCGCGTGGCGACCGAGGTCACCCTGCCCGAGCCCCGGGTCGCCTGGGCCGCGGGCGAGCAGGAGGACTGGGCGAGCGTCCTCGACGGCCACTGGAGCGGCCTGCGGGACTGGTCGCGGGAGATCCGGGTCCTCCAGACCGGCGGCGGACGCTCGGGCGTCGGGGACGCCCCGTTGTTCGTCCACGGGCCCGAGGACGTGGTCAGGCCGCTGCTGGCCCGCTGGGCCCCCGAGTGGTGGTGGGACGGCGAGCGGATGCTCAAGCCGGTCGCCGCCCGGCACGGACTGCACGCGGTGCCGGTGCTGCTGCTCGGCACCGCCCGGCGCCCGGCCACCATCGGCCCGCTGCTGCTGCCGTATCTGCACGTCGACGTGGCCGGGCGGCTCTGCGACTGGCTGACGCGGCTGAAGGCCGTCCGCTCCGTCGCCCGCGCCTGGCTGTCCCGGCACGGTCTGGCCGCCGTCCCCTTCCTCGTCCCGCACGCGGTGGGTCCGGTCGGCCGGGAGCGCGGTGGCGCCGGTCAGGCGCTGCGGCTGCTGGCCGCCGAGTACGGCGCGGAGACGGTGGTGAAGGCGGCCGACGCGTGCGGGCCGCGGGCCGCGGACATCGTCGGGGAACTGCTGGCCGCCGACCCGCTGGAGAGCGCGCTCCCGGCCAAGGTGCCCGCCGTCGGCGACTGGGCCGACCCGGCGCTGCTGCCGCAGATCCTGCTCACCGGGGGCGGCGCCCTGCCCGACGACGCGGTGGGCCACGTCCTGACGATGCTGGCGCTGTCCAGGCCCGGCGAGGTCTACCCCGGTGTCGACGTGCTGACCGCGCACTGCACCGCGGACTCCCTCGCCGCCTTCGCCTGGGGCGTGTTCGAGCAGTGGCGGTTCAACGGGATGCCCGCCAGGGAGAGCTGGGCGCTGCACGCCCTGGCCTGGTTCGGGGACGACGGGACCGTCCGCCGTCTCACGCCCGTGCTGCGCGCCTGGCCCGGTGAGAACGCGCACCACCGGGCCGTGGAGGGCCTGGACGTCCTCGCGGCCATCGGCACCGACCTGGCGCTGGCCCAACTGCACTCCATCTCCCAGCGGGTGCCGTTCAAGGCCCTCAAGGTCCGCGCCCAGGAGAAGATCACCGAGGTCGCCGAGGGCCTCGGGCTCACCCGGGAGCAGCTCGGCGACCGGCTCGTCCCCGACCTCGGCCTGGACGCCGACGGCGGCACGGTCATCGACTACGGCACCCGCCGCTTCACCGTCGGCTTCGACGAACGGCTCCGCCCCCTCGTCCGCGACGCCGACGGCAGGCTCCGCAAGGCGCTGCCCGCTCCCGGCGCCCAGGACGACCCCGGGCTGGCGCCCGCCGAGCGCAAGCGGTTCGCCGCGCTGAAGAAGGACGTCCGCGCCGTCGCCGCCGACCAGCTGGGGCGGCTGGAGGCGGCGATGGTGACGGGGCGCACCTGGCCCGCCGCCGAGTTCCGTGAGCTGTTCGTGGCGCATCCGCTGCTGTCGCACCCGGTCCGCCGTCTGGTGTGGTCGCGGGAGCTGGACGACGAGGTGACCGCGTTCCGGGTGGCCGAGGACCGCACCTTCCGCGGCGTCCACGACGACGAGGTGACGCTGCCCGAGAAGTCGTCCGTCCGGCTGGCCCACCCGTACCACCTGGGTGACCAGGTGGCCGCCTGGGCCCGGGTGTTCGCCGGCCACGGGATACTCCAGCCGTTCCCGCAACTCGGCCGGGACGTGCACACCCTCACCGAGGAGGAGGCCGCGGGTGACCGGCTGACCCGGTTCGAGAACACCACCGTCCCGGTCGGCAGACTGCTCGGCCTGGCCACCCGGGGCTGGGAGCGCGGGACGCCGGGGGACGCGGGCATCCAGGCCACGTTCTCCCGACGCGTCGACGACGGCCACGAGCTGGTCTGCGACCTGTCCCCGGGCATCGTCATCGGCATGCCGGACCTGAGGGACGACCAGGTCTTCCGTGCCGTCCGGCTGTTCCCCCGCGGCAGCCGCCTGGGCGACCTCGACCCGGTCCTGGTCTCCGAACTGCTCGCCGACCTCACCGGGGCGACCGCCCCGTGACCGGGCCGCGGCGCCTGAGGGGGCCTCACACCTCGTCGTGCTGCCCGAGGAAGCGGAAGGCGCCGTCGCGCACCTGGTAGAGAAAGGTCGAGCCCACCGGCCGCAACGCGTGCGTCCTGTCCTGGAGGAAGCGGATCCGCTTGGCCACCCCGTCGTGGTCGAGGCGGAAGAGCCGCTCGGCGATCTGCCCGGGTTCGATGCCGTCGCTCCCGCCGAGGCCGCCGATGGCGCGCGCCACCAGGTGCACGGCGTCGTACGCCTCGGCGGCCCAGCGGCCGGGGCCGGCGCCGTAGCGGCGGCGGTGCGCGGCGGTGAACTCCTTGGCGGCCTTGGTCGCCTTCGACGGCGACTCGGCGTACGGGGCGGCGGAGTAGGGCGCTTCGAACACCCAGCCCTCGGCCGCGTCGCCCGCCTCGTCGAGAAAGGCGGACCGCATCACCGGCTCGTATCCGGCGCGGGGCCCGGTGAAGCCCTCCGCCACGAGGGCACGGGCGCAGGCGGCGGCGCGGCCCGGTGCGGTACCGGCGTAGACGAAGGCCTGCGGGCGGGCGGCGAGCGCCGCGCGGACGGCGGGACGGAAGTCGTCCTCGTCTGCGGCGACGGGGTAGGCGGTGGCGGTGCCCTCGGAGGGCGGGGTGCCCTCCAGGTACCTGGCGATCTCGAAGGCGGTCTCACCCCCGGCCCGGTCCTCGATGACGGCGGTGCGTTCGGTGGGGCGCACCCGGGTCAGATAGTCGAGCACCCCGAGGTGGCGGTAGGCGTCGCCCGCCCGGGTCACGCACAGCGTGCGCTGCTCGGCGGTGCTCAGTCCGGCCGCGTCGGAGTCGACCGACACCAGGAGGACCGGCAGCGCGGCGCCCCCGTACAGCGGCGCCGCGACGGCCGCGGTGGCCGTCGTGGTGGGGCCGATGACCGCGCGGACGCGGGAGTCGTCGATCAGCCGCCGCGCGGTGCTCTTCGCGCGGCCCTCGTCGCCCGCGTCGTCGTAGGTGGCCAGGGCGAGCCGGAAGGCGGCGTCGGCGCGGGCGTTGTGGGCGGCGACGGCGAGCCGCGCCCCGTGCTCCTGCGCCGTGCCCGCGGCGCGCTGGGGTCCGCTCAGGTCGGCGTGGAGGGCGAGGGTGTGGGTGGGCGTCCCGGCGGACGAGGCGCCGCCGGTGGCCGTGGAGCGCCGCGCGAGCAGTACGGCGGCCCCGGCGCCGGAGGCGGCGAGGACCGCCGCCACCGATCCCCCGACGGTGAGGACCCGGCGCCGGGTGGTCCCCGGCACGGGCACCGTCTCCGGTTCCCCGTCCGGCACGGCGGGCGCGGCGGCGCGCGGCGGCGGCACGAGGGCGCGCGCCGAGCGCTCGGCCACCAGCCGCAGCACGTCCGGCGGCAGCCAGTCGCCCGGCGGGGCGGCGGTCTCCTCCAGTACGTCGCTGAGCGCGGCGGCCGTCGGCCGGTCGCCGGGGTCCTTGGCGAGGCACTCGACGACCGCGTCCCGCGCCTTGGGCGGCAGCAGCCGGTCGAGGCCGGTCAGATCGGGTTCCTCGTGGACGGTGCGGTACAGCACGGCGGCCGGGTCCCCGGTGCCGAACGGGCGCCGCCCGGTCGCGGCGTAGGCCAGCACACAGCCGAGCGAGAACACGTCGCTGGGCGGCCCCACCGCGCCGCCGGAGGTCCGGGCCTGCTCGGGCGAGAGGTAGCCGGGGGTGCCGATGATCGCGTCGGGCGCGGTCAGCGCGGTGGTACCGGCGCCCTGTGCGATACCGAAGTCGATCAGCCGGGGCCCGTCGCGGGCGAGCAGGATGTTGCCGGGTTTGACGTCCCGGTGCACCAGGCCCGCCGTGTGCACCTCGGCGAGGGCGGCCGCGAGCCGGGCGCCGAGGGTGCCGACGGTCGGCGCGGGCAGCGGTCCGCGGCCGTCCACGGCCTCGGTGAGCGCGGGGCCGGGCACGAAGGCGGTGGCCAGCCATGGCTCGCGCGCCTGCGTGTCGGCCGCGGTCACCGGCACCACCCAGCGTCCGGTGAGCCCGGTGGCCAGCCGCACCTCGCGGCGGAACCGGGCCCGGAACGCCGGGTCGGCGGCGTACTCGGCGCGGATCATCTTCAGCGCCCGCAGGGCACCGTCCGGGGTGCGGGCCAGATAGACGGTGCCCATGCCGCCGGCGCCGAGCCGGGCGAGCAGCCGGTGCCCGCCCAGGGTCTCGGGGTCGTCGGCCCTCAGCGACTGCATCGTGCCTCCACCGCCCCTAGGGCACGTTCAGGGGGCCGACGTAGGTGAACCGTCCGCCGTCGACGCGGTAGTGGTGGACGGTGGTGGCCTGGAGCCTGTTGTTGGTGAAGGTGTACGTCGTGGTCAGTCCCTTGTAGCGGCTCTTGGCGACGGCCTCGGCGACCTGGGTGCGGCCGGGGCGCTCGCCGCCCTTCCCGGCGAGGCCGCCGAGCTGGTGGAGGATCAGGCGGGTGGTGTCGTACGCCTCGGCGCCCCAGACGCCCGGCGCGGCGCGGTAGCGCTCTTGGTGGGCGGTGGCGAAGGCGCGTACGGGCTCGGCGTCGGGCGCGATGTACGACGTCAGGGTCTGCCAGCCGTCGGCGGCGGGGCCCGCCGCGGCGGTGAACGCCGTGGTGGCCGAGGCCGCGTCGACGAACCGCGGGCCGGTGAAGCCCCGGTCGGCCAGCGTCCGGGCGACGGCGGCGGCGCGTTCGGCGGTCCCGGTGTAGAAGAAGCCGTCGATGCCGTGGTCGAGCATGTCGTCGACCACGGGCGAGGCGTCGGTGGCGGCGGCGGGCACGATCCGGGTGTACAGGTTCAGCCGCATGCCCTGGGCCGCGCTCTGGGTGATGAGGGTGTGCTCCATGCCGGTGATACCGCCCGCGCGGTCGACCAGCAGGCCGGGGCGGAACGAGCCGCCGGTGCCGAGGGCGTGGACGGTCGTGTACGAGGCGTAGGCGGTGACGGGGGTGGCGTGGAAGTAGCGCTCGTCCTGTCCGAGGGCCGTCAGCGCGGCGCTGGTGGAGACCTCGGACACGGTCAGCAGCGGTACCCCGGCGGCGTTGTAGATCTCCATGACGGCCTCCGCGGAGTCGTACCCGGTCGGGCCGACCACGGCGAGCATCTCCCGCTCACCGGTCAGCTGCCGGGCCGCGCCCCGGGCGCGGGCCGCGTCGCCCCGGTCGTCGACCACCCGCAGTCCGGCGGTGAACGGCTTGTCGGCGCGGGAGTTGAACTGCTCCACGGCCAGCCGCACCGCCCGCTCCTGGGCCCGCCCCGCCGCCTTCTCCGGCCCGCTGAGGTCGGCTTGCAGCCCGATCAGCCAGGGCTGTGCGGCCGGGGTCTCCTTCCCGTCGTCGTCGCGCAGCGCGGCCCACAGTCCCGCGCCGCCGCCCGCGAGCAGCACGGCCGCGCCGCCCGCGCCCAGCAGGAGTGCCCTGCGCCGTCCCACGCCCCGCGGTACCAGGGTCGGCTCGATCCCGGGCAGGGTGAGCATCTCGGCGGAGCGTTCGCCGATCATGGCCACCACGGGGTCCGGCAGCCAGGCGATGGACCCCTCGGGGGCGTCCTCGACGACGGCGGCGTCCACCTCCTCGGCGGTGGGCCGCTCCCCCGGCTCCTTCGCGAGGCACCGTTCGAGCAGCGCCCGCAGTTCGTCGTCCTCGACGCCGTCCAGGTCGGGGGTGTCGTGGACGGTGCGGTAGAGCAGCGCGTCCACCGCGCCGGTGCCGAACGGCGGGCGCCCGGTGGCGGCGTACACCAGCACACAGGCGAGCGAGAACACGTCGCTCTCGGGCCCGACCCGCCGGCCGCGGGCCTGCTCAGGGGAGAGGAACCCCGGGGTCCCGACGACCATGCTGTCCGCGGTGAGGGCGGTCTCCTCCACCGCCGTGGGCCGCGCGATGCCGAAGTCGATCAGCCGGGGCCCGTCCGGGGCGAGCAGCACATTGCCGGGTTTGACGTCCCGGTGCACCAACTCGGCCTCGTGGACGGCGGCCAGGGCCCGCGCGAGCACCTTGCCGAGCACCCGCACCGCCCGCGCGGGCAGCGCCCCGCACTCCAGGACCGCCTCGGCCAGCGAGGGCCCGGGCACGAAGGCGGTGGCCAGCCACGGCACCGCGGCCTCGGTGTCGGCGCCGAGCACCGGCACCACCCACGGGCTCCGCACCCGCCCGGCGGCGACGGCCTCTCGCCGGAACCGGGCCCGGAACTCCGGCTGGTCGGCGTACTCGGGCTGGATGGCCTTGACCGCGGCGAGGTCCCCGTCCCGCTCCACGCGGGCCAGGTACACGACACCCATGCCGCCCGCGCCCAGCCGCCCCAGCAGCCGGTGGTCGCCGAGCCTCGACGGATCGCCCGGAAGCAACCGCTCCATCACGCACCGTCCTTGGTGTCCTGGCCGTCCTGGCCGTCCTCGCCGGAGTCCCCGGTCCCCTCGCCGGAGTCCCCGGGGTCCCCCACGGGCCGCCCGATCTCGTCCTGCACCCGCGTCATGACCGTGGGCCCCGCCGTCCCGGCCATGTCCTCCAGATCGGCCTCACTCCACCCGCGTCCCCCGCACACCGAGGTGCTGGCGGTCACCGACCCGAGCTGGGACTGCCGCCACCAGTACTCGTACGGTCCGCCGCGGGTGTCGCTGACGCACTTGCCGGACTCGATCAGCAGGTCCTCGCTGTGGTTGTTGGCCCCTTCGCCCCCCGCGTGCGCGGACGACGTCAGCTCGACCAGCCGCTCCCCCTGGCGCAGCGTCTGTTCCCGGCAGCCGAGCGCCTCCTCCAGCATCCGGGCCTGCTCCCACGCCGCGTCCAGCCCCGTGCGGTGCACGGTGACGGTCGCCGACATCCGTACCTCCCCCTTGCCGCCCCCGGCGGGCACCACGTAGTGCCGGGTCAGCGAGGCCAGCACGTCCTCGGGCAGCGGCTCCCGCTGCCAGACGCAGTCCTCCCCCAGCACCGCCCAACGGCTCGGATCGCTCTCGTACGGCGTCCCGCGCACCGCCCGCGACCCGAACATCTCCGGCCCTCCGATCACCCTCCGGATCAGCGCCCGCGCCTCGGCCGCCGTACCGGGGAGCTTGCCCGGGTCGGCTTCGACGGTGGGGTCGGTGACGGGCATCGGCTCGGACTCCGCGGACGCCTCCCCGGACGACGCGGCCCCCGACGCACCGGCCTTGACCTTGCCCTTCCCGTCGTCTTCTCCCCCGTCGGTGCAGCCCGCCACCAGTAATCCGCACACCGCCAGAGCGCCCCAGAGGCGCAGCACCCGCACCCGGTCCACGCCCTCACCCCCCAGTTCCGTTTCCGGCGGCCGCGGTCGACGGTCGCCCCATGTCCGTACCGATGCCACGGTGGTCGTCGACGGTTCCCCGTCCCGGGCGTCAGTACGAGGTCAACTCTCGCGGAGCGTACGACAGTTCGGAAGTCACGGAGAGATGAAGCCGGTGAAATCCGAGGCAGTCGTCTCTCCCGTCACTCAGTCATCACACGTCACAGTTTGATCACGCGACGTTTTCTTCACATGTCCATGGCAAAGGTTGCGCAGAGCAAAAGTTGCGGTGGGGATGACGTGAAACCCGGGGTGGGGTCGTGGGCTTGAGACGGGTGCGTCGCTTGGGCGGCGGACGGGGAAGTCGGATGCGGACGCTGGTGTCCGCGCTGACCGCGGGGACGGTCCTGGCGACGCTGCCCGCCTGGGGGCCGCTCGCCCAGGCAGCGGCGGCGGACGAGGCCAGGCCGCCGCTGACCGAGGGGCAGCGGGCGCTCGCCGAGGCCGCCGAGTCGGGCCGGCGGGTGGAGGTCGTCGGGGAGCGGTCGGAACGGACGACGGTCTACGCCAACCCGGACGGGTTCACCTTCACGCTGGAGGAGTCCGCGGTGCCCGTGCGGGTGCCGGCGCCCGACGGGGGCTGGCGGGCACCCGACGCCACCCTGGAGGTGCGCCCGGACGGCGGTGTGGCGCCGAAGGCCGCGGCCGTCGAGATGGAGTTCTCCGGCGGCGGGAGCACCGCGCCCCTGGCGAGGATCTCCGCCGGGGGCCGCTCCCTGGAGCTGGGCTGGCCGGGCAGGCTCCCCGCGCCCGAACTGGACGGGACCAGCGCGCTGTACCCGGAGGTGCTGCCCGGCGTCGACCTCAGGGTCACGGCGTCGGTGGAGGGCTTCCGCCATGTGCTGGTCGTCAAGACGCCCGAGGCGGCCACCGCGCCGGAGCTGCGGGAGATCGACTACGCCCTGGGGACCGAGGGCCTGGACATCGTCAAGGGCGGCGCTGGCAACCTGACCGCGGTCGACGACGACGGCAACCGCGTCTTCCGCGCCCCGCCCGCCCAGATGTGGGACTCCGCCGGGGCCGAGGCCGCCGCGGACCCCGAGGCGTCCGGAACCCGGACCATGTCCCTGGCGGATGCCCCGGCCGTGAGCGGGACCGACCCGGCCCCGGAGCCGGCCGAGACGGCCGAGACGGCCGAGACGGCCGAGCCCGCAGTCCCCGGTGCCGAGCCGGGCGCGGGCGACAACGTCACCACCATGGACGTGGAGGTGTCCGACACCGCGCTGACGGTGATCCCGGACACGGAGATGCTGACGGGGACCGGTGCCGCGGACTTCCCGCTGTACATCGACCCGACGGTGACCTGGGGCGAGTCCGAGCGGACCCTGCTGCGCAGCGACGGCTACGAGTCCTACGGCTGGGGCAACGGGGAAGACGGCCTGGGCAAGGGCGTCGGCAAGTGCGGCACCTGGAACGGCTACTACTGCGGGCCGGGCTATGTGCAGCGGCTGTACTTCGAGTTCTCGCCCGCCAGCCTGAAGGGCAAGCAGGTGCTGGACGCCACCTTCCGGGTGACCGAGCCCTGGGCGTTCCAGTGCGACCCGCGCTGGGTCGACCTGGTCCGCACCAACAACATCTCCTCCTCCACCACCTGGTCGTCGCGGCCGACGCACCTCGACCTGATGGGCGACCGGCATGTATCGGCGGGCCGGGGTTCGCTGTGCGACCCCAACTCCCCGGACGCGCCGATCGAGTTCAACGACAACCCCGAGGAGACCAACGAGAACCTCACGCCGACCGTGCGGAGCTTCGCGGCGGGCAAGTTCTCGCGTCTGACGCTGATGCTGAAGGCGCACGACGAGACGGACACCTCGGCGTGGAAGCGGTTCAAGAACGACGCCGTGCTCGCGGTCGACTTCGTGGGTCTGCCCGCCAAGCCCACCGGGATCGGCCTGGTGACCGGCTCGGGCACGGTGTGCGAGACGAGCGAGTCGGACCCCGCGGTCGTCTCCGACCCGACCCCGAGCCTGACGGCCACCACCCAGACCGAGTCGGGCGGCGAGAAGGACGCCCAGCTGCGGATCTACTTCGACGTCGACCACAAGAACACCGACGGCACCTGGTCGGACACCACCGCGGGCAACGGCGACCTGCGCCCGTCCAGCGGGTACGTCGGTGACGGGGTGAAGCTGTCCATGTCCTGGTCGACGCTGACCGAGGGCAAGCTCTACCGGTACCGGGCGTGGGTCCGCTCGTACTACAACAGCGGCGGCAGCTATCTGTCGGGGCCGTCGAACGCCTCGACGACCGGCTGGTGCTACTTCAAGGTCGACGCGACCGCCCCCAAGGCGCCGAAGATCACCCTGGCGAGCCCGTACTCCGTGTGCACGGACACCGCGTGCGCGCCGGGCGGCGGCCCCGGCCAGAAGGCCACCCTCACCTTCGCGCCCGCCACCGGCGACAGCAACAACGTCGCCTACCAGTACAAGCTGTCCTCGGCGGACGCCTGGTCGGCCGCGGTCAACGGTTCGACGGTGACCCAGGGCGTCACCCCGACCCGGTCGGGCACCTACAGCGTGTACGTCCGCGCCAAGGACGACGTGGGGCGCTGGGGCGCCCAGGGCGTGGTGGACTTCCTGGTCGCCGCGGGCGAGGGACCGGTCGGCCGCTGGCACTTCGACGAGGCGAGCGGCGTGGCCGTCGACAGCGCCACGGCCGACGGCACCGACGACGCGACCCTCGGCGGCGGAGCCGTACGCGACGACCGGGGGCGGCGCGGACTGCTGACCCATGACGCCGAGGGGCAGCCACTGCCGGAGCTGGTCACCGACAAGGGGCTGGCGCTGAACGGCACCACCGGCTACGCGGAGACCGGCGCACCGGTGCTGGAGACCCGCTCCGCCTACACGGTCTCCGCGTGGGCGCGGCTGGACAAGGGCGACACCAACGCCTCCGTGCTCGCGCAGCCGGGGCCCGAGGGCAACACGTTCATGCTCTGGTACCTCGCCGACGTGAAGCTGTGGTTCTTCGGCGTCCTCGACGCGGACGGCTCCACCGTCCGGGGCAGGTACTCGTCCTACGCCGCCCAGACCAACGTGTGGACGCACCTGGCGGCCAGCTACGACCCGGCCAAGGGTGAGCTGATCTTCTACGTGGACGGCCGCCGGCAGGGCCAGCCCTTCACGACCGGCACCACCTCCTGGGCGTCGAACGGCGGTTTGCAGGTCGGCCGTTACAAGTTCCCGAGCGGCAACTCCACCTACCACTTCCCCGGTTCGATCGACGAGGTCGCCGTCTGGCAGCGGGTGCTGACGCACGAGGAGGTCGCGGACGAGACCCGGCTGCTGGTGTCGGAGAACCACGCGGGCGTGGAGCTGGTGGCGGACTGGAACGCCGCCCGGGGCAGCGGGACGACCGTCGCGGACACCACGTCCGGGTACGGCCGGGACCTGACGCTGACCGGCGGGGCGGCACTCGCCGACGAGGCGATCGTCCTGGACGGCGTGGACGACGCGGCCACGGCCCCGGGTCCGCTGGTCTACGACCACGCCCCGTTCACCGTGTCCACGCTGGTCGAGCTGGACTCCGCGAAACTGCTGGGCAAGAGCGTCGGTTACACCGGCCAGGTCCTCGGCCAGCGCACGGCGGACGGTTCGGCCTGGGGCTTCTGGTACGAGCTGACGGGCAAGGACACGGTCCTCGACGAGGACACGCTGGAGGAGCGCACGGTGCCGGTCGGCGTCTGGCACTTCGGGCGCCTGAACGCCGACGGCACCTGGTCGTCGGTAGTCTCCGACGAGGTGGCGGCCCTGGACAGCCCGGTGCGGCTGACCGGCATCTACGACTCGGTGTACGGCACGATCAGCCTCTACCTCGGCTACGGGCGCAACGGTGACGCCAAGGCGTTCACCGTCCAGCTGGGCACCGGGGACTTCGCGATCGGCAAGGGCTTCACGGGCGGCGCCTGGAAGCACTTCCTGCCCGCCCGGGTCTTCGAGGTCCGGCTGTGGGCCGGGGCGATGGCGAGCCCCGAGCAGATCGAGACCCGCGTGGGCGACTGAGGACGACCCTGCGGCGCCGCCTGAGCGGTGGCGGCGCCGCACGCACCACGAGCTGACTTTCACGGACTACGGGGCAGGGGCTGGCGACATGGCATTTGGCATAGGCACATCAAGCAGGGCACGGGATAGGGGAAGACGGGACGAGGGAAGACGGGGCCGGGGAAGGCGGGGCCGCACCGCGACCGTGGCCGTCCTGGCGCTGTCCGTCCTCGTCCCCACCGGTCTGGTCGCCCCGGCCGCCGAGGCGGCGCAGCGGGCGCTGGGCCGCCCCGACCTGCCCGAGCAGCGCGTCAGCAAGGTCAGGGAGGTCGACGGGCCCGGCGCCGAGAAGGCCCGCGCCAAGGTCGCCAAGGGCAAGAAGGCGGACGCCGAACGCACCCGCCGGGCCCGCACCGAACAGACGGTGACCTGGCCCGGCCAGGGCGACGCCCGCCTCGAACTCCATGCGGCCGAACGTGCCGAGGCCCGCCCCGGCGGCCTCCCCGTCACCCTCGCGCCCGCCAAGGGCGCCCGCGCCGCCGACCCCGGCACCACGGCACGCGTCACGGTCCTCGACCAGAGGACCGCGCGCGCCGCGGGCGTCACCGGCGTCCTTCTCACGGCGGAGGCCGACCGGTCCGGCAAGGCCCGGCTCAGCGTCGACTACGGCGGCTTCGCCTCGGCCGTCGGCGGCGGCTGGGGCTCCCGGCTGCGCCTGGTGAGCCTGCCGTCCTGTGTCCTCGAGACCCCGGACGAGGCCGCGTGCCGCACCGCCACCCCACTGCCGTCGCACAACGACCTCGCCGGCCAGTCCGTCAGCGCCACCGTCACCCTGACCGGTGGCACCGACGGCCCCTCGGCGCAGCTGACCGGCGCGGCCTCGGCCGGGGCCTCGGTGTTCGCGGTGACCGCGACCGACCCGGGCGCGGGCGAGTCCCCCTCGGGCTCCGGCGACTACTCGGCCACCGAGCTGTCGGAGTCCTCGTCCTGGGAGGCGGGCGACAACTCCGGCACCTTCTCCTGGAGCCACGACTTCAACATGCCGCCCGCCGCTGCCGGACCCACCCCGGAGCTGTCCCTCGGCTACGACTCGGGCAGCGTCGACGGCCGCACCGCCGCCACCAACAACCAGGGCAGCGCGGTCGGTGAGGGCTTCAGCGTCACCGAGTCGTACATCGAGCGCTCCTACAACGCCTGCGACGACGACGGCCACAAGGACGTCTTCGACACCTGCTGGAAGTACGACAACGCCCAGCTCGTCCTGAACGGCAAGGCCAGCCGTCTGGTGAAGGTGTCCGGCACCTGGGACAGCACCTGGCGGCTGGAGAACGACGACGCCTCCGTGGTGACCCGTTCCACGGGCGCCGACAACGGCGACGGCAACGGCGAGCACTGGACCGTCATCACCGGCGACGGCACCAAGTACGTCTTCGGCCTCGACAAGCTCGACGGCGCCACCGACCAGCGCACCGGGTCCACCTGGACGGTCCCCGTCTTCGGCGACGACTCCGGCGAACCCGGCTACGGCAACGGCGACGCCTTCGCCGACCGGGCGGCGACCCAGGCCTGGCGGTGGAACCTGGACTACGTCGAGGACACCCACGGCAACGCCGCGACCTACTGGTACGCGAAGGAGACGAACCACTACAAGAAGAACAAGGCGACCACCGCCAACGCGGCCTACACGCGCGGCGGTTACCTCAAGGAGATCAAGTACGGGCTGCGCAAGGGCGCGCTGTTCACCGACGACGCCGACGCCAAGGTGACCTTCGGCCACGCCGAGCGCTGCACCGCCGCCGACTGCTCGTCGCTGACCAAGGACACCGCCAGGAACTGGCCCGACGTGCCCTTCGACGCGATCTGCACCGACGGGGACACCGACTGCCTGGCCTCCGGCCCCTCGTTCTTCTCCCGCAAGCGGCTGACGAGCGTCGCCACCCACTCCTGGAACGCCGCCACCGGCGCCTACGACCCGGTGGACTCCTGGGCGCTCACTCAGGAGTACCAGGACGGCGGTGACATCGGCGACACCTCCGACCACGTGCTGACGCTGAAGTCGATCCGCCGCACCGCCAAGGCCGGTGACACCGCCATCGCCCTCAACCCGATCACGTTCACCTACCAGTGGCGGGAGAACCGGGTCGACGGCACCGACGACATCCTGCCGCTGACCCGCCCCCGGATCTCCACCGTCACCTCCGAGACCGGCTCGATCACCACGGTCACCCTCTCCTCGCCGGAGTGCGTGCGCAGCGAGGTGACGGGCGCCGCCGAGGACACCAACACCCGCTCCTGCTACCCGAGGTACTGGAACATCAACGGCTCCTCCGAGGCGTCGGTGGACTGGTTCCACAAGTACCGGGTGCTGGCCGTCGTGGTCTCCGACCCGGCCGGGCACAACGACGCCGTCGAGTACGCCTACGACTACAAGGGCGCCGCCTGGCACTACAACGACGACCCGCTCACCCCCAAGGCGGAGCGCACCTGGTCCGGCTGGCGCGGCTACCGCGAGGTCACCGTCCTCACCGGCGCCGCGCACACCACCCGCTCCAAGACCGTCTCCCTCTACATGCAGGGCATGCACGGCGACAGGAAGAAGGACGGCACCACCCGCTCCGTCTCCCTCGCCCCGCTGGCGTCCCCGTCGATCGGGGTGGCGAGCATCACCGACAGCGACCAGTACGCGGGCACGCGCCGCGAGCACGTCACCTACGACGGCGCCACGCCGATCACGGTGGAGATCAACGACCCGTGGTCGAAGGAGACGGCACGCCAGAGCGCGCCCGACGCCGCCGACCACGTGGCCCGCTACGTCCGCTCCGGGAAGTCCACCACCCACACCTACCTGACCGCCTCGGGCACCTGGCGGGCCCGCTCGGTCGCCACGACCTACGACGACTACGGCATGCCGGTCACGGCCGACGACTCCGGCGAGGTCGGCAAGGGCGGCGACCAGACCTGCACCCGCACCTGGTACGCCCGCAACGCCGCGGCCGGGATCACCGACCTGGTCTCCCGGACCCGTACCGTCGGCCAGTCCTGCTCGGCGGCCGACAGCGCCCTGGACCTCCCGGCGACCCCGGCGGCCCGCGGCGACGTCCTCAGCGACACCGCCACCGTCTACGACGACCCGGCCGCCACCACCTGGTCGGCGTCCCAGACCCCGGTCAAGGGCGACGCCACCTGGACCGGCCGCGTCTCCGGCTACGCGGCCAGCGCGGGCTCCGACGGCCTGCGCCCGGCCGCCGGCTGGCAGCGGACGGCGACCACCACGTACGACGCCCTGGGCCGGGCCGTCGACGTCACCGACGCCGAAGGCCACACCACCAGCACCGCCTACACGCCCGCCACCGCGGGCCCGCTGACCAAGACGATCGTCACCGACCCCCTCGGCCACAAGGTCACCAGCTTCCTGGACCACCGGCACGGCCAGGAACTGCGCGTGTACGACGCCAACCTGAAGAAGACCGAGACCGCCTACGACGCCCTCGGGCGGCTCACCGCGGTCTGGCAGCCCAACCGCAACAAGGCCGCGGGCTACAGCGCGAACACCACGTACGCGTACCGCATCAGCGCCACCGAACCGTCGTACGTCTCCACCTCGACCCTCAAGCGGGACGGCGAGACGTACAACACCAGCTACGAGTTCTACGACTCGATGATGCGCCCGATCCAGACCCAGTCCCCGACCCCGGTCGGCGGCCGCATCCTCACCGACATCCGCTACGACACCCGCGGCCTGGAGTACGAGAAGTACGAGGACATCTTCGACAGCGCCAGCGCCCCCAACGGCACCTACACCCGTGAGGAGTACGGCGAGGCGCCCCGGCAGACCGAGACGGTCTACGACGGCGCGGAACGGGCCGTCAGCAGCACCCTGTACGTGTACGGGGTGAAGAAGTGGTCGACGACCACGACCCACACCGGTGACTCCACCGCCAGCAGCGCCGTGCGGGGCGGCTCCGCGACCCGCACCATCACCGACGTCCGCGACCGGACGGTGGAGACCCGCGAGTACGCGGGAACGAGCCCGGCCGACCCCCAGTTCGGCGGCGGCGCGGGCACGGCCTCGTACACCAGCACCCGGTTCACGTACACGCTGGACGACATGCAGACCGGGGTCACCGGCCCCGACGGCGCCAAGTGGACCTACGGCTACGACCTGTTCGGCCGCAAGACCAGCGCGGACGACCCCGACAAGGGCCTGACGAGGCTGTCCTACGACAAGATGGACCGGCCGACGCAGACCACCGACTCCCGGGGCCGGTCCGTCATCACCGGCTACGACGCCCTCGGCCGCACCACCGGCACCTGGAAGGGCTCGAAGACCGACGCCAACCAGCTGACCGCGTACACCTACGACGGGCTCCTCAAGGGCGAGGCGGACGCGAGCATCCGCTACGTCGGCGGCAAGGCGGGCAAGGCGTACACCGAGACCGTCACCGCCTACGACAGCATGTCCCGCCCCACCACCACCGAACTGACCCTGCCCGCCTCCGACCCGCTCGCCGCGGCGGGCGCCGCCACCGTCCGGTTCGAGACGCACTACAACATCGACGGCACCCTCCAGAGCGCCAGGGAACCCGCGCTCGGCGGCCTCCCCTCGGAGATCGTCGACTACGGCTACACCGGCACCGGCCAGCTCACCTCCCTGGGCGGCAGCACCGGCTACCTCCTCGACGTGGACTACTCCCCCGTCGGTGAGACCCGGCAGGTCGTCCTCGGCACCGCCAACACCGAGGCCCACAAGAAGGCGTACATCACCAACACCTGGGAGGAGGGCACCGGACGGCTCCTCGGCAGCCACGTCACGGACCAGACGCACCCCTACAAGCTCCAGAACCTCCTCTACACCTACGACCAGGCGGGCAACGTCACCTCCGTCGCCGACACCAGCACCCTCGGCGGCACCGCGGCACCGGAGACCCAGTGCTTCACCCATGACGGCCACCGCCGGCTGACCGAGGCCTGGACGCCCGCCTCCCAGAACTGCTCCGACACCCGCAGCGCCAGTGCCCTGGGCGGCCGGGCCCCGTACTGGACCAGCTACACCTACAACGACGCGGGCCAGCGCACCACGGAGACCGCCCGCACCGGCGCCGCCACCACCACGACGACCTACTGCTACGAGAAGACGGCCCAGCCGCACGCCCTGACCGGCACCAGCAAGACCGCGAACTGCGCCGCCCCGGACCGCGCCTACGACGTCGACAGCGCGGGCAACACCACCACCCGCCCCGACGGCACCGCCAGCCAGTCCCTGGTCTGGTCGGACGAGAACAGGCTGGCGAGCCTGACGGAGGACGCGACGACCACGGACTACCTCTACGGCGCCGACGGCACCCTCCTGATCCGCGCCACGCAGAACGGCGAACGCGTCCTGTACGCGGGCGCGACCGAGCTGCACCTGCGCGCCGACGGCACCACCTGGGCGCAGCGCCACTACGGCTCCGACGAGCTGACGGTGGCCGTCCGCTCCAACGAGAGCGGGACCAGCCAACTCAGCTATCTGGTCGCCGACGAGCACGGCACCGCCGCCCTGGCCATCGACGCCACCGACCAGGCGTACTCCCGCCGCTACCTGACGCCGTTCGGCGCCCAGCGCGGCAGCACCACCGGCACGGCCTGGCCCGACGACAAGGGGTTCCTCGGCAAGACCACCGACACCGGCACCGGCCTCACCTCGGTCGGCGCCCGCCAGTACGACCCGGCGGTCGGCCAGTTCATCAGCGTCGACCCGCTCCTCCAGACCGGCGTCGGCCAGACCCTCAACGGCTACAGCTACGCCGTCCAGAACCCGGCGACCGTCGCCGACCCGTCCGGTCTGGGCGTCCCCGAGTGCAACGAGCCGCAGAAGTACGGCATCACGTGCCGGGGCGGCATTCCGGTCAGCTCCGGCAAGAAGAAGCCCGGCAACTCCGAGGGACCGGTCAGGGCCTGCCGCTGCGGCGGCCGTCCCCCGCTGGTCAAGGGCAACACCAAGCCCGCCGGCCTCGGCGGCATCCCCGGCCGCCGCAACATCAGCCTGCCGTCCACGCCCGCCCCGAAGGGCTGGCTCAAGACGGTCCCGCCGCCCAACCCCGGTCCCGCGCCGAAGAAGGACGACGGCTTCTGGGGCAAGCTGAAGGGCGCGGCGCGCGGCACGGGCGGCTGGCTGAAGGACACGTTCACCACCTGGGACGGATGGAAGAACCGGGTCATACCAGGACTGGCCTTCGGAACGTGCGTGGTGGTGTCGGCGGGTGTCTGCACCGTGGCGGGCGTGGTCGCCGTGGGGACGACCTTCGTCGGCGACGGCCTGACCACCGGCAGCTGGAACTACGCCGCGGCGGGCAAGAGCCTGGCCTGGACCCTCGCGGGCGGCGGTGTGGCCCGCGGCCTGGCGGGCAGCTGGCGGGGCTCGGCCTTCGTCAGCCGGACCCGGGTCAAGACGGTCTCCGAGATGGAGAACGTCACGATCTACGGCTACCGCAAGACCGTCGACTGGGGCGCCACCCAGGCCAACATGACCCTCAACGTCGGCAACTCGCTCACGTTCTGCGGCGTGGGCGCGGCCAGCCCGGGAGCGTCGGCGGGCTGGTGCTAGCGGCCGCCCGCCGCCGAGCAGGCACATGAGAACCTGAGGCACCACCGAGGGCCAGGAACGGAAGAGAGCGAGCGATGACGAAGCCAGCACCACCGGGTCGAACCGTCCTCCGCCGCCGTTCCTGGCCCGTCCTGTGCGCGATAGCCGGCACGGCCCTCGGCATCGGCATGCTGGCGGCCGTCTGGAAGGTCACCTCGGTGAACGGCTTCCGCACCGGCTGGCAGGGCATCCCCGTCTACCTGGCGCTGGTGGCGGTCCTGGGCAGGATCGCCACCTGCAAGGTCGTCCTGCGCGAGGACTCCCTCGTCGTCGTCAACCCCCTGCGCACCCACACCCTCCCGAGGTCCGCCGTCGCCAAGGCCGACGTGGACGACCACGGCACCCTGGAACTGCACCTCCTGGACGGCGACAAGCCCGTCCCGTCCTTCGCGTTCGGCGGCTCCCTCGTCGACCGTGTCAAGGGCACCAGCGAGCAGGCCGCGCGCACCATCACGGCCTGGCTGAACGGCCCCGGCGCCGCGCCGCACCCCGCGCCGCCGCGAACCCACTGGACCCGCTCCCCGTACGGCGACACCGCCCTCGCCCTGTGCGCGGTGACGGCGGCCGTCGGCGGGGTGTGGATGGCGCTCGGCGGGGGTGCGTAGGGCCGCCGCCGCTACTTGGACGGCCCGCGCCGTGCCGGTGCCGCGTTCCTGCCCGCCGCCGAAGCGGGCCGCGAGTGGCTCGGGGTGGCCGGGGAGGCGGAGTTCCCCATCGGTGAGACGAGCCCCCTGGGGTCGGCGACCGGGGAGACGGGCGCGGCGAACGTGGAGAGCGGGCTCACGAGGGCGGGGTCCCCGGGGGCCGTACTGCTGGAGCGGCTCACCGGCTCCGACCGCTCGGGCCGTCTGCCCCGTTCGACGTCCGACGCGGCGGCCTTGCGTGGGACTGCGTCCAGGGCCCTGTCGACGGCGCCGTCCTGGTTGAACGCGGGTGTCATGTCGAGGGGCGGCAGCTGGGGAGCAGCGCGCTCTCGGCCCTTCTCCTCCCCCGCGGGGGGCTTCTGCTCCCTGAGCAGTTCCCTGCCGTAGGCGTTGTTGGCGTACATCGCGGCCACCGGCATCCGGCCCTGCTGGAACGCCTTCCACAGGGCCGTGTCCTTCTCCTTGTGCTTCATCAGCGCGCGCAGCACCGCGTCCTCGAAGGCCTCCCGTTCGGCGCCACGCAGCTCCAGCATCCGGGAGCCGAGGCCGGCGAACCTCTCGTTGGCGCGCCACTCGCGGCGGGACTCGCGTGGCGCGGTCGGCTGCTGCCCGGCCGTCGGCCACTGGGCCGCGGGCCCCGCCCCGTACCCCGCCGGAGCCGGGCCGCCCGCCTCCGGTGCCGCGGCGGCCGGGCCGTCCCCTCCACGCCCGCGCAGCCACCGCCACAGCCGCCGCAGTCCCTCCAGCAGCGCCCGCCCGCGGCCCTCGTCCGGCCCGTGCTCCATCCGCAGCATCCGCCGCGCACGTCGTCTCGCCCGTACCCTCTGGACCAGCGACGGCCCGCTCCGTCCGCCGTCCTGGGGGCGGGGGTTGGCATCGGCCACGGTGCCCCTCGTTTCCTCGTCGAAGGTGCTGACACCTGGGACAACGGGCCGCCGCGACGGACGGTTCAACCTCCGGCGTCCAGCGCGCGCAGGCTCGCCCGCATGTCGTCGGCCTCCGGGTGGGCGACCTCCTCCAGCAGCGCGAGCGCGCCCCGCCAGGCCGCGCGGGCGGCGCCCAGGTCGCCGAGGGCCCGGCAGGAGGCGCCCAGGTGGCGCAGTACATCGGCCTCCAGGTAGCGGTCCCCGATCTCCCGGAACAGCGCCGCCGACGCCTCGAAGCACCCGACGGCCGCCTCGTACCGGCCGAGCTGGTGCAGGGCGTAGCCCAGGGTGTCCCGGGTCGACGCCTCGCCGTAGGCCTCGCCGATCTCGTGGTACAGCGCGATGCCCCGCTCACAGCGTTCCAGGGCCCGGTCGTGCTCGCCCATCAGGATGTACGTCCAGGCGACCTGGTTGAGGACGCTGGCCTCACCACCGGGGTCGTGCCCGGCCCGGTACAGCTCGCGCGCGCGGTCGTAGTGGCCGAGGGCGACCCCGTACGCCCCCGTCCTGTTCGCCCGGTAGCCGAGGGCACGGCGGGTGTGCGCCTGCCCGAGCAGGTCGCCGCTCTTCTCGAACAGCTCAAGGGCGCGTTCCTGCGACGCCAGTGCCTCGCCCACGTGGTGGAGCTGGGCGTGGGCGAAACCCAGCCCGCACAGGGAGTACGCCTCGCCCGTGAGGTCCCCGACGGCGCGCGCGGCCTCCAGCGCGACGGTGTTGATCTCCTTCAGGTCCTGCCAGAAGCCCAGGCGGTTGAAGTACACGTCCAGGGCGTAGGCCGTGCGCCAGGCGTGGTCGTGGAAGCCGTGGGCGGCCGCGTGCTCGACGACCGCCCGCAGGACGTACCGCTCTGTGCGCAGCCAGGCGGTGGCGTTCTTGCGGTCGTTGAACCGCAGGGCCGCGCTGTCCGTCGTGGCCCCGGGAGGCGGGAGCATCCGGCGGAGCGGGTCGAGGGCGGAGGCCGCGTGGTGGGCGGTGTGGAGGTAGTGGTCGTGCATCCGCAGCAGCGCCTGCCGACGCCGGTCCCCGGTGTCCTCGGCGGCTGCGATCTCGGCGGCGTAGGCGCGCAGCAGGTCGTGGAAGACGAAGCGGCCCGGGGCCCGCTCGGTGAGCAGGCTGGCCCCGGTCAGCCCGGCGAGCAGGGCCCGCGCCCGGCTCCTGGGGACACCGGCCAGGGCGCTCGCCGCCGCCGTGCCGATGTCGGGGCCGGGGTGCAGGGACAGCACCCGGAACAGGCCCGCCGACTCCTCGGGCAGCGCCCGGTACGACCAGGAGAAGACCGCGCGGACGTCGGTGCCGACCTCACCGCCCGTGAACGCGTCCAGACTGCCGTGGCTCTCCCTCAGCTCCCCGGCGATGTCCGTGAGGCGGAACTCCGGGTGGTGCGCGGCGCGGGCGGCGACGACGGCCAGGGTCAGCGGCAGCCGGGCGCACAGTCCGACGATGTCGTCGGCGGCCTCCGGTTCCGCCTCCACCCGGGCCGCGCCCAGCCTGCGGGTCAGCATCTCGCGGGCCTCGGCGGCCGTCGGCAGGCCCAGGGTGAACGGGTGGGCGCCCTGCCCGACGACCAGTCCGCTCAGCCGGTTGCGGCTGGTGACGATGGTCAGACAGCCCGCGGTGCCGGGCAGCAGCGGCCGTACCTGGTCCGCGTCGCGGCCGTTGTCGAGGACGATCAGGACCCGGCGGTCCGCGAGGACGCTGCGGTAGAGGGCGGCCCGCGCGTCCAGGCCGTCCGGGATGGAGTCCGGGGCGGTCCCGAGCGCGACGAGGAACACCGTGAGCGCGTCGGCCGGGTCCAGGGAGCCTTCCCGGTCGTGGCCGCGGAGATTGACGAAGAGGCTGCCGTCGGGGAAGCGGTGGGCGACCCGGTGCGCCCAGTGCACGGCCAGGGTGGTCTTGCCCGCCCCCGCCATGCCGTCGACCAGGGCGACCACGGCGGTGTCCGGGCACCCCTCGGCGGGCAGCAGCCTGGCCACCCGGTCCAGTTCGGCCCGCCGCCCGGTGAACGTCGGCAGGTCGGCGGGCAGCTGGGACGTGTACACCACGGGCGTCCGGGGCGCCGGGTCCGTTGGCTCCCCGTCGGCCGGGGGGCCGTCGGTGGCCGGGAGGTCGTCGGTGGCGGGGTCCCCGGCCAGTACCCGGGCGTGCAGGGCCCGCAGGGACGGGCCCGGTTCGACGCCGAGTTCCTCGACCAACGTGCGGCGGGCGGTCGCGTAGACCTCCAGCGCCTCGGCCTGCCGCTCACACCGGTACAGGGCGAGCATCAGCAGCTCGCAGACGTCCTCGCGCAACGGATGCGCGTCGCGCAGCGCCACCAGGTCCGGCAGCACCGCGCTGTGGCGGCCCAGAGCGAGTTCGGCGCGCAGCCACGCCTCCTGGACGTGCAGGTGCCGGGCTTCGAGGCGGGTCCGCTCGGACCGGGCGTACGGCCCCGGCACCCCGGCCAGCGGGGTGCCGCGCCACAGGTCCAGCGCGGCGCGCAGCAGCTGGGCGGCGGTGCGGTGGTCCCCCGCGGCCTGCCGCAGCCCGGCCCGGTGCACCTGGTCCTCGAACCGGTCCAGATCGCTGGCGACCGTGTCCCTCCCGCCCAGCGCGTACCCGTCGCCGAGGGACACCACCGTCCGGGACGGCCGCCCCGGCGCACGGTCGGGCTCCAGCAGCCTGCGCAGGCGCGAGACGTACGTGCGCAGCACCGGGACGGCGCCGGGGGGTGGATCGTCGTCCCAGACGCCGTCGACCAGGTCGTCCAGGCTCACCGCCCGGCCGCGGCGCAGCAGCAACAGGGCCAGCACGGCGCGCTGTTGGGGTGAGCCGAGAGCCAGTTCCGTGTCCCCGAGCCAGGCCCGCAGCGGCCCGAGCACGGAGAACCGCAGCGGCTGTAAGGGCGGGTGACCCGCCGCGGGGTCGAAGGCCTCCACGGCTTGGACCCTAGCGACTGTCCCGCGATGTTCGGTGTTGCGTTGTTCACACCGTGAACCTGACCGCCTTGAGCCAGAGTTCGTTGTCCAGGGTGCCGCCGAAGACGTAGCCGCCCGGTTCGTGGCACTTCAGGCCGTGCCATCCCTGGGAGTGGACATGGGCGTTGGCGCAGACGGCGCCCTCGCCGACGTTGATGGCGAAGCCCAGCAGGTACGGGGCGTCCTTCTTGGTGGTGTTGATGTAGAGGTCCGTGCCGTCGACCGCGCTCGGCCACGGGGTCTGCCACCAGCCCTTGTCGTGCCGGTAGGCGTTGGCCGCCGTGCCTTGCGTGCCGGACACCGCGAAGTTGAGGGCCCGGATCTTCCGGTCGCCCTCCACCACGCCGGCCGTGGCGCCGTCGCACACGACCTCCTGCCAGCCGACGCCCTCGACGAAGGCCCGGTAGCAGATGTGCCGGCCCGGCTCCTTGGCGGCGAGCTTCGAGACCACGAGGGCAGCGGTCTGGGGGGTGGGGGTGGGGGTCGGCTTCGGTGTGGGGGT
>NZ_JAGPXL010000023.1 GCF_018070565.1 Streptomyces sp. B93
GCCGACCCGGCTTGATGCCCGTCGGCAGCAAAGGCTCAAGCCGGGCCCACTGGCCGTTCGTCAGATCCCCACGTCCCACAGGACGTGATCATCAACGAACAAGATCCACTTTCGCAACAGACCCTAGTAGGCATCGCCGCCCGGGCGCACTACGCTGCGCTCATGAGCATGCTGACTCCTCCCGGCATGGGCGGCCAGTACCGGATCACGGGGGACAAGTACCCGCGGATGCGACGCCCCCGGCGGCGTGGCAGGCTCGTGTTCCTCGTCGTCGCCTCCGTCGCCGCGCTCGGCATGGTCGGCTGGGGCACGCTCCAGCTCATCGACGTCTTCACGGGCGGCGACAAGGCCTCGGCGGCCGGGACCAGGTCGGGCTGCCCGGCCGGGGCGAGCCCGTCACCGAGCGCGGCACGGGCGGCGGCGCTGCCCGAGCCCCGCAGGATCACCGTCAACGTGCTCAACGCCACGACGCGCGCCGGTCTCGCCCAGAAGACCGCGGACGAGCTGAAGAAACGCGGCTTCCGGATCGGTGAGGTGGGCAACGCCACCGAGGAGTACGACAAGCGGGTCAAGGGCGCCGGTGTGCTGCTCGGCCCGGCCACCGCCCTCGACACCGCGCTGCCCGTCCTCGGCACCCAGCTGCCCGCCGCCGAACGCCGTACCGACGCCGCCCGCAAGGGTGCCGCCGTCGACCTCATCATCGGCGACGGCTTCAAGCGGCTGGCGACCACCGCCGAGGCGGACAAGGCCCTCACCGCGCTCACGGCACCGCGGCCGGAGCCCTCGGACAAGGGCTGCTGAGCGGTCCGGCCCCCGTGCCGGACGCGTTACTCGGCGGAGCCGTACATCCGGTCCCCGGCGTCGCCCAGGCCGGGGACGATGTAGCCGTGCTCGTTGAGCCGTTCGTCGACCGAGGCGGTGACCACGGTGACCGGCGTACCGGCGAGTTCGCGCTCCATGACCTCGACGCCCTCGGGGGCGGCCAGCAGGACCACGGCCGTCACGTCGTCCGCGCCGCGCTTGATCAGCTCCTGGATCGCCGCGACCAGGGTGCCGCCGGTGGCGAGCATCGGGTCCAGCACGTACACCTGACGGCCGGACAGGTCCTCCGGCATCCGGGTGGCGTAGGTCGAGGCCTGGAGCGTCTCCTCGTTGCGGATCATGCCCAGGAACCCCACCTCGGCGGTCGGCAGCAGCCGCACCATGCCGTCCAGCATGCCGAGCCCGGCCCGCAGGATCGGCACCACCAGCGGACGCGGGTGGGAGAGCTTCACGCCGGTGGTCCGCGCGACCGGCGTGGTGATGTCGACCTGCTCGGTGCGCACGTCGCGGGTGGCCTCGTAGGCCAGCAGGGTGACCAGCTCGTCGGCGAGACGGCGGAAGGTCGCGGAGTCGGTGCGCTGGTCGCGCAGCGTGGTGAGCTTGTGGGCGACCAAGGGGTGGTCGACGACATGGAGACGCATGCCCTAACAGTAACCGCGCCCCGACCCCCGTGCGCCGCGCCGACGGTGGCACTGAACCGCCCGTCCGGGGGAAGGTGGGGAGGAACGGACCGGGGTGGTGTGCCTATGTCTGACCTGCCTGACCTGCCTGACCCGCACGCGCGCGGGACGTCCGAGCCGCGGGGCACCGCGGGCCGTACGGGCTCAGGGAGCCGTACGGCGAAGGCGAGCCGTTCGGATGGCGGTGGCCTCGGCGGCGTAGGCGACCGCCGTCGGGGCGGCGGTGGCGGTCGCGGTGGCGATGGCACTGGCACTGGCACGCCCTCGCGCGACGCGCCCGACCGGTCGGACGGGGACCCCACAGCCACCGCGACCGGCACGCGCGCGGACCGGTCGCCGCGCGCCGGGTCGGAGCGTACGGCCACGTCACCGCCGGGGCCGGAGGGCGAGACGGACGTGGAGCGGCGACGGCGCAGGGCCTTGTTCCTGCGGGAGTTGGCGGAGGCCCGGGAGCTGCGGGCGCGGGTGCAGCCGCGCCGGGTGAAGGCGGCGCGGCTGCGGCACGCGATGCGTATGCGGACGTTCCGCTGGTAGGGGCCAAGACACCGAAGATCCGGTGGGTGTGCGTGACCGGTGGCCAAAGCCGCGTACGATCCGCAGGTGGCGGCAACGAGTGTGCTGGTGAGTGCTACGCGGAAGTGCGATCAAAACCACCGGACACAGGGAGCCGAAGACGTCCCCTGAACGCCTTGTTTCTGCCACGATTCCGAGTGGGTGGGGCTCGGGAGCCCAGCGATCGCCGCCCACGACCTCCGCCGGGGGGACCCCCAACCGGCACGCCTATGACCAGTGGGAGAGTCACGGTGTACTTCGCCGCACTGCTCGCGCGCACCGAAGACGGGTGGGAAGCGAGCGACACAGAGCTCGACGATGTGGAGACCCTGTCGGATCTGGCCGACCTGGCCCGGGAAGCCTCTCCCGACGAGGACACGGTGCTCGTCCTGATCGAGCAGGAGGACGCCTGGTTCGGCGTCGTCCGCGTCGACGGCGAGGACGACCCCCGGATCTACGTCTCGGACGCCGCCGCCGCTGCCCGCAGCAGCTACGGCGAGATCCTGCTGACCGACGAACTGCTCGGCAGGGAACCGGCAGACGACGACACCGACCTGGACGCCCTCGATCTCGACGGCACCGAGGACGGTGAGGACGAGGACGACGACTCCGAGGACGGCGGCTCCGCCGAGGCCGTACCGCACGGCCCGGTCGGGGACACCGGTGTCCTCGACGACCTCGGCGTCAGCGAGAAGGAGCTGCTGTCGCTGTCCGAGGACGCGCTCACCGAGATCGCCGAGGCCCTGGGCGCCTCGGAGGTACTGGAGACCGTCCGCTGACCGCGCCCGAGGCACCCCGCCGGGCGCGGGAACACGAACCCCCGCGCGATCCCGTGCGTGATCCCTGGCGGGCCGCGATGCGGCTCGCCCTGGACGAGGCCCGCGCGGCCGCCCGGGGCGGTGACGTCCCCGTGGGGGCCGTCGTCCTGTCCGGCGACGGTACGACCGTGCTCGCCGCCGGGCACAACGAACGCGAGGCCACCGGCGATCCGACCGCCCACGCGGAAGTGCTCGCCATCCGCCGTGCGGCGGCACGGCTCGGCGAGTGGCGGCTGACCGACTGCACGCTCGTGGTGACGCTGGAGCCCTGCACGATGTGCGCCGGCGCGATCGTGCAGTCCCGCGTCGACCGGGTGGTCTACGGCGCCCGCGACGACAAGGCGGGCGCGGCCGGTTCCCTGTGGGACGTGGTGCGCGACCGTCGGCTCAACCACCGTCCCGAGGTCGTCGAGGGCGTGCTCGCCGCCGAGTGCGCCGGACTGCTCACCGATTTCTTCCGCGCCCGCTGAACGCCTCGCACCCCCGGGCCGCACCCCCACACCACCGGAAACGGATTTCGGACCACGGCCCACCTTGGGGTAGGGTCTCCCTCGGTAGCGTGTCCGAGCGGCCGAAGGAGCTCGCCTCGAAAGCGAGTGTGGCGCAAGTCACCGAGGGTTCAAATCCCTCCGCTACCGCTGAAGAAGGGCCCCGTCGTAAGACGGGGCCCTTCGTGCGATCATGGGCGCGCTCCGCCGCGGCAGGGGACGGCGGGGCAGCAGTGAACAGCGGAGACAGGGGAGGCCGCGGTGGCGGTGAACGCGAAGAAGATCGCCGTCTATGTGCTCGTGGTCTTCGTGCTCTATCTGATCATCACTGATCCGGAGAAGGCGGCAGAGTACGTCCAGGTAGGGTTCGAGGGCATATCGGACGCCGCCAAGGCCCTGGGCGACTTCGCGACCTGGGTCGCCAACGGAGGAGACTCATGATCCGCCATCTGGTCCTCTTCAAGCTCGCCGAGGGTGTGGAGCGCGACGACCCGCGCGTGGCCGAGGGCGTGGCGGCCTTCCAGGGGCTCGACGGCAAGATCCCCGAGATCCGCTTCTGGGAGCTGGGCTGGAACCTCAGCGACCGGCCCATCGCCTACGACTTCGCGATCAACTCGGCCTTCGAGGACGCGGACGCGCTGCGCCGGTACGTGGAGCATCCCGAGCACCAGGCGGGCGTGGCGCTCTGGCGCGAGTTCGCCACCTGGGTGATCGCCGACTACGAGTTCTGAGCCGGGGTTCCCCGGTTCCGAGCCGGGGCTTCCCGGTTCCGAGCCGGGTCGCCGCCACCCGTTTCCGGGGCTCCCGTCGAGACGGCGGGAGCCCTTACCCGTTCCTGCCGCTTATCGCCAAATTCGTCGTCAACACGGCACTTTGCGGTGCTTGCACACAGTGCACATGTCTTGTGATGCTATGACCGCTTTTGACGGATGAGTTGACGGAAGAGTTTGACCGAAGAAGAGGTGGCGTTGACCGTGTCGGCCAGTACTGCGCCGCCCCAGGAAGAGGCTCCCGCCCCGGCCGCCACCCCACAGCGCAGCCGGGGCGCCGACACCCGGGCGCTCACGCAGGTGCTCTTCGCCCAGCTCAAGGAGTTGGAGCCGGGCACGCCCGAGCACGACCGGGTACGCGGGGCGCTCATCGAGGCCAACCTCCCGCTGGTCCGCTACGCCGCCGCCCGCTTCCGCTCCCGCAACGAGCCGATGGAGGACGTCGTCCAGGTCGGCACGATCGGCCTCATCAACGCCATCGACCGCTTCGACCCGGACCGGGGCGTGCAGTTCCCGACCTTCGCCATGCCGACCGTCGTCGGCGAGATCAAGCGGTACTTCCGCGACAACGTCCGCACCGTCCACGTACCGCGTCGCCTCCACGAGCTGTGGGTGCAGGTCAACAGCGCCACCGAGGACCTGACCACGGCCTTCGGGCGCTCCCCGACCACCTCCGAGATCGCCGAGCGGCTGCGGATCACCGAGGACGAGGTGCTGTCCTGCATCGAGGCCGGACGGTCGTACCACGCGACCTCCCTGGAGGCCGCCCAGGAGGGCGACGGGCTGCCGGGGCTGCTGGACCGGCTCGGCTACGAGGACCCCGCGCTGGACGGCGTGGAGCACCGGGATCTCGTACGGCATCTGCTGGTGCAACTCCCGGAGCGGGAGCAGCGGATTCTGCTGCTGCGGTACTACAGCAACCTCACCCAGTCGCAGATCAGTGCGGAACTCGGCGTCTCCCAGATGCACGTCTCGCGGCTACTCGCGCGTAGCTTCCAGCGGTTGCGGTCCGCCAACCGGATCGACGCCTAGGTCCATCGGAACTCCACCGGCGCACAACCGAAAGCGGAAGCGAGCCATCACCTTCACGAGCGAATCGCTCACCAGCGAGGATGCCGACACTTCTGCGCTGAAACGCAGTCAGACCCCGTGTTTCCAGGGTCTATCCGCGTCTTACATGTCGACATGTCACTACAGCGTGTTGCCGACATGTGACATTCTTCCGGAAGCGCGTTTGCCGGTGCCCCGGCTCCGGTATTCAGGTGAAGGCTGCGTTCCTCGACGGGAGCGTCCGCCGCGACCGTCCCGCGACCCAAAGGGGGTGGCATGTCCGCAGAACAGGGCAGCTCGAAGGTGCTCACGCTCAGCAAGAGCGAGACAGCGCCCGAGGCGCTCGACGCGCTCGACGCCATCGGCACCATCGACGACGTGCCGGCCCTCCCGGCCGCGCCGGAACCGGCCCTCCCGGCTCCGGAGACCTCGGAAGCCATCGACACCCGAACCCTGTCCCGCTCCCTGTTCCTGCGGCTCGCCGCGCTCGGCGAGGACAGCCCGGAGCGCGCCTACGTCCGGGACACCCTGATCGAGCTGAACCTCCCCCTGGTCCGGTACGCGGCGGCCCGCTTCCGCTCGCGCAACGAGCCGATGGAGGACATCGTCCAGGTCGGCACGATCGGGCTCATCAAGGCGATCGACCGCTTCGACTGCGAGCGCGGGGTCGAGTTCCCGACCTTCGCCATGCCGACCGTCGTCGGCGAGATCAAGCGGTTCTTCCGGGACACGTCCTGGTCGGTGCGGGTGCCCCGGCGCCTCCAGGAGCTGCGGCTGGCGCTCACCAAGGCGAGCGACGAGCTGTCGCAGAAGCTGGACCGCTCGCCGACGGTCACCGAACTGGCCGCCGTGCTCGGCGTCTCCGAGGAGGACGTCGTCGACGGCCTCGCGGTCGGCAACGCGTACACCGCCTCCTCCCTCGACTCCCCGGCCCCCGAGGACGACGGCGGCGAGGGCTCCCTGGCCGACCGGCTCGGCTACGAGGACACCGCGCTGGAGGGCGTGGAGTACCGCGAGTCGCTGAAGCCGCTGCTGGCCAAGCTGCCGCCCCGCGAACGGCGGATCATCATGCTCCGCTTCTTCGCCAACATGACCCAGTCGCAGATCGGCGAGGAGGTCGGCATCTCCCAGATGCATGTCTCCCGGCTGCTGACCCGGACGCTGGCGCAGCTGCGGGAGGGGCTCATCTCCGACTGACGGGCAGCGTCGGCCGCCGCGCTCTTCACAATTGACGGATCGTCAGCCACCATGTCGCGATGCTTCCAGCGACGGCGAAGGCGACGGTGAAGGCGAAGGCAACAACGGCAGCGGCAGCCGACCCGGCCGGGCCCGACCGGGTCCGTGGCCGCCGGAGCGTCCTCCTGGGCGCGTCGGCGGCCGTCGTCTGCGCGGGTGCCGTTCTCGCCAGCTGCGGGGGCGGCGCCGGGCCGGGAGACGGCCGGGTCGCCGTGGGCGCGGCGGGCGGTGGGGCCGGGCCCTCGTCCGGTACGGCGGTACGGCCGACGGACGGGGTGCGGCTGGTGCCCCTGGACGGACCGGGTGCGGCGAGCGGCTCGGCGGGGGCGAGGGAAACGGCGGGGGCCGACGGGGCGGTCGGCCGGGAGCGGGAGGTGACCGGTCCGACGGCATCGGAGGGCCGCGGCGGTCAGTCCGGGGCGGCGTCCGGTGGCTTCAGTGACTCCGAGGACTCCCGGGGCTCCCGTGGTTCCCGTGGGGACGGTGCCGCCGACGTCTCCCCCGGCGCCCCTGGCACGGGCGTCGCCGTCCCGGGCGACGGCGCCCCCGACGGTCGTACGCCTGCGACATCGGTGTCCCCGGCGCCCAGCGCGCCGCCCGCGTCCTCCGCCCCGCCCGGGCCCGCCGTGCTGAGCGTGGGAGAACCCGTGCGGGAGGCGGCGGACCGGCGGTGGTGCGAGCAGGTGACCGTCGCCTTCCACAACACCGGCGCGACCGCGGTGCGTTCGGGCACGGTGACCTTCGGCACCCACATCATCGGCGCGCTCGGCATCGACTGGGGCACCGTCGAGTCGACCGTGGACCTTCCGGCGCCGATCGGGCCCGGCGTACGGAAGGAGGGCAGCTGGACGGTGTGTGTGGACTGGTGGCGGGTGCCGCTGGGGATGCGGGTGGAGACGCGGGACGTCTCGGTGCGCTGGGAGTAGCGGACCAGGAGCGGACCCGCCCGGTCCGGTTACTTCAGCGCGAGCCAGGCGACCGCGGCGACGATCGCGACGGCGACGACGACACCGATGATCAGGCCGACGCGGGGGCCGGAGGAGGCCGCCTGCTGCTGTCGGCCCTGGGGGGCCTCGTCGACGAACGCGCGGAACATCTGGGTGCTGCCCGCGGGGTCCGGGTTGCCCTGGGGGTTCTGGGTGTTGGCCATGGCCCGAGACACTAGCGAAAAGGGCGGGGAGGCCCAAGTGCGGGGTTGCTGAAGGGGTCTGGGCCCGCGGGAGGACCGCGTCATCCGCTGTCACCGGCCGCCACCTGCACCTTTACATCTGCCAATACTTGCCTTTGCCAAGTTTTTATGCCCGCCTGACGATTTTCGTTTGCCTGTAGCAACCAATCGTTTCTATGGTTGCTCTAAGCAACAAACTCGGGAGTGGCCATGGCCGGACAGGCGCAGTACGAGGAGCTGACCCGTCAGCTCAGCGCTCTCGGGGCCGTCAAACGCGAGATCGGCCGGGTGCTGCCCACCAACTGCCCGGGAGGCTCCGCGGCGGTGCTGACGCTGCTCGACCGGCACGGGGACATGCGGATCGGCCAGCTCGCGGAGCTGCTCGCCGTCGACATGTCGGTCACCAGCCGCCATGTCGCCCACGTCGCCGGACGTGGCTGGATCGTCCGCTCCCCCGACCCCGCGGACAAGCGCTCGCGCATCCTGCGTCTGACCCCGGCCGGACACGCCGTGCTCGACGAGCTGTCCCGGCGCAGCAGCGCCCTGCTCGCCGACCGGCTCAGCGACTGGACCGACGACGAGGTCGGCCAGCTCGTGCGGCTCATGACCCGGCTGCGGGAGAGCTTCGACGACTGCCGCGCGACGCCGCACGGGGCCCCGCCGCCGCGGCCCCTGCCCGCTGCCCAGGCCGCACCGACCACCCGTACACCCGAAGACGCTGAGTAGGAAAAGGAAACCCATGGCAACGACCACACCATCCGGTGTGCGGGCCCACGCCAAGCCCTCAGGGGGCCACCCGTCCGGTGACGCCCCCATGACGCACCGGCAGATCATGGAGGCGCTCACCGGTCTGCTGCTGGGCATGTTCGTCGCGATCCTGTCGTCGACGATCGTCTCCAACGCCCTGCCGCAGATCATCAAGGACCTCGGCGGCGGCCAGAGCGCCTACACCTGGGTCGTGACCGCCTCGCTGCTGACGATGACCGCGTCCACCCCGCTGTGGGGCAAGCTCGCGGACCTGGTCTCCAAGAAGCTGCTCGTCCAGCTGGCACTGGTGATCTTCGTGCTCGGCTCCGCGGCGGCCGGGCTCTCGCAGAACCCCGGCACGCTGATCACCTTCCGCGCCGTGCAGGGCATCGGCATGGGCGGTCTGTCCTCGCTGGCGCAGATCATCCTGGCCGCGATGATCTCCCCGCGCGAGCGCGGCCGGTACAACGGCTACCTCGGCGCCACCTTTGCGACCGCGATGGTCGGCGGCCCGCTGATCGGCGGCGTGATCACCGACACCGACTGGCTCGGCTGGCGCTGGTGCTTCTACGTCGCCGTGCCCATCGCCGTCATAGCCCTGGTCGTGCTCCAGCGCACCCTGCACCTCCCGGTCGTCAAGCGTCAGGTCAAGGTCGACTGGGCGGGCGCCTTCCTCATCACCGCCGCGGTCTGTCTGCTGCTGATCTGGGTGACGTTCGCCGGTGACAAGTACGACTGGGCGTCCGTGCAGACGTACTCCATGGTGGGCGGCACGCTGGTGCTGCTGGCGCTCTTCCTGCTCGTCGAGTCGAAGGCGTCGGAGCCGATCATCCCGCTGCGGCTGTTCCGCAACCGCACCATCACGCTGGCGTCGCTGGCCTCACTGTTCGTCGGCATCGCGATGTTCGCGGGCACCATCTTCTTCAGCCAGTACTTCCAGCTGGCCCGCGACAAGTCCCCGAGCATGTCGGGCGTGATGACGATCCCGATGATCGCGGGACTCTTCGTCTCCTCCACCGTCTCCGGGCAGGTCATCACCCGCACCGGGCGCTGGAAGGCGTGGCTGCTGGCCGGTGGCGTGCTGGTGACCGGCGGGCTCGGTCTGCTCGGCACCATCCGCTACGACACCGCGTACTGGCACGTCGGCGTCTACATGGCGCTGCTGGGCCTCGGCGTCGGCATGATGATGCAGAACCTGGTGCTGTGCACGCAGAACCAGGTGGCCCCGAGCGATCTGGGCGCCGCCAGTTCCGTGGTCAACTTCTTCCGCTCCCTCGGCGGCGCGGTGGGCGTCTCCGCGCTGGGCGCCGTGCTCAGCCACCGCATCACCGACCACCTGAGGGACGGCCTCGCCACCCTCGACCCCCGGTACGCCGCCGAGCTGGCCGCCTCCGGCAACGGCACCGGCAGCATCCCCGACATGGACGCCCTGCCGGGACCGCTGCGGTCCGTGGTGGAGGGCGCCTACGGCCACGGCATCGCGGACGTGTTCCTGTACGCGGCGCCCATCGCGCTGCTCGCGCTGGTCTTCTCGGTGTTCATCAAGGAGGTGCCGCTGCGGACGAGTTCGGCGCTGGCGCAGGCGGCGGAGAAGTCGGCGACGGTGGAGGGCCCGGTGGCCGCGACGGCCTCGACCGCCTCTTCCACGGCCCCGGTACCTCCGGCGGCGCCGGTCGCTCCGGTCGTCACCGAGGCCGCCGCCCCCGTCGCCGCGGCCACCGGCATCCCCGTCCGTGGCCGGGTCCGCGGCGCCGAGGACGCGCCCGTGCCGGGGGCCGCCGTCACGCTGATCTCACTCTCCGGCCGCCAGCTGGGCCGTTCGGTCGCGCAGGCCGACGGCTCCTACACGGTGGACGCGCCGGGCACGGGTTCGTACGTCCTGATCGCCTCCGCGGACGGGTTCCAGCCGCAGGCGTCCACCGTCGTCGTCAACGACGAGCCGCTGTCGTACGACGTCCTGCTCAGCGGCACCAGTGGGCTGAGCGGGCTGGTGCGGGCCAAGGGGGGCGGGGAGCCCGTGCCGGACGCGATGGTCGTCGTCACCGATGTGCGCGGAGACCTGCTGGCCGGGGGGACCACCGGTGAGCGGGGCGAGTTCTCCTTCACCGAGCTGGTGCCGGGTGCCGTGACCGTCGCGGTGAACGCCGCCGGGTTCCGGCCGAGCGCACTGCCGGTCGAGGTGGGCGGCACCGGTGTCACCCGGATCGAGGTCGGGCTGGAGGCCGGGGCGCGGGTGCGGGGTGTCGTACGCGCTGCGCACGGGCCGCTCGCCGACGCCCGCGTGACGCTGGTCGACGCGGCGGGCAACGTGGTCGGCTCGGCCACCACCGGGGCGGACGGGGCGTACGCCTTCACCGACCTCGACGGCGGCGAGTACACGGTCATCGCGACCGGATACCCGCCGGTGGCGACCGCGGTGACGGTCGCCGGGGCGGGCGTGGACGGCCAGGACGTCGAGCTGGCCCACCCGGCCGAGTGACCGGGTAGGCCGACGGCCGAGGCCCCGGCCCGGGGGGCGCGCTCTGTAGCGGTGGCGCGCTTCCCGGGCCGGTTCTCTGTGAGTGATCAGGAGTTGGGTGAGATGGGACTGACCGCGAGGATTCGTACCCGGGACGGATGGGCCGTGTCGCACGCGGTCGTCACGGTGACCGACATGCGCGGGGCGCAGGTGCTGCGCGCCGAGGCCGACGCCGAGGGCGCCGTACGGGACGGGACACCGCTGGAGCCGGGGGCGTACACGGTGATCGTCACCGCCGTCGGGTACGCGCCCGCCGCCGTGGGCGCGCTGGTCACCGCGAGCGGGCGGGCCGAGGCGGGGACGGTGACGCTGGCCCGGCAGGGTGGCGCCGAGCTGCCGCCGCCGGGGACGTGGACGGTCGATCCGGCGCACTCCGGCGTCGCCGCGGTGGCGCGGCACCTGGGGATCTCCAGCGTGCGGGGCCGGTTCACGGACTTCGCGGCGACGATCGGGATCGCGCCCGACGACGTCACCAAGTCCCGGGTGGAGGCGGTGATCCGGGCCGACTCCATCGACACCGGGAACGCCGTGCGCGACACCCACCTGCGCTCCGAGGACTTCCTCGACGTCGAGCGCCACCCGGAGATCGCCTACCGCTCCACCGGGCTGACCCCGGCCGGCCCCGACCGCTGGACCGTCCACGGCGAACTGCGCCTGCGCGGCGTCGTACGCCCCGTCGACCTCGACCTCGCCCACCAGGGCACCGGCGCCGACCCGTGGGGCGGCACCCGCGCCGCCTTCCACGCGACCACGGAACTGCGCCGCGGGGACTTCGCGATGAACTACAACCAGGTGGTGGCGGGCATCGCCGCGATCGGTACGACGCTGAAGGTGGAGCTGGACATCCAGGCGGTGTGGGGCGGGTCACCGTCGGCCGGGGTCGGGTGAGGGCCGCCCGTCCGGTCGGCGGCGAGGCATCCCGGGGCGGGCGCCGTCCGCGCCGCCGACCTTCGCCACCAGCGCCCCGCACAGGTCCCGCAGCTTGACGTTGCGGTCCTGCGACAGGCGCCGCAGCCGGGCCAGGGCGATCTGGGCGCTGACCCGTTCCTGCGCCATGAGGATGCCGATGGCCTGGTCGATGACGCTGCGGGAGAGCAGCGCGGAGCGGACGTCGGCCGCCGAGGTGCGCTCGCGTTCGATGCGCAGCGCCACGGCGATCGTGTCCGCGGCGCGGGCGGCGAAGGCCCGTGCCGTCGCCCGGTCGCTGCCGAGCGAGCCGGGTTCGGTGCCGTAGAAGTTGATCGCCGCGCCCGTCTCCGGTTCGACGGCGAGCGGCAGGGCCAGGACGCAGCGCACGCCCGCCGACAGCGCGTACTCCCGGTAGCCGGGCCAGCGGCTCTCCTCGGCCAGATCGGGGGCGTACTGCTCGACCTGCGTCTCGGCGGCCTGCACGCAGGGCCCCGAGCCGTTCTCGTACTGGCGCTGGTCGAGCCCGCCGGGCAGGCCGGCGCTGCCCGCGAGGGTGAGCAGCCGCCCGGAGCGGCGCACGGTGATGCTGCACGCGGCGGCACCGCTCACCTCGTCGACCGCGCGGTCGGTCAGGTCGTGCAGCAGAGTGTCGAGACCGCTGCTGCGCACCATCGCCATTTCCAGGGTGTCGGACGTCTCGGGACTCATGGCCGTACGGATACCCCCGATGAGCGGGTTGAGGCAGCGGACGGGTTCGTCACGTGGTGCCCCGGGGCTCGCCGACCAGGCGCTGGGCCAGGTCACGGAGCTTGACGTTCTCCCGCTGGGAGACGCTCACCAGGGTGGCGAAGGCGTCCGCCGCGTCTATGCCGAGGCGCTCCATCAGGATGCCGATGGCCTGGCCGATCACATCGCGGGAGCGCAGCGCCTCGGCGAGCTGCTCCCGTTCCGTCGCCGACGCGAGCGCGAGGCTCACGTGCTCGGTGAACAGGCGGCCGACGCGGGCGGCCGTGTCGTCGAAGGCGCGCGGCACCCGGGCGTACGCCGTGAGCACGGTGAGGCGGCCGCGGTCCGCCCGCAGCCGCAGCGCGAGCGCCGAGCGCAGCCCCGGGCCGGGCATCGCGCCCGTGGCCCCGGGCCCGGCGCCGGTCTCGTCGTCCTGGAGGCGGACCACGGGGCTGTGCCACAGGGCCGTCCAGTAGGGGGAGGGGGTTCTCTGCGCGGCCCGGACCAGGTCGTCGGACCAGGCGACGGTGCGGTGCCCGTCGCCCCGCTCGACCACCGAGACGGCGGCGTGCTCGGCGCCGGGCAGCAGACGGACGGCGAGCCGGACCGCGGTGTGCAGGGTGCCCTGCGAGGTGCTGGCGTCGTGCAGCTGGCGGGCGGCCACCGCCAGCGCCTCGGCCAGCTCGAAACCGCCCGGGGACGCACCGGGCCCGACGGGCTCGGCGGCGCCGTCGGCTCCCGCACCGCCGGCTCCCGCGTCGCCGGGCTCGGGAACGGGCGGCGCGGCGGCGTCGGCCGCGCTGTCGGACCCCGGGGAGTCGGCCGGCTGGGCCGGGATATCGGGCACACCAAAGAACTCAGACGCAGTCACCACGAACCTCTTCGGCATGCACGGCCGAAGAGGCCGTGCGCAGAAAAGCTCCGCAGCACATTCCCGACTGCGAGCACAGGATGAACAGCACTCTAGCCGCGAAGTGTCTAGGCTGCCGACATGGCACCGAACATCGCGACCACCACCCGAGTGTCCCTGTCCGAGTTGCTGGACTTCGTACGGCCCCGGCACCGGGCCCTGCTGATCACCCGGCGGTCCGACGGCGGCCCTCAGGCGTCGCCGCTGACCTGCGGGGTCGACGACTCCGGGCGGATCGTGGTCTCCACCTATCCCGAGCGGGCCAAGACCCGCAACGCCAAGCGGGACGACCGGGTCACCCTCGTGGTCCTCAGCGACGACTGGAACGGGCCGTGGGTCCAGATCGACGGCACGGCCGAGGTCATCGACGCGCCCGACTCGGTGGAGCCGCTGGTGGAGTACTACCGCAACATCGCCGGTGACCACCCGGACTGGGACGAGTACCGGGCGGCCATGGTCAAGCAGGGCAAGTCGATCATCCGGGTCACCCCGGAGCGGTGGGGTCCGGTGGCTACGGGAGGGTTCCCGTCGCGGCTGGTGGAGGAGAGGTAGGCAGGCAGCCCGTGCCCGGCGGCGTTCAGCCTCGGGCCGTCATCGCCTCGATGCCCGCGATCAGCAGGTCCAGCGCGAAGACGAAGTCCCGCTCCAGCGTCTCCGGCGCCCCGGTGACCGTCTCCACGGAGTGCCGGAAACAGTCGTCGGGGGTCATCCCGAAGTCGGCGCCGCGGGCCAGGAAGTGGCCCTCGACGGTGCCGTAGCCGTAGACGAAGCGAAAAACGGCCGAGATCGCCCCTGAGATGCCGTGCGCGGGCAGCCCGGTCCTGCGGATCACGCGCTGTACGGCGCGGGAGAACGCCAGCGAGTTCGGGCCGATGTTGAGGTACGTCCCGACGAGCGGGGACAGCCAGGGGTGGCGCACCAGCAGCGCCCGGTACTCGTGGGCGAGGGCGCGCAGTTGCTCGTGCCAGTCCGCGGTGTCGGCCTCCGGGGCGGGCAGCCTCAGTTCGCCGTGGACGGCGTCGAGTGCGAGTTCGAGGAGGTCGTCCTTGGTGTCGACGTACCAGTAGACGGACATCGCCGTCACGTTCAGCTCGGCCGCCAGCCGCCGCATCGAGAACCCGGCCAGCCCCTCCGCGTCCAGCAGCCGCACGGTCACCTCGGTGATCCGCTCCCGGTCGAGCCCCGACGGCTGCCCACCGCCCCGCCCGCTCCGGCGCGGCCGGTCCACCAGCCACACACTGACCCGCGCCGCCCGCCCCGCCGCGCCGTCCTTCGCCATGGGGAACCTTCCTGAGCGTCTCGAACGCCGGTCGGCCTCCCCGCCCCAGGGGAGCGGGGAACTGCGCGGTCGACCCATCACGACCCGCGGCCGCGGGAATGCCGTGCCGCCCGGGTCATGAGGCGTCTTCCCGCTCCGCCCGCCGCGACAACGCCGCCGCCGGCAGTTCCCCGCTTCCCTTCCGGTCAGTTCGGCCGAGTCAGGTCGTAGAAGGTGGCCGAACCGGCCGTCACCTCCTTGAAGTTCTCCTGGACCCAGGTGGTGATCTCGCTGTCACCGCCCATGCCGCCGCCCATGCCGCCGCCCGCGATGAAGTAGTGGATCCTGCCCGCCGCCACGTACTCCTTGAACTGGGCCAGTGTCGGCGACGGGTCGGTGCCGTTGAAGCCCCCGATGGCCATCACGGGTTCACCGGTGGCGAGTTGGTAGCTCGCGGCGTTCTGGGAGCCGATGGCGGCGGCCACCCAGGTGTAGTCGCCCGCGTCCGTCTCCAGCAGCTCCTCGGCCTCGTCGCTGACGGTGGAGCCGTTGAGGAGGCCGCCCATGGCGCCACCGCCACCGGTCATGCCGCCGCCGTCCGCCGTACCGCCGCCGGGGGTGGTCTGCTGGTTCTGGTCGGGGAAGGTCCCGTTCGGGGGCTGTTGGGGGAGCTGGCCGTTCCCCTGGCCCTGCTGGCCCTGCTGGCCCTGCTGGCCCTGCTGGCCCTGCTGGCCCGGCTGGTTCTGGCCGGGGAAGCCGCCGCCGGGGCCGCCGCCCGTGCCTCCGCCGGGGCCGCCGCCCCTACCGCCCGCGACCGTCGGACCGGCGGTGACGATCGAACCGGTGTGCCCCTCGCCCAGCGTCGTGAGGGTGTACGCGGCGGGACCGGCCAGCCCGGTGACCACCGCCAACCCCGCGACCCCCAGGGCGAGTCGACGTCCCAGCCGCGCCACGAACAGCAGCCCGAGCGCGGCCACCAGGCCGCCCACCAGCACCAGCCACTTCAGCCAGGGGTGGTAGTCGGCGGAGCGGTTGAGCAGCACGTATCCCCAGGCGGCCGTGGCCGTCGTCGCCGCGGCGGTCGTCAGCGCCGCCCAGCCGCGCCGCCGCTCGCGCCACAGCAGGGCGGCGCCCATGCCGGTCAGCGGGGCGATGTAGGGGGCGAGGGCGACGGTGTAGTACTCGTGGAAGATGCCCTGCATATAGCTGAAGATCACCGTGGTGATCAGCAGGGAGCCGCCCCAGAGCAGGAAGAGGGCGCGGGTGGCGTCCGTACGGCCCGCCCCGCGGGTCGCGACGAGCGCCGCCACCAGCAGGATCAGCGCGGCCGGGATCAGCCAGGAGATCTGGCCGCCGATGGTGGAGCTGAACATCCGGTCCCAGCCGGTCTCGCCCCAGCCGCCGCCCTGGCCCCCGCCGACGCTGCCGGTCTCCTCGCCGTTGATACGGCCCAGGCCGTTGTAGCCGAAGGTCAGCTCCAGGAAGGAGTTGTTCTGCGAGCCGCCGATGTACGGGCGTGAGGACGCGGGCCACAGTTCGACGACCGCCACCCACCAGCCGCCCGCGACGGCCATGGTGAGCCCGGCGAGCAGCACCTGCCCGACGCGCCTCCTCAGGCCGGTCGGCGCGCACACGACGTAGACGAGCGCCAGCACCGGCAGGATCAGGAACGCCTGGAGCGTCTTGACCAGGAACGCGAGGCCGATCGCGGCCCCGGCCCACATCAGCCACTTGGTCCGCGCCTCCTCCAGGGCGCGCTGGGTGCAGTACACGGCGACGGCCATCAGCAGGGCGAGCGCGGCGTCGGGGTTGTTGAAGCGGAACATCAGCGCGGCGACCGGCGTCAGCGCGAAGGCCGCGAGGGTGAGGAAACCGGCGCCCGCGCCGAACCGGCGGCGCACGGAGGCGTACAGCACACCGGCCGTCGCGACCGCCATCAGCACCTGCGGGAAGAGGATCGCGAAGGAGTTGAGGCCGAGCAGCCGCACGGACAGGGCCATCGGCCACAGGGACGCCGGGGGCTTGTCGACGGTGATGGCGCCCGCCGCGTCCAGCGAGCCGAAGGACATCGCCTTCCAGGACTGGCTGCCCGCCTGTACGGCCGCGGAGTAGAAGGAGTTGGCGTAGCCGGACGCCGTGAGGTTCCAGGTGTAGAGCGCGCCGATCAGCAGCAGCGTGCCGAGGAATGCGGGGCGCACCCAGCGGGAGTCCTCGGGGCGTCCGCGCCACAGCCGCCGGGGGAAGGACGTGCCGGGTGCGGCGTGCGCCGTGGAGGTGGCGGCCGGCGGGCCGTGCAGGGTGGTCGTGGTCATCGGAAGTCCCTCGGGTGGGTGTCGTGCGGGCGCACCGGCTGGAGCGGCATCGTGGCGTCGGCGGCGGCCGTCTCCGGCCACTCGGGCGCTCCGCCCCGCTCGGGCGCCCCGCGCTGGGCGGGCATGGCGCGCAGGAGGCCCGGGTCGCGCTGTTCGGGGAACACCCAGGCCCGGAAGAGCAGGAACCGCAGCACGGTCGCCGCGAGGTTGGCGGCGATCAGTACGGCCAGCTCGGTGGAGTGGGCGGGGTCGGAGGTCGCGGTGTTGAGGGCGGCCAGGGAGCCGCTGGTGAGGGCGAGGCCGATGCCGAGGACGACGAGGCCCTGCGCCTGGTGCCGTACGGCGCCGCCCCGGCCGCGCACCCCGAAGGTGAGGCGCCGGTTGGCCGCCGTGTTGGCGACGGCGGAGACCAGCAGCGCGAGCGCGTTGGCGGCCTGGGAGCCGGTGAAGGAGCGGAAGCCGGTGTAGAGGAGCAGGTAGAAGAGGGTGGAGAGGCCGCCGACGACACAGAAGCCGACGAGTTGGCGGGCCAGCTGGCCGGGTACGTCCTTGATCTCGCGGTCGCGCGGATCGTCACCGAAGGGTCGGGCGAGCCGGTCCAGCGGCAGTGAACCGGTGGCCAGGGCCCGGCCCACCCGCCAGACGCCCTTGAGGTCGTCGGTCGCCGTCCGGACGAGGTGGACGGTGGAGTCGGGGTCGTCGACCCAGTCGACGGGCACCTCGTGGATGCGCAGCCCGGCCCGCTCCGCGAGCACCAGCAGCTCGGTGTCGAAGAACCAGCCGGTGTCCTCCACCAGCGGCAGCAGTGCCTGCGCCACGTCCCGGCGGATCGCCTTGAACCCGCACTGGGCGTCGGAGAAGCGGGCCTGGAGGGAGCCGCGCAGAATGAGGTTGTACGAGCGGCTGATGAACTCCCGCTTCGCGCCGCGCACGACCCGTGAGGAGCGCGCGAGCCGGGAGCCGATCGCCAGGTCCGAGTGACCGGAGATGAGTGGGGCGACCAGCGGGAGCAGCGCGTTGAGGTCGGTGGACAGGTCGACGTCCATGTAGGCGAGCACGGGGGCGTCGGACGCGGACCACACCGCGCGCAGCGCGCGCCCGCGCCCCTTCTGCTCCAGCCGTGCGGCCCGCACCTCGGGGATGCGCTCGGCGAGGTGCCGGGAGACCAGCGGGGTGGCGTCGGTGGAGGCGTTGTCCGCGATGGTGATGCGGAAGGCGTACGGGAAGGTCCGCGTGAGGTGCTCGTGCAGCCGCAGCACGCACGGCTGGAGGTCCTTCTCCTCGTTGTAGACGGGGATCACTACGTCCAGGACAGGCGTACCGGCGTCTCCGGCCGGGAGGTGCTCCCGCGCCGGCAGGGTGCCGGGAGAAGAGTCGGTTCGCATGCCACCGACTCTTCTCAGGCGCCCTGTCGCACCCGTGTGGTGAGGCTGTGCTGCGCCTGTGAGTACGCCGCCTCGTAGGCGTACGCGGCCCCGGGGCCGTCGAGCGCGGGCAGATGGACCGTGAACACGGTCCGTCCGGGCACGCTGTCGACGGTCACGGCACCGCCGTGCGCCGCCGCCACGGCCTGCACGATGGCGAGGCCGAGGCCGGTCGAGCCGGTGGCGCGGGAGCGCCCGGAGTCACCGCGGGCGAACCGTTCGAAGACATGGGGGAGCAGTTCGGCGGGGATGCCCTGCCCGTCGTCCTCGACGTCCACGCACAGCCGGCCGCCGTCACGGCGCACCCGCGCGGTGACGGTCGTACCGGGCGGGGTGTGGGTACGGGCGTTGGCCAGCAGGTTGACCAGCACCTGTTGCAGCCGGGCGGCGTCCGCCACGACCAGGGCGGGTTCGTCGGGCAGGTCGAGCCGCCACACGTGGTCCCGGCCCGCGGCGCGCGCGTCGCTGACGGTGTCGATGACCAGCGGTACGAGATCGGTCTGCTCGAACTGGAGGGGGCGGCCCGCGTCCAGTCGGGCGAGCAGCAGCAGGTCCTCCACGAGCAGGGTCATCCGGCCCGCCTCCGACTCGATCCGCCCGAGGGCGTGCCGGGTGTCGGGCCCGACCTGCTCCCGGCCGCGCCGGGTCAGCTCGGCGTAGCCGCGGATGGAGGCGAGCGGGGTGCGCAGTTCATGGCTGGCGTCCGCGACGAACTGCCGTACCCGGGTCTCGCTGCGCTGGCGGGCGTGCAGGGCGCCGTGGACGTGGTCGAGCATGCGGTTGAGGGCGGCACCGACGCGGCCGACCTCGGTGTGCGGGTCGCACTCGGACTCCGGTACGCGTTCGTCGAGGTTGACCTCGCCGCTGTGCAGGGGCAGTTCGGAGACCCGGGTGGCGGTGGCGGCGACCCGGCGCAGCGGGCGCAGGGCGACCCCGACGATGGCGGCACCGGCGAGGGACGCGGCGACCAGACCGGCGGCGGTGACGCTGACCTCGACGAGGATCAGGGTGTTGATGGTGCCGGTGACACCGGCGGTGGGGACGGCGACGTAGTAGCTGCCGTTGGGGCCGCTGGTGTACTCGACGCGGTAGCCGCCGAGGCCGGGGAGGTCGACGGTCTCCGGCTCGCCCTTGTGCCGGGCGACGGTGGAGAGCGCGGCGATCTGCGCCTCGGTGAGCGGCTCGGCGGCCATGTCCAGGCCGTCCGCGGTCTTCTCGCCGATCCGCGCGTCGGTGACGGTGCCGTTCTGGATCTCGGCGGCGATGGTGCCCTGGGGCTGCGGGCCGCGGGTGACGAAGTCGTCGAGGGGGATGGCCTGCCCGTCGTCGAGGGTGGTGCCGTCCTTGAGGTCCCCGGGCGGGCCGAAGCCCTCGGCCCGCACCGCCACCTCCCGCAGCTGCCCGTCGAGTTGCTCGTAGAGGTGCGAGCGCAGGGCGAGGGTGGTGACCGTGCCGATCACCGCGCAGACCACGGCGATCAGCACCACGGACGCGACGACGAGCCGCGTCCGCAGGGTGCGCGGCTGGCGCCCCGGGCCCCGCGGGGGACGCGGCCGTCGGCGTCCGCGCCCCGTCACGAGGCCGCGGGCTTGATCAGGTAACCGGCGCCGCGCCGGGTGTGGATCATCGGCTCACGCCCGGCGTCGATCTTCCGCCGCAGGTAGGAGATGTACAGCTCGACGACGTTGGCCTGCCCGCCGAAGTCGTAGGACCACACGCGGTCCAGGATCTGCGCCTTGCTGAGCACCCGCCGCGGGTTGCGCATCAGGAAGCGCAGCAGCTCGAACTCGGTCGCGGTGAGGTGGATGGAGTCCCCGCCGCGCGTGACCTCGTGGCTGTCCTCGTCGAGGGTGAGGTCACCGACGACGAGCATCGACTCGGAGCGCCGGTCGGCGGCGCCCGACCGGCGGATCAGCCCGCGCAGCCGTGCGACCACCTCTTCGAGGGAGAACGGCTTGGTGACGTAGTCGTCCCCGCCCGCGGTGAGCCCGGCGATCCGGTCCTCCACCGCGTCCTTGGCGGTCAGGAAGAGCACCGGCACGTCCGGCAGCTCCCGCCGCAGCCGTCCGAGGATGGTCAGCCCGTCCATGTCCGGCAGCATCATGTCCAGGACGACGGCGTCCGGCCGGAACTCCCGCGAGGCCTGGACGGCGCCGTGCCCGTCCCCCGCGGTGCGGATCTGCCAGCCCTCGTAGCGCAGGGCCATCGACAGCAGCTCCGTGATCGACAGCTCGTCGTCCACGACGAGCACCCGGACGGGGCTCCCGTCCGGCCTCAGCAGTTCGGTGCGCCCCTGGGGCGAGGTCGTGGTCATGCGGACCACCCTGTCCACAGGCTCTGAGAGCACGCTTTCGGGAGCCTGTGATTTGTCTGAGAAAGGGCACCCCCGTCAGAAGAGGCCGTCCTGGAGGGGACCGGCGGCGGCCTTGAACCGCCGGACGGGGAAGGTCACTTCACCAGCGCCCTCGGTGCCTCCGGCCTCCCCGGTGGCCGCCACCAGCTCCCATCCCGCCATCAGCCGTGTGTCGAGCACGACCACCGCCCGCGTCCCCGCGCCCGCCCCCGCGACCGCCAGGTGCAGATCGGGCCCGGCGGCGGCCACCAGCTCCCCGCTCACCCGGCCCCCGGCGGCCAGCTCGCTCACCTCCCCCACGGCGCCGGGCACCCCGCCCAGCCCGAACGCGCCGATGTGGTCCACCGCCCGGAACGGCTCCCTGGCCAACGACTCGGGCCACTGGGGCAGTCGTACCGCACGCGCGTGCAACTCGGCGATCTCGGCGGCCCGTTCCCCCTCGGCCTCCGGCAACGCCGACCGCACCGCCCGCTTGGCGCCGTACGGGATCCGGTCCGGCACGCCCAGCGCGGCGCGCAGCAGCTCCTCGGCCCGCCGGGCCGCCATCAGCGGCCCGGCGCCGAGCCAGCTGAAGCAGACGGCCCCCTGTTCCAGCAGCCGCGCCGACCCGCGCTCGACGGCCGTGATCCCGACCTTGACCATGCCGGGACCGAACCAGGCCAGGTAGACGTGGTACGGCCGGGGGTCGTCGGCGACCGTGTCGGCCGCGACGGAGTGCGCCCGGTCCAGCCGCCCGCAGGTGTCGCACCGCCCCCCGGTGCTCCGCCCCGGCACCACGGCCCGCACCGGGCAGGGGTTCCCCCGCGCCCCCGCACAGACCCGCTCACCCCCTTCGACGACCCCGAAGGCCACCCGCTTCCCCCGGACCAGCTCACTCCTGCGTCCCCCGTCCCACGCCAGCACGGGCCGCCCCGACACCCACCGCAGCCCCGAGCACTTCCATGTCTGTGCCATCACCCACGAGCGTAGGCGGCACCACTGACAACGTCATCTTCCGGATAATCCGCAACCAACCGAACCTCTATCCTGGGCGGCATGACAGCCATGGCCCCCGCCCGCACCGAACCGGACCTCTCCTACCTCCTCGACCACACCAGCCATGTCCTGCGCACCCGCATGGCCGCGGCGCTGGCGGAGATCGACCTCACCCCGCGCATGCACTGCGTGCTGGTCCACGCCCTGGAGGAGGAGCGCACCCAGATCCAGCTGGCCGAGATCGGCGACATGGACAAGACGACGATGGTCTCGACGGTGGACGCCCTGGAGAAGGCGGGCCTCGCCGAGCGCCGCCCCTCCAGCAAGGACCGCCGGGCCCGGATCATCGCGGTGACGGAGGAGGGCGCCCGTCTCGCGGAACGCAGCCAGGAGATCGTCGACGGGGTCCACCGGGAGGCCCTCGCGGACCTGGCCCCGGACGAGCGCGAGGTGTTCCTGCGCCTGATGAACCGCCTGGCCACGGGCGCGCTCGGCACCCCGGCGGAGAGCCCCCAGGGGGCGCGCAGGGCACGCCAGCGCAGCGGCGGCTAGCCGCGCACCTCACGGACGCGCACCTTCATCGATCCCGAAACAAATAGTCTGTAACCAAACTATCTGCTACGGTCTCTCTATCGCCATGCCATGCCGGACGAGCAGGGGGAGACCATGTCCGCGACCCGCACCACGGAACTCAAGAACACGGCCACCGGGGAACAGCCACCCGCACCGGAGGCCCGGCGCCACCTCGCCCTGGGCGTGATCGCCACGGGCATGCTGATGGTCGTGCTGGACGGCAGCATCGTGACCGTGGCGATGCCGGCCGTCCAACGGGACCTCGGCTTCACCCCGGCGGGCCTCAGCTGGGTCGTCAACGCCTACCTGATCGCCTTCGGCAGCCTGCTGCTCCTCGCGGGCCGGCTGGGCGACCTCGTCGGCCGCAAACGCATGTTCCTGGCGGGCACCGCGGTCTTCACGGCCGCCTCGGTCCTGGCGGGCGCGGCCACCTCCGGCACCGCCCTCGTCGCCGCCCGCTTCCTCCAGGGCGTCGGCAGCGCGATGGCCTCGGCGGTGGGCCTGGGCATCCTGGTCACGCTCTTCCCGCGCCCCGCCGAACGGGCCCGCGCGATCGCGGTGTTCAGCTTCACCGGCGCCGCGGGCGCCTCCATCGGCCAGGTACTCGGCGGAGTCCTCACGGACGCCCTGAACTGGCACTGGATCTTCTACATCAACCTGCCGATCGGCCTCGCCGCCCTCGCCGTGGGCGCGTACGCCCTCCCCGCCGACCGCGGTCTGGGGCTGCGGGCCGGCGCCGACGCGCTGGGCGCGCTGCTGATCACGGCGGGCCTGGTGCTGGGCATCTACGCGGTGGTCCAGGTGGAACGGACGGGCTGGACGGCGGCGCCCACCCTGACGCTGGGCACCCTGTCCCTCCTGCTCCTCACGGCGTTCACCGTCCGGCAGGCGAAGGCCCGCACGCCCCTGATGCCGCTGCGCATCCTCCGCTCCCGCAACGTGGCCGGGGCCAACCTGGTCCAGATCCTCATGGTCGCGGCGCTGTTCTCCTTCCAGATCCTGGTCGCCCTCCACCTCCAGCAGGTCCTCGGCTACGGCGCCCTGGAGACGGGCCTCGCGATGCTCCCGGCGGCGGTGGTCATCGGCGTGATCTCGCTCGGCGTCTCGGCCCGCCTGAACGCCCGTTTCGGCGAACGCCGGGTCCTCCTGGCGGGCCTCACCCTGCTCGCGGCCCTCCTGGCCCTGCTGACCCGCCTCCCCTCCGACGCGGACTACCTCACGGACGTCTTCCCGCTGATGCTGCTGGCCTCCGGCTTCGGGCTGGCCCTGCCCGCCCTGACCTCCCTCGGCATGTCGGGCGCGGGTCCGGACGACGCCGGACTCGCCTCCGGCCTGTTCAACACCACCCAGCAGATCGGCATGGCCCTCGGCGTGGCGGTCCTCTCCACCCTGGCCGCCGCCCGCACGGACTCCCTCCGCACCACCGGCACACCCCGCCCCGAGGCCCTGACGTCCGGCCACCACCTGGCCTTCGCGGTGGGCACGGGCCTGATCGTCACGGCGATGGCAGTGGCCTGGACGCTGCCGCGCCGCCCGCGCGCCTGACCGGGTCTCGGCGCGGCGATCGCGGCCATGGGCGCGGCAGTCGCACTGAGCCTGGGCAGCGCGGGCGTCGCCGGCGCCAAGATCCAGCCGGTGGACATCTCCTGCACCAACCCGAGCGCTGCGGAGCCGGGCGGCCAGCAGCCGTCCTGTAAGGGCCAGGCGCACACGCAGGAGACCGAGAACCGGAACCCGGCGGGCCAGGCCCCGCCCGGTCAGAACAAGGAGGGACAGCGAGGAGGGACGAAAGTCCGGGACACCCCGGACGGCACCCACCAGCCCCCACCGGCGGAGAACCGCGGGCCGGGGGCTTCATCGTGCCGGGCGCCGGACCGGGGCCACAAGGTCGTTCAAAAACGGCACCCGCCGCGGACGGGCTCCGTAACGTATCGGCCCGTGACGTCCTATGAACGATGGTCCCTGGTCGCCTCCTTCGGCTCCCTGCTCATCAGCGTCGTGGCGTTCGGCGCCCTGGCCTGGCAGCTCCTGATGCTGGCCCGCGGCACGGCCCAGGACCACGACCGGCGCCGCAAACAGGCGACCATGGAGTACCTGACGGCCATCATGGACCGGCGGAAGACCCTCTACGACGAGGGCATACCCGACGAACGCGACCACCCCGCCGTGTCGGCCCTGATCAGCCGCGCACTGGCGGGCGACCCCACGGCCGTCCGGCTGATCACCTCCTACCTCACCGCCTTCAACTACCTGGGCGTGGGCACCCGGTCGGACGCCTTCGACCGCGAGATCGTCGACCAGGCCTGGGGCGGCCTCATCATCGCCGTACGGGACAACTACGCCCCCTGGATCGAGGCCCAGCGGGAGTCACGCGGCGAGCCGCGCCTGTACGAGGACCTCCGCTGGCTGGCGGCGGAGATGACCCCGCGCCGCACCGCCGACGTGCCCCCGCAGGGGGACCCGGTGCGCTAAGAACCGGGGCAGGGCCCGCGCCGCGGCCCGGGGGTCTCGTCCACGAAGCCGTGGTCGGCGGGCCGCGCCGGTCGCTGGGCCAGCCATCCCGAGACCCGGGGGCCGCCGTAGCCGGCCTGTCCCTGCCGGACGGTCCGGACGTGCCGGAAGCCTTGGCGGAGGTAGTACGCCTGGAGGGCCTCGTTGGTCGTCCACGCGTCCAGCCGCAGCCACACGGCCCCCGCCCGGTGGGCACGGTCACCGGCCCAGTCGAGCAGCCGCCCGCCGAGGTTCCGCCCGGCGTGCGTGCGCGCGACGGCGAGCTTGCTGACGAACAGCGCGGGCTCGGCCAACTCGCGCTCCGTCCACAGCCCTTGCCCCGTCGCCCGCGAGGTGAGCGTGACGGTGGCGACCGTGTCCTCGCCGTCCAGGACCAGGAAGACGTCCCCGGCCTCGACCGCGCCGCGCAACCGGTCGACGGGAAAGGGCCGTTGCCACTGGTCGCTGCCGAGCCGCGCCAGCCACCCGGCGGCCTCCGTCCGGAAGGCCACGAGCGTGTCCACGTCCGCGGGCCGGGCGAGGACGACCCTCACGCCGTGTCGCTCCCCGGCCGGTTCCCGCCGCCTCGCTCGCCCCGCTGGCTCACCGCCATCACGAGCACACCGGCCAGCAACAGCGCACTGCCCGTCAGGGTCCCCCCCTGCCGGGTGCCGATGTCCTCGACCACCAGCCCGAAGACCATCTGCCAGCACAGGGCGAGGGCCACCACCAACTGCCCCCACCCGAAGAGCCGCACCCGGCGCACCCGCTCACGGTTCATGGGCAACACCCACCCACGGGCGACGGCCGCCCACCCCGAGGCCCCGACGAGCAGCGCCACGAGCACCAGGAACACGGCGAGATACGGCTTCATGATCACCCCCGGAGAAAAGCCAGGGGCCCCGGATTTCTCCGGGGCCCCTGGGCACTGCGCACTCGGCAGGATTCGAACCTGCAACCTTCTGATCCGTAGGATCGGGCAGCATCTTACGGAGGGGCACCACCACGGCTTGGTTGGATCGCCGACGTTAGTAATCATCGGCTTCTGTGTGCCGTCGTTGCCGTCAGAGCTGCCGTCAACCGCGAACGATACACCGCCACCACGACGGGCTCTCAGCCCGCCCGCCTCAGCTCAGACAACATCGACCTAACGCGCTCCCCAACAGCAGCAGATAGCAACCCGAGGACGGGCCCGTGCAGACCTGAAACCCGACACTTGCGTCCTGTCTACCAAGTTGCAGCTATCCCAACGGGTCCGAGGCGGCTCGCTCCGGTCTCCACCCCGCCCCAGGTGCGTCGTGGCTGGCACGGTCGGTGATTGTCAGGGATCTCTCCGGGAACTTACAGCTCTGATCGTGTGGTGCACCAACTCAGGACAGACATGCAATGCACAGTCAAGCGCGTGCTCAACGGAGGCGGCGTCCGGGCTCCTGTCGACGTCGATAAATTCTGTCCACTTGGCTGGCTTATACCGAGCAAGCATAGAAAGCGAAAAGAGCAACGCCCACCAGGCAATGAGCGGATGTATAGGCTTATCGCTACCATCCAAGGCAGGAAAAACATATCGCCTCTCATCGCCAGCATAAGGGGTCGTGAGAGATTGCGACCACTCCTGAACATTTTCAGGTGGACTCTTCAAGACCCAGACTCGAGATATTCGAGCACACTCTCCCTCCGAGAAGCTTTGAGTCACTTTCCGCAGCTGATTTCCCGCCTCTTGCGCTCCCGTCAAAGTAGGATAGTGGGAGATAAATTCACAGACCTTCCGCTCTTCGTCATCTCGCAGGAAGCGCTTAGATACGCCATCGAGCCACCCGTAGATTCTGAATTCTCCATCGCTAATTCTCTCACCCGGCCCTTGCAGCGAAAATCCAAGGAAGGGATGAAGCGGCTGATTGGAGGACTCTAGAGGGAAGGGCCTCAACTCGGGGATGGTACACCAAATCTTGCCCAGCGGAACTCCTTGACCCAGCGTACTTGACGAGAGAAGTGACGCTAGGCCGATAAAGCTTCCACCCCCTTTCGTGTCATGAAGACCGAGGTTCGCCAACCGTCGATACCGCCCATCAACATCCGCTGTAATCCCATGCTTGGCGAGATCCCACTCCTTCTCTCCCGCTTTCACCGAAGCAGCCGCTATTGCTCGACCCGCCTGACTTATGCCGTAGAACAAGAGCAGGGGGCGTGAGGCATAACCCGCATTCGCAGCCGAAGTGAAGAGCTGCTCAGACTGCTCCAACGCTGCACTGAAGACTTCTCGTCGCGCCCCACTACTGGCTGCACCTGGGGCGCGATGGCGCATCGCCCTGATGCTTCGCCAAACCATGTTTGCACCAGGAGCACTCAGGTCCGCCAAGGTGCCACCAAGCCGATGCCCCCCGGGGCCCAAAGGAGAAGGTAGGTTAACCATGGCGTGATTCTCTCAGTACCTGAAGTCGAGGTGCATGCTCTTTCTCGCGAACGCTCTGCGCACCGCCAACAGGCTGTTAATCGGCGAGTGATAGGTCCTGGGCGAGGACGTGTGAGCCACGCGTGATACACCATCAGCGTTCGGATCGTGGAGGCCGTCGCATGGGAGCCGACCATCCTCGTCCTAGTGGTTCACCTCAGCGCCGGAAGTTCCCCATCCGGGAGCGTGCACCAGCCCGAGCAGCCCGAGGTGAAGACGCAACCGGGGAACGGCCAGTGATGTCCAGTTGCGGAACATGACCGCTCTTACTGCCCCTGACTGTTGGTCGCTCCAGCTAAGGCAGGGGCACACCACGGACATCTCGTCAAGGTGACGTGAAAAGAGTCAAACGGCAACCCCTGTCCAGATCAGTCTGAGATCCTGGAGACTGAGCGAGAGGGGCCGCAGGTATGGAGTGGAAGACCCACGGTGAGCGACAGATCTACACCAACAGGTGGGTGAACCTGTGTCTGGTCGACGTCCAGCAGCCTGACGGGCGCAGGTGGGAGTACCACGTCGTTCGCCTCCGGCACCTGGCCGTGGCCGCCGTGGTCAATGACCGCCAAGAGGTGCTGATGATGTGGCGGCACCGCTTCATCACGGACTCGTGGGCCTGGGAGCTGCCCATGGGCCTGGTGGAGGAGGGCGAGACTCCGGAGGAGGCAGCGGCCCGCGAAGTTCTGGAGGAGACCGGCTGGCGTCCGGGCCCCGTCAAGCCCTTGATCTACGCCGAGCCCGCCAACGGCATCACGGACTCACAGCACCACGTCTTCCGTGTGGACGGCGCGACCTACGCGGGACCGCCCACCGAGAAGAACGAGTCCGACCGCATCGAGTGGGTGCCCCTCTCGGAGGTGCGGGGAATGATCGACCGCCGCGAGATCGTGAGCAGCGGATCACTCGTCGGTCTCCTGTACCTGCTCATGGATGAAGCGATCCGCTGACCGGTGGCATGAGTTCCCGTAGCCTCGCCTCGAAGGCCAGGGCCACGGGCTCCTGCCTGTACGGCGCCAACTGGTCGTAGAACTCTCGGAGGTGGCCGGACACGCGCTCGGAAGCCACCGCGGACGCGGGCTCAAGGGCCTGCGTGGCTGTGTGGCACGCCTGGTCCAGCTTGCCCTGATCGAGCTGCGTACGAGCAAGCCAGAACGTGTGAAAGGCCCGGCCGCGCTGGTTGGTCGGGGCCTCCCGTCGTAAGGCATCCGCGATCAAGGGCTCGGCTGTCGCCGCCTCACCCAGTCGGCCGTGGGCAATACCGGTGTCCACTATCAGCTTCGGCTCATCGAAGTAGGTCACCCATGAGGGGTCCGGGTCGCTCGCCTGGATCTGCTCAAACTGGCGGTGCGCTTCCCCGATCGCCCTCGTGGTGGCGTCCCGGTTGCCGAGTGTGGCGTGAGCAAAGGCTTCCCGCATGGAAAGCATGGAAAGAACGCGCGGGGTGCTGCCGGGAGCGGATCGGGCTTGATCCTGGGCAGCGCTGACGAGCGCAAGAGAGTCCACGGGCTTGTCCTGGTACGTCGCCTGCAAGCTCATGCAGGCCAGGACGTTGGCCATGAACTGCCGATCGTCGATTTCCTTGGCCAGTTGCAGGGCTTCGGTGAAGTACGCGCGGGCCTGGTGGTACTGGCGGGCGTCGAAGTAGGTCCAGCCGGTGAGGCGCGCCAACTCAGCCGCGATGCCGTACAGCCCGTTCTGGATGGACGGCGGTCGGCCTTCCTTCAGTAGTCCTACCACGTAGCGGAGCTGCCCCACGATGGCCGGTCTCAGGGCCTCGCCGCCGTGCTGGTCGTCCCGCCGCCAGTAGTCCTCAATGGACGACCGAAAGGCTTCCAGCGTGGCTCCGTTGAGGCTGGTCCGAGTGGCCAACGCAAGGATGCTGTCCACGTCTGGCCCGGGCAGGGATGCAGGCTCATGCCTCTCCGGCTCCCGCTCTGGCGGCATCTCACGATCGGTGACGGCGAGCGCCTGCGGCGTCTCCCAAGGTCGTCGGGCAAGCCCGAGCATGTGTCCTGGGATGCGCAAGCCGTCCGCGATGCGCTCGATGACGTCCATGTGCAGCAACTGACGCCTGCCAGCAATTACCTCGCCGACCCGGCTGGGCGTCAGTTCGCATCTCCTGGCGATCATCGACGGGTAGATACCCGCCCTTGTCTTCACCAGCCGGAAGACCCTGGCGAAGTCCCGCATCCGGCACGCGTTGATCATCTCGGGATCGGTCAGCAGCCTGGCAGGAAGCTCCTGCGGCCGGTCGGCGTCGGGCATTGGGCAAGCTCCCAGACTGCGAGGGCTACGCAACGTCGCGAAATCTCTACTTGCGGCGATGTTACCCAAGTTGGGTAATCAGCCTGACCTTTCCTCAGCGGTGTACCGATCGCGATGCTCCTGTGCATGGCGAGCAACCAGCAGACCAGACCAGGCATCGGTGAACTGGCGAAGGACATCGCCAGCGGACGCGTCGGCGTCGTCATGGGTGAGACCGGTGGCCGCGTGCAGATAAGGCCGGTCGGCGGCGGTGTCGAATGGGATGCCATGCCGGACAACGTGGTGGCGCCGGGCGCGCGGGAGGAACTGAGCGCGCGTGTGGCCATTGCGAACGGCAACAGTCGGTCCAGGCTGTGATGCGCGCCATCGGCCGGTATGCGGGAGTCCTCTTCATCGTCCTGCTCAGCGGGTCCTGCGGCCTGGTGATCGGGATGGCTCTCAGCATCCGCCCGTAGACCGGCCAACCCCGAACGGGTACCAGTTCCCGGCTCCCGCCCCCGTCCGGGGTTGGCCATCCAATCCCACGTCGCAGACCGTCCGTAGGTCACGGCTTCGCGATCGATGTGGACGGTAAGTGCCACACACCACCAACCCAAGGAGAAGGCGCATGACGGCAACGGCGAACGATCAGAAGACCGGCCGCTCGGTGGCTGGTGAGGAACTCTTCCAGAGCCTCGCCCACTTCGTGGTCATCCACAACGGGCAGTCGCCCGAGCGTGCCGAGCAGATCGCGGACCAGGCGGTCGCCTTCGTAGTCACGGCGGCGACCGCCACGGTTCCCATGGTCCCGTCGGACGACGTGGACCTGGGTCTGCACGCCCTCATCCTGCACACGAAGGAGTACGCCGCGCTGTGCGAGCAGTACGCGGGCCGCTTCCTGCACCACAACCCGATGCCGGGTGGGGAGAGCCGCGACCCGGAAAAGGTCGCCGCCTCGGCGCGTGCCATCAAGGCCGCCGGATTCGTCGTCTTCGACGACCTCTGGACCATGGACGGCGAGAACCTCGGCCAGTGCGACTCGGACTGTGGGCGACCGTACGGTCAGGCGTAGCACACGACCAACAGCGACGTGGCCGACACCCTTCTCGTGGTCGGCCGCGTTCGCCGGGAAGGAGAAGCGACGTGTCCGGCTCAACCACCGAGCTGCCGATCGTGGTGCTCAACGCTCTCATGCCCACGAGTCAGCGTCTGGTGATCAACCGTCGGGGTTCCTCGGTCTGGGACGTGGAGGGCGAGCGCGGCCGGTATGCGGTGAAGCTCGGTTATCCCATCGAGGCGACGCCCGAATGGCCTGCCCAGCCCTGGACGGCACTCGCACCCGCACGCGAAGGTGCCGTCCTGAACCGCCTCGGCTTCGAGGAAATCGGGTACGGCGAGTGGGAACACGGAACCTGGAACTTCCAGCCGTGGCGCGAAGGGCCGGACCTGTACAGCTTGTGGGAGCCCTGCCGACGGGCAGAACCGCCCTTCGAGCCGCACGCCAGCGTGGCCTTGGGATGCGTCGAAGCGCTGACCGAACTCCACGCCAAGGGCTGGGCTCACGGTGACGTACAACCCGCTCACTTCATCATCGCGCCGGAACGGACACACCTCATCGATCTCGCTCTAGCTCATGGCGGACGTGTGCCCGAGAGGTACGACTTCCCCTTCCGCGGCTGCCTCGTCCACTACGAGGCGCCGGAGATCTCGCGCAGTGTGCTCGCGACAGGCCAGGCCGAGCCCACGCAGGAGGCAGACGTCTACGCGCTCGGCGCATCCCTGCTCATCTCTGCCACGGGCTGGCGGGCCGTCGAGTACCCCGATGACGCTCCGCGTCCTGTCCAGCGAGAGGCCGTGGCGAACGGCAAACGGCGACCTGTGAAAGCTCCCGGTGAGCTGGGTGAGCTGATCGAGGCCATGCTCAGCTACGCCCCAGAGGACCGGCCAACCATCTACGAGGTGGGGAAAGCCCTGAGCTGACCCCCAACAACCCAAAGACCGGACCACCCCTCAGCCTGGACAGCGATTCGGGGTGGTCCGGTTCTGGAATCCCTGGTCAGGACCCCGGTGCCGATGGTACCGGGGTGATCGGCGTGCTCTGACTCGGGTACGGCCGCAACCCCTCATGCCCATTGCCGAGTTGGAAGGGACGGCCGTTGCGGATCAACCAACGTTGGAGTGACCTGCGCCACCGAAAGTCAGCCACAGCGGCGGGACCGCCGAACGAGCACCCGTCACGTGTGCCTCCAGCAACCCCGTACCGGCCTCAGCCACGCCTCCTGGGTGTTGCCGACGTGGCTGGGCAACTGGGCTGCCCCTACGGCTCTGCGTGCCATGCGGCTTTGAAAGACGGGCGGTTGGGTGGCGGGTCCTCGCCTGGTGGGTGTCGGCTTGGTCCTGGTGGTCGGGGTGGTCGAGCTGCTTCCTGGTCTGGCTGTCCGCCTTGATCAAGTAAAGAAACTCTGAACAGCTCCGGTGCGCTGGGCCCGTGGCCGGTCGCGCGGCCATGCGCTGGCCCTGTCCTCACGACCGCTCGCGGACTCTCCAGCCGCTTTAAGCCCGCTAGATCCGTGTTCATGCCCATTGGTTCAGGCGAGCGTCGAACTTTATCCACAGGCAGGGGATTGCAGGATGCCGTTTGCGTGGTTGGTCGGGGCTCACCAGTCCACCTCGTGACCGTTTCGTGACCTTGGTCGGCCGCTGATGGTCGGGGTCATGGTCGGTGGTGAGTGCTGAGCTGATTCCGTCGGCGGCCGTCACACCGACTGACTTTCCGGCACCCGGAGCGGCTGAACGGCATACGGGATTCTCACCCGATGGAGAAGTGGCGTGGGTCACAGAAATGAGGGTCGCACCGACCCGGAGTTCCGCACCCCTATAGGCACTCCCCGATGGAGTGAGCGGCGGAACATAGCACGGAAGTGCCGGTTACCCAAACCGGCGATTCCCCGGACTATTGATGGTCCCGGGCGACGACTGGAAGGAAGGCGACGTGAGCGCTACGAGGCGAGATCCCGCTCTGCGGGAGGGCGGAGATTTCACACCTGCCGCATTGCCCGCCTGGCGGGACCCCGCCCTGCGCACGCCTGGCGTGTCCGCTCGGGCCGGTAGATGTAGCTGCACCATACGGATTGCGGCTTGCCAGATGGCACGGGCAAGCCCTGCTCCAGGGCGGGGCAGCCGCCGGGCAAGCCTTCGGGCAAGCCCTCGGCTGTTGGGTGGAGGCAACACGAACAACGGCACGACCGCGAACGGGTGGACATGAACGAGCACGAGACAGCACGTATAGCGGCTCGACTCAAGGAGGTGGAGGAGAAGCTGGCTCAACTAGAGGGTCTGGTGCGTCGGGCCATCGAGAAGAATGCCATTACTTCTTCGGCGACTGCTTCGCCTCCATGACACCGCCCAGCTGCTGGAAGACCTGCAACAGGCTGTCCAGCCTGGCGTTTATGGCATCCAGCCGCTCGCTGAGTTCAATGTATTCCGGCGTGGGCATTCGCCCACCGCTTGCCGCCTCGGGAGCGCCGCCCTTCGGGGCGGACTCTGCGGGCAGAGGGTCGGCGACGAAGTTTCCCCGACCCGGCATGGAGTAAATCAGCCCCTCGTCACGCAGCACGCGCAGCGCGGAACGTGCGGTCATGTTCGCGATCTCGTAAGTCGCTTCCAGGTCACGGGACGAGGGGACCCGCTCACCTGGCTTGAGGCGCCCGGAGCGAATCTGCCGCCGTAGCTCCTCGGCGACCAGGCGGTACGGCGGAGTGTCGGAATCCTTGGGCAGCTTCATAGACCGAGGGTAGCGGGCCTAGCCCGTCTACCGCAGTAGGACCCTGATGCACCTGGATCTTTCCCATGCGCCACTCCCGCTCTGAGTGCGATGAGCGCTAAGCGCTTGACGCACCTATCGGGGGTAGTGCACATTGGATCTCGCTTCGCCGCCTCGGCGGAGCACCTAACGAAAGGACGTAATACCCATGGCCCGTATCCGTGTTGGCCTGCTCCCCACCGCGTCGTTCATGGTCGGCACCATGCCGGTGCCGAAGTACGCGGACGCCGAGAAGACCCAGTTCGCCGTGGACCGGGAGACCGGCGCGAAGCTGATGACGATCACCCTCTTCTTCATGGAGGAGGACCGAGCCGAAGCGCTGAAGATCACCGTTCCGGAGACCGGTCTCCCCAACGGCCTCAAGCCGGGTCTGCCGGTGATGCCGGTGGAGCTGTTCGCCACCCCGTGGGCGCGGATCTTCAACGGCCAGCTCTCGGACGGGATCGCCTACCGCGCCGACCGCCTTGACCTGGTCGGCGGCTCCGCCCCGGCCGCTGAAGCCGCGTGAGCGGCACCGCCTTCCGGTTCGGCGCTGAGCGCAGTTACCCGCTGGCTCACGCCGGACCGGACCCCCGGTTCAGCGAATCCCTCGTCAACTCGGTGGCGGCCGTGCTCGTCGGCTACGGCTACCCCCGCTTCGCCGCCCTGGAGGACTGGGCGGCCCTCGAAACGGCCCTCGCGGCCTTCCTCTACACCCCCAAGGAGCAGTAGATGTCCGTGCAGGAGGTGTTCAGCCTCGCCCCGTTCGTCGCGCTGATCGGCCTCGCCGTGTTCGTCGTGTGGGGCGTGGTGTGGGCGGTCCGCTATCTGCTGGCCGACTCCATGATGCGGGCCAGCATCCGGCAGGCCGTACGAGTGCGCCGCACCTGGAAGCGGTTCGCCGCAATGGCGGGCCTGTCCGTGACGGACAAGACGCCGACCGCCATGGCGTCGCTGTCGAACGCGGATGGCAAGCCGCCCAAGCCCCGGCTCCTGACGCCGACTCTGAAGGTGACGCCGGACCCGTTCGGCGTGATGGTGCAAGCCAACTGCCTGCCGAAGGTGGGCCTGGAGGAGTTCCAGAAGGCCGCGCCCTATATCGCGGACGCCTGGCGGTGCACGCGGGTGTCCGTCGCCCAGAACAAGCCCGGTCAGGTCCTCATCCGTGGCGTGCGTGTCGACCCGCTCATCACCAAGACCGAGCACACCCCTTCCGGCAAGGTCCCGGAGAAGCTGTCGGTGTGGAACCTGGGGGTGGACGAGTACGCCCAGGCAGTGAGTGTCGACCTGGCGGAGGTGCCCGGCGTAACCGTGGCGGGCCTTCCCGGCTTCGGGAAAACCTCGCTGATCAACCGGTTCATCTGCGACACCGCGCCCTCTCCAGCCGTGCAGTTCGCGGTGGCGGACGGCAAGGTGATGGCCGCCCATGAAGGCGACTACGCCGACCTGATGGGACGTCTGTTCGCCTTCGCTGGAAGCGACCTGGAGGAAGCGAACGCTCTGTTCTGGAAGCTGGTCAGGCTGCGGCGCGCCCGGTCCACCGCGATCAAGACCGTCCTTCGTCGCAAGGACATGTGGCACGGCGGGCCGTCCGTCGACTGGCCCTGGGCCGTGCTGATCATCGATGAGGCGCACACCTACTTCCGCGACCACAAGGGCTCTGACAAGGAGACCAAGCGGCTCGCCGCGCTGGCAGCGCAGAACGCCCGCTTGGTGGAGGAGTTGGTGAAGATGGGCCGGAGCGTCGGCATCCTGGTCATCCTCGCTACGCAGAAGAGCACAGGTGACGCCATCCCCACGTTCATCCGCGACGTGTGCCCGGTCGGCCTGTCCTTCGCGCAGAAGACCGCCGATGCGGCCGTGGCCGCCCTGGGCGAAGACATCCGGGACTGGCCCGATGCAAGCCCCACCGTGTTGCAGGAACCGGCGTACGTCGGCGTCGCGGTCATGAAAAGCAGTGGGCAGAAAGGTTTCACCCGCCTGCGTACCCCGTACGTCAGCGAGGACGACTCCGCAGACATCGCCGCACGTACCGCCTACCTCACCGCCGATCCGGCCGACCTGCTTGCCGCTCAGCTCCCCGGCATCGACCTCACGAAAACGGGCTCGGACGGCGACTCCATCCCGCCGCTGGCGGCCTGACCCCGTCCGGCTCGCCGTTCACGAAAGGAGGTGAACTCCCCATGTCCGAGGACCGGATCACCCAACGCACCGTGACCGTCGTCATGGGCATCATCGCCCTCCTGGCGTTCGTCTTCTCCTTCGGCAACGTCTGGGCTCTGGCCCTGCGCCTCGGCGTTCCTTCCCCCATCGCACCCCTGATCGCCCCCATGGTCGACCTGTCCGTGGTCGGGCTCCTGGTGGCCTTGCGCTACCTCTCCCTGCGCGGCGTCCCGCCCGAGCAGATGAAAGCGGCCACGCGACTCATGCACGTCTCGGGGCTACTGACCCTCGCCCTCAACGTCGCCGAACCCATCGCCGCGGGGCACTACGGCCGCGCCGCTGTGGATGCCGTGGCTCCCCTGCTCCTCCTCGGGTGGGGAGCGGTCGGCCCTCAGCTCCTCCGCTCCTTCCACGCGGTCACCATCAGCGCCACCGTTCCGGCCACGGCTGCCGAGACGGAACCGCCCCAAGGGCCCAACCCCGCCTCCATTGAGACGGAACGCGCCTCGGTGCCTCCCCTTCTCGTCGCCCCGGAATCGGCCCCCGTCGCTTCGGTCGCTGCTCCTGCCCCTGCCCCTGCCCCTGCGGTCAAGGTGCCTGAGCCGCTGCTCACCGAAGCTCGCTCCATCGCCGCGTCGCATCATGCCGAGCACGGCGAGCCCATCACAGCGGCTCAGCTCAAAAGGCGGCTCGGCATTGGCTTGCCCATGGCCACCGCCCTGCACGCCGCCCTGTAGCGCCGCTCCCTCCGCTGGCCTCCCCAGCACCTCCCACCCCACGCCCACCCCTGGGCCCACCACGTCATGCCTGCGGGCAGCAGCCCGAGCGCACTGATCGCTGCTGCCCGCAGGCCCCACCCTCACGCCAGAAGGGAGACCCCGCCACCCATGCGCCGCCCCCTCGACCTGCGCCACGTGATCAGCCCCAGCGTGCGGGACCTGATCGAACTGGCCAACACCCACGACTTCGACCGCGTCACCGAACAGGTCCGCAACCTGCGCGGCTGCACCCGCCCCGTCAACCTCCACGGCTGGACGGTCACCACCGACCCGGCCACCAAGGATGTGGTCCGCTCCTACCGCTCCGAAGACGAACCCTCCGGACGACTGCTGACCACCTGCGGGAACCGCCGCGCATCCCGCTGCCCCACCTGCTCACGGGTGTACGCCGCCGACACCTACCACCTGATCAAGGCCGGACTGTCCGGTGGCAAGAACGTCGCCGAAACCGTCCGTGGCCACCCCCGCGCCTTCGTCACCCTCACCGCCCCCTCCTTCGGCCCCGTCCACCGCAACACCGACCGTGCGGGCAAGCCCTGCCGCTGCGGCATCCACCACCCCGACGACGACCCGGCGCTGAGCACCCCACTGGACCCGGCCACCTACGACTACACCGGTGCGGTGCTCTGGAACGCCCACGCCGGACAGCTCTGGGCACGCTTCACCACCTACCTGCGCCGCGCCCTGGCCGAACACCTCGGCATAACCCAGAAGGCGCTGAACGCCGCCCTCCGCGTCTCCTTCGCCAAGGTCGCCGAGTACCAGAAGCGCGGTCTGGTCCACTTCCACGCCGTGATCCGCTTCGACGGGCCCGACGGTCACACCACGCCGCCCCCGCCCTGGGCCACCTTCGATGCCCTGAGCGCCGCCGTGGGCCTGGCCGTCGAGCGTGCCCGGCTCATCGTCGCCTCCGACGCCATCGGCGAACGGGTCATCGCCTGGGGCGGCCGGTTCAAGGTCGACTCCATCACGGCCCTGGGCGACGGCGAACTCACGGACGCCAGGGTTGCCGAGTACACAGACGCCAAGGTCGCCGGATACGTCGCCAAGTACGCCACCAAGAACGCCGAAGGTGCGGGCACCGTAGACCGCACGCTGATGTGCCATCCGTGCGCTGGACGCGGCTACGTACGCGGGCCCTCCCAACTCCCGAACCGCTGCGCCGACTGCCACGGCACCGGGCAGGCCGAACCCATCAAGTCCCTGCCCATCCACCAGCACGCACGGCAGATGATCCGTACCGCCTGGGCCCTCGGACACCTCCCCGAGTTCGCCCACCTCAAGCTCTGGAAGTGGGCCCACATGCTCGGCTTCCGCGGCCACTTCTCCAGCAAATCCCGCGCCTACTCCACCACCCTCGGCGCACTGCGCGACGTACGCCGCGCCTGGCGCCTCGCCCAAGCCGAAGCCGCTCGTGCCCGCGCTGGCCTGCCCGCCAGTGACGAGCACACCACCCTTGTCACCACCTCCTCGTGGACCTATCTCAGCAGCGGCTACCGCCCCGGCGAAGAACTCCTCGCCGCCCAGGTCCGCCACGACATCGCTCACACCCAACGCCTCAAGCAGGAAGGACTGGTGCCCGCATGACGACGGCCGTACTCACCGTGGACCAGGTGGCGGAGCGTCTCGGCATCAGCCGATGGAAGGTCCACGACCTGATCCGCTCCCGCGAACTCACCTCCTTCAAGATCGGCCGCTGCCGCCGCATAAGCGAGACCGCCGTGCACGCCTACATATCGCTCCGCACCGAACAGGAAGCCGCCTGATGGCCAAGCCGAAGAAGAACGCCAATAACGAGGGCACCATCTACCAGCGGAAGGACGGCCGCTGGGAGGGCAGTGCCTACGTTCTGACGACGGACGGCACGTACAAGCGGCGCAGCGTCTACGGCAAGACCTGGGACGAAGCACACGAGAAGCTGACCAAACTCAAGGCCGACTCCCTGAACGGTCTGCCGGTCGCCACCAACAAGATGACCATCTCCCAGTACCTGACGTACTGGCTCGCGAACGTCGCCAAGGGCAAGGTGCGCAGGACGACATACGTCAACTACGAATCCCTCGTCCGCAACTACATCACCCCCGAGTTCGGTAGGAAGAAACTGACCCGGCTCACCGCCCGCGACATCCGGGCCTTCCTGACCAAGACGGCGGCCACCTGCCAGTGCTGCGCCCAGGGCAAGGACAAAAAGCGGCCCGAGCACAAGCGGCGCTGCTGCGCCCTCGGCAAGTGCTGCAAGAAGCTCCCCTCTGACCGCACCGTCCGCTTCCTGCTGGTAATCCTGCGGGCCGCTCTCCAACACGCCGTACGTGAAGACGAGTTGCCCCGCAACGTGGCCCGGAACGTGGAGCTGAGCATGGGAACGAAGCGCGAGATCGAGCCGCTCACGGCCAAGGAGGGGCGTCAGCTCCTAGCGGCGGCCCGTGACAACCGGCTGTGGGCCACGTACGAACTGGCGGTCCGCATCGGCCTGCGGCGCGGTGAGCTGCTGGGGCTGCGTTGGTCGGACGTGGATCTCCACGAAGGCGTCCTCACCGTCCGGCAGGCCCTACAGCGGGTCGGCGGCGAACTGCTGATCGTCGCGCCGAAGACTCAACGGTCGGCCCGTCGCGTGGCCCTGCCGCCCGAATGTGTGACCGCGCTCCGTGCTCAGCGCGCCCAGCAGACTGCCGACCGAAAGGCCGCTGGTGCCAACTGGAAGGGGACGGGCCAGGGCCTCGTCTTCACCACGAAGAACGGGACCCCCATCGAGCCGCGCAACCTGAACCGGTCCTTCGAGGCTCTGTGCGCTCGCGCCGGAGTCCGTAGGGTCCGCTTCCACGATCTGCGCCACACCTGCGCTTCCTTGCTGCACGAACAGGGCGCCGACGCTCGCATGATCATGGAAGTCCTGGGCCACAGCTCCATCCGCGTGACCATGGACATCTACACCTTCGTACGGCTCGACTCTCAGCGCTCGGCGTTCGATCGCGTCGGGGATGCCTTGAGGGATGACGGCAACGAAACGGACGATGACGACGGCGCGGCCGGTGTCCCCGTAGCCGTGTGATCGCCTCCTGAAGGCGGTTGCCGTCAAACACTGCCGTCAAGGCAAAAGCCAGAGGCCCTGTGGATCACTCCATAGGGCCTCTGGCCTGCTGCGCACTCGGCAGGATTCGAACCTGCAACCTTCTGATCCGTAGTCAGATGCTCTATCCGTTAAGCTACGAGTGCTTGTCTTCTGTTTTCCTGTCTCCGCTCCCGGCCCTTTCGGCCCGCTCGCGGCGACAGGAAGAACATTACATGACTGCCGCCGTCATGTGAAATCCGTTTGCGCTACCCCTTGTGACCTGCGAAAACGCCTCTTCGGGGCGTGCGGGCCGGGGGAACGCCGAAGCCCCGGCCGTGCGGGCCGGGGGAACGCCGAAGCCCCGGCCGTGCGGGCCGGGGGAACGCCGAAGCCCCGGCCGTGCGGGCCGGGGCTTCGGGATCATGCGCGGAGGCGGAGGGATTTGAACCCTCGATGGGGGGTAAACCCCAAACCGCATTAGCAGTGCGGCGCCATAGACCGGACTAGGCGACGCCTCCAGCACAACCGCTCGCGCGAGCGCGAATGGTGCGTGCAGATGATGACACAGTCGAGCGCGGTGTCACCAATCGGCTCCCACGGTACTAGGCAGGTGGTGCGCAGGGCAAAGGCGTTCCCGGGGCGAGCCACGGGTGGTTCCCGCGGGGTCCGGTCGCGCAACGCAACGGGGTCCGCCGCGTTAGGCAGGGCATGTCTCAGGTCATGTTCTCCGGCGCCGTGCGCCGGGTTGTGCTCGCCGCCGCCGTCGTCGGGATGGGTTCGGCCGTGGTCCCGTTCGCCGGAGCACCCGCGGCGTACGGGGCGCACGGGCGGGGTGCCGGGGATCACCTCACGGTGACGGTGCGGGACGCGGGGGCTGAGGTGGACGGGACGTACGAGGTGCGGTGCGGTGCGTCGTACGCGCTTCGGGCGTCCGGGCGCCATCCCGATCCCTCCGGCGCCTGTCGTGCCGTACGGCGGAACTCCCGGGCCGGGGCCGACGCCTTCGCGACCGTGCCGGGAGGCACCGTCTGCACCCTGCAGTACGGCGGTCCCGCCACCGCTCATGTCACCGGGACCTGGGGCGGGCGGGCCGTCGACGCCACGTTCGACCGGAGCAATGGGTGTGAGATCGGACGGTGGGACCGGTTGGTGCCGCTACTGCCCGATCTGGGCAGGTGAGGAGGCGGTCCCGGGCGGCGACCGTTCCGTGGAGGTTTCGCGACCGCCCGACGAGGGCCGCATGGAGGCCCCGGTGACGCCGGGGCGCCGGTCACCGGGTCGTGCGACCTCTCTCTCATCCGGCGTCGCGAGCGCAACCGCAGCCCTTAGACTCCCTCGCGTGACACGTCGCGGGCCCCTTGGCAAGATGGCCCGAGCGGTCGGCTAGATGCGGTAACAGGGAGGAAGCGTCTCGTGAGCAGCAGGCCATCCCGAGGCGCTGCTCGCCTCGCAGCCATACTGGACGCGCTTCCCGACGCGTTGGTCCTGGTCAACGCCAACGGCACCGTCGTCAACGCCAACACCATCGCGCTGGAGGCCTTCGAGGCGCCCGGCACCGCGCTCGTCGGCCGTGGTCTGCTGGATCTGCTGCCGCAGTTCGACTCGAAGCTGATCCCGGGCTCCATGCGGCGGCCCGACCACATCGACCCGCGGGCCCGGACCAAGCCGACCCGGATGATCGCGCGCCGGACCGACGGGAGCGAGTTCCCGGTCGAGGTCACCAGCGCCAATCTGGAGAACCCCGGCCAGCAGGCCTACGACAGTCACGGCTACGGCTCCGACGAACTGCTGATGCTCGTCGTACGCGATCTGTCCGGGACCGTCGACACCGAGGCGGAGCTGGCCCGGTCGCAGCGGCAGACGGAGATGATCCTGCGGGCGGCCTCCGAGGGCGTCGTCGGCACGGACACCGACGGCCGGGTCGTCCTCGTCAACCCCGCCGCCGCGCAGATCCTCGGCTACCGGGCCAGCGAGCTGGGCGGCAAGGAGCTGCACACCCTCGTCCTGCACTCCCGCGCCGACGGCTCGCCGTTCCCGTACGGGGAGTCCCCGCTCGCGGACACCCTGCGCTCCGGGCGCAAGCACCGGGTGCGCGGGCAGGTCGTGTGGGCCAAGAACGGCGACAAGCTGCCCGTCGACCTGACGACCGCGCCGGTGCGTGACGGGGACCAGCTGGTCGGCGCCGTCATGACGTTCACCGACCGGCGGCCCTACGACGCGCTCGCCGAGGAGAAGGCGGCGCTGGAGAAGCGGCACGCGGAGGAGGTGGAGCGGCTCGCCGGGGAGCACGCCTCCGACCTGACCGCCCTGCGCCAGCAGCACGTGGCCGAGCTGGAGGACCTGCGCGAGCAGCACGCCGAGGAGCTGGCGGCGGGCGAGGAGCGGTACGCCGCCCTCGGGGAGCGGGAGAAGGACCGCTACGAGGCCCTCGCCGGGCGGCACGAGCAACTGCTGACGCTGCTCGGGCGGTCGCTGCGCGGGCCGCTGGACGAGTTGCGGCGTGAGCTGGCCGCCCTGGCCGCGGACGACGCCGGGCAGTTGTGGCCCGAGGCCAACCAGGTGCTGCACCACCTGTCGGCGGGCTATTCGCGGATCACCACCCTCATCGACAACGTCCTCGGCTACCAGCGGCTGGACGCCGGGGCCGAGGACGTCGTCCGTACGAAGGTGATGCTCGACTCCGTGGTCGCGGCGGGTGTCGACGGTGCCGTCGACCTCATCGGGCCGGGGCGGGTGCAGTTCGCCGTGCACGCGCCGCCGATCGAGGCCGAGGTCGACGCGCGGCTGCTCGCCACCGCCCTCGCCCACCTGGTCGCCGATGTCGCCGGGGTCGACGCGACCGGCAACACACCGGTGGCCACGGGCGGTTACCTGGACAACACCGTCGTCGTGGCGGCGGCGCAGCGCGGCGAGTCCGTGCGGATCGAGGTGCGCGGGCCGTACGCCGGCGGGGACGCCGTGCACGAGCCCATCGTGCGGGGGATCGTGCGCGCCCACGGCGGTGTGCTCCAGACGCACGAGGTGCCGGGGATGAGCGGGAACGCCTACGTCCTCGAGGTGCCGATCGGGGGTGGCGCCGGGGTCGTCGCGCCCCAGGCGGGGGTCGTGGCCGTGGCCGGGGGTACGGCTCCGGGCGACGGGACCGAGGGCGGTCCGGGTGGTCCGGGTGGTCCGGGTACGGCCGTGGAGGCTGCCGCCGTCGGTGGCGGTGGGCGGCGCCGGGCCCGGCGGTCCTCCGTGGACGCCTTCCTGGAGAGCGAGGTCGCGGGCGGCGGTGCCGAGACGGAAGGCGTGGCGGAGGGCGTGGCGCCCACCGGGCGTCGGCGTCGGCGTGCCGCCGCGTCCGCCTCCGCCGAGGCGGTGGAGTCCGCGTCCCCGGCCGCCGCTGCCGGGAGCGCTCCGGTTCCGGACGCGGGCCTTGCTCCCGCTCCGGCCAACAGCGGTACCGGGCGGCGGCGTGGACGGCCCGCCGAGGACGCTGCCGCCGCCGCACGGGCGCAGGTGGCTCTGCCGCAGACCGCCCTGCCCCAGAACGCCCTGCCCCAGGCGGCCCTGCCCCAGGCGGTCGCTCCCGGGGCCGCCGCCGAGGGTGCCGTGGTCACCGCCGCCGAGCATGCGGCCGGGGCCGCGGCCTCCGGGACCGGGCTCGGTGGGACCGTGCCGCCGCAGGGCGTGCCCGCGGGCGGGGGGCGGCGCGGGCGGCGTGCCGCCGATCCGCAGCAGGCCCAGCCTCAGCCTCAGCCCCCGTCACCGAATCCGTCGCAGTCGCAACCGCACGCGCTGCCGCCCGCGCTGCCCGTCTCCGCCGACGCGGGCGTGGCCGCGCCGGGTGCCGTCGAGGACGACCAGCCGACCGGACGCCGGCGGCGGGCGCTCGCCGCGGCGCAGGAGCGTGCGGCGGCTCAGGAGGCGGGGCCGCGTACGGTGTTCGCCCTGCCGCCCGCCGACGCCGACCGGGCGCCGACCGCCGAGGCACCGACGCCGGGGCCCGCGCCCGGTTCGGTCGCACCCGGTTCGGTCGCACCCGCGCAGATGCCCGCACCCGGTTCGATCCCGTCGGCCCAGATGCCCGCACCCACCCCAGTACCGCCGGCCCAGATGCCCGCCCCTGGTTCGGTACCACCCGCGCAGATGCCCGCCCCAGGTTCGGTACCACCGGCCCAGATGCCCGCGCCCGGCCCGGTGCCGCCCGCGCCGATGCCGATGCCCGCGCCCGTCCCGCCCGCGCAGATCCCGGCCCAGGGGCCGGGTCCGGCCGCCGCCGACGGCGGTGTCGCCGCGGGGGAGCACGGGCGCCATGACGCCGTACCGCACGACCAGAGCGACGACCACACCCCGCCGCAGCCGCATCCCACGGGTGCGCCGACGGGGCGGCGGCGACGGGCCGTGGCCCAGCCGTCCGCGCAGGCCTCCGCGCAGGCCTCCGAGGCGGGCCCGGTGGCCACTCCGGCTCCGGCGGTCGCCAACCCCGCCCCCGCCGCGGCGAATCCGGCCCCGGCGGCAGGGGTCGTACCCCCGCAGGGTGCTCCGCAGCCCGCACCGGCCGCCGCCGACGCGGGCGTGGCCGCGCCGGGGCACACCGTCACCGCGCCCGCGGCCCAGCCGGTCGCCCCGCCCGTTCCCGGTCAGCCGCTCCCGGCCGAATCCGCCACCGCCGGGGGTACGGCCGTACCCCCGGCCCCGGCTCCCGCCGTGACCGCGACGCCCGCGCCCGGTACCCCGCTGCCCCCGGCCGCTCCCGCGCAGCCCCGGGCCGCGCAGCCCCGGGCCGCGCAGCCGCTGCCCGCCGAGGCGTCGGCGCCGGAAGCGCCCGTGGACCCGAACTCCACCCAGGGCCGGGCGATCAGCGTGCGCACGCTGGGCCAGGGGGTGCCCTTCACCCGGCAGGCCGCGCAGGTGCAGCAGACCTCCGGCGGCGCGGCCGGTACGCCTCCGCCGCACCAGCCGGGCGGCTCCGGGCGGCGCCGCAAGCTGGGGACGCCGCCGGACCCGGCCGCCGCCGGTCGTCCGGAGCTGGGGGCCCGCCCGCATCCGGCGACGGCCGAGCAGCCGCCCGCACCGGCGCAGGCCCAGCCGCAGTCACCGCCCCAGCCGTCGCCGTCGCCGGCCGGGCAGTCGCGGCTCGCGCCGCCCGCGCAGGCGTCCGAGGGCGCCGGACGGTCGTACGCGATAGGCGCGCCGGACAAGAACGCCGCCGAGGGGCCCGAGCCGCTGGACGGGCCGGGTGGCGCGGTCGAGGTGGCGGACCCGCCGCGACCGCGGCCGATGGACGACGAGCTGCCGCCGGAGCCGCTGGACAATCCGCGGCGGCTGCTGGTGTGGCCCGCGCCGGACGTGACGACGCAGCAGGCGCTGAGCGACCGGGGCTACCGGCCGGTGATCGTGCACTCGCGCGAGGAGGTGGACGCGCAGATCGCCGCGTTCCCCGCCGCCCTGTTCGTCGATCCGCTGACGGGACCCATCACGCGTACGGCCCTCCAGTCGCTGCGGCAGGCCGCGGTGGCCGCCGAGGTGCCGGTGATGGTCACGGCGGGGCTCGGACAGGCGACGCGCGAGGCGGCGTACGGCGCCGATCCGGCCGTACTGCTGAAGGCGCTGGCGCCCCGGGACAGTGAGCAGCATCCGCCCCGGGTGCTGCTGATCGAGGAGCACGCGGAGATCGCGCTGGCGCTGACGGCGACGCTGGAGCGGCGTGGGATGCAGGTGGCGCGGGCCGCGAGCGACACGGACGCGGTGACGCTCGCCGGGCAGTTCCGGCCGAACCTCGTGGTGATGGACCTGATGCAGGTGCACCGGCGGCAGGCCGGGATCATCGACTGGCTCCGGGCGAACGGGCAGCTCAACCGCACCCCGCTGGTCGTCTACACGGCCGCCGTCGACCAGGCGGACCTGCCGCGGCTGGCGTCCGGTGAGACGGTGCTGTTCCTCGCGGAGCGGTCCACCAGCGCCGAGGTGCAGGCCCGGATCGTGGACCTGCTGGCCCGCATCGGGACCAACTGACCCCGCCTAGCGGGCGGTGATCCGCCGCGCCGCCTCCTTGATCGAGGCGCGCAGGCGGTCGCCGTCGCTGTCGTCGGCGCCGACCAGGATGCGTTTCATCTGGGGGACGACGGTGGCCCAGTTGGCCATGGCGACGAGCAGGAACAGCAGGTCACGGGCCGGGATGGCGTCACTGACGACGCCCCGGTCCTGGCCGTCCCGGAGGGCGGCGACCTTGCGGGCGTAGTGCTGCTGGCGTTCGTCCTCGTCGGGCAGTTCGGTGGTGCCGTACTCCAGGCCCTCCCAGAAGAGGAGGCGGAGGAGTTCGGGGTGGGCGGCGTGGTAGTCCATCAGCCGGTCCAGCCAGCCCTCGATGTCGTCGGGGTCGACGGGGACGGCGACGGCGAGGTCCAGCATGCACTTGGCGAGGACCTGGGTGAACAGCTCGGCCTTGTTGCCGAAGTAGGCGTAGATGAGCTGCTTGTTGGCCTTGGCCGTGCCCGCGATGCGGTCGATGCGCGCGCCCGCGATGCCGTGCCCGGCGAACTCGTCGATCGCCGCCTGGAAGATCCGGGCCTTGGTGGCCTCGGGGTCCCTTGCTGCCATGGGGACAGGGTAGGGCAGCGGCCGGAATAAGTAACCAACGGTTTGGTTGACAACTAGCGATCCTCAAGCGCAGACTCGGCAGCCGAGTCTCTACCAACCAATTAGTTGGGAACCATGGCACCGCAGCAGTCAGCGACCACCGCGCGCCGCGTCCTCGACCACAGCCGGCCTCCCGCCCGCAAGCGGGACGCCCACGCCCTCTTCCTCGCCCTGATCGCCGTGTGCAGCGCGGTCACGGCCGCCAACATCTACATCGCCGCCCCGCTGCTCACCCTCATCGCCCGCGACTTCGGCTCCACCCCGGCCGGCGTGGCCTGGATCGCCTCCGTCGCCCAGCTCGGTTACGCCGTCGGCCTGCTGTTCTTCGCCCCGCTCGGTGACAGCGTCAACCGGCGCCGCCTGGTCGGCGCCCTCACCCTGGTCACCACGGCCGCCCTGGTCGCCAGCGCCGCGGCACCCGGCACCGGCGCGCTCGCCGTCGCGGTGTTCGTCGCCTCGGCCGCGACCGTCATCCCCCAGCTCCTCGTCCCGCTGGTCGCCGAACGCGCCCCCGCCGCCCGCCGCGCCCGGCATGTCGGGGCCGTCGTCGCGGGCCTGTTCACCGGCATCGTCGCCGCCCGGGTGCTCGGCTCCCTCGCCGGGCAGGCGCTCGGCTGGCGGTGGGTGTTCGCGGGGGCGGCCGTGCTGACGCTGGGGCTCGGGCTCGCGACCGCCGCCGTGCTGCCGACGGCACGACGTCCTCGTGGGGGCGGCCCGTTCTCCGGTCTCGCCACGCTGCCGGGGCTGGTCCGGCACTCGCCCGACCTGTGGCGGGCTTGCCTGCGGCAGGCCGGGATGTTCGGGGCGTGGAGCGCGGTGTGGACCTCGCTGGCGCTGCTGCTGACCGGTGCGCCGTACCACCTGTCCACCGCGACCGCCGGGCTCTTCGGACTCTTCGGACTCACCGCCACCGCGGTGGCGCCGCTCGCGGGCGGACTGGTCGACCGGTTCGGCGCCGCGAAGGTCGTACGGTCGGCGTACGCGGTGGCCGCCGTCTCCGTCCCGCTGTTCTGGGCGGGCGGCCGGGCCCTGTGGGCGCTGTTCCTGGCGGCGATCGCCGTGCACGCCGCCCTGGTCGCCTCCCACGTCGCCAACCAGACCCTCGCCCTGACCACCACCTCCGCCCCGGCCGCCGCCAACACCGCCTACGTCGTCTCCGGCTTCGCGGGCGGCGCCCTCGCCTCAGCCGCCGCGGGCCCCGCCTTCGGCCACTGGGGCTGGGGCGGGGTGTGCGCGGTGGCGGGCGCCTGGCTGCTGGTGGGGTGGGGTGGTACGGCTGTACGGCGGCGGTGAGCCGTACGGCCATGCGGCTCACCGCCCCCCGTCGGGCTCAGAGCTGGGTGACGTCCAGCTCCCCCTGGGCGTACTGCCTGCGCAGCACCTTCTTGTCGAACTTGCCGACGCTGGTCTTCGGGACCGACTCGATGATCGTCCAGCGCTCCGGGAGCTGCCACTTGGCGATCTTGCCCTGCTCGGCGAGGAAGGTGCGCAGGGATTCGAAGTCGGCCGTGGAACCCTCCTTGAGGACGACCGTGGCCAGCGGGCGCTCGCCCCACTTGTCGTCGGGGACGGCGACGACGGCGGCCTCGGCGACCTCGGGGTGTGACATCAGCGCGTTCTCCAGCTCGACGGACGAGATCCACTCGCCGCCGGACTTGATGACGTCCTTGGCCCGGTCGGTGAGGGTGAGGAAGCCGTCCGCGGAGATGGTGCCGACGTCACCGGTCTTCAGCCAGCCGTCCTCGCTGAACTTGTCGGCGGGGCGCAGCGGTTCGGCGTCGGGGCCGTTGTAGTAGGCACCGGCGATCCAGGGGCCGCGGACCTCCAGCTCGCCCGCCGACTCGCCGTCCCAGGGCAGCCGCTCGCCGCCGGGGCCGGTGAGGCGGGCCTCGACGCTGGTGGGGAAGCGGCCCTGGGTGAGGCGGTAGCCGAACTCCTCGTCGGTGCCGACGGCGTGGGCCGGGGGCCGGGCGATGGTGCCGAGCGGGGAGGTCTCCGTCATGCCCCAGGCGTGGCAGACCCGCATGCCCAGCTGGTCGAAGGCCTCCATGAGGGAGGGCGGGCAGGCGGAGCCGCCGATGGTGACCTGGCCGAGGGAGGAGACGTCACGCGGCTTGGCGGTCAGCTCGGCGAGCAGGCCCTGCCAGATGGTGGGGACGGCGGCGGCGTGCGTCGGCTTCTCGCTCTCGATCATCTCGGCGAGCGGCGCGGGCTGGAGGAAGCGGTCCGGCATCAGCATGTTGACGCCGGTCATGAAGGTGGCGTGCGGCAGGCCCCAGGCGTTGACGTGGAACTGGGGGACCACGACGAGGGACGTGTCCTGGTCGGTCAGGCCCATCGACTGGGCCATGTTGACCTGCATGGAGTGCAGGTAGATGGAGCGGTGGCTGTAGACGACGCCCTTGGGGTCGCCGGTGGTGCCGGAGGTGTAGCACATGGCGGCGGCCTGGCGTTCGTCCAGCTCCGGCCAGTCGTACGTGGTCGGCTTGCCCGCGAGCAGGTCCTCGTACTCGTGCACCCGTACGCCGGAGGCCTCGGCCGCCGCGGTCAGCGGCGCGCGGTCGCCTACGCCGAAGACGACGACGTGCTCGACCGTCTTGAGGTGGGGCAGCAGCGGGGTGAGGAGCGGGAGCAGGGTGCCGTTGGCGATGACGACGCGGTCGGCGGCGTGGTTGACGATCCAGGCCAGCTGCTCCGGGGGCAGCCGGAGGTTGAGGGTGTGCAGGACCGCGCCCATGGAGGGGATCGCGAAGTAGGCCTCGACGTGCTCGGCGTTGTTCCAGGCCAGGGTCGCCACCCGGTCGTCGCCCGCCACCCCGAGGTCGTCGCGCAGGGCGTGGGCGAGCTGGGCGGCGCGGGCGCCGATCTCGGCGTAGCTGCGGCGGTGCGGTTCGCCCTCGCCTGTCCAGGTGGTCACCTGCGATGTGCCGTGGATCGTCGACCCATGGGTCAGGATCCTCGAGATCAGCAGCGGTACATCCTGCATGGTGCTCAGCACGGCGTTCCTCCCGGGCGACATTGCCTACGCGACCGCCACGTCCTCCGGTGCCTGCGCGGCGCCGGTTACGCGGCGGTAATGGGTTGCGCTGATTCTGCGCGCATACCGCGTGGTATGTCACTAGTCCCGGGGTGATCGATCAGGTCACGTTAGTGACCAGGATCAGGTCGCGAGAGCGACCAGGTCGGCTCAGGATCGAACAAAGCCCAGCTCAGGGTCGTCGCGCAGCTTGCCGAGCGCACGCGACACGGCCGACTTCACCGTGCCCACGGAGACGTCCAGCACCTCCGCGGTCTGCGCCTCGCTCAGGTCCTCGTAGTACCTGAGGACGACCATGGCGCGCTGTCGCGCGGGCAGTCGCATGATCGCCCGCCACATCGCGTCGTGCAGGGCCTGCCGCTCCGCCGGGTCGCCCGTGCCCGGGACGGGCTCCGGCTCCGGCAGCTCGTCGCAGGCGAACTCGTCGACCTTGCGCTTGCGCCACTGCGAGGTGCGGGTGTTCAGCAGCGCGCGGCGTACATAGCCGTCGAGGGCCCGGTGGTCCTCGATGCGCTCCCAGGCGACGTACGTCTTGGCGAGCGCGGTCTGGAGCAGGTCCTCGGCGTCGCTGGGGTTCGCGGTCAGCGAGCGGGCGGTGCGCAGCAGCACGGGCTGCCGGGCGCGCACGTACGACGAGAAGGACGGGTACGGCGCGTAGGGGCGGGTGGGGAGCGTGGGTGTGGTCTGCCTCGCCGCAGTGGCGGCCTCCGAAGCGCTGGTGCAGACGGGTGTGGTCATGGCTCAACGCTAGGAGCGGGTGCCACCCGCGCGGATCGGCCGGAGGTCCTGAAGGCGAGTCCCCCTCAGGTTGTAGGGCTGGTGCTGGCTGCACCTCCTGTAGGTGGACGGGAGGGGGAGGGGTACTACGGGTTGGCTCATGGCTGATCCCTGAGGGACGGGGTGGGTGAAGCCTGGGGGGACGGGGCCGGTACGCCGTCCTCGGGGAGGCCCGGTTCCCGGCGGGCCGTCCTCGGGGTGGCCCGGTTCCCGGCGCTCAGCCGTCCTCCGTGAGGACGAGCCCCGACGTCGGCACCCCCGTCCCGGCCGTCACCAGCACCCGCCCGGCGCCCGCGACCTGGTTCACGGACGTGCCGCGGATCTGCCGCACCCCCTCCGCGATGCCGTTCATGCCGTGCAGGTACGCCTCGCCGAGCTGTCCGCCGTGGGTGTTCAGCGGCAGCCGCTCCTCGGCGACGAACCCGGCCGCCTCACCGGGGGCGCAGAAGCCGTACTCCTCCAGTTGCATCAGCACGAACGGGCTGAAGTGGTCGTAGAGGACGGCCACGTCGACGTCGGCGGGGCCCAGGCGGGCGGTGCGCCAGAGCTGCCGGGCGACCACGCCCGCCTCCGGGAGCCCGGTCAGATCACCGTCGTAGAAGCTCGTCATCTGCTCGCGCGCCCGGCCCGCGCCCTGGGCGGCGGCCGCGATCACGGCGGGCGGGTGACGCAGCGCGCGGGCCCGCTCCAGCGAGGTGACGACCAGGGCCTGGCCGCCGTCGGTCTCCTGGCAGCAGTCCAGCAACCGCAGCGGTTCGGCGATCCAGCGGGACGCGGCGTGGTCGGCGAGGGTGATCGGGCGGCCGTGGAAGTACGCCGCCGGGTTGGCCGCCGCGTACCGGCGCGCCGTCACCGCCACCGGCCCGAACGCCGCCTCGGGGGTGAGCCCGTAGGTGTGCAGGTACCGCTGGGCCGCCATCGCCACCCAGGACGCCGGGGTGAGCAGCCCGAACGGCATCACCCAGCCGAGCGCCACGCCCTCCGCCGTCGGCTCCCGGTGCCGGACGCCGGAACCGAAGCGGCGCCCCGAACGTTCATTGAACGCCCGGTAGCAGACGACGACCTCCGCCACCCCCGCCGCCACCGCCAGCGCCGCCTGCTGCACGGTGGCGCAGGCCGCGCCACCGCCGTAGTGCACTCGCGAGAAGAAGGACAGCTCACCGATCCCGGCCGCCCGGGCGACGGTGATCTCGGGGCTGGTGTCCATCGTGAAGGTCACCATGCCGTCGACGTCCGCCGGGCTCAGCCCCGCGTCGTCGAGCGCCGCGCGCACCGCCTCCACGGCCAGCCGCAGCTCGCTGCGCCCGGAGTCCTTGGAGAACTCGGTGGCGCCGATCCCGGCGACGGCGGCGTGCGGGCGGGCGCTCATGCGGGGGTCCCGAGGGTGACGGTCACCGTGCCGGTGACATGCCTGCCGAGGTCGTTGTCGCCGGTCACGCGGATGACGGCGGTGTCCGCGTCGACGTCCACGACGGTGCCGGTGAGGACGAGGGTGTCGCCGGGGTGGCTGGGGGCGCCCAGGCGGATGGCCACCTTGCGGAGCGTGGCCGCGGGGCCGAGGCGGTCGGTGACATAGCGGCCGACCAGGCCGTTGGTCGTCAGGATGTTCATGAAGACGTCCGGCATGCCCGCGCGCTCGGCCGCCGCGGGGTCGTGGTGCACGTCCTGGTAGTCGCGGGAGGCGAGGGCCGCGGCGACGACGAGGGTACGGGTGACGGGGACGGCGAGCGGCGCCAGTTCGTCTCCGGGGCTCATGAGGCGGCGCCCCCCTGGAACACCGGCAGCGTCAGCGTCGCGTCCCCGTCGTCGTACTCCTGGAAGACCAGCCGTACGGCCATCCCGATCCGCACCTTGTCGTACGGCACCCCGACGACGTTGCTCACGATCCGCACCCCCTCGGCGAGTTCGACGAGGGCGACCGCGTAGGGCGGGTCGAAGGCCGGGAAGGGCGGGTGGTGCAGGACGACGTACGAGTACACGGTGCCGTCCCCGCCCGCGGCCACGGTGTCCCAGTCGAGCCCGCCGCAGCCGCCGCATCCCGGCAGCCAGGGGAACCGCAGGGTCCGGCAGCCGGTGCAGCGCTGGATGAGGAGGCGGTGCCGTCGTACACCGTCCCAGAAGCCGGAGTTGTCGCGGTTGACGACGGGGCGGGGGCGGGCGGGGCGGGCGGGGGTCGGCTGTGCGGGCCTTGCGGACCTTGCGGGTGGGTCGGGCCGGTCAGGCCGGTCGGGTCGATCGGGTCGTGGGCGCGGGGCGTACTTGAGGATGCGGAAGCGATGGGTCCCGACGAGTTCGCGCCCATGCCGTTCACGGACGTCCATCCGCGTGGTGACGAAGTACCCGGTACCCAGGCGGGTCGTCTTCCGCTCCGACACCGACTCGATGACCGAGTCGAAGGTGATCTCGTCCCCCGGCCGCAGGGGGCGCAGATACTCCTGCTCGCAGTCGGTGGCGACGACGGAGGTGCAGCCCGCTTCGTCGAGGAGGCCGAGGAGTTCGTCGTAGGCGGGGGTACGACCGCCGCGCCCCCACCTCTCCCCTTCTCCGTCCCTCTCCCCTTCCCCTCCCCTCTCCCCTTCCCCCTCCCCATGGCCGGAGAGTCCGCCCATGGTCCACACCTGGAGCATGGGGGGCGGGGCGATGGCGTCGGGGCCGGTGTAGGCGGGGTTGGCGTCGCCGATGGCCTCGCACCAGTGCCGCATCATGGGGCGGTTGACGGGGTCCTTGCCGACCCCGTCGACGACGGCGGGCCGGCCTTCGTAGCCCTTCAGACGCGCGGCGAGGGGATCGTGGGACACGGCGCGCCCTCCCTGGAGAGGCTGAGGCGAATCGATCACGGCAGGGCCATTTCTGACTGTCCGTCAGATAGTGCCACCTGTCAAGGTACGCTCCACACACACCTGCGCGGCGGTACCGGAGCACCGCCGCGCAAGCTGACCTTGTTCACCCCACGGAGCACGCCCATCAGGGCGTCAGCTCACCACCACAGCGGCGTGAAGCTGACGGCGGTGTTGTCGTTGCCCTGGTTGACGGCCGTGAAGGCGGAGCCGTCGACCTGCGCGGTGTTGCTCTGGTTCGAGGCGCCGGCGCCGATCGCCTGCTGCTGGGTGGTGGACGAGTTGCCGCTGTTGTCGCCACCGACGCCGCTGCCGAGGACCCCCGCGAACGCGTTGGTGACGGCCGCACTCGATCCGTTGTCCGCGAAGGAGCCGTTGTCAGCGGTCGCGGCACCGGAGAAGAGGGCGGCGGCGAGCGGCAGGGCGGAGACAGCGGCGATGACGCGGGCGGTACGGATGCTTGCCATGTTGTGTTCCTCCAGAACCAGGTACGCGGGACATGCACGCAGGCGGACTGTTCGACCGCGGATGCGTGAAGTAGGGCTGTCACCGGGGCAGTTGGCCGACCACCTCGGTGCGGTGAGCACGACGTCGCGAGACCAGAGTTGCCCACCGAATCCCCGGCGAACCACCCCGGAAGCCATGATTCGCCCCCAAGCGTGATGACATGTCGATAAACCCCTTTCGCCACTTCAGTCCCCCACTTCAGGACAGTCCGGACCACTCCCCCGCCCCCCACCCCAAGCGCCGCAAGCGCTGAAGCGTTCCGCCACGTTTCCGGCCAACTTCCCCACCCCGGCGCGTCGAGCCGCCCGCCCTCCCCTCCCCCCTTCCCATCCTCGAACAAACGTACGAAACTAAGGCCATGGCCACCACCAACCGGCAGGCCACCACCCTGGCCCTCGCCCACGCCCTGACCGCCGCCGAGCGCGGCCTGGCCGTCATCCCCCTGTCCCGCACCAAGCTCCCGGCCCTGCGCTCCCCGCACCGCGGCGACCCCGCGGCTCCGCCCTGCCACGGCGAGTGCGGCCGCTTCGGACACGGGGTGTACGACGCCTCCACCGACCCGCGCCGCATCCGCGAACTGTTCGCCGCCGCTCCCTGGGCCACCGGCTACGGCATCGCCTGCGGCCTGCCCCCGCACCAGTTGATCGGCGTCGACCTGGACACCAAGTCGGGCACGGACTCCTCGGCCGCCCTGCGCGAGCTGGCCCTGCGCCACCTCTTCACGATCCCGCCCACCGTGGTCGTACTCACCCCCAGCGGTGGCCGCCACCTCTGGCTGACCGGCCCCCGCGACGTGGTCATCCCCAATTCGGCGGGCCGCCTCGCCCCCGGCATCGACATCCGCGGCGCGGGCGGCTACCTGGTCGGCCCCGGCTCCCGCACCGACCACGGCACGTACACCACGGCCCCCGGCACCGGCCACCTCCCCCCGGCCCCCTGCCCCCGCGCCCTGCTCCGCCTGCTCCTCCCCCCACCCCGCCCGCAGGGCACCACGGCGGCCCGTCCCCCCGCCCACGGCCAGGGCCTGATCCACTTCGTCCAGGCAGCCCACGAGGGCCAGCGCAACACCCGCCTCTTCTGGGCAGCCTGCCGCGCCTACGAGAACGGCCTGACTCCTGACCTGCTCCCCGCCCTGATCGAAGCGGCCCGTGCCACCGGCCTCACAGAGCAGGAGGCCCGCGCAACAATCGCCTCAGCGTCCCGCCTGACGACCCACCGCCCACAAACCCCCCACGAGACCCCCCGCTGGGCCCCCTAAGATGAGCGCCCTGCCCGGACGCCCTCTTGACGGAGCTGAACACGAGGGCCGCCGAAGCGGCACCGCACCCTGAAACACCAGGCCCCGCCCACCCCGCGAACAACACGGCCCCCGACCGTCTTACCTGGTCAGGGGCCGCTTGCATGTGCGGTGGGTGTGGGATTTGAACCCACGGTGACTCGCGCCACGACGGTTTTCAAGACCGTTCCCTTAGGCCGCTCGGGCAACCCACCCTTGCTCCGCCCGCCAGGGGCCGGAGCGGGTACAGCGTACCGGGCGACGCCAGGGGCGTGGGGGTGTTGGTCGGTGGGTGGGACACCAGGGCGTCAGCTGTCGCCCACTCGGGAGTCCAGGGTGACCTCCACCGTGTTGGTCTTGCCGTTGCGTTCGTAGGTGAGGGTGACCTTGTCGCCCGGCTTGTGGGTCCAGATCTCGCCGATCAGGGTGGGGCCGGAGTCGATGACCCGGTCGTCGAGCTTGGTGATGACGTCGCCGGGCTTGAGGCCCGCGCGGTCGGCCGGGCCGCCCGGCTCCACGGGCTCGGAGCCGCCCGCCCCGGTGTCCGTGATCTTCGCGCCGTCCGTGGTGTCCTCCAGGGAGACGGAGGCGCCGATACGGGCGTACACCGGCTTGCCGTTCTTGATCAGTTCCTGGGCGACGTACTTGGCCTGGTTGATCGGGATGGCGAAGCCCAGGCCGATGGAGCCGGACTGGCCGGTGCCGAAGCCGCCGTTGCCGCTGGACTGGATCGCGGAGTTGATCCCGATCACGTTGCCCTGCGCGTCCAGCAGCGGGCCTCCGGAGTTGCCGGGGTTGATGGACGCGTCGGTCTGGAGGGCGCTCATGTACGACGCCTGGCTGCCGGAGCCGTCGCTGGAGGCGACGGGGCGGTTCTTGGCGCTGATGATGCCCGTGGTGACCGTGTTGGACAGGCCGAAGGGGGCGCCGATCGCGATCGTGGAGTCGCCGACCGCGACCTTGTCCGAGTCGCCCAGCGTCAGGGGCTTCAGGTTGGACGGGGCGTTGTCCAGCTTGATGACCGCCACGTCGTAGCCCTGCGCGTTGCCGACCACCTCGGCGTCGTACTTCTTGCCGTCCGGGAAGGTGACCGAGACCTTGCCGCCGTCGACCGCGTCCGCCACCACGTGGTTGTTCGTGACGATGTGGCCCTCGGTGTCGAAGACGAAGCCCGTGCCGGTGCCGCCCTCGCCGCTGCTGCTCTCCGCCTCGATGGTGACGGTGCTGGGCAGCGCCTTGGCGGCGACCGCCGCGACCGTGCCGGGCTCGCGCTTGAAGTCGCCGCCGCTGTCGGGGGCGGAGACCGTCGTCGAGCTGGTGCCGTCGTCGTTCTTGGCCAGGGTGTAGCCGATGCCGCCGCCCAGGCCGCCCGCGACCAGCGCGGCCACCAGGACCGCGGCGAGCAGTCCGCCGCGCCCGCCTCGGGACCGCTTGGCGGGGGGAGGGGTGGTGGCCTGGGGGTCGTGGTAGGCGGCGCCCCACGGCTGCTGCCCCGGGTCGTGCGGGTTGCCATACGGGTTGCCGTGCGGGTCGTCGTGCCGGCTGCCTTGCTGGTCGTTGTACAGACCGCCGTACTGGCCCCCCTGTGCGCCGCCGTGCTGGCTGTCGTGCTGGCCGCCGTACGGGTCGCCCTGCTGGCCGCCCTGTGCGCCGCCCTCGGCCGTCGTCGCCTGGGGCGCGGGCGGCGGGTATGCCGCGGGGGGCGGCGGCCAGTTGGCGTCCGGGGCCGAGCCCTCGTGCCCGGCTCCGGGCGGCGGTGGCGTCGGGGCGTCGCCCGCCTGCGGGGAAGCTGCGGGGGTGTCCACCGGCACGGGGGGTGCAGACGGGGCCGGGGGTACCTCAGTGCCCTCGTTCTCGGTGCTCACAGCTCTTCTCCTCGATCCACGGCTGGGTGGCTATGTGTTTGTATGCGGTCAGCTTTTCCCACGGGCCATCAGGGCACCATAAACGGTCGCTGTGGACTCACGACCATCCTTTATATAAGACATTTACGAACAAGAATATGCATCCGCGATAAAAGTGGATGAGCCGCCGGGTGTGGGCGGACGCCACCCCACCCGCCCGGATACCCCGTCCCGGTGGCACCATGACGCGGTGATGACTCACGCACGCCAGCAGCGGATCCAGGTCGTCGCGCACCGCGGCGCCTCCGAAGACGCGCCCGAGCACACCCTGGCCGCGTACAAGAAGGCGATCGAGGACGGCGCCGACGCCCTGGAGTGCGATGTGCGGCTGACCGCCGACGGCCATCTCGTCTGTGTGCACGACCGCCGCGTCAACCGGACGTCCAACGGCCGCGGCGCCGTCTCCGCCCTGGAACTCTCCGACCTCGCCGCCCTGGACTTCGGCTCCTGGAAGAACCGCGACGCCTGGCGCGGCCGGGACGAGGAGCCGGACTGGGAGCACCGCCCGGAAGACCCCGCCGACACCTCCGTACTCACCCTGGAGCGGCTGCTCGAACTCGTCGCCGACGCCGGGCGCCCGGTCGAGCTGGCCATCGAGACCAAGCACCCCACGCGGTGGGCCGGCCAGGTCGAGGAGCGGCTCCTGCTGCTGCTCAAGAGGTTCGGTCTGGACGCGCCGCGCACGCCGGAGGAGTCCCCGGTGCGGATCATGAGCTTTTCGGCGCGCTCCCTGCACCGCGTCCGCGTCGCCTCCCCGACGCTGCCGACGGTCTCCCTCATGCAGTTCGTCACACCACGGCTGCGCGACGGTCGGCTGCCGGAGGGCGTAGGGATCGCGGGCCCCTCGATCCGGCTGGTGCGCAACCACCCGGTGTACGTCGAGCGGCTGAAGCGGGCCGGGCACCAGGTGCACGTCTGGACCGTGAACGAGCCCGAGGACGTCGACCTCTGCGTCGACCTGGGCATCGACGCCATCATCACCAACCGCCCGCGCGAGGTGCTGCGCCGCCTCGGCCGCTGAGATCGCCTGCCCGCCGCACCCGTCACGGGGAGTGCTCCGGCGCGTTCGTTACGTGTTCGATCGTTGCGAATGCGTCACCGGAAGAGGATTGGCCGGTTTCCGGTACAGGCCAATGGGGCATCCACTCGATGGCGTGGGGCGAAGGAGGTCTCGGGGGTGGCGTTGGTGGTGGCACAGGAGGTGCCCACGTCGTCGAGCATGGCCGTACCCCATGGCCCTGCGGGCGTGGGGGAGGCAAGACATCGGATGCGGGCGCAGCTGCGCCGCGGCGGTGTGGCGGAATCGGTCATCGACGACGCCGTACTGATCCTTTCCGAACTGCTGAGCAACGCCTGCAAACACGGGCGGCCCCTGGGCGACGCCCTCTCCGGCGACGGTGACGTACGGGCCGCCTGGCGCGTCGACCCCGGCGGACGGCTCGTCGTCGAGGTGACGGACGGCGGCGGCCCGACCCGCCCGGCCCCCGCGACCCCCTCGGTCACGGCGCACGGCGGCCGGGGGCTGAACATCATCACCGCTCTCGCAGACGACTGGGGCGTACGGGACGACGTCCGCGGCGAGGTCACGGTCTGGGTCGTCGTCCATGACGACGTGTACGACCCCGACGCCGGGCGGCGCCGTGACGACTTCGCCACCCGGATCACCGCCCCGCCGATATCGGCCCTCCCGGACCTGGACTTCGCGGACGCCTTCGACGAACTCGACTGAGGGGGCCGGGCTGAGGGACCTCGACTGAGGGGCCTGGGCTGAGGGGCCCCGGCCCGCGCCCCTCACCCTCACCCCCGGTCCCGCCCGTTCCCGCCCCGCCCCCGAAGTTCGTCCACAGGGTCCCGCTGCCCGTGGCGTGAACGGCTAGGCTCCCGGCGTACCAGACGAGCCTTTCCGGGAGACACCCACCATGGCCAAGAAGCGACCCCAGACGAAGGCCAAGCGCCCGCAGCTCACGGACGGGGAGATCCCGGTCGTCGGCGCCCGCGAGCCCTGCCCCTGCGGCAGCGGCCGGCGTTACAAGGCCTGTCACGGCCGGGCCGCCGCGCAGGCCGAGACCGAGCTGGTGCAGCGCCCGTTCGAGGGGCTGCCCGGCGAGTGCGACTGGGTCGCCCTGCGCGAGCTGGTCCCCGCGGCCACGGTCGCGCTGACCCTCAAGGACGGCCTCCCCGAGGGCGTCCCGTCGGTCACGCTCGCCACGGTGCTGCCGATGGCCTGGCCCGCCCTGCGCCGCGACGACGGCTCGGTGCTGCTGGGCCTCCAGAACGACACGGCGTCGGGCGACATCAGCCGCGACCTCGCCGACACGCTCCGGCGCGCGCTGGAGGCGGAACCCGGGACTCCGGTCCAGGGCCGCCGCGCCCCGGCCGACGGTCCGCGGCTCCAGGACCTGCTCGACCCGGAAGGCGCGTTCGAGCCAGTTGTGCACCCGGGCTTCGAGTTCTGGGTCCCGGACGCGGAGAACGCCACCCCGGACGTGGCCGCCTCCCTGGAGCGGGCCAACGCCGCCGCCATCCCGACCGTCCGGCTCCAGGGCGTGGACGCCGCCTACTGGTGCGAGACCCCGGAGAAGAACCACCTGCGCTGGGTCATGCCGCATCCGGAGGAGCAGCTTCTGGACGCTCTCGCGCGGCTGCACGCGGAGGGCCGCTCCAGCCTCGGGGAGGGCACCCGGCTGGTGGGCTCCTTCCGGGCGCACGGCCTCACCGTGCCGGTCTGGGACCTGCCGAGCGGTGTCGGGGCGGACGACATCGAGAAGCCGGCCGCCGAGTTCGCCGAGCGGCTCGCCGCCGCCCTCGCCACCGACGCGCCGCTCACCGCCGACGAGCGCCGCGCCCGCGGCGGGCTGACCAACCGGCAGGTCACGCTCAGCTGACGCGCGGCACGGGGACGGTGTCCGGCTGACCGACCGGTCAGCCGGAACATCAGCCGTGAAAACGGGGCGGAATGACTGACTCCGGTTGCGCCTCCCTCGCCAACTGACGCTGGAGACAAGCCAGTCGATGTCCAAATACCCGAGCAAAAACCGAGATCGAATTTGCTAACTGCCGATCTCTTGTTACCGTTCCAGTAGCCCGGTTGCTGGTGCATCCCCCGTCGCCAGCAACCGGGTCTTTCTGTCTCCGTCCCTGTTTACGGAACGCCGTCACGTGTCAACCACGCGTAGGCGCCCCGGAGTTGGGAAAGTTGCCGGAGTTGCTTCCGGAACGCAGCAACAGCCGCCCCGCCCCGCCCGGCTCCGCGAACTCCGTCACGGCCGTGTAGTCGGCGGGCCGCCCCGTATCGCGGCCCCGCGGCGTGTCACAGGTGGCGGGCGCGTCCTCGGCGCCCACCGCGCAGTTCATCCGCACCGTGCGGTCGTCCGGGCCCATGAGGCTCAGTACGGCGTCCAGCGCGCCCCCGGTCGCGTTGCGGTAGTAGGTCCGGCCCCAGGTCTCCTCGCCCTGCGTCAGCACGCACGTCTGTGCCTCGATGCCCTCGGGGGAGGTGAGTTCCGGTCCGCAACGGGCGGCGGTGGCCAGGCCGAGGCCCAGGGTGAGCGGGGAGGCAGTGGCGGCGACGGCGCCCTTGGCATCGCCGGGGGGCGAGCGGTCCGGCCGTACGAAGACCGAGTGGTCCTGAACCAGCACCGTGCTGTCCGGTCGTACGACGGTGTGGTCCCGCTGGGCGGCCGGGTGGTCCCGGTCGCCCACCGGCCCCGCGGACGCCATGGCCAGGGGCAGTGCCACCGCGCAGGCGGCGACGCCCGCGAGGGCGAGCAGTCGGACGTTCATGGGCTGGAAGATAACGAGCGGGCGGGGGCGCGCGGTTGCCCGCGCGCCCGACACCCTAGAACTCGGGAGCGCTCACACCCGTACGAGTGAGGGCGTCGACCACGGCGTCCACCACCGCCTCCACATCGGGCACCCACGGCGAGGCGGAGCCGGGCAGCGGGGCGCGCTCCCAGCGGATGCCGCCCTGGCCGGTCCCGGAGGGCGGCAGCGCGAGGTAGCCGCCCTCGCCGTGGAAGCGCAGCGAGCCGGGTACGAAGTCCTTGGCGTAGAGCAGTTCGCCCAGCTGTTCCATGGTGTACGGCCGGACGAGCACCGCCCAGCGGGTGGGTGAGGCGACGACCGGGCCGAGGCGCGTCCCCGAGCGGTCCAGGGCGGCGAGGGCGCGCGCGGCCGCGGGGGCCGGGAGACTGACGGCACAGGGGGCCGTGCCCCCGGTGGCCAGGACGATCGGAGCCGTCGGCCTGTTCGTCCACCACCAGCGCACCATGCGCTCGTCGGTGGTGGCCGCGAGCAGGCCGGGGTCGAAGGGGTGGGCGCCGGGCACCGCGCACTCCGGGTCGGGGCAGCCGCAGCCGGACCGACCCTGGGGGTCGGACGCCACGCCCGGGAGTACGGGCCACTGCCATTCCGTCGCGAAGGTCACGGCCGCGCCGAGCAGCTCAGGCCCCCCGCCCTTCCGCCGGAACAGGTGCCTGCGTCGCCTTCCGAGCCTTCCGAGGATCTCGCGCATGAGCGCTCGTTCCTTTCCGTTGCACGCCTGGCAACACCGTGGTCCACATCACACCATGTGTCGATCACTTCACTGTGCGTACCTGCTGGCGCATCACACCCCGGCGTTCGAGCACGGGGAACCCCTCTGGGCCGAGCGTCGGCCACTGCGTCCGCGGCCGTTGCGTCCCTACTGCGTCTATCTAAAGCACGGGCGTGGCGTGGGGTGGCGAACTATGGCGTTTTGCCGTCCCGCGTATTTCTCTCCGCCTCCGCCACGGGAGGATGGGGCACGGTCGTCGGTGGATAGGACGCCCGGGTCCGTCGCCAGGTTCCGGGCGGTTCCCAACCACCCCTGGCCTTCACCGAGTAGGTACCCATCACGACCGCTGTGACGCTCCGTCGAACAAGGCCAGTCGACCTCAATAAGCCGTTGCCCGAGTCAGTTTTAAGCCAATTTTGCTTTTCTGCAAGGGAACCGAGTGAAGACCGCGAGAAGCCCCCTGTCCACCCCACTGGCCCCACTGACACCAGCAATCCCAGCAGGACAATGCTGGACATCCCCTCACGAGTGCGTGTACATGTGGAGACACTGCTAGCGGCGCAGATTGACATGGGGGTTTGCGATGCTTTTGAGCAATACGCACCGGTCGGAAAGCCGTACACCATGAACGCCCCGCACCCTCCGAAAGTGGCCGGAATCGATTCAACGGTTCCCGCTCCCGCACACACTGTCGCGCCCGCGCCTTCCGCCCCGGACACCCCCGGGGTCCACCCCGCCCCCGGCGCCCTCCTCCAGGACCGGCTCGCGGGCTGGGTCTCGGACCTCACCACGCTGCACGAGCTGACCGAGCGTCTGACCCGCACGAACACCCTCCCCGACGCCCTTCAGGAACTGCTGCGCGCCGGTGCCGCCCTGGTGGGCGCCCGGCGCGGTCTCGTCGTACTGGAACCCGGCGACGGCCTCGGCCCCGCCACCACCGTCGGGCTCGGGCTCGCCCGGTCCGATCTCGGCCACCTGGAGACCGTGCCGCGCGCCTCCCTGCCGTACGGCGAACTCCTCGACACCCGGGCCGGACTGCCCGGCGGTGTCACCGAGGTCGTACGGTCCGACCTGTTCGCCGAGAAGGGGCTGCATCCACGCCATCGCGAGGTGGCCGCCCGCCTTGGTTTCGCCGCGAGCTACGCGCTGCCGCTGTCCACCGAGGCCGCCGGACGACTGGGCGCCGCCGTCTGGCTGTACGACGAACCCGCCGAGCCGGACGAGCGGCGCCGCCATCTGGCCGGGCTGTACGTCCGCCACGCCACCGGGCACCTCGCCCGGCTGCTGGAGGTCGAGCGCACGCGCGCGTGCATGGCGACGATGACCGAGGAGCTGCTCCCCTCCCGGCTGCCCCGGGTCTCCGGCGTGCAGCTCGCCGTACGGCACCGCACCGGCCCGCGTGGGGGCGGCGACTGGTACGACGCGCTGCCGCTGCCGGACGCGGCCCTCGGGCTCGCCGTCGGGTCCGTCACCGGGTCGGGGCCCAGCGCGGTCGCCGCGATGGGACGGCTGCGGGCCAGCCTGCGGGCGTACGCCGTGATGGAGGGCGAGGACCCGGTCGCCGTCCTGTCCGACCTGGAGCTGCTGCTGCGGCTGACCGAGCCCGCCCGCTCGGCCACCGCGCTGTTCGCCTACTGCGAGCCCGCGCTGCACCGGATCACCCTGGCCGGGGCCGGGCACAGTCCGCCGCTGGTGGTCGGGGAGCGGCGCACCGAGTACGTGGAGACCACCGTGTCCGCGCCGCTCGGCATGCTCGCCTGCTGGGAGGCGCCCAGCGTGGAGTTCCAGGCCGCGCCCGGAGAGACGGTTCTGCTGTACACCGACGGGCTGCTGCACCGCACCGGCGACCCCGTCGACCGCGCCTTCGCCCGGCTGCACGCCGCTGCCGCCGGGGTGCCGAGGGCGGCGCGCCACGACCCCGGCGCGGTCGTCGACCACGTGCTGCGGACGGTGCTGCCGGACGGCGGCGCGGCCGACGCGGAGTCCACCGAGGACGTCGTCGTCCTGGCGGCGCGGTTCGAGTAGGGCCGCGCCGGGCGCGGTAACGGGCGCCACGGCCCTGGGCCCCCTTCCCGTCGGACGTGCGAACGTACGATGGACGGGGTCCAGTGCCGTATCAAGGAGGATGACCGTGGCGGACGAGCGGAACCCGGCGACCCCGGAGACCTCGGAAACCGAGTCCGAGGAGCCCATCAAGCGCCGGAAGAACGGCCTGTACCCGGGCGTCTCCGACGAGCTGGCCGAGAGCATGAAGTCCGGCTGGGCCGACACCGAGCTGCACGACCTGGAGCCGATCGCCCAGGCCGCCGAGACCGCCGCCCGGCGCGCCGCGCTCTCCGCGCGCTTCCCCGGCGACCGTCTGGTGATCCCCGCGGGCAACCTGAAGACCCGCTCGAACGACACCGAGTACCCCTTCCGCGCCTCCGTGGAGTACGCGTACCTCACCGGCAACCAGACGGAGGACGGCGTCCTCGTCATGGAGCCGAAGGCCGACGGGCACGAGGCGACGATCTACCTGCTGCCGCGCTCCGACCGCGAGAACGGCGAGTTCTGGCTCGACGGCCAGGGCGAGCTGTGGGTCGGCCGCCGCCACTCCCTCACCGAGGCCGGGAAGCTGTACGGCATCCCCGCCTCCGACGTGCGTGAGCTGGCCGACAAGCTGCGTGAGGCGACCGGGCCGGTGCGCGTCGTGCGCGGCTACGACGCCGGGGTCGAGGCCGCGCTGACCGACAAGGTCACCGCCGAGCGCGACGAGGAGCTGCGGGTCTTCCTCTCCGAGGCACGGCTGGTCAAGGACGAGTTCGAGATCGGCGAACTCCAGAAGGCCGTCGACTCCACCGTGCGCGGCTTCGAGGACGTGGTGAAGGTCCTCGACAAGGCCGAGGCGACCAGCGAGCGCTACATCGAGGGCACCTTCTTCCTCCGCGCGCGCGTGGAGGGCAACGACGTCGGCTACGGCTCCATCTGCGCCGCCGGCCCGCACGCCTGCACCCTGCACTGGGTGCGCAACGACGGCCCGGTCCGCTCCGGCGACCTGCTGCTGCTCGACGCGGGCGTGGAGACGCACACGTACTACACCGCCGACGTCACGCGCACGCTGCCGATCAACGGCCGCTACAGCGAGATCCAGAAGAAGATCTACGACGCCGTGTACGACGCCCAGGAGGCCGGTATCGCGGCGGTGAAGCCGGGCGCCAAGTACCGCGACTTCCACGACGCGTCGCAGCGCGTGCTGGCCGAGCGGCTCGTGGAGTGGGGCCTGGTCGAGGGGCCGGTGGAGCGGGTGCTGGAGCTGGGCCTCCAGCGCCGCTGGACGCTGCACGGCACCGGTCACATGCTCGGCATGGACGTCCACGACTGCGCCGCCGCGCGCACCGAGACGTACGTCGACGGGGTGCTGGAGCCGGGGATGTGCCTGACCGTCGAGCCGGGGCTGTACTTCCAGGCCGACGACCTGACCGTGCCGGAGGAGTACCGGGGCATCGGCGTCCGTATCGAGGACGACATCCTCGTCACGGAGGACGGCAACCGGAACCTGTCGGCCGCGCTGCCGCGCCGCTCCGACGAGGTCGAGGCGTGGATGGCCGGGCTCAAGGGCTGAGTTCGTACGGTGTTGTGGGGCCGGGTGCCTGGACGGGTGCCCGGCCCTTCACATGCTCTCAGGACGCTGTCACCAGCGGGGTGTTCGGGGCGTTCTCGCGCCACTTGAGGATCTTGTCGAAGCTCACCACGGTGCCGCGGCGGCCCGGCTTGGGGCCGATGTGGACGTGGTCGGCGAGTTCCCGGATGAGGCAGAGGCCGCGGCCGTGCTCGGCGTCGGCGCGGGGCGGCAGCCTGAACTGCGCTCGCCCGGTGTGGGCCGCCGGGAAGCCGGGTCCGGCGTCGGCCACCTCGATGCGGCACTTCTCGCCGTCGAGGTAGGCGGTGACGCGGTAGGCCTCCGAGGGGCCGCCGGTGGTGCCGTCGCCGCCGTGTTCGACGGCGTTGGCGCAGGCCTCGGTGAGGGCGACGGAGAGGTCGTAGGAGATGTCGGGGTCGACGCCCGCCGTCTCCATCGTGCCGAGCAGCAGGCGGCGGGCCAGGGGAACGCTCGCGGCTTCGCGGCGCAGATGGAGTGACCACCAGATGCTCATGCTCCAGCCTCCTGGCCGCGGCTCGACATACCGTTACGTATTGCCGCGACCGCTCCCGCGTAAGCGTGGATTTGACGTGATGCCGCCCATATGGGCGATGCGGTGAGGGTGGGAAGCGGTGTATGTGGGAGCAGTGGGGACCAGTTGGACCCTTGTCCACCAGGCGCAACAGAACGAGACCTTCCGGTTCGTAGGGCATCTTGTGGACCTGCCATGTGGCGGCGGTCGGGCCAGTGCGATGATGAGCCCGCCATGACTGCCCCCCACGCGCGCACGGCGCACTCCGGACACCCGGTCCGGTATCTGCGGGCCGCGGTGTTCGCCGCGGTCTGTGTCGTGCTGTCCGGGGCCTCCCACGCGATCGCCTCCTGTGTGTCGCTGCCGTGGTGGACGCTGGCCGCGGGCTTCCTGGGGGCCGCCGCCGTGGTGGTGCCGCTCGCGGGGCGGGAGCGGTCGCTCCCGGGGATCGCTGGGCTGCTCGCGGTCGGGCAGGTCGTGCTGCACACGTTGTTCGGTCTCGGGCAGCACGCGGGTGCCGCCGCGTCCGGTACGGCCGCGGGGGCGGGGCGCCTCAGTGACGCGGCGCTGGTCGAGCAGGCCGCGCGGCTGGTGTGCGGGACGACCGTGGCGGCGCTCAGTCCCGTGCAGGCCCACCGGATCCTGGTGGACGCGCGGGTGGTTCCGGCCGCGTCCGGATCGCCGGGCGCCGGGGCTCATGCCGGAGCGAGTCACCATCCCGCGGACGCGCTGTCCACGACCTCGGACTCGTTCGCCTCGCTGCTGCCGTCGCTGCCGATGCTGCTGGGGCACGTCCTCGCCGCCATCGCCGCGGGATGGCTGCTGCGCCACGGGGACCTGGCGCTGCGGCGCCTCGTCGAACTCTCGGCACAGGGTGTGAGCGAGGGCGCGCTCGTCCGCTCCCTGCGCGGGGCGCTGGCGCTGGCGCGCGCGCTGTACGCCGGGCTGCCCACGGCGCCGTCGACGGGGCCGCGCGTCCCGTGCGCCGCTGCCCACGCGCCCCCTGAGCCTCGTACGACCGCTCTTGAGCACACGGTGATCCGGCGGGGCCCTCCGGCCGCCGCCCTCGCGCTCGCTGCCTGAACACGACGCGACCACCCGTACTCACCCTGATCAGGGACGGGGCGGGAGGGACGCGCGTCGTGCGGCACGCGCGCGTACCCCTCTCCTCGCCGGAAGTCACCGGCTTCACCCAGACCTGACTCAGAGTGGAGTGCTCATCCTCATGACCGCCATGAAGGCGTCCCGTATCGCCGCCGTCGGTGCCGTCGCCGCGTCGGCCGTCGTCGTCCTGTCCTCGCCCGCCCTCGCGCACGTCAGCGTGCAGCCGGAGGGCGCGGCCGCCAAGGGCGGCTACGCGACCGTGAACTTCAAGGTCCCCAACGAGCGCGACAACGCCTCGACCACCAAGCTGGAGGTCACCTTCCCGGCCGACCACCCGCTCTCCTCCGCCATGCCCGCGCCCGTCCCGGGCTGGGACGCCAAGGTCACCAAGGCCGAGCTGGACAAGCCGCTCGAGGTACACGGCAACAAGGTCACCGAGGCCGTCTCGAAGATCACCTGGACCGCCACGGGCAAGGGTGTCGAGCCCGGCTTCTTCCAGAAGTTCCCGGTCTCCGTGGGCGCCCTGCCCGAGGACACCGACGAACTCGTCTTCAAGGCCGTCCAGACGTACTCCAACGACGAGGTCGTGCGCTGGATCGAGGTGCCGCAGGAAGGCGAGGAGGAGCCGGAGCACCCGGCCCCGGTGCTTGAGCTGTCCGCCGCCGAGGACGACCACCACGGCTCGTCCGGGGCGGAGGACGCCGCCGAGGACGACGCGGCGAGCGCCGAGGAGGCCTCCGACGACGCCTCGGCCGCCGCGGCGAACACCACCGCCGACTCCGGCGACTCCGACACCAGCGACACCACCGCCCGCGTCCTCGGCGTCGTCGGCATCGTCGTCGGCGCGGCGGGTGTCGCCTACGGCGTGCTCGCCGGCCGTAGGCGCGGCAACGCCTGAGGCACTGCCTCGTTCAGCGGTGCGCGCCGGGGGCGTGCGGGCGGTGGCCATGCCGCCCGCGTCGTCGGGGCTCCGGCCCGGCGGAACGACCCCGGCGCGTACCGGAACCATTACATCTGGGACATTTTTCTATGCGCAAGAAGACCCTCGCCGCGGCAGCACTGCTCGCCGCCGCCTCCCTGACCCTTTCCGCCTGCGGCAGTGGTGACGACGGCGGCTCGCCGGTCTCCGTGGTGTCGGAGGCCGCCGACAGCGCCAAGGCCGCCACCGTCCTCGACAAGCCCTTCGAGAAGCCGGACCTCGTGCTGACCGACACCAACGGCGACGAGTACGACCTCCGCGCGGAGACCGCTGGCAAGCCGACGCTGATCTACTTCGGGTACACCAACTGCCCCGACGTCTGCCCCCTGACGATGAGCAACATCGCCATCGCCAAGAAGCAGCTGTCCCAGGCCGAGCAGGACGAGCTGCGGATCGTGTTCGTCACCACCGACCCGGAGCGGGACACCCCGGAGGCGCTCGGCGAGTGGCTCAAGGGCATCGACTCCCAGGTCATCGGCCTGAGCGGCGACTTCGACACCATCCAGGCGGGCGCCCGCACCCTCGGCATCTCCATCGAGGCGCCGGAGAAGGACAAGGAGGGCAAGGTCGTGTCCACGCACGGCACCCAGGTCATCGCCTTCTCGCCGAAGACCGACGCCGGTTACGTGCTCTACGGCGAGGACGCCACCGTCGACGACTACACCGCCGACCTGCCCAAGCTCGTCAAGGGGCAGAACCCGTGAACCGCCTGCGGGGCGGGGCGGTCGCCGTGCTGGCCTCCGGGGCGCTGGCGCTCGTCCTCGCGGGCTGCGGCTCCGGCGACGGCGGCGAGGCGGGCGCCGGACTGTCCGTCGATGGCGCCTACATGCCGCAGCCCGTCTCCGACTCCCTCGCCGCCGGCTTCCTGACCGTCACCAACGACGGTGGCGACGACGACACCCTGGAGTCCGTCACCAGCGACATCGCGGGCCAGGTCACCGTCCACGAGACCGTGGGCCAGTCGATGCGCGAGGTCGACGGCCTGAACGTGCCCGCGCACGGGAAGCTCGTCCTGGAGAGCGGTGGCAACCACCTGATGTTCGAGCAGCTCAAGCGCAAGCCGAAGGAAGGCGAGACGGTGTCGGTGGTGCTGCACTTCGCCCACACCGATCCCGTCACCGTCGAGATGCCGGTCAAGCCGATGACGTACCGCCCCGCTTCGGGGAACTGAGGGAGGGACCACCTTGACAGCGACCGCCGCTCCACGCGTCCGGGCCCTGGCACTGCTGCTCCTGGCCGTCGTCTGCGCGCTCTTCGCCAGCGCCGGACCGGCCTCGGCGCATGCCGCGCTCACCGGCAGCGACCCCCGGCAGGGGGCGGTGGTCGACAAGGCCCCCGGCCAGATCGCCCTCACCTTCTCCGAGGAGGTCTCCCTCTCCGACGACTCGCTGCGGGTCCTCGGCCCCAAGGGCGAGCGCGCCGACACCGGCGAGGCGGGCAGCATCGGCGGGACGACGTACGGGGTACGGCTCCATGCGGGGCTGCCCGACGGCACCTACACCGTCACCTACCAGGTGGTGTCCGCCGACAGCCATCCCGTCGCCGGTGCCTTCACCTTCTCCATCGGCGCGCCCTCGGAGACCTCCGTGTCGGTCTCGGGGACGGAGGCGGGCGGCGGGGTCATCGGCTGGCTGTACGGGTTCGGGCGCTATATGTCGTACGCCGGGTTCATTCTTCTGGCGGGCGGTGCCGCCTTCGTCGTGGCCTGCTGGCCGCGCGGCTCCGGGGTGCGTGTCGTGCAGCGGCTCGTCGTCTCCGGGTGGGTCGCGCTGACCGCGGCCACCCTGGCGCTGTTGCTGCTGCGCGGCTCCTACACCCGGTCCGGCGGCATGGGTGACGTCTTCGACCTGGATCTGCTCGGGGAGGTCCTCCAGACCAAGACGGGTGCCGCGCTGGTCTCCCGGCTGCTGCTGCTCGCCGCCGCCGCGCTGTTCGTCGCCGTGCTCTTCGGCGCGTACGACAAGCGTGAGGACGAGGAGAAGAAGGACCTCACCTTCGGGCTCGCCGTGGGCGGGACCGTGGTCGCGGCCGGGCTGGCGGCGAGCTGGGCCATGGCCGAACACGCCTCCAGCGGGCTCCAGCCGGGCATCGCGATGCCCGTCGACGTGCTCCATCTGCTGGCCGTCGCCGCCTGGCTCGGCGGTCTCAGCGCGCTGCTGGTCTCCCTGCGCTGGGCGCCCGCCGACACCCCCGTCGACGCCTCGGCCGTACGGCGGTTCTCGAACGTCGCCCTCGGCAGTGTGCTCACGCTGGTGGCGACCGGCACCTACCAGGCCTGGCGGCAGGTCGGCTACTGGTCGGCGCTGACCGGCACCCGGTACGGGCAGCTGCTGCTGGTGAAGATCGGGCTGGTGGCGTTGCTGGTGGGGGTGGCCTGGATTTCCCGGCGGTGGACCCGGCAGTTGGCGGAGACGGGACAGGCCGAGGCGGTCCGGGAGCCGGAGCCGGTGGCCGCCGGTTCCGAGGGCTCCGCCGCCAAGGCCGAGGGTGCCGCCTCCGGTGACGACCCCCGGCGGGCCGCTCAGCTCGCCCGGCAGCGGGCCGCCGTGGACGCCGCACGGCAGAAGCGGCTGCGGGACGCCGATCCGCTCCGCCACGGGCTGCGCCGCTCGGTGCTGGCCGAGGCGGGCATCGCGGTGGTCGTGCTCGCCGTGACCACCGCGCTCACCGCCGCCGAGCCGGGGCGCACGGCACAGGACGCCAAGTCGGCCACCTCCGCCGCCGTCTCGGACTCCGCCACCGGGGCGCTGACCCTGGAGATGCCGTTCGACACCGGCGGGGAGGACGGCAAGGGCGTCGTCCGGCTGGACATCGACCCGGCGCGGGTCGGCGGTAATGACATGCACGTCTATGTGGAGCGGCCCAACGGCCGCGCCTTCGACATCCCCGAGGTGAAGGTCGCCTTCACCCTGGAGTCCGAGGACATCGGGCCGCTGCCCGTGGTCCCGGACCACATCACCACCGGACACTGGTCGGCGAGCGGAGTCCAGATCCCCATGGCAGGCACCTGGAGGGTCGCCGTGACCGTGCGGACCTCCGACATCGACCAGGTGACCGTCTCCAAGAACGCGCAGATCGGCTGAACCTCATCATGGCTGACCAGTCCATTCCGGAGGCCCGGCTCCCTCTCGTCGAGGAGAGCGTCACCGGCTCCCCCGACACGGGCATCTCCCGGCGGCGGCTCCTCGGCACCGCCGGTGCCACCGGGCTAGTCCTCGGCGCGGCGAGCGGGAGTGTGGGGTACGCCGCCCGGCCCGCCGAGGCCACCCCGCTGACCTCGCTGGGGGCGGGGCAGGTCGAGTTTCACGTGAAACATCAGCCCGGCATCACCACCCCCATGCAGGCCCGGGGCCATCTCGTCGCCTTCGACCTCGCGGCCGGTGCGGGGCGCAAGGAGGCCGCCGCGCTGCTGCGCCGCTGGTCGGAGACGACCCGACGGCTGATGGCGGGGGAACCGGCGACGCAGGGCGACACGGATGTGGCGACCGACGCCGGGCCCTCGTCGCTCACGGTCACCTTCGGGTTCGGCCACAGCTTCTTCGCGCGGACCGGTCTGGAGAAGCAGCGGCCGGTCGCCCTCGACCCGCTGCCCGACTTCTCCTCCGACCAGCTGGACAAGGGCCGCAGCAACGGCGACCTGTGGGTGCAGATCGGCGCCGATGACGCCCTGGTCGCCTTCCACGCGCTGCGGGCCCTCCAGAAGGACGCGGGCGGCGCGGCCCGGGTCCGGTGGCAGATGAACGGCTTCAACCGGTCGCCGGGCGCCACCGCCCAGCCGATGACGGCACGCAATCTGATGGGCCAGGTCGACGGCACCCGCAATCCGAAGCCGAGCGAGCCCGACTTCGCGCGGCGGATCTTCGTCCCCGAGAACGGCGAGCCCGCGTGGATGGCGAACGGCTCCTATGCCGTCGTACGCCGTATCCGCATGCTGCTCGACGACTGGGAGAAGCTGTCGGTGAAGGCGCAGGAGGCCGTCATCGGGCGCCGCAAGTCCGACGGGGCGCCGCTCTCCGGGGGCGGGGAGACCACGGAGATGGACCTGGAGAAGACCGACTCCGAGGGGGCTCTGGTGGTGCCGATCAACGCGCACGCGCGGATCACCCGGCCCGACCAGAACGGCGGTGCGGCGATGCTGCGGCGCCCGTTCTCCTTCCATGACGGCATCGACGCGGACGGGGTGCCCGACGCGGGGCTGCTGTTCGTCTGCTGGCAGGCCGATCCGCTGCGGGGCTTCGTACCGGTGCAGCGCAAGCTGGACCGCGGGGACGCGCTGTCGCCGTTCATCCGGCACGAGGCGAGCGGGCTGTTCGCGGTGCCGGGCGGGGCGGCGGAGGGCGAGTACGTGGGGCAGCGGTTGCTGGAGGGGTGAGGGTGACCCGTGGGGCGCTGCTCGGAAGTGTCCGGCCGGTGGGCCCATTAGGGTGAGGTCATGCCAGCGAGCTATGCGTATCTCGGCCCCGAGGGCACCTTCACCGAAGTCGCCCTGCGGACGCTTCCCGAGGCGGCGACCCGTGAGCTGATCCCGTACGTGTCCGTGCAGTCCGCGCTCGACGCGGTGCGGGGCGGCGAGGCCGAGGCCGCGTTCGTGCCGATCGAGAACTCCGTGGAGGGCGGGATCACCACCACGCTCGACGAGCTGGTGGCGGGCAGCCCGTTGATGATCTACCGCGAGGTGCTGCTGTCGATCACCTTCGCGCTGCTGGTCCGGCCCGGTACCAAGCTGTCCGACATCAAGACGGTCACCGCCCACCCGGCGGCGCAGCCGCAGGTGCGCAACTGGCTGAAGGCGCACCTCCCGGACGTCACCTGGGAGTCCGCCGCCTCCAACGCGGACGGCGCCCGGCTGGTCCAGGAGGGCCGCTACGACGCCGCCTTCGCCGGTGAGTTCGCCGCCGCTCGCTACGGTCTGGTGCCGCTGGAGACCGACATCCACGACGCGGAGAACGCGCAGACCCGGTTCGTGCTGGTGGGCAGGCCCGCCCGGCCCGCGGCGCCGACCGGCGCGGACAAGACGTCCGTGGTGCTGTGGCAGCGCGACGACCACCCCGGCGGGCTGCGTGATCTGCTGGGCGAGTTCGCCACCCGGGGCGTCAACCTGATGCTGCTCCAGTCCCGGCCCACCGGTGCCGGGATCGGGAACTACTGCTTCTGCATCGACGCCGAGGGCCACATCTCGGACCGTCGGGTCGCCGACGCCCTGCGCGGGCTCAAGCGGAGCTGCCGTGAGGTGCGGTTCCTGGGGTCGTACCCGCGGGCGGACGTGACGGTGGCGGACGTACGGAATCCGCTGCCGGGGACCTCGGACGAGGAGTTCATGGCGGCGGCCGACTGGGTGGCACGCTGCCAGGACGGCCGTTTCTAGCCACGTCCGGCTGGTCCTACCTGCATATCTTCGTTATCCACAGAAGTTATCCACAGGTCCGCTTCTCGATCTGGGGACAAGTCGACAGAGAAGCGCCAGTCAGTCGACAAATCGCCCTACGAGCCACCCTCGCGCGACCCGCCCCTCAGGTCACCCTTCGTCCACTCTTTTCCTTTGATCAATCCTTTGGGGCGACCTCTTTACACTCGAAAGTGCGGGTAAATGAGGTTCGCGCCGGGAATCCTCAACCTTGATCACAGAGAGCGGAGTGATCAATTCCAACATCCACAGATCTTGCGCACAGCCTGTGGATAACTCTTCGAAGAGTGGGGAACCCTGTGGACAACCGAGTACCCCGATAGCGCCAAGTCCCGTTCTCCACAAGGGAATCGAGTCAACCACGCGCCCGTTGACTGCCTCGTTCCGGGGAGTGGGGCACTGTTTATTGACAAAGATCGGCTATTTTCTCAGAACGGCACATAAGCCGCATCCCGGAATAGTGAGTCGTGGGCCCTCACCCCGCACCGGTAGCCTTGTCCGCGTGATTGACCTTCGCCTGCTCCGTGAGGACCCCGACCGTGTGCGCGCGTCCCAGCGCGCCCGTGGAGAGGACGTCGCGCTCGTCGACTCCCTCCTGTCCGCCGACGAACGGCGCAGGTCGTCCGGCGTCCGCTTCGACGAGCTGCGCGCCGAACAGAAGGCGCTCGGCAAGCTGATCCCCAAGGCCGCCGGGGACGAGAAGGCGGAGCTGCTGAAGAAGGCGAGCCAGCTCGCCGCCGACGTCAAGGCCGCCGACGCCGAGCGGGACGCCGCCGACGCCGAGACCCAGCAGCTGCTGCTCCAGCTCGGCAACCTCGTCCACCCCGACGTCCCCGTCGGCGGCGAGGAGGACTTCGTCACGCTGGAGACGCACGGCACCATCCGCGACTTCGACGGCGAGGGCTTCGCGCCCAAGGACCACCTGGAGCTGGGCCAGCTGCTCGGCGCCATCGACGTCGAACGCGGCGCCAAGGTCTCCGGGTCGCGCTTCTACTTCCTCACCGGCGTCGGCGCGCTGCTGGAGCTGGCCCTGGTGAACGCCGCGATCGCGCAGGCCACCGCGGCGGGCTTCACCCCGATGCTGACGCCGGCGCTGGTCCGGCCGCAGGCCATGGGCGGCACCGGCTTCCTCGGCCAGGCCTCGCAGGACGTCTACCACCTCGACAGCGACGACCTGTACCTGGTCGGCACCTCCGAGGTGGCGCTCGCGGGCTACCACATGGACGAGATCATCGAGGCCGACCGCCTCCCGCTGCGCTACGCGGGCTTCTCGCCCTGCTTCCGCCGCGAGGCCGGGTCGCACGGCAAGGACACCCGAGGCATCTTCCGCGTACACCAGTTCGACAAGGTCGAGATGTTCTCGTACGTCGCCCCCGAGGACTCCCAGGCCGAGCACCAGCGCCTCCTGGAGTGGGAGAAGCAGTGGCTGACCTCGCTGGAGCTGCCGTTCCGGGTCATCGACGTGGCCTCCGGCGACCTGGGGTCCTCGGCCGCGCGCAAGTTCGACTGCGAGGCGTGGATCCCCACCCAGGGCAAGTACCGCGAGCTGACCTCGACCTCGGACTGCACCGAGTTCCAGGCCCGGCGGCTGTCCATCCGCGTCCGTGAGGAGAAGAAGGTGCGCCCGCTGGCCACCCTCAACGGCACGCTGTGCGCCGTACCGCGCACCATCGTGGCGATCCTCGAGAACCACCAGCAGGCCGACGGTTCCGTACGCGTGCCCGAGGTGCTGCGGCCCTACCTGGGCGGCCGGGAGGTCCTGGAACCGGTGGCCAAGTGAGCACCGACGCCGGGCCCACCGCCGGAGGCTTCCCCTACCGGCTGATCGCCACCGACCTCGACGGGACGCTCCTGCGCTCCGACGAGTCGGTGTCGGCGCGCACCCGTGACGCGCTCGCCGCGGCCACCGCGGCGGGCGCCGCGCACATCGTCGTCACCGGCCGTGCGGTCCCCTGGACCCGGCACATCCTCGACGACCTCGGCTACCAGGGGCTCGCCGTCTGCGGGCAGGGCGCACAGGTCTACCACGCCGGTGAGCACCGCCTGCTGACCTCCGTCACCCTCGACCGGCAGCTGGCCGGGGTGGCGCTGGCCAAGATCGAGGCGGAGGTCGGCCCGCTCTTCCTGGCGGCGAGCCGGGACGGGCTGGACGGCGAGGTGCTGGTCGGCCCCGGGTACGCGGTCGCGGGGCACCTTCCGGCGATCCCCTTCACGGACGCGGCGGACCTGTGGACCGCCCCGCTGAACAAGCTCTACATCCAGCACCCGACCCTCACCGACGACGAGCTGGCCGCGGTCGCCGACCAGGTCGCGGGCGGCTTCGTCTCCGTCACCATGGCGGGCGAGGGCATCGTGGAACTCCTCCCCCTCGGCCTCTCCAAGGCGACGGGGCTCTCCCTCGCGGCCCGCCGCCTCGGCCTGAAGGCCGCCGACACCATCGCCTTCGGCGACATGCCCAACGACATCCCGATGTTCGCCTGGGCCGACCACGGCGTAGCCATGGCCAACGCCCACGAGACGCTCCGCGCGGTGGCGGACGAGGTAACGACCTCCAACGACGAGGACGGAATCGCCACGGTGGTGGAACGCCTGCTGGCGGGGGCGCGGTAGCTACGGGCTCATCCGCCTGGCTGCGTGCTGTCCCCGCATCCCGCGCCCCGCCCCAGGCGCACATCGCCTCCCCCAAGAGGCGACACCTGGGAAGGCGGCCCACGCAAGCGCAGCGCTCACGTGCTCGAAGCGACCGCCCCGGTCCTGCCCCAGAACAAGGCGTCCCAGAACAAGGCGCCGGTCCGACCCGGCGTCATGGACAACACCACTGTGCCGCTCCACAACGACGGGCCGCCACCGAATTACCGCCCCCTCGGCTCACTCCTCCCCGGCGAGCGTCAACGTCCGCAGTTTCTGCCCCGCGTACCAGGTCGCCACCGCGGTGACCCCGACGAGCAGCACCGTGGCCGTCGTCAGCCCGACGTCCGAGGTGACGATGGAACCGTCGGCGACCTCCTGGGCCACGGCCAGCGACCACTGCTGGACGCTGAGCGTGCGCGCACCCGGCACCAGCGAGCCGAACAGCGCCTCCCAGACGAGGGCGTACACCAGCCCGAACACCACCGCGTGCCGTGACACCGTCCCCAGCAGCAGGAACAGCGCGGCGTACGCGATGGAGGCGACCAGCGCGGCGACCGTGTAGGCGACGGCGATCTGCTGGCCGTTGCCGTTGAGGATCAGCCCCGCGATCAGCGTCGGCAGGGCGGAGAACACCATGGTGACGGCGATGGCCACGAAGAGCTTGGTGGAGATGATCGTCGGCCGCTTCAGCGGCTTGGACAGCAGGTACACCACGGAGCCGTCGTCGATCTCGGGTCCGATCGCGCCCGTGCCAGCGATGACACCGATGATCGGCACCATGGTGGCGAGGGCGAGCCCGCCGAGCACGTCGGCCGCGGTCTGGTCGTCGGCTCCGGCCAGTGCCCGCACCGCGACGGAGATCGCGATCAGCAGCAGCGGCAGCGCGCCGAGGATGAGGGCCCGGCGGCGGCCGAGCAGGGCTCGGTAGGTGAGCCGGGCGACTGTGGGGTCGTACATCTTCGGCCTCCTACGCCGCGACCAGATACGAGAAGACGGACTCGAGGGACTCGTCGGACGGGGAGACCGTCAGCAGCCGGATGCCGTGGTCGCGCGCGACCCGGGGCAGCAGGGTGGTGAAGCGGCCGAAGTCGACGGCCTGGACGCGCAGCGCGCCCTCCGCCAGGTCGACCTCGATGCCGGACGTCGACGGGTCGGCGATCAGGGCGGCCGCGAGGGCGCGGTCGTCGCTGGAGCGGACCAGGTAGCGGTGCGGGCGGTCGGTCATCAGACGGCGGATCTTGCGGAAGTCGCCGCTGGCCGCGTGCCGTCCGGCGACGACGACCTCGATGTGCCAGGCGAGCTGTTCGACCTCTTCGAGGATGTGGGAGGAGAACAGCACCGTGCGGCCCTCGTCGCCCATGCGTCGCAGCAGGTCCATCAGCTGCATGCGCTGACGGGGGTCCATGCCGTTGAAGGGTTCGTCGAGCAGCAGCAGTGAGGGCTCGTGGACCAGCGCGGACGCCATCTTCACGCGCTGGCGCATGCCCTTGGAGTACGTGGAGATCTTGCGGTCCTGGGCGTACTCCATCTCGACGGTGGCCAGGGCCCGCTGGGCGGCCTTGGCGCCGAGGCCGTGCAGTTCGGCGTTGGCGAGGACGAACTCGCGGCCGGTGAGGAAGTCGTACATCGCCTCCCGCTCGGGGACGATGCCGATGTGCTTGTAGATCTGCTCGTTGCGCCAGACCTGCTGGCCGTCGAGGGTGACGGTACCGGTGGAGGGGGCCAGGAAGCCACCCATCATGTTGATGAGGGTGGACTTTCCGGCGCCGTTGGGGCCGAGCAGGCCGGTGACGCCGGGGCCGATGGTCATGGTGATGTCGTTGACGGCGACCACGTTGCCGAACCAGCGGGAGACATGGTCGATGTTCAGCGTGGTCACAGGCCCACCTTTCGGTAGCGGCGCATCAGGAGGCCGTAGCTGGCGGCGATGAGCCCCAGGGCGACGAGGACGTAGACGAGTCCCTCGCCGGTGCCGGGGCCCTCCCCGCCGGGGAAGGCGGAGGGCGCGCCGAGGAAGGCGGACTGCACCCCGTCGATGAGGGTGGTCGGCGAGAAGAGGCCGAGCCAGGCGATCGCGCCGGTGCTGGACTGCTCGTAGGCGATGGCCTGGACGACGGAGACCGTGCCGTAGGAGATGGTGAGTACGGCGATGACGGCGGCGATGCCGAAGCCCCGGCGCGGGGTGACCGCGGCGATCACCAGGCCGATTCCGGCGAAGAGCAGGGAGAGCAGTGCCACGGAGACGAGTCCCTGTGCGAAGCCTTCGGTCTGGTCGGTGAAGTCGAGCTTGGCCAGCAGCGCGCCGATGTAGAGCACCAGCAGCGGGGCTGCGGTCAGGACGAACAGCGCCGAGGTCAGCGCCGCGTACTTGGCGAGGACGTAGTCGGCGGTCTCGATGGGCCGCGAGAAGTACAGCGGTACGGTCTTGAAGCGCAGGTCGCGCGAGACCGACTGGGGTGCCTGCGCGGCGACGTACAGGCTGATCACGGCCTGCATGATGATCGCGTAGCGGGTGTAGTCGACGGGCAGGTCGTTTGCGTCGGTAGCGACGGCGACCGCGACCATGATGCCCGCGGGCAGGCACATCACCACGAACAGCAGCATCGGCAGGACCTTGGACTTCGCCGAGCGGCCGAGTCCGTAGGCGCCGCGCAGGGACTGCGAGTACAGCGAGCGGCGGGCGTAGGCGCGGCCGAGGCGGGGGCCGTCGTAGTCGCGGTAGCCGATGTTGTGGATGCGGGTCTCGTCGCCGCCCGGTGGCGTCGCGACGGGGTGGTCAACGGCCATGGCCCACGGCCTCCTTCCTTTCCTCAGCGGGTTCGCTGTCGGCGTTCTTGAAGACCTCGGAGATGTGGTGGCGCCGCTGTTCCATGCGGACCAGGCCGAGGCCCAGGTCGGCGACGACGTCCCGGACCAGGTCGTAGGTCTCCTCGCCCGCCGCGGTGAGCAGCAGGATGTGTCCGGCGCCGGGGAGGCCGCCACTGCCGTCGAGGACGTCGACCCCGCGCGCGCCGAGCGCCTCACGCACCGCGCGGGTGCCGTCGGGGTGTTCGTCGGAGTCGGTGACCTCGATGGCGAGGGTGGTGGTGGTCTGGGTGAAGTCTGTGGTGGAGCTGGAGCGCAGCAGCTTGCCGCCGTCGATGACGACGACGTGGTCGCAGGTGCGTTCGAGTTCGCCGAGGAGGTGCGAGGTGACCAGGACCGAGATGCCGAAGTCGGTGTGGATACGGCGGATCAGGCCGAGCATGTCGTCGCGGCCGACGGGGTCGAGGCCGTTGGTCGGCTCGTCGAGGAAGACCAGCTTGGGGTCGTGGACGAGAGCCTGGGCCAGCTTGACGCGCTGCTTCATGCCGGTGGAGTAGCCGCCGATGGGGCGGTACCGCTCCTCGTAGAGGCCGACGTGGCGCAGGGTGTCGGCGGTGCGCTCGCGCGCGGCGGTCGGCGGCAGGCCGGACATGCGCGCCATGTGGACGACGAACTCGGTGGCCGAGACGTCGGGTGGCAGGCAGTCGTGCTCCGGCATGTAGCCCACGCGCTCGCGGATGGCGGCGCCCTTGGTGGCGACATCGAGTCCGAGCACTTCGGCGCGGCCCTCGGTGGCCGGGGAGAGACCCAGCAGGATCTTGATCAGGGTCGACTTGCCGGCGCCGTTGGCTCCGACGAGTCCGGTGACACCGGGCCCGACGTCCACGGAGAGCCGGTCAAGCGCGGTCACCCGGGGGAACCGCTTGCTCAGGCTTTCGGTCGCGATCACAGTCACGTCCTAGACAGTAGTGACGCGGACCACTGCCGGTCGTCAGACCGCAGATCTGTCTTCCGGTCACTCTCGAGTATTACGGGCCCGTAGGGGGCGCCCTGCCTGAGAGCTACGGAGGCCCGGGGGGGGGAGTGGCCTATTGACGCTTTCTCTAACAACTGGAAGATTCGCGGACGTCACGTTACTGGCACGTACCGCGGTCGGGCGGTGGAGGAGGTCCAGGGTGCTCAAGGGCGCGCGGGAACGCTGGGTGCGGACCGGGGGCGTGGAGTTGTGCGTGGCCGAACTGGGCGACCCCGGGCGGCCGACCGTCGTCCTGGTGCACGGCTATCCCGACAGCAAGGAGGTCTGGTCGCAGGTGGCCCACCACCTCGCGGACCGCTTCCACGTGGTGCTCTACGACGTACGCGGCCACGGCCGCTCCTCGGCACCGCAGCCGCTGCGCGGCGGGTTCACCCTGGAGAAGCTGACGGACGACTTCCTGGCCGTCGCCGACGCGGTGAGCCCGGACCGGCCGGTGCACCTGGTGGGACACGACTGGGGTTCGGTGCAGGGCTGGGAGTTCGCCACCGTCCGCCGCACCGAGGGCCGGGTGGCCTCCTTCACCTCCATGTCGGGGCCGTCGCTCGACCACTTCGGCCACTGGATCAAGCGGCGCGTGCGGCGCCCCACCCCGCGCCGGGTCGGCCAGCTCCTCGGCCAGGGCGCCAAGTCCTGGTACGTCTACCTCCTGCACACGCCCGCCCTGCCCGAACTGGCCTGGCGCGGCCCGCTCGGCAAGGCGTGGCCGAGGCTCCTGGAACGCGCCGAGCGGGTGCCCGGGGCCGGATACCCGACCGCGTCGCTGCCCATGGACGCGGCCCACGGCGCCTGGCTCTACCGGGACAACGTACGGCCCCGGCTGCGCCGCCCGCGCGACGACGCGTACGCGCACGTGCCCGTGCAGCTCATCACACCCCTGGACGACGTGTTCCTGTCCAAGCGCCTCTACGACGACCTGGAGCGGTGGGCCCCGAGGCTGACCCGAAGGACCCTGCCCGCCAAGCACTGGGTGCCGCGCAGCCGCCCCGATCAGCTGGCCGCCTGGATCGCCGAGTTCGTGACCGGCGCCGAGGCCGGGCGACCCGCGCCGAAGGTGACCGGGCGGTACGCCGAGCGGTTCGGCGGGCAGCTGGTGCTGGTCACCGGCGCGGGCAGCGGTATCGGCAGGGCGACGGCGTACGCCTTCGCGGGGGCCGGTGCGCGCGTGGTCGCCGTCGACCGGGACGCCGAGAGCGCCGCCCGCACCGCCGAGATGGCCCGGCTGCTCGGCGCCCCGGCCGCCTGGGCCGAGACCGTGGACGTCTCCGACGAACAGGCCATGGAGAAGCTCGCCGACAAGGTCGCCACCGAGTACGGCGTGGTCGACGTCCTCGTCAACAACGCCGGGATCGGACTGGCGGGCTCGTTCCTGGACACCACGCCGGAGGACTGGCGCCGGGTGCTGGACGTCAACCTGTGGGGGGTCATCCACGGCTGCCGTCTCTTCGGGCGGCAGATGGCCGAGCGCGGCCAGGGCGGTCACATCGTCAACACGGCTTCTGCGGCGGCGTACCAGCCGTCCAGGGCGCTGCCCGCCTACAGCACCTCCAAGGCCGCCGTGCTGATGCTGAGCGAGTGTCTGCGGGCCGAGCTGGCGGGGCGGGGCATCGGGGTGACGGCCGTCTGTCCCGGGTTCGTCAACACCAACATCACCTCCACGGCCCGCTTCGCCGGCGTCGACGCCGACGAGGAGCAGCGCCGCCAGAAGCGCACCGCCCGGCTGTACGGCCTGCGCAACTACCCGCCGGAGAAGGTCGCCGACGCCGTGCTGCGTGCCGTGGTCCGCAACGAGGCGGTCGTGCCGGTGACGGCGGAGGCGCGCGGGCTTCGGGCGCTGTCCCGGTTCGCGCCGGGGGCGTTGCGCGCGATCGCCCGGCTGGAACCGCCCGTGTGAGACGGGGAGTTGGAGGGCCTGACGGGGCCATGTTGTCCACAGGATCGCCAAATCCCCTGTGGATAACTACCGTTGCTTGTGGATCAAACCTCTTCCACAAAAGAATATGCGTGATCCAGGTCTCTCCCGGCACCCTGGGGCCATGGATGAAAGCTCTGGGGCCAGGGATGAAATCTCTGAGGCCATGGACGAAAGACGCACCGTCAAGGTGTCCAAGTACCTCTCCAAACACCTCCGTCACCAGCCCGAGCGGATCGGCCTCACCCTCGACGAGGGTGGCTGGGTCGAGATCGACACGCTGATGGCTGCGGCCAGGGCGCACGGTTTCCGGTTCACCCGGGAGGAGCTGGACCATGTGGTCGCCCACAACGACAAGAAGCGCTTCGCGGTCGACGGCACCCGTATCCGGGCCAGTCAGGGGCACAGCATCGAGGTCAACCTCGGGCTGCCCGCGGCGACCCCGCCGCCGTACCTCTACCACGGCACCGTGGCCCGTCTTCTGGACGCCATCCGCGCCGAGGGACTGCGACCCATGAACCGGCACGACGTGCACCTCTCCGCCGACCGGGAGACCGCCACCCGTGTGGGCGCCCGGCGCGGGCGCCCGGTCGTGCTGCCGGTGGACGCCGGGGCCATGCACCGCGACGGCCATGAGTTCCGGGTCAGCGCGAACGGCGTCTGGCTGACCGAGGCCGTACCGCCGCAGTACCTGCGCTTTCCCGAGGGACACTGACAGCGCCGCTCCCGCGGTCCATGATCAGAGGTATGGACCAGCACCTGCCCAGCACCGAGGCCGCCGTCAACGCCCTGCGCGCCATCGCCGAGGAGTACGGCCGTGAGATCGACGTCACGCATGACATCGGCGCCGACCAGACCTCCCGCCGCAGCGCCGCGGGCATCGGCGTCATCACCGACCCGGACGGTTCGCTGCCGCACGAGGCGTTCGTCGAGTTCGGCGGCCTGCCCCGGCTGAGCGTGCGGCTCTACCCCGACGACGACGCGCTGATCACCGTGGAGGGCGTCGAGTGCCCCGACATCCCGCGCGACGACGTCCCGGCCTTCCTCCGCTCCGTGTTCGACGGCCTCGCCCATGTCAGGGCGCGGCGCTTCCCGCCCGGGTACTTCCTGATCGTGCCGTTGCCCGGCGACCGCACGCACAAGGAGTACATGCCGATGATCACCCTGAGCCCGTGGCTCAGCAGCCGCGTCCGATGACCGCCTCGCCGGGTGTTTCACGTGAAACACCGCTGGCCACATAGGCTCGGTGCCATGAGTCTGCGACTGAGCACCGTGATCCTCCCGTACCGCCGCTGGCACGAGGGCGGCCGTCAGGCCTGGACACGGGCCGAGCAACTCGGCTTCCACACCGCCTACACCTACGACCATCTGTCCTGGCGGACCTTCCGGGACGGCCCCTGGTTCGGTGCCGTACCGACGCTGACCGCCGCCGCGGCCCTCACCGAGCGGCTGCGTCTGGGCACGCTGGTGACCTCGCCGAACTTCCGGCACCCGGTGACCCTCGCCAAGGATCTGATCACCCTGGACGATGTCTCGGGCGGCCGGATCACCCTGGGCATCGGCGCGGGCGGCACCGGCTTCGACGCCACCGCGATGGGGCAGGAGCCGTGGACGCCGCGCGAGCGGGCCGACCGGTTCGCCGAGTTCGTGCCGCTGCTCGACCGGCTGCTGACCGAGGACTCGGTGTCGTACGAGGGCGACTACTACTCGGCGCACGAGGCGCGGAACATCCCCGGCTGTGTGCAGCGGCCCAGGCTGCCCTTCGCGGTCGCCGCCACCGGCCCGCGCGGGCTGGCGCTCGCCGCCGGGTACGGGCAGGCGTGGGTGACCACGGGCGATCCCCGGCTTTACGAGAACGGCACCCCCGAGCAGTCGGTGCAGGCCCTGCGTGGGCAGGCCGAGAAGCTGGCCGACGCCTGCGCCGCCATCGGCCGTGATGTGTCCGCAGTGGAGAAAATCCTGCTCACCGGCTTCACCCCGGACCGCGGGCGTCCGCTCGAGTCCCTCGACGCGTTCGTGGACTTCGCCGGACGCCACCGCGAGCTGGGCTTCACCGAGCTGGTGCTCCACTGGCCGATCCCCGACTCCGACTTCGCCGCCGACGAGAAGGTCTTCGAGAAGATCGCGACCGAGGCCCTCGCACAGCTGGACTGAGCGGCTGGCCCGATGGGCTGGACCGATGGACCGGGCGGCTGGACCGACGGACCGGGCGGCTGGACCGAGCGGCCCTTTCGGGCCTCACAAGGCCACATCCACTCACATGTGCGGACTCCCGCACGGTCGTGCAGGCATATGCGGGACAATGGCGGGGTGACCTCAGCGACCCGACAGCCCGACACCCAGGCCCCCGCCACACCGCCGCGGCTGATCGCGACCGATCTCGACGGCACCCTCCTGCGCGACGACAAGTCCGTCTCCCCACGGACGATCGCCGCGCTGGCCGCCGCCGAGGAAGCGGGCATCGAAGTCTTCTTCGTCACCGGCCGCCCGGCCCGCTGGATGGACGTCGTCAGCGACCACGTCCACGGCCACGGCCTCGCCATCTGCGGCAACGGCGCCGCCGTGGTCGACCTGCACGGCGGCCCCGGCGCCCACCGGTTCGTGAAGGTCCGCGAGCTGGCCCGGGAGAACGCGCTGGACAGCGTGCGACTGCTGCGCGAGGCGGCCCCGGGCACGATGTTCGCGGTCGAGCAGACCTACGGCTTCCACCAGGAGCCCGACTACCCCAAGATGCACCTGGAGGTCCCGGACACCCTGGAACCGGCCGAGCGGCTGCTGGCACCGGACGCCGCCCATGCCGACGAGCCCGTCCTCAAGATCCTCGCCTTCCACCACGAGCTGGACCCCGACGGCTTCCTCACCCTCGCCCGGCTCGCCATCGGCGACCGCGCCAACGTCACCCGCTCCAGCCCCAGCGCCCTGCTGGAGATCAGCGGCCCCGGCGTCTCCAAGGCCAGCACCCTCGCCCTGTGCTGCGCCGAGCGCGGCATCTCCCACGAGGAGGTCGTCGCCTTCGGCGACATGCCCAACGACGTCGAGATGCTCACCTGGGCCGGTCAGTCGTACGCCATGGGCAACGCCCACCCGGATGTGATCGCGGCGGCGTCGGGCCGTACGGTCGCCAACAACGACGACGGCGTGGCCGTGGTGATCGAGCGGATGCTGGCGGAACGGGTGTAGGCGCGGCGGCCCTCGTGCCGGGGGCCCGCCGTCTCACAGGTGCACGCCCCGCGTGGCCAGCCACGGCACCGGGTCGACCGCCGATCCCAGTTCCGGAGTGACCCGCACCTCGAAGTGCAGATGCGGGCCGGTGGAGTTGCCGGTCGAGCCCGACTGGCCGATCCACTGCCCGGTGCGCACCCGCTCCCCCTGGTCGACGGCGGCGGACGCGAGATGGGCGTACTGCGTGTAGTAGCCGCCGGGATGCTGGACCACGATCTGCATCCCGAAGGCTCCCCCGCAGGCCACCTTCACCACCCTGCCGTCGCCGACCGCCCGTACCGGCGTGCCGATCGGTACCGCGAAGTCCTGCCCGGTGTGCCGGTTCGCCCACCGCGTGCCACCGCTGCCGAAGCCTGCCGACATCTCGTACGTCTCCACCGGCGCCACCCACCCGTCCTGGAGGCCGCTCTCCGGCTGGTCGAGCCGGACCGCGCCCCGGCAGGAGCCCGCGGCGGCCGAGACATCGGCCTGTCCCTGCAACCGTTCCCTGGCCTCCTCAAGCTTCCGCTGGAGGGTGTCCTTCATGGCGGCCAGTTCGGCGTTCCGCCGGTCCAGCCGCTCCCACTGTGCCCTCGCCCTCGCCTCGTCGGCGGAGAGCCTGGCCTCGGCACGGCGGCTCTTGCTGATCGCGTTGTTGACGGCGAGATCGGCCTGCCACACCGCGTGCTGACCGCGCATCAGCTCCTCCGGGCTGTCCGCCAGCAGCATCCGCGCCGCGACCGGCAGCCCACCGCCGGTGCGGTACTGGGCGCGCGCGATCCGCCCCAGGTCCTCGTGCAGCACCGAGATGTCCTGCCGCTGCCGGTCCAGCAGCCCTTCCAGATGCCGGGCCCGCTCCCGCTGCGCCTCGGCCTCGCGCCGCCCCGCCTCGTACTGCTCCGTCGCCACCGCCGCGTCCTCGTACAGCCGCGCGACCTCGGCGCTGATCCGGGAACCTGCGATGCCGTCCCCGCCGTCCGAGGCGCTGGACGGCCGCGCCACGAACACCACGAGAGCGCACAGCAGCACCGGAACGAGCAGCGGATGGCGGCGACGTGAGCGCATGTCAGCGATCGTGGCCCCAACGGGTGCGCCGGGTCCTGTTCAAGTCGTACGCCTGGGGGACCGCACGGCCCGGATGGGTCAGTCGTAGGACCGCACGGCCCCCAGCCCCGCGCTCAGGCGGGCAGGGGGCCCGCGCCGACCAACAGCTCCGACTCGGCCTCCCGCGCCGCCATCTCCCACAGCGGTCCGTCCGTCGCGGCCAGCTCCGCGTACGTGCCGCGCTGCACCACCCGGCCCTCGTCCAGGACGATCACCTCGTCGACGGCGTCGAGACCGGCCAGCCGGTGGGTGATGAGCAGCGTCGTACGGCCCTCGGTGGCGGCCAGCAGATCCGCCGTGAGCGCGTCCGCGGTGGGCAGGTCGAGGTGTTCCGCGGGCTCGTCGAGGACGAGGACGGGGAAGTCGGCGAGCAGCGCCCGGGCCAGCGCCAGCCGCTGCCGCTGGCCCCCGGACAGCCGCGCCCCGTGCTCTCCGACGAGCGTGTCCAGTCCGTCGGGCAGCCCGTCCACCCAGTCCAGCAGCCGCGCCCGGCCGAGCGCGTCCCGCAGCTCCGCCTCGCTGGCGTCCTTCTTCGCCAGCAGCAGGTTCTCCCGCACCGAGCTGTCGAAGAGGTGCGCGTCCTGCGCGCACAGCCCCACCAGCCGCCGTACGTCGTCGCCGTCGAGGGCGTAGGCGTCCACGCCGCCGAGCGTGTACGAGCCCGCCCGGGCGTCGAGGAACCGCAGCAGCACCTGCGCCAGCGTCGTCTTGCCGGACCCGGACGGCCCGACCACCGCCACCCGGCGCCCCTCCTCCAGCCGCAGCCCGGCCCCGGCCAGCGCGTCCCGGTCCTGCCCGGCATGACGGGCCGTCAGCTCCTTCACCACGAGCGGGAAGGGCGAGGCGGGCGCCTGTCGGGGCCGCTCCGGCTCCCGTACCGGCTCCGGCGCGTCCAGCACCTCGTACACCCGCTCGGCGCTCTTGCGCATCCGCTGCCGGAACTGCGCCGCGAGCGGCATCCCGAGGACGGCCTCGAAGGCGGCCAGCGGGGTGAGGACCACGACGGCCATCGCCACGCCGCTCAGCCGCCCGCCGGCGACCGCCTGCGCGCCGACCAGGGCCGCGGCGGCGACGGTCAGACCGCAGACCAGTGCGGTGAGCCCGGCGCCGAGCGCGGTCGCCGTCGCGGTGCGCGAGGTGATCCGGGTCAGCCTGCCGTCGGCCTGCCGCACCTCGGCGGTACGGGCGGGCAGCGCCCCGGCGACGGTCAGCTCGGCGGTGCCGGTGAGCAGGTCGGTCACCCGCGTCGACAGCACTCCCCGCGCGGGCGCCAGACGGCGTTCGGCGCGTCGCGCAACGACGCCGGTGAGGAGCGGCACCCCCGCCCCGGCCGCCAGCAGCCCCACCGCCAGCACCGCACCGGCCTCGGGCAGCAGCCACGCCGTGAACCCCACGGAGACGGCCGAGACCAGCGCCGCGGCACCGGCGGGCAGCAGCCACCGCAGCCAGTAGTCCTGGAGCGCGTCCACATCAGCGACGAGCCGCGAGAGCAGATCGCCGCGGCGGGTCCGGCGCAGTCCGGCGGGCGCCAGCCGCTCCAGCCGCCGGTACACCGCGACACGGGTGTCGGCGAGCATCCGCAGCACCGCGTCGTGGGACACCAGCCGCTCCGCGTACCGGAACACGGCCCGCCCGATACCGAAGGCGCGGGTCGCCGTCACGGCCATCATCAGGTACAGCACGGGCGGCTGCTGCGAGGCCCGTGAGATCAGATAGCCGGAGGTGGCCATCAGGCCGACGGCGCTGCCGAGTGCCAGGCTGCCGAGCAGCAGCGCGAGGCCGAGCCGCCCGTGCCGGGCACGAGACATGGCGCGCACGCGGGTGAGCACATCGCGGGCGGGCGGCGGGGCAACGGGTTCCCGATCCGTGGAGGCCTCAAGAGTGCCGGTCGGCCGTGCCTCGACGCGACGGGTCCGGCGGGCGGTCTCCCACTCGGTGGGCGTCGGCGCGGGGGTTTCCGTCAGGCGCACCACCCGGTCCGCGACCTCCAGCAGCGCGGGCCGGTGCACCACCAGCAGGACCGTCCGCCCAGCGGCGAGCCGCCGTACCGCCGCGACGACCTCGGCCTCGGTCGCCCCATCAAGCGCGGCCGTCGGCTCGTCGAGCAGCAGCACGGGCCGGTCCGCGAGGAACGCCCGCGCCAGCGCCAGCCGCTGCCGCTGCCCGGCGGACAGCCCGGTGCCGTCCTCCCCGAGCGGGGTTGCGACGCCCTGCGGCAGCGCGTCCACGAACTCCAGCGCCCCGGCGTCCGCGAGGGCCCGCCGTACGGCCTCGTCACCGGCGTCGGGCCGGGCCAGCCGTACGTTCTCGGCGATCGTCCCGGCGTACAGATGCGGGCGCTGTGGCACCCAGGCGATCCGGGACCGCCACTGCTCCAGATCGAGGTCGGCGAGGTCGACTCCGCCGACACGCACGCGTCCGCCGGTCGTCGGAACGAAGCCGAGGAGCACGTTCAGCAGGGTCGACTTGCCCACGCCGCTGGGGCCGACCAGCGCCACCGTCTCGCCGGGCGCCACGGTGAAGGACGCCCCGCAGACCGCGTCGGAGGACCGGCCCGGGTAGCGGACCGACACCTCCTCGAAGGCGACCTCCCCGGTCGGCACCGGCCGCCCGCCCGACTCCGGCACCGGCGTCTCCAGCACCTCGAAGATCTCCTCGGCGGCCGACAGCCCCTCCGCGGCGGCGTGGTACTGCGCGCCCACCTGCCGCAGCGGCAGATAGGCCTCGGGTGCCAGGATCAGCACGACCAGACCGGTGTAGAGGTCCATCTCGCCATGGACGAGCCGCATGCCGATGGTGACCGCGACCAGCGCGACCGAGATGGTGGCGAGCAGTTCCAGGGCGAGCGACGACAGGAAGGCGATCCGCAGGGTCCGCATCGTCGCCTGCCGGTACTCGCCGGTGATCCGCTTGATCGACTCGGCCTGGGCCTTCGCCCGCCCGAACACCTTCAGGGTCGGCAGCCCGGCGACCACGTCCAGGAAGTGCCCGGACAGCCGGGACAGCAGCCGCCACTGACGGTCCGTACGGGACTGGGTGGCCCAGCCGATCAGCATCATGAAGACGGGGATCAGCGGCAGGGTGACGACGATGATGGCGGCGGAGACCCAGTCCTCGGTGACGATCCGCGCCAGCACCGCCACCGGCACCACCACCGCGAGCCCCAACTGCGGCAGATAGCGCGAGAAGTAGTCGTCGAGGGCGTCGACCCCCCGGGTGGCGAGGGCCACCAACGATCCGGTCCGCTGCCCGCTCAGCCAGCCGGGGCCCAGCCGCACGGCCCGCTCCAGCAGCCGTCCACGCAGCTCCGACTTGACCGACGCGCTCGCCCGGTGGGCGGCGAGTTCGGTGAGCCAGGCCACCAGCGCCCGGCCACAGGCGACCGCGGCCAGGAGCAGCAGGGGAGTGCGGAGGTCGGCGGCCGACATCCCGTGCTGGAAGGCTCCCACCACCGTCTCGGCGATGAGCATCGCCTGAGCGATGACCAGCACCGCTCCCACGGTGCCGAGACCGACCACGGCCATCAGGAAGAGCCGGGTGGCACGGGCGTGGCGCAGCAGACGCGGATCGATTGGTTTCACGTGAAACACACCTCAGTGGGCGACTTCGGAGGGGGAGGGCTGTGTCTCGGATGCGATGTGCTGAGTACCGATCCGCTTGCGGAACACCCAGTAGGTCCACGACTGGTAGAGCAGGACCACCGGAGTGGCGATGCCCGCGCACCAGGTCATGATCTTCAGGGTGTAGGGGCTCGACGAGGCGTTGGTGACGGTGAGGCTCCAGTCCGCGTTCAGCGAGGACGGCATCACGTTCGGGAAGAGCGTGAGGAAGAGCATCGCGACGGCGGCCACGATGGTCAGCCCCGAGAGCGTGAACGCCCATCCCTCACGTCCGGCCCCGGTCGCCGCCAGCGCCGCGACCAGCGACACCACGGCGACCACCAGCGCCGCCAGCGAGGCCGCGTCACCCTTGTCCGCCTGCGTCCAGACCAGGAAGACGAGCGCCAGCGCGGCGGTCACGGTGCCGACCTGAAGCGCCAGCCTCCGTGCCCGTTCCCGGATGTCCCCGATGGTCTTCAGACCGACGAACACGGTCCCGTGGAAGGTGAACAGCGACAGCGTCACCAGTCCGCCGAGCAGGGCGTACGGGTTGAGCAGGTCGAAGAAGGTGCCCACGTACTCCAGATCCTGGTCGATCTTCACGCCGCGCACGATGTTGCCGAAGGCGACGCCCCACAGGAACGCGGGGATCAGCGAGGTCCAGAAGATCGCGGTCTCCCAGTTGCGCTGCCACTGCTCCTCCGACCGCTTGTGCCGGTACTCGAAGGCGACACCCCGGACGATCAGACACACCAGGATGATCAGCAGCGGGAGGTAGAAGCCGGAGAAGAGCGTGGCGTACCACTCGGGGAAGGCCGCGAAGGTGGCGCCACCGGCGGTGAGCAGCCAGACCTCGTTGCCGTCCCAGACGGGGCCGATCGTGTTGATCAGCACCCGCTTCTCCGCTCGGTCACGGGCCAGCAGCCGGGTGAGGACGCCGACCCCGAAGTCGAAACCCTCCAGGAAGAAGTAGCCGATCCACAGGACGGCGATCAGGACGAACCAGACGTCATGCAGTTCCATGACTGTGCAGCTCCCTCGGCCTAGTACGAGAAGGCCATCGGCTTGTCGGCGTCACGGGCATCGCCGCCGATCTTCGTGGGCGGGTTGAGGTCGGCCTCGGTGAGCTGGGGCGGCCCGGCCTTGACGTACTTCGCCAGCAGCTTGACCTCGATCACGGCGAGGATGGCGTAGAGGGCGGTGAAGACGATCATCGAGGTGAGGACCTCGCCCTGGGAGACACCGGGGGAGACCGCGTCGCGGGTCTGGAACAGGCCGTAGACGACCCAGGGCTGACGGCCCATCTCGGTGAAGATCCAGCCCCAGGAGTTGGCGATCAGCGGGAAGGCCATGGTCCACAGGGCCAGCAGCCAGTACAGACGGGTGAGCCGGGACCCGAGCGGCTTGCGCAGCAGCACCAGATGCGGTACCTCGTCGTCCCCGGTCCGGAAGGCGGCCGGGAGCAGGAACTTCTTCCGGGTGAGCCACAGCCCGAGCATGCCGAGGGTCAGGGACGCCATTCCGAAGCCGATCATCCAGCGGAAGCCCCAGTAGGCGACGGGGACGATGGGCTTGTAGTCGCCGGGGCCGAACTGCTCCTGAAGGGCCTCGTTGGTGTCATTGATGCCGGGCACATAGGTGTCGAAGTCGTTGTGCGCCAGGAAGGACAGCAGTCCGGGGATCTCCAGGGCGACCTTGTTGTGGCCCTCGTCGACATCGCCGTAGGCGAAGACGGAGAAGGGCGCCGGGCCCTCGCCGTCCCAGAGCGCCTCGGCGGCGGCCATCTTCATCGGCTGCTGCTCGTACATGATCTTGCCCAGGTGGTCGCCGCTGAGCGCGGTGAGCAGACCGCCGAGGGTCAGGGTGACCAGGCCGAGGCGGAGCGAGGTGCGCATCACCGGTATGTGCTTCTTGCGCATCAGGTGGAACGCGGCGATGCCCACCATGAAGGCACCACCGGTCAGGAACGCCGCCGAGAAGGTGTGCCAGACCTGGGCGATGGTGGTGTTCTGGGTCAGGACCAGCCAGAAGTCGGTGAGTTCGGCGCGGCCCCTCTCCTCGTTGATCCGGTAGCCGACGGGGTGCTGCATCCAGGAGTTCGCGGCCAGGATGAAGTACGCCGACAGCAACGTGCCTATGGAGACCATCCACATACAGGCGACGTGGATCTTCTTGGGCAGCTTGTCCCAGCCGAAGATCCACAGACCGATGAAGGTCGACTCGAAGAAGAAGGCGAGCAGCGCCTCGAAGGCGAGCGGGGCACCGAAGACATCACCGACGAAGCGCGAGTAGTCGGACCAGTTCATGCCGAACTGGAACTCCTGCACGATGCCGGTGACGACGCCCATCGCGATATTGATCAGGAAGAGCTTTCCCCAGAACTTGGTCGCCTGGAGGTACTTCTCCTTGCCCGTGCGGACCCAGGCGGTCTCCAGGCCGGCCGTGAGGGCGGCGAGGGAGATCGTCAGTGGAACGAACAGGAAGTGGTAGACGGTGGTGATGCCGAACTGCCAACGCGCCAGTGTCTCCGGCGCCAATGCCAATTCCACGTCGTCAGTCTCCTTACCTCGCCGTGGACAACGCGGCGACTTGCCCCTTTTGTCACGTACATCGACGGAGCAACCGGGACACGCTTGTGAACGCGTTCACATTCACAAGCAATTATGACGCATACAAGTTCGACGTCCGAGAGCCGGGGGGTACCCAAGGCGACCCGACGGTCCCCAGCGAGCGGGGACCGGACGGCCCCTGGCGCCAAAGGGCTTGCTGGGCCTCCGCGGAGCCCGGCTGAGGACGCGAAAAGGCCCCGGCCGTGAGAAGCCTCACAACCGGAGCCCCACGGTCCGCGGGCCTGCCGCTACTGGTCCTTCACTGCTCCTTGCGGAACGCCTCCGCGACCTTCAGGAAGATGTCGTTGCCCTCGGTCTCCCCGATCGTCACCCGCACACCCTCACCCGGGAACGGCCGCACGACCACGCCCGCCTGATCGCAGGCCGCGGCGAACGCCACCGTGCGCTCCCCCAGCCGCAGCCAGACGAAGTTCGCCTGGGTCTCGGGCACCGTCCAGCCCTGCGCGCGCAGCCCCTCGATCACACGCTTGCGTTCGCACACGAGTGAGCCGACCCGGCCGAGCAGCTCGTCCTCGGCCCGCAGCGAGGCGATCGCCGCCTCCTGCGCCAGCGCGGTCACCCCGAACGGCACCGCCGTCTTGCGCAGCGCGGCCGCCACCGGCTCATGGGCGATCGCGAAGCCGACCCGCAGCCCGGCGAGGCCGTAGGCCTTGGAGAAGGTCCGCAGCACACAGACGTTGGGCCGCTCGCGGTACAGCTCGACACCGTCCGGCACCTCGGGGTCGCGGATGAACTCACGGTAGGCCTCGTCCAGCACCACCAGCACATCGCCGGGCACCCGGTCCAGGAAGCGCTCCAGCTCGGCCCGCCGTACGACCGTGCCGGTCGGGTTGTTCGGGTTGCAGACGAAAATCAGCCGGGTGCGGTCGGTAATGGCGTCCGCCATCGCGTCCAGGTCGTGCACATCGCCCGGTGTCAGCGGCACCCGCACCGACCTGGCACCACTGATCTGCGTGATGATCGGGTACGCCTCGAAGGACCGCCAGGCGTAGATGACCTCGTCGCCGGGGCCGGAGGTCGCCTGGATCAGCTGCTGCGCCACGCCGACCGAGCCGGTGCCGGTGGCCAGGTGGGTGACGGGGACGCCGAACCGGTCGGCCAGCTCGTTCATCAGCGCCGTACAGAACATGTCCGGGTAGCGGTTGAAGGAGGCGGCCGCCGCGGTCACGGTCTCCATCACGCCGGGGAGCGGCGGATACGGGTTCTCGTTGGAGGACAGCTTGTAGGCCACCGTGCCACCCGCGGCGGCGGGCCTGCCGGGCTTGTAGGTGGGGATCCCCTCCAGCTCGGCGCGCAGCTTGGGGCTCGTCTCGCTCACCGCAGTCCTCCTCGCAACCACCGGCGGCGCCTCACCACCGCCGGCCTCCAATACTCCTCACCTTATGAGGATTCGGCGCCCCTGCGTACAGGTGGGAACCCACCTCGTCCACCGCACAAGGCCCCGCGGGGGTGAGGACCGTATGAACGTGCATGAAGGCGTACGAACCGGGGGGCGCGCCCTACATATATCTATGCGCCGGTGGCTCACGCCGTGGCGCGCATCCCTCGTGAAGGTGAGTTGAGACCTCTTCGAAACATCGACTGCTTGGCAGGCGGGTGCGCGCCGACAAGTCACCTCCTGTTGTGAAGCGGCCGAACTCCCTCACTTTCCAAGGGGGTTGACCCGCTTTGACCATGCAGAAACGTGCCTGTCAACGGGTGCATATGCGTCCGCACTACCCCACCTCATGAGCCCTACTATCGGCTCGCCATGACAGCAGCAGGGAAGCACCAGGTGAGCCGCGCGGAAACCTCACGTCGAGGCAGCCGGCCGGGCCGGGCGGGCATCAGAGACGTCGCCGCCGCCGCCGGAGTCTCCATCACGACCGTCTCCGACGCCCTCAACGGCAAGGGCCGGCTCCCGGACGCCACCCGCCGCCATGTCCGTGAGGTCGCCGACCGGCTGGGCTACCGCCCCTCAGCCGCAGCCCGCACACTCCGAACCGGCAAGTCCGGTCTGATCGGCCTGACCGTGACGACCTACGGGGATGAACCTTTCACCTTCACCGAGTTCGCGTACTTCGCCGAGATGGCCCGCGCGGCCACCTCCGCCGCCCTCGCCCGCGGCTACGCACTCGTCATCCTCCCGGCGACCTCCCGCCACGACGTGTGGTCCAACGTCGCCCTGGACGGCACGGTCGTCATCGACCCCTCCGACCAGGATCCGGTCGTCAGCGAACTGGTCCGGCAGGGTTTACCGGTCGTCTCCGACGGCCGCCCGGCCGGAGCGCTCCCGGTCACCGCCTGGGTCGACAACGACCACGAGGCCGCCGTACTGGGCATCCTCGACCATCTGGCCGCCGCGGGCGCCCGGCGCATCGGCCTGCTGACCGGCACGAGCACCGACACCTACACCCACCTGTCGACCACCGCCTATCTGCGCTGGTGCGAACGCGTCGGCCAGGACCCCGTCTACGAGGCCTATCCCGCCCACGACCCCTGCGCGGGCGCCGTCGCCGCCGACCGGCTGCTCGCCCGCCCGGACCGCCCCGACGCCGTCTACGGCCTGTTCGACCCGAACGGCACCGATCTGCTCGCCGCCGCCCGTCGCTACGGGCTACGGGTACCGGACGACCTGCTTCTGGTCTGTTGCAGCGAGTCCACCGTCTACGCCAACACCGAACCGCCCATCACCACCCTCTCCCTGAAACCGCGCCGCATCGGCACGGCCGTGGTGCAGCTGCTCATCGACGCGATCGAGGGGGTCGAGTCGGAGCAGCCGGTGGAGCAGGTCATACCGACCGAGATGATCGTGCGTACGTCGTCCCAGCGGCGCCCGTCGCGTACGACGGTCAGCCCACCGCGGTCGTCCGAGGAGGGGGAGTAGGCGAGGGCCGGCGGCATCCGGTGGAGCCCGTCGAGCGGGTCGCAGCCGGGCAGCCGATGGTGTGGGCCCTGGGTTCCGGCTTGGCGCGACGCGCCACGCCGGACCGGAGACGATCGCGGTGTGGGGTGTGCGGGGTGCGGTGGGTGTGCGCGGCGCCGCGCCGAAGGCGTCCGCACCCCGTGTCACTCCGGTCGCTGACGCCTCTCCCTCCTCCGAGTGGCACGTCGGCGGCCACCCGGCGGGACGAAGTCCCGGCCAATCGGGGCGAAAGCCGCGATGAACTGGAGTCCTGCCTGGATTCACCACCCCTGGGTCATCACATGGCACGATCCGCATTCCTATGATGGGCCCACGACACCGCGGGCCGCTGCGACCAGGCAGTCCGAAAGCGGTGCAGCGGCGGCGCGATGGTGGAGGGGTCGATGACTCAGGGGGCCGGTCAGGGACCCGAGGTGGAGCGGACGGCGACACTGCGTGACTTCCGGGTGCCCGCGTACGTCCACCAGAGCGGCCCGTACCCCCAGGACGGCCACCCCGGCGAGAGCGCGACCGGTCCGGTCACCGAGCCGGTGGGCTACCCGGACGAGTACACGCCCACACAGCGCGACCTCCCCGTCATCAACCGTGGTGACACGCTTCAGGTGACCGTCGACCCCGCGCCCGCACCGGCCGCCCAGCCCGGCACCGGCCCGGGCCCGCTCTATGTCGTCGGCGATGTGCACGGCTACCTCGACGAGCTGCTGGCCGCACTGCGGGAGAAGGGCCTGATCGACGCCGCCGGGCAGTGGTGCGCGGGCACCGCCCGGCTGTGGTTCCTGGGCGACTTCACCGACCGCGGCCCGGACGGCATCGGCGTCATCGACCTCGTGATGCGGCTGTCCGCGGAGGCCGCGGCGGCGGGCGGCTACTGCAAGGCGCTGATGGGCAACCACGAGCTGCTGCTGATCGGCGCCAAGCGGTTCGGCGACACCCCCGTCAACTCCGGCGCCGGCACCGCCACCTTCCAGGCGGCCTGGCTGCTCAACGGCGGGCAGAAGACCGACATGGACCGCCTCCAGGACCACCATCTGCAGTGGATGGCCCGCCTCGACGCGATCGAGGAGGTCGAGGGCCATCTGCTCGTCCACTCCGACACCACCGCCTATCTCGACTACGGCCGCTCCATCGAGGAGGTCAACGACACCGTCCGCGAGACCCTCACCCGCAATGACGCGGACGAGGTCTGGGACCTCTTCCGCAAGTTCACCAAGCGGTTCTCCTTCCGCGACGAGGGCGGCGCGGACGCCGTGCGCTCCCTGCTCGATACGTACGGCGGCACCCGCATCGTTCACGGCCACAGCCCCATCCCCTATCTGCTGGGCGAAGTCGGCTCCGAGGACGGCGACGACGACAGCGGCCCCGTGGTCGAGGGACCGCACGTCTACGCCGACGGCTTGGCCATCGCCATGGACGGTGGAGTGACCATGGCCGGAAAACTGCTGGTCCAGCAACTTCCCCTGACTAACTGAGCGTTCATCGGGCAGGCGCTCCTCCCACGGAGGATCACCGCGACCGCGCAGGGCGGGGCAGGGCCAGGGCCCAATTTCTGCAAACCCCCTGTCACCGCGCGCCGTCACCGCTCTACCATCGGCTTATCCGTAGCAGGCTCCCCTCCGTTTCTGCCCGACGGCTCGTCAGCGTGCGAGCCCCAAGCCCTACGGAGCATCGGGGGATGCAGAAGATGAACAGCGTTCCGCAGCACCTGCTCAGTGAGGACCGCCAGGACTACGAGCGGATCCTCGATGAGGCGCTGCGCTCCGCACCACACCGCCCGGAACTGGCCACTGTCGGCCAACGGCTCAACCCGGAACAACTGCGCACCATGGCGCTGGGCGCCTCCGCACTCATCACGGCGGCCGCGGCCACCGAGTACCAGCACTATGTGAAAGTCCGTGAGGAACTGCGTCAACCGGCGCCGTCCGCCTCGTCGTCCGTGCGTGAACCCGACTCCGCGGAGCAGGGACACGGCGCGATGGGGCTCGCCGCCACCATGGGCGAGGTCGCCGAGACCGCGGGAGCGGGCGCCGTCGCCGTCGTCGCGGTCCTGGCACCCGTCCTCGCCGGAACCGCCGCGGCGATATTCCTGCTCGTCGGCTACATCCTGAAGATGCTCGACCCCGGAGTGGAGATCGCCCAGTCCATGATCACCACCGGATGGGTGTTCGGCGCCGTGACCGCGGTCGCGATCCTGGTCGCCGCCGTCGGGCTCCTCATCACCGCCCTGCGCAACCGGCCCGCCCTCGAGGTGGGGCCGTACGCGGAGCTGAACGAGGAGGTCGGCCGAGCCAGGGAAGCCTGGCGCCAGGCCCTGCTGGAGCGCGGCATCATCCCGTTCCTGCGGGAGGCCCTCACCGAGCAGGACCCGGCCGTGCACCGTACGACCCCGTCCGCCCCGGCCGGACGCATGCCCCACCTGGGCTACGACCGGCCGGGATTCAGCAGCCCCGGCGACGGCAGGGGCTCCCGCCCCAGCTTCAGCAGCCCGGACTACAGCAGCCCGGACTTCGGCGGCCCGGACCACAAACCCGAGTGATCCACGGCTTGCGCCCCCACCCAGGGGAGCGCAAGCCACCGTGCACCCGGCCGACGGCCGTGCCTCCCCCACCGAACCCCGTGGAGAGCACGGCACCACACCGTCAGTCCGCGATCGGCAGATACACCCGGTTCCCGGCCGCCGCGAACTCCCGCGACTTCTCGGCCATGCCCTCCTCGATCTCCACCCGAGTACCACCGTGCTCACGACGGATGTCCTGGGAGATCTTCATCGAGTAAAGCATTACTAGAACCCCCACACGCGCTACGGTCGTACCAGCAGCCCGACTTGGACCGAGGGGGAACACCGTGGGCAAGCGCGATGAGCTGGTCAGCAAGCTGCGAGGCGTGCCCGAGGGACTGCCGTCCGTCGAGGAAGTTCGCGGCATGCTGGCCGCCGATCCCAACTTGAAGTGCGTCGTCTGCTACGCCCGGATCTCGTTCGACGGCCGAGTGAAGGACGCCCACGGCATCGAGGACCAGCACCGCGACATGACGGATGCCGCCCGCAGGTTCGGGTGGCTGGTCGTCTACCGCTACACGGACAACGACAAGAGCGCGAGCAAGGAGAGCGTCGTACGAGACGACTTCGAGCAGCTGATTGCCGATCTTTCGGCCGGAGCGACGCCGGAGGGGTACCCGATTCACGGCGTCATGGCGGTGAACGACGACCGGCTGTACCGACGCCCGAGTGACTGGGAGCGGTATCTGAAGGCGTTCACCTCACATGAGGGGCGCGTCTACCACGACTCGAACGGCATGCAGGATCTCTACGCCGAGGGGTTCGAGATCAAGGGACTTGTGGGGGTCGCCATGTCCCTCAGCGAGACGAGGAAGAAGCAGCGCAGGAGCCGTAACAGCCACCGCAGCCGCGCGATTCGCGGGCAGTCCGTGTCGGCGTGGCGTCCCTTCGGTTGGGAGGACGACAAGCTCACGTTGCGGACGAAGGAGGCCGACGCAATCCGGGGGGCCGTGCACGACGTGATCGCGGGGGCCTCTATCTCGGAGATCACCCGGCGGTGGAAGGAAGCCGAGTTCCTGACGAGCCGTGGGAATGCTTTCCAGTACCAGACGGTCAAGCAGGTCCTGATGAACGCGAGGCTGTGTGGGTACCGCGAGATCAAGGGTGAGCTTGTCCGGGATGGCGATGACCAGCCGATCACTGGCGAGTGGGACCCAATCATCACTCCGAAGGAGTGGTTCGCCGTTACGGCCAAGATCAGGGAGCGGGGTGGCGGGACGGGGACGCCGCGCGGCGGTCTTGTCCACAAGTACCTGCTGACCGGCATCCTGCGCTGTGGCCACGTGTTCGAGGACGGCACGGTCTGCAACAACAAGATGATCGGGCTCAAAGCGAACGACTGGCTGAAGTACCAGCACGCCTACATGTGCAAGAAGACCGTGGATGGCGGCTGCAACAAGACGTACAAGCGCGGTGACAAGACAGACGCGGCCATCGAGGAACTGGTGATCGCGAAACTGGAGCGCGAAGCCGCGACCAAGGCCCAGGAAGTACCGGACTGGGACAAGGCCGATGCGTTGGAGCGAGCCCTGAAGAGTCGGCGTGAACTCGAACGACGTTGGCACGATGACACAGACACGGACATCGACGATCACGCGTTCTTCCGTAATCTCCCTGTCCTCGAACGGCGCATCAAGGAGCTGCGCGCCGATCAGCGAGCACATGAAGCGCTGAAGGCGGAAGCCGAGGAGGCACAGGAAGACATCCGGAAGTCATGGGAATCGAAGACGCTCACGCAGAAGCGCGAGGCGATCAAGAAGGTATTGAGCACAGTGATCGCCGTGCCGGGCGGCAAGGGCAACAAGGCGTTCGACCCCGACCTACTCAAGCCCGTGTGGGGGACTTCCGAATGAGCTGAAGACCCAGGATCTCCCCCAGGCTCCGGAGCTGATCGTCGGAGAGTGGGGGAGATTCACGTACGTGGCGGTCGATCCACGCACGTAGCGAGGCGTCTTCGGACTGTGTGCCCTCTGTCTTCCTCGTGGGAGTGCTCAGGACACATCACCACCGGTCGAGAGAGCTTCCCGCGCGGCCTCACGATTCCGGGCGAGATCTTCGGTGATGCCAGCGGCGATGAGTGCTGCGCCGGGGGTGTGGCCGGAGCCGACGTAGCGCCACTGCCGTTCGGTGATCGTGTCGGGGGTGTCTGTGTGGCCGAGGTGTTGGGCGCGTTCGGCACGTAGTGCGGCGTAGGTGGTGGAGTAGGCGCGGGATTTGGTGAGGATGTGGCCGCGGTAGCCGAGGGTGTGGGCCCAGGCGCGGAGGCGGAGGTGTGCGTATTCGGGGAGGCCGCCGAGGCGCCAGCAGGTTCGTATGAGGGTGCGGACGTGGGTGTTGACGGGGGCGGTGTCGATGTCGTGCCAGGTGGTGAGTGGTTGATCGGTACCTGAGCCGGTATCGCTGGCCCCTTTGGTGACGTACTTGGCGACGTACGCGGCTACAGCGTCGTCATCCGGTCCGTCGCCGTCGGCGTGCAGAGGCCGGATGTCGAGCTGGGCGCCCCAGGCGAGGGTGAGTTCACCGACCGCTGGACTGTAGGGGCTGCGGACCAGGACTCGCCCGGCAGCCGTGCTTACGGCGTCGGTGAGGTGGTCAGTCGTGGCCCAGGTGGGGGATTCGGTGGCGGGTCCGTCTGGTCCGTCGAGGCGGATGATGGCGTGCACGTGGACGGCTGCGCGCTTTTGGTATTCGGCGACGCGGGCGAAGGACAGCCGGGCGTGTGTGCGGAAGTGGGACTGTACGAGGCCGACTGAGGAGGCCAGGCGTCGTCGTACGTCGATGGCGAAGCGGTCCCACAGCTTGGAGGCGTGTGCGTGCCAAAGGACGTGGCCGGTGTAGTCGTAGCAGTCGGCGCACAGAGGCTGTCCGACGGTCGCATCATCCGGCGCGTGGATGGCTCCGCAGCCGAGGGGACGACCGTGTTCGCACTGGCCGCCGTCGCGGCGCGGGCGGCACGGTTCCCCGGTGCGGTGGACGGGCCCGAAGGAGGGTGCGGTCAGGGTGACGAAGAGCCGGGGGCGGTGGCGGACCGTGGCGGGGACGTTCTTCCCTCCGAGGAGGCCCGCGCGGATGAGGTGGTAGGTGTCCCCGGCGTGGAGGCGTGAGCAGGCCGGGCAGATGGTGGCGCGGCGGTTGCGGCAGCGGACGAGGAGGCGTTCGCCGGGTTCGGTGCGGGTGTCGTAGTGGTGGAGGATCTCGCCGGTTGCCGCATCCAGAGTGGTGGTCGAGCCGGACAGGTGGATGGGGTGGGCGCAGCCGCCGGTGGCGGTGACCTGTTCCAGCCAGCGCGGGAACTGGGGGTCTTGGGCGAGGCGGATGGCGTCGCGGTCGGTTTCGGGGAGCTGACGCAGGCGCGCCGCGCGGTCGAGGAGGGCGCGCCTGTCAGCCGGGGTGGCCTCCGGGGTGATGGTGGTGACCTTCCAGGGTGGGCCGCCGAAGCGGCACGGTGGATGAGTGGTGGCGCGGTGTCGGTCATGGCGATCGCTCCCTTGTGTGGGTGGGGGTGGTGGGGTTCAGCGGATGGTTCCGGTGCCCCGGCAGACGCGGCAGCGCCGCAGGCGTCCGGTCCAGGTCTTGCGGGCTCCGTCGCCTTTGCAGTGGGGGCAGCGCACGCGCGGCATGGGCATGGCCGTGTGTCCTTTCTGCTCAGGTGTGGGAGAAGCCGGTGATGGTCCAGGTGACGAGCCCGTGGATGGTGTGGATCACGGGGGTCTGGCCGAGGTAGACGCCGAAGAGGCCGACGCAGACCGCTTCCCAGGCGCGGACATCGCGGGAGCGGACGAGGAGGACGGTGATGATCCCGAAGATCACCGCGAACGTGAACGCCGTTCCTTCGCTGATCACTTGTCGTCTCCTTCCAGCGCGGCCAGCGCACGGCCGAGGGCGGGCAGGTCCGGAGTCATTGCCGCGTGCTTGCGTGCCGTTGCTACGGCTTCCTCAGTCGGTGTGAGGTGGGAGCGGGCGCGGCTCCAGCCGCCGTCCGGCCCGGTGCACACGGCTACACCCCGTTCTTCAGCGGTGATGGCTTGGGCGACGGCCACGGCGTCCTTGTTGAGGTCACCGAGGGTCATTTCGGCGGTGCCGGGGTCGTTGACGCGGTGGCAGATCCGGCCGCCGAGCTGGGCGCGCAGGGCGGTGGCGCCGGGCCCGAGGTCGGAGCCGACCCGCTGTCCGGCGACGACCAGATGCACGCCGAGCGCGGCCCCGAGCTGCGCCAGGCGCAGCAGGAGGGTGGAGCACTGGTCGGCTTCCGCCTTGCTCTCGCGGGTGCCGTCGGACAGGTACAGTTCCGCGATCTCGTCGACGATGACGACGACCGGCACCGGCCGCAGGGTGTCGGGCAGTTCCCAGATGGAGCGGACTCCGGCCGTCCGGCAGGCGCTCATCCGGTCCTGCATGTCGACGACGAGGGCGGACAGGATCGCGACCGCTTCGCGTCGGCAGGTGGCCAGCGAGGACAGCCGTCCGGCGAACAGGCCGAGTTCCATGCCGCCCTTGCAGTCGATGCCGACCAAAGCGACCGGTTGCGGGGCGAGCTGGGTGATGAGCCGGGCCAGCAGGGTGGACTTGCCCGAGCGGGTGGCCCCGGCGATGAGCCAGTGCGGGACCAGGCGCAGGTTCATCACCCACGCCCCGCCGCTCTCCAGTGCGCCGATGAGGGCGGACAGGAGGGCGGTGGGGGCGGTGGCCAGGCCGGGCCGCTGTAAGGGGTCGGTTGCTGTCGCGGTGAGCAGGACGAGCCCGCGTTCGGGCGAGGTGACCCGTACCGCGTGCACTTTCCAGGCGTGCATGAGTGCATCGGCCGCCGCCATGTAGGTGGCCGGGGTCTGGCCTGCGTGCAGCCGCACGGTCACGGTCAGGCCCATGCGGGTGGCGCGGGGGAAGGAGGCCCTGGGGGCCACTGGCCGCAGCGGGTCGCCCTTGACCATCAGGTCCCCGAGCAGCCCGCGGGGCGGGCGCCGGGACACGGCGAGGTCGTTGAGGAGGGCGACCTTGCGCCAGGTGAACACGACCCGGCACGCGGTCAGCGGGTATCCGGTGAGGTACCAGTGCCAGGCCGGACGGTGGCGGCGTACCAGGTCACCGAGCACCAGCATCCAGGCCAGCACTGCCAGGGCGAAGGCGAGCAGCATCGGGCCCATTACGCGTCACTGCCCTTGCCGTGCGCTGCCGGTCCGGTTGCGGGGGTGATGGTGTCGGCGCGGAAGCTGACGCCGCTGCGGTCGCCCATCGACCAGACGAACGCCGTCAGCCCGGTCACCTTCACGAC
>NZ_JAGPXL010000024.1 GCF_018070565.1 Streptomyces sp. B93
ATGGGCGTAGACGAACACCGTCCGCCCCTCCACCGTCCCCCAGCCGGTGACCACACCGTCCGTGTACGGCTTCCGCGCCTCCAGACCGAACCCGGAAGCACGATGCCGACGCAACTGCTCGACCTCGTGGAAGGAGCCCGGGTCCAGCAGCAGCTCGATACGCTCCCGGGCGGTCAGCTTGCCCTTGGCGTGCTGCGCCGCCGTCGCCTTCTCGCTGGGACCGGCCAGGGCCTGCGCACGGATCTCGTGCAGCTCGGCCACTCGCCCGCGTGCGTCCGTCGGCTCACCCGGTGCCTCATCCAAAACGGTCATGTAGTGACCTTACGAAGCCGAGCAAGGAAAGCGGGCCGTCGACTCCGTACAGTCTCCAGCGTGTTTTCCTGGTACGACTGAACAGAACCCCACCGCCATGCAGCCGTTCCGACTGCTCAGGGGGCGTTGTCGTTGTAGGAGGCGTACAAGCGACGGGCGGGTGCCCGACAGCGGACCACGGGTCGCCCGGTCAGCCGAACCGGTCCAGCAGCCGACGGTACAGGGACGGGGCGAGACCTCGCACCCTGCCGGGCAGGGTCAGCCAGCGGGGGACGTAGACGTCGTCGCGGCCCTGCCGTACGGCGTCCCAGACGGCGCCCGCGACGCGGTGCGCGGAGGTGGGGCGGGGCCGGGAGCGCCGGTAGGGGGTGCCCCGGCGGTCGAAGAAGGCGGTGTCGACGGGGCCGGGCACGACGAGGGTGACGCCCACTCCGGTGCCGCGCAGCTCCTGGCGCAGGGCCTCCGCGAACGCGGCCATGCCCGCCTTGGCCGCGGAGTACACGGCCTCGTCGCGCACGCCCACGCAGCCCGCGACCGAGCCGACGAGCACGACCCGGCCGCGACCGGCGGCGACCATCGCCGGGAGGACCTCGCGGACCAGGTGCAGGGTGGCGTTGAGGTCGACGTCCAGCACATGGTCGATGTCCGCGTGCCGCATCGTCAGGAAGGGCCCGGCCCACCCGATGCCCGCCCCCGCGACCAGCACGTCGATCCGCCCGGCGGACCGCAGCGCGGCCTGCGCGAGCGTCCTCGGCCCCTCCGGCTCGGTGAGGTCGGCGGGCAGCACCACCGCCGTGGTCCCCTCGGCCGTCTCCGCCAGCCGTCCCGGGTCGCGCCCGGTCAGCACCAACTGCCAGCCGCCCGCGGCGAACCGCCGGGCGGTCGCGGCCCCGATCCCGGAGGAGGCGCCGGTGACGAGGGCGACGGGACGGTCGGGGGGTGGCGCGGTCCCGGTGGCGCGGGGTGGCGGGTCGGGTCGGTGGGCGGAGTTCGGGACGGGGTCGTAGGTGGAGCCGGAGCCGGTGTGGGTCACTTGTCGGTCTCCCTGGGCTGTTGGTCCGGTGAGCCGGTGGGGCGCGGCCGGGGACGGACGCCGGGCGGTGCCCGATGTGTCCTGGTGCGGGTCCTTGTGTTCCAGGACACCGCCTCCGGGGCGGACCGCGCCAGTGGTGGAGCCGTTCGTACGAATATCGGTCACCGGCCGGGCCCGCGCGAGTCCGGTGCGCCGGGCCCCGGAACCACTCCTGCGGGCCGCCCGGTGCCGCCAGGCGGCGGTATGGGCGGTGCGTGCCCGGGTTTGCCGGGATACGAAGGGGAGACCCCGGAACCACTGCGTTCCGGTTCCGTCCGCTCTCGTGGCGAGGTGACCATGCGCGTGCTGCTCGTCCACCCCAGCGCCCTGATGTACTCGGAGATCTTCCTGCGGCTCGAACCCCTCGGTCTGGAACGGGTGGCGGGCGCGGCCCGTGACGCCGGGCACGAGGTGCGGGTGGTGGACCTCCAGGTGCTCGGCCAGGACCGGCTGCGCCGTGAGGTGATGTCCTTCCAGCCACAGGCACTGGGCATCTCGCTCAACTACCTGGCGAACATCCCGGAGGCGATCGAGCTGGCCGCCCGGGTGAAGCGGGTGGTGCCGGGGTGCTTCGTCTTCTTCGGCGGGCACAGCGTCTCCTTCGTCGCCGAGGACGTGCTGGAGCAGGCGGGCGGTGCCGTGGACGCGGTGGTGCGCGGTGAGGGCGAGCCGGTGGTCGCGCCACTGCTCCAGGCGGTCCGCGACGGTGGCGTGGACGGGGTGCCGGGTGTGGTCACCGCGGCCGGGCGGGGTCCCGCGCCGCTGATGCTGCACAGCATCGACAGCCCGCTCCCGGCCCGGGACCTGATGCGCGGCCGGCGCCGCTACTTCATCGGTGAGCTGGACCCGTGCGCCTCGATCGAGTTCACCCGCGGCTGTCCGTGGGACTGCTCCTTCTGCTCGGCGTGGACGTTCTACGGCCGCAGCTACCGCAAGGCGTCACCGGAGGCGGCGGCGGCCGAGCTGGCGAGCATCCGGGAGCCGAACGTGTTCATCGTCGACGACGTGGCGTTCATCCGGCCGGAGCACGGGGACGCCATCGCCGCCGAGGTGGAGCGGCGGCGCATCCGCAAGCGGTACTACCTGGAGACCCGCAGCGACGTGCTGCTGCGCCATCCCGAGGTGTTCGAGCGGTGGGCCCGGCTGGGGCTGCGCTACATGTTCCTCGGGATGGAGGCCATCGACGCCGAGGGGCTCGACCTGTACCGCAAGCGGGTCAGCCCCGACGAGAACATCAAGGCGCTGGAGACGGCCCGCAAGATCGGCATCACGGTCGCCATCAACCTCATCGTCGACCCCGCCTGGGACGAGGAACAGTTCCGGGTGGTACGGGAGTTCGCCCTCGCCGTCCCGGAGATCGTGCACTTCACCGTCATGACGCCGTATCCCGGCACCGAGATCTGGCACACCGAGTCGCGCCGCCTCACCACCCGCGACTACCGGCTCTTCGACATCCAGCACGCCGTGGTGCCGACCAAGCTGCCGCTGGAGCGGTTCTACGAGGAACTCGTCCGCACCCAGGCGGTGATCAACCGCAAGCACCTGGGGCTGCGCACCGCGTTCGGCGCGGCCCGGATCCTGGGCCGCAACCTCGCGCACGGGCAGACGAACTTCGCCCGCATGCTGTGGAAGTTCAACAAGGTCTACAACCCGCGCCGCCAGCTCGCGGACCACCGGCGGCCGGTCCGCTACGAGCTGCCGCTGCCGAAGCACCTGGACGTCGCCGACCGGCGGCAGCTGTACGTCCACACGCGCGGGGCGACCCAGGGCGCCCCCAGCCGCCGTATCGCCGAGTAGCGCGCCGGGTGTGACGGACGGAACCGTGCTGGCGATCGCCGTCCCGGCCTCGCTCGCCGCGGGCGCCTGCTTCGCCGTCGCGGGGGTGCTCCAGCAGTGGGCGGCGGCGGCCCGCCCGGACTCCGAGGCGCTGACGCCGCGGCTGCTGGCCCAGCTGGTCCGGGACCGGCTGTGGCTGTGCGGCATCGGTCTGGCTGTGCTCGCGTACGGCTTCCAGTCGCTGGCCCTGTCGTTCGGGCCACTGAGCCTCGTACAGCCGTTGATCGTGGCGGAGCTGGTGTTCGCGGTGCCGTTGTCGGCGCGGCTGTACCGGATGCGGCTGGGGCGGCGGGAGTGGTTCGGCACGCTGGCGGTGGCCGTGGGCCTGGCGCTGGCGCTGGTGTCGGCGCGGCCGGAGGGGGGCCGGCCGCAGGCGGTGGGGCTGGGGTCGTGGCTGCTGGTGCTGGGCGCGGTCGCGGGACTGGTGTGCGCGGCGCTGGCCGTGGGGCGGGTGCTGACGGGGCCGTGGCGGGCGTCGGCGACCGCGTTGGCGGCGGGGGCGGTGATGGGCACGCAGTCCGTGCTGCTGGCCGCGACCGTGGACCGGCTGCGGCAGGGGCTGCTCACCGCGCTGGCCGCCTGGCAGACGTACGCCCTGGTGGTGGCCAGCGTGGGCGGGCTGCTGCTCATCCAGAGCGCCTTCCAGCAGGGGCCGTTGGCGGCAAGCCTGACGGTCATCGACGCGACCGAGCCGGTGGTCGCCGTCACCGTCGGCACGACCCTGTTCGGCGAGACGGTGCGCACGGGCTGGCCGGTCAGCGCGGTCACCGTGGCGGGGCTGGGGTGCGTGGCCGCGGGGATCGCCTGCCTGGACACCTCACGACTGATCGCGGCGCTGCACGGGGGGCGGGGGCGGCCGGGTCCACCGGCGTGAGTCAGGCGGCACGGACCGGGATGGCGCCGGTGGCCCGGCTGGGCGGGTCCCGGACCCTCAGCAGGTCCGCCGCCCGTCCCGGCCCCAGGGGGACCGGCGGGACGGATCGCGGGGCGGTGGTCGCGGGGCGGTGGTCGCGGGGCGGTGGAGGCCACACCGGCACCAGGTCCTCCGCCCGTCCCAGCCCCAGGCGGGGTGGGACCGGCGGGACGGATCGCGGGGCGGTGGTCGCGGGGTTGCGGTCGCGGGACGGCGGTCGCGAGGCGGTGGTCGCGGGGCGGTGGGGTCCGCACCGGCAGCAGGTCCTCCGCCGGTCCCGGTGCCACGTGCGGGTCGGGTGGTCACGCGGCGCAGGCCGGGATGGCGCGGGGCGGTGGGGTCCACACCGGCAGCAGGTCCTCCGCCAGGACCCGGTCCCAGGTGGGGTGGGAGTGGTGGGCCGTGGTCGTGGCGGCGTGCTGGATCGCGGTGCGGCGGTCGGGGTGGTCCAGGACGGCCGCGAGGGCGTCGGCCCAGGCGCGCGGGTCGTCGTCGGGGACGACGATGCCGTCCCGGCCGGGGGCGGAGAGCCACTGGGTGGTGGCGGCGCCCTCGGGGAGCAGCACCGCGAGGCCGCTGGCCATCGCCTCGGCGACGACGTTGCCGCAGGTCTCGCTGCGGGACGGGAAGGCGAAGACGTCGCACCCGGCGTACACCTGGGCGAGCCGGTCCTGCGGGACCCGGCCGAGCCGGGTGACGTCGGCACCGAGCAGCCGCTGGACGGTGTCCGCCTCGGCGCCCGAGCCCGCGAGGACGAGGTGCGCGGTGCCGCCCCGGTGGCGCAGCAGCCGCATGGCGTGGGCGAGCAGCGGCAAGCCCTTGGTGGCGTCGAGGCGGCCCGCGAAGAGGACCAGCGGGCGGTCGGCGGGGATGCCGTGGCGCTGGGTGAGGCGGGCGCGGGCCGAGGGGTCGGGATGGAAGCGGTCCTGGTCGATGCCGCGGCGCAGCAGGGAGACCCGGTGCGGACCGAGGAGCGGGACGAACTCGGCGCGGCCCGCCGGGGTGGGCACGAGGACGCGTTCGCAGGCGTTCAGCAGCCGGTCGCGGCGCCGTCGCAGCCAGCTCTCCACCCGGTCGGCGAGGAAGTCGCCGGGGGCGGGGTGGTGGTGGCCGGGCAGCGGGAGCCTGCGGTCGGCGAGGTAGCGGGTGTAGACCGGGGCGAGCGCGGGGACGTCGGTGTGCACGGAGGCCACCAGGCGGGGCACCCGGGTGCCCCTGCGGGCGGCGGTCCGGGCCAGCCGGACGGCGGTGGCGGCGTAGGCGAAGCTATGGGTGAGGTGCCAGACGTCGTGCCGGGGCAGCAGGGTGGCGAGCCGGTGGTGGTACGGCGCCAGGTCGGACAGGTCCTCGGCCCCGTCGGCGGACGTCAGCGGTGCGGTGCTGAGGCCCGGACGGAGCATGATGAACCGGACACGCGGCGTCAGCGTCTCCACGTGGTCCCGCTCGCCGAGGAAGTAGACGGTGAGATCCGGAACCGGGCCGTCCGGCAGTTCTCCCGGGAGCCGGGCGGCGCACTCCGCGAACCGCTCCCAGCACTTCACATGGCCGCCTGACATGGGGGTTCGTGCCAGTTCGACCAGAACCGCCACCGAGTTCACGATCGCTGAGTACCACCCCGCCGGGTGATCCAATCGCGACTCGCGCCGATGACGTTGAAAGACGAATGGAATAGGTCTACGGTCATCCGTGTTGGGCTCGTTGAATCTTCAACTTACTACCCTCCTGGAGGACCCCATGAGCGCCCAGAACCTCGCCGCCGTCACCGGTGACTACACCATCGACCCCGCCCACTCCACCCTCGGCTTCGTCGCCCGGCACGCCATGGTGACCAACGTCAAGGGCAAGTTCCTCGACTTCAGCGGCAGCCTGCACCTGGACGGCACCGACCCGGCGAAGTCCACCGCGTCCATCGACGTGAAGATGGAGAGCATCGACACCGGCAACGCCGACCGCGACGGTCACCTGAAGAGCGCCGACTTCTTCAAGACCGACGAGTACCCGACCATGACCTTCCGGTCCACGTCGGCCGAGTCGCTCGGTGGCGACGACTACCGCATCACCGGCGACCTGTCGATCCTCGGCGTCACCAAGCCGATCACCATCGACCTGGAGTTCAACGGCGTCGCCAAGGACCCGTTCGGCAACGAGCGCGTCGGCTTCGAGGGCAAGGCCACGATCCTGCGCTCCGAGTGGGGCCTGACCTGGAACGCGGCCCTGGAGACGGGTGGCTTCCTGGTCTCGGACAAGATCAAGCTGAACTTCGACATCTCGGCGATCAAGAACGTCTGATCCGTTCCCCGAGGGGGCTTCAGAAGCCGCCGAAGTCCCCTCCCCCGAAACCGCCGCCACCGAAGTCCCCGCCGCCGAAACCGCCGCCGAAGTCACTTCCGCTGAAGTCGGCGCCGGAGACGTCTCCGCCCTCGTACCCGGCGCCGCCGAAGTCGCCGTAACCGGAGCCGTAGTCGGCGGCGTACGCCGAGGTCGCCATCATGTTGCCCAGCAGGGTGCCGACGAGCAGGGCCGGGAGCAGGCCGCTGCCGAAGTAGCCGCCCGCCCAGGGGCCGTAGGCCGGGCCCGCCTCCCAGTACGGGCGGCGGGAGCCGGAGTCGGTGGCGACCTCGCGGGCCAGCGGGTCGCGGCCCTCGGCGATGCGGGCCTGGTCGGCCGCGCACACCGGCACGTCACGGACCGCGCCGCCGTCCGGGGCCCACTCGACGTCGGCGACCGAGAGGCCGTGCCGGGGGTCGAAGAAGCACGGCGGGCGGCGCCGCGGCAGCGGGCGCCCCTCGCGGCGGGCGGCGAGCTGGGCCAGCGCGAAGCGGCCGTCGTCCACACACTGGGTGACCGGGCGGACGTCCTCCGGTTTCACCGCGGCCGCCATGTGCGACTTCGCCTTCTCGTACGCGTCCAGGGCACGCTCGTAGTCCTCGCGCATCGCGTCGGTGGCGCCGGGCTCGCCGGGGTGGAAGTCCAGCCGCTCCAGCTCCTCGCCGAACGCGGTGATGTCCTCGTCGACGACGACCCGCAGCTTCTCCAGCGCGGCCCGCTGCTCCTCCTCGTGCCGCCTGCGGTTGCGGCGCACCAGCGTGTACGCGCCCGCGCCGCCGGCCGCCACCACCGCGCCGAGCACGATCAGCCCACCGGCGGACACGCCCTCGGAGCCGCCGTCGCTCCAGCTGCTCGGCGCCGAGCCGCCGACGTTGCGCAGGGCGCTGTCGACGAAGTCGTTCAGCTGGGCCTTGGGGTCGCCCGCGCCTTGCACGGACGCGACCAGGTTGGCCACGCCCTGGTTGCTCAGCACGCTGCTGTCGGCACGGGCGTCGAACTCGTCGCCGAGCCTGATGCCGTACAGACCGGTCACGCCGGTCTCGGTGCGGAGGTTGCGGAAGAGGTCCTCGGTGGGATAGCCCTCGGGGAGCACGGCCACGAAGACGGGTTTGTCGGCGGCCTCGATCTTGTCGGCGAGCGCCTCGGCGTCGGCCGACGACAGCTGGCCGGAGGCGGCCGGGTCGACGTAGACCGGACTGTCGCGGAGTGCCGCGGCGATCTGGGAGACGTCGGTGGCGGCGTGTGCGCTGGGCGCACCGGCCATCAGCATCGCCACGAGAGCGGCGATGGGCACGAGCAGCAGGCGTGCGGAAGTGCGCACCAAGGTGGCCTTCATATCTTCGAAGCTACCCGAATTCGGGGGGAAACGGGTGTGTGCCCCGGCGCGGGTTTGGCGCTTCGCGCCGGGGCGCACATCACGGCTTGATCATCGTCGCCGGGTGCGGGGTCACTCCGCGGGCTCTACCCCCGCCCTCAGCAACCCGTACGTGTACGCGTCCTCCAAGGCCTGCCAGGACGCGGCGATGACGTTCTCGGCGACGCCCACCGTGGACCACTCGCCCGTGCCGTCGCTCGTGGAGATCAGGACGCGGGTGGTGGACTCGGTGCCGTGGACGCCCTCCAGGATGCGGACCTTGTAGTCGACCAGGTCCAGCTTGGCCAGCTGGGGGTAGATCTTCTCCAGGGCCACGCGCAGGGAGCGGTCGAGGGCGTTGACGGGGCCGTTGCCCTCGGCGGTGGCGACGATGCGCTCGCCCTTGGCCCAGAGCTTGACCGTGGCCTCGTTGGCGTGGGTGCCGTCGGGGCGGTCCTCGACGATGGCCCGCCAGGACTCGACCTCGAAGTAGCGCAGCGGCCTGCCGCCCTGGACCTCGGCGCGCAGCAGCAGTTCGAAGGAGGCGTCGGCGGCCTCGTAGGTGTAGCCCCTGAGTTCGCGGTCCTTGACCCGCTCCACGACCCGGCCGACCAGTTCGCGGTCGCCGCCCAGGTCGATGCCGAGTTCCTTGCCCTTCAGCTCGACGGAGGCGCGGCCCGCCATGTCGGAGACCAGCATCCGCATGGTGTTGCCGACCTGCTCGGGGTCGATGTGCTGGTAGAGGTCGGGGTCGACCTTGATGGCGGACGCGTGCAGGCCCGCCTTGTGGGCGAAGGCGGAGACGCCGACGTAGGGCTGGTGGGTGGAGGGGGTGAGGTTGACGACCTCGGCGATGGCGTGCGAGACGCGGGTCATCTCGCGGAGGCGGCCGTCGGGGAGGACCTTCTTGCCGTACTTCAGCTCCAGGGCGGCGACGACCGGGAAGAGGTTGGCGTTGCCGACGCGTTCGCCGTAGCCGTTGGCCGTGCACTGGACGTGGGTGGCGCCCGCGTCGACGGCGGCGAGGGTGTTGGCGACAGCGCAGCCGGTGTCGTCCTGGGCGTGGATGCCGAGCCGGGCGCCGGTGTCGGCCAGCACGGTCGACACGACCGCCTGTACCTGCGCCGGGAGCATGCCGCCGTTGGTGTCGCAGAGGATGACCACGTCGGCGCCGGCCTCGGACGCATTGCGCACGACCGCCTTGGCGTACTCGGGGTTGGCGCGGTAGCCGTCGAAGAAGTGCTCGCAGTCGACGAAGACCCGGCGGCCCTGCTCACGGAGGTAGGAGACGGTGTCGCGGACCATCGCCAGGTTCTCGTCGAGGGTGGTGCGCAGGGCCAGCTCGACATGCCGGTCGTGGGACTTGGCGACCAGGGTGATCACCGGGGCTCCGGACTCCAGCAGCGCCCTGACCTGTGGGTCGTCGGCCGCCTTGGCCCCCGCGCGGCGGGTCGCGCCGAAGGCGACCAGCTGGGCGTGCCGGAAGACGATCTCCTGCTGGGCGCGGGCGAAGAACTCGGTGTCCCGGGGGTTGGCGCCGGGCCAGCCGCCCTCGATGAAGCCCACGCCGAAGTCGTCCAGGTGCCGTGCGATGGTCAGCTTGTCCGCGACGGTGAGGTTGATGCCCTCCCGCTGCGCGCCGTCGCGCAGGGTGGTGTCGAAGACGTGGAAAGAGTCGTCCAGCTCGCTGGTTGCCGTCTCGGTCATGGTCTGAAGGCTCCTGAGTTGATCTCGGTCTACCGGAATGACCGGCTCCACCGTCCCCCTATGGTCTCGCACGCTCTCCGCCCGGTATGGGATGGTCCGGGCAAAAGAAAAACCCCTCGCGGGTGCGAGAGGTCTGCGCGCGGGTCGAGGACGACGATGGCCGCCCGTACCTGGTCGTACGTGGCGGTCACTGCGGACCGGCGCGCCTGCTGCCAATAATCATGGCGAACGAGAGCACGGAGGCAGTCTGGCACAGACGGTCACCGGATCTCACCGCTGTCTCAGGATTCGGGCGCCCGTCCAGGACGTCAGGGCGCGGACAGCGTCTCGTCGAGGAATTCCCGTACGTGCGCGAGGACCCGCTCCCGGTCGGTGCCCCGCAGCCCGATCGCCACATGGATGGAGAAGCCGTCCAGGAGCGCCCGCAGCCGGGCGGCGAACCGGTCGGGGTCGACCGCGCGGAACTCGCCGCGTGAGAGGCCCTCGCCGAGCAGCGCCACCAGATCGCGGTGCCAGGCCCCCTCGATGGCGGCCTGGCGCTCGCGGGCGCTGTCGTCGGCGTTCTGCGACCGGTTCCAGACCTCCAGCCACAGGGTCCAGTGCGGATCGCGGTGACCGTCGGGCACATACAGGTCGACATAGGCGTCGAGCCGCTCCCGCGCGGACACGGCACGGTCCATCAGCCGCCCCCGCTCGACCCCTAGCCGCCCCTCACTCCACTCCAGGGTGCGCAGCAACAGCTCGTCCTTGGACCGGAAGTAGTACAGCAGATGACCGCTGCTCATCCCGACCTCACGCCCGAGCCCCGCCATGGTCAGCTTCTCCAGCCCACGCTCGGCGATCATCGCCATGGCCGCGGCGAGGACGTCCTCGCGGGGCGGGGCGGGCCTGCGCTGCGCACCGGCCATCGAACGGCTCCTAGATCCTCGGCTGCTGCTGGGTGATGCAGTGGATGCCCCCGCCACCGGCGAAGATCGTACGCGCGTCGACGAGGGTCACGATCCGGTCGGGGAACAGACGGCGGAAGATGCCCGCGGCCGTCTCGTCGCGGGGGTCGTCGAAGGCGCAGAGGACGACGCCGCCGTTGCAGAGGTAGTGGTTGATGTAGGAGTAGTCGGCCCAGTGTCCGTCGGCCTCCAGGACGGTCGGGGCGGGTACCTCGACGACCTCGAGGGGGCGGCCCCGGGCGTCGGTCTGCGTCCGCAGCAGGCCGATGACCTCCCGGGTCACCTCGTGGTCGGGGTGTGCCGGGTCGGGCTGGTGGTGGGCGACGACCACGCCGGGGCGGGCGAAGGCGGCGACGATGTCGACGTGGCCGAGGGTGCCGTAGCCATACGGGGGGTAGTCGGCGGTGAGGCCGCGCGGCAGCCAGATCGCCTTGCGGGTGCCGAGCCGGGCGTGGATCTCCGCCTCGGCCTCCGCCCTCGTCCAGCCGGGGTTGCGTTCGGGGCCGAGCTGCACGGTCTCCGTCAGCAGGACCGTGCCCTCGCCGTCGACGTGGATCGCGCCGCCCTCGTTGACCAGCGGTGAGGTGTACGTCGTCGTGGCGCCCGCGAGGTCCGCGACGTACGCGGCGATCTTCGCGTCGTGCTCCCAGCGGGCCCAGTGCTGGGCGCCCCAGCCGTTGAACGTCCAGTCGACGGCGGCCAGTTCACCCCGGCCGTTGGTAAGAAAGGTGGGCCCGATGTCCCGCATCCAGGCGTCGTCGAGTTCGCGCTCCACGGTGTCGACGCCGTCACCGAGCAGTTCCCGGGCGTCCGCCGACTGCCCGGGCCCGCACACCACGGTCACCGGTTCGAAGCGGCGGATCGTCCGGGCCACGGCCGCCCAGGCGGCCCGGGCCTCCGCCAGCTCCCCGGGGTCGTCGAAGGTCGGGTTGGCGCCCGGCCAGGCCATCCAGGTGCGCTCGTGCGGGGCCCACTCGGGGGGCATACGGAAGGTCATCGGCGGTCCTAGAGGAAGTACAGGCGGTTGAGGGAGACGGAGTCGGCCGGTTCCGAGCGCAGCGGCTCCCCGTCCAGCGTGACCAGGCCCGTGCGCTGATCGACGTCGACGGCCCCGGTACGGGAGTTCAGCCGCAGGTCGGCCGGTCCGATGCCGCGGGTGCCGCGCACGGCGACGCGTCGGCGCCGGGTGGGCATCGTGTCGTGGCCCTGGTCCAGGGCGGCCTGGGCCACGAAGGCCACGGAGATGTCGGCCGGAGTGGCGCCGTACGCCCCGAACTGCGGGCCCAGGACGAGGGGTTCACAGGTGTCCGTGGCCGCGTTGGGGTCGCCGACCACGCCGTACGCCGGGAACCCCGACTTCAGCACCAGCTGCGGCTTGGCACCGAAGAACTCCGGCCGCCACAGCACGATGTCGGCGAGCTTGCCGACCTCCAGCGAGCCCACCTCGTGCGCCAGCCCGTGGGCGATGGCGGGGTTGACGGTGAGCTTGGCCAGGTAGCGCAGGACGCGCTCGTTGTCGTGGCCGTCGTCCGGGGCGCCGAACTCGGCCTTCATCTTCCCGGCCATGGCGAACGTACGGCGGACGGTCTCGCCCGCCCGGCCCATGCCCTGCGCGTCGGAGGAGGTGATGCCGATCGCGCCCAGGTCGTGCAGCACGTCCTCGGCGCCCATGGTCCCGGCGCGGATGCGGTCGCGGGCCATGGCGGCGTCGCCCGGCAGGTCGGTCTTGAGGTCGTGGACGGAGACGATCATGCCGTAGTGCTCGGCGACCGCGTCCCGGCCGAAGGGCAGGGTGGGGTTGGTGGAGGAGCCGATGACGTTGGGGACGCCCGCCATCTTCAGCACGTTCGGGACATGTCCGCCGCCGCAGCCCTCGATGTGGAAGGCGTGGATGGTGCGGCCCTCCAGCACGCGCAGGGTGTCCTCGACGGACAGGCACTCGTTGAGGCCGTCGCTGTGCAGGGCCACCTGGACGTCGTGCTCCTCGGCGACGCGCAGGGCGGTGTCCAGGGCCCGGGTGTGGGCGCCCATGTCCTCGTGCACCTTGAACCCGGACGCGCCCCCTTCGGCCAGCGCTTCCACCAGCGGCGCGGCGTCGGACGACGAACCCCGGCCCAGGAAGCCGATGTTGACCGGCCAGGCATCGAAGGCGCCGAACGCGCGCCGCAGCGCCCAGGGCGAGTTGACACCGACGCCCCAGACCGGCCCGAACTCCTGCCCGATGATGGTGGTCACCCCGGAGGCCAGCGAGGCCTCCATGATCCGCGGCGACAGCAGGTGGACATGGGTGTCGACCGCTCCGGCGGTGGCGATCAGCCCCTCGCCGGACACGATGGTGGTGCCGGTGCCGACCACGACGTCCACCCCGTCGAGGGTGTCGGGGTTCCCGGCCCGCCCGATCGCGCTGATCCGGCCCTCGCGGATGCCGATGGACACCTTGCGGACGCCCTGCACGGCGTCGATCACGACGACGTTGCTGATGACGACGTCGCAGGTGTCGCGTACGGCGGCGGCCTTGAGGTGCAGCCCGTCGCGGGCGGTCTTGCCGAAACCGGCCAGGAACTCGTCGCCGTAGGACTGCGCGTCGGACTCGACGCGGATCACCAGCCCGGAGTCCCCGAGCCTGATCCGGTCCCCGGCCCGCGGTCCGTGCACCGAGGCGTACTCGTACGGGTCCATCTCACGCTCCCAGATATCCGCAGGCGGCGGCCCTGCGCAGGGCCTCTTCCCGGGCGCCGGGCGCGTCCAGCGGCCCGTCGACGAGCCCGGCGAACCCGATGGCCACCCGCGCCCCGCCGATGGGGACGAGCCCGACCTCGACGCTCTCCCCCGGCCCGAACCGCACCGACGACCCCGCGGGCACCGCCAGCCGCATCCCGTAGGCCCGTTCCCGTACGAAGTCCAGCCGCGGGTTGGCCTCGAAGAAGTGGAAGTGGGAGGTGACGGAGACCGGCACGGTCGCGGTGTTGGTGACGGTGAGCCGTACGGCGGCGACCGGCTCCTCGTGCGCGGGGCCGGGGAGCAGCGCACCCGGCGCCTCCTCTCCCCCGCCACCGCCGAGGGGGTCGGTGACGACCGCGAGCCGGGAGCCGTCGTCGAAGACGGCCTCGACATGGACCTCGGTGACCACGTCCGCCACGCCCGGCAGCACGTCGTCGGGGCCGAGCACGGACCGGGCGGCCTCGATGGCCTCGGCCAGTCGGCGGCCGTCCCGGGCGGCCTCGCACACGGTGTCCGCGATGAGGGCCGTCGCCTCCGGCACGTTCAGCCGCAGCCCCCGGGCCCGGCGGGCACGGGCCAGTTCGGCGGCGCCGAAGAGCAGCAGCCGGTCCCGTTCGGTGGGGGTCAGTCGCATGAGGGGGCACCTCCTCCGGTGTTAGAGCAGCACTCTAACCCGTTAGAGCGCCGTTCTAAAACGGATGGGGGCATACGAACGAGGCCCGCACCCCATGACCGGGTTGCGGGCCTCGCCAAGAAGCGGAAGGGTCAGCTCAGCTGGTGCATCCAGCCGTGGGTGTCCTCGGCGGTCCCCCGCTGGATGTCCAGCAGCGCGGACCGCAGCCGCATCGTCGCCTCGCCGGGCTGCCCGTCGGAGTGCTGCCACTCGGCGCCGGTGCGCTTGACCGTGCCGACCGGTGTGATCACCGCGGCGGTGCCGCAGGCGAAGACCTCGGTGAGGCTGCCGTTCTCCGCGTCGCGCTGCCACTGGTCGATGGAGACACGGCCCTCCTCGGCCTCGTAGCCGAGGTCGCGGGCGACGGTGAGGAGGCTGTCGCGGGTGACGCCCTCCAGGATGGAACCGGTGAGGGTGGGGGTGACGATCTTGTTGCCGTACACGAAGTACAGGTTCATGCCGCCGAGTTCCTCGACCCACTTGTGCTCGACCGCATCGAGGTAGCAGACCTGGTCGCACCCCTTGGCGGCGGCCTCGGCCTGGGCGAGCAGGGAGGCGGCGTAGTTGCCGCCGGTCTTGGCGTCGCCCATGCCGCCGGGGACGGCGCGGACGCGGTCCTCGGAGAGCCAGATGGAGACCGGCTTGACGCCACCGGGGAAGTAGGCCCCGGCCGGGCAGGCGATGACCAGGAACAGGTACTCGCCAGCGGGCTTCACACCGAGACCGACCTCGGTGGCGATCATGAACGGCCGCAGGTAGAGGGACTCCTCGCCGCCGTGCGCCGGCACCCAGGCCTGGTCCTGGCGGACCAGCGCGTCACAGGCCTCGATGAAGGTCTCGACCGGCAGTTCGGGCATGGCCAGGCGCCGGGCTGAGCGCTGGAAGCGCAGGGCGTTCCGGTCGGGGCGGAACGTGGCGACCGAGCCGTCGGGGCGACGGTAGGCCTTCAGCCCCTCGAAGATCTCCTGCGCGTAGTGCAGGACGTTGGTGGCCGGGTCGAGGGGGATCGGCGCGTACGGGACGAGCTGTCCGTCGTGCCAGCCGCGGCCCTCGGTCCACTTGATCGTCACCATGTGGTCGGTGAAGTGGCGGCCGAACCCGGGGTTGGCCAGTATGGCCTCCCGCTCGGCGTCGGAGAGCGGGCTGGCGGAGGGCTTGAGCTCGATCGTGGGCGTCGTCATGAGTGGTTGTCCTTCACCGGTTGTAGTGACGGGCCGCGCTCACGCCCGTCGCGGCCGGTGGCCAGTGCTAGGACGTCCGAGCATTCCCTCATTCCGCGGCTCCGCGTTCGATTATCGCGCGCGGGTCGCCGAGGAAGAAACGCGGAAGAAAACGGTGTGAACGGGGCCCAGGGTTGATGGTGGCACCCGGCGGGGACATGCGGAAGCCGCCGGGTGCGGATGCGACCCGGCGGCTTCGAGGAGGAACCGACGGGTCAGCCGGCTACTCGTACGGCGAGCGCGTCGCCGATCTCGGCGGTGGAGCGGGCGGGCCCGCCGACCCGGTCGGCCAGGTCGGCGGCGACCGCGTCCTCGATCCGGGTCGCCTCGGCGTCGCGGCCGAGGTGACGCAGGAGCAGCGCGACGGACAGGACGGTGGCCGTGGGGTCGGCCTTGCCCTGGCCCGCGATGTCCGGGGCCGAGCCGTGCACCGGCTCGAACATGGACGGGAACTCGCCGGAGGGGTTGATGTTCCCGCTCGCGGCGACGCCGATGCCGCCGGAGACGGCCGCGGCGAGGTCGGTGATGATGTCGCCGAAGAGGTTGTCGGTGACGATCACGTCGAAGCGCTCGGGCTGGGTGACGAGGTAGATCGTCGCCGCGTCGACGTGGATGTACTCGGTGCTGACCTCGGGGTACTCGGCGGCCACCGCGTTGAAGACGTTCGTCCACAGATGACCGGCGAAGGTCAGCACGTTGTTCTTGTGGACCAGCGTGAGCTTCTTGCGCGGGCGGGCCTGGGCGCGGGCGAAGGCGTCGCGGACGACGCGCTCGACGCCGTAGGCGGTGTTGACGGACACCTCGGTGGCGACCTCGTGCTCGGTGCCCTTGCGGATGGCGCCGCCGTTGCCGGTGTACGGGCCCTCGGTGCCCTCGCGGACGACCACGAAGTCGATCTCCGGCTGGCCCTTCAGGGGCGTCTCGACACCCGGCAGCAGCTTGCTCGGCCGCAGGTTGACGTGGTGGTCGAAGGCGAAGCGGAGCTTGAGCAGGAAGCCGCGCTCCAGGACGCCGGAGGGGACGCTGGGGTCCCCGATGGCGCCGAGCAGGATGGCGTCGTGGCCCTTGAGGGCGTCGAGGTCGGCGTCGGTGAGGGTCTCACCGGTGGCGTGGTAGCGCCGGGCGCCGAAGTCGTACTCCTTGGTCTCCAGCTTCACATCCTGCGGGAGGACGGCGGAGAGGACCTTGAGGCCTTCGGTCACGACCTCCTGGCCGATGCCGTCACCGGGGATCACTGCGAGATTGATGCTGCGAGACATGACGGGCACCCTACTCCGCGTCCCATGGGATGACACGGACCGTCCGCGATGTGGACATGCGGTCAGTGGCCGGTGGCGCCGCCGTTGTCCCGGCGGTCGAGAGCCCGCTGGAGTGCGGCTGCGGCGTTCTTGCGGTCGGAGTCGGTCGTACGGGGGAGGTGACGGACTCGGCGGCGGACGGTCGTCTCGGCCATGGGGAATCGACTCCTTCGAGGAACCGGGAAGGACGGGGTACGAGACGCCGGAAGTGCGGGGAGCTTCGGGGCCACAGGGGTTGCCTGCGTGGGGCCCGGCTCACAACCGCCATTCGCTGGGTCGAGCGAGACGTTCGGCTCCTACAAAAGTAGGCGACGGTGGAGCGTCTGTCTCCACAATTACTCGGACTTCCTACTATCTGAGACGGCGAACACGCGAGAGGGCCGGATCCCGGGGGATCCGGCCCTCTCACCAGGGGGTCAGCCCATGTGCGGGTAGGTGTAGTCGGTCGGCGCGACCAGGGTCTCCTTGATGGCCCGGGTCAGCGTCCAGCGCAGCAGGTTCTGCGGGGCGCCCGCCTTGTCGTTGGTGCCGGAAGCACGGCCGCCGCCGAAGGGCTGCTGGCCGACGACGGCGCCGGTCGACTTGTCGTTGATGTAGAAGTTGCCCGCGGCGTAGCGCAGCTTCTCCATCGTGTACGCCGCCGCCGCGCGGTCGCCGGAGATGACCGAGCCGGTCAGCGCGTAGTCGGACACCGACTCCATCTGCGTCAGCATCTCGTCGTACTTCTCGTCCTCGTAGACGTGCACGGCGAGGAACGGGCCGAAGTACTCGGTCGTGAAGACCTCGTTCTCCGGGTCGGTGCACTCGACGACCGTCGGGCGGACGAAGTAGCCGACCGAGTCGTCGTAGCTGCCGCCCGCGACGATCGTGCAGGTCGGGTCCTCCTTGGCGCGGTCGATGGCGGCCTTGTTCTTGGCGAACGCCCGCTCGTCGATGACCGCGCCGATGAAGTTCGACAGGTCGGTGACGTCACCCATGGTCAGGTAGTCGACCTCGGCGGCGAACTCCTCCTTGAAGCCGGAGTTCCAGATCGAGGCGGGGATGTACGCCCGGGAGGTGGCCGAGCACTTCTGGCCCTGGTACTCGAAGGCGCCGCGGGTCAGCGCGGTCTTCAGCACGGCGCGGTCGGCCGACGGGTGGGCGACGAGGAAGTCCTTGCCGCCGGTCTCGCCGACCAGACGCGGGTAGGTGCGGTACTTCTCGATGTTGTTGCCGACCGTCTTCCACAGGTACTGGAACGTCTTGGTCGAGCCGGTGAAGTGAATGCCCGCGAGGTCCCGGTGCTCCAGGGCGACCTTGGAGACCTCGATGCCGTCGCCGGTGACCAGGTTGATGACGCCCTTGGGCAGCCCGGCCTCCTCCAGCAACTGCATCAGCAGCACGGCGGCGTGGGTCTGCGTCGGGGACGGCTTCCACACCACGACGTTGCCCATGAGGGCGGGGGCGGTGGGCAGGTTGCCCGCGATCGCCGTGAAGTTGAACGGCGTGATCGCGTAGACGAAGCCCTCCAGCGGGCGGTGGTCGAGCCGGTTCCACACGCCCGGGGAGTTGGCCGGGGGCTGCTCGGCCAGGATCTTGCGGGCGTAGGCGACGTTGAACCGCCAGAAGTCGATCAGCTCGCAGGGCGTGTCGATCTCGGCCTGCTGGGCGGTCTTGGACTGCCCGAGCATGGTGGAGGCGGCCAGCGTCTCGCGCCACGGCCCGGACAGCAGCTCGGCGGCGCGCAGGATGATCGCGGCGCGGTCGTCGAACGACATAGCGCGCCAGGCCGGAGCGGCGGCGAGGGCGGCGTCGATGGCGTCCTGCGCGTCCTGCTGGGTGGCGTTGGCGTAGGTGCCGATGCGGGCCTTGTGGTTGTGCGGCTGCACGACGTCGAACCGCTCGCCGCCGCCCATCCGCTTCTCACCGCCGATGGTGCAGGGCAGGTCGATTGGGTTGTCGGCCAGCTCCTTCAGCTTGGCCTCCAGCCGGGCACGCTCGGGCGAACCGGGGGCGTAGCCGTGCACCGGCTCGTTGACGGGGGTGGGGACCTGGGTCACAGCGTCCATGGGTTCCGTAACTCCTTACTGAGCGGTGTGGTTCAGCCCTTGGTGATCATGCTGCGTACGAAGAACCGCAGGTTGGCGGGCTTCTCCGCCAGACGCCTCATGAAGTAGCCGTACCAGTCGGTTCCATAGGCGGTGTAGACGCGCATGCGGTGGCCCTCGGCGGCCAGCCGCAGGTGCTCGTCACCGCGGATGCCGTACAGCATCTGGAACTCGTACTCGTCCGGCTTGCGCCCGGCGCGCCGGGCGAGTTCCTGGGTGATGGAGATCAGGCGCGGGTCGTGGGACCCGATCATCGGGTAGCCCTCGCCGTCCATGAGGATCTTCAGGGCGCGGACGTACGCCTTGTCGATCTCGTGCTTCTGCTGGTAAGCGACCGACGCGGGCTCCTTGTAGGCGCCCTTCACCAGCCGCACCCGGCTGCCGCTCCCGGCGAGGCGGCGGGCGTCGGCCTCGGTGCGGAACAGGTAGGCCTGGATGACGCAGCCGGTCTGGGGGAAGTCGGCGCGCAGTTCGTCGTGGATGGCGAACATCGAGTCGAGGGTGGTGTGGTCCTCGGCGTCCAGGGTGACCGTGGTGCCGATCTCGGCGGCGGCCTCGACGACCGGGCGGACGTTCTTCAGCGCCAGTTCGTGGCCACCGTCCAGGGCCTGCCCGAACATGGACAGCTTGACCGACATCTCGGCGCGGGTGCCGAGGTCCAGTGGCTTGAGCCGGTCGATCAACTCCAGGTAGGCGTCCCGGGCGGCCTCGGCCTGCGCGGGGCTGGTGATGTCCTCGCCGACGACGTCCATCGTCAGCTCCAGGCCCCGCGCGGTCAGCTCCCGCACCACCGGCAGGACCTCGTCGACCGTCTCACCGGGGATGAAGCGGTCGACGACCTGCTTGGTACCGGGAGCCGCCGAGATCATTCGTCGCATCCGGTCGCTGCGCGAGGCGGCGAGAATCACGGGACCCAGCACGGGGCACCTCCACTTACACATGCATGACTGGGCCGTCGGCCGACGATTCGGCTACGGCACGGAGAACCACCGTGAAACCTAAGGATCCCTCCGATCGTGGGCCATCGACAGCTGTCACGCATCCGTGCCACCGATCTCAGACAGATGTCTGAAGTCCGTCGTTACATGGGGGAGAATGCCCGGGTGACGTCGGAATTCAGGGCTGACTACCAGGAGCTGGTCGACGAGATCTCGGAGCTGCTGGGCGCCCCGGCGACCCTGGAGAACCGCGACTTCGAGCTGATCGCCTTCGGCGCGTACGACAGTGAGGGCGACCTCGATCCCTCCGCCCTGGACCCGGTGCGCACCCGCTCGATCCTCACCCGGCGCTCCACGGCCGCCGTCCGGGCCTGGTTCGAGGGCTTCGGCATCACCCGCGCGACCGGTCCCGTCCGCATCCCGCGCACCCCGGAGGCGGGGGTGCACCGGGGCCGTATCTGCCTGCCGGTGCGGCACCGGGGCGTGGTCCTCGGCTACGTCTGGCTCCTGGACAGCGACCCGGGGCCGACGGACGCGCAGCTCACGGCGGCGATGGAGGTGACGGTCCGGATCGGCGCGCTGCTCGCCGACGAGGCCCAGCACGGCGCCGACCTCAGCCGGGAGCTGCGGGCGGTCCTCGGCGCCGAGCGCGGCTGGCAGCAGGACATGGCCGTCGCCGAGCTGCGCACCGCCCTCGGCGCCCGCGCGGACGCCCCGCACACGGTGGTGTGCGTGGCCCCCTGGCCGTCCGCCGACCCGGACGACGCCCCGTCGGTGCGTACGGTGCCGGGGGCGACGGCCCTGTGCACGGTCCCGTGGGGCGCGGCGGGCACCGCCCTGGCCCTGCTGATCCGCCTGCGCTCCACGGACGTACCGACTCCGGCAACCTCAGCGGCGGCCCGCCTGCTGGAGCGGGCACGGGGGTTGACGGGGGCGCCGTCGGGCGGGGCGATGGGGCCGACGGGGATGCCGTCGGGCGGTACGGCGGCCAGGCAGTCCGGGACGGCCAGGCAGGCGGGGGCGCCGAGCGACGGGACCGCGGGCAGACAGACGGGTACGCCGTCCGGGCAAGGGAGTACGCAGTCCGGCGCAGCGGGCGGGCAGACGGGTACGCCGTCCGGCGCGGAGGGCGGGCAGCCGAGCACCCCGTCGGGCGCGACGGGGAGGCAGGCGGGGACGCCGAGCGGCGGGACGGGGAAGCAGGCCGGTACGCCGACCAGCGCGACGGCCAGGCAGGCCGGGGCGTCGTCCGGCGGGGCCGGGTGGCAGGTCGGGGCGTCGTCCGGGCCCGCTGCCGGGATCGCCACCGCTCGTGGTGGGCTCGCGGAGTTGGGGGTCGCCTGGCGGGAGGCGTCGGCGGCGGCGCGGGCCGCGTTGGCGGAACCCCGGTTCGGGCCGGTCGCCGAGTGGGCGTCCATCGGCCCGTTCCGGCTGCTGACCGCGCTGCCCCCGGAGACGGCCCAGGACCCCGCCGTGGCGGCCCTGCTCTCCCCCGCCCACCGCGAACTGGCGAGGACCGCCGAGACCTACCTCGACTGCGCGGGCCAGGCCACCCGCACCGCCGCCGAGCTGGGCATCCACCGCCAGACCCTCTACTACCGGCTGTCCCGCGTCGAGCAGCTCACCGGCCTGGACCTGGACGACGGCGAGGACCGGCTGCTGCTGCACATGGCGCTGAAGGGGGCGCGGCTGCGGCCGTAGGGCCGGGTCCGGTGCACGGGAAAGCGCCGGACCAGCTGGCGGAAGCCAGCTCGCCCGGCGCTTTCGGGACTACGCGTCAGACCAGGTTGACCGAGCGGGCCGACGTCGCGCCGATCTCCGCGGCGACCTCGGTCAGCACACCCGCGGGCACCGTGTCGTCGACGGTCAGCACGGCGAGGGCCTCGCCGCCGGCGACCGCGCGGGACACCTGCATCCCGGCGATGTTGATGCCCGCCTCGCCGAAGACACGGCCGACGGTGCCGACGACGCCCGGCCGGTCCTCGTAGCGCAGGACGACCATGTGGTCGGCGAGGGCGAGGTCGACGTCGTACTCACCGACGGCGACGATCTTCTGGATGTGCTTGGGACCGGCCAGCGTGCCGGAGATCGCGACCTCCTCGCCACCGGAGAGGGTGCCGCGCACGGTGACCACGTTGCGGTGGTCGGCCGACTCGGAGCTGGTGGTCAGCCGCACCTCGACACCGCGTTCCTGGGCGAACAGGGGGGCGTTGACGTACGACACCGTCTCGTCGACGACGTCCTCGAACACGCCCTTGAGCGCGGAGAGTTCGAGCACCTTCACATCGTGCTGGGTGATCTCGCCGTAGACCTCGACGTCGAGGCGGACGGCGACCTCACCGGCGAGCGCGGTGAAGATGCGGCCGAGGCGCTCGGCGAGCGGCAGGCCCGGCTTGACGTCCTCGGCGATGACACCGCCCTGGACGTTCACCGCGTCGGGGACCAGCTCACCGGCGAGGGCGAGACGGACCGAGCGGGCGACGGCGATGCCGGCCTTCTCCTGCGCCTCGTCGGTGGAGGCACCCAGGTGCGGGGTGGCGACGACCTGGTCGAACTCGAACAGCGGGGAGTCCGTGCAGGGCTCCTTGGCGTACACGTCGAGACCGGCACCGGCGACCCGGCCCTCCTTGAGGGCGGAGTACAGCGCCTCCTCGTCGACGATGCCCCCGCGCGCGGCGTTGACGATGCGCACGCTCGGCTTGACCTTGCGCAGCGCCTCGTCGCCGATCAGGCCCACCGTCTCGGGGGTCTTGGGCAGGTGGACGGTGATGAAGTCGGAGACCTCCAGCAGTTCGTCCAGGGAGAGCACCTTCACGCCCATCTGCGCGGCCCGCGCGGGCTGCACGTAGGGGTCGTAGGCGACGACCTTCATGCCGAACGCGGACATCCGCTGGGCGACCAGCGCGCCGATGCGGCCGAGGCCGACGACGCCGAGGGTCTTCTCGGCCAGCTCCACGCCGGTGTACTTGCTGCGCTTCCACTCGGCGTTCTTCAGCGCGGCGTTGGCCTGCGGGATGTTGCGGGCGGTGGCGAGGATCAGACCGCAGGCCAGCTCGGCGGCGGTCACGATGTTGGAGGTGGGGGCGTTGACGACCATCACGCCGGCCTTGGTGGCGGCGGAGACGTCGACGTTGTCCAGGCCGACGCCGGCTCGTGCGACGACCTTGAGCTTGTTCGCGGCGGCGATGGCCTCGGCGTCGACCTTGGTGGCGGAGCGGATCAGAATGGCGTCGACGTCGGCGATGGCCGGGAGCAGTTCGGCTCGGTCCGCTCCGTTGCAGTGCCGGATCTCGAAGTCCGGCCCAAGCGCGTCCACGGTCGCGGGCGACAGCTCTTCAGCGATGAGTACGACAGGTTTCGAGCTCACGTGAGTCCTCACAAGTCCAAAGCATGCGGACGGCCGTCCCGACGGCCGCAGGCGGAGGAGGTTGGCTAGCCGCGTGGAAGACGCACGACGCTGTGGGCCTGACGCGTATGTAGTACGGCAGTGTAGTGGCGCGGCGTAGGTCGTTATGCGCCTCTGCGGAAGGATCACCCGTCCGGGGCTGGACGGGTTGGACAACGCCCCTGGTGGCACGCTGCCCGGCAGCCGGCGAAGGGGCTGTCGCCCACGCGGCGACAGCCCCTCGGCGTGAGGCCTACGCCTCCTCGTTCACCCAGCTCATGAGCTTGCGCAGCTCCTTGCCGGTGGTCTCCAGCAGGTGCTCGGAGTCCTGCTGCTTGTACTCGTTGTACTTCTTCAGACCGCCGTGGTACTCGTCCATCCAGGCCTGCGCGAACGAGCCGTCCTGGATCTCGGCGAGGACCTTCTTCATCTCGGCCTTGGTGGCGTCGGTGATGATCCGCGGGCCGGTGACGTAGTCGCCCCACTCGGCGGTCTCGGAGATCGACCAGCGCATCTTCTCCAGGCCGCCCTCGTACATGAGGTCCACGATCAGCTTCAGCTCGTGCAGGCACTCGAAGTAGGCGATCTCCGGCTGGTAGCCCGCCTCGGTCAGCGTCTCGAAGCCCGCCTTCACCAGCGCCGCGGTGCCACCGCAGAGAACGGCCTGCTCACCGAACAGGTCGGTCTCGGTCTCCTCGGTGAAGGTCGTCTTGATGACGCCCGCGCGGGTACCGCCGATGCCCTTGGCGTAGGACAGGGCCAGCGCGAAGGCGCTGCCGGTGGCGTCCTGCTCGACGGCGGCGATGCAGGGGACGCCGCGGCCCTCCTCGTACTGGCGGCGCACCAGGTGACCCGGGCCCTTCGGGGCGACCATGCAGACGTCGACACCGGCCGGGGGCTTGATGAAGCCGAAGCGGATGTTGAAGCCATGGCCGAAGAACAGCGCGTCGCCGTCCTTCAGGTTCGGCGCGATGGACTCCTCGTAGACCTGGGCCTGGATCGGGTCCGGCACCAGGATCATGATGACGTCGGCCTCGGCGGCGGCCTCCGACGGCGTCACCACGCGCAGGCCCTGCTCCTCGGCCTTGGCCTTGGACTTGGAGCCCTCGTGCAGACCGACGCGCACGTCGACGCCGGAGTCGCGCAGCGACAGGGCGTGGGCGTGGCCCTGGCTGCCGTAACCGATGACCGCGACCTTGCGGCCCTGGATGATGGACAGGTCGGCGTCGGCGTCGTAGAACAGCTCGGCCACTTTGGGTTCTCTCCTTGGGTGCAGGTGTTGCGTCCCACCGTATGACGGTGGGGGTGGGGGAAGTTCGGTGGTCTCGGCATACGGGCGGCCGCGCGTCGTCGGCCGCCCGTTTGGTGGGTCAGGCCGACCGGTCGAGAGCGCGCAGCGACCGGTCGGTGATCGAACGTGCGCCGCGGCCGATCGCGATCGTGCCGGACTGGACCAGCTCCTTGATGCCGTACGGCTCCAGCATCTTGAGCATGGCGGACAGCTTCTCGCCGGAGCCGGTGGCCTCGATGGTGACGGCCTCCGGGGAGACGTCCACGGTCTTGGCGCGGAACAGCTGGACGATCTCGACGATCTGGGAGCGCGTCTCGTTGTCCGCGCGCACCTTCACCAGAACAAGTTCACGCTGCACGGCCGCCGACGGCTCCAGCTCGACGATCTTCAGCACGTTGACGAGCTTGTTGAGCTGCTTGGTCACCTGCTCCAGCGGCAGGTCGTCGACGCTCACCACGATCGTGATGCGGGAGATGTCGGGGTGCTCGGTGACACCGACGGCGAGCGAGTCGATGTTGAAGCCGCGGCGGGAGAAGAGCGCGGCGATCCGGGCGAGGATGCCGGGGGTGTTCTCCACCAGGACGGAGAGCGTGTGCTTGGACATTTCTCTTTACGTCTCTCTCGCTCAGTCGTCTTCGTTGTCGCCGAAGTCGGGGCGGACGTCACGGGCGGCCATGATCTCGTCGTTGGAGGTGCCGGCGGCGACCATCGGCCACACCATGGCGTCCTCGTGGACGACGAAGTCGACGACGACCGGGCGGTCGTTGATGGAGTTCGCCTCCTCGATGACCTTGTCGAGGTCGGCCGGGTCCTCGCAGCGGATCGCGTAGCAGCCCATGGCCTCGGACAGCTTCACGAAGTCGGGGACCCGGGTGCCGCGCGCCTGCGGGTTGACGTCGTCCGGGCCGGAGTGCAGCACGGTGTTGGAGTAGCGCTGGTTGTAGAACAGCGTCTGCCACTGGCGGACCATCCCCAGGGCGCCGTTGTTGATGATGGCGACCTTGATCGGGATGTTGTTCAGGGCGCAGGTGGTCAGCTCCTGGTTGGTCATCTGGAAGCAGCCGTCGCCGTCGATCGCCCAGACCGCGCGGTCCGGCGCCCCGGCCTTGGCGCCCATGGCGGCCGGGACCGCGTAGCCCATCGTCCCGGCGCCGCCGGAGTTCAGCCAGGTGGCGGGCTTCTCGTACTCGATGAAGTGCGCCGCCCACATCTGGTGCTGGCCGACGCCCGCCGCGAAGATCGTGCCCTCGGGGGCGAGCTGTCCGATCCGCTCGATGACCTGCTGCGGGGAGAGCGAGCCGTCCTCGGGCTGGTCGTAGCCGAGCGGGTAGGTCTCGCGCCAGCGGTTCAGGTCGTTCCACCAAGCGCTGTAGTCGCCTTGGTGGCCCTCGCTGTGCTCCTTCTGCACCGCCTGGATCAGATCGGCGATGACCTCGCGGGCGTCCCCGACGATCGGCACGTCGGCGGCGCGGTTCTTGCCGATCTCCGCGGGGTCGATGTCGGCATGGACGATCTTGGCGTACGGGGCGAAGCTGTCCAGCTTGCCGGTGACGCGGTCGTCGAAGCGGGCGCCGAGGGCGACGATCAGGTCGGCCTTCTGCAGCGCGGTGACGGCGGTGACCGAACCGTGCATGCCCGGCATTCCCACGTGCAGCGGGTGGCTGTCGGGGAACGCGCCGAGCGCCATCAGGGTGGTGGTGACGGGCGCTCCGGTGAGTTCGGCGAGGACCTTCAGTTCCGCGGTGGCCCCGGCCTTGAGGACGCCGCCGCCGACGTAGAGGACCGGGCGGCGGGCGGCGGTGATCAGCTTGGCGGCCTCACGGATCTGCTTGGCGTGCGGCTTGGTGACGGGCCGGTAGCCGGGCAGGTCCATGGTGGGCGGCCAGGAGAAGGTGGTCTGCGCCTGGAGGATGTCCTTGGGGATGTCGACCAGGACCGGTCCGGGGCGTCCGGTGGAGGCGATGTGGAACGCCTGCGCGATCGCCCGGGGGATGTCCTCCGCCTTGGTGACCAGGAAGCTGTGCTTGGTGATCGGCATGGTGATGCCGACGATGTCCGCCTCCTGGAAGGCGTCCGTGCCGATCGACTTGGACACCACCTGGCCGGTGATCGCGACCAGCGGCACGGAGTCCATGTGCGCGTCGGCGATCGGGGTGACCAGGTTGGTGGCGCCGGGTCCGGAGGTCGCCATGCAGACGCCGACCTTGCCGGTGGCCTGGGCGTAGCCGGTGGCGGCGTGCCCGGCGCCCTGCTCGTGGCGGACCAGCACGTGGCGGACCCGGGTGGAGTCCATCAGCGGGTCGTACGCCGGCAGGATCGTGCCCCCTGGAATGCCGAATACCGTGTCGGCGCCGACCTCCTCAAGCGAGCGGATGAGGGACTGCGCACCCGTCACGCGCTCGGGGGCGGACTGGTGTCCTCCGGATCGGGGCCGCGGCTGCGGGTGATGGGCCCCGGTGGCCTGCTCGGTCATCGGCATTCTCTTCTCGATGCTGAGGGTTTTTGCGAGTTTTGTGCGGAGTGGGGGCTGGGGCACGACAGGTGCCTGTGCAACAAAAAACCCCTCGTGCCATAAGGCAAGCGAGGGGAGCGCGCCGGGTGGGGTCGCTGGGAGTTCCGGGTCCGTCCGGACGTCACCAGCTTCAGCCGACGCGCTTTCCAAGTACGAGAATTCGGGTGCGCATGGCACAGACCCTCCCCCCGGCACGCACCGACTGTCAAGTGGGTGGGACGGGAGTCTCATCATGTGAACGCAGCGGTGTGCCGAGGGCGGGACCGGCGCTGAGGACGCTGGTCATACCGTTGGTCACCCCGCTGGCGTAGACCCCCGCGCCCCCGCCGACACAGGCGGGCTCGGCCGGTGCGTGCGGCACCGGGCAGTGGCCGGAAGTGAGCGCCCGGCGCAGCCGGTACTCGTCCAGCGGGCCGGAGAACGCCATGCCCTGCCCGTGCGTGCAGCCCAGCGCGCGCAGGGCGGTCACCTGCTCCGGGAGGTCCACGCCGTCGGCCACGGACGACAGCCCGAGGTCGGCGGCGATCCGCAGCAGCCCGCCGGTGATCTTGTGCAGCCTGGCGGACTCGACGACGCCCTCGACCAGCGAGCGGTCGAGCTTCAGCACGTCGACGGGGAGCCTGCGCAGCGCCGTGACGGCCGAGAAGCCGCCGCCGAAGCCGTCCAGGGCGATGCGCACCCCGAGCCGCCTGAGGCCGCCCAGGCGGCGCTCCAGGTCGTCCAGGGGGACCCTGGCGTCGATGTCGGACAGCTCTATGGCGAGCGATCCGGACGGCAGCCCGTGCCGGGTGAGCAGCGCCTCCACGGAGCCCAGCGGCATCGAGCGGTCCAGCAGCCGACGGGCGCTCATCCGGACCACCACCGGGACGGAGAGACCGGTCGTGGTCCGCTCCGCGGCCTGCTCCACGGCTTCCTGGAGCAGCCAGCGGTCCAGCTCCGCGGTGCGGTCGCTGTCCTCCGCCACGCGCAGGAACTCCGCGGGCGTGAACAGCACGCCCTGGGACGACCGCCAGCGGGCCTGCGCGGCGACCGATGTGATCCGGCCGTCGGCCAGCGACACCACGGGCTGGTGCAGCAGCGTGAACTCGCCGTCGTGCAGCGCCGCCCGCAGCCGGGTGGCCAGTTCCGCCTTGCGTACGACGTCCTGCTGCATCTGTGGTCTGTACAGCTCGACCCGGCCTTTTCCGGCCGATTTCGCGCGGTACATCGCCAGGTCGGCGTTGCGCAGCAACTCGCCCGCGCCGAGGCCCGGTTCGGCGAAGGCGACGCCGATGGAGGCGGCGACACGGACATCGTTGCCGTCGATGACGTACGGCTGCGACAGCGTGATCCTGAGGCGGTCGGCCAGTTCCAGGATGTGCCGTTCGCGGGCCGCGCGGTCGCGGGCGCCGTCCGAGACGATGAGGGCGGCGAACTCGTCGCCGCCGAGCCGGGCGGCGGTGTCGCCCTTGCGGACCGCCTCCTGGAGCCGCCGGGCGGCGTGCACCAGGAGTTCGTCACCGGCCTGGTGGCCGATGGTGTCGTTGACCGCCTTGAAGCCGTCCAGGTCGATGAAGAGCACCGCCGTGCCCCGTAGCGCGGCGCCGCGGTCGGTGGCACGGCGGCCGGACAGCGCCTGCTGCACCCGCTTGGTGAACAGGGCGCGGTTGGGCAGGTCGGTGAGCGGGTCGTGCTCGGCGTTGTGCTGGAGCTGCGCCTGGAGGCGCACACGCTCGGTCACGTCGCGGCTGTTGAAGATCAGGCCGCCGTGGTGGCGGTTGACGGTGGACTCGACGTTCAGCCAGCCCCCGCCGCCGGAGCGGAAGCGGCACTCGATACGGGTCGTGGGTTCCTCCAGCGGGCTGGCGGCGAGGAAGCGGCGCACCTCGTGCACCACGCAGCCCAGGTCCTCCGGGTGGATGAGATCGGCCAGTTCGGTGCCCACCAGTTCCTCGGCGGGGCGGCCGTAGACCCCGGCGGCGGCCGGGGAGACGTACCGGAGGATGCCGTTGGGCGCGGCGATCATGATGACGTCGCTGGAGCCCTGCACCAGGGAGCGGAAGTGGTTCTCCTTCTGCGCCAGTTCCTGGGTGAGGGTGATGTTGTCGAGCAGCATGATGCCCTGCCGGACCACGAGGGCCAGCACGACCGTGCCACCCGTGAAGAGCACCACGCGGTCGACGCTGCGGCCGTTGAGGACGTTGTAGAGGATGCCCAGGGTGCAGACGGCGGCGGCGAGGTACGGCGTGAGGGCGGCCAGGGAGCCGGTGATGGGCCGGGTGGTCAGATAGCGGCTGTGCTCGCCCTGCTGCCCGGCGCCCGGCGGCTGGGGTGGCCTCGCCTGGGGCGGGGTGGGTCCCGGGCGCTGGCCCGGCACGTGCTCGTGCACCACGCGCGTGTGCTGCTCCTCCGCGCCCTGACCGTGCCGGGGCGCGGCCCAGGGGGCGTACGCCAGGAGCAGCGATCCGGCGAACCAGCCCGCGTCGAGCAACTGTCCGGAGCTGTAGTTGTCGTGCAGCAGCGGGGAGGTGAACAGGGCGTCGCACATCACGGTCAGGGCCAGCGCGCCGATCGCGGTGTTGACGGCGGAGCGGTTGGCGCCCGAGCGCCGGAAGTGCAGTGCGAGCACCATGCTGACCAGGGCGATGTCCAGCAGCGGGTACGCCAGTGACAGCGCGGTGTGCGAGACGCTGGCGCCCTCGACGCTCGCCGTCTGGGCCAGCGCGAGGCTCCACGACAGGGTCAGCAGCGAGCCGCCGATCAGCCAGGCGTCCAGCGCCAGACAGCCCCAGCCCGCCTTCGTCACCGGCCGCTTGGCGAGCACCAGCAGGCCGACGATGGCGGGCGGCGCGAAGCACAGGAAGAACAGGTCGGCGTAGCTGGGGCTGGGCACCTCGCGGTCCAGCACGACCTCGTACCAGCCCCAGACCGCGTTGCCGAGGGCGGCCATCACCGAGGAGAGGGCGAACAGCAGCCAGGCGGGGCGGAAGGGCACCCGGCGGCTGCGGGCGTACAACAGGCAGGACACGGCGGCCGTGGCGGCGGCGGCGCTCAGTCCGAAGTCGCCCATGATCAGGGCCAGTTGCTCCGTGCCCCAGCCGAGCGCGGAACCGACGGCGTATCCCGCGCAGACGAGGGCCAGCAGCAGTTGGTGGACCACGGTCGCCCCGCCCCTGATGCCACCGCCGGTCCGGCTGCCCGGCCCGCCGGGGGCGAACGGGCGGCGCGGCAGCGGGGCGCCGGAGGGCGGGTGCGGGCGCGGGGTCGCGTCGAGGGTGGTGGCGGTCGGCGGCGAGTTCACCGGGGCCTCCCGGTCCGCACCGCTGTCCGGTCCCGCTGGTCCCGGTGGGCCGGGCGCGCGTGCCTCCTGCGGCTGCCGGGCCTGCGGTGCTGCTGAGTGTGGTGCTGCTGGCTGTGGTGAAGGCCGCTCCGGTGGAGGCCATGGAGGCCGCCGGGGGCCGGGTGTGGACCGCGTCTGGACGCGGCCCTGCGCCAGGGTCGCCGTCGGCGGTCCCGCCGCGTCGGATCGTTGGTCCATAGGCCGTGCATCGCCCGTCGCCCCCCTCGCAGTCTGAAATGTCCATCCCCGGCGCCGAACGGGTCACGGCGCTGCCCCTGTCGGGACGATACACCAGGATCGTCACTCAGGGACATAGGTTCTCTACGCTCCGTGACCACCAGCGGGAACGCGGGCACGGACCGCACCCGGAGGGTTGCGGACCGTGCCCGAAGCGAACCGTACGACCGCCGCGTCCCGTCGCTAGCCGTCCATCGCGCCCGTCGTAAGGATCACGTTGCCCAGCGGCTCCCGGTTCAGAAAACGTCCCAACTGCTCCACCAGGAGCCGCTCGGCGCGCGGCCGGAACGCGGATGTGGGACCGCCGACGTGCGGGCTGATCAGCACGCCCGGCGCACGCCAGAGGGGATGGTCCGCGGGCAGCGGCTCGGGATCGGTGACGTCCAGCGCGGCGGTGATGCGCCCGCCCTCCAGCTCCGCGAGCAGCGCCTTGGTGTCGACGACCGGGCCGCGGGCCACGTTGACCAGCAGCGCGCCGTCCTTCATCCGGGCCAGGAACTCGGCGTCGACGAGGTGGCGGGTGGCCTCGGTGAGGGGCGTGGAGAGCACCACGACGTCCGCCTCGGGGAGCAGGGCGGGCAGTTCGGTGAGCTGGTGCACCGGCCCGCGCGCCGTGGTGCGCTCGGAGCGCGCCACGCGCGCCACCCGCGCGAGTTCGAAGGGCGCGAGCCGGTCCTCGATCGCGGCGCCGATGGAGCCGTATCCCACGATGAGGACGGTCTTGTCCGCGAGCGCGGGCCGGAAACCACCGAGCCACTCCCCCCGGTCCTGCGCGCGCACGTAGTCGGGGATGCCGCGCAGCGAGGCGAGGATCAGCGCCAGGGTCAGCTCGGCGGTACTGGCCTCGTGCACCCCGCGCGCGTTGCACAGCCGTACTCCCGGGGGCAGATGCCTCAAGCCGGGTGTCACATGGTCGACACCGGCCGACAGGGTCTGCACGACCTTCAGGGAGCGCATGGCGGGCAGCGGCCGTACGCCGACCCCGGCGGGCTTCATGTACGGCACGACGTAGAAGACGCAGTCGGCCGGGTCCGCGGGGAACTCCTCGGCGCCGTTCCAGAAGCGGTAGTTCGGCCCCTCCGGAAGCCCCTCGATCTCCTCCGGCGGGATGGGCAGCCACACGTCAGCAGTCATGGTCAGGAGGCTATGTCAGGCCCGCGCGGGCGCAGAGGTTAGGTTGGGGGCCGGCAGAGGGAGGGTTACGGCCAGGTGGAGCGCAGGACGATCGGCGCGGCGGCGCTCTCGGTGGGGGCCGTCGGACTCGGGTGCATGCCGATGAGCTGGGCGTACAGCACGTCACGGCAGCGGGGCGAGGAGTCGGTCCGGGCGGTGCACCGCGCCCTCGACCTCGGGGTGACCCTGCTGGACACCGCCGACATGTACGGCCCCTTCACCAACGAGCTGCTGGTGGGGCGGGTGTTGAAGGAGCGGCGCCAGGACGCCTTCGTGTCCACCAAGGTCGGACTGCTGGTGGGCGAGCAGCACATCGTCGCCAACGGCCGCCCCGGGTACGTCAGAAGGGCCTGCGACGCGTCCCTGCGGCGGCTCCAGACCGATGTCATCGACCTCTACCAGCTGCACCGCGCCGACCCCGAGGTGCCCGTGGAGGAGACCTGGGGCGCGATGGCGGACCTGGTGCGGGCGGGGAAGGTGCGGTCGCTCGGGCTGTGCGCGGTCGGGGCGCGCGGCGGGCGGCGGTCCGGCGGGCGGCTGCACGACACCACGATCCGGCAGCTGGAGCGGGTGCAGCAGGTCTTCCCGGTGAGCGCGGTGGAGGCGGAGCTGTCGGTGTGGTCGCCGGAGGCGCTGGACGCGCTGCTGCCGTGGTGCGCGGCGCGCGGCGTCGGCTTCCTCGCCGCGATGCCGCTCGGCAACGGCTTCCTGACCGGCACGCTGACGCCGGGCGAGGGTTTCGAGCCGGACGACATGCGCGCCCGGCACCCCCGCTTCACCGCCGAGATGATGGCCGCGAACCAGCCGATCGTCGCCGGACTGCGCCGGGTGGCCGCCCGGCACGGCGGGGAGGTCACCCCGGCTCAGGTGGCGCTGGCGTGGGTGCTGGCGCAGGGGGGTCATGTGGTTCCGGTGCCGGGGACGAAGCGGGAGCGCTGGGTGGCGGAGAACGCGGCGGCGGCTCAGCTGCGGCTCACACCGGAGGACCTGGCGGCGGTGGGAGAGCTGCCGGGGGCGCAGGGGTCCTGGGAGTAGGGGGCGCCCGCGGAACCGGCGGAGCTGGCCGGGCCGGGATTTCCTGGCCTTCCGGTTCGGGTTCCGGTGATCGGGAACCTGGGAGGCGCGGGCGGTGTATGACAAGTAGAACCTGCCGCTGGACGCCCGCGTCGAAGGGACCATGATCGTGCTACGTCGAGTTGTGCCGGCCGCGGTGGCCGTGGCCGCTCTCCTGCTCACGGCCGGTTGCTCCGGCGACGAGGGAGGGGGAGCAACCGGCGGCGCGAGCACGGCCCCCGGCCGTACGGCCACGGAGGCCGCCCCGTCCGGTCAGGCGCCCGCCGAGGAGACACCCCCCGCGAAGGGCTCCGCCAAGGTCGTGCGCACGGTCGCCGAGGGCCTGAACACCCCCTGGGGCCTGGCCGCGCTGCCCGACGGCGACCTGCTGGTCTCCTCCCGCGACGAGGGGACGATCACCCGCGTCGACACCGAGACCGGCAAGAAGACCGAGGTGGGCGAGGTGCCCGGGGTGTCCCCGGCCGGTGAGGGCGGCCTGATGGGCCTGGCCCTCTCCCCCGACTACGCCTCGGACAACATGGTCTACGCCTACTTCACCTCGGCTTCCGACAACCGCATCGTCCGCATGCTCTACGACGCCGACAAGCCCTCCGGCCAGCAGCTGGGCGCACCGGACACGATCTTCCGGGGCATCCCCAAGGGCTTCATCCACAACGGCGGCCGGATCGCCTTCGGCCCCGACAAGATGCTCTACGCGGGCACGGGCGAGAGCGGCGAGGAGGGCCTGTCCCAGGACCGGGAGTCCCTCGGCGGCAAGATCCTGCGCCTCACCCCGGAGGGCGACCCGGCACCGGGCAACCCGTTCGGCGACTCAGCGGTCTACTCGTACGGCCACCGCAACGTCCAGGGCCTGGCCTGGGACACCAAACAGCGCCTGTTCGCCGCGGAGTTCGGCCAGGACACCTGGGACGAGCTGAACGCGATCAAGCCGGGCGACAACTACGGCTGGCCGGAGGCCGAGGGCACCACCGACGAGGGCGGCTTCCACAACCCCATAGCCCAGTGGTCCACCGACGAGGCCTCCCCCAGCGGCATCGCCTACGCCGAGGGCTCCATCTGGATGGCGGGCCTGCGCGGGCAGCGCCTGTGGCGCATCCCCCTCGACGGCACCGAGACCTCCGCCGACCCCCAGTCCTTCCTGGAGGGCGACCACGGCCGACTGCGCACGGTGGCCTCCGCGGGCGGCGACAAGCTGTGGCTGATCACCAGCGAGACGGACGGCCGCGGTTCCCCGGAGAGCGGCGACGACCGGATCCTGGAGGTGCAGGTGAGCTAGGGCCTGTCCTGGGGAGCGGCCCGGAACAGACCCAGTCGGTGGGCCACCGCCGCCGCCTCGCCCCGGCCGGAGACGCCGAGCTTGGCGAGGATGTTGGAGACATGGACGCTGGCGGTCTTCGGGGAGATGAAGAGTTCCTCGGCTATCTGGCGGTTGGTGCGACCGGCGGAGACCAGGTGGAGGACGTCTCGCTCCCGGGTGGTGAGGCCGAGCGCCGTGACGGGGTCGGTGTCGGTCCGCGCCGGGGGGTGGCTGAGGCTGAGGCGGGCACGCTGGGCGAGGCGGGTGGTGGCCTCGGCGAGCGGACGGGCGCCGAGGTGTCCGGCGACGGCGTGGGCCAGCCGCAGCAGTTCCGTGGCGCGGTCGCGGTCGTCCTCGGCGGCGGAAGCCCGTCCGGGAGCGGGTGTCAGCAGGGCCTCCGCGAGGCGGTGGCGGACGCGGGCGAGGTCGTAGGGCCGCTCCAGGTGCTCGAAGGCGGTGACCACCGGTGACCAGAGGTCCGCGGTGGCCGTGCCCTGGGCGCGGGCCAGTTCGGCGCGGGCCCACTCCTCGTAGGCGAGCCAGATGGGAGCGTCGGTGGTGAGCGACTTGACCGCGCCGAGGAGGCGTTCGAGGAACTCCTCTCGGCCGGGCTGGGCGGCGGGCAGCAGGCGGGCGTCGGCCTCGGCGGTGGCGGCGGCCAGCAGGAGCGGCCAGCCGTAGCGGTGGGTGCCGAGCGGCACACCGCCCTCCAGCGCTTCGGTGACCTCCGCCCGGAGGTCGAGGACTCGGCCCTCCGCGGCGGCGATGCCCGCGGCGATGCGGGCGAGCGGGAGCCGCTGCTGGGGCACCGGGTCGTGGGAGCCGAAGTGCGCCCGCGCGGCGTCCAGCTGGCGGTGTGCTTCGGCCACGTCTCCCCGGGACAGGGCGACGCGGGCCAGCTGCAGCGCCCCCATGCCCCGGGGCTGGGCGCTCTGCCCCCGGCGCAGCGCGGTCGCCGCGGCCGTGGCGGCCTCCTCCCAGTCGCCCAGGGCGTACAGCGAGTCGGAGAGGTTGCCCCAGATCCATGCCTCGGCGTCCAACTGGCCGTACTTGCGGGTGTAGTCGACGCCCTCGCGCAGGAGCGCCACGGCTTCCTTGGAGCGGCCGACCGCTTCGAGTTCGGAGGGGAGGTTCACATAGGCGCGGCCCGCGACATGGACAACGCCCTCCGCCAGGGCCTGGTCCATCGCCTCCCGGGTCTGGGCGAGCCCGGCCTCGTGGTCACCGGAGTCGACGACGAGGCCGCCGAGGGTGACCCGGGCGTTCAGTTCGATCTCGCGGGCGCCGACCATCCGGGCGTACTCCACCGCGCGTTCGGCGGCGACGAGGGCGTCGGGGCCCGGTTCATGGAGCATCGACCAGTTCGCGGCGCCGGTGAGGACCTCGGCGTGCACCTCGGAGGGCGGCAGGCCCCGCACCAGGTCCTGGGCGATGCCCAGTTCGCGCCAGCCGTCGCCGCGGGCGAGGGCCTGCACCAGCCGGCCGCGCTGGGTCCAGAACCAGGCGGCGCGCAGCGGATCGGGGTCGTCCTCCAGCAGCCGTAGCGCACGCTTGGTGATCTTCAGGGCGCGTTCCCGCTCGCCGCACAGCCGTCCGGCGACGGCGGCCTCGGCCAGCAGGTCGAGGTAGCGCAGCGGGGTGGTCTGCGGGTCGCAGCCGCACGGCGGGTAGCCCTCGGTGTAGTCGGCGGGGCGCAGGGTGACCCGGACGTCCTCGGGGGCGCTGTCCCACAGTTCCATCGCGCGTTCCAGGAGGCCGAGTTGTTCGGCGTAGGCGTGGCGGCGGCGGGCGGTGGTGGAGGCGTCCAGGACGGCGGGGAGGGCCTTGGCGGGGTCGTGGGCGTGGTACCAGTAGCTCGCCAGGCGCATGACGCGTTCGTCGGCGGGGACGAGCGTGGGGTCGGCCTCCAGGGCTTCGGCGTAACGGCGGTTGAGGCGGGAGCGCTCCCCGGGCAGCAGGTCGTCGCTGACGGCCTCGCGGACCAGGGAGTGCCGGAAGCGGTAGCCGTCGCCGCCGGGCGCGGCGGTGAGGAGGTTGGCGCTTACGGCGGCGCGCAGCGCCTCGATGAGGTCGTCCTCGGCGAGCCGGGCGACGGCGGCCAGCAGCCGGTACTCGACGGTGGAGCCGCCCTCGGCGACGATCCGGGCGACCCGCTGGGCGCTCTCGGGCAGCGCCTCGACCCGCACCAGCAGCAGGTCGCGCAGGGAGTCGGTGAGGCCGGTGCAGCAGCCCTCGTGGGCGGCGACGGCGAGTTCCTCGACGAAGAAGGCGTTGCCGTCGGAGCGTTCGAAGATGTCGTCGACCTGGGCGGGGTCGGGTTCCTGGGCCAGGATGCCGGCGATCTGGCGGGCGACCTCCTCACGGTTGAGGCGGGCCAGCTCGATGCGGCGGACGGTGCGCAGCCGGTCCAGTTCGGCGAGGAGGGGGCGCAGCGGGTGGCGGCGGTGGATGTCGTCGGAGCGGTAGGTGGCGAGGACGACGAGGCGGCCGGTGTGCAGGGTGCGGAAGAGGTAGGAGAGGAGGTGGCGGGTGGAGGCGTCGGCCCAGTGCAGGTCCTCCAGGGCGATGACGACGGTGCGGTCGGCGGCGACCCGCTCCAGCAGCCGGGCGGTCAGTTCGAAGAGGCGGGCCATGCCCTCCTCGTCGTGCCGTCCGGTGGGGGCCTCGCCCAGTTCGGGCAGGAGCCGGGACAGCTCCTCCTCCTGGCCGTCGGCGGCGGCGGCGAGTTCGGCGGGCATCTCCCGGCGCAGGGCGCGCAGGGCGCTGGAGAACGGGGCGAACGGCAGTCCGTCGGCGCCGATCTCGACACAGCCGCCGACGGCGACGACGGCGCCCTCGCGGCAGGAGGTGGCCGCGAACTCCTCGATCAGCCGGGACTTGCCGACCCCCGCCTCGCCGCCGACCAGCAATGCCTGCGGCTCGCCCGCGGTGGCACGGGCGAGCGCGTCCTGCAAGGTGTCCAGTTCTGTGGTGCGGCCGACGAACACGGGACTGACTGACCTGGTCTCCACAGCCGAGAGCATCGCACGCGGGTCCGACAACGCGGCACCGGTTTTCCTTCGGTCCGGTGCCGCGCGGCCGGTGGTCATGCGGTGCGCGGGAAACGGAGCCGCCTGGTCCGCCCGGTATGGCTCTCGCCGTCGGCGGCGCGTGGTACGGCTGCTCGGCGGGCGGCGCGACGGCCGCGGAGGATCTCGCGGGCGAGGCGCTCCTGCTCGGCCCGGCGGAGCAGTTCGGCGGAGCGGATCTCGTGGAGGGCGTACTCGTGCATGGTTTCTCCCCGTTCCGGAGTGTCCGGAGGTCCTGGAATGCGGTGTCGGTATCGCGGTGCTGCGATGCCTCTACCTTCGTCTCCAAGGCGGGGTGGCCACATCGGGAGAGTTCCGCATCTTCGGCGAGCACGGGGCCTTAGATGTGGGGAGGGGCCTCAGGCGCGTGTCCTAAGGCCCCTCAGCGGGTGCGGTGGGGTCGGGCGTCAGCCGGTGGACGGCAGTCCGAGCAGGACGTCGGTGTACTTGAGCACGGCCAGCAGCAGGCCGATCACGCCGAGCGCGACGCCCGCCCAGGAGACCGACTTGATCCACGGCGCCTGCGGTGCGCCGGGGGCGCCGAACGCGGGCCGGGCCAGCACCACGACGCCGACGACCAGCGCGGTCAGTGCGAACAGCCCCGCCCACAGGGCGTTGGCCTGCCAGGCGTCGCCGTAGCCGCGGCGGATCATCTCGGCGACGTCCGAGGAGCCGGAGGACTCCAGCTGCCCGATGAGGGACTGCCGTGCGGAGGCCACGGTGCCGACCCAGCTGCCGGTGAGCGAGACGATGCCGAGCGCGGCGGAGACGACGGCCGCGGCGCCCTGCCCGACGCCGGAGGGACCGGCCTCGGGAGCCACCTCGGCCCCGTCAGCGGCTTCGGCGGCTTCGGCCGCGTCGTCCCCGGCGGGCGTGTCCGCCCCGTCCGTCGGCGAGGCACCGGTCACCTCGTCGGTGGCCGGTTCCGTCGTCGCCGTACCGGTGTCGGCGCCGGTCTCGTCCTCAGTCTTGGTACCCATGCCCCGCACCGTACGGACGCTGTCTGAGAAGTCCCTTAATGATCGCTGTGAGCGGCACGCGCGCGTGCGTCCTGCCACTCCGGCGCGAGCACGGCCCAGATCTCGTAGTCCTGACGGCCGCCGCGCCAGGGGTAGCTCTGCCGCAGCACGCCCTCCCTGGTCATGCCGAGGCGCCGCGCGACATTGACGCTGGGGGTGTTCTCGGACGCGGCGTGCCACTCCACGCGGTGCATGCCGCGCTCGCCGAACGCCCAGTCGATGAGGACGCGCGACGCCCGGGTGATGAGGCCCCGCCCGGCCGCCGCGGGCTCCAGCCAGCAGCCGATCTCGCAGTTGCCGGTGGCGGCGTCGAAGGCGAAGAAGAGCACACCGCCGACGAGCTTCCCGTCCAGCCACACGCCGTGGATCGAGCCCCGGTCGGTGGCCCGCTTGTCGGCGTAGGCCTGGAGGACGGCGCGCGCGCCTTCTACGTCCTTGGCGTTCATCCCGAAGGGGATGTGCCGGTTGATGAACTCCCGCCCGCGGTCGAGGTGGGCGAGGAACTCCTCGGCGTGCCAGGGCTCCAGGGGGCGCAGTTCGGCTCCGTCGTCACCCAGGGATATCGCGTACATCGTGGTGCCGCTCCTTCTCGAGTACGTCCTCGACGCCCGCGAGCCTCTCATGATCGGCGAGGGCGGAGCGGCACTCGGGCGGCTCGATGCTGATGCGCGGCAGCCGTCGGTCCAGCCAGCCGGGCAGCCACCAGTTGGCGCCGCCCAGCAGATGCATCAGGGCGGGCACCAGCAGGGTCCGCAGCACGAAGGCGTCCAGGGCGACGGCGGCGGCCAGCGCGATGCCGAACATGGCGATCACCCGGTCGCCGCTGAGCACGAAGGCGAGGAAGACGGAGATCATGATGACGGCGGCGGAGTTGATCACCCGGCTGGTCTCGGCGAGGCCGACGCGGACCGAGCGCCGGTTGTCGCCGGTCTCCAGCCACTCCTCGTACATCCGGCTGACCAGGAAGACCTGGTAGTCCATGGAGAGCCCGAAGAGGACGGACACCATGATCACGGGGAGGAAGGGTTCGATGGGGCCCGCGCGCCCGAGGCCGAGCAGGTCGCTGCCCCAGCCCCACTGGAAGATCGCCACGACGACACCGAAGGCGGCGGCGACCGCGGCGACGTTCATCGCGGCGGCCTTGAGCGGGATGCCGACCGACCGGAAGGCGAGCAGCAGCAGGACACAGCCCAGGCCGATGACGACGCCGACGAACAGCGGCAGCTTGCCGACGATCACGTCCGCGAAGTCGTCGTAGCCCGCCGTGACACCGCCGACGTGCACGTCGAGCGAGGTGCCGGTCTCGGCACGCGGCAGCACCTCGTCGCGCAGCCGTTCGACGAGTTCGCTGGTCTGCTTCGACTGGGGGGAGGACTCCGGTACGACGGTGAGGTACGCGGTGTCGCCGCCGGAGTTGTAGGTGACGGGGGTCACCGCGGCGACGCCCTCGGTGGTGCGCAGGGTGCCGTCGAGGTTGTCCAGGGCGAGCCGGTCGGAGCCGCCGTGCACCTCGGTGACGAGGGTGAGCGGGCCGTTCACGCCGGGTCCGAAGCCCTCGGCCAGCAGGTCGTAGGCCTGGCGGGTGGTCGAGGTCGCGGGGTTGTTGCCCTGGTCGGAGGTGCCCAGGTGGAGCGAGAGGGTGGGCAGCGCCAGCAGGGTCATCACGGCGAGCGCGATGGCACCGAGCTTCTTGGGGTGCCGTTCGACGAAGGCGGACCAGCGGGCGGCGAAGCCGGTGGGCAGCTCCGGTTCGGGGCCGTGCTCGACGAGGCGCCGGCGTTCGCGGCGGCCGAGCGCCCGCATGCCGATGAGCGACAGCAGCGCGGGCAGCAGGGTCACGGAGGCCGCGACGGTGAGGACCACGGTCAGCGAGGCGGCGATGGCGACCCCGTTGAGGAAGTTGAGCCGCAGGATGAGCATGCCCAGCAGGGCGATGCACACCGTCGCACCCGCGAACACCACCGCGCGCCCGGTGGTGGCGACCGCGTTGGTGACGGACTCGGTGACGCTCAGCCCGCGTTTCAGACCGCGCCGGTGCCGGGTGACGATGAACAGCGCGTAGTCGATGCCGACGCCGAGCCCGATCAGCATGCCCAGCATGGGCGCGAAGTCGGCGACGGTCATGAAGTGCCCGAGCAGCACCGTCCCGGCGTAGGCCGTGCCGACGCTGACCAGCGCGGTGGCTATGGGCAGCAGGGAGGCGGCGAGGGAGCCGAAGGCGAGGAAGAGCACGACGGCGGCGACGATCACGCCGACCGCCTCGGCGAGGTGTCCGCCGGAGGACTCGGTGAGCCCTATGGCGCTGCCGCCCAGTTCCACCTGGAGCCCGGTCGTCCCGGCGGACTCGGCGGTGTCGACCACCGCCCGCGCCTGGCCCGCGTCGATGTCCTTGGCCTGGTCGGCGAAGGTGACCGTGGCGTAGGCGGTGTGGCCGTCGGCGCTGATCTGGGCGGCGCCCTGGTCGTCGTAGGGGCTGGATACGGCGGCGACGCCGGGCAGTGCGGCGACCTCGTCCAGGGTGTGGGTCATCGTCTGTTCGACGTCGGCGGCGCGGACGGTGCCGGAGTCGGTGTGCCAGACGATCCGGTCGCTGTCGCCGCCGAGTCCCGGGAAGCCGTGCTGGAGGAGTTCGCCCGCGCGGCCGGACTCGGTGCCGGGCACCTTGTAGTCGTTGGAGTAGGCCGATCCGGCGACGGAGGCGGCGGCGGTCGCCCCGCCGAAGGCGAGGAGCCACAGCAGTACGGCCGCCAGACGGTGCCTGACACACCAGCGCGCAAGGGCTGCCACGAGCTGCTCCCGAGTGACTCTTGTGGATCTTTGACCGGGAACAGCCGAACGTCAGTCCTTGTACTGAAAGCCCGCAAAGAACGCATGAGCAATGCGCTGCCACTCTTGCAGTCGAAAATGATCGTTTGTGTGTTTCGTGGGCCGACTCACAACAGCGGAAGTCGGATCACAGGACCATCAGGTGAACTTTCTCGGCCGATAAGCAGGTGCGCGGCCCGACCGGCCTTTGTTAGCGTCCCGCCGGTGTCCGATCTCACGCGCCTGACCCACCCCCGCCATCCCCGCAGCAACGCCTACGACGCCCGCTGGACCATCGAGAACCAGATGGGCCCGCACGCGCTGTGGCTGCTGGAGTGGCTGGCCCCGGCCCTCGGCCTCGACACCCTGCCCCCCGGCGCCCGCGTCCTCGACCTGGGCTGCGGACGCGCCATGACCTCGGTCTTCCTGGCCCGGGAGTACGACGTCCAGGTCACCGCCGCCGACCTGTGGATCAAGCCCGACGACAACGCCGGGCGCCTCTCCGAGGCAGGGGTCGCCGACCGGGTGCTGCCCGTCCTGGCGGAGGCGCACGACCTGCCCTTCGGCGGGGACACCTTCGACGCGATCGTCTCCATCGACGCCTACCAGTACTTCGGCACCGACGACCTCTACCTGCCCACCCTCACCCGGCTGCTCAAGCCCGGCGGGCGGATCGGCGTGGTCGTACCCTCGGTGCGCGAGGAGATCGACGGCACCGAGCCGCCCGAGCACCTGAGGCCCTTCTGGGAGCCCGCCTTCTGGTGCTTCCACTCCCCCGCCTGGTGGCGACGGCACTGGACCCGCAGCGGCGCCGTAGAGGTGGAGGCGGCCGACTGGCTGGACGACGGCTGGCGCGACTGGCTGCTGTGGAGCGAGGTGTGCGCCGAGGAGAGCCCCAGCGACTTCATGGCGGGCATGGCGCGCGAGTCGGCGGCGATGCTGCGCGCCGACCAGGGGGCGGTGCTGGGATTCACCCGGGTCGTGGGACGCCGTATCTGACCGCACGCGGAAGGGGGCCGCACCGACGCCGGTGCGGCCCCCTTCGCTGCGTACGGGTCAGCCCTCGACGCCCAGCTTCTGAAGGATCAGCTCCTTCACCCGGGCCGCGTCGGCCTGGCCGCGGGTCGCCTTCATCACCGCGCCGACCAGCGCACCGGCCGCGGCCACCTTGCCGCCGCGGATCTTGTCCGCGACGCCCGGGTTGCCCGCGATGGCCTCGTCGACGGCGGCACCCAGGGCGCCCTCGTCGGAGACGACCTTCAGACCGCGCTTGTCGACCACCTCGTCCGGGGTGCCCTCCCCCGCGAGGACGCCCTCGATGACCTGGCGGGCCAGCTTGTCGTTCAGGTCGCCGGAGGCCACCAGCTCGGTGACGCGGGCCACCTGCTGGGGGGTGATCGCCAGCTCGTCCAGCGAGGTGCCGGACTCGTTGGCGCTGCGGGCCAGCTCGCCCATCCACCACTTCCGGGCGGACGCGGCGTCGGCCCCGGCGTCGATGGTGGCGACGATCGGGTCCAGGGCACCGGCGTTGAGGATCGCCTGCATGTCGGTCGCCGAGATCCCCCACTCCTCACGGAGCCGGTTGCGGCGCACCAGCGGCAGCTCGGGCAGGCCCGCGCGCAGCTCCTCGACCCACTCGCGGGACGGGGCGACCGGGACGAGGTCGGGCTCCGGGAAGTACCGGTAGTCCTCGGCCTCCTCCTTGACACGGCCCGAGGTGGTCGAGCCGGTGTCCTCGTGGAAGTGCCGGGTCTCCTGGACGATCGTCCCGCCGTCGCCCAGGACGGCCGCGTGCCGCTGGATCTCGAAGCGGGCCGCGCGCTCCACGGACCGCAGCGAGTTGACGTTCTTGGTCTCGGAGCGGGTGCCGAACTTGTCGGAGCCCTTCGGCATCAGCGACAGGTTCACGTCGCAGCGCATCTGGCCCATCTCCATGCGGGCCTCGGAGACGCCCAGCGCGCGGATCAGCTCGCGCAGCTCACGGACGTACGCCCGGGCGACCTCGGGGGCGCGCTCCCCGGCACCGACGATCGGCTTGGTGACGATCTCGATGAGCGGGATGCCCGCGCGGTTGTAGTCCAGCAGCGAGTGCGAGGCGCCGTGGATACGGCCCGTCGCGCCGCCGACGTGCGTCGACTTGCCGGTGTCCTCCTCCATGTGGGCGCGCTCGATCTCCACCCGGAAGGTCTCCCCGTCCTCCAGCTGCACGTCGAGGTAGCCGTTGAAGGCGATCGGCTCGTCGTACTGGGAGGTCTGGAAGTTCTTCGGCATGTCCGGATAGAAGTAGTTCTTCCGGGCGAAACGGCACCATTCGGCGATCTCGCAGTTCAGCGCGAGGCCGATCTTGATGGCGGACTCGACGCCGGTCGCGTTGACGACCGGGAGCGCTCCGGGCAGGCCGAGGCAGACCGGGCAGGTCTGGGTGTTCGGGTCGGCGCCGAGGGAGGTCGAGCAGCCGCAGAACATCTTGGTGGCGGTGCCGAGTTCGACATGGACCTCGAGGCCCATGACGGGGTCGTACGACGCCAGCGCGTCCTCGTACGACACCAGGTCGGTCGTGGTGGTCACGGTGAAACTTCCCTCTCAGCCCAGCAGGACGTCGTCGTCGCCCAGCCGCTTCAGCTCGCGGTAGAGAATGGCGAGGTTGGTCACGACGGCGGCGCCGGTCAGGACGGCGTCCAGCAGCCGCAGCGTGTCGCTCTCGCCACGGGCCTTCTTGATCTGCTTGTAGACCCCGACGGCGCCGAACGCCGACGTGGCCATCGAGACGTACAGACCGGACCTGGACCTCTTGAAGTCCTTGGCCTTGTTCAGTGCACTCACAGCGACGGAGCCTCCTCCAGGAGCGGGTGCCCCCACTTTTCCACGAAGGCGGCCTCGACCGCGGCGCCCACCTTGTAGAGGCGGTCGTCCTGGAGCGCCGGGGCGATGATCTGGAGGCCCACCGGCAGGTTGTCCTCCGGTGCGAGACCGCAGGGCAGGGACATCGCGGCGTTGCCCGCCAGGTTGGTCGGGATGGTGCACAGGTCCGCGAGGTACATCGCCATCGGGTCGTCGGCGCGCTCGCCGATCGCGAAGGCGGTGGTCGGGGTCGTCGGCGAGACGATCACGTCGACCTGCTCGAAGGCCCGCTCGAAGTCCTGCTTGATGAGCGTGCGGACCTTCTGCGCGGAGCCGTAGTAGGCGTCGTAGTAGCCGCTGGACAGGGCGTACGTGCCGAGCATGATGCGGCGCTTGACCTCGGGGCCGAAACCGGCCTCGCGGGTCAGGGACGTGACCTCCTCGGCGGAGTGCGTGCCGTCGTCGCCGGTCCGCAGGCCGTAGCGCAGGCCGTCGAAGCGGGCGAGGTTGGACGAGCACTCCGACGGCGCGATCAGGTAGTACGCCGACAGGGCGAGGTCGAAGGACGGGCAGTCCAGCTCGACGATCTCGGCGCCCAGCTCCTTCAGCAGCTCGACGGACTCGTCGAAGCGCTGGATGACACCGGCCTGGTAGCCCTCGCCGCGGAACTGCTTGACCACGCCGACGCGCATCCCGGCGACGCTGCCGTTGCGGGCGGCCTCGACGACCGCGGGGACCGGGGTGTCGATGGAGGTGGAGTCCATCGGGTCGTGCCCGGCGATGACCTCGTGCAGCAGCGCCGCGTCCAGCACCGTGCGGGCGCAGGGGCCGCCCTGGTCCAGGGAGGACGAGAAGGCGACCATGCCGTACCGGGACACCGCGCCGTACGTCGGCTTCACGCCGACCGTGCCGGTGACGGCGGCGGGCTGGCGGATGGAACCGCCGGTGTCCGTGCCGATGGCGAGCGGGGCCTGGTACGAGGCCAGGGCCGCGCTGGAGCCGCCGCCGGAGCCGCCGGGGATGCGGGTGAGGTCCCACGGGTTCCCGGTCGGGCCGTAGGCGCTGTTCTCGGTGCTGGACCCCATGGCGAACTCGTCCATGTTGGTCTTGCCGAGGATGACCACGTCGGCGGCCTTCAGCCGCTTGGTGAGCGTCGCGTCGTACGGCGGGATCCAACCCTCCAGGATCTTCGAACCGACGGTCGTGGGCACGCCCTCGGTGGTGAAGATGTCCTTCAGCGCGAGCGGCACACCGGCCAGCGGGCCGAGCTGCTCGCCGCGCTCCCGCTTGGCGTCGACGGCACGGGCCTGCGCCAGGGCGCCCTCACGGTCGATGTGCAGGAAGGCGTGCACCTTCTCGTCGACGGCCTCGATACGGGCCAGATGGGCCTCGGTGACCTCGACGGCCGCCAGCTCGCCGGAGGCGATCTTCTCGGCGATCTCGGCCGCGGTCAGCTTGATGATGGGGCTGTCCGTCATTGGGTGTTACTCCTCCCCCAGGATCTGCGGCACCTTGAAACGCTGCTGCTCCTGGGCCGGGGCGCCGGAGAGCGCCTGCTCGGGGGTGAGCGAGGGGCGGACCTCGTCCGGGCGCATGACGTTCGTCAGCGGGAGCGGGTGCGAGGTCGGCGGAACGTCTTGGTCGGCGACCTCGCTGACGCGGGCGACCGCGCCGATGATGTCGTCCAGCTGGCCGGCGAAGTGATCAAGCTCTTCGGGCTTCAGCTCCAGACGCGCCAGCCGGGCGAGGTGGGCGACCTCCTCGCGCGTGATGCCAGGCATGCAGCGATCCTCTGGGGTGAGTGTGATTTGGTTTGGGGCCAATCCTATGGGGCGGGGACGGGTGCCCGTTAAACGGTTTCGTGGCAGCTGCGGGCAGTCGTGCCGCTGGGGCGGCACCGGTGGGCGCAGCGGCACCCCGCCAGCGCGGGCAAGCACACCCACCCCCGGCCAGCGGTCACGCCGGGCAGTCCCCTGGTGGACGGGTGCCTACAGGCGGGCGGGAAACTACTCGTCGGTCGCCGCCGCAGGCAGCGCGGCGCGGGGCCGCTGCCACCCCCGGGACCCCCGCGCCAGCAACCACGCCGTCGTCTCCTCGGGCGGCATCGCGGCCGCGACCAGCCAGCCCTGTACGGCGTCACACCCCAGGTCCCGCAGCCGCTCCCACGTCTCGTCGTCCTCCACGCCCTCGGCGACGACGAGCAGCCCGAGGGAGTGGGCGAGGTCGACCGTGCACCGCACGATCTCCGCGTCCTCGGTGTCCACGGCGAGCCGCGCCACGAAGGACCGGTCGATCTTCAGCTCGCTCACCGGGAGGCGCCGAAGGTGCACCAGCGAGGAGTACCCCGTGCCGAAGTCGTCCAGGGACATCTTCACCCCGTGCCCGGTGAGCCCGGCGAGGGTGTCGGCGGCCCGCTGCGGGTCCTCCAGGAGCACATGCTCGGTGATCTCCAGCTGGAGCGCCCCCGCGGGGACGCCGTGCCGGGCCAGCCGGGCGGCGACGGACCCGGCGAAGCCGGGGGTGTGCACATCGCGCGGGGAGACGTTCACCGCGACCGGCACGAACAGCCCCTGTCCGCGCCACTTGGCGACCTGCCCGAGCGCCGTCTCCAGCACGTACTCGGTGAGGACCGGCATCAGCCCGGACGACTCGGCGATCGCGATGAACTCGTCCGGCGGCACCTTCCCGCGCTCGGGGTGCACCCACCGCACCAGCGCCTCGAGCCCGGCGACCTGCCCGTCGAAGCGGACCTTGGGCTGGTAGTGCAGCTGCACCTCGCGCGCGTCCAGGGCGCGGCGCAGGTCGGCCAGCAGGCCGAGCCGGTCGGGGGTGTTGGAGTCGCGCTTGGACTCGTAGACCTCGACCCCGGTCCGGTCCCGTTTGGCCTGGTACATCGCGACGTCGGCGCGGCGCAGCATGCCCTCCGCGTCCAGGGCGTGGTCGGGGTAGACGGCGACCCCGGCGCTGGCCTCCAGCACCAGGGTGAGGCCGTCCAGGTCGAGCGGGGAGCTGAGTTCCGCGACCAGGTTGCGGGCCACTCGGGTCGCCGAGGTGGTGGAGTCGGCGACCGGCAGTAACACGGCGAACTCGTCGCCGCCGAGCCGGGCCGCCTCCGCCCCGCGGGGCAGCGCCAGCCGCAGCCGGTCGGCGGTCTGGAGCAGCAGCCGGTCACCGGCGAGATGACCGAGGGTGTCATTGACCGAGCGGAAGCGGTCGAGGTCGATCAGCATCAGGGCGGAGCGGGCGCCGATGCGTTCGGCGTCGTCCAGCGCGGTCCAGATGCGTTCCAGCAGCCACTGCCGGTTGGGCAGTCCGGTCAGCGGGTCGCGCAGCTGCTCCTCGGCGCGGGCGCGGGCCATCCACAGGGTGGAGTCGAGCGCGATGAGCGGGATGGAGAACAGCGGCAGCAGGATCGGCTCGGCGACGGCGACGACGCAGACCAGCGGTGCGATGCCGAGCAGCGCCACGGCGACCAGGCCCTGTCTGACCAGGGCGGTGCGGGCGATGGTGGGCAGACCGCCGGTCGGGGGCGCGTGCAGGTACCACAGCAGGACGCGGGTGACCGCGAGGTAGGCGACGGCGACCAGCACCACGCCGGGGGCGGTGTAGAGGGTCCAGGTGTCCGGGGGCCAGGGGTGCTCGACGGACGGCACCCGTCCGAAGGCGGCCAGGACCAGCGCGCCGGCGCCGATGCCGAGGATGTCCACCGCGCCGTGCAGCACGCCCTGGCGCCAGCGGTGGCGGCGGGCTATGCCGACCAGGACGACGACGGTGAGGCTGACCATCCCGGCGGACACCCAGCCGTACAGCAGCAGTACGGCGAGGGTGAGCGCGGCGCCGGAGCCGGTGCCGCCCCACCAGCGGGCGCGGCCGAGGGCGACCAGGTGGCCGACGATGATGCCGGTGAGGACGGCCAGGGACCAGCCGACCGTGCCGGACGGGAAGAGCGCGTGGTTGCCGGTGAAGGCGCGCAGGAACCCGGCGCCGAGCACGAAGGCGGCGGCGGCGACCACGGCCGCGGGCAGCGCGGGCCATGCCTGGTGGCGGTCGGTGTCGGCGCCCGGTCCGGTGCCCGGCAGTCCGGCGGTGTGCCCGGCGCCCGGGTGTCCGGCGAACTGCCCGCCGTGCGGGCCGTGTCCGGGCGGCACTCGGCCGGGCCCGGTGTGGGCGGGCCGGACGTGCCCGGGTCCCACGGGTGCCGGTCCGGCGTGCCCGGGTGCCTGCGCGGGGCGGCCGAGGCGGCTTGCGGGGCCGGCGCGCCACAGCGGGCGGCGGCCCGTCCGCCAGGCACCGGCCATCCGGCGCAGGCGTGAGTCCGGGGCGGCGCTCTCGGTCGGTTCCATTCCCGTCCCTCTCACAGCCGGCGGTGCCCACGCCACGCGGCCCGATGCCCGACAACCATCCTTGGCGCCGCGTTGGAAAACCCTTCCCCGGGCCCTCGTTCCAGAGCACGGGGATGCCCCGACCGCAGCTGGGCACGGCAGGCGCACATCTCAACAGTAGGCCGCGGAAGGCTTCCACGGGCAGCGGTCGTCGGTGGTTGCCCGATTACACCCGGGCCACCCGTATGCATCTGATATACGCCGATCGGGTGGCCTTCAACCGCTACTCCTCGGCCGGAAGTGCGGCGTCCGCGGCGGCCTCCGGGCCCTGTTCCAGCAGGACGTTGAACCCGTCCTCGTTCAGGACCGGCACCTTCAGCTGCATCGCCTTGTCGTATTTCGATCCGGGGTTGTCACCCACAACGACGAACGCCGTCTTCTTCGAAACCGACCCGGTCACCTTGGCGCCCCTGCTCTGCAACGCCTCCTTGGCGCCGTCGCGGGTGAAGTGCTCCAGCGTTCCGGTCACGACCACCGTGAGCCCTTCCAGCGGGCGGGGGCCCTGGTCCTCGCCGGAACCCTCCTCCTCCATGCGGACCCCGGCCGCCTTCCACTTGCGCAGGATCTCCTGGTGCCACTCCTCGGCGAACCACTCCTTCAGCGAGGCGGCGATGATCGGGCCGACGCCCTCGGTGTTCGCCAGCTCCTCCTCGCTCGCCTGCTCGATGCGGTCGACGGAACGGAACTCCCGGGCCAGCGCCTCGGCCGCCACCGGCCCGACATGACGGATCGACAACCCGGTCAGAATCCTCGCGAGCGGGCGCTCCTTGGCCGCGGCGATGTTCTCCAGCATGGCGAGCGCGTTCTTCTTGGGCTTGCCCTCCTGGTTGGCGAAGACCGTGACGACCTTCTCCTCGCCCGTCTTCGGGTCGCGCTTGGGCAGCCCGCTGTCCTGGTCGAGGACGTACGCCTTGATGGGCAGCAGCTGCTCCACGGTGAGGTCGAACAGATCCCCCTCGTCCGTCAGCGGCGGGGCCTTCGGCTCCAGCGGCTTGGTGAAGGCCGCCGCGGCGACATAGCCGAAGTGCTCGATGTCCAGCGCCTTGCGGCCCGCCAGGTAGAACAGGCGCTCCCGCAACTGCGCCGGGCAGGTTTGGGCGTTCGGGCAGCGCAGGTCGACGTCGCCCTCCTTCATCGGCCTGAGCGCCGTACCGCATTCTGGGCACTCGGCGGGCATCACGAACTCGCGCTCGCTGCCGTCGCGCAGGTCGACGACCGGGCCCAGGATCTCCGGGATCACGTCACCGGCCTTGCGCAGCACCACCGTGTCCCCGATGAGGACGCCCTTGGCCTTGACCACGTCCTGGTTGTGCAGGGTGGCGAACTCCACCTCGGAGCCCGCGACGGTGACCGGCTCGACCTGCGCGTACGGGGTGACGCGGCCGGTGCGGCCCACGCCGACGCGGATGTTGACCAGTTTGGTGTTCACCTCCTCCGGCGCGTACTTGTACGCGATCGCCCAGCGCGGGGCGCGGGAGGTGGAGCCGAGGCGGCCCTGGAGCGGGATCTCGTCGAGCTTGATGACGGCGCCGTCGATCTCGTGCGCCACCGAGTGGCGGTTCTCGCCGTAGTGGGCGATGAACTCGCGTACGCCGTCCAGGTCGTCGACGACGCGGTTGTGCGAGGAGGTCGGCAGGCCCCACTCCTTGAGCAGGTCGTACGCCTGGGAGAGCCGGGTCAGGCCCTCGAAGCCCTCCAGGGCACCGATGCCGTGCACGACCATGTGCAGCGGCAGCGTCGCGGTGACCCTGGGGTCCTTCTGGCGCAACGAACCCGAGGCGGAGTTGCGGGGGTTGGCGTACGGCTTCTCACCGGCGGCCACCCGGCGGGCGTTGAGGTCCTGGAACGCCTCCATCGGGAAGTAGACCTCGCCGCGGATCTCCACGAGCCGGGGGACGCGGTCGCCGTGCAGGCGGTGCGGGATCTCCCCGATCGTCATGACGTTCGGCGTGATGTCCTCGCCCACCCGGCCGTCGCCGCGGGTGGCCGCGCGGACCAGTCTGCCGTCCTCGTAGGTCAGGTTGACCGCGAGTCCGTCGACCTTCAGCTCGCACAGCAGGTGGTAGTCGGGGGTGCCGACGTCCTTCGCCACCCGCTCGGCCCAGGCGGCGAGCCCTTCGTCGTCGAAGACGTTGTCCAGGGAGAGCATCCGCTGGCGGTGCTCCACCTCGGCGAGGTCCGTCTCGTACGCCACCGCGACCTTCTGGGTCGGCGAGTCGGGCGTGCGCAGCTCGGGGTGCTCCTCCTCCAGCGCCTCCAGGTGGCGCATCAGCTCGTCGAACTCGGCGTCGCTGATGACGGGAGCGTCCTTCACGTAGTAACGGAAGCGGTGCTCCTCGATCTCCTGGGCGAGCTGCGCGTGCCTGTCCCGTGCCTCGGCGGGCACCGTCGTCTCCGCTTGCTTGTCGCCGGCCACCGTGTTGTCCTCCCGTTACTCTGGGTTGTCCGCGAGGGATCTCGCCGCCCGGACGCAGTGGGCGAGCGCCCGACGGGCGTACTCGGGGGACGCACCCGCGAGCCCGCACGCCGGAGTGACCGTGACGGCATCCGTGAGAAGGCCCGGATGCAGCCCCAGCCTGCGCCAGAGCGTCCTGACACCCATGACGCTACCGGCAGGGTCCGACAATGGGCCGTCCGTGCCCGGCACCACACCGGCGAACAGCCGGGTCCCCCCTTCCACCGCCTCACCGATCACCTCGTCGTCACGCTCGGTGAGGAGCGAGAAGTCGAAGGAGATCCCCTTAGCCCCGGCCCGGCGCAGCAGCGCGAACGGCACGTCCGGTGCGCACGAGTGGACCACGACGGGGCCGCCGTCGTGCACCCCCATGACGTCCCGGAGCGTGGCCTCGGCGACCTGCCGGTCGACGGCGCGGTGGGTGCGGTAGCCGCTGGCGGTCCTCACCTGCCCGCGCAGTACGGCGGTCAGTGACGGTTCGTCGAGTTGCAGGACGATGTGCGCGCCGGGGACGCGGCGCCGTACCTCCGCCAGGTGCAGTCGCAGGCCCTCGGTGAGCGAGGCGGCGAGGTCGCGGCAGGCGCCGGGGTCGGAGAGGGCGGCCTCGCCGTTCCTCAGCTCCAGTGCGGCGGCCAGCGTCCACGGGCCGACCGCCTGCACCTTCAGCGGCCCCTCGTAGTCCCGGGTGTACTCCTCGAGGGCGTCGAGGTCCTCCCCGAGCCAGGAACGGGCCCGCCGGGTGTCCCGGCCCGGCCGGTCCCCGATCCGCCAGCCACTGGGCTCCACGCGCGCGTACAGCTCGACGAGCAGCCCGGCGGTCCGGCCGATCATGTCGGCGCCGGGGCCGCGCGCGGGCAGCTCGGCGAGGTACGGGAAGTCCTCGAAGGACCCGGTGACGGTCTTGGCGGCCTCCCGGGCATCGGTCCCGGGCATGGACCCGACGCCGGTGGCGGCGCCGAAGCTGATCTGGCTGTTTTCGCTCACCGGAGCAGCCTACGGAACCCTCCGCGGACGATCAGCGGCCCGGGCGCACCGTCAGGTCGTTGACCTCCGCGTCCCTGGGCAGGTCCAGGGCCATCAGGATGGTGGTGGCGACGGACTCGGGGTCGATCCACCGGCCGGGGTCGTAGTCCTTGCCCTCCTGCTGGTGGACCTTGGCCTGCATGGGGCTGGCGGTGCGGCCGGGGTAGACGGAGGTGACGCGGACGCCGTTGGCGTGCTCCTCGTGGCGCAGGGAGTCGGCGAGGGCCTTCAGGCCGTGCTTGGAGGCCGCGTACGCCGACCAGCCCGCGTGGGCGGCGAGGCCCGCGCCGGAGTTGACGAAGAGGACGTGGCCGCGGGCGGTGCGCAGCTGGGGCAGGAAGTGCCGGGTCAGCTCGGCGGGGGCGAGCAGGTTGACGTTGAGCTGATGGCGCCAGGTCTTCGGGGTCAGGTCACCGACCGGGCCCAGGTCGACGACGCCCGCGATGTGCAGTAGGGAGTCGACCCGGTCGGGCAGGGTCTGGTGGGAGAAGGCCCAGCTGAGGCGGTCCGGGTCGGCGAGGTCGCCGACCAGCGTCCGGGCTCCCGGGAACTGGGCGGCCAGCTCCTTGGCGCGGCCCGCGTCGCGCGCGTGGAGCACGAGTTCGTCCCCGCGCGCGTGCAGTCGGCGGGACACGGCCGCGCCGATGCCGGACCCGGCCCCGGTGATCACATGTGTAGCCATGCCCGCCATGCTCGCACCCCCCGGGCGTCACACGACGCCCAGGTTCTCCTCCAGATAGGCCAGCGCCCCCACCGGCTCGTCGGCGAAGAAGACCAGGTCGGCCAGCGGGCGGGGCAGGAAGCCCTCGTCCTCCATCCGCCGGAACTGCTCCTTCAGCCCGTCGTAGAAGCCCGCGGTGTTCAGCAGCACCACCGGCTTCCCGGTCCGCCCGTGCTTCTTCAGCTCCAGGATCTCCGTCGCCTCGTCCAGCGTGCCCGTGCCGCCCACCATGATCACGACCGCGTCGGCCTTGTCGAGCAGCAGCTTCTTGCGCTCGGCGAGGTCCCGCGCGATCACCATCTCGTCGGCGCCGGGACGCGCCTTGGCCGACAGGAAGTCCACCGAGACCCCGATCAGCCGCCCGCCCGCCTCCTGCACGCCGTCGGCGACCACCTTCATCAGACCGACGTCGGAGCCGCCCCACACGAGCGCGTGACCGCCCTTGCCGAGCAGCTTCGCGAACTCCCGCGCGGGGCGGGTGTAGCGCTCGTCGAGGTCGGCGGCGGAGAGGAAGACACAGATGTTCATGGAGCCACCGTACGCGGGAACAACCGCCGCCCCGGACGCGCTGTCCCGGTATGGCCGAAGGACACACGATCACCATCGAGCAGGGCACGCAGCACGTCAGGGTCGTCCGGGACGGACAGGTGCTGGCCGACAGCCACCGCCCCCTGCTGCTGCGCGAGACCGGCTGTCCGGTCCGCTACTACATCCCCGCGCAGGACGTACGCCTGGACCTGCTGACGCCCTCCGACACCCACACCTACTGCCCCTTCAAGGGAACCGCCTCCTACTGGTCCCTGCCGGACGCCGCGGACCTCGTCTGGTCCTACCCGGAGCCCAAGCCGGGCGTCGCCGAGATCAAGGACCACCTCTGCTTCTACGACGTCGACGTGTTGTGAGTGATTGAGTTCCGTGCCGCGTGGCAGTCTCCACGGCATGGACAAGCAGACCATCTCGCGCGACGGCACGCCGATCGCGTACGAACGCTCCGGGCACGGGCCCGCCGTGATCCTGGTCAGCGGTGCGATGTCGACGGGGGCCACGGTGGCACCGCTGGCCGGGGCCCTGTCGGACCGCTGCACCGTCCTGGCCTACGACCGCCGGGGTCGCGGCGCGAGCGGGGACACGGCGCCCTACGAGGTGGCCCGTGAGATCGAGGACCTGGCGGCACTGATCGAGGCCGCGGGCGGCGAGGCCGCGCTGTACGGCGTCTCGTCCGGCGGCGCGCTGGCCCTGCGCGCGGCGGCGAGCGGGCTGCCGGTCCGTCAGGTGGCGGTCTACGAGGTGCCGTTCGCCATGGACGACGCGGACGCGCGGGCACGCGCCGAGTACACCGAGGGTCTGACGGCGGCGCTCGCGGACGGACGGCGCGGCGACGCCGTCGAGCTGTTCCTGTCCCTCACCGGGCTCGCTCCCCAGCTGATCCAGGGCGCCCGCCGGTCCCCCATGTGGAGCGAGATGGAGGCCATCGCGCCGACCCTCGCCTACGACGACGAGGTGATGGGCGACGGCCGGGTACCGCGCGCCCTCCTCGCCTCGGTCGGCTGCCCGGTCCTCGCCCTCGCGGGCGGCGCGAGCGCGCAGTGGATGCGGCAGTCCGCGCAGGCGATCGCCGAGGCGGTGCCGGACGGCACGTACCGCGCCCTGACGGACCAGAACCACATGGTGGAACCGGCGGTGCTGGCGCCGGTGCTGGCGGAGTTCCTCGCGGGCTGAACGCCCCGCGCGTCGCTCCGCCCGTGTCAGGCCACGTCCGCCGTCGCCCGCACCGTGGACGCGATCGTCGCCGAGCCGACCACGCGGGTGCCGTCGTACAGGACGATCGCCTGGCCGGGGGCGACACCGCGGACGGCCTCGGTGAAGGTGACCTCCAGGTGGCCGTCGACCAGTTCGGCGGTCACCGGGGTCTCGTCGCCGTGGGCGCGCAGCTGGGCGGTGTAGGTGCCGGGGCCGGAGGGGGCGGTGCCGCACCAGCGGGGCTTGACCGCGCGCAGGGCGGTGACGTCGAGGGCGTCGGCCGGACCGACCGTCACCGTGTTGGTGACCGGGGAGATGTCCAGGACGTAGCGGGGCTTGCCGTCGGGGGCGGGGGTGCCGATCCTGAGGCCCTTGCGCTGGCCGATGGTGTAGCCGTACGCGCCCTCGTGGGTGCCCAGCTTGTTGCCCGCCTCGTCGACGATGTCGCCCTCGGCGCGGCCCAGGCGACGGGCGAGGAAGCCCTGGGTGTCGCCGTCGGCGATGAAGCAGATGTCGTGCGAGTCGGGCTTCTTGGCGACCGCGAGGCCGCGGCGCTCGGCCTCCGCGCGGATCTCGTCCTTGGTCGTCACCGTGTCGCCGAGGGGGAACATCGCGTGGGCGAGCTGGCGGTCGTCCAGTACACCGAGGACGTACGACTGGTCCTTGGCCATGTCGGAGGCGCGGTGCAGCTCGCGCGTGCCGTCGTCCTTGACGATCACCTTGGCGTAGTGGCCGGTGCAGACGGCGTCGAAGCCCAGGGCGAGCGCCTTGTCCAGCAGCGCCGCGAACTTGATCTTCTCGTTGCAGCGCAGGCACGGGTTCGGGGTGCGTCCGGCCTCGTACTCGGCGACGAAGTCCTCCACGACGTCCTCGCGGAAGCGGTCGGCGAGGTCCCAGACGTAGAACGGGATGCCGATGACGTCGGCGGCGCGGCGGGCGTCGCGCGAGTCCTCGATGGTGCAACAGCCCCGCGCGCCCGTGCGGAAAGATTGCGGGTTCGCGGAGAGCGCCAGATGGACGCCGGTCACGTCATGGCCCGCCTCGGCGGCGCGGGCGGCGGCGACGGCGGAGTCCACCCCGCCGGACATGGCGGCGAGGACGCGGAGGGGACGGGAGCGCTGCGGGGTGTCAGTCATAACGCATCCAGGGTACGGGGGCCGGGGAACCGAAGCCCGCGAGTATCCGTTGTGGATCACATGGGGCAGACGGAGGGCGGCTCGCAACGCCGCATCGGGCGGCGCTCGCTGATCGTCGGCGGCGCGGCGGCAGCCGGGCTCGGCACCGCCGGGGTGCTGGCGCGGGACGAGCTGGCGCGGCTGTGGTGGCGGGTTCCCGGGGTGGAGAAGCCGCGGGTCGAGGGCGCCGTCGACTACCGGGGAGCGCGCTGGGTGGCGGCCTCGTCGGCCAACTGGCGGCGCGCGGACCGCCCCGACGACTACTCCATCGACATGGTGATCGTCCATGTCACACAGGGCAGCTTCGACAGCGCGGTCCAGGTCTTCCAGGACCCGGGCCACGGGGCCGCGTCCCACTACGTAGTCCGGGACGACGGGCACATCACGCAGATGATCCGCGAGCTGGACGTGGCGTACCACGCGGGCAACCGCGACTACAACGAACGGAGCGTCGGCATCGAGCACGCCGGTTTCGTCGACCGGCCCGAGGACTTCACGGACGCGATGTACGCCGCCTCCGCCCGTCTGACCGCGGGGATATGCCGCCGTTACGGCATACCCGTCGACCGCGAGCACATCATCGGCCACGTCGAGGTGCCGGGCACGGACCACACCGATCCCGGGCCGCACTGGGACTGGGACCGGTATCTGCGCCTGGTGCGACGGGCGTCCACGGCGCCTACGCCGACCTAGCGCCTAGCGCCAAGCGCTCAAGTCAGGCCTGCCGCGCGGGCGCGGTCCACCGCCGGGCCGATGGCCTTCGCCACGGCCTCGACATCGGCCTCGGTGGAGGTGTGGCCGAGGGAGAAGCGCAGGGTGCCGCGGGCCAGGTCCGGGTCGGTGCCCGTGGCGAGCAGGACATGGCTGGGCTGGGCGACGCCCGCGGTGCAGGCGGAGCCCGTGGAGCACTCGATGCCCTGCGCGTCCAGCAGGAGCAGCAGCGAGTCGCCCTCGCAGCCGGGGAAGGTGAAGTGGGCGTTGGCCGGGAGCCTGCCGCCGGGTGCCGGGTCGCCGCCGAGGATCGCGTCCGGTACGGCCTCGCGGACCGCGTCGACCAGCGCGTCCCGCAGGGCGCCGATCTCCCGGGCGAACCACTCGCGCTGCTCGGCGGCGAGCCGGCCGGCGACGGCGAAGGAGGCGATGGCGGGGACGTCCAGGGTGCCGGAGCGGACATGGCGCTCCTGCCCACCGCCGTGCAGCACGGGTACGGGGGTGTGCTCACGGCCGAGGAGCAGCGCGCCGATGCCGTACGGGCCGCCGATCTTGTGGCCCGAGACGGTCATCGCGGCGAGGCCGGAGGCGGCGAAGTCGACCGGGACCTGGCCGAAGGCCTGGACGGCGTCGGCGTGCAGGGGGATGCCGAACTCGGCGGCGACGGCGGCGAGTTCGGCGACGGGGAAGAGGGTGCCGATCTCGTTGTTCGCCCACATCACCGTGGCGAGGGCGACATCGTCGGGGTCGCGGGCGACGGCCTCGCGCAGGGCGTCGGGGTGCACCCGGCCGTACTTGTCGACCGGGAGGTACTCGACGGTGGCGCCCTCGTGCTCGCCGAGCCAGTGGACGGCGTCCAGGACGGCGTGGTGCTCGACGGGACTGGCGAGGACGCGGGTGCGGGCCGGGTCGGCGTCGCGGCGGGACCAGTACAGGCCCTTCACGGCGAGGTTGTCGGCCTCGGTGCCGCCGGAGGTGAAGACGACCTCGCTGGGGCGGGCGCCGAGCGCGTCCGCGAGGGTCTCACGGGCTTCCTCGACGGTGCGGCGGGCGGCCCGGCCGGATGCGTGGAGGGAGGAGGCGTTGCCCGTCCGGGTGAGGTGGGCGGTCAGTGCCTCTGCCGCCTCCGGGAGCATGGGGGTGGTCGCGGCGTGGTCGAGGTATGCCATGGTGCCGCCGATTCTACGGCGGTCCCCATGCCGACCTGGAGTGCGCCTTACCTGGGCGACCGCCCCCAGCGGGAGCAGGGGTCGGTCAGAAGCTCCAGGAGATCGTGTTGTCCGCCTGCATGAAGGCGGCCAGGACCAGCAGGTCCGCGACCCCCAGGCCCAGGCCCAGGTACGCCCGTGCCGGGCGGCTCGTTCCGCGCCACAGGGCGACCGCTGCCAGGGCGATGGCGACGGGGCCCAGGAAGACGTTGAGGACGAGCAGGCCGAGCAGGCCGAGGATGAAGGACGCGACGGCCATGCCGTCGGGGTCGCGCTTGCCGGTGTGGCTCGTGGCCGGTGCGGTCAGTTGCATGGTGGTCAGCTCCCGGTGGTCGGGGTGCGGTGCCTGCGGCCGTGGCGCTCGCGGAGGGCGAAGAGGCCCAGCCAGACGGCGATGGCGGCGCCCACGGCGACGGAGAAGGTCAGCGGTGCGTGGGCGACGGTGCCCAGCACGACGCCGAGGAGCAGAAGTGCGGCGACGAGAAACAACATGGAGCCAATCCCCCAGGTCTCCAGTGGTCTTCAGTGGTCTTCAGTTGGGTGAACGACTGTAGTTACATCTGTTCACTGACTTCCCAGTCTAACTCGCGCGATGCCTTCTCAATTCCGGAGAACAGTTGTTAACTGCATGGCATGAGTCACACCCTCGGTATCCGGCAGGCCCAGAAGCGGAAGACCCGGCAGGCACTCCTCGACGCGGCGCTGGAGCTGCTGGAGGAGCAGAGCCTGAGCAGTCTGGGGCTCCGCGAGGTCACCCGGGCCGTGGGTGTCGCGCCGACCGCCTTCTACCGGCACTTCCGCTCCATCGCCGACCTGGGTGTGGCACTGGTCGAGGAGGCGCTGGACAGCCTGCACGCCACGATCCGCACGATCGTGTCCTCGGCCGGTGACAGCGACGAACGCATAGTGCGCGCCGTCGGGTTGATCGGCGCGTATGTGGCGGCGCATCCCGCCCACGTCCGTTTCATCGCCCGTGAGCAGCACGGCGGGGTCCAGCCGGTGCGGCAGGCCATCAGCGGTCAGCTCGCCCTGTTCACCGAGGAGGTGCGGGCGGTGCTGGCGCGGGACCCGGAGGCCCGGGGCTGGAGCGACGACGACCTGACGATGCTCGCGGGGCTCTACGTCGACCAGATGCTGGTCACGGCCTCGCAGTTCCTGGAGTCCCTGGACACCCCGGAGAGCGAGCGGCGGCGGGTCGCCCACCTCGCGACCCGCCGCCTACGGCTCATCAGCATCGGCCGTGTCCACTGGCTGGACTAGGGCCGCCCCTCAGGCCAGCCGCACCCGCGCCAGCTGCCTCGACTGCGCCACCAGCCGGTCGGCGCTGTCCCAGACCTCCGCGTCCTCCTCCAGGAAGCCGCCCGCGAGGTTGCGGGTGGTGATGGCGACGCGCAGCGGGCCTGGGGCCGGGCGGCAGCGGATGTGCACGGTCAGTTCGACCGTGGGGACCCAGCCGGTGAGGCCGAGTTCGAAGGCGGTGGGCGGCAGCGCGTCGACGGCGAGGAGGAGCGAGAGGGGGTCGGCGTCGCGGCCGTCGGCGAGGCCGAACCACGCCCGCATCTCCCCCTTGCCGGAGGGCGCGCCGAGCGCCCAGCCGAGGGTGGCGGGGTCGAGCTTGAGCATCAGCCGGTCGGTGATGGCGGAGCTGCCGGGGACCGGGGCGGGGCCGTCCTGGGGGCCGAAGCACTGGTCCATCGGCGGGATCGCGGGCGGCTTCGCCGAGGTGCGGACGTCGTCCGGGAGGGCGCCCAGGTCGCCGTAGGAGGCGAGGACGCGGATGCGTTCGACCTCGGCGCCCTGCTCGTCGTACTGGAAGAGCGAGGCCTGGCCGGTGGAGAGGGTGCGGCCGGTGCGGACGGTCTCCGTGCGGACGACCGCCGGGCCGGGCTGGGAGGCGGTGAGGTAGTGCGCGGAGATGGTGAAGGGGTCCGGGTGCGGCAGGGCGTCCGCGAGGGCGCGGCCCAGGACGGCCAGCAGGTACCCGCCGTTGACGGCGTTGATGATGGTCCAGCCCGCGGACAGGTCGATGTCGTACACGCCGGGTTCGCGGCGGGTGACCGCGGTGTCACGGTCGAACTCGCTGCTGCCGAGGGTCGCCTGGGATGCCTGAGACATGGCGGTACCGTACAACAGACAATTACTAAGCGGTAGCTTTGGGAGGGGCCGCCTGGTCCGGCGGCTCCTCCCGCACCGTCGACCTGCGGTTCCACGCCCGGGGCGCCCGCCAGTGGAAACGCATCGCCAGCAGCCGCAGGACGAAGGCCACGACGGCGGCGAGTGCGCTGGTCAGCGGGTTGAGGACGTCGTAGCCGATGCACAGCGCGGTCAGCGCGGCTCCGACGATCGCGGGTACGGCGTACAGATCGCGGTCCCAGCGCAGCAGCGACGGCACCTCGTTGGCGAGGACGTCGCGCACGACGCCGCCGCCGACCGCGGTGACCAGGCCCAGGGCTGCGGAGGCGGTGAGGCCGAGCCCGTACTCGTAGGCCTTCGTGGTGCCCGCCACGCAGAACAGGCCGAGGCCCGCCGCGTCGAAGACGTTCACGCCGACCTGGATGCGCTCCACCTGCGGGTGCAGGAAGAAGACCAGGAGCGTGGCGAGCAGCGGGGTGAGGAAGTAGCCGAGATCGGTGAACGCCGCGGGGGGCACGGCACCGATGACCAGGTCCCGGAACAGCCCGCCGCCGAGCGCGGTGGCCTCGGCGAGGACGGCGATGCCGAACACGTCGAAGTTCTTGCGGACGGCCAGCAGCGCGCCGGAGATGGCGAAGACGAAGATGCCGATCAGGTCGAGCGTGTGCTGGACGGACGGGCTGAAGATTTGCTGGAACACCCGAACATTCTGACGCGCCGAGGGGTGTGCACCTTACGAAGCAAGGCGCACACCCCTTGAAGACACCGTTACGCGGGCTTCTCGGCCTTCTCAGCCTTCTCGGTCTCTTCGACCTTCTCGACCTTCTCGACCTTCTCGGTCTCTTCGACCTTCTCGGCCTTCGCGGGCTTCTCGTCGGCCTCGGACGCCGTCGGCTCCTCCGCGGCCTTGTCGGCGTCCTCAACCGCCGTCGGCTCCTCCGCGGCCTTCTCCGCCTCGGGCGCCTCCGACTGCGCCGGAACCTCGGCGTCCGCGATCTCCTCACGCGCCGCCGGGACCACGTCGCCCATCGTCCGCGTCAGCGTCCCGGCCGCGATCTCGGCGGCGTAGTGGCACGCCACCCGGTGCCCGCCGCCGACGTCGGTCAGCTGGGGCCGCTCGGTCGTGCACAGCGTCTCCTGCACCCACGGGCAGCGGGTGTGGAAGCGGCACCCGGTGGGCGGGTTGGCGGGCGAGGGCAGGTCGCCGGTGAGCAGGATGCGCTCGCGCCGGTCCTCGACCTCGGGGTCGGGCACCGGCACCGCGGACATCAGGGCCTTGGTGTAGGGGTGCCTCGGCTCCGCGTACAGCGCGTCGCTCGGGGCCTCCTCCACCAGGGCGCCCAGGTACATCACGCCGATCACGTCGGAGATGTGCCGGACCACGGCCAGGTCGTGGGCGATGACGACGTACGTCAGGCCCAGTTCCTCCTGGAGTTCCTCGAGGAGGTTGATCACCTGCGCCTGGATGGAGACGTCCAGCGCCGAGACGGGCTCGTCGCAGATGATGACGTCGGGCTCCAGGACCAGCGCGCGGGCGATGCCGATGCGCTGGCGCTGGCCGCCGGAGAACTCGTGCGGGTAGCGGGAGAGCGCGTTGGCGGGCAGGCCGACCTTGGCGAGGATGGCCTTGATCTTCTCCCGGCGCTCCTCCTGGCTGGCGCCGATGCCGTGGGCGAGCATGCCCTCGGTGAGGATCGACTCGATGTTCTGCCGGGGGTTGAGCGAGCCCAGCGGGTCCTGGAAGACCATCTGGAGGCGGCGCCGGAAGCGGCGCATCTCCTCGTCGGGCAGCTTCGCCAGGTCGGTGCCGTCGAGCACGACCTCGCCCTCGGTGATGTCCACCAGCCGCAGCACGGCCCGCCCGAGGGTGGTCTTGCCGCAGCCCGACTCGCCGACCAGTCCGTACGTCTGGCCCGCCTCCACCTTGAGGGAGACACCGTCGACCGCGTGGACGTGGCCGACGACACGGTCGAAGAGGACGCCCCTCTTCACCGGGAAGTGGACCTTCACGCCGTCCAGTTCGAGCAGGCTCATGCGGGGACCTCCTCGGCCCGTGCGTCTTCGAGTACGGGGTGGACGCAGCGCACCTGGTGTCCGGCGGCGCGCGGCTCGGTGAGCGCGGGGCCGCCGGTCAGGCAGTCCACCTCGTAGCGGTCGCAGCGGGGCGCGAAGGCGCAGCCGTCGGCCCAGGCGATCCGGTCGTTGATGGAGCCGCGCACGGGGGTGAGCGGCTCGCCGCGCGGGGCGTCCAGGCGGGGGATGGAGCCCAGCAGTCCGTGCGCGTAGGGGTGGGTGGGGTGGGCGAACAGCTCGCGGCGCCCGGCGGACTCCACGACCTTGCCCGCGTACAGGACGTTGACCTGGTCGCAGAGGCCCGCGACCACGCCCAGGTCGTGGGTGATCATCAGCAGGGCGGTGCCCTCCTCGTCCACCAGTTCCTTGAGCAGTTCCAGGATCTGGGCCTGGATGGTCACGTCGAGGGCGGTGGTCGGCTCGTCGGCGATGAGCATCTTGGGCGCGCAGGCCACGGCCATGGCGATCAGCGCGCGCTGGCGCATGCCGCCGGACATCTGGTGCGGGTACTCCTTGAGCCGCCGGGTGGGGTCGGGGATGCCGACCCGGTCCAGCAGGTGGGCGGCCTCCTTGCGGGCGGCCTCGCCCCTGAGCCCCCGGTGCCGCTGGAGGATCTCGGTGACCTGGACGCCGATCGGGACGACCGGGTTCAGGGACGACAGCGGGTCCTGGAAGATCATGGCCATCTTGCTGCCGCGCAGGTCACGCAGCGCCTTGCGGTCCATGGTCAGCAGGTCGGAGCCGTCGAGGTCGGCACGGCCGCCGATCTTGACGCCCTTGCGGGGCAGCAGCCCCATCAGGGCGAGGGAGGTGACGGACTTGCCGCAGCCGGACTCGCCGACCAGCCCGACGACCTGGCCCTGGTCGACGGAGAACGAGACCCCGTCGACCGCGCGGGACTCCTTGCGGCCGTGCTGGCCGCCGAAGGTGACGGTCAGTTCGTCGACTGTGAGAAGTGGCATGGTGGTTCAGCCTCGCAGCTTCGGGTCGAGGGCTTCCCGCATGGCCTCGCCGAGCAGGGTGAAGCCGAGGGCGGTGATGATGATGCCGACCGCCGGGTAGACGGCCATCATCGGCGCGTTGTCGAAGAAGTCCTGCGCACGGGCCAGCATGACGCCCCACTCTGGCACCGACGGGTCGGGGTTGCCGAGACCCAGGTAGGACAGGGCGGCAGCCTCGATGATCGCGGTGGCCAGGGAGAGTGTCGCCTGGACGATCACCGGGCTGAGCGAGTTGGGCAGGATCTGGGTGACGACGATGCGCTTGCGGCGCACGCCGAGGGCGCGGGCGGCCAGTACGTAGTCGGTGCCGCCCTGGGCGAGCATCGAACCGCGCAGCAGCCGGGCGAAGATCGGCACCTGCACGACACCCACGGCGATCATCACGGTGGTCAGCGACTGGCCGAGGACGGCGGCCACGGACACCGCGAGGAGCAGCGAGGGCAGCGCCAGCAGCATGTCGGTGACACGCATGATCACGGAGTCGATCCGCTTGCCCGTGGCGCCGCCCAGCGTGGCGGCGGCACCGGAGAAGCCGCCGATGAGGAAGCCGACGGTGAGGCCGATGAGGGTGGACACGACACCCACGAGCAGGGTCTGCCGGGCGCCGATCAGCATCCGGGAGAACATGTCGCGGCCCAGGTGGTCAAGGCCCAGCCAGTTCTCGGCACGTGGTCCGACGAACTTCCCCTGGTTCACCAGGACCTCGCCGCGCCAGGTCTGCGCGGTGGGCGAGTGGGGGGCGATCCAGGGGCCGATGACGGCGAGGACGACGAAGACGGCGATGATGCCCGCGCCGATGATCGCCATCTTGCTGGCCTTCAGCCGCCGGAAGGCCTCCCGCCACAGGCTGGCTCCGGAGGTGGTCTCGTGCTGTGCGGTCAGCTGCGCGAGACGCTCGATCTTCTCGGTTTTCGTGAGGCTCACGTCAGTGCACCCGCACTCTCGGGTCGATGAGGCTGTACGCCACGTCCACCAGCAGGTTGATCAGGACGTACACGATCGCGATGAACATGATGAAGCCGACGAGCACGGGGTAGTCGCGGCCGTCGATCGCGGTCCGGATGAAGGAGCCGATGCCGCCGAAGGAGAAGACGGACTCGGTGAGGACGGCTCCCGACAGCAGTGAGCCGGTGAGCAGGCCGACGGCCGTGACGACCGGCAGCATGGCGTTGCGCAGCACGTGCCGCCCGCGCACGGTGCTCCGCTTGAGGCCCTTGGACTCGGCGGTGCGGATGTAGTCCTCCCCCAGCACTTCCAGCACGCTGGCGCGGGTCATCCGGACGATGACGGCGAGCGGGATGGAGGCGAGGGTGATGGCGGGCAGCACCAGGTGCTGGATGGCGTCCCAGGAGGCGTCGAGTTCGCCGGTGAGGATGCCGTCCAGGATGGCGAATCCGGTCACGTCGGTGGCGTTGAGTCCGGTGGACTGGCGGCCGTAGCTGGGGAAGATGCCCAGTTCGACGGCGAAGACGCCCTTGAGGATCAGGGCGAGGAAGAAGACCGGGATGCAGATGCCGACCAGCGAGCCGGAGACGGCGGTGACGTCCAGCCAGCCGCCCCGCTTGCGGGCCGCGAAGTAGCCGAGCGGCACACCGATCGCGATGGCGATGATCATCGCGGCGACGGAGAGTTCGACGGTGGCGGGGAAGCGCAGCGTGAACTCGTCCCACACCGGCTGGCCGGTCTGCACCGAGGTGCCGAGGTCGAGTTCGGCGATGCGCTTCAGGAACCGCCAGTACTGGACGTAGAGGGGCTGGTCGAGCCCCAACGCACGGTTGATCCGTGCCACTTCGGCCTCGGTGGCCTTCTCCCCCAGGATCGCTGAGGCGGGTCCGCCGGGCAGCCGGTTGAGCCAGAGGAACAGCAGAACCGACAGGCCGAGCAGGGTGGGAATGAGTTGGAGCAGTCTTCGTACGACGAGACGCAGCACCCCGCATGCCCCTTTCTTACGTGTGTGACTTCATGAACAGGTCCGTCCGGCCGCCAAGGTTCAGCAGCCGGACGGACCTGTGTACGTATGCCTGTCTTGCTTACTTGAAGGAGACTTCGGCGAAGTTCTCCTGCGTCAGCGGCGAGACGTTCGGCGGGTTGACGTTCTTGCCGAAGGCGATGGCCGGCGGCGAGGAGGAGATCGGGACACCCGGCAGGTAGTCCATGATCGCCACGTTGGCGGCCTCGTAGGCGGCGGTGCGCTCGGCCTCGTCACCGACCTCGGAGCCGGCGTTCACGGCGTCGAACAGCTTCTGGTTCTTGAAGCCCCACTGCTTGTCGAAGCCCGCGAACCAGGTGCCGATGAAGTTGTAGCCGTCGTTGAAGTCACCGGTCCAGCCGAGCATGTGCAGGGCGCAGGAACCGGCCTCGGTGGCGTCCAGGTAGTCCGGGGCCCACTTCATCGGCTTCGGGGTGACGGTGATGCCGGCCTTCTCCAGGTCGGCCTTCATCAGCTCGAACAGGTCCTGCGGGGAGGGCATGTACGGGCGGGTGACCTCGGTCGGGTAGCAGAACTCGATCTTGAGCTTGCTCTCCTTGGCGCCGGCGAGGAGCTGCTTCGCCTTCGCGGTGTCGTACTCGTAGGTCTTCACCTTGTCCGAGTAACCGGCGACGGTGTCCGGCATGAACTGCGTCGCCACCTTGCCGCCCTCGGGCAGCTGGGTCTTGACCAGGTTCTCCCGGTCGATGGCGTGCGCGATCGCCTCGCGGACTTCCTTCTTCTTCAGCGCCGGGTTCGCGGTCTGCGTCATGCCGACGTAGAAGAGGTTGAAGACGTCACGGGTCGGGACCTCGAAGCCCTCGCCCTCGAGCGTCTTGACGTCGGCGGGCGCGACCAGGTCGTAGCCGTCGATGTCACCGGCCTGGAGCGCCTGACGGCGGCCGTTGTCGGTGTCGATGGTGCGGAAGACCAGGTTCTTCACCTTGGCCTTGTCGCCCCAGTACTCGTCGAAGCGGGTCAGGGAGACTTCCTTGTTGCCCTTGTTCCACTTCGTGATCTTGTACGGGCCGGTACCGGCGACCGTGCCGGCCTCCTGGCTGTACTTGGGGTAGGTGATGGCGTCGCCCTTGGCGGTCGCCTCCTGCTCCTGGTACGCCTTGATGGCCTTCGGCGAGTGGATCGCCAGCGCCTGGAGGGAGAAGCCGCCGGGCAGGTTGGCGGAGGGCTTCTTGACCTCGATGACGGCGGTGTTCTCGTCCTTCGCGGTGCAGGACTTGTAGTTCGCCTCGGGCGTCTCCTTGTCCTCGTTCTTCGCGAAGCCGCCCATGATGGTCTGCCAGTAGTAGGAGACCGCGCTGGACTGGTAGGTGCCCGTCCAGTTGAACCAGTGGTCGTAGTTGGCGCAGACGGCGTCGGCGTTGAAGGTCTCGCCGTCGTGGAACTTCACGCCCTTGCGGAGGTTGAAGGTCCAGACCGTGCCCTCGTCGTTGCTCTCCCAGCTCTCGGCGAGGCCGCCGACGAGCTTGCTGCCGCCCGACTCGTGCTCAAGCAGAGCCTCGAAGGCCTGGCGCGTGACGCGGAAGGTCTCGCCGTCGCTCGCGAGCGCGGGGTCGAGGGAGGCGATGTCACCGGGGGCACCGAACACGAACGTGTCCTTGGAGCCGTTGGCGTCGTCTTCCTGGTCTCGCTCACTGGCGCAGCCGGTGACGATCAGACCGACCGCCAACGCGGCCGTGATCGCCCTGGCGGCACGGGATCTGGGTATGCGCATAGGGAGGACACTCCGGGTTCCGCTTGAAAAAGGGGAATGCACTACTGACCGCCAGAACACTACAGACTGCAACCGGCGACGGAGAACAGTCCGCATAGCGGTGATACCTAGTCGAGATCTGAACACTCAATAAATCGGCGGGTACCGGTACATCGCGGGTGTGAAAGTTAACTTGCCCGATACACACACCAGTTGGCGGGCCTGGCTCAACCGCGTTGGCCCAGGCCAGAGGTGACGGGACGACTTCGCTCAGTAAGCGTGCGGGGCTGCGGCGCCGGGCTGGTGACCGGGTGCGGGCGGGTAGCCGTAGCCGCTGACCGGGGCGGCCGCGGAGGGGGCGGCGTGGGCCTCACGGTCGTAGAACGGCCGGGCGTTGGACCGCAGCCACATCGCGACCGGGTCGTACTCGTCCGACATCGCGACCGTCGAGACGGGGAGTCCGTCCGGTACGGCGCTGACGGACTGCTGCATCATCGCGCGCACCGAGTCCACGGCGGGCGGCGAGGTGTCGTACACGTCCAGGCCGATGGCGAGGTACGGCGCGCCCAGCGCGGGCTGCACCCAGGCGCGGCGCAGCGAGCGCACCGCGGGGGTGCGGTGGGCGTTCTGCGTGAGCAGGGCGTAGAACTGCGGGACCTCGATGGCCGGTTCGGACAGCCTGAGCGGTCCGGCGGGCTGACGGTCCAGGCCGGTGGCGATCCGGCGCAGATCGAGCCACGGTACGCCGACGCCGCCACCGGGGGCATGCGGATTCAGCCACAGTCCGTAGTGGTCGGGGTAGAGGGTACGGGCGACGTCGATGCCGTCGACGACCTCGTAGGACCGGTTCCAGCCACTGGCCGACAACTCCTGGGCGGAGGTGACGCAGGGGGCGTAGCCGAAGCCGTCGACCTCCATGTTGCCGTACTGGGCGTCGGGGGAACCGGCCTGGCCGTGCCAGAGGAGCATCCAGATCCGGCCGGACGACGGGGTGGCGAGCGCCCTCAGCAGCGCCTCGTAGGCGTCGTAGCGCCCGGGCGTCACCTGGCGCAGCATGTGCTCGACCTGGCCGGTCGCGGCGGTGCCAGCGCTCACCTTATTTACGCCCCTCCGTACAACGCCGTTACTCGGCTGCGACCCTAGCGTAAGCCTGCCCTTGCCTGCGGGGCTGGTGCCGCGTTGTGTCTGCGGGCCCATCGTGGCTGATCGCGCCCGGCGGCGGAGCCGCATGCCGACCCGGCCCCGCGCCCCTAGGGTCGCTGCCCCTGGCGGCGTTGAAAAGTCCCCGTCCAGGAGAAAAGTCCGGCCTACATCCCCTGCTGGAAGAACGGCCGGACCTTTTCCCTCAGCCAGGTGACCACCGGGTCGTCCGTGACGTCCATCAGGACGAGGTTCACCTGCCACTTCACGGGGACCTTACCGAGGGCGCGGCCGAGGGCGTCCAGGGGGAGGAGGCGCAGGTCGCCCTCCCACTGGGAGAGCTCGACGCCGACGAACATGACCGGGTCGTCGGTCTCGACCGCGGCGAGGCAGCGGCGGGCGGTGCGGACCACGCCGGTGCCCTCGAACTCGGCGGACGCCGCGGCGAGGAAGTCGACGGGGTCGTCCTGCCAGTCGGGCTCGAAGAGGCGGACCCGGCCACCGCCGGCGAAGCCGTCGAGCGGGGTGCGCCCGGCCCGGCACAGCACGGCCACGGCCACAGGCGGCAGGGGTATGCCGACCACGCCGTCGGGGTTGAGGGCGAGGCCGACCTGGGGCGGCAGTCCGCGGGCGAACTCGACGGCGGGGGCGACGGTGTACGACATGTGCGCCCCGGCGACCTGGCGGAGCTGTTCCTCGGAGCTGAAGACGGGGACGTAGGCCTGGCCGTCGATCTCCATGGTGGGCAGGTCGAGCGGGCCGCTGTCGGGGCCGCCGCCGCCCGGCAGCGGCACCCACAGGAAGCTGCGGCCGAGGACCTCGACGACGCGGGCGCCGGCCGAGGGCACTCCGAGGGAGGCGGACAGCACCTCCTCCAGTTCGTTGCCGGGCCATCCGCCGTGCGAATGGGGGTGCGCCTGTGCCGGGAAGTCCATCTGCTACCGCCTGCTCCGTACTGCCGTGTGGCTGGAAAGGCTATCGGGTGACGGGCGGGGTCCCCGGGGAGTGCTCAACCGGTGAAGCCGATCCGGCGCAGGGTGTCCGCCGCGTCGCGGTCGAGCAGCACCGCCGAGCCGCAGCCGTCGGGCAGTTCGCCCCGCTCCACCCGGCGCAGCAGCCGGGCGGCGGCGCCGCGGTGGCGCAGGAACGCGTACCGCGAGACGCCGCGCCCGCGTTCGCGCTGGCCCGCGAGGGCCTGCCGCGGGGTGACGTCGAGCATCAGCAGGTGCAGGGTGCCGCCGCGGCGCCGGGCCTCGCGGGCCAGCCAGCCGCGCACCCAGGCCTGGGTGCCGCAGTCGTGCACGACGACGGCCGCACCGGCGCGCAGCGCCCGGCGCAGCCCGGCGTAGTGCGCGAGGCGGACGAGGGGGCGGTAGACGGCGTACGGCAGCCAGGACGGCGTACGGGCGTCCCAGCGGTCGCGGGTGTCCTGGGAGTCGATACGCCGGTCGCGGACCGTGCGCCGCATCAGGGTGGACTTGCCGCTGCCGGGCAGGCCGGTGACGACGACCAGGTCCCGGGGGCCGAAGAGCAGCGCGTGCGGGCTGTGGCCGCCGCGCTCGCGCAGGTCACGGACGACGGGGGCGGGCAGTGGGGGGCAGGCCTGACGGGCCGGCGCGGCGGGCCGCTTGGGCAGCGGGAGACCCGAGGTGGTGGCGTACGCCGCCGTGGTCCTGTTCACCGTGATCGTCCTCCCCTGGGGCGGTTCACGTGCTCCCTGCCCGTCGACTGTAAAGCGAAGGTAATACGTGACGTCTCGTCGTTCTGTGCGCTTCCCGCAACAGACCCGCTACAGAGCGCTGTGCCTAGGCTCCCCCTGCCGCCCCGCGTCGATGCGTGCAATGATGTGCCCGCCAACTGCATACCGGCCGTTTGAATCCGCGCGGGAGAGTCCCCGGCCAGTCGCCGGGGCGCCGAAGGAGCAAGTCCCTCCCTTGAATCTCTCAGGCCCCGTTACCGCGCGGGCGAGGCACATCTGAAAAGCGGGCCGTCGTCCCCGGCGGTCCCACCCAAGGTGCAAGTCATGTCGTACGCGGCGCTCGTGCGCGGTCATGACGAACCTCTCAGGTTCCGATGACAGATGGGGAGGAACGACCTCGCCCCCGCCGTCATGCCCTGGGAGACGACCGACCGATGAGCAGTACCGAACCCCGCCGTACCGCGCTCGACGCCGTGCACCGCGCGCTGGGCGCGACGATGACCGACTTCGCGGGCTGGGACATGCCCCTGCGCTACGGCTCCGAGCGCGACGAGCACAACGCCGTGCGCACCAAGGCCGGGCTCTTCGACCTCTCCCACATGGGCGAGATCACCGTCACCGGCCCGCAGGCCGCCGCCCTGCTGAACCACGCCCTGGTCGGCAACATCGCCTCGGTCGGCGTCGGCCGGGCCCGCTACACCATGATCTGCCAGGAGGACGGCGGCATCCTGGACGACCTGATCGTCTACCGGCTGGCCGAGACCGAGTACATGGTGGTCGCCAACGCCTCCAACGCGCAGACCGTGCTGGACGCGCTGACCGAGCGCGCCGCCGGTTTCGACGCCGAGGTGCGCGACGACCGGGACGCCTACGCGCTGCTCGCCGTGCAGGGCCCCGAGTCCCCGGCGATCGTGAGGTCCCTCACCGACGCCGACCTGGACGGCCTGAAGTACTACGCCGGGCTGCCCGGCACGGTCGCGGGCGTCCCGGCGCTGATCGCGCGCACCGGCTACACCGGCGAGGACGGCTTCGAGCTGTTCGTGAAGCCGGAGCACGCCGTGGAGCTGTGGCAGGCGCTGACCAAGGCGGGCGAGGCGGCCGGTCTGGTGCCGTGCGGGCTGTCCTGCCGGGACACCCTGCGCCTGGAGGCGGGCATGCCGCTGTACGGCAATGAGCTGAGCACCTCGCTGACGCCCTTCGACGCCGGCCTCGGCCGGGTGGTGAAGTTCGAGAAGGAGGGCGACTTCGTCGGGCGTACGGCGCTGGCGGAGGCGGCTGAGCGGGCCGCGGCCAACCCGCCGCGCGTCCTGGTCGGCCTGGTGGCCGAGGGCCGCCGGGTGCCGCGCGCCGGGTACCCGGTCGTCGCCGGTGGCGAGGTGATCGGCGAGGTCACCTCGGGCGCCCCCTCCCCCACCCTGGGCAAGCCGATCGCGATGGCGTACGTCGACGCGGCGCACTCGGCGCCGGGCACGGCCGGGGTCGGCGTGGACATCCGGGGCAGCCACGAGCCGTACGAGGTCGTGGCGCTGCCGTTCTACAAGCGCCAGAAGTAGACACTGGACGCGGCGGTCCGCCGTGACCCCGCACACACACGCCGCTCACCAGCGGTTTCACCGGGTTTTCGGTCATCCCCCCGTCTTCCCCCCGTCATCCCCATCATCAGCACTCCCGCCCGTACAGGAGAATTCAGGCCATGAGCAACCCCCAGCAGCTGCGCTACAGCAAGGAGCACGAGTGGCTGTCGGCCGCCGAGGACGGCGTCTCGACGGTCGGTATCACCGAGTTCGCGGCGAACGCGCTCGGCGATGTCGTCTACGCCCAGCTCCCCGACGTCGGCTCCACGGTGACCGCGGGTGAGACCTGCGGCGAGCTGGAGTCGACCAAGTCGGTCAGCGACCTGTACTCCCCGGTGTCCGGTGAGGTCACCGAGATCAACGAGGACGTGGTGGCCGACCCGTCCCTGGTGAACTCGGCGCCCTTCGAGGGCGGCTGGCTGTTCAAGGTGCGCGTCACCGAGGAGCCCGCCGACCTGCTCTCCGCCGACGAGTACGTCGCCCACACCGCCGGCTGAGGAGTCGTATCCGGATGTCCGTCCTGAACACCCCCCTGCACGAACTGGACCCGGCGGTCGCCGCCGCGGTCGACGCCGAGCTGCACCGCCAGCAGTCCACGCTGGAGATGATCGCCTCCGAGAACTTCGCGCCGGTCGCGGTGATGGAGGCGCAGGGCTCGGTCCTCACCAACAAGTACGCCGAGGGCTACCCGGGCCGCCGCTACTACGGCGGCTGTGAGCACGTCGACGTGGTCGAGCAGATCGCCATCGACCGCGTCAAGGAGCTGTTCGGCGCCGAGCACGCCAACGTGCAGCCGCACTCGGGCGCGCAGGCCAACGCGGCGGCGATGTTCGCGCTGCTGAAGCCCGGCGACACGATCATGGGTCTGAACCTCGCGCACGGCGGGCACCTGACCCACGGCATGAAGATCAACTTCTCCGGCAAGCTCTACGACGTGGTCGCCTACCACGTCGGCGAGGACGGCCGGGTCGACATGGCCGAGGTCGAGAAGCTGGCCAAGGAGGCCAGGCCGAAGCTGATCGTGGCGGGCTGGTCTGCCTACCCGCGGCAGCTGGACTTCGCCGCCTTCCGCCGGATCGCGGACGAGGTCGGCGCGTACCTGATGGTCGACATGGCGCACTTCGCGGGCCTCGTCGCGGCCGGGCTGCACCCCAACCCGGTGCCGCACGCGCACGTCGTCACGACCACCACCCACAAGACGCTGGGCGGCCCGCGCGGCGGTGTGATCCTCTCCACGGCGGAACTCGCCAAGAAGATCAACTCCGCGGTCTTCCCCGGTCAGCAGGGTGGCCCGCTGGAGCATGTGATCGCGGCGAAGGCGGTCGCCTTCAAGGTCGCGGCGAGCGAGGACTTCAAGGAGCGCCAGCGCCGTACCCTGGAGGGCGCCCGTATCCTCGCCGAGCGCCTGGTGCGGGACGACGTCCGGGCGGTCGGCGTGGACGTGCTGTCCGGCGGCACGGACGTGCACCTGGTCCTGGTGGACCTGCGCGACTCCGAGCTGGACGGCCAGCAGGCCGAGGACCGTCTCCACGAGGTCGGCATCACCGTCAACCGCAACGCGATCCCGAACGACCCACGGCCCCCGATGGTCACCTCGGGCCTCAGGATCGGCACGCCCGCGCTGGCGACCCGAGGCTTCACCGCCGAGGACTTCGCCGAGGTCGCGGACGTGATCGCGGAGACGCTCAAGGCGGCCTCTCCCTTTGGGGGAGCCGACGTCGAGTCGCTGAAGTCCCGAGTCAAGGCCCTGGCGGACAAGCACCCCCTGTACGCCGGCCTGAACAAGTAAGTCCCAGGTGGCGCACCCGGTCCGAGACCCGGACACCGGGTGCGCCGCCGCCCCGCCCCTGAGGAGTGACCGTGGCCATCTCGGTCTTCGACCTGTTCTCGATCGGCATCGGCCCGTCCAGCTCCCACACGGTGGGACCGATGCGGGCGGCCCGCATGTTCGCGCGCCGCCTGCGCAACGAGGACCTGCTGCCCTCCGTCGCCTCCGTACGCGCCGAGCTGTACGGCTCCCTCGGCGCCACCGGCCACGGCCACGGCACGCCCAAGGCGGTGCTGCTCGGCCTGGAGGGCGCCTCCCCGCGCACGGTGGACGTGGAGACGGCCGACGACCGGATCGAGACGATCAGGACCGACGGCCGCCTGAACCTGCTGGCCGAGCACGAGATCCCCTTCGACTTCGACAAGGACCTCAAGCTCCACCGACGCAAGGCGCTCCCCTACCACGCCAACGGCATGACGCTCTGGGCGTACGACGCCTCGGGCGCCGAGCTGCTGTCCAAGACGTACTACTCGGTGGGCGGCGGTTTCGTCGTCGACGAGGACGCGGTCGGCGCGGACCGGATCAAGCTGGACGACACGGTCCTGAAGTACCCCTTCCGCACGGGCGACGAGCTGCTCCGCCTCACCGAGGAGACCGGCCTGTCGATCTCCTCCCTGATGCTGGAGAACGAGCGCGCCTGGCGCACCGAGGACGAGATCCGCGCGGGCCTGCTGGAGATCTGGCGGGTCATGCGGGAGTGCGTGGACCGCGGCATGTCCCGGGAGGGCATCCTGCCGGGCGGCCTGCGGGTACGCCGCCGCGCCGCGGTCACGGCCCGCCAGCTGCGCGCCGAGGGCGACCCGCTCGCCCACGCCATGGAGTGGATCACCCTCTACGCGATGGCGGTGAACGAGGAGAACGCGGCGGGCGGCCGGGTCGTCACGGCCCCCACCAACGGCGCCGCGGGCATCATCCCCGCCGTCCTCCACTACTACATCAACTTCGTCCCCGGCGCCGACGAGGACGGCGTGGTCCGCTTCCTCCTCGCCGCCGGCGCCATCGGCATGCTCTTCAAGGAGAACGCCTCCATCTCCGGCGCCGAGGTCGGCTGCCAGGGCGAGGTCGGCTCGGCCTGCTCGATGGCCGCGGGCGCCCTCGCCGAGGTCATGGGCGGCACCCCCGAGCAGGTCGAGAACGCCGCAGAGATCGGCATGGAGCACAACCTGGGCCTCACCTGCGACCCGGTCGGCGGCCTCGTCCAGATCCCCTGCATCGAACGCAACGGCATGGCCGCGGTCAAGGCGGTCACCGCCGCCCGCATGGCCCTGCGCGGCGACGGCTCCCACAAGGTCTCCCTCGACAAGGTCATCAAGACCATGAAGGACACCGGCGCCGACATGAGCGTCAAGTACAAGGAAACGGCACGGGGCGGGCTCGCGGTCAACATCATCGAGTGCTGACCGCCCGTCGCCCGGCCGCCGTCAGCCCCGGAACTCCGGCTTGCGCTCCGGGGACGCCTCCGCGAGGGCCCTGGTGACCTCGTCCACCCCGCCGCGGAGGCCGTAGACCGGGGTGTCGGGCTGTTGGCGCCAGGAGTCGGCGAGGGGGCCCGCGTCGACGGTGTCGAAGCCCAGGTCGTCGATGAGGGCGCGAACCTTGGCCTTGGCGGTCTCGTCGTCGCCCGCCACCGGGAGGGCCATGCGGTCGGGGGCGCCGGCGGGGCGGGGGCGGTCGAGGAGGTCCTGGGCGTAGGTGCCGTTGAAGGCCTTGATCACGGGGTGGCCGATCTGCCGTTCGGTCCACTGGCTCTCGGTCAGGCCCTCGTCCTCGATACCGGCGATCCTGCCGTCGCGCTGCCGCGGGTAGTAGTTGCCGGTGTCGATGACGGCGACCCCTTCGGCGGCGTCCTTAAGGAGACCGGCCGGGAGGTCGGGTACGGCCTTGACGGGGACGGTGATCACGACGATCTCGGCGCCGCGGGCGGCCTCCTCGACGCGTACCGGGGTCGCGCCGGTCTCCTCGGCCAGTTCCGTGAGGGTGTGCGGGCCGCGCGAGTTGGCGACGGAGACCTCGTGGCCGAGGGCGGTGAGCCGCCGGGTGAGGTTGCCGCCGATGTTGCCCGCGCCGATGATTCCGATCTTCACGAGGGACCCTTTCGGAGTGGATGCACATGCATGCTCTTGGGGTGGGTCAACCGCGGTGGCGAGCGGGCTATTCCGGGGCGTACGGCATCCGGGTGAGCGACATGGCGAAGGGGCGCCCGGAGGTGTCCGGGCGCCCCTTCGGCCCACGCGTCACTTGTCCAGGTACGCCCAGAACTCGTCGAACGACAGCTTCTTGTCGCCGTCGAGGTCGCGGCTGGCTATGACGGCCTCGGCGACCGCCTCGGTGACGTTCCAGTCACCGCCCTGGGCCAGAGCGGTCTTGAACTCGGCGGCGGTGATGGCGCCGTCCCCGTCTGTGTCGATCCGCTCGAACTGCTTGCGCGCTTCCTCGATGTCCGCCACCGGTCGCCCCTCTTGTCGTTCTGTCGTGCCTTGCCGTCTGGATGACGGTGATCAGATTAGCCGCCGGTCCGCCACCGCAGTGCGGCGACCGCCCAGGCGAAGTCCTCGGCGTGCGCGGGCCGCGGATCACGGCCGTTGACCAGCGCGATCAGCTCACGGTAGCGGTTGGCCTCGGTGTGGAACGTGGCCTCCAGACGCTCCAGTACGGCGGCCCGGTCGGCGTCCGGGCCGAGGAGTTCGACGAGGAACGGCTCGGCCTCGGGGGCTTCGGGGGCGACGCCCTCGGCGCGGGCGCGTCCGGCCAGCTCCACCAGGCGCTTGAAGAACCACATCGTGGCGCCCGGCGGGGTGTCCGGGCCCCGGCCCCGCGCGTTGAACTCCACCATCTGACGCATCCGCGCCCGGAACTGCGGGTCCCGCACCAGCTCCGCCAGCTCCACCCAGGCGTCGACCTGCTCCGGGGTCGGGTCGTCCGGCAGGTCGACGAGGGTGTGCCGCAGCCGGTGCTCGACGTCCGGGTCCACGGTGGCGTCCACCCCGTGGAAGACCTCCGCCGCGAACTCCTCCATGATCCGCCGCCGTTCGGCGGCCGACAGCCGTGCCAGCTTGTTCATCAGGGTCATCTCCTCTGTGGTCGAACCGCGTCGCGCCACCGTCGACAGCACCGCGCGGGTCACCTTCAGGGACCGGATCTGCGCGTCCAGCGCCACCACGTGCGCCGCCGCGACCTCGGCGACCGTCCGCTCCCCGGCCAGCACCTCGCGCACGGCGTCCAGGCCGAGGCCCAGTTCGCGCAGGGTGCGGACCAGTTCGAGGCGGGCGGCGGAGGCGGTGTCGTAGAGGCGGTAGCCGCCCGGGGAGCGGGCGACCGGGGGCAGGACGCCCTCGTCGGACCAGTAGCGGATGGTGCGTACGGTCAGTCCGGTGGCCCTGGCCAGCTCGCCGATGGTGAGAAGTCCGGTGCCGTCGTCGATCATGTCTGGGAGTCTGGGCCTTCCAGTGGGTGGAGACTCAAGCGGTGCGGGAGGGGTGCGGTGGAGGGGCTGCGGGACATTCTGGACGCGGCGGCGCGCGGGGTCTTCCCGCCCGCCGACGGGGGCACGACCGTCGTGGCCCAGGACTCGCCCCGGGACGCGGGCGTGCTCGCCTTCACCGCGCACTCCGTCGTCTTCACGGACGAGGACCCCGAGTGGGTGCACGGCACCTTGCGGGCGCTGGACTGCGACGCGCTCGCCGCGACCATGAACCCGCGGTTCCTCGCCGCCTTCCTGGCGCGGACCGGGCGGCGCACCGACACCGTCGACGTCATGACGGTCGCGGACCCACTGCCGGGTACGCCCTCGCTCGCGCTGCGGGAGATCGCGGACCCGGACCATCCCCGGGTCGTCAGCTCCCGCAAGCGGCGCGACGACGTGCGGGTGTGGACCGCCGACGGAGGTGTGGTCGTGCTGGGGCGCGGGATCGGCGGGCGGCTCGAGGCCGCGGTGGAGGTCGACGAGGCGGTACGGCACCGGGGGCTGGGGCGGGCGCTGGCGACGGCGGCGCGGCAGTTGGCCGCGGGTGAGCCGGTGTGGGCGCAGGTCGCGGCGGGGAACGCCCGCAGTCTGCGGGCGTTCCAGGCGGCCGGGTACCGCCCGGTGGGGGCGGAGGCGTTGTTCGTCGCCCCGTGATCGTGTCCCGGTCGGTATCAGGGCCCGCTCAGCGGAAGATGCCCGTGTGGCCCAGTGAGTAGCGGCCCGGCTGGGGGTAGACGGCGAGGCCGTGCGGGGCGCTGCCGACGGGGATGCGGGCGAGTTGGGCGCCGGTGCGGGTGTCGATGGCGTAGACCTCGTCGTCGTAGCGGCCGGAGAGCCACAGGACCTTGCCGTCGGCGGAGACGCCGCCCATGTCGGGGCTGCCGCCGTCGGGGAGGCGCCACTTCCTGGTGAGCTTGTTGCGGGTGAAGTCGAAGACGGAGACGGTGCCCTCGCCGCGGTTGGAGACGTACATCTCGCGCGAGTCGCGGCTGACGTAGAGGCCGTGGCAGCCCTTGCCCGTGGGCAGCAGGGTCGGCTCGTCGAAGGTGTCGCCGTCCAGGACCCACATGCCGTCGGCCATCATGTCGGCGATGTAGAACCTCTTGCCGTCCGGCGAGATCTTCACGTCCTGCGGCATCGCGCCCTCGAACGGCAGCTTCTGCTGGGCGACGACCTTCATCTTCTCGGTGTCGACCTTCAGGAGTTCGCCGCTGAACTCGCAGGAGACGATGAAGTAGCGGCCGTCGAGGGAGAAGTCGGCGTGGTTGACGCCGTAGCAGCTGACCGGTTCGGTCTTGACGGGCTTCATGGTGTGCGGGTCGCGGAAGACCAGTTCCCGGTCGAGGGAGGCCATCACGACGGCGTGCCTGCCGTTGGGGGTGAAGTAGAGGTTGTACGGGTCGTGGACGTCGACCGGCTTGCCCGCCTTGCCCGTCCTGGGATCGATGGGGGTGAGGGTGTGGCCGCGGTTGTTGTTCACCCAGAGGGTCTTCAGGTCCCAGGAGGGGACGACGTGCTGGGGCTGGCGGCCCACGGGGATGGTGTCGATGATCTCGTACGTCTTCGGGTCGATGACGGTAACGGTGTCGGCCTCGGAGTTGGGGACGTAGACGCGGGACGGGAAGTCCTTGACGACCGGGGAGAGGTTGCCCGGGCGGTCGGCGGCGTAGACGTCCTCGGGGTCGAGGACGGGGGGCATGCCTGGGAGGCCGTCGATGGGGGGTTTCTCGGGTGGGGCGGGGACGGCTGCGGTGGTGGTGGGGGGTGTGCGGTCCCGGGGGTCGGTGGTGCAGGCGGCGGCGAGGGTGGCGAGGGTCGCGGCGAGGAGGGTGGTGGCGGTGCGGGTTCGGGGCGGGGGTGTCATGCGCCCTATTTAAGGGATCTGACGTCGGCTTGAGGGGGATTGAGCCGTTTGGGGGTGGCTTCCCCTTGAGTGGTTTCGCCCCCGCCGCCCCTTCCCGTCCCGACCCCGGGGGCTGTGCCCCCGGACCCCCCTGTCGGCCCCGAAAGTGCCTCGTCCTCAAACTCCCCCAGAGGGGGCGCCCCCAGACGGGCTGAATGCGCCCGGCGGGACGACGTCGTTCAGCGGTCCACGACTCTCATTTCGAACCATGTCGTCTTGCCTCGGGGTAACAGGTCCACGCCCCAGCGGTCGGAGAGTTTGTCGATGAGGTAGAGGCCTCGGCCGGTGGTGTCGAGTTCCTGGACGGGGAGAAGGCAGGGGAGGCCCCGGGAGGGGTCGCGGACCTCGACGCGGATCATGCCGCGGCGGCGGCGCATACGGAGGCCGAAGACCCGGGCGCCGGTGTGGCGTACGGCGTTGCCGACGAGTTCGGAGACGAGCAGGACGGCGTCCTCGGTCATCCTCGGGGTGAGGCCCCAGTGGCGCAGGACGACGACCTGGGCGAGCCTGCGCGCCGTGGCCGCGGATTCGGGGCGGGACGGCAGGGGGACCTCGGCATCCGCCGGGTTGCCGTACAGCTCCAGTGCCTTGAGACCTCGTTCGTCCTCGACCGCGGGCGACCAGCGCGCCGCGGCAGCACGGCTGTGTCCCCGTGGCTGTTCGATGCCCTCCAGCCCCGCCATGACCCCATCATGGCCGCCGAGCGGGGCCTCTGTGGCCGTTCCGGGCGAATAGGCCCCCCGGAGGCTGACGTTCCGAGGAAGCCGTCCGGCATATGCCAGCGGCATTTCGGGGCTCTCCACAGCCCCGTTGACCTGCGGAAAGTGGTCAGTTGGCGGCAATGGACGGACTCCCTCGACGAGGCAGACTTAAGGTTGCCTTAAGGCTTCCATAAACCGCCCCTTCGAGGGACCCGGATCAGACATCGCGTCAATTGCAAGAGACAACGAGAGGGAAAACGGCGGAGTTCGGATCAGAGGAACTTCGCCTTGCCCGGCCCCTCCTCCACGAAGCTGCGCATGCCGCGCTCGCGGTCCTCGGTGGCGAACAGGCCCGCGAACCAGTTCCGTTCCACCGCGAGGCCGGTGTCGATGTCGGCCTCCAGGCCGGTGTCGATGGCCTCCTTCGCCGCGCGCAGGGCGATCGCCGGGCCCTGCGCCAGCCGCGCCGCCCAGGCGTGCGCCGCCTCGTAGACCTCCCCGGCCGGGACCACCCGGTCGACCAGGCCCATCGTCAACGCCTCGTCGGCCTTGACCATACGGCCGGTGAAGATGAGGTCCTTGGCCTTGGAGGGGCCGATCAGCCGGGGCAGGCGCTGGGTGCCGCCCGCGCCGGGGATCAGGCCGAGCAGGATCTCCGGCTGGCCCAGCTTGGCGTTCTCCCCGGCGACGCGGTAGTCCGCGCAGAGCGCCAGCTCGCAGCCGCCGCCCAGGGCGTAGCCGGTGACGGCCGCCACCACGGGCTTGGGGATGCGGGCCACGGCGGTGAAGGCGTCCTGGAGACCACGGGCGCGCAGGACCATCGCCGTGTGGTCCATGGCCTGCATCTCCTTGATGTCCGCGCCGGCCGCGAACACCTTCTCCCCGCCGTAGAGGACCACGGCGCGCACGTCGTCGCGGCGCGTGGCCTCCTCGGCGAGTTCCTTCAGCCGGTCCTGGGTCGCGATGTCCAGCGCGTTCATGGGCGGGCGGTCGAGGCGGATCGTGCCGACGCCCTCGGCGACTTCGAGATTCACGGTCATGCCAGCAGGTTAACGGCCACTAACGACAACGGCCCCGGTGCCGTACCTCACAGAGAGGGGCGGGCGCCGGGGCCGGGGCCGGATCGCGGTGGAGGGTTATGCCTTCGTCACGCCTTCCACTTCTCCCACGACATGTTCCAGCCGTTGAGCCCGTTCTCCGGGGCGACCACGGCGTCGTTGGAGTTCTTGACCTCGACCACGTCACCGATCAGCGAGTTGTCGAAGAACCAGGCGGCCGGGGCCTGCTTGTCCCAGCCGCCGCGGACGTCGCGCAGGCCGATGCAGCCGTGGCTGGCGTTGTAGTTGCCGAAGGCGTCGCCGCCCCAGTAGTTGCCGTGGATGAAGGTGCCGGAGGTGGTCAGGCGCATGGCGTGCGGGACGTCCTTGATGTCGTACTCGCCGCCGTAGCCGACCGTCTCGCCGTTCATCCGGGTCACGGGGAGCCGCTCGGTGATGACCATCTTGCCGTTCCAGGTCTCCATGCCCGCCTTGCCGGTGGTCACGGGGATGGTCCTGACGACCTCGCCGTCGCGCTTGACGGTCATCGTCAGCTTCTTGACGTCGACGACGGAGACCTGGCTGCGGCCGATGGTGAAGGAGACGGTCTTGGACTGCTCGCCGTAGACGCCGTCGCGGCCCTCGACACCGTCGAGGTTGAGGTTGACGGTGACCTTGGTGCCGGGCTCCCAGTAGTTCTCGGGGCGGAAGTCGAGACGGTCGTTGCCGAACCAGTGGCCCTCGACCTCGACGGCGGGCTCGGTCTTGATCTCGATGGCCTTCTCGACGTCCTCGGGGTTGGTGATGCCCCGGGTGAAGTTCAGGGAGAAGGTCATGCCGACGCCGACCTTGGAACCGTCCTCGGGGGTGAAGTAGCCGATGAACGTGTTCTGCGGCGTCAGGGTCGTGAACGTCGAGTCCTCGGCGGCCTCCCGGCCCTCGGAGTCCTCGGCGACCGCGTGCACCTGGTACTTCGTCGACGCGGCCAGGTGGGTGGACGGCCTCCAGGTGGCGCCGTCCCCGGATATCTCACCCTCGATCTTCCTGCCCTTGGTGTCCTTGACGACGACCTCGGTCAGCTTGCCCTTGGCCGCGGTGACCAACAGGTCACCGCTGGTGTCGACGGACTCGGCGCCGTTCTTGGGGGCGATGGTGACGACCGCATCGGACTGTGCGCTGCGCGCGCTGGACGAGTCCCCGTTCTTGCCCTTGCCGCCGCCGTTCGCGGAGTCGGACCCGGACCCCGGGCCCGATCCCCCGCCGCCGCATGCGGTGACGGCCAGCAGCAGCACGCCCAGCAGCAGCGCCAGCAGCCCCCTGCGCCGCCCGCCGCCACGCCCCCCGCGCGCGTCAACCGACGCCCCCGATATCGGTCGCACGTTCAAGTTGTTCTCCCCTCCGCGGGCCCGTGACAGGGGCCCTCGCGGGCCCGAACGGGCCCGTTCCCCAGCGCCGTACACGCGGCGCGTCTCGCGCGACTCGCGCGTCCGCGCATATTAACCACATGCTCACAGGGGTTGACGTCGCGCGTTTGTCACCGTTCCGTACCGAGTTCCGGGGGCCCGGTGCGAGGGTGACCGGAGGTCACTTCAGGGCGCTGCCCGCCTTCCACTGCGGCCAGGCCATGTTCCAGCCGCCGAGCCCGTTGTCGGGAGCCACCGTCCGGTCCGCGCTGCCCACGACCTCCACCACGTCCCCGACGAGGCTGCGGTCGAAGAACCAGCCCGCCGGGGTGTCGGAGCCGCCACCCTTGTCGTCGCGCAGGCCGATGCAGCCGTGGCTGACGTTGGACTCGCCGAACACCTCGGCGGGCGCCCAGTAGTTGCCGTGCAGGAAGGTGCCGGACTCGGTGAGCCGCATCGCGTGCGGGACGTCCGGGATGTCGTACTCGCCCTTGCCGTCCTTCTTCTTGAAGCCGACCGTGGCGCCGTTCATGCGGGTCATCTCCAGCATCTCGGTGACCACCATCTTGCCGTTGTACGTGGTGGTGCTGGGGGCGCCCGCGGTGATGGGGACGGTGCCGAGGAGTTCGCCCTCGCGGCGCACCTCCATGGTGTGCTCGGCGGCGTCGACGACCGAGACCTGGTCGCGGCCGACGGTGAAGGTGAACGTCCGGTACTGGAGGCCGTAGACACCGGGCGCGCCCTCGACGTCCCGCAGGCGCAGGTCGACCGTCACGCGCGTGCCGGGCCGCCAGTACTTCTCGGGGCGGAAGTCGAGACGGTCGTCGCCGAACCAGTGGGCGCGGATCTCGACCGCCGGCCGCGCGCTCACGCGGACGGCGCGTTCGACGGCCGCGCGGTTGACGATCTCCCGGTTGAACTCCAGCGAGACGATCATTCCGGTGCCGACGGTGGCCCGGTTCTCCGGGGTGACGTAGCCGATGAAGCGCTCCTCGGGCACCTGGGTGGCGAAGGTGGTGTGGCGGGCCGAGCGGCGTCCGTGGCCGTCGAGGGCGACCACGTCGACGGTGTACTCGGCGGCCAGCGACAGCCGTTCCTCGGTGGGCTCCCAGCGCAGCCCGTCGTCGGAGATCCGGCCCGGCACCGGGGTCTGGCGGGCGTCCTGGGACCGGGTGACCTCGACCGACTCCAGACGGCCGCTGGGGATGCGGACCAGCAGTTTCTCCTCGGGGCGCACATCCTCGCTGCCGTCGCGGGGCGTGACGCGGATGACGTCCTCCGCCGCGCGGGGCGCGCCGAGCGCGCCGATCCCGGGGGGCCCGCCGTCGGCGGTGCATGCGGTCCCGGCGAGCAGTCCTGCCCATGTCACTACGGCGGCCAGTGCGGCCCTCGCGCGTCGCGCGCGCCCATGTTCGTGCCTCACAAACGAACCCAACGACGCGCCCCGCCCTGGGGAAACGTGAGTGCGAGCCACGCGCTGGGCAGAACAGGGGGAGGACGATGCGTGGGGAGCCGCGGACGGGGCGCCGACGGCTCCTCGCGGTGTCGTGCCCACGAGCCGCGGGAGGCCGACAGGTGTCGAGCGCAGCCGAGCAGGAGACGGCGACCGGAGAACACGCCACGGCGGGCGGGCGTCCGGCCGCCGTGGTGAACGGCGCACGGCACCCGGCGCCGTCCGCCGCCGGGCCGGTGTGGCCGGGTGCGCCGATGCCGCTGGGCTCCCGCTACCGGGTGGGCCCGGACGGGGTGGCGGGCACCAACTTCGCGCTGTGGGCGGGCGGCGCGGAGGCCGTCGAGCTGTGCCTGTTCGACGCGGACGGCGCCGAGCGGCGGCTGCCGCTGACCGAGCTGACGCACGAGATCTGGCACGGCTTCGTGCCCGGGGTGGCGCCCGGACAGCGGTACGGCTACCGGGTGCACGGCCGCTGGGACCCGTGGACCGGCGCCCGCTGGAACCCCGCGAAGCTGCTGCTCGACCCGTACGCGCGCGCGGTGGACGGCGACTACGCGGCCTGCGGACTGCCGCCACAGGTGTACGGGCACGTCCGGGACTGGCCCCAGCAGCACATCGCCGACACCGTCCGCGACGAGCGGGACTCGGCGCCGTACGTCCCCAAGGGTGTCGTCGTCCACGATGACGACGACTGGGCCGACGACCGCCGCCCGAAGACGCCGTGGGCGGACTCGGTCATCTACGAACTGCACGTGCGCGGCTTCACCAAACTGCATCCCGGCATCCCCGAGGAGCTGCGCGGCACCTACGCCGGACTCGCGCACCCGGCGGCCATAGAGCACCTGACGCGGCTCGGTGTGACGGCCGTCGAACTGCTGCCGGTGCACCAGTTCGCGCACGAGGACCATCTCCTCCGCCGTGGCCTGCGCAACTACTGGGGCTACAACTCCATCGGCTACTTCGCCCCGCACGCCGCCTACGCCGCCACCGGCACGGCGGGCCAGCAGGTCGGCGAGTTCAAGCGGATGGTGCGCGCGCTGCACGCCGCCGGGATCGAGGTCGTCCTCGACGTGGTCTACAACCACACCGCCGAGGCGGGCGAACTGGGCCCGACGCTCTCCCTGAAGGGCATCGACAACCGCGGCTACTACCGGCTCCAGGCGGACGCCCGCCGTTACGCCGACTACACCGGCTGCGGGAACACCCTGCACGTCGTCCAGCCGCACGTCCTGCGCCTCATCACCGACTCGCTGCGCTACTGGGTGACCGAGATGGGCGTGGACGGCTTCCGCTTCGACCTGGCGGCGGCGCTGGCCCGCTCCATGCACGACGTCGACATGCTCTCCCCCTTCCTCGCCGTCATCGCCCAGGACCCGGTGCTGCGCCGGGTGAAGCTGATCGCCGAGCCCTGGGACGTGGGCTCCGGCGGCTACCAGGTGGGCGCCTTCCCGCCGCTGTGGACGGAGTGGAACGACCGCTACCGCGACGCCGTGCGGGACTTCTGGCGGCACGCGCTGCCCGACGTACGGGAGATGGGCTACCGGCTCTCCGGCTCCAGCGACCTGTACGCCTGGGGCGGGCGGCGGCCGTACGCGTCGGTCAACTTCGTCACCGCGCACGACGGCTTCACCCTGCGCGACCTGGTGTCGTACGAGCGCAAGCACAACGAGGCCAACGGCGAGGGGAACCGGGACGGCTCCGACGACAACCGCTCGGCCAACTGCGGCGCCGAGGGCGAGACCGACGACGAGCGGATACGGGCGCTGCGGCGGCGGCAGCTGCGGAACCTGCTGACGACGCTGCTGCTGTCGACGGGCGTGCCGATGCTGGTCGCCGGTGACGAGATGGGCCGCACCCAGCGCGGCAACAACAACGCCTACTGCCAGGACAACGAGATCAGCTGGGTGGACTGGGAACTGCTGGCCGAGCCCGGCTGGCGGGCCCTGTGCGACCTCACCTCCCGGCTGATCGCGCTGCGCCACCGCCACCCCGTGCTGCGCCGCCGCGCCTTCTTCTCCGGGCGGGCGCACTCGGCCGACGGGCTGCGGGACCTGGCCTGGTTCACCGCGTGGGGCACGGAGATGACCGAGGGCGACTGGTACGCGCCCGCGGCGACGCTGGGCATGTACCTCTCCGGGCGGGACATCCCGGGTCGCGACGAACGCGGGGCGCCGGTCTGCGACGACAGCTTCCTCGCCGTGCTGCACGCCGGGGAGGCGCCGGTGGACTTCGTCCTGCCGGGGCCGCCGTGGGCACAGCGGTACGAGGTGGTCGTGGACACCTCGCGGGAGGAGCAGGGGGAGGCGCCGGGCGTGGAGTTCGCGGCGGGGGCGGAGGTGACCGTGCCGGCGCGGACCGTGCTGCTGCTGCGGGTCTCGGAGTGAGCTGCGGAACCCCGCGTGAGCCCGCGTGTGCCGGGTGACCTGCGGACGCCCGGAAACTCGGTGGGCAGTGTCAGTGGCAAACCGTAGGCTCGCCCCTGATGCCCACGACACCTGCCTCCCCCAGCGACCGCTCCGACCGGCACGCCGTCCGCACCCTCCTGCGCCTGTGGCCGTACGTCCGCCCCGTGCGGGCGCGGCTGTTCACCGCCGCGTTCATCGCCATCGTCGCCTCCTGCACGGGGCTGGTGATCCCGCTCGTGCTGAAGTGGATCGTGGACGGGCCGGTCGCCGACCGGGACCCGGCGGGGGTGTGGCTCGGGGCGCTGTACCTGCTGCTGCTCGGCATCGCCGAGGCGCTGCTGTTCGGGCTGCGGCGGTGGCTCGTCGCACGGCCGCTGGCGGGCGTCGAGGCGGAGATGCGGGCGGATCTGTACCGGCATCTGCAACGGCTGCCGGTCGCCTTCCACGACCGGTGGGCCTCGGGGCAGCTGCTGTCCCGGGGGACCACGGATCTGATGCTGCTGCGGATGTTCCTCGCTTTTCCGCTGACGTTCCTGCTGGTCAACGGGGTCACCATCCTCGTCGGCGTGATCATCATGCTGGCGCAGGACTGGGTGCTCGGGCTGGTCGTCCTCGTGCCCGCGGTGCCGGTGATGGTCACCTGCGCGGTCTTCGAGAAGCGGTACGCCGTCGTGGCGCGGCGGGCGCAGGACCAGGTCGGGGACCTCACGACGGTCGTCGAGGAGAGCGTGCTCGGCATCCGGATCATCAAGGGCTTCGGGCGGCACCGCAGTCAGGCGCGGGCGTTCCGTGAGCTGTCCCGGACGCTGCGGGGGACCGAGCTGCGCAAGGCGCGGCTGCTGGCGGCGATCTGGGGGGTCATCATCACGCTGCCGGAGCTTGCCATCGGGGCGGCTCTGGTGGTGGGCGTGGTGATGGTGGCGGACGGGGGGCTGTCCGCCGGGACGTTGGTCGCCGTCCTGTCGACGGCGCTCGCTCTTCGGTGGCCTGTGGACTCGATCGGGTTCCTGCTGGCGATGAGTCAGGAGGCGGCGACGGCCACGGAGCGGTACTTCGAGGTGATGGACGAGGGGGTCGAGGACAGCGGGGTTGCCGGTGCGGGGGCGTCCGGCTCAGCGGAAGCCGGGCTCCGTTTCCACGACGTCAGTTTTCGGTATCCGGATGCTCCGCCCGACTCTCCGCCGGTCCTTCACCACATCGATCTGCACATCCGGCCCGGGGAGTCCATGGCGCTCGTCGGGGCCACCGGCAGCGGGAAGACGACGCTCACCGCGCTGCTGCCGCGGCTGCATGAGGTGACCTCGGGGCGGATCACCCTCAACGGTGTCGACATCAGGGACATGAGCCGCGAGGAGCTTCGCGAGAAGGTCGCCGTCGCGTTCGAGGAACCCACCCTCTTCTCCGCCAGCATCGGGGAGAACGTCCTCATGGGGGCCCGGGACGGCGCGGGTGCGGGTGAGCTGGAGCGGGCGCTCGCCGTCGCGCAGGCCGAGTTCGCGCACGCGTTGCCGCAGGGGACGGACACCCAGGTCGGTGAGCAGGGTCTGAGCCTGTCCGGCGGCCAGCGGCAGCGCCTCGCGCTCGCGCGGGCGGTCGTGGGACAGCCGGAGTTCCTCGTCCTCGACGACCCGCTGTCCGCGCTGGACGTGCACACGGAGGCCGCCGTGGAGGCGGCGCTGCGGCAGGTGCTCGCGGACACCACCGCCCTGATCGTGGCGCACCGCCCGTCGACGGTGCTGCTCGCCGACCGGGTGGCGCTGCTGTCCGGCGGCCGGATCGCCGCCGTGGGCACCCACCACGAACTGCTGCACGGCAACGCCGAGTACGCCCATCTGATGTCCGGGGAGGACGACGACCGATGACGGCCCCCACGACGTCCCCGCCCGTCACGGCGGAGGAGGACGAGGACCGGCCCCGCGCCGCTGACACCTCCGGCGATCCCTTCGACCGGGATGTGCTGCCCACGCCGCCCGGCGCCACCGGCGCGCTGCTGCGTTCGCTGCTCGCGCCGATGAAGGCCCGGGTGGCGTTCACGACACTCCTGCTGCTGCTCCAGCAGGCGGCCGTGCAGGCGGGCCCGCTGCTGGTGGCGTACGCCATCGACCATGCCGTACCGGCGTTCCGCGCCGACGACCTGGGGCCGCTGGTGGCGGTCGGCGTCGGCTATCTGCTGTGCGCGCTGGCGTCGGGCGGGTTGCAGTACGGCTTCATCGTGGCGGCGGCGCGGGTGAACCAGGACGTGCTGCTGGATCTGCGCGGCCGGATCTTCCGGCACGCGCAGGCACTCAGCGTCGACTTCCACGAGCGGTACACCTCGGGCAGGCTGATCTCCCGTTCCACCACGGACATGGAGTCGCTGCGCGAGCTGCTGGACGAGGGCCTCCAGGAACTGGTCACCGTCATCCTGTCCTTCGTGTACATCGCGGCGCTGCTGCTCTGGCTGGACCTGGGCCTCGGCGCGGTCGCGGTGGCGTCGTTCGTGCCGTTGTACGGGCTGGTGCGGCTCTACCAGCGGCGGGCGCGGCAGGTGTACCAGGTGCGGTCGACGGCGATCGCGTCGGTGATCGTGAAGTTCGTGGAGACGATGAACGGCATCCGTCCGGTGCGCGCGTTCCGCCGGGAGGCCGCCAACGACGCCGACTTCCGGGTGCTGAACCGGCGGCACGAGCGGTCCAACGGCGACGCGCTGCTGGAGATGGCCCGCTATGTGGTGGGCTCCCGGCTGGTCGCCAACACGGCCGTCGCGGGCATCGTGCTGTGGGGCGCGTACCGGGTGGCGGACGGCACGCTGGCGCTGGGTGTGCTGGCGGCGGCGGTGCTCTACCTGCGGCGGCTGTACGACCCGATCGACCGGCTCGGCATGTTCCTGAACTCCGCCCAGTCGGCGGCGGCCTCGCTGGAGAAGATCGCGGGCCTGCTCGCACAGACGCCGTCGGTGCCGGAGCCGTCGGCACCCGGGGAACTGCCGGAGCGCCGGTCGGACGGGCCGGGGCGGGAGGTCGTCTTCGACGGGGTGCGGTTCGCGTACCGCACCGGCGGTGAGGTGCTGCCCCGCTTCGACCTGACCCTTCCGGCCGGACAGACGGTCGCGGTGGTCGGTTCGACCGGTGCGGGCAAGTCGACGCTGGCGAAGCTGCTCGCCCGCTTCTACGACCCCACCGAGGGCCGGGTGCTGCTGGACGGCGTCGACCTGCGCGAGCTGCCGGTGCCGGAGCTGCGGCGCGGGGTGGTGATGGTGACGCAGGAGGCGTTCCTGTTCTCCGGCACGGTCGCCGAGAACATCGCTATCGGCCGCCCGGAGGCGTCCCGCGAGGAGATCGAGGAGGCGGCGAGGGCGATCGGCGCGCATGACTTCATCGCCGCGCTGCCGGACGGCTACGACACGGACGTACGCAAGCGGGGTGGCCGTATCTCGGCCGGTCAGCGGCAGCTGGTGGCGTTCGCGCGGGCGCTGCTCGCCGATCCGGCGGTGCTGATCCTGGACGAGGCGACGAGTTCGCTGGACGTCCCCGGGGAGCGGGCGGTGCAGCGGGCGATGGCGACGGTGCTGAAGGGGCGTACGGCGGTCGTCATCGCGCACCGGCTGTCCACCGTCGAGATCGCGGACCGGGTGCTGGTCATGGAGCACGGCCGGGTCGTCGAGGACGGCACCCCGGCCGAACTGATCGGCGGGGCGGGCCGCTTCGCGGATCTGCACCGGGCGTGGCGGGACAGTCTGGCGTGAGCGCCCGGTGGTGGCGGCCGGGCATCGACGCGTACGGGGACCCCGGTACCCCGGACCGGCGCGGCGGCGGGCGGTATCTGTGGTGGCTGGTGCGGGCGCAGGCGGGCCGGTCGGTGGCCGCGGCGGTGCAGGGGACGGTGTCGCTGGCGACCGCGGCGCTGGTGCCGTACCTGATGGCGCGGGCGATCGACGAAGGGCTGGAACCGGGCGCGCTGGGGGTGCTGGCGGGCTGGGTGACGGTGCTGGTGGTGGCGGGGATGGTGATCTCCTGGCTGGACATCACGCGGCACCGCACGATGACCCGGGTCCGGATGGACGCCAACTTCCGCACGGTGAAGGTGGTGCTCGCGCAGTCGGTGCGGCTGGGGGCCTCGCTGCGGCGGCAGGTCGCGGCCGGGGAGGTCGTCACGATCGGGGTGGGCGATGTGCAGACCATCGCCACCGCGCTGACGGTGATCGGGCCGGGGGTGGGCGCGGTCGTCACGTACGCGCTGGTGGCGGTGTTGCTGCTGGCGGTGTCGCCGCTGCTGGCCGTGGTGGTGCTGCTGGGGGTGCCGGTGATCGGGGTGCTGGTCGGGCCGTTGATGGGGCGGTTGCAGGGGGTTGAGTCGGCGTACCGGGAGCGGCAGAGCATGCTGACGGCGCGGATCGGGGACCTCGCGGGCGGTCTGCGGGTGCTGAACGGGCTCGGCGGCAAGCGGCTGGTGGCCGAGGCGTTCGACCGGGACTCGGGGCGGCTGCGCGCCGAGGGCTACCGGGTGGGCGCGGTGACCAGCTGGATCCAGGCGCTGGGGCTCGGGCTGCCGACGGTCTTCCTGGCGGTGGTGACCTGGCTGGCGGCGCGGCTGGTGGTGCGGGGCGACATCACGGTGGGCGAGCTGGTGTCGGTGTACGGGTACGTGGCGGTGCTGGTGGTGCCGGTGGCGTACTTCCTGGAGTTCGGCAACCAGGTCAGCCGGGGTCTGGTGGCGGCGCGGCGGGTCGTACGGTTCCTGGGTCTTGAGCCGCTCGCGGACACCGGGGTGCGGGACGCCCCCACGGAACCGGCCGCGCTGTACGACCCGGCGTCGGGGGTGCGGGTGCTGCCGGGGCGGCTGACCGCGCTGGCCTGCGCGCGCCCGGCGGACGCGGCGGCGGTGGTCGACCGGCTCGGGCGGTTCGTGCCGTCGGACGCCACCTGGGGCGGGGAGCGGTTGGACGACATCGCGCTGCCGCAGGTCCGGGACCGGATCCTGGTCGCGGACCACGAGGCCGACCTGTTCGCGGGCACGCTGCGGGAGGTGGTGAGCGGACGGCGGCGACCGGACGACGCGGCGATCGCGCGGGCGGTGCGCGCGGCGGTCGCCGACGACATCGTGCAGGGGCTGCCGGACGGCCTGGACTCGCGGATCGACGCGCAGGGCCGCAATCTCTCCGGGGGCCAGCGGCAGCGGGTGCGGCTGGTGCGGGCGCTGCTGGCGGAGGCGGAGGTCCTGCTCGCGGTGGAGCCGACGTCCGCGCTGGACGCCCACACGGAGGCGGCGGTGGCCCAGCGGCTGCGGGCGGCGCGGGCGGGCCGTACGACCGTCGTCACCACGACCTCGCCGCTGGTGCTGGACCAGGCGGACGTGGTGTACCACCTGGTCGACGGAAAGGCCGTCGCCCACGGCACCCACCAGGGCCTGCTGTCCTACGACCCCGCGTACCGCTCCCTGGTGGCCCGGGACGCGGACCCCGACGCCGAGGAGGCTCTGCCGTGACCGGCTGCCACGGAGAGCTGCCGGTCGCCGGGCGAGGAGCGCTGCGGCGGGCCCCGGACCGGCCGGGCGGAACCAGCCACCGGCCCCTCCCTGCCCGGGGCACCGACAGCGGAACCGGCCCCGACACCGACACCACCCCTGAGGAGAACCTGTCATGACCGGCTCCGACGGGCGGCTGCCCGTCGCCTCGCGGGAGGAGGTGCGGCGGGCGACCGGGCGGCTGGTGCGCGCCGACGGGCGGGGGTTCGCCGTGGTGCTCGGGCTGAACGCGGCGGCGGCCGGGGCCGGGCTGGCCGGGCCGTGGCTGCTGGGGCGGATCATCGACGAGGTGCGCTCGGGGGCCGGGGTGGCCACCGTGGACCGGCTGGCGCTCGTCATCGTCGGCTGTGCGCTGGCGCAGTTGCTGCTGGCGCGCTGGGCGCGGTACGCGGGGCACCGGTTCGGGGAACGGACGCTGGCGCGGATCCGGGAGGGGTTCGTCGGGCGGGCGCTGGGGCTGCCCGCGTCGGTGGTGGAGCGGGCCGGTACCGGGGACCTGACGGCACGCGGCACCGCGGACGTGGCCGCCGTGGGCACCACCCTGCGGGACGCCGGGCCCGAACTGCTGGTCTCCGGTGTGCAGGTGCTGTTCCTGCTCGCCGCGGTCGTGGTGGTGGACCCGCTGCTGGGCGCGGTCGCCGCGGTCACCCTCGCGCCCGTGTGGCTGTCGGTGCGCTGGTACCTGCGCCGGGCGCGGACCGCCTATCTCGCCGAGGGCGCGGCCACCTCCGATGTCGCGGAGATCGTCGCGGCGACCGCGGCGGGCGCCCGCACGGTGGAGGCGTTCGGGCTGCGGGAGCGGCGGACGGCGGCCGGTGGGGACGCCCTGGAGGCGGCCCGTCGCACCCGGCTGCACACGCTCTGGCTGCGCAGTGTGTTCTTCCCGGCGGTGGACTTCAGTTACGTGCTGCCCGTCGCCGGGGTGCTGATGTTCGGCGGCTGGCGGTACACGGAGGGCGCGCTGAGCCTGGGCGCGGTGGTGACGGCCGCGCTGTACCTGCGGCAGCTGACGGAACCGCTCGACCAACTGCTGATCCGCGTGGAGCAGTTGCAGGCCAGTTCCGCCTCCTTCGCCCGGGTGGAGGGGCTGGCGGCGGTGGACCGGCCGGCCGGCACGGAAGGGCTCGTTCCCGCCGGTGACCGGATCGATGTGACCGGGGCGCGGTTCGCCTACGACCGGGGCGGTGAGGTGCTGCGCGGGGTCGATCTGACGGTGCGGCCCGGGGAGCGGCTGGCGGTGGTCGGCCCGTCCGGCGCGGGCAAGACGACGCTGAGCAGGCTGCTGGCGGGAGTGGACGCGCCGACAGAGGGGTCGGTGACGGTGGGCGGGGTGCCGGTGGCCGCGCTCGGCCCGGAGCAGCTGCGCCGCCAGGTGGTGCTGGTCACCCAGGAGCACCATGTCTTCCTCGGCACGGTCCGCGACAACCTCCGGATCGCCGAACCGGCCGCCACGGACGAGCGGTTGTGGGCGGCGCTCGCCGCGGTCGGCGCGGACGGCTGGGTGCGGGAGCTGCCGGGCGGCCTGGACGCCGAGCTGGGCACGGGCGCCCAGGGCGCGGACGGTTCGCAGGCGCAACAGCTCGCCCTGGCCCGGGTCGTGCTGGCCGACCCGCACACGCTGATCCTCGACGAGGCGACCGCGCTGCTCGACCCGGCGACCGCCCGGCACACCGAGCGCGCCCTCGCCGCCGTACTCCAGGGCCGTACGGTCATCGCGATCGCGCACCGGCTGCACACCGCGCACGACGCGGACCGGGTGGCGGTGATGGAGGACGGCCGGCTGACCGAGCTGGGCACGCACGAGGAGCTGGTGGCGGCGGACGGGGCGTACGCGCGGCTGTGGCGGACGTGGCACGGGGACACGCCCTAGCCGGACACGGCCAGACGCCCTGGCCGCCCCTGCCGCCCGGGAACCGGTCCGTTTATCGAACGTGAACTCCCGGTCAACGGACCACATCCGGCCATTCTATTGACGCGCTCCTGACAGAAACCGCGCTCTCCTGTCACGCTTCCCACGGCCCCGCACCCCAGGCACCACCTGTTCTGCCCGGACGGCCGACCCGCCGTCCGGTCTCCCCATGGCCGCGCGACCCGCGGTCACGCAGAAGGAGTCAGTGTGAGCAGCCACCCCCACAGACCCACCCCCTCCCGCACCCCACGCCGCCGCGCCGCCGCCGTGGCGCTGGCCGGTGTCGCCGCCCTGGTCGCCACGGCCGTCCAGTCGGGCGCCGCCACCGCCGCCCCGGAGCAGGCCGGTCAGGCCCGGCCGGTCGCGGGCAAGGCCGACCCGGGCGCCCTGCCCGTCAAGCTCACCCCCGCCCAGCGCGCCGCGCTGCTGCGCGAGGCCGGTGCGGACACCACCGGGACCGCCGCCGAGATCGGCCTCGGCGCCAAGGAGAAGCTCGTCGTCAAGGACATCGTCAAGGACCGCGACGGGACCCTGCACACCCGCTACGAGCGCACCTACGCCGGTCTGCCCGTCCTCGGCGGTGACCTGGTCGTCGCCACCTCCGCGTCCGGCGCCGTCGAGAACGTCACCCGCGCCACCCGGGCCGCCCTCAAGGTGCCCACCCTGACCCCGGAGGTCGGCGCCGCGCACGCCGAACGGCAGGCCCTGGCCGCGGCGGAGGCCGAGGACGCCAAGAGTCCCGACGTCAGCCGCGAGGCCCGCAAGGTCGTCTGGGCGGCCGACGGCACACCGGTCCTCGCCTACGAGACCGTCGTCGGCGGCTTCCAGCACGACGGCACCCCGCAGGAACTGCACGTCGTCACCGACGCCGTCAGCGGCGAGAAGCTGTACGAGTGGGAGGCCGTCGAGACCGGCACCGGCCACACCGTCTACAGCGGCACGGTCCCGCTCACCACCACCCAGTCCGGGTCGACGTACAACCTCACCGACGGCGCCCGCGGCAACCACCGCACCTACAACCTCAACCGCGGCACCTCCGGCACCGGCACCCTCTTCTCCGGCGCCGACGACGTCTGGGGCGACGGCACCCCCGCCAACGCGGAGTCGGCCGCCGCCGACGCGCACTACGGCGCCGCGCTGACCTGGGACTACTACAAGAACGTGCACGCCCGCAACGGCATACGCGGCGACGGCGTCGGCGCCTACTCGCGGGTCCACTACGGCAACAACTACGTCAACGCCTTCTGGTCCGACAGCTGCTTCTGCATGACCTACGGCGACGGCGCGAGCAACTCCAACCCACTCACCTCGATCGACGTGGCCGGGCACGAGATGACCCACGGGCTGACCTCCAACACCGCGGGGCTGGTCTACAGCGGCGAGTCCGGCGGCCTGAACGAGGCCACCTCGGACATCCTCGGCACCGCCGTCGAGTTCTACGCCGCCAACTCCTCCGACGTCGGCGACTACCTCATCGGCGAGGAGATCGACATCCGGGGCAACGGCACCCCGCTGCGCTACATGGACCAGCCCAGCAGGGACGGCTCGTCCAAGGACAGCTGGTACTCCGGGATCGGCTCGATCGACGTGCACTACTCCTCGGGACCCGCGAACCACTTCTTCTACCTGCTCAGCGAGGGCAGCGGCACCAAGACCATCAACGGTGTCACCTACAACTCCCCCACCTCCGACGGTCTGCCGGTGACCGGCATCGGCCGCGCCAAGGCGGAGCAGATCTGGTTCAAGGCGCTCACCACGAAGTTCACCTCCACCACCAACTACGCCGCCGCCCGCACCGGCACCCTCGCGGTCGCCGGTGAGCTGTACGGCACCACGAGCACCGAGTACAAGGCGGTGCAGGACGCCTGGGCGGGCGTGAACGTCGGCGCCCGCTCCGGTGGCGGCGACGAGACCGGCACGTCCTTCGAGAACACCGCCGACGTGTCCATCCCCGACAACGGCGCCGCGGTGACCTCCGCGATCGCCGTGACCGGCCGGGCGGGCAACGCTCCCGCGAACCTCCGGGTCACCGTCGACATCGTGCACACCTGGCGCGGTGACCTGGTGATCGACCTGCTCGCGCCGGACGGCACCGCGTACCGGCTGAAGAACTTCTCCTCCTCCGACTCGGCGGACAACGTCCAGGAGACCTACACGGTCGACGCGTCCTCCGAGACCGCCAACGGCACCTGGCGACTGCGGGTGCAGGACCAGGCGCGCTACGACACGGGCTACATCAACAGCTGGAAGCTGACGTTCCCGTAAACCCTCCACCGCAGCGCGTCCCAGCGGCAGCCGGAGCCACCGGGCTCCGGCTGCCGCCGTACGCTTGGGTCCCATGGCTGGGGCGGAGTTCACCTACGAGGACGTCGGCGCGACCCGGGAGCCGGACTTCTGTCCGCCCGGGTTCCACCGGCTGCACGTGCGCACCCGCATCGGCGAGGGCGAGGCGGTGTTCCGGCGGGCCGCCGAGGCCCTGGGCACCTGGGAGCTGCACCGCACGATGGGCGTCACCATGGACACCGGCGCCGACCGCGCGGCCCCCGGCGTCGACGTCACCGTCCGGCTCGCCGGGGTGGTGAAGGCGCCCTGCCGGGTGGTGTGGACGGTGGACGAGTACCGCCGCTCGGGATGGGCGTACGGCACGCTGGACGGCCACCCCGAGTGCGGGGAGGAGGCATTCGTCGTGGAACGCACCGGCGACGGCACGGTCTGGCTGACCGTACGGGCCTTCAGCCGCCCGGCGAAGTGGTACACCCGCGCGGGCGGCCCCGCCAACCGCGGCTTCCAGCACGCCTACGCCCACCGCTGCGGCAAGGTCCTGCGCCGCCTGTGCGCCCCGCACGCACAGGACTGAGCCGCACCCCGGACCGGCGCACCTCACCGCATCAGCACCCCGGCCCCCTCCGCCACCTCCTCCGAAGGCACCGCCACCAGACCGACCTCCGTGGGCGAGGCCAGCAGGCGGTGGGCGGGGAGGATGCGGACCGTGTAGCCGTAGGGGCCGGTGCGGTCGAGGGCGAGGGGGCCCTCGTAGGCCCAGCGGCCCTCCAGGTCGGGACCGCCCGCGGCCTTCAGGGCGACCGTCGTCGCGTCGGCGATGCGGTCCTCGGAGTCGACGCGGCCGGAGACCGCCTGCACCTCCACGTCGTCCGGGCCCAGGTCGCCGAGGCCGACGCGCACCCGGAGGGTGAGCGTGGTGCCGAGTTCGGCGGTGGCGGCGGTCGCCGAGGTCTCCACGTGGTCGACGGTGACCCGCGGCCAGGCCGCGCGCACCCGGGCCTTCCAGTTGGCCAGTTCGCGCGCGGAGTCCGGGCCGGCGGCCCGGTGGGCGCGGGCGGCGGGGGCGTACAGCCGCTCCACGTACTCGCGGACCATGCGGCCCGCGAGCACCTTGGGGCCGAGCAGGCTGAGCGTCTGGCGGACCATCTCGATCCACCGGTCCGGCAGCCCGGTCGCCCCGCGCTCGTAGAAGCGCGGGGTCACCCGCTGCTCCAGCAGGTCGTACAGCGCCGCGGCCTCTATGTCGTCGCGCCGGTCCGCGTCGGTGGCCGCGCCGTCGGCGGTGGGGATCGCCCAGCCGAAGTCGGGCTGGAACCACTCGTCCCACCAGCCGTCCAGGACGGACAGGTTGAGGCAGCCGTTGAGCGCGGCCTTCATCCCGCTCGTCCCGCACGCCTCCAGCGGCCTGAGCGGGTTGTTCAGCCAGATGTCGCAGCCGGGGTAGAGCTTCTGCGCCATGGCCATGCCGTAGTCGGGCAGGAAGACGATCCGGTGCCGCACCCGCGGGTCGTCGGCGAAGCGGACCAGTTCCTGGACGAGCCGCTTGCCGCTGTCGTCCGCCGGGTGCGCCTTGCCCGCGACGACGATCTGCACCGGCCGTTCGGGGTGCAGCAGCAGCTCCATCAGCCGGTCCCGGTCGCGCAGCATCAGCGTCAGCCGCTTGTACGAGGGGACACGCCGCGCGAACCCGATGGTCAGGACGTCCGGGTCGAGCACCCCGTCGATCCAGCCCAGCTCGGCGGTCCCGGCGCCGCGCTGCCGCCAGGAGGCCCGCAGCCGTCGCCGTACCTCCACGACGAGCTGTTCGCGCAGGTCCCGCCGGAGGTCCCAGATGTCCTGGTCGGGGATGTCGGCGACGGCGTCCCAGCGCTCGGAGCCGCCCACCGACAGCGCGTCCTCGGTGCGCTGGGCGCCGATCTGCCGCGCGCCGAGCCGGAACACCTCCGGCGCCACCCAGGTGGGCGCGTGCACCCCGTTGGTGACGGAGGTGATCGGCACCTCGTCGGGGTCGAAGCCCGGCCAGAGCCCCGCGAACATGCCCCGGCTGACGTCGCCGTGCAGCAGGGAGACCCCGTTGGCGCGCTGGGCGAGGCGCAGGCCCATCACGGCCATGTTGAACAGGTTGGGCTCCCCGCCGGGGTAGGTCTCCATGCCCAGGTTCAGGACGCGCTCGACGTCGATGCGGGGCAGTTCGGCGTCGCTGCCGAAGTGGCGGGCGACCAGCTCCCGGTCGAAGCGGTCGATCCCGGCCGGGACGGGCGTGTGGGTGGTGAACACCGTCCCGGCGCGCACCGCCTCCAGCGCCGCGTCGAACTCCAGCCCCCCGTCGCACAGCTCGGCGATCCGCTCCAGGCCGAGGAAGCCCGCGTGGCCCTCGTTGGTGTGGAACACCTCGGGCGCGGGATGCCCGGTGAGCCGGCAGTACGTCCGCACCGCCCGCACACCTCCTATGCCGAGCAGCATCTCCTGGAGCAGCCGGTGCTCGCTGCCGCCGCCGTAGAGCCGGTCGGTCACCCCGCGTTCGTGGGGGTCGTTGTCCTCCACGTCGGAGTCGAGCAGCAGCAGCGGGATCCGGCCGACCTGGGCCAGCCAGATCCGGGCGCGCAGCGACCGCCCGCCGGGCAGCGCGAGGGCGACCTGCGCGGGGGTGCCGTCGGCCTCGTCGAGCAGGACGAGCGGAAGTTCGTTGGGGTCGAGGACGGGATAGTGCTCCTGCTGCCAGCCGTCCCGGGAGAGGGTCTGCCGGAAGTAGCCGTGCCGGTAGAGCAGACCGACGCCGATCAGCGGGACGCCGAGGTCGCTGGCCGCCTTCAGGTGGTCGCCGGCGAGGATGCCGAGGCCGCCGGAGTACTGGGGCAGCGCGGCCGTGATGCCGAACTCGGGGGAGAAGTAGGCGACGGCGGCGGGCAGTTCGGCGGAGTTCGGCTGGGTCTGGTACCAGCGGTCGCCGGTGACGTAGTCGTGCAGGTCGGCCGCGACCGTGGTGAGGCGGCGCAGGAAGCGGCGGTCACCGGCCAGTTCCGCGAGCCGCTCCGGCGCCACGCTGCCCAGCAGCAGTACGGGATCGCCGTCCGAGGCGGCCCAGCGTTCGGGGTCGACGGACTGGAAGAGGTCACGGGTCTCGGGGTGCCAGGACCAGCGGAGGTTGCGGGCGAGATCGCTCAGGGGCGCAAGGGGTTCGGGGAGTACGGGACGGACGGTGAACCGACGGATCGCCTTCACATTCCACCTCGGCGGTTGTGGAAGAGACCGCCGGGGGCGGTCTCGTCGTCTGACGGGAAACGGTACCGGCGCGGACACCGCCTCCGCTGGGAGTGGCACCCGGCAGTTCGTCCGGAAATCGCCGCGATCCCCCTCTGCCCACTTCGGACGATATGGCCGATTCCGCCCCCCGGGCACCCTTGGACGCCGCACCCCGCACGAGAGGCTGCCCAGGGCCGTAACGGTCCACGCCACGCGTATACGGCGAACGGGGCGCACGGGACGGCCCGTTGGGGAGCGCGTTCGCCGTGGGCGCGGCGCACGGCAATGTCTCCGGTCAGAGCACCGGCTCACCGGAGGAACTCCGGCGTGTACCGGCCTCTTGAGGGCACACTCACGCCATCTGCTCCAACCCTCTCGGACGAGGCCGGTCTTGTGTGTAGACATACGCGTGAGTAGTTAACAAAGTGCCGGATTGCTCACCCGAATAGGGTGGGAAGGCTGCCTGCGGAACACCCCGCAGGCACCTCACGCATGACCCATCTCCCACATGCCATCCGCCCACCCACGTTGACGCGGACAGGAGCGGTGATGCCAGCCACGCACCACTCGTCAGCACCCCCGACACCCAGCACCCGAGGCCACGAGACCTTCCCCGGGCGCCCCGCCGACGCCGGTCCGCCGGCCCCGGAGCCACCCTTCGCGGGCGACGACACCGCTGTCGGGCGCATACCGGTCCTCGACGTCCGCCCCGTCGTCCAGCGCGGACGCCGCCCCGCCAAGGCGGTGACCGGCGAGGAGTTCGAGGTGTCGGCCACCGTGTTCCGCGAGGGACACGACGCCGTCGCCGCCAATGTCGTACTCAGGGATCCCGAAGGGCGGCGGGGTCCCTGGACGCCGATGCGGGAACTGTCCCCCGGCACCGACCGCTGGGGCGCCACCGTCACGGCCGGGGCGCCCGGCCGGTGGACGTTCACCGTGGAGGCCTGGGGCGATCCGGTCACCACCTGGCGGCACCACGCACAGATCAAGGTCCCCGCCGGCATCGACACGGACCTGGTCCTGGAGGAGGGCGCGCGGCTGCACGAACGCGCCGCAGCCGGGGTGCCCACGGCGGACGGCCTGCGCGCCACCGTCCTCGCCGTCGTCGACGCCCTGCGCGACGAGTCGAGGCCCGCCGCCTCCCGTCTGGCGGCGGCGTTGACGCCGGAGGTGGACGCGGTGCTGGCCCGCTACCCGTTGCGGGACCTGGTGACCGTCTCGGAGGAGATGCCGCTGCTGGTGGAACGGGAACGTGCCCTGTACGGCGC
>NZ_JAGPXL010000025.1 GCF_018070565.1 Streptomyces sp. B93
CACCCAGGCTCTGCTGTCGCTTGCCCGTCGCCGGGTCGACGTGCTGTGGGCGATGCTGCGTGACAAGAGGCTGTTCACCTCCGCCCCGCCGCTCACGCAGACGGCTTGACACGATCATTGAGATTCCTCTCCCCGTGGTCCTGACGACCAGCACTTGCCTCTGACGTCAACGTCAGGTTTTAGCGTACGGGACATGGAGATCAACGACTCAGTTGCCCTTGTCACCGGAGCCAACCGCGGCCTGGGCCGCGCCTTCGCCCAGCGCCTGCTCGAGCGGGGAGCCCGCAAGGTCTACGCGACGGCCCGCCGACCGGAGACCGTCGACCTGGCCGGGGTCGAGGTACTGCCCCTGGACATCGCCGATCCCGCATCCGTGAGGGCCGCCGCCCAGGCCGCCCCGGACGTCTCGCTGCTCGTCAACAACGCCGGGATCCAGACGGGGACCGACCTGGTGGCCGGTTCGCTGGACGCGGTGCGGCGTGAGCTGGAGACCAACGTGCTAGGTCACCTGGGCGTGATCCGGGAGTTCGCGCCGGCGCTCGCCAGGAACGGCGGGGGCGCGGTCGTGAACGTCCTGTCCGCCATGTCGTGGTTCGGGGCGAAGGGCGCGGGTGCCTACCACCTGTCCAAGGCCGCCGCGTGGGCCATGACCAACGGTGTCCGCCTGGAGCTGGCGGAGCAGGGCACGCTCGTGACGGCCGTGCACCTCGGCCTGGCCGACACCGACATGTCCGCGGCCTGGCCGGTGGCCAAGCTCGCCCCGTCGGACCTGGCCGACGCGGCGCTGGACGGTGTTCAGGCAGACTCCGCCGAGGTCCTCGCCGACCAGTGGAGCCGGGACGTCAAGTCCCGGCTACCGCTGACGCCGGAAGAGTTCGACGCCGCGATGGACCGCGCTCTGGCAGCACTCATGACGGCCTGAACAGCGGCCCCGACCGCCGCCAGCGTGCTGGACGAGGTCGTGCGCGCGGCCGAGGCGGCGCCGGCAGGCCGATTGGCCGGGCTAGCGGACCCGCTCCCGTCAGCAGGTGGCTGTGCCGCATCGTGGGTCGCCGCGGCCCGTGCCCCGCGGCCGGGGCAGGACCGCCAGCGTGGTGTCCGCGATGCCTTGCAGGGTTTTCGAGGGCAGGCCGGCTTTGCCCACCGCCTCGATGCCGCGGAGCACTGTCAGCAGCAGTGCCGCCAGTTGCTCCGGGTCAGCATCGTCGTCGAGGTCGCCGTTGCGCTGAGCGGCGGCGATCTCCGTCCGCAGCAGCGCCAGGAGCGCCGCCATGGTTTCGGCGGACCGGTCGGCGACCGTCGGGTCGTGCTGGGCCAGTTCGGCCACGCCCTTGGCGAGCAGACATCCGCGGCGGTCCGTGTCGGCGACGGTGTTCGCGGCGACGAACTGCACGTAGGCCGACAGCCGGGTGAAGGCCTCGCTGTCCGGACCGCAGGTCAGTCTCTGCTTGGCCAGTTCGACGATCGCGGTGCACCACTCGTCGAACACGCGGTGGAACATCGCGCTCTTGTCGCCGAAAGCGCCGTAGAGGCTGCCCTTCCCAAGGCCGGTCGCCGTGGCGATGTCGTCCATCCGCGTACCCGCGTAGCCGGTGTCCCAGAACCGCTCACGGGCCAGTTCGAGGACACGGCGTTCATCGAATTTGCGTGGTCGTGCCATGGGTTGAGCCTACCTGTTCTTGACCAGGCCGTCCATAATCCTCTACGTTATGGACGTTCCATTCCATAACCGAGGGGCTCTGCCATGTCAGGTGTGCTGAACGAGAAGGTCGCCGTGATCACCGGAGGAAGCAGCGGGATCGGGCTGGCCATCGCCCGCCGCTTCACCCAGGAAGGGGCGCGGGTCTTCATCACCGGCCGCGACACCGACCGCCTCGAAGCGGCGGTGAAGGAGATCGGGACGGCCGCCACCGGGATACGGGCCGACGTCGCGGACCTGTCAGACATGGACGCGCTCTACGCGCAGGTGCGCGAGCAGGCCGGGCGCATCGACGTGCTGGTGGCCAACGCCGGAGTCGCCGCCGACGCCAGGCTCGGCGCACACACGGAGGAGAACGTCGACCTCACCCTGGCCGTCAACGTCAAGGGACCACTGTTCACGGTGCAGAAGGCCCTCCCCCTGCTGACAGAGGGCGCTTCGGTCGTGGTCATCGGTTCGAGCAACAGCGCACGCCCCGGCCAAGGCCTCGAGGTCTACAGCGCGTCGAAGGCGGCGGTCCGCAACCTGGTACAGAACTGGTCACACCAGTCGCGGGAGCGCAAGTTCCGGGTGAACGTCCTCAGCCCGGGACCCACGCGGACACCCGGCTTGATGGGCGCCGCGGGACCGGTGATCGACCAGGTCGTCGACGCCGTGCACCTGGGCCGGCTGGCCGATCCCGAGGAAATCGCCTCGGCAGCCCTGTTCCTGGCCTCGGACGCCGCGTCGTTCATCACCGGCGCGGAACTCTTCGCCGATGGTGGCCACTCCCACGTCTGAGCCACTCGACGAAGGCGGCGACTACGCTCGGCGACCCCGTCGCGGGCAATGCCACCCGCCATCCGTGCGCGGCGGCCACACGGACCCGGCGTTCTCCCGCCGCGGGGGCAAGGACGTGCTCGGGGACCACCCCGGCCCAGCCCCTGACCGCTGGCCACCGCGGTCGGCGAACTCGCGCGACCGGTGCGGGCGTTCTGACGTCCGGTACCACCTCGTTCGCCGCTTGGTGTCAGGTCCGCTGCCCGCGCCACCGGCGGTCGTTGCCGCTCTCCTCGTGGCCGCCGCGGTGGCGCGGGCGCGGGAGACATCCGTGACGGGCTCCGGTCCGGTGCACAGATCCGCGACCGTCGCTGGGGCGAACTGCGCCGCTTCACGGCGGACGAGGCGGAGTACGGGGCGGCGGTGCGGGCCCTGGAGTTCGGCGCGGACCACACGGAGGTGGACGCGGCCGTCCTGGCGGAGTTCACCGAGGAGCTGCTGGTGCTCCGGGTGGGCGACGTGGCGTGGTGGCTGCCGTACCGGGTGAACCGGTGGTTGCAGGAGGCCATGGCGATCTGAGCCCGGGGCGAGGTCCTGGGCGTGCCGGCCGGCGCCGGTCACCGATGCCGGGACACGGCCCCGCACTGCTGGGGGGCGGTCCCGAGGCCGTCGGCCCGGCGCGGCATGACCTCGGTGTGGTCCGCCGCGGTGGACGGCTCGCCCGGCCCTGTCACGCGGCGGAGGCCGGCGGCGCTGCTCCGACGCCGCCCTCGGCCGGGTCCGAGGCGCGGAACGTGCGCCGGTACGTCGACGGGGCCACCCCCGCCTGCGCGGCCAGGTGCCGCCGCAGTGAGGTGGCGGTGGCGAAGCCGACCTCGTGGGCGACCCGTTCCACGGAAAGGTCACTGGATTCCAGCAGGTGACGGGCCCGCCGCACCCGCTGCTGGGTCAGCCAGCGGCCGGGGCTCAGACCGGTCTCCTCCCGGAAGCGCCGGGCGAAGGTGCGGGTGCTCATCGCCGCGTGCTCGGCCATCTCGTCCAGCGACAGCGGCAGATGCAGCCGCCGCAGCGCCCAGTCACGGGTGGGCCCGGTCCCGGCCTGGCTGGCCGGTGGCACCGGCCGCTCGATGTACTGCGCCTGCCCACCGTCGCGGTGCGGCGGCACGACGCACTGACGGGCCACCTGGTTGGCCACCTCGCTGCCGTGGTCCTGGCGCACCAGGTGCAGACAGACGTCGACACCGCTCACCGCGCCCGCGGAGGTCAGCAGGTCACCGTGGTCGACGAAGAGCACGTCGGCGTCGAGTTCGACCCGGGGGAACAGTTCCCGGAAGTAGTCGGTGAGCGCCCAGTGGGTGGTGGCCCGGCGCCCGTCCAGGAGACCGGCGGCGGCCAGCAGGAAGGCGCCCGTGCAGATGGACACCAGGCGGGTGCCGGGGCGGACCCGGGACAGGGCGGCCAGGGCCCGCGGGTCCGGGGCGGCGGCCGAGGCCGGGGAGAGCGCGTAGGGCGGGATGACCACGGTGTCCGCCTCCGCCAGTGCCTCGGGACCGTGCCCGGGGGTGACGGTCAGGTCGGCGTCGGTACGCACGGGCTGCCCGTCCACGCTCGCGGACAGCACCTCGTAGCGACCGCCGGCGGAGCCCAGGACCCGGTGCGGGATGCCGAGTTCGAAGGGGTAGACGCCGTCGAGTGCCAGGACGACGACCGTGTGGGCACCGGGCCGCGGGGCCGGATGCGTGAGGCAGCGCGGTCCGCTCTCGCGGTCGGCGCTCGCGCGCGGCCGGGCGGACGCGGCGGACGCGGGGCGGGTGGTGGGCGTGTCGAAGGGCATGGCAGGAATGTATCGGAAGCTGACCTTCTGGCCATCGCGCGGGGACCGGCCGTACGGCCAGGATCGACGCATGACTTCGTTGGACGACCTTGAAAACCCCCGCTCCTCCCGGGACGGTGCCCCCGTGATGCTCGCCCTGCACCAGACGGTCCTCGGCGGCCCCGAGGTGCTGAAGCTGACCGAGTTGCCGCGGCCGAAGCCCGGCCCCGGTGAGATCCTCGTCGCCGTGCACGCGGCCGGACTCAACCCCACGGACGTCAAGCACCGCGCCCTGAGCATCTTCCTGCCGCCCCCGCCGCTGACCCTCGGCTGGGACGTCTCCGGCACCGTGGTGGAGACCGGCTTCGGCGTCACCCTCTTCCACCCCGGTGACGAGGTGTTCGGCATGCTGCCCTACCCGCACGGGGCGGGCTCCCACGCCGAGTACGTGACCGGCCCCGCCCGTGCCTTCGTCGCCAAGCCCGCCGGGATCGACCACGTCCAGGCGGCCGCCGTGCCGCTGGCCGCGCTCACCGCCTGGCAGGCCCTCGTCGACACCGCGGACCTCCAGGCCGGGCAGCGGGTGCTGATCCACGCCGCGGCGGGCGGCGTCGGTCATCTCGCCGTACAGATCGCCAAGGAGCACGGCGCGCACGTCACCGGGACGGCGAGCGCCCCCAAGCACGACTTCCTGCGTGCGCTGGGCGCGGACGCCTGCGTGGACTACCGTTCCGCGGACTTCGCCGACACCGACGAGCGCTACGACGTCGTCCTCGACACCCTCGGCGGCGAGACCGCGACCCGGTCCGTGGGCGTACTGCGCCCCGGAGGTGTCCTCGTCTCCCTCCTCCCGGGCGCCGAGGACACCCAGGCAGCGGCGGAGAAGGCCCAGGTCCGCGCCGTCACCCTGCTCGTCGAGCACGACCAGGCCGGGATGCGCGCCATCGCCGGCCTCCTCGGCCAGGGCAGGCTCCGCGTCCACGTCTCCGGCACCTTCCCCCTCGCCGAGGGTGCCCGGGCCCACGCCATGGGGGAGACGGGCCGCACCACGGGCAAGCTGGTCATCACCGTGCGCTGACGCGGGACGGCTGACGGGCGCGGCAGACTATTCGCAGCCCACGCCGTCGCCGTCACGGTCGAGGTGACGGCCGTATCCGGGGTCGCCCGCCCGCACCGGCGCGGCCCCGGCTGCACGGGCGGCGTCGCAGTTGGCGTAGTAGGCGCTCCCGCCACTGTCACTGCCGCCGGTGCCGCCACTGGTGCCGCTGCCGTACGTGTCCGCCGCAGGCTCGGCGGTGACGGTTTCGGTGACCTCGACCTCGACGGTCTCCGTCACGGTCGGCGCGGGCTCGGCCTCGGCGGTGGCGGTGGCGGTGGCCGTCATGGTGACGGTGGCGGTGGGCCGGGGCGCCGCCCCCACGGGCTTGGCGTCGTCCTGGGACTTCTCCCCGTTCCCTCCCATGCCCACCCCGATGACGAAGGCGACACCGAGTGCGGGAAGGACGTACCTCTTGCGCGCCCACTTGGGTGCGGTGCGCGGGGCCGAGGGCGGCGGCGGTGGCATGTACGGGTTGGTCATGACGTCCCCCAGGGCGTTCGTGTTGGGACGCTGACGGTAATGACGGAACAGGACTCCTGTGGCTCCTTGGGCCCCTTGTCACCAGTTCGCAATGCAATGTCACCCACACGAGTGAGCATCGCCCATCACACAGAAGTGCGAGGCCTGGTGACGACATTTTGGGAGCGCTCCCAGTCGTGGCTGAGATTCGGGGCTCCAGCGACGGCCGGAGCCCCGTCGTCCTCTCAGCTGGTGGGGAAGTCGTCCGCGGTGCTGATCCGGCTCTTGATCAGGGCGCCGGACTCGGTCAGTACGCCGCTGCCGCTGTAGTCGGTGCCGTCGCAGGTGCCCGGCTTGAACGCCGCGCTGCCCTCGTTGGCGTCGGAGTACGTCCAGTTCGCGTAGCTGATCTTCAACTGGTCGAGCAGGTCCAGCCACGCGATGCTGCTCGCCCGGTCCACCGCGCCGCCGCCGGTGGCGCTGACCGTGCCGAACTCCGAAACGAAGAGCGGCAGTCGAGAGGCCGCCCGGCTGACCGTGGCACGGTAGTTGTCCTTGTGACTGGCCGCGTAGAAGTGAAACGCGTACATGATGTTGGTCGCGTTCACCGGGTTGTTGACGATCTCGCTCTCGTTGGAGCCGTCGGAGACGCCCAGCGAGGACCAGCCGCGGGTGCCGACGATGATCACGGCGTCCGGGTCGGCGGCGCGGATCACCGGAATGACCTGCTCGGCGTAGTCCTTGATGGCCGTCCAGCTCACACCGTTGGGCTCGTTGGCGATCTCGTAGATCACGTTCTTCTTGTCGGCATTGCGGGTGGCCACGGACCGGAAGAACGTCTTGGCGCGGTCGAGGTTGTGGTTCGGGTCGCCCGGTGTCAGGGTGTGGAAGTCGATCACCGCGTACATGCCGCGCGCCTCGGCCATGTCGACCAGGCTGTTCACCCGGCTGGTGAAGCCTGCCGGGTCGGTCTCATAACCCTGCTCCTGCACGTACATGGCGACGCGGAAGAGGTCCGACTTCCAGTCCGTGGCCAGCGCGTCCAGGGACGCGTTGTTGTAGCACTTGCTGAACCACTGGATGCCGTGCGTGCTCATGCCGCGCAGCTGGATGGGGCGGTTGTACTGGTTGCACAGGTTCACCCCGCAGACCTTCAGTTGCCCGTTGATCCCCACCGGCGTGCCGGTCGCGGGCGGGTCGGTCGGGGGGTCCGTCGGCGGGTCGGTGATGGAGCCGGTGCAGGTCACGCCGTTGAGGGTGAAGGACGTCGGCTTGGGGTTGGAGCCCGTGAAGGACCCCACGAAGCCCAGGTCGGCCGACGCGCCGGTAGCCAGCGTGCGGTTCCAGTCGAGGCCGGCGGCACTGACCGTGGAGCCGGACTGCGACCAGGTGGCGTTCCAGCCCTGGACGAGCTTCTGTCCGGCGTCCGGCATGGCCATGTTCAGCGTCCATCCGGAGACGGGGTCACCCAGGTTGGTGACCTTCACCCCGGCCTGGAAGCCGCCCTGCCACTGGCTGGTGACGGTGTAGTCGACCCGGCAGCCGGTGGCGGCCGCCGCTTGGGGGCTGGCCACGGCCGTGAGGCCGAGGCCCGTCGCGGCGGTCGCCAGTAAGGCCAAGAGGCGTTTCAAAGCGTTCCTCCTCGTGCGAAGCGGAAACACGGAATGGGAGCGCTCCCAAACGCTCACCGGTCCGAGACCGTACACCGGTGGGTGGAGGTGCGTACAGGCATGCGACGGACGCGTTCGACAGCCCGGGCGCGGCGGCGCGGGCCGGTTCGCGCCACACGGACGAAGGCCATCCGTGCCTCACCCCGCTGTGGCTCCGCCATCCGCGCCGGAACCTGCGATTAGCTCGTGATCACCGCTCCCGCCGTGCCGCACGCAACCGGACCCGCGGGGCGCTCGTGAAAGGAACCGGACAGTGCTCAAGGGCTTCAAGAGCTTCCTCATGCGGGGTGACCTGATCACCATCGCCGTCGGGCTGGTCATCGCGCTGGCCTTCTCGACCCTGGTCAAAGCGTTCACCGACTACGTGATCAATCCGATCGTCAGCCGCTTCCAGGGCGGCACGTCCGTGGGGCTCGGATGGCAGCTGGGCGAGGACGGGAACGATGCGACCTATCTCAACATCGGGCAGTTCATCTCCGCCCTGATCTACTTCATCATCTTCATGGCGGTCATCTACTTCCTGATCGTCGTGCCGTACAAGCACTACCAGGCCCGCCACGGCATGAAGGCGTTCGCCGAACCCGGCCCGGTCAAGACCTGCCCGGCCTGCCTGTCCGAGGACCTGCCCGCCGCCGCCAGCAAGTGCCTCCACTGCGCCACCGAGCAGCCCCCGACCACGGGCGCCAGAACGACGACCGTGTAACCGTCCGGGTGTGCCGGTCGGGCGGCTGCGAGCGGGTCCGCCGTTGGTCAGGCGGTCGGGGCCAGTTGGTCGTCCTCGGAGACGGGGTTCGCCGGGGTCTTCTCCTCCCGGCCGGTGCCGAGCCTGAGCAACAGGGAGGCGGCGACCAGGGCGGCCCCGAACCACAGCACGCTCGTGACGCCACCCATGTGGTCGACGAGGAGTCCGCCGCACAGCGCCCCGAGCGCGCTGCGGGTGTTGTACGCCATGGTGTTGAGCGACATCGCCGCCTCGAACGTCTCCGGCGCGGCGGCGAGCGTCATGTTGACCTGCGACAGCTGTACGGCGCCGAAGGACAGTTGAGTCGTCAGTGGCACCTGAGCGCACCACGCGCACCGCACCCCCCACCGGGTGGTGCGCCCGTGCACGACGTGCAGGCCACGACCGCTGTCCCCGAGCAGCCCGTCGCGGCCCAGCCGCGGCCTGCCGTTGCCGGTGTCACCCACCTCGCAGAGCAGTCCCTGCCCGGTCCTGATCAGCCGTACGGTGATGGGGCCGGTCGCGAAGCGGACCGCGTTGGCGACCAGCTCACTGACCGCCGCCCGCCAGTGCCTGGAGGCCGCCGAGCGCGCGGTCGTCGAGGTCGCCGCCGCCGTCGGGGAGGTCCGCGGACGGCTCTCGGTCGGTCTGATCCCGCCCGTCGCCGCCGTCGACATCCCGGGCGCGCTGCGCGACTGCCGGGAGCGTTATCCGCAGGTGCGCGTCAGCCTCCGCGTCGGCGGGAGCGACGACCTCGTCGAGCAGGTCAAGCGGGGAGCCGTCGAGGTCGCCTTCCTGGGCCTGCCGGCCACGATGCGGCCGGAAGGGGTCAGCTACCGCGAACTCGCCCGGGACCGGCTCGTCGCCGTCATCGCGCCCGATCACCCCTTGGCCGGGGAGTCGGCGGTCGACCTGCGGCGGCTGTCCTCGGAGGTGTTCGTCGACCTGCCGGCACAGACCGCCGGCCGCGCCCAGTCCGACCTGGCCTTCTCCGCCGCCGGGCTGACCCGCGACGTGGCCTATGAGGTGACCAACGCGGACTTCCTGGCCCGGCTGGTCGCGCAGGGCCTCGGCGTGGCGATGCTGCCCGCCGCGTACGTGGCCCAGCTCAGCGGCGTGACCACCATCGAGGTGGTCGACGCTCCGGCGCGCGTCGAGTACATCATCCGGAGCCCCGGCAGCCGCACCCCCGCGGCGACCGCCTTCCTGCGCCTCCTCGGCGTCCCGGAAGCAGAGGAGGCGTCCTGACGTACGAGCGCCGCGCGTCCCTGACCGGGTACTGGGCCTCACCGCTGACGCGGCCGACTGGCAGGCCACGCGGTCCGCCGTGACCCGGACCGTGGAGCACTTCGGCGCACTGGACGCGGCCGTGGCGAACGCCGGGTTCCTGTCCGTCGACTCCCCGCGCACCCAGGGGCGACCGTCGCGGACGGCGACCCCTCGCTGTGGGCGCCCATGGTTCTCACCAACGTCCTCGGCCCCGCCCTGCCGGCGAACGCCGCCCTGCCGCACCTCGAGGCCACCGGTGGGCGGCTGGTACTCATCGGCAGCGTCGCCGGGGTGAAGAGCGCCTCCGCCAACCTGTACTCGGCGACCAAGTGGGGTCACCGGCCTCGCCGAGAACCTGCGCCTGCAGGACGCCGGTGCTCCCCCGTTCGCCCTGCCTCCCCAGCCCATCGCCGAGGCCGTCTGCTTCGCCCTCGACCAGCCGACGGGCGTCGACCTCAACACCCTGACCATCCGGCCGATCGGGCAGCCCGTCTGACGGACTGTTCCCGGCGCACTGCCGGCGACGGCACGGCGACCACCGGAGCGACTCACCCGTCGGTGAGGTGCGCGAGCGTACCGTCACATGCGGCCGGCGACCTCGTCGCGCAGGCGCGGAAGCATGTCGTGGATGACACCGGGGCACAGGGTGTCGCCGAAGTCCTTGTGGCCGTAGATCTGCGCCGCTGGGATGCGGTACTGGGCACATACGTACGCGCACATCAGGACCAGGACCTCCCACTGGGCCGTGGGAGGCACCGCGCCCGCGTGGTAGGAGCCCTCGTTGGCGATGCCGACGGCCTGGTTGTTCTGGCCCGAGGTGTGTGCGCCCTGGACGAAGGCCGACCCGCCGGTGAGGGTGCGCAGGCTGCCGTGCCTGCCCTCGGTGATCCAGCCGCCCCGGCTGACCAGGAAGTGGTAACCGGTGTCCACCCAGCCGTTCTTGTCCATGTGCAGGTCCTGCACCCAGTGGGCGTGGGAATGCGCCTGGGCGCGGGAGAAATCGGAGGTGTTGGCGCTCACCGTGTGATGGACGACGATCTTGGTCGGCCGGTACTGGAGGGTGCTGACGGTCCCGCGGGGCGGGCGCGCGCCCCAGGTCGCGGTGGAGTCGATGTCCGGCTCCACCGCTTCGGCACCGCGGGCCTGTGCGCGCTGGGCCGTGCCCAGGCCGACGGTGCCGGTCACCAGTCCGGCCGTGGCGGCGAGCAACAAGCGGCGGGGCAGGGCGTTCTCGGGTGTCACGATCACTCCTCGGAAGAGGGTGGGGAGGGTGGGGGGACGCGGTGGAGCCGCGCACGGGGCGGCTCCACCGTGTGATCGCGTGCTGGGCGGCGGCACGAGGGGACGACACCGCCGGGGTGTGTCAGGTGTTGTTGGCGAGTGCCAGGAGCCGGTCGCGGCTGCCGTTGAACTTGTTCCGGTCCACGTTGCCGGAGACACCGCTGACCGAGCCGGTGCTCGTGTACTGCCACACCGTCCAGGTCGGGAAGCCGCTCGGGATCGTCGGGGACGACGCGCTGGTCCAGTGCGCCACCCACAGCGGGCTCTTGCCGGACATGCCGGTCCAGTTGCCGGTGCAGGTGTTCCACCAGCTCGCCGTCGTGTAGATGACCACGTCACGGCTGGTGCGCGACTTGTAGGTGTTGTAGAAGTCGTTGATCCAGCTGCGCATCTGCGTCGTGGACAGGCCGTAGCACATCGCCCCGTAGGGGTTGTGCTCGATGTCCAGCACGCCGGGGAGGGTCAGGTTGTCGCGCGACCAGGCGCCGCCGTTCGAGGCGAAGTAGTTGGCCTGGACGGCCCCGCTGGAGATGTTGGGCCGGGCGAAGTGGTACGCGCCCCGGATGACGCCCGCGTAGTAGGCGTTGGTGTAGTTCGTGTTGAACCGGTCGTCCTTGTAGCTGGTGCCCTCGGTCGCCTTGATCCAGGCGAACTGGATGCCCGCGTTGCGTACGGAGGTCCAGTTGATGGCTCCCTGCCAGTGCGAGACGTCGATGCCCTGGACGCCGTCGGTCGGGGCCATGATGCCCATGGAGGGCTCGGTGGCGGCGGCACGGTCGCCCTCGTGGATGAGGGCGCCCACACCCATGTAGGCCTCGCCCTCGCGGATCTGGGGGCGGCCCTTGCCGGGGTCGGGGGCGGCGAAGGCGCCCGAGGTGGTGGCGGCGGTCAGCGCGAGGGCGGCGCCGAGCACGGTGAGGGCCGTGGCTAACCGTCTGCGGAGGGAGGCCGCGGGGCGTCGGAGCGAGAGCATGGCTGTCTCCTGGCATGTAGGGGATGCAGGGAACGAGGTGAGGTGACGTCGGCCGGGTGCCACCGGGACAGGTGCTGGGAGGGTCCCGAGAGTTGACGTGCGCGCGTCATTAGTTACGCACGTAGATTCAGCGGGTGTAAAGGGCCTCCAGAGGCCTCTGGTGGTCTGGCCCAATGTAAAAGCAGATGTGCAGGAAACTCGGCAACCGGCGGACGAAAACTTTCACGGGTGTGAAAGATGAGCCGGGCTCGGCTTCGTCCTGTGGGCCGGCCGGTCAACGCGTGTGCGCCTCGACTATCGCGTGGTGGCCCGACACGTCCAGCGCCGGAGCGGGCAGCGGAATCCGTACCGGCCTGGCGGCCCCTTTCGAGGTGCCGGGGTGCCCGGCGAGCGCCGCCGTGCCCGAGCCCCAGGCCCACAGTCCACCGTCGGTGTCGATGGCGTACCCCGTGAACCGGGAGGCGGAGATCCGGCGGATCCCGGGCAGCCCGGTCACCCGGACCGGCTTCGCGGAGACGTGGTCCGAGGTGTCGCCGTCGCCCAGCGCGCCGCTCACGCCCCGGCCCCAGGCCCAGACGGCGCCGTGCCGGTCCAGGGCGTACGCCACGTCCGAACCGCCCGCCACCTGTACGACGTTCTCCAGTCCCCGCACATGGACCGGGCGCGCGGACTGCCCACCGGTCGGCTCGACCGCCAGCAGGCCGTGCGCGTTGTTCCCCCACGCGCACACCGTCCCGTCCGCCTTCACCGCCACCACGGCCCCGCCCGCCGAGGCCACGTCGACGACACCCGAGACGCCCGGCACCGTGCCGATCCGGGTACCGTCCCGCTCGCCCAGCACGTCGGTGAGGTTGATCCCCCAGCCGAGGACCCTCCCGTCCGAGCGCAACGCGAAGGCGTTCGGGAGGTTCGGCCCCATCGAGACCACGTCCTCCGCGCGCTGAACCCGCTCCGGGACGGTCACCCCGTCGTGGCCCTCCCGCTTCCCTCCCCCGACCAGGAACCTGTCCGACCCCCAGGCCATCACGGAGCCGTCCCGCAGGACGACGTAGAACGTCGCCCCACCGCCGTACACCGCGTGCGCCGGGCCGATCCCCGTGACCTGCCGGGGCTCGGCCTCGTAGACCCGCTCGCGGGAGCCGTGCCCGAGGGAGCCGTCGACGTTGGTGCCGTAGGACCACACGGTGCCGTCGGAGCGGACGGCCACGACGGTGTGACCGCTGTCCGCGACCGACACGACACCGGTCAGGCCCGGCACCGGTCCTTCCCCGAAGTCACCGGCCGGGGCGTCGTACGGCGCCCCGAAGGCCCACGCCGTGCCCGGCGGCAGCTCTCGTTGCGCCGGGCGAGCGGAAGGTCCCTCGGGACACTCCGGCGCGAACATCACCGCACGGTCCGCCGCGCTGCACCCGGCCAGCGCGAGAACCGCGGCACCGGCGACCAGCCCGCACAGCAAGGACCTCGTGGTCATGCGACACTCCCCCCGAGAAGGGCCCCGCCGCACACCGCGACGGCCGGGGCCAGGCACACCGTCCGGCCCCAACCCTGCTCCTCACGGAGCCGTCCGCCCAGCGCGTAGCTGCTCGGACCCAGCGGGGCGAAGGGCGGGGTGCGGGTGAGTACGCGTACTCATGCGCCGCTTCGACGCTCGCCGGTCGGCGCCCCTGTGTCTCGAGCGGCAACAGCGTCGGACGTCTTGGCGCCCTTCACGTTCACACACTTGCCGGAGGCGGCCGCCGGCGCCGTACTCGGATCGGGTGAGGCGGTTCCGTCGGGGGCGCGGTGGCACGTCGTGGCGGCGTGGCCTGGGAGTGGGCCGGTGCTTTGCTGGCCGCGCCGGTCGCACCCCGTGACCGGCCTCGGTCGGAAGGGACACCGTGACGGCACAGGGCGAAGTGAACGAAGTCGGCGAACTCGACGAGGCGAAGGTCGAGGCCTTCATGGAGAAGGCGCTCGGCGACATCAGCGGGACGATGACCGTCGGCCTGTGCCACCTGGGCGACCGGCTCGGCCTGTTCAAGGACCTCGCGGAACGGGGTCCCGCCGGCAGCCGGGAGTTGGCGGACCGGCTCGGCCTCGACGAGCGCTATGTGCGCGAGTGGCTGCGCGGTCTCACCGCCGCGGGCTACCTGGAGGAACCGGAGCCCGGCCGCTTCCTCCTGCCCGCCGAGCACGCCCCCGCCCTGGCCGACGAGTCCGGGCCCATGTTCCTCGGCGGCGTGCACCAGATGCTGCCCGCCGCCATGGCGCCGTACGAGCGACTGATCGAGGCGTTCCGGCGGGGCGGGGGCGTGCGGCAGAGCGACTACCCGGAGATCCTCTGGGACGGCATGAGCCGGTTCACGGGCAGCTGGTTCGAGACCGTGATGATCGACGACTGGCTGAGCACCTTCCCGCACGTCGTAGAGAAGCTGGACCGGGGCATCGACGTCGCGGACGTGGGATGCGGCGCGGGCCGGGCCCTGATCGTGCTCGCCGAGGCGTTTCCCCGCTCCCGCTTCACCGGGTACGACAACTTCCCCGGCCAGGTGGAACGCGCCCGTGCGAACGCGGAGCGGGCCGGTGTCGCCGACCGGGTGACCTTCCGTACCGCCGACGCCGCCCAGGGGCTGCCCGACCGCTACGACCTCGTCACCACCTTCGACGTCATCCATGACGCGGCCGATCCGAAGCGGCTGCTCGCCGCGATCCGGGGCGCCGTGAAGGACGACGGCGACTACCTGATGCTGGAGATCAACTGCGCGGACCGTCCCCAGGACAACACCGGCCCCGTCGCCTCGATGTTCTACGGGTTCAGCGTCTTCTACTGCATGACCACCTCCCTCGCGAACGACGGGGCCGCCCTGGGCACGTGCGGTATGCCCGAGTCCGTCGTACGCGAGCTGTGCACCGAGGCGGGCTTCGGCAGTGTGGCCCGGTCCACGGCGGACGACCCGTTCAACGTTCTGTACGACATCAGGCCGTAGGCGCGGAGCCGCGGCGGGTGTCGGCGGGGCCGATGAGTTCGCCGGTTGTCCGAGGTCTTCCTTGACGAGGGTGTGGCGAAGGAATGGAGGACAGGATGGGCAATCCGATTCGGCTGTACATGTCGATGTCGCTCGACGGGTATGTCGCGGGGCCGGACGACCGGCCCGGGCAGGAGCTGGGACGCGACGGAGGGCGGCTGTTCAACTGGCTCGACGACCGTGAGTCCGACGGTCCGAGCGGCCAGGTCTACCGCGAGGCGCTGGCGACCGGCGCGCTGATCTCCGGCCGTCGCACCTTCGAACTCGCCAGGCGCTGGCAGGGCGACCACCACGACGGCGTGCCGATCTTCGTCCTCACGCACCACGTGGATGACGGGGACGTGCCGCCCGGTCACGCACGTTTCGTCACCGACGTCGAGGACTGCGCCCGTCAGGCCCGCGCAGCCGCCGGGGACCGGCCGGTCATGGTCCATGGGGCGGGAGCGGCGCAGGCACTGCTCCGGGCGGGGCAGCTGGACGAGATGGAGATCCATCTGGTTCCGGTCCTGCTCGGGGGCGGTCGACGGCTGTTCGACCATCTGGGGAGTGAGCACATCGAACTGGAGCTGGTTCGGCGGCTGGAGGCTCGGGACGTCACGCATCTGCGCTACCGGGTGCGTCGTCGTGAGGAGGCCGGGTGGTGACGGAGTCGGCGTGCCCTCTGCCGGTCCTCCCCCGGGCGAAAACCCCTGTCGCCGAAGCCGGAAAGGGCGCAGACTCCTCCCATGGCAGACATGGGTTCCTTCCGGGACACGGTCACCGCGTGGGCGGCGGGTGGCCCCGGTGACCCGGCGCGCGAACTGGCCGAGCGGCTGTCGCTGCGGGCGGCTGTGCTGCTCGAAGGTCTGAGTGACCTCGCGGCGGTCGACGCGCTCGCGGCGGCACGCGGCCGGAACCTGGAGGCCGAGGGCGTGTGCGTCGTACCGATGGGCGGCGCGATGAACGTCGGCCGCTTCGCCCGACTGCTCGGCCCGACCGGCCTCGGCCTGCGCCTGACCGGCCTGTGCGACGTACGGGAGCACGGCTTCTACGTCCGTGGCTTCGAGCGGACCGGTGCGGCGCGCCACGACATCCACGTCTGTACGGCGGACCTGGAGGACGAACTCATCCGCGCCCTGGGTGTCGCCCGGGTGACGGACCTCGTGCGCGCGGAGGGGGACCTGCGCCCGCTCCAGACCTTCCTGCGCCAGCCCGCGCAGCAGGGCCGCCCCGCGCAGCAGCAGTTGCGACGCTTCCTCGGCACCAAGAAGGGGCGCAAGATCCATTACGGCCGGGTCCTCGTCGAGGCCCTTGCCGCCGATCAGGTACCCGCGCCGCTGGAGGATCTGTTCGCCGCGGTGTGAGCGCGGGTGGCGTGGCTGTCGGGCGTTGTTCCCGGAGGGCACCACATGCCGAGCCACTGCTCGGCGTCCCAGGCCTCGAACCGCTCCACCTCGGTGAAGCCCAGCCTCGCCGCGAGGCGCATCGAACCCGCGTTGGCGGTCTGGGTGGTGAGTACCACGGGCTCGCCGGGGAGCGCGCCGACGAGCCAGCCGAGCGCCGCAGCGCACGCCTCGGCGGCGTATCCGCATCCCCAGGCCCATGGCAGGAACAGGTAGCCGAGGTCCAGCTTGCCTGCCGCGGCCCGGCGCCGGTGCCCCGTGGCCCTCCTGAGCAGGATCCGGCCGATCATCGCGCCGTCGAGTTCGACGACGAAGCTCCCCGGCTGCCGCCCCGGCACCTCGGGCAGCTCGCGCTCGAGTTCGTCGCGTGGCCGGGGGCCGCCGAGGTAGGTGTGGACCTCCGGGGAGGCGTGCAGCTCGATGAACGCCGCACGGTCCCGGGCCTCGGGCCCACGGAGCACGAGCCGTTCGGTCGTGATGGGTTGGGGCGGCCAGGTCACGGCTCCCAGATCTTCCATCCGCGCACGCTAGCAGGTGGTAACCGACCGAGCGGAAGCCCCCACCCTCCTAACTCTTAATTTAGTAATTAATATTGACGAGCGTCGGTGACCCCTGCACCATCTGACGGGCCCAAGGACGACCCCGCCGCAGCGAAGGATCCGATGTGAAACGACATCTCACCGTCCTCCTGGCTCTCCTGACCGCCTTGCTGGTCGTACAGACACCCGCCCACGCCGCTCCCCCGGTCGGCGACTCCGCCGCGACGGCGCCAGCGACTCAGCAGGTGCTGAGCCCGACGCCGTACATGGGCTGGAACACCTACTACGCGCTGGGCGGCGATCCGACCGACGCGGAGGTCAGGTCCATCGCCGACTTCCTGGTCACCAGCGGTCTGCGCGACGCGGGTTACGAGTACGTCTGGATCGACGGCAACTGGGCGGCGCCGACCCCGCGCAGCTCCGCCGGGGACCTCGTCGCCAACCCCGAGCAGTTCCCCGACGGACTGAAGCCACTGGTCGACTACATCCACGCCAAGGGTCTGAAGGCGGGCATCTACACCGACGCCGGGCCCTACATCCCGGGCAAGTGCGGGCTCGGCAGCCACGGTTACTACCAGCGGGACGCGGACCAGTTCGCCGCCTGGGAGTTCGACGCGGTCAAGGTGGACTACCTCTGCGGAATCGCCGCTGACCTCGACCCGAAGACCGTGTACACCGAGTTCGCGCAGGCGCTGCGGAACAACGCCGGCGGACGCCCCATGCTCTTCAACCTCTGCAACCCGGTGACGTCCCCCGACTGGGGCGACTACCCGCAGGAGCAGCAGTCGACGTACTCCTGGTCCTACGCACCGGCGATCGCGCAGTCCTGGCGGACGTACACGGACGTCGGTTTCGTCGGCGAGATCAAGTTCAAGGACGTACTGCGGAACTACGACGCGAACGCCCGGCACCCGGAGGTCGCCGGGCCGGGCCACTTCAACGACCCGGACTACCTCGGGCCCGAACTGGGGATGAGCGACGAGGAGTTCCGTACGCAGATGACGCTCTGGTCGGTGGCCGCCGCGCCGTTGGTGATCGGCAGTGACGTCCGCGCGCTCAGCCGGACCTCGCTCGGCATCCTCGCGGACCGCGACGTCCTCGCGATCAACCAGGACACCGCGGGCGTCCAGGCCGTCCGCGTCGGTCCCGCCGGTACGACGGAGACCTGGGTGAAGCGTCTGGCCGACGGTGACCGTGCCGTGGTGCTGCTGAACCGGGGCGACAGCCCGGCGACGCTGACCACCACGGCCCAGTCGGTGGGGCTGTCCGGGGACCGGTTCACCCTGAAGGACGCCTGGACCGACCGGGTCACCGAGAGCGCGGGCACCATCAGTGCGGCCGTCCCGGCGCATGGCGCGGCCCTGTTCCGGGTGGGCCCGGCCGCGGGGGCGCCCGGTGTTCCGCATGTCGTCGCCGGTCTGCCGCGAGTGACGAAGGTCGGTGACGACGCGGTGCCCGCCGCCGTCGCGCCGGTGGCCGCCGGCGGTGACCGGGCCCGTGTCGAGGTGAACGTGCGCAACGACGGTGCGCGACCGGTGTTCGCGCCACGGGTCGAGCTGACGGTGCCCGACGGATGGACGGCCCGCCCGCTTGGCAAGGCGCCGAAGCTGCTGACGCCCGACCACACCGTGACCCAGGCCTTCACGATCAGCCTGCCGGCCGACGCCGCGCCGGGCAGCGCCACACTGACCGCCACCACCTCCTACGAGGTGACCGGCAAGGGACGACCGCGGCAGGAGACGTCCTCGCCGCTGGTGGTCGCACCGGCACCGCCGGACGGCGACATCGTGCTGTCGCACCACGACTGGATCAGCGCCACCAGTGGATGGATGAGCCCGACGGTCGACCGTAGCGTCGGCGGCTGGTCACCCATCAGCATGCTCGGCCAGGAGTACCCGACCGGCCTCGGCGTCGCCTCACCCTCCACGGTCCGGTACTACCTCGGCGACCGCTGCACCCGGCTCACCACCACCGTCGGCATCGACGACGCGGTGCGCAACGTCGGCCCGGAGGGCGGCACATCGACCTTCCAGGTGATCGGCGACGGCCAGGTCCTGTTCGACAGCGGCGTCCTGACCCGCGACGACATCCGCCGGGCCGACATCGACCTCACCGGCGTCCGGGTCCTCGACCTGGTGGTCGACGACGCCGGTGACGGCGGCTACAACGACCGCGCCGACTGGGCCGGTCTGGACACCACCTGCTGATCGCCCGCTGACCAGCCGCTGGGCCGCATCGGCCACACCCCGCGATGACTCAGCCGGGTGCGGCCGATGCGCCATGGCAGGGGCATCACGCCGCGACGGAACGCGACCGCTCCTCGGGACGGTCGTCGTTTCGGCCGCCGGCGGTGACGTGCCGCGGGCCGACGTGGCTCGGATGCCGCGCGTCCGGACCCTCCGGACGGCCGCCCTCGACGAACGCGTCCCGTGGGTGCTGGACCGAGGCGAGGGAGACGAGGTCCCTGCCGAACAGGGCGGCCGTCAGCCAGACGGTGAGGACGCGGATCTTGCGTTCCCAGGTGGGGACGGCCAGGACGTGGTAGCCGCGGTGCATGAGCCAGGCGGGGAATCCCTTGATGACGAGGCGCTTGTACTGGAAGATGCCGCGGCCGATGCCCAGGGTGGCCACCACGCCCAGACTGCTGTGGCGGTAGTCCCGCGCCCTCTTCCCGCGCAGCGAGGCGGCGATGTTGCGGGCCAGGCGCTTGCCCTGCCGGACGGCGTGCTGGGCGTTCGGCACCGTGCGCACGCCGGGTGCGGCGGCGAGGTCGGGTACGGCGGCGTCGTCCCCGGCGGCCCAGGCGTCCGCCACGAGCGCCCTGTCGGTGCCGACGCGGAGGTCGGGGCGTACGACGAGCAGGCCGCGTTCGTCGACGGGCAGGTCGGTGTGGTTGTGGACGACCGGGTTGGAGCCGTTGCCCGCGGTCCAGACGATCAGCTCGGAGTCGAACTCGGCACCGTCGGAAAGCACCACATGTCCGTCCTCGGCGGACCGGAGCTGGGTGTTCAGGTGGACGTGCGCGCCACGGCGTTCGAGGGAGCGGACCACCCATTCGCCGGGCCCGTCGCTCACCTCGGGGAGGATGCGGCCCCGTGCCTCGACCAGGTGGAAGGAGAGGTCGTCCGGGCCCAGTTCCCGGTAGCGCTTCAGCATGGCGGTCGCCAGCGACAGCAGTTCGCCGAAGCCCTCGACGCCGGAGAAGCCGCCGCCGACGAACGTGACGGTGAGCAGTCTGCGCCGCTGGGGCCCGGGCGGCAGGGAAGCCGCCTGGTCGAAGGCGGTCATCAGCCGGTCGCGGATGGCCACGGCCTCCTCGACGTGCTTGAGGCCGATGGCCTGCTGCGCCACCCCGGGGATCGGGAAGGTGCGGGTGACCGCACCGGCCGTGATCACGAGGGTGTCGTACCGGAGTTCGTAGTCGGAACCGTCCACGGGCCGCACCGTGACCGCCCGGTCGGCGTGGCGGATCTCGACGACCCGTCCCGCGATCAGCCGGGTCCGGCGCAGATGCCGCCGCAGCGACACCGCCGCGTGGCGTGCCTCGACCGAACCGGCCGTGACCTCGGGGAGGAAGGGCTGGTACGTCATGTAGGGGCAGGGATCGACCACAGTGACCCGTGCCTCGCCCGGACGCAGCTTCTTCTCCAGGCCCCAGGCCGTGTAGAAGCCCGCGTAGCCGCCGCCCACGATCAGAATCTCACGCATGTCGTCCTCTGTTTCCATCGCTCGACACTGCTTGGACCAGACAGGGCCGGGAAATGTGACAGCCTCGGCGGAGCGGGAGTGTACGTTCGTACGCTCTATCGGTACGCTCGTGCGTATGCCGATGGATGACTACTTCGCCGACGATCCCCGCACCAACCTGGAGCGCATGCTCGCGGGTGACCTCTACATCGCCGACGATCCGGAGATCGCCCGGCGGCAGCGGCGCGCCATGCGGCTGGCCGCGCGGTACCAGGCCGCCTTCCTCGAGGAACCCGAGGCGGCCGGTGCCGTACTGACCGAGCTGCTCGGTGCCGTCGGTGAAGGTGTCGAGGTGCGGCCTCCCCTGTCCGTCGACTACGGCAGCAACATCGCGATCGGGGCCCGCACCTTCGTGAACTACAACCTCACCGCGCTGGACGTGGCGCCCATCACCATCGGCGAGGACTGCCAGATCGGCCCGAACGTGCAACTGCTCACCCCCACCCATCCCGTGGAGCCGGGGCCCCGGCGCGACAAGCTCGAAGCCGCACGCCCCATCACCATCGGGGACAACGTCTGGCTGGGCGGCGGGGCCATCGTGTGCCCCGGTGTGAGCATCGGCGACAACGCCGTCATCGGCGCCGGTGCCGTGGTCACCAAGGACGTGCCCGCCCATGTCGTCGCCGTGGGGAACCCGGCCCGGCCCGTGCGTGACATCTGACGGGCGCACCGCGATGGCCACCGGACACACCGACCCCCGGCGGCGCGAACGGATCCTCGCCGCCACGCTCGACCTCATCGCCGACGAGGGGGTCGCGGGCGTCTCCCACCGGAAGGTCGCCACCCGCGCGGGCGTGCCGCTCGGGTCGATGACGTACCACTTCTCCGGAATCGACGATCTGCTGCGCCAGGCCTTCACCCTTTTCGCCGACCACATCGTGGCCGTCTTCGAGCAGCACCTCAGCCGGGCCGGCGGACCGGAAGAGGCCCGGGAGGCCGTCACCGACCTCGTCCACGCCCTCTCCGAGGGCCCGCGTCGCGATCTCGTCCTCGCCCAGGAGCTGTACACCCTGGCCGCCCGTCACCCCGAGTACCGGCAACTGACCCGGGAGTGGACGCACCGCAGCCGCCGTCTTCTGGAACAGCACTTCGACACCGACACCGCCCGCCAACTCGACGCGCTCATCGAGGGGTTGACCCTGCATCGCGCCCTCGACGACTTCCCGCACGACCGTGAGCTGACCCGTGCGGCGGTCGAGCGTGTCACCACCGCTCGGCAGGTGTGACTACACTGCGGCGCTACGTCGGCCGGGAAGGGCAACGACCATGTCGGACAACAGCACCGCCGCCAGTGACCTGGCATCGCAGTACACCGCTCAGGTGACCAACGACCTCGAACGCAACATCAAGGAACAGGAACGCATCAGCGCGGAGATCGCCGTTCTCCAGGAACAGTTGACCGCACTCCAGAAGGACCACACGGTGTTGGTCAGCGTGCGGCAGGCGCTGGGCATGACGGCGGAGCCGGGGCCCGCCGCGCCCGAGCCCGCGGCCGAGGCGCCGCTCGTGCCCGCGCCCCGCAAGAAGAACTCCGAGCGCCCGGCGGGCGGGACCCGCTCGAAGAAGGCCAAGGCAGCCGGTTCGCCGGGCCGCCGCGCCAAGCCCGCCCGGTCGGCCACCCGCAAGGGGACCGCCGCCCCCGATGAGCAGCCGGAGCAGGCCAAGCAGCCGAGTCTGATCGACCTCGTCCGCGACCACCTCGGCGCCCAGAGCGAACCGCGCTCCGCCGCCGAGATCGCCACCGCACTCGACCGGGCCCACCCCGGCCGGAACATCAAGACCACCGTCGTACGCGGCACCCTCGAAACACTCGTGTCCAAGAGCCAGGCCCAACGGACCGCACAGGGCCGTTCCATCTTCTACACCGCCGCCGACAGCTCGGGCCCCGCAACCGCTCCCGCAGAGCAGGAACAGTGACGGCCCCTTCTCTCAGCGCGCCAACAGGTCGATCACACCCGTCAGGTCCTCCGCGCCGTCACCCTCCGAGAGCCGACGGCGCATCAACTCGAAGTAGGGCGTGAGCAGTTCGGCGCTGACTCCCTGCTGCTGCGCGGTGCTCAGGAACGTCGGTGTTCCCGCCACCTGCATGGCGAGGGGGGACACCACGTCCTTGGTGTAGTCACCGCTCCGCAGCTGATCGGCGGTCCGGCGCACGGCCGGTGCCATGGCGGCGAGCCAGTCGGCGAGCAGCGGGGCGAACGCCACGGGGTCGATGTCCTCCCGCCGGATCAGGGCGAACGCGTGGGCCGCCCCGGCGAACATGCCGTACATGGCACTGAGCAGGGCCACGTCGTGCAGGGCGGCGAAGCCCGCGTCCTCGCCGACGTAGGTGGTTGCCGCGGGGACGGCCAGTGTGTCGCGGTGTCGCTCGAACAGCTCCGCCGAACCGCTGTAGAACACGTAGCCGCCCGCTTCGGGCACACCGATCATCGGTGGTACCGCCATGATCCCGCCGTCCAGGTACCGGGCGCCGCGCCCGCCCGCCCACTCGGCGCGGGCCCGGGCCTGGGCGGGCGTGCTGGTCGTCAGGTTGACCAGGTCCTTCCCGGCGAGGTCGACGCCGGTGAGCGCCTCGCCCACGGAGGCGTCGTCGAGCAAGCAGACAACGACCAGCTCGCTCGCCGCCACGGCCTCGGCGGCGCTGTCGGCGGCCCGGCCGCCCTCGGCGGCGAGGGAGGTGGCCCGGGCCGGGGTGCGGTTCCACACGGTGAGGGGATGACCCGCGGTGAGCCAGGCGCGGGCCAGCGCGCCGCCCATCACGCCGAGGCCCAGCAGTGTGACGGGGGTCTTCTCAACTGCGTTCGTTTCCATGCCGTTTAGGCTGGACACCGGCCCTGGGCGTGATCAAGTACGCACTTCGGAGTGGGTGGTTACCCCGGGGTGAGTCAGCAGGTGGGAAGGGTGGGGACATGGCGACACTGAACCGGCCGGGAGCGCCGCAAGGGCACGTCTGCGGGATCGACACCGCGATGGAGGTGATCGGTGGCAAGTGGAAGGTGCTGATCCTGTGGGCCCTGCACGAGCACCCGCGTCGCCGTTTCGGTGAGCTGCGGCGGCTGCTTCCGGGGATCACCGAGAAGGTGCTCGCCTCGCACCTGCGGGAGATGGAGGCGGACGGTGTCGTGCACCGTGCCTCCTACGACGAGGTGCCGCCCCGGGTCGAGTACGCGCTGACCGAGAGCGGCAGGCGTCTGAACGAGGCACTCGAGCCGCTGGCCGCCTGGGGACGTGAGTGGCAGCGGGACGCCACGGCGCACACCGGGTGAGACCGGCGGGCGGTGGTCGTTCAGGGTTCACCCTCACGTCGGCAGTTGGTTCGCAGACACCCTCGTCGTCGTACCGCGGTGGCGACTAGCATGCGGGTGCGTGCGCGGGCCGCACCGGGGGGAGTTCGGGGGAGGACCCAATGTTCGGCAGTGCTCGTGTCGGCGTATCACAGGATCCACGGCGGCTGCCCCGGGGTGTGCGGCTGTACCGGCTGCGGCCGGACGGCTCCGTGGTCCTGGCCGACCGGGACGGTGCGCGGGAACTCGGCCCGGAGCGGGACCTGTTGCGATTCATCGACGACGGGCAGTTCGCCCACTATCTCGTCGGTGACGCCGCCACGTCCCCCGAGCGCCCGTCCAACGCCACCGTCAAGCTCGGCATCGTCGGTCCGCGCAGCGCCTTCACCCCGCATGCGCACGGCGGCGAGCACTTCGTCCTCAGCATGGGCTACGCGTCGTGCGGACTGTACGACGGCGAGCGCGGCGGCGTCGTCGAAGTGCCGTTGCTCCCGGGCGAGTTGATACGCATTCCGGAGATGATGCCGCACTCGTTCGCCAACCGGGACACCGCTGTGCTGACGATCCTCGCCGCCAACACCGGTTACGGCATCGACCACGAGGACTACGCGATCACCGCCCCGGAGGCCGACCGCAGGGCGGCGGCCGGGGTGTCCGACGCTCTCGCGGCCCCGACCGGCACTCTCGCCCGTACCGACTACCTCGCTCTCGCCGCCGCCCTGCGGGACATCGAGCGGGTGCAGCGGACCCGGGGGCCAGGTGTCACCACCGCGCGTGAGCGACTGGCCGCCCGGCTGCGGCGGCTGGCGCACCGTTGGGAGGGCCACCGGTGATCTGTCCGCACTGCGAGAAGTCCCTGCTGCGCAGGGAGCGCCCGGGCAATGTGTGCGGCAAGTGCGGGCGGAGGTACGCCCTGGACCCCAAGACCAACCCGCTCCGCCTCAACGACCTCCGGGTCCGCCGTATCACCGGGAAGCTGACCGGCGAGGGTCACCTGCCCTGTACGGCTGGCCAGTTGTGGTACGCCGTGTCCCGCGGGTCGTTGCGGGACACCCGGGTCGACACCGGCTGCGCCATCGCGTTGGCGTTGTTCGGCATCGTCCTCCTGCTGGTCGGCCTGTCCACGGTCGGTGTCTTCGCCGTCGTGGGCGCCCTGTTGCTGGCCGGTGCCCTCGGCTTCGTGGTCGCCGAGGCGAGGGGCGTGGGCCGGGGTGTGCCCCGGATCGCCCGGGAGGCCTTCCGCAGTGGCCCCCTTGCGGACTGGACGAGCGTCTACGGCTCGCTGCCGCCCGGCGTGCTCGACGACAGCCGGTACCCGTCCCCGCCCACCGAGCCGTCGGACGGCCTGGTGCTGGTGTGCCCGGACCCCTCCATCGCCGTGTTCCTCGACGCCGCGGGCCTGACCACGCGGTACGGCCTCGTCCTCGCCGCCGACCCGGGCGCGATCCCCGCGACGGGCCCCGTGCTGGTGCTGCACGACGCGGACGCCGGGGGTCTGCTGCTCGCGCGCCGGGTGCGCGGCGCGTGGCCCGGACGGCCGGTCGTCGACATCGGGCTGCCGCTGGCCGCCGTGTACGGCCGTCCGCGCGCCGTACCGGTGCGGGGCAGGCCGCCGGAGGCGAGTGTCATGGCGGCGCTGGAGGAGAGCGGGGAGTACGGGCCCGAGCAGTTGCGGTGGCTCCGCAAGGGCTGGGGGTTCCCGCTGGTCGGGGTGGAGCCGACGAGACTGCTGGCCGTGGTGTCCCGGGCCGTGGAGCGGGCCGGTGCGGCGGCCGACCCGGAGCGGCGGCGCGCGGCCTCGGTGGGCTTTTTGACCTGGCCCGAGGGAGGCGGCCCGTGATCTGCCCGAACTGTCAGACCGACCTGCCGCGGCGCACGGACCGTGTCGGCAGCGTGTGCCCCCGCTGTACGCGACCGTTCGCCCTCGATCCCCAGGTGCACGGCCCGGGCATGAACGACACGCGGATCCGGCGTGTCGTCGCGCGGGCCACCGACGGAGGCCGCCTCCAGGTCACCGTCACCCAGCTGTGGTACCTGGCCCGCACCGGCAATCCCACGTGGGAGGCGTCGGCGGCGAGCGGTCGCGCGCCGTGGGTGGGGCGCACGGTGGGGGCGGTTCTGGTGGCCTGGCTCGTGGTGTTCGCGGTGCTGCTGCGCGGGGTCCGTCACGGTTCCTACCTGTGGTGGGCCGTGGCCGGACTGGCCGGGCTCCTGTACCTGGTGGCGAAGGGCAGGCCGCGCCGCGCCGCGCACCCGGCCGGTGGGTATGTGGTGCCCCCGCTGTCCAGCTTCCGGACGATGATCTGCCAGCGCTGGGTGCAGGTGTACGGGGGTCTGCCGCCGGGGGTCGTGGACGAGGAGTCGTACGGCGATACGCGCGACGGCGCAGGTGGGGCATCGGTCGCGCTGCTCTGCCCGGACCGGGCCGTACGTGTCTTCCTGGCCGCCAACGGCATACCGCGACGGCTGGACGTGGCGCTCGCCGCCGGTCCCACGGAACTGTCCGGCGAGAAGCCGGTGGTGGTGCTGCACGACGCGAGCGCGCGCGGCTTCGAGCTGGTCGCCGGCCTCCGCGCGGACCGGCGGGGCCCCGTGGTGGACGCGGGACTGCCGGTGCGGGCAGTGCGGGGCAACCGCAAGGCCGTCAGGCTCCATGAGGTGCCGCCCGCCCACCTGGCTCCCGCGCTGCCCGACGCGCCGGAGCGGCCCGAGTGGCTGGACCGCATGGCGGCGGGCGCTCCCGAGGACGCCGAGTGGCTGCTCCGGGGCTGGGTCGGTCCGGTCACCGCCGTCCCGCCCGTGCTGCTGGAGTCGGCCGTCGTCGACGCCGTGGAGCGGGCCCGGCGCGCCGCCGACCCGGAGCGCCAGGAGGCCGCCGCGGTCGGGTTCATGAGCTGGCCGACGTCCGCACGGCCCACGGCGGAGGGCGGGAACTGACATGCCGAGGTCCACGACAGCCCTGCGCGCCGTCACCCGGCTGCTGCTGGAGCGGGCGATCACGACGGCCGCCCGGCGCGCTGCCGCCCCCGGCGGCATCCGCTTCACCGAGCGGCAGTTGTACTACGAGACGTGCCGCGTCCTGCGCCCCACTCCCCCACCGCTCCGGCGCGTACCGCACAGCCCGGCCCCGCCGCTCCGGCTGTCCCGGTTCACCGAGGTGCTGCGCGGCCGGGAACCGGCCGGAATGCTGCCGACGCCGACCGGCCCGGTCCCGGCGCTCGGCGGGCCCTCGGCCGAACCCGACCTGTACGCGTACGGGCTGCCCCGGCTGCTGATCTGCCAGGACCGTGCGATCGCCCACATGCTGCTGGCCAACCACGTCCATCTGGAGGCGGCGTGTCCCGTGCTGAGCGCCGGGGACGACCTGCCGCTGGACCCGCGGACCGTGGCGGCGCTGGAGCGGGCGGAGGGTGCCACCGTGCACGTCCTGCACGACGCCGGCGCGGCCGGGGTCACCCTGCCCGGCCGGGTGCGCGCGGCACTCGGGCCGGTGCCCGGTGTGCGGGTGGTCTCGCTCGGTCTGGTGCCCCGGCACGCCCAGGCGCTGCGGCTGGTGTCCGGGCGTCGGCCCGGCCCACCGCCCCCGGTCGGTGCGCTGCCGCCGGGGCTCAGGCCCGCCGAGGCGGACTGGCTCGCGGCGGGCCGGTTCACGGAGGTGGCCGCGCTGCCGCCCGCCCGGCTGCTCCGTGCCGTACTGCGGCTCACCCGCGGCCCCCGGCCCACGCGCCACTCGGTCTGGACCGAGCTGCGCGGACTGCGCGGCGCGGGCTTCCTCACCTGGCCCGAACCGTGACCCGAGTCATAACCGGAGCCTTGAGCCCAGTCGTCACCCGAGTCGTCTTCCCGCCTCCGAGTCCCGCATCCGAGTCGTGCCGACCACCCAAGGACCGAAGAGTATGATCCGCCCCCGCGAAATCGGCTACACGGACGAACTCCTCGCCGACGGCAGCGTCCACCGAACCTACGAGGACGGCAGACAGGAGTGGCGCCGCCGCGGTCCGGGCGGTGTGGTGCACTGGCACGACGACCGGGGCGGCTCCGGCACCGACGAACCGCTGGGCCGCCGGATCGTCAAGCGCGCCCTCGCCGACGGAAGCGTGACCTATGGGCGGGACATCGGCTACGGCCGGACCCTGTGGGGTGCCCGCGGCGACGTCCTCATGGTCAACCGGACGTCCTTCGGCGGCCGGATGGGCGCCATGCTCGTCGGGCTCGGCGTGACCGGACTCGCCGTCACCGCCTCCCAGTTGCCGCCGCTGCACCTCACCCCGGAGGAGGAAGAGGAGCTGCGGCAGCAGGCACAGGCCTCGTCGTCGTCCTCGGGCGGAGGCGGCGACACCTCCTACGACGGCACGGTCGACGATGACGACTGGGGCGGCGGGGACTGGGGCGACGACGACGGTGCCTGGAGCGACGACGACTTCGGGTGACCGTGCCGAGCTGTCCCGCCCCGGCCCACCTCAGGAAAGGACGCTTCATGGCGCGCTTCTGCGTCTGCCTCGCCCCGCGAACCGGGCACCCCGACGGCCGAACCGGCGCGGCCGGTGAGCACCTCGCCCGGATGGACGCCGCGGCCGTCGCACCGGGACTGGCCCTCGTACCGGACGAGCCCGGGCCCGCCGACGGGCCGTTCGAGGCGCACGGGATGCGGGCCGTCGGTGAGGTCACGCTGCACAACCGCGCCGACCTCCTCGCCGCGCTCACCGCCGACGGCGCCCCCGCCCCGCCGGGCTGCCCCGACGGCGAGGTGCTGCTGCGCTGCTGGGCGCGGCTCGGCGCACCGGGGATCGCGCTGGCCGAGGGCATGTTCGCGCTCGCCGTCCTCGACGGCGCCGGCCTGGTGCTGATCCGCGACCACGTCGGCGCCCGCACCCTCTTCTACGCCCGCGCCGTCGGCACCTGGGCCGCCGCCAGCTCACTGCGCGCCCTGCGCCGCTGGCCCGCGCTGGACACCCGGATGAACCTGCCGGCCGTACGCTCCTTCCTCACGTTCGCCTATCTGCCGGGCGACGAGACCCTGTTGGAGGGGGTGCGCGAGGTGCTGCCCGGGCGGGTGCTGCGGCTGGCGGCGGACGGGACCGCGACGGAGACGGTGTACTGGGAACCGGTGGAACGCCTCGACGGCGAGCGGGGGCCCGGTGCCGACGACCGCGATGTGCTCACCCTGCGCGCCCTGCTCGAACAGGCCACGGCCCGGCGGCTGCCGGAGGCGGAGAGCGTGGGGGTGCTGCTGTCCGGCGGGATCGACAGCTCGCTCGTCACCGCGCTCGCCGCGAAGCTGCACGCCCACCCAGTGCACACGTACTCCATCAGCTTCGGCGACGAACTCCCCAACGAACTCGGCTACTCGGGTCTCGTCGCCGCCCACTGCCACACCCGGCACCGGGTGCTGACGGTCTCCGGCACCGCCGTGGCGGCCCGGCTCGCGGACACGGCGGCCCTGCTGGACAGTCCGGTCGGAGATCCGCTGACGGTGCCCAATCTGCTGCTCGCCGAGGCGGTCGCGGGCGACGGGCTGCGGACCGTGCTCAACGGGGAGGGCGGGGACCCGGTGTTCGGCGGGCCGAAGAACCTGCCGATGCTGGTCCAGGAGATGCACGCCGGAGCACCGGGGGCGCCCTGGTACGAGGACCGGGCGACCGCCTATCTGCGGTCCTACCGCAAGTGCTGGACCGATCTGCCGGAGCTGCTCACCTCCGAGGCGCTGTCCGCCCTGGCGTCCGCCCCGGCGCCGGAGCGCTTCGTGGCGCCGTACCTCACGGGCCCGGACCGGATGGGCCAGCTGCTCAACCAGTTGCTGCACTGCAATCTGCGGACCAAGGGCGCCCATCACATCCTCACCAAGGTGGAGCGCCTCACCGCTTCGCAGGGGCTTGAGGGCCGCGCGCCGCTGTTCGACCGGCGGGTGATCGACCACGCGTTCGCGGTGCCCACGGCGCTGAAGCTGCGGGGCACGGCGGAGAAGTGGGTGCTGAAGGAGGCCGTCCGGGATCTGCTGCCCGCCACGGTGGTGGACCGGCCCAAGAGCGGGATGCGGGTGCCGGTGCAGCAGTGGCTGCGCGGGCCGCTGCGGGAGCTGGCCGGTGATCTGCTCCTCGGGCGGGCCGCGCGGCGGCGTGGACTGTTCCGGCCGGAGACCGTGCGGACCTGGATGCGCGGCGAGGGCACCCTGCTGCCCCGGCAGGGCGGCAAGCTGTGGCTGCTGCTCACCCTGGAGCTGTGGCTGCGGGCGTACGACCTGTGAACCGGCCGCGGGACGGCGACCGTTCAGGTGTCCGCGACGTGAAGCCCTCCCTGACGACCAGCACCGTGAGGACCAGCCCGTGAAGACCACCCTTGTGGACCCCCGAACCGGTGCCGTCCGCGGCACCTCCCCCATCGCCCGTGAGAGCGAGGTCCGTTCCACGGTCGCCGCCGCCCGCGCGGCCTGGCCGGGCTGGCGTGGCCGCACGCCGAGGGAGCGCGCACGCGCGCTGGAGCGGCTGGCCGCGCTGGTGGAGGCGAACGCGGCGGCCTATGTCGCGCGGGAGGCGGCCGGGACCGGGAAGCCCGACAGCGAGACGGCGGGCGAGGTGGAGCAGGTCGCCGACCTGTTCCGGTTCTACGCCTGCGCCGTCCGCGCCCAGTCGGCACCGGCCGCCGGACGGCTCGTCGACGGGCACGAGAGCTGGGTGCGCTTCGAACCCCTCGGTGTCGTCGGTGTCGTCGTGCCCTGGAACTATCCGCTGATGATGGCCGCCTGGCGGTGCGCGCCCGCCCTGGCCGCCGGCAACACGGTGGTGGCCAAGCCCGCCGAGACCACACCCGACACACTGGAACTCCTCGCCGCGCACGCCGCCGAGGCGCTCGGCCCCGCGGTCCTGACCGTCGTATCCGGCGACCGGCGGACCGGGCGGCTGCTGGTGGAGTCCGGCGTCGACATGGTCGCGTTCACCGGCAGCGCGGCGGCCGGGGCCGATGTGGCGGCGCGGGCCGGCGGGCGCCGGGTCAGTCTGGAACTCGGCGGCAACTCCCCCGCGCTGGTGCTGCCCGACGCCCCCGACGACACCTGGACCCAGCTGGCCCGCGCCTGCACCTACAACGCGGGCCAGAGCTGCGCCGCGCCCGCCCGGGTCATCACCCTGCGCGAGAACTACGAGCGGACGGTGGAGAACCTGGCCGCGGCGGCCCGGGAGTGCCTGGCGGGACGCGACTTCGGCCCGCTCAACAACGCGGACCAGCTGGCCCGTTACGACGGTATCGTCGAACGCTCCGCCGCCCGGCGGCACTTCGTGGCGGACATCGCCCCACGGCCCGGTGAGGAGCACGGCCTCTGGCGTCCGGCGCGGATCCTGGCCGATCTGCCCGACGACGATCCGGCGGTGGTGGAGGAGGTCTTCGGTCCGCTGCTCACCGTGCAGTCGGCGGACGGTGTGGAGGCGGCCGTGGCGCTCGCCAACGGCGTTCCGCAGGCGCTGGCGGCGAGCGTGTGGACCCGCGACCTGGGCACGGGACTGGACCTCGCCGCGCGCCTGGACGCGGGCGAGGCCTGGATCAACTGTCATCTGGTGCAGACCGCGGAACTCCCGCACGGCGGCCGCGGCGCCTCGGGCCACGGCACCGACCTGAGCACGCTGGCCCTGCACGAGTACCAGCGCCCGAAGACGGTCACCGCACGTCTGGTCCGGGAAGGCTGACGTCGGCCGCGTCGTCCCGGAGGCCGGCCAGGGCGTCGCGCAGGGCGGGCGTGGGGGTGACCTCGTACGCGGCCCGCAGGGCGCCGGTGAGGAAGGTGACGAAGAAGCCGACGAGGGTGTCGATGTCCTCCCGGCGTCCCTCCCGCAGCCATTGGAGGGCCATCTCGTCGCAGGCCGCGGTGAATCCGCGCAGTGGCAGTGCGAGCGAGGGCGTCCCGGCGTCGAGGCCGAGCAACGCGCAGACGGTACGGCGGCCCTCCCGCCGGGCCGACTCGAAGGCCTCCCACGCCACGTCGGTGGCTTCCGCCCGGCGCAGTACGAGATTGACGGCGGCGTGCTCGTGGTCGGCGAGGAAGCGCAGGTGAGCGGCGAAGTGGTGGCGCAGGCGTTCGGCGGCCGAGCCTTCGGCGGGCACCCTGGTGGCGTCCCTGAGTTGTCGGTCCATCTCCCGCACGGCCTCCGCGAAGAGGCCGTCCTTGCCGTTGAAGTGGTGGGACAGCAGTCCGTGGGCGACCCCGGCCGACCGGGCGATGTCGCCCACAGTGACCTCGGCGTAGGGCCGCTCGGAGAAGCTGTCGAGGGCCGCCCTGAGCAGCTTCTGACGCGTCTGCTCGGCGGCCAGCTGCCGCCGGGTGGGCGGCCTGCCTGAAGCGGACTGTGGCACGTGGTGTCCTTCCCGGCGATCAAGACAGAGCGCGCACCAGGCTATGCGACGAGCCCTGTCGGAGGATTCGATGGGAAAGCGTGTCAGTCCGCCGGGGCCTGGTAGAGGCCCCGGCCGACGCGCCGTGCGCGTGAGGTGGCGACCAGCCGGTCCAGTGTGCTGCGGACCGCGTTGATGGTGCCCGACGTCTGGGCACGGCCGATGGCCTCGGCGACATCCCGGGCGCGCAGCGCGGTGCCGGGGTCACGGGCGAGGACGGCGATCACCTGGTCGGTGAAGCGGCTCCCGAGGACTTCGGTGGCCGTGGGGGTGGTGTCGGGCTGGTCTTCCGTGGCGCCCGCGGTGGTGGTGGCGGGCGGTACGGCGCGCAGCGCGGCCAGCGCGCCGCGGATCGACTCGATGCGACCGGCGAGGCCGGACAGTTCCCGCTTGACGGCCCGCTGCCGTTCCTGCAACGCCGCCTGCTGCTCCTCCAGTTGCGCCAGTTCCGTCTCCAGCAACGCCGCCGCCGTCTCGACACCGCTCGGGCCTGTGGCTGACGTTGACATGGGTGCTCCCTGCTCATGAGGCGGATCGACGGGACGGCTGAGGCGGCGCTCGGGTCCTGATGAGCAGGATAGGGGCGCTGCGTGGCGTCCGCCGACCGGCCGGACGCGGAGAGCCGCGGAGACGGTGCCCTTGCGGGCGTCTCCGCGGCTCTCCCGGTCGGCCGGGCCGGACTCAGCGTCCGGTGGGGTTGTGCGGTGGCACGGGGACGCCGTCCTCGGTGACGTACTTGGTGCCGTCGTCGTACTTGGTGATGGTGAAGGCGTCCAGAACCTCACCCACCTCCTTGTCGGTGGTCGACCTGTCGTCCCACTTCGCGGCCACCACTGCCTCGTAGCGGAGCTGGTCGTCGGTGACCTTGATGCCCTGGAAGGTGGAGGTGTGACCGGCGCGGACCACCTCGGTGGCGCCGTTGCGCTTCCACACGCTGTCGGACTCCGGGGCCAGCTCGTAGTACTTGGGTCCGGAGACGGTGACCGTGTACACGGGGCCGGTGGTCATCCCGGGGGTGGCGGTGGCGTCGTCGTTGACGTGGCCGCGGGAGTACACGTGGTCGTGGCCCATGAGGACGAGGTCGATGTCGTTGCGCTGGAACACCGGCAGCCAGGCGTCCCGTACCGGCTTCTCGTCGCGTCCCTCGGCGGCGGAGAACACCGGCTGGTGGAAGACGGCTACGGCCCACTTGTTGGGGTTGTCGGCGAGGACCTCGTCGAGCCAGCGTGCCTGGAGGTCCAGCCACAGCTTCTCGGGGTCGGGGCAGTCCTTGCTGCACGCGGGCAGGTGGGCCGGGGTCATCAGGGAGCGGGCGTCGCCCGTGCTGGCGTTGAGGGTGATGAAGCGGACGCCCTGGTAGTCGGTGTAGTAGGCGGTCTCCGTGAGGGCCTCGGCCATGTGCGCCTCGTAGGCGGCGCGCTGACGGTCGGCGGGGGTGTCGCCCTGGTGGGCGGTGGCGTGTGGTCCGTTGTCCGGGAATTCGAAGGTCGACTTCCAGGTGCGCAGGAAGGTGTCGCCGGAGTACTCGTGGTTGCCGGGGGCGGCGATGACGTTGGTGGTCTGGCGGTAGCCGTCCATGGCTCCGAACCAGTCGCGCCACTCGCTGTCGTTGCCGCTGGAGTTGACGAGGTCTCCGGCGTTGACACTGCCGACGGCGTCCGGGTAGCGCTCGTAGGCCTGCTTGACCACCGGGGCCCACTTGGACGACAGGTCGTTCTGGGCGTCGCCGAAGTACAGGAACGTGAAGTCCTCGCCGGGCGGTTCGGCGGTGGTGAAGGTGTGGACGGGGCTGAACCAGCTGCCGGTGCCCACCTGGTACTCGTAGGCCGTGCCGGGGCGCAGTCCGGTGAGGACCGCGGAGTGGGTGCGGGTCGGGACTCCGGCGCTGACGAGTTCCTCGTTGCCGCGGGCGGTGACGGTGCGCCACTTCTCGGTGCCCGCGACGCGGACGCGTGCCTCGCCCGCGGTGACCGAGGCGCCGGTGCGCCAGGTGACGGCCTGGGAGAGGTGCGCGGTGCCGGTGGGCGTGAGCACGATCCGTTCCGGTGTGGTGCCGGGGACGTCCAGGTCGGCCTTGGTGGTGAGGGCGACGTCGAAGATGTGCATGACGCCGCGGTCGGTGCCCTGCGGCAGGACGACGGCGGCGACCCGCTTGTCCGGGTCGAGCAGCCGGGGCACGGTGCCGAACACCTTGGTCTGGACGGTGTCGGTGCCGCCGTCGGCGCGGTTGCGGCCGGTGGTGGTCACCAGGGGCTGGTTTCCGAACTGGTGGTTCGTGCCCGGTGTCCAGTCGGTGAGCTGGACACCGACCTCCTGGGTGGAGCCGTCGGTGTACTCGACGACCGCGGTGCCCGAGGAGGGGCCGTTGGTGGCGAGGCCGAGGAAGGAGATGCCGGTGGCGCGGGCGCCGCCCATGTCGATGCGCTGGCCGTGCGGTATCCAGTTGTCCGGCTCGCCGGGCTCGGTGTCGGGCCAGGTGAAGCGGATGCCGGTGTCGCCCAGCGGCAGCCGTGCGCCCGGTGCGGCGCCCGCCTCGGCGAGCCGCTCGCGCGACAGGGAGTTGTCGCTGAGGTCGAGGGAGCCGGTGTTGCCCGCGCCGTTCGGTGTGACACCGACGTTGTTGCGGGCATCGGCGCCGTCCGTGTAGGACGGGGGCACGTCGGTGGGCCTGGTGCCCCAGGTGCCGGGGGTCGACGACATCGTCAGCCGGATCTCGCCGCCCGCGCGGGCGAAGCCCTCGCTGAGCCAGGAGCGGGTGACGGGCTTGCCGTCGACGGTCATGCCCTTGATGTAGGGCTTGCTGCCGGCGCCCCGCGCGGAGATCTCGATCCTGCGGTCGCCGCCCGCGCTGTCGATGACGACCTCGTCGAAGGCGGGCCCGCCGACGAGCAGGTTCGCGGTGCCGTACACGGCCGGGTACAGGCCGACGTTGGCCCACACGTACCAGGCGCTGAGCGAACCGAGGTCGTCGTTGCCGGGCAGCCCCGTGGGCGTGGTGCCGTACATCTCGCTGGCGGCGCGGCGCAGCACGTCGGTGGTGCGGTGCGGCTGGCGCAGCCAGTGGTGGACGTAGGGGGCGCCGAAGCTGGGCTGGTTGCTGAGGTAGGCGCCGCGGGTGTTGTAGACACCGGCGTCGAGTGCGCTGAGGTGTTCGTCCAGGGCCGCGGTGGCCGCCTTCACCCCGCCCCGCTTCTCGATGAGGGTGCCGAGGTTGTGCGGGACCATCCAGCCGTACTGGTAGCCGGTGGCCTGCTCGAACTGGTCGCCGCGCTCACCGAGGTTGAACCCGCGGTCGAAGCCGCCTCGGTCCCGTGGCCGGATGTGCTGGGACTGGACGTCGAAGACGTTCTGCCAGTTCTGCGCCCGCGCCATGAACCGGTCGTGGGTGGCGCGGTCGCCGAGCCTCCTGGCGAGCTGGGCGATGCCGAAGTCGTCGACGGCGTACTCGAGCGTCTTGGAGGTGGCGGAGTCGCCCTTGCGGTTCTCGATGAAGCCGACGCTGGTGTACTGGTAGGCGTGGCGCCTGAGGGTGCCGTCGGCGGGCAGCTTCTGGGTGTCCTTCATCGACTCCAGGGCGGCCCGCCGGTCGTAGGCGGTGCTGCCGAAGGCGTCGATCGAGGCGAGCACCGACTGGAGGGAGTCGCCGCTCATCTTCTGCTGGGGCTGGTTCAGGTGCGGCCAGTTGGGCCACTTCCCGGTCTGCGCGACCATGTCGACGAGGGACTGGTTGATGTCGCTGCCGACCTTCGGGAACAGCAGCGCCACGAGCTGGGCCTGGCTGCGGTAGGTGTCCCACCCGGCGTAGGTGACGTAGTGGTGGCGGCCCTTGGCGACCTTGTGGACCTTGCCGTCGTAGCCCTGGTACTCGCCGTTGACGTCCTCGAAGACGTTGGGGTGCAGCAGGGCGTGGTAGAGCGCCGTGTAGAACTTGGTCCGCTCGGCACGGGTGCCGCCCTCGGTGCGGACCGTGCGCAGGGCGTCCTGCCACGTCCGCTTCGCCGCCCTGCGTACGTCGTCGAAGTCGCGCCCGCCGGTCTCGTGGGCGGCGTTCTTCGCGGCGCCCGCGGTACTGACGTAGCTGAGGCCCACCTTGGCGGTCACCTTGGCACCCCGGTCGAAGACGAGGTAGGTGCCGATGCCGTGCTTGGCGTCGGCGCCGCGCGCGGTGGAGGCGCCGGGCTTGACGGTGCCGCCCTCCCAGGTGCCGTGGGAGCGGATGGGCTTGTCGAAGGTGGCGGAGAAGTGGGCGCGGTAGCGTCCGCCCTCGTCGCAGACGGACGCGGCCTCCACCCAGCCCTGGACGGTGTTGCCCTGGACGGTGACCTCGCTGCCGAAGACCCGGTTGTTGGACCCGGCGGTGTCGAGGATGAGCGTGGAGCTGCCCTTGTCGGGGAAGTCGAAGCTGCTCACGGCGGTGCGGGTGGTAGCCGTCAGCCGGACGTTGACATCGTTGTCAAGATCAACGGAGTAGTACCCGGGTTCCGCCTTCTCCTTGGCGTGGTCGAAGCCGAGGTAGTAGTCCTTGATGTCGCTGCCGGGGCTGGTGGGCAGCGCGCCGTCGGTGAGCGCGCCCGTGTAGGGCAGGACGGGGAAGTCGAAGCCGCTGAACCGGCCTTCGCAGCCGGTGCCGGACAGCCGGGTCATGCCGAAGCCGCGCAGCCGGTCGGCGGTGTACTCGTAGCCGCCCTTCTGGTCGCCGTCGCCGGTGCGGTAGGTGGTGGGGCTGGACTGCACCATGCCGAACGGGACGGTGGCGCCGGGCCAGGTGTTGCCGTAGGCGCTGTTGCCCTTGTTCTGGGAGGTGTCGAGCTGGGTTCCGATGAACTGGTCGACCGCCTGGAACGCGCCGATGTCGGAGGGCGCGTCCGCTCCCCGGGCGGGGGCGGGCGCTATGGCCAGGGCGCTGAGGGCCAGGGTGGCCGCGGTGACGCGGCGTCGGAGTGGGGATCTGGAAGGGGCGGCGGGCCGGCGTCGCCCGCGCGTGTGCCCGGTGGGAGTCCACATCAGGGATGCGGTGCCTTTCGGTGGGTGGGTGATGCGTCGCTCGCTTGGGCGACGTCACGACGGGGCCACCCTCACGGTGTCAGCGAGCTGACACAAGACGTGCGGGGGACATTGTGGTGAACAGCTGACCCGTCCTAGTCGTCGAGGAGCATGAACTCCCTCGGACTGAGGGCCCGTTCGACGAGGCGGGTGTCACCGATCCAGCCGTAGAAGCCCTGGCCGAACTTCTCGTCGAACTGGGTGCCGCCGATGACGAACGGCTTGCCCAGGGTCTCGATGCCGGTGGCGGGCTGGGACGGGTTGCGGGCGATCTTCGAGCCGTCCACGTACATCACCGTGCGCCGCCCGTCGTTGACGACGGCGATGTGGGTCCAGCGGCCGACCGGGAGGGCGTGGCTCCACGAGGTGGGGTCGGCGTCCTGGACATCCGGGTAGAGGACGAACTGGAGGAACCGCTCGGGGGTGACGTTCAGGCTGCACGTGGGCTCGTCCTTCGACCAGCCCGTGGTCTTCCCGGCGTCGCCGTTGCGGCCCTCCCAGCTGAGGATGCCCATCCAGGCGTGGTCGCCCTCGTAGGGGTCGGGGAGCTTGACGAACGTCTCGATGGTGAAGCCGTTGCGGAACTTCAGGCTGTTGAGCGGCGCCGTGGCGCTGGTGGTGAGCACCGCGCCGCGGTCGGGCTGCTTGCCGCCGTCGAAGCGCAGACTTGCGTGGGCGGGCTGGTCGGTGTGGTGGTCGGCGGACCAGGTCAGCACCTCGGCGGCGCTGCTGTGCAGCAGCCGTACCGTCAGGTCGTTGCCGTTGCCGGACAGGTCGCGGGCCACGGTCCCCGCGGGTACGGCGGTGCCCGGACGGCCGCCCGCGGCGAGGCCGTCGGCGTCGAAGCGCCAGTAGGCGACGGTGCCCCGGGGCATCACGCGGTGCGCCGGGCGCGGCTTCGGCGGGACGACCGGGGCGAACCCCTTGAAGCGGTCGGCGAAGTCGATGCCGAGGCTGAAGCGGTCCGTGGGCCCGGTCAGTTCGATGGTCTCCTCCTCCAGCGCAGTCCGCTTGGCGGGGTCGCGGTCGAGGAACCAGGGCGCGAAGGTCTGCACGTCGACGGTGTCGCGCGCCAGGTCGAAGGCGTAGAGCCGGATCATCCCGGCGCCGCCGTAGTAGCGGTCCTGGTAGTTGGTGATGTGGATGTGTACGTCGTTCCCCGCGTCGTTGGTGAGCACGGTGCGGCCGGGCGGCCAGTAGTGCCCGCCCAGGGCGAGGAAGACCTGGTCGTTGCCCCGGATGATCCGGTCCCACAGGCGCCGCCCGTTGTCGGACAGCCGTGCCTCGCCGTCGTCGTCGGCCCAGGCGAGGTCGTGCGTGGTGAGGACGGCGGGGAGGGTGGGGTGGGCGTCGAGTACGTCCTGCGCCCAGGCCAGGCCCTTGTCCGAGGCCCGCCAGTCGAGGGCGAGGACCAGCCAGTCCCGTCCGGCGGCCCGCAGCAGGTGGTAGCTGTTGTAGCCGTCCGGGGAGGCGCCGCCGAAGGTGGGCATGGAGCGGAACCGGCGGGGGCCGAAGGCCTTCAGGTAGGCGGTGTCGCCGCGCTGGTCGTCGGTGCCGCCGGAGATGTCGTGGTTGCCCGCGAGGACGCTGTAGGGGACCTTGCCGTGGATCGTGCGGAAGGTGTCCGCGGCGAGTTCGATCTCGTCCGGCGTGCCGTGTTCGGTGACATCGCCGAGGTGGGTCATGAAGGCGATGTTCGCCTCCCGGCGCTCGGAGACGAGGTACTTGAAGGTGGCTCTGAGCGGCTCGGGGTCGGAGCTGTCGGCGTCGAAGAGGTACTGGGTGTCGGGCAGCACGGCCAGGGCGAAGCGCGGTGACTCGGTGTCGAATCCGCCGTGTGCCGCGGCGCCGGAGGGGGGTGCCGCGGCGGCGGCCCCGGTGCCGAGCACGGTGGCGGCGGCTCCGACCGCGGGGACCGCGACGGCCGCCTGGAGCAGGCTGCGGCGGTCGGGCCCGGGGTCGGTGGACTTGCTCATGCGATCTCCTAGGGTGAGGAACAGTCCCCCCGTCAGCGGAGATCGTGGGCGCCGGTGGCGAGCACCGGGAGAATCAGCGCTGAACACCCGACGCCCCGTGCGGGTCGGGACCGCCAACTCGGCGCGTGGGGTGTGCGGGTGTGGGGCACTCGGCGTGTGGGTGTGCGGCGCACGAACGCCCTGGCCTCCCGGTCGTGACGACGGGGAGGCCAGGGCGTTCTGGTCGGACTGGGCCTCAGGCCCTGGAGCGGCCCCGGCCGCGGCGTGCGGCGCGTACCGGCCGCTGGGTGCCGGCGGGGTCGGCGGCCGTACGGTCCGCCAGCTCGCGTTCGAACGCGTCGGCCTGCCGGGCGAGGGTGAACAGCACATCGAGGAAGACCTGCCGTGACGTCTCGGGGACACCGGCGAGCAGCCGTCGCTCGACCTCCTCGACGCGGGAACTCAACTCGCCCCACAGTTCCTCCCCCTGAGGGGTGGCGAGAATGTGACGGCTCCTGCGGTCCGCGGGATCGGGCTTGCGCTCGACGAGACCGGCCTCTTCCAGGTCGTCCAGCAGATAGGTCATGACCGTCCGGTCGATGCCCATGCCGTCGGCGAGGGAGCGCTGGCTGCCCGCCTCCCCGCGCACGGCGGCCGTCAGGATGAAGTATCCGCGCGGGCCGCCGGGGAGGTCCGCGACCGCCGCTTCGACGCCCTTCGCGTAGGCGCGGAAGAGGACACCGATGGCGTATCCGAAGACGTCGTCCATCAGTGGGGGCCGGGCTGTCGAGCTGTCGGCTGCGCCTTCCGCACGTTTCGAGGTCACGGGGGACACCCTACGACATGCAGGTCGGGGCGTTGCGGCTCGACCTGGCCCGCTGTCAGGGGAGGTGAACAGGGGTTCGTTCAGCAGTCGTCGGGCTGTCCGAGCACCTCGTCCACGGCGGCGCACGGGTCGGTGCCGCGTGCCGTCATCATGATGGCCTCGGCGGCTTGTTCGACCGTGGCGCAGAAGGCGGCGCGCTGCTGCGCGGGCAGTCCGCGCAGGACCTGGTCCTGGGCGTGGCCGACCTGCCGCTCGGCGTCGAGGAGGGCCCGTCGGCCCTGTTCGGTGGCGACGATGCGGCGGGCCCGGCGGTCGCGCGGGTCCCGTCGCCGTTCGATCAGGCCCGCGGCCTCCAGGTCGTCGATGACGTACGTCAGGACGCTGCGGTCGATGACCAGGCGGCCCGCGAGGACGGCCTGGGTGGGGACCTCCTCGTGCACCACCACCGACAGGAGGTGGTAGCCGCGGCTGCCGTGCGGGATGTGGTGCAGGACCTCCTCGACACACTCGTGCCAGTGACGCAGGACCATCCCCAGCGACCATCCGAAGGTGGCGCTGCGGCGGCCGGTCGCCGCCCGCTCGGTGGAGGGCTCCGCAGAGGTGGACATGACCACACCATACCCGATATCGCGCTGCTCTGCATATGATTTGCATTACAGATGATTACTCGCATCCCCCTGGCACGACAGACCCCGGCCGGAGCTCGGGGGGTGCTCGACGGCCGGGGCGGGATTGATCATAAGCCGGATCGGACACTGCGTCCAACGAGTCGTCCGATATTTATTGATCGCAATTCAATGACTTACAGTCAACAACGAACCTCATCCGAGAAAGGACCGCGACATGGCTCTCCACCTGCCCCTCCCCGACAAGGACGACCCCGTCTGGACGGCCGCCAACGGCTTCGTCGTCCGCAAGGACGGGGGCGTCATCCGGCTCACCGGGCACGAGACGTTCACCGTGAAGGTCACGGGCGAGCAGACCGACGGCGCCTTCGCCTTCATGGACGGCATGATCGAGCCGGACCACGGCAACGTCCCGCACATCCACTCCAAGGAGGACGAAGCCTTCTACGTGGCGTCCGGGACCTTCGAGTTCATCAACGGGAACCAGAAGATCGAGGCCGGGGAAGGTGACTTCATCTACATCCCCAAGGGCACCCGCCACGCCTTCAAGAACGTCGGCTCGGAACCGGCCCGGCTCCTGGTCTTCTACACGCCCGCGGGACCGGAGTCGTTCTTCATCGAGCACGGCGAGACGGACCGCGCCCCGCAGCCCTGGCCCGACGAGAAGTTCAACGAACTGGTGGACATCCTGGGCGCGCACAACATCGTGCTGCTCCCCGGGGACCACGACTGGGACTAGCCCCAGGAAGCTGCCCGGGGCCCCGGAATACCCCGGCCCGAGGTTGCGTTGTCATGCTTACCATCTGCTAGACAGATGGATTGTCTGACAACGCAACCAAGGACCCTCGATGCCCGACTACGGCCATGAACTCCTGCTCGGCACCTTCATCACCCCGACCGCGCACGACCCGGAACAGGCCGTGGCACTGGCGGAGCTGACCGAAGCGGCCGGACTGGATATCGCCACCTTCCAGGACCACCCCTACAACGCGGACTTCCTGGACACCTACACCCTGATGTCCTGGGTCGCGGCCCGCACCAGCCGCCTGCGGGTCTCTGCGAACGTCACCAACCTGCCCCTGCGGCCCCCGGCGACGCTCGCCCGCACCGCGGCCAGCCTCGACCTCCTCTCCGGCGGCCGGTTCGAACTCGGACTCGGCGCGGGCGCCTTCCCGGACGCCGTACGCGGCATGTCCGGACGTCGCCCGACGACCGGACAGAACATCGAGTCCCTCGACGAGGCGATCGACGTCCTGCGCGGCGTCTGGGACACCGACCAGCCCGGTCCCCTGCGCTTCGACGGCAAGCACCACACGATCCCGTCGATGAAGCGGGGCCCGCGCCCGGCGCACGACATCGGCATCTGGCTCGGTTCCTACAAGCCGCGCATGCTCCGCCTGACGGGACGCAAGGCCGACGGATGGCTGCCGACGCTGGAGTACCTCCAGTCCCCCGGCATGGCCGAGGCGAACGAGATCATCGACGAGGCGGCGGTCGCGGCGGGCCGTGATCCCCGGGAGATCCGGCGGCTGCTCAACCTCTTCACCGTGGACTTCTCCGCCACCCGCCGCGGCCATCTCCAGGGCCCGCCGGAGCAGTGGGTGGAGGAACTGCTCCCGCTCGTCCTGGAGCAGGGCTTCTCCGCCTTCCTCATCGGCCGCGACGACCCGCGGCTGATCCGCACCTTCGGCGAGGAGGTCGCCCCCGCGCTGCGCGAGGCGGTGGCGCGCGAGCGCGCGGCGGCCGGGACGAGCACCGCGCCCGTCCGCCCGGCCGCCGTCCTCGCCGCACGGCACGACACGATCAGCTACGACGACATCCCGGCGTCCCTCGCGGGCAAGGTCGTCGAACCGGGCGACCGGGGCTACGAGAACGTACGGCACAGCTACACCCGTACCGGATCGCCCGCGCTGGTCGTCCGGGCGGAGAACGCCGACGACGTCGTCGCGGCCCTCGCCTACGCGCGGAGCCAGAACGTCGACATCTCGGTGCGCAGCGGCGGTCACGGCATCAGCGGCCGGTCGACCAACGACGGCGGCATCATCATCGACCTGCGGAAGATGAACTCCGTCGAGGTGCTGGACCGGGAGTCCGGCCGCATCCGGGTCGAGCCCGGGGCGCGCTGGGGCGACGTGGCCCGCGAACTGGCGCCCTACGGCCTGGCCATGAGCTCGGGCGACTACGGCGACGTCGGCGTGGGCGGTCTCGCCACGGCCGGTGGCCTCGGCTACCTGGCCCGCAAGTACGGCCTGACCATCGACCACATCACCGCCGCCGAGATCGTCGTCGCCGACGGCCGCAAGCTCCGCGTGGACGCCGAGCACCACCCCGACCTGTTCTGGGCGATCCGGGGCGCGGGCGGCAACTTCGGCATCGTGACCGCCTTCGAACTCCAGGCGTACGAGATCGAGAACGTCGCCTACGCCACCCTCGTGGTCGACGCCACCGACACCGCGGACTTCCTGATGGAGTGGGGGCGCCTGGTCGAGGAGGCCCCGCGCGAGATCACCAGCTTCATGTCCCTGTTCCCCGCCCGGCGCGGTGGACCGGTGACCGCGCGGGTCACGCTCGTGCACGCCGGGGACGACGTCGAGGAGGCACAGCGCGCCCTCACCCCGTTCCTGGGCACCGGGCCGGTGATCGACCAGCAGGCCCAACTCGTGCCGTACCACATGGTCGTCGCGCCGCCGGACAACCGGCACCAGGGTCAGGGCCTGGAGGACACGCGCAGCGGACTGCTGGAGCACATCACCCGGGAGGCCGCCGAGGTCATCGAGGAGACCATGAAGTCGGGCGACGTCATGATCATGCAGTTCCGGTCGATGGGCGGCGCCGTGCACGACATCCCCGCCGACGCCATGGCCTGGTCGCACCGCACCCAGCAGTTCTCCGTCCTCGCCGCCACCGCGCCGGAGTGGCTCACCCGGCTGAACAGCCACTGGGCCCGGCTCTACCCGCACCTGAACGGCATGTACCTCAGCTTCGAGACGGACACCGACCCCGCCCGGCTGCTCGACGCCTTCCCGGAGCCGGTCCTGACCCGGCTGCGGGGTCTGAAGGCCGAATGGGACCCGGACCAGGTTTTCAACCGCAACTTCAACATCCCGCCGGCGCCGCACGAGGACGCCGTGCCGCCCCAGGACGCGGACCTCGCCGCGTCGAACAGCTGAACCGAATCTCACGGAAGACGGCATCACCACCATGAACACCTCCACCATCGCCCCGGGCCGCACCGTGACCCGGATCGGCAGCAAGGCCGCACTCGGCCCCACCGCCACCTCCGACGACAGCGCCATGCTCTTCGCCCCGCAGGACCCACGGCTGACGGACCCGTTCCTGCTCGCGGGCGAGGAACACTTCTCGGCTCCCGGCTTCGAGTGGCACCCGCACCGCGGCATGGAGACGGTGACCACCGTGCTGAACGGTGTGCTGGAGCACGGCGACAGCAACGGCAACTCCGGGCTGCTCCAGGCTGGTGACGTGCAGTGGATGACCGCGGGCCGCGGCATCATCCACCGCGAACTGGCCTACCGGGACGAGCACGCGCACATCGTCCAGCTCTGGCTCAACCTGCCCGCGGACCGCAAGCTCACCGAGAGCCGCTACCAGGACCTGACCGTGGCGGCCCGGCCACGGGTGGTCAAGCCCGGCGCCGTGCTCGACGTGGTCTCCGGCACCGTCGAAGGAGTCACCGGCCCCGCCCTCAACCATGTGGAGGTACAGGCCGTCACGGTGACCCTGGAGCCCACGGCGACCCTCACCTACACCCTGCCCGCCGCGCACCGCGCCCTCGTCCTCGTCGTCTCCGGCCGCGCGACGGTCGCCGGACGCGAACTCACCGCCGGACAGACCGCCTGGTCCGACCCGCTGGCCGACCCGGCGGGCGACAGCGTCCTGCTGCTCGGCGCGCCGGACGGCGACGACACCACCCAGCTGATGATCTACAGCGCCACTCCCCTCGGCGAGCCCGTCGCCTTCGGCGGTCCCTTCGTGATGAACCGCCAGGAGGAGATCGAACAGGCCTACTCCGACTTCCGCACCGGCGGTTTCGGTGAGGTGCCCCGCCTGGCCCGGATCGCGTACGACCGCTGAACCCGCCCCACATCTCTCAGAGAGGACCCCCCTCATGCGCATTCGCGCGGCAGTAGCCGAATCGGAGAACGCACCGCTCGCCGTCGAGGAACTCGAACTCGACGAGCCGCGGGCCGACGAGATCCTGGTCAGAATGGTGGCCACCGGTATCTGCCAGACCGACGCCCACGCCTGGCACCAGCGCATCCCGTCCCCGCTCCCCCTCGTGCTCGGCCATGAGGGCGCCGGGGTCGTGGAACGCGTCGGCCCGGCCGTCACCGGCCTGGAGCCCGGCGACCACGTCGTCCTGTCCTTCCAGGCATGCGGAGAGTGCGACCAGTGCCTGAGCGGCCACCCGGCCTACTGCGACAAGGCGTTCCCCGCCAACTTCGCGGGCGCCCGGCTCGACGGCAGCGAGGGTGTGCACCGCACCGACGACGCGGCCGAGGAGACCGAGGAGGTGCACGGCCACTTCTTCGGCCAGTCCTCCTTCGCCACCCACGCCCTGACCACCCAGCGCAACACCGTCAAGGTCGACAAGGACGTCCCGCTGGAGATGCTGGCTCCGCTCGGCTGCGGTCTCCAGACCGGCGCCGGGTCCGTGCTGAACACCTTCGACGTGCCGACCGGCGGGTCCGTGGCCGTCTTCGGTGTCGGTGCGGTCGGCTTCGGCGCCCTGATGGCCGCCCGGGTGGCGGGCGCGTCGACGATCATCGCGGTGGACGTCAACCCGTGGCGCCTCGCGCTGGCCGAGGAACTGGGCGCGACCCACACCATCGACGCCACCGGCACCGACGTGGCCGCGGCGATCCGGGACATCACCGGCTCCGGTGTCGGCTACGTCCTGGACACCACCGGCCGCGCCGAGATGATCACCCAGGCGGTGGCCTCCCTGGCTCCGATGGGCCAGGTCGGCCTGGTGGCCGGTGCCGCGCCCGACGCCGCGGTGCCCCCGGCCGAACTCGCGCTCGGCAAGTCGGTGCGCGGCATCGTCCAGGGCGACGCCGTGCCCCAGCTGTTCATCCCCAAGCTCGTCGAGCTGTACCGGTCGGGGCGGTTCCCGATCGACCGGCTGGTGCGGTTCTACGACTTCGACGACATCAACACGGCGTTCGCCGACGCGGCCAGCGGCGATGTCGTCAAGCCGGTCCTGCGCATCGCGGACACCGACGCCGAGTGACGAAAGGGCCGCCGGGCACGACGACCGCGCCCGGCGGCCCTACCGGCCCGGCCCCACGAACCACCTCATCCCCGAACACGCAACACCTCATCCAGAAACCAGAAAGCGGATACAGCAGACATGCGAACCATCGACCACGTCTACATCGACGGGCAGTTCGTCATCCCCCACGGCACCGAACTCGCCCCCCTGTACAACCCGGCGACCGAGGAGATCATCGGCCAGGTCCGGCTCGCCGACGAGACGGACGCGCACGCGGCCATCGCCGCCGCCAAGCGCGCCTTCGCGACCTTCTCGCGGACCAGCAAGGAGGAGCGCATCGCCCTGCTGCACCGGCTCAGCGCCTCGTTCACCGAGCGCCTGGACGACCTCAAGGCGGCCATGACCGAGGAGTACGGCGCCGTACGCGGCATCGTCGACGGCCTCATCCCGCTGGCGCCCGGCATGTTCGACGCGGCCGCCAAGCTGCTGGAGAACTACGAGTTCACCCGGACCCAGGGCACCAACACCATCGTCATGGAACCGCTCGGTGTCGCCGCGGTGATCACCCCCTGGAACCTCAACATCGTCTTCATCGCCCAGAAGCTCGCCAGCGCCATCGCCGCCGGTACCACCGTCGTCGTCAAGCCCAGCGAGATCAGCGCGATCCAGACGCAGGTGCTGACCGAGGCCATCGACGCGGCGGACCTCCCGCCCGGCGTGGTCAACATCGTCACCGGGCGCGGCAACGTCGTCGGGAACGTGCTGACCTCGCACCCCGACATCGCCAAGGTCGGGTTCACCGGGTCGACCGCGGTCGGCCAGCAGATCATGCGCAACGCCGCCGAGACGTTCAAGCGCCTCACACTGGAACTCGGCGGCAAGGGTCCGAGCATCCTGCTGGACGACGCCGACCTCTCCTCGGCCGTCCCCGCGGCGCTCGCCTCCGGGTTCCTCAACAACGGTCAGACCTGCTTCGCCGGGACGCGGATCCTCGCGCCCCGCGACCGGCTGGACGAGGTCGTCGAGGCCATCGAGAAGGCCATGCCCGCCTTCCAGGTGGGCGACCCGACGGACCCGGCGACGGGCGTCGGGCCGGTCGTCAGCCAGCAGCAGTTCGACCGGGTGCAGCACTACATCCGGCTCGGCCTGGAGGAGGGCGCCAAGCTCCTCACGGGCGGTCCGGGCAGGCCGGAGGGCCTGGAGAAGGGCTGGTACGTCAAGCCCACCATCTTCACCGGGGTCACCAACGAGATGCGGGTCGCCCGTGAGGAGATCTTCGGGCCGGTGCTCGTCGTCATCCCCTTCGACGACGACGATGAGGCGGTCAGCATCGCCAACGACACGCCCTACGGGTTGCAGGCGCAGGTCTTCTCCAGTGACACCGAGCGGGCGCGCGGTGTGGCCCGGCAGGTGCAGGCGGGCACGGTCCTGATCAACCGGATCTTCGCCGACGAGGAGGCACCGTTCGGCGGCATCAAGCAGTCCGGCATCGGCCGCGAGCACCACACCTACGGGCTGGAGGCGTACCTGGAGCCGCGAGCCATCTCCGAGTGACCACCACCTGAATCCCAAGAGGGGCCCTGGACGAATGAGTCCAGGGCCCCTCTGCCGGTTTCCGCCACGGCGTGGCCGACCTCACCGCGTCGTGGCGGCGCCGCGTCCCGGTACGCGGGTGGCGGCCACCAGCGCGGCGACACCCGCGACGCCCAGGACCGCGAACCCGACGGTGTACCCGGTCTCCGTCGGGAGTCCGCCGCCGACCGGGGTGTGCGCGCTGACGATGGCGCTCATGACGGCGACGCCGAGCGAGCCGCCGATGGTGCGGACGTTGGCGGTGACACCGTTCGCCACTCCCGTCTGGTCGGGGCGTACGGCGGCGACGATTACGTTCGCCATGGTGGAGAACGCCGTGCCGAGCGCGATGCCGAGCAGGGCCAGCGCCAGCGGGATCTGCCACTGCCGGTCATGCTGGAGGGCGAGCATGGCGACGGCGGTGGCGTTCAGCGCGGAGGCCGTGACGAGCACCGTCCTGGGACCGAACCGCCGGGCCAGACGCGCCGAGGCGAGACCGGCGAAGAACATCGTCACGGTCATCGGCAGGAGCAGCAGTCCGGACCGGGTGACGCTGGCGCCGAAGCCGTAGCCCGCCTCGGGCGGGGCCTGGACGAAGCCGGGCAGGAACACCATGACGGCGAACAGGCCGACGCCGAAGAGGAGGGAGACGAGGTTCGTCGTCCAGACCGCGGTGATGCGCATCATCCGCATGTCCACCAGGGGCCGGTCGGAGCGGCGCTCCGTCACCACCCAGGCGACGGCGAGCACGACGGCGGCGGCCAGCGAGAGGATCACCCGCGGGGAGGTCCAGCCCCACCGGGACGCCTGTGCCAGCGGCACGAGCAGGGCCGTCAGCCAGGCGGCCATCAGCGCGGTGGCGAGCCAGCTGATGGGGCCCTTGCTGCGGGACGGTGAGGGCGGTACGACGACGCGTGCCGCCACCGCGGCGACGGCGATCAGGATGGCCGGCGCCCAGAACAGGGACCGCACGCCGAGCGCGTCGGTCAGTGGTCCGGCGACGACGATCCCCACTCCCCCGCCCACCGCCGCGAGGGCCGCGGCGGTGCCGATGGCGCCCGGAGCGCGCTCGCGGGGCAGTTCGTCGCGGATGATGCCGAACGCCAGGGGGAGGACGCCGCCGCCGACGCCCTGGACCACCCGGCCGACGATCATGAGTTCGATGCCCGGTGCCAGGGCGGAGACCGCCGCCCCGGCGGCGAGCGCGACGAGGGACGCCACCAGCACCCGGTCCTTGCCGTACCGGTCGCCGAGGCGGCCGAGGAGAGGGGTGCTGATTGACGCCGACAGCAGGAAGGCGGTCATGACCCAGGCGATGAGGTCCTGGGTGGTGTCCAGTTCGGTGCGCAGGACCGGCAGTACGGGGCTGATCAGCGACTGGAGCAGGGCGAAGGCGAAGACGGAGAGGAGGACGACGCCGAGGACGAGCGTCGGGTGCGCGGTACGGGTTCTTGCGTGCGAAGCCATGGAAGGGCCTGGTTCGTGATGAGCCCGGGTGGGCTGGGCGGAGAAACGACCGCGGCTCGTGCCCGCGTGATGCGGGGCACGAGCCGCGGTCGGTGTGTTCGATGTGTTCGGCGTGTTCGGTGTGTTGGGTCAGGCTCTGGGACCGGAGGCGTCAGGCGATGTAGAAGTCGCCGCCGTTGCCTTCCTTCTGGTAGCCGAAGTGGGTGCGCTCGGTACGGAAGGTCTCCGCGACCGTCCAGGCGTGGTACTTGGTGAAGACGGTGGCACCGGCCAGCCGCTCGGGCCAGGTCTGGCCGTTGGACGTGACCTTGGTGAGCGTCTTCTCCGTGGCGTAGTTGGCGATCGAGTTGATCCAGTTCTCCGCGCCGACCATCTGGTACTCACGGCCCAGGCCGACCACGAAGCCCTGCAACGCCTCCGCGTTGCTCATCTCCCGCAGGGCCTCCTCGGCGTAGAACAGCAGGTCGTGCCAGTACTCGCGCACGATCTCCACGTCCTCGCGGGTGCCCCAGCGGGAGATGTGACCGCCGATGAGGGCCTTGAAGTCGTAGGACAGGATGTCGTCGTGGGCCTGGTAGAACCCGCTGATGTTCTCCGAGACGTCGGCGTGCATGAAGGTCACCGAGCCGGGGCTGACGATGTCCACCTTGGTGAGGACCTTCTGGTCCGGGCCGTAGATGTAGATGTTGCCCGGGCAGTGGTCGGCGCCCTTGTAGGACAGCTCCAGCTTGGTGCCGCCGACCTCCAGGGTGGCGTCCGTCCTGAACGTCTCGGTGGGCAGCGGGCGGTACTTGTCCGGGAAGCGCGCCAGCAGCTCCCGGGTGATCTCATGGGCGACGATCTTCACGTCGGGGCCGAACTGGGACGCCGCGCCGATGTGGTCGGAGTGCCAGTGGCTGTAGATCAGGTGGGTGACCGGCTCCTTCGTCACCGAGCGGATCGCCGACTGCATGTTCTCGCCGAGTCCGGGCGGGGCGTCGATCACGATCACACCGCTGCCGGTGACGACGAAGCCGCCGTCGTAACCGGCGGGGCTGGTGACCCAGTAGAAGTTGCCGCCGTCGCCGACGTTCTCCAGGTGGTAGCCCTTCTCGTAGAACGACGGGTCGTTCAGGTACTCGGGCATGAAGTGCTGCGGTGAGGGGATGTGCTCGTCGGCCTGGGCCTTCGGGAAGCCCCACTTGGTCGCGTAGAAGTCGCCGTACTTGTTGGACATGACGTGGGTTCTCCTGCGAATGCATTGTTGAGTGGATCGTTTGCTCCACAATCGTGCGTCCGAACCAATCGTCTTGTCAACAGACTATCTCCTGAATCACAGATCATCTTGTGCGGCTGCCGACGGGCGGGCATGACGACGTGTGGCGAGGAAACATGTCGTTTCCTCGCCACACGGGTCGGGGTGGTGCTCAGAGCAGTTGATCGATGGTGAACGGCAGCGCCCGCAGCCGGCGGCCGGTGGCGTGGTGGATCGCGTTGCCGATGGCCGCCGCGACACCGACGAGTCCCACCTCGCCGACTCCCTTGGTACCGACCGCGGTCGCCCGGTCCGGCCCGCCGCAGAAGATGACCTCCATGTCCGGGACATCCGCGTTGACGGGCATCAGATAGTCACCGAACGTCGCGTTCGCGATCCGCCCGGTCCCCGCGTCCGTCGCCGTCTCCTCGAACATCGCCTGACTGATCCCACCGACCGTGCCACCGATGATCTGACTCGTGGCCGTCTTCTCGTTCAGAATCCGGCCACCGTCGATCGCCGAGACGACACGCGCCACCCGCAACAACCCCAACCCTGGGTCGATGCGGACCTCCACGAACTTCGCCCCGAAGGCGCCGGAGGTGGCCATGCCGATCTCCTCGGCCTGCGGAGGTGTGCTCCGGCCGTCGGCACTCAGTTCCTCCAGGCCATGGCGGGCCAGGATGTCGGTGTACGACTCCCCCTGCTCGGGAGAGCCGACACGGTGGATGCGGCCGTCGGTGACGGTGACGTCCTCGGGAGCGGCGCCCCGCAGCGGCGAGGCCTCGTCGTCGCGTACGACGTCCAGGAACTCCCGTACCAAGTTGCGGCAGGCGGTGTGGACGGCGTTGGCCAGCGCGCCGGTCAGCCCCGACCCACCGGCCTGCGGCGAGTACGGCATGTCCGAGTCACCCAGATCGAACCGCACCCGGCCCACATCAAGTCCCAGCAACTCCGCCGCGAGCTGTGTCATCACCGTGTACGTGCCCGTACCGATGTCCGTCGCCGCGCTGCGCACATACGCCGAACCGTCCCGCCGCAGCGACGCCCGCGCCTGACACGGCACCTGGTAGAACGGATACGACACCCCGGCCATCCCATAGCCGACCAGCCAGCGCCCCTCCCGCATCGACCCGACCTCCGGGTTCCGCCGCGACCAGCCGAACCGCTCCGCACCCTCGCTGTAACACTCCCGCAGCGCCTTGCTCGACCACGGCAGACCCAGCAGCGGATGCTCCTCCGCGTAGTTGCGCAGCCGGAACTCCAACGGATCCATCCCGATCGCGTACGCCGCCTCGTCGATCGCACACTCCAACGCGAAGTTCCCCTGCCCCTCCGCCGGAGCCCGCATCGAACCCGGACACGGAATGTTCAGCCGGGCCTGACGATCCTGCGTCAGCACGTTCGGACAGGCGTAGGCCACCGCCGAACCGAACGACACCGGCTCGTAGTCGTCGTCCTCCATCGCCACCGACGACATCCCGTAGTGCTCGATCGCGACCAGATCACCGTCCCGCGTCGCACCGATCTTGATCTGCTGCACACTGTTCGGCCGATGGCCGACCGAGGTGAACATCTGCGGCCGGGTCAGCACCAGCTTCACGGGGTGCTTGACCTCACGGGCCGCGAGCGCGGTCAGGATGACATGGGACCAGACACGGAGGCCAGCGCCGAAGCCGCCGCCCACGAACGGGGCGAGGACCCGGACGCCGCTCTCCGGCACCTGGAAGACCATCGCGAGGGTGGTGCGTACGTTGTGCGGCCACTGCGTGGAGTCATGCACCGTCAGCGCGTCACCGTGCCACGAGGCGATCGTCGCCATCAGGCCGAGCGGGTTGTTGGTGTTGTCAGGGGTCGTGTACGTCCCCTCCACGACCACGTCCGCCCGCGCGAACCCCGCCGCGACATCCCCGCGCTGGGTGTCCAGTCCCCACGGGTTCTCCACGATCTGCGCCCGCGGATCGTCCACGTCGAGCACGGCCTCGGCCGGGTCGTACTCCACCCGCACCAGGGACGCCGCGTGGCGGGCCTGCTCCGGGGTGTCGGCGACCACGATGGCGATGTGCTGCCCGTAGTGCAGGATCCGGTCGTCCTGCATCGGGGCGGGCGGGGACGGCCCGAGCAGGGTCATCGGGCCGCGCTCCAGCTGGGGTGCGGTGAGATGGGTGATCACGGTGAGCACACCCGGGGCCGACTGTGCCTCGGAGGCGTCGATGCTGCGGATGCGTCCGGCGGCGATGGTGCTGCCGACCAGGGCGGCGTGCACCATGCCGGGGTAGCTGAAGTCGTTGGGGTAGTGGGCCGTGCCGGTGACCTTCAGGGGGGCGTCGACGCGGTTCAGGCCCTCACCGACGACCCTGCGAGTCTCCAGTGTGGTCATGACTGGGCTCCTGCGACGGTCTCGAGGGTGCGCACCAGCGTGCGCTTGGCCAGCTCCACCTTGAACGCGGTCCCCGGCAGCGGCCTGGCACCCTCCAGGGCCGCCTCCGCCGCCGCGCGGAAGTTGCCCGCGTTGGCCTCGGCGCCGTTGAGCACCTGTTCGGCGCCCCAGGCCCGCCACGGGATGGTACCGACGCCGCCGAGGGCGATACGGGCCTCCCGGATGACACCGCCGTCCATGTCCAGGGCGACTCCGGCCGAGGCGAGGGCGAACTCGTAGGAGACGCGGTCGCGCACCTTCATGTAGTGCGACCTGGTCCCCTCGGGCAGCAGCGGGATCTCCACCTCGGTGATCAGTTCGCCGTGGTGGAGCACGTTCTCGATGTGGGGTGTGGTGCCCGGCGGCAGATAGAACTGGGTCAGTGGGATCTGGCGCGGGCCGTCCTGTCCCTGGACGTGCACGATCGCGTCGAGGGCGGCCAGCGGGACGGCGACGTCCGAGGCGTGCAGGGCGATGCAGTGGTCGCTGGTGCCCAGGATGGCGTGCATCCGCTGGATGCCGTTGATGGCGGCGCAGCCCGAGCCGGGTTCACGCTTGTTGCACGCGGCGACGGTCGGGTCACGGAAGTAGCGGCAGCGGGCCCGCTGGAGCAGGTTGCCGCCGATGGTCGCCATGTTCCGCAGCTGCGTCGAGGCACCCAGCAGCAGGGCCTCCCGGACGAACGGGAGCCGCTGCCGGAGCGGCTCGTCCGCCGCCATTTCCTCCATCGTTGTCAGCGCGCCGACGTGTGCCGCAGACCCGGTGTGCATGATGCCGCGCAGCGGCAGCCGGGTGATGTCGACCAGCCGCTCGGGCTCCAGGACACCGTCCTTCATCAGGTCCAGCTGGGTGGTGCCGCCCGCGAGGAACGACGCTCCCGGGTCGGCGGACACCAGGGCGACCGCCTGCTCGGTGTCGCCGAGCCGCATGTACTCAAAGGGATGCATCGTGCCCCTCCGTCACCACTTCGCGGATCGCCGCGCGGATATTCGGGTAAGCGCCACAGCGGCAGATATTTCCGCTCATGAACTCGCAGACGTCGGCTTCCGTATCGGCCCGGCCCTCGGCGATCAGCGACACCGCGGACATGATCTGTCCCGGGGTGCAGTAACCGCATTGGAACGCGTCATGGCGGGCGAAGGCGTCCTGCATCGGATGCAACTCCCCGTTGTCGGCGAGCCCCTCCACGGTGGTGATCTCGCGGCCCTCGTACTGAGCGGCGAGCCCAAGACACGACACCACGCGCTTACCGTCGACGAGGACCGTACAGGCACCGCATGCGCCCTGGTCACAGCCCTTCTTCGCCCCGGTGAGCCCGAGGTGGTCACGGAGGGCGTCGAGGAGGGTCACCCGTGCGTCGAACCGCATGCGATAGGTGTCGCCATTGATGTTCAGCGTGACGTCGACGCTCGGGGTTTCGGGCGTTTCCTCGCTGGGGCGCGCCGAGATCTCGACATGCTTCATTGCGCCTCGATTCGATAGGTTTCGGGCCCATGCTCAGAGCATGGGAACAATTCACCACCCGGCGGTCTGCTCGATGCTAGCGCTGCGTTCGGGAGCCCGCATTTCGCGGGGAATTCCCCGCCGACGGACTCCCGACAGCGCGCTGTTCGCCGTTCTTCGGTGAAGTGACCCTTTCGATCGGGCGGTTCATGACCCCCGTGGGGTCACACCATGAGGGTGACCGGCTCCTCGATGCCGAGGAGGGTCTTGCCGTACGCCTCCAGTCCGACGGCCGGGACGAGACCGGCGTGGCGGGCCGCGACGTTGGCGTCGCGCCAGATCCGCTGGAGGGGGTTGGCGTCGGCGAAGGCGCCCGCGCCGTGCACGTTCAGCAAGGTGGTGATGGCCGCGAGGACCTGCTGGGCGGCCAGGCCCGCCTGTGCCCTGACCTGGGTGCGGGCGGCGTAGTCCAGGGAGCTGGAGCCGTGGTCCACCAGGTCCACGGCGTCGTAGACGTGCAGCCGGGCCGTGCGCAGGGCCAGCGCCGCCTCAGCGATCTGGGTCTGTACGCCGACGGACTCCGCCTGCCTGCCGTGCACGGTGAAGGACAGCGGCTTGTGCCGGGCCGCCTCCGTCACCGTGTCGAGGGCCGCCCTGCCGAGGCCGAGCAGCGGCCCGGTGAGGCAGAGCAGCAGCATGGAGCCGAACACCGACGAATACAGGGGCTCGTCCGCACGGAACGTGCGCGGGTACGTGCCCTGGGCGGCCGCCGGGACCGACAGCACCCGGTGCTCGGGGACGAAGACGTCCCGGGCGATCAGGGTGTTGCTGGCGGTTCCCTTCATGCCCGCCGTGTGCCAGGTGTCCTCGATGACCAGCTCTGAGGCGGGGACCAGCACCAGCGCCTGGTCCACGACGGCGCCGGTGTCGTCCTTGAGCAGGGCGCCCACGGCGGCCCAGGTAGCGTGCGGGGCGCCCGAGTTGTAGGACCACTTCCCGGAGACGGTGAAGCCGCCGGGCACCGCGCAGCCGACGCCGGTGGGCGCGGCCACGCCGGTGACCCTGGCGTCGGGGTCGGCTCCGAAGACCTCTTCCTGTGCCTTGTCGGGGAAGAGGCTCGCCAGCCAGTTGGTCACCGAGATGATCATCGCGGTCCAGGCGGTCGAGCCGTCCGCCTCGCCGAGCACCTCGGAGACCTCCGTCAGGGTGCGCAGGTCGGTCTCGTATCCGCCGTAGCGCCTCGGCGTCAGCAGCCGGAAGACACCCGCGGCGGTGAGTTCGTCCACTATCTCCCGCGGTACGACGCGATCGGCCTCGGTGCGCTCGGCGTGCGCCCGCAACAGGGGCTGGAGGGCACGGGCCCGCTCGACGAGGTCCGTCCTCGGCCGGTCCGTGGACGGCACGCCGCTCGTGCCCTCGCGCTCGCTGTCGCTGGTGGTGGTCACCACGTTCTCCTATGCGGATGGGGGGTATTCACCACCGAGACTAATCCATCCATCGGACAGTCTGTCCAACAGATTGTCCGCTCAGCGCACTCCGAACGCCCTGTCGATGCGCTGTTCGACGCTGTTGCCTCCCGCGTCCCGTGCCGTGGCCCGCAGGGTGACGAAGCGTGCCGAGCGCGGGGCGTCGAGCCGGGTGCGCCAGCTGTCGCCGGCGCGCTTGAGGGTGGCGCGGTGCCAGGTGGCGCCGTCGTCGTAGGAGAACTCCAGGCCCGCCGTGCGGATGGCGGCCGTGTCGACCGACCGGGAGAGGTGCGAGGGGGTCAGGGTGAGGTCGGCGTGGCGGCTCGCCCGGCTGTCCGGGTCGAGGGTGACGTCGTAGTCGAGTTGGATCAGCGGCAGTTGGTCCGCCGCCTCCGCCGTGCCGCCGGTGCCGGAGGTGAAGCCCCACTCGGTCCTGGTGGCGGTGGAGTAGGGCGCGGGCCACTCCGCGTCCCGGGTGTTCTCCGAGACCAGGCGGTACGGCAGCCGCTCGCGCCGCAGTCCCGACACCGCCATCCACAGCTGGTAGCGGTTCGCCTCCTGTACGAGGGTGTCGCCCTGGTAGAGCTTGAGGACGTTGCTCACGTGGAAGTTGCCGTAGGTGTCCCCCACGTGGTCGGTGCCCGAGTCGCCCCAGCCGGGGACCAGGACGGCCATCTCGTCGCCGTACCGGCGGGCTCCGATGCCGTCCGCGAGGCGGGGCCGCTGGACGGGGCCGAAGAAGCCGGCCGTGTGGACGGTGCCGGGCCGGTAGGTGACCGGGCTGCCGGTCTGCCCCTGCTCCCGGGCGATCATGGCGGTGTCCGTCCACTCCTCCCCGGCGGTCACCCAGTCCGTGCGCTCTCCGATCGCGGGGGCGGACGACGGGTTCATCCCGGCGGGTCCGGTCAGCGAGACGTCGCCCCGGTAGTGCATCGCGCGGCCGGGGCGGAAGTTGCGGAAGGACACGTCGACCCTGGCCAGTTCGTGCGGGGCCGGGCGGTGGGTGAGGTCGGCCGGGACCGTGTCGCGGTAGTCGCGGGTCAGGTCGTAGACGTACTCGGTGACGGGCCGGGAGGTGACATCGAGCCGGACCCGGTTCTCACTGGTCAGCCGTCCGATCAGGGCCTCTCCCTCGTCGCGGGTGAGGGTGGCCACCGGCAGCGGTGCTGGGGCGGCCAGCGACCAGGGCGAGTCGTTCCACGGTTCCAGCCGTCCGGTGCCGTCGTGGACCACCAGCAGCAGCGCCGCTCCGGCGGCGGACGCGGCCGCCGCCTGCTGCTCGACGGATACGGCGCCGTCGCGGCGCACCACGGCCGCCTTCCCGCGGGCGCGCAGCCGGGTGTAGGCGTCCGCGCCGCCGTCACCGGCGAACACGGCGTCCAGTCGGTGGTTGCCCCGGGGCAGTGGCCGGGCTCCGACGTGGGCGCGCAGATCGTCGTAGGCGCGTCCGGCCGAGCCGATGGTCAGCGCGGGCTGGCTGAGCCGCCAGCGGGTGCCGAACCCGAACTCGCCCTCCGTGACCTTCTCGCCGGTGGGCAGCGTCCATACGCTGTCGTAGGTCTCCATGGGCCACCGTGAGGAAGCCGACCAGTCGTCGGCCGCGAAGCCGCGGTGGACGTCGAAGCGGGAGCCGTCCGGTGTGCTCGGCTTCGGTGTGACGGCGGAGATCCGGCGGGCCCGGGTCGCGTCGAAGGTGGCGGTGCGGTCCTCGGTCAGGTCGATGTCGGTCAGTGTCAGCAGGGCGAGGCCGAGCGAGTGCGGCCCGTTCGCGCCCTCCACCTCGGCGTCCAGCCAGGCGGTGTAGCGGCCCGGCGGCAGCCGCAGGTCCAGGGTGCCCGAGTCGTCGATGCGGACCGGCTGCCAGAAGTGCCTGGCGGTCAGGATGACCGTGCCGCCGATGGGGCGGCCGCCGCGGTCGTTGGCCTTGAGGGTGAGCCGGTGGCGTTCGCCCTCGCGTCCGGCACCGGCGACGGTGCGGGCCCGGATCGTGCCGGAGTCGTCGGTGGCGGTGACGGCACCGGCCGTCATGCGGTCCTGGGGCGCGTGATCGAGGTGCGTGGTGAGGGTCACCGTGGCGGTGCCGTGGGCTGGGACGGTGACCCGGTCGGCGGAGAGGGTGAACAAGTCCGTGGGGCCGTCGGGGAGGTCCACCGCGAGGTCGAGAGCGACGGGGGTGTCGGCCCTGTTGGTGTACGTGATCCGCCGGTCGGTGGTGGCGCCGGGCGCCGTCGGCCACGACGGGTAACCGAAGTCCACGCTGCCGGTGGCGAACAGGGTCGCGGTCGAGGCCGCGGCGATGTCGAGGCGTCCGGCGCCCGCTTCGAACGGCCCGTGGTCGGGCGTCGGCTTCGCCTGGCTGACCAGGGCGCTCTTGAGCTGGGCCCCGGTCCAGTCCGGGTGCTCGGCGGCCAGCAGGGCGGCGGCTCCGGAGGCGTGCGGGGCGGCCATCGACGTACCGCTGAGTGCCTGGTACGGGCCCTCGCCCTCCGGGGCGTGCTGGGAGCGGGCGGCCAGGACACCGACGCCGGGCGCGGTGAGGTCCGGTTTCACCGCGCCGTCGCCGAGGCGCGGGCCCCGGCCGGAGAAGTCGGCGAGCCGGTCACCGCCGTCGACCGCGCCCACGGTCAGCGCGGCGTCGGCGGCCCCGGGGGCGCCGACCGAGTACGGCAGGGGGCCCGAGTTGCCCGCGGCCACGGTGAACAGCGCGCCGGTCTCGGCGCTGAGTTCGTCGACGGCGAGGCTCAACGGGTCGGTCCCGTCGGTGGGTTCACCGCCCAAGCTGAGGTTGATGACCTTGGCGCCCTGCTCGCGGGCGGCCCACTCCATCCCGGCGACGATCCAGGAGTCCTGTCCGTAGCCCTGGTCGGAGAGGACCTTGCCGATGTGCAGCCGGGCGTCGGGGGCGACGCCACGTTCCCGGCCGTCGGAGGCGGCGCCGCTTCCGGCGACGATGGAGGCGACGTGGGTGCCGTGGCCGTTGCGGTCGGTCACCTCCTCCTCGGGGACGAAGCTGCGGCGGGCGGCGATCCGCCCGGTGAGGTCGGGGTGCTCGGTGTCCACGCCGGTGTCGAGGACGGCGACGTCGACGCCCTCGCCGGTGTTGCCGGAGTCCCACACGCCCGGTGCGCCGATCTGGGCGGTGGTGTCGGCGAGGGTGGCCCGCACCCTGCCGTCCAGCCACACCTTCGCGATGCCGCCCCGCAACCGCGCGGGCGCGTCCGGGTCCTGGGCGCGGCCGTCGGGGTCGGTGCCGGTGGCCGCCGACCAGAAGTCGGGCGACCGTTCGGCCGTCAGCGCGGCGCCCTGGATGCTGTCGAGGGCGCGGACCTTCCGGGTGCCCTCCGGCACGGGCAGGCTGCGCGCGCGGGCGGCGGCGTCGGTGTAGGTGACGATCAGGGGGAGGCGGTCGCGGTCGGTGTCGCTGTAGCCGTCGGCGAGCAGCCGGGTGACGTTGAACAGTTCGTGGTCGACCAGTCCGGCGGCCACGTAGGGCAGCGCCCGGTGCGGGTAGACGTAGGTGTCGTCGCCGTCGCGGCGGGTCTCGTGGCCGGTCAGGAGTCCGTCGGGGCCGTGCACGGACACCTGGGTGCCGCCGTCGGCCGTAGCCGTCGCGGTGACGCGGTCGCCGGTGACCAGGGTGACGGTCCGGGCGGCGGCCGGAGCGGCGGACAGGGCGGAGGCGGAGGACAGGGCGGAGGCGGGGGCGGTCGCCGGGGGCGGGCCGTCCGCTGGGGAGGCCGGGCCCGACGGCACGGCGAGCACCAGGGCCGCGGCGCACAGCGCCGTCAATGGGCGGCGCCCGCGGAGGGGTTGGAAGGACACAGACAACCTCGGGGTAGTACCGGGCAGGTCGCCGAGGATTATCGGCACCGTTCGCGGGCCCTGGCCGCTCCCTGAGGTGGCGCGGTTGTGCCACGTCGCCAAGTGGACACGCGCGGGTGCGCCGGTCCCTGTCGTGCTTGGCACATGTCCCATGTGCGTCACCCGGCACCGATGACACCGCATCCGGACTCACGGATTCTGTCCGTCACATGAACAGTGTGAAGCGCGTAGAGGAAGGCCAGGACGGATGAGACGTATCCGCCTATGGGTGGCGACGGCGGTGGGGGCCGCACTGACCGGTGTGATCACACCGATCGGCCGCACCGACACACTCCCGACCAGTGTGACCGTCGCCCCCGACCCGGCCGGTGCCGTCACGGTCCGGCTGATCACCGGGGACCGGGTGACGGTCACCACCGACGCCACGGGCGAGCGGACCGTGGACATCCGGCCCGGCGCCGGACGCACCAAGGTGCTGTTCCGGACCGTCGAGGAGCGGGGTCGGCTGTCGGTGATCCCCTCGGACGCCGCCCCCGGACGGACCGCCCGCCCCGCACGGGGTGCGGGTGCGAGTGGAGGCGTCGTACGACGACGGCCGCAGCTGGCACCGGGCCACGGTGCGCCCCGACGGCACCAACGCCTTCGAGGCGACGGTCGAGCGGCCCTCCGGTCCGCGCGGTGACGCCCCGGTCACCCTGCGGGTCAGCGCCGAGGACGGGGCGGGCAACACCGTACGGCAGACCGTGACCCGGGCCTATCTGCACCGAGGCCCGTGACACACCGGATCACATCGGCGGGTGTGGGAAGTAACGCCTTTCCGCACCCGCCACCGCACACTGAAATTCACACTTCATGCAGTAGCGTGCTCCTGTCGGTTCCGGAAACGTTCGGCGCGGGAGGGTGACCATGACACTGGAGGTCGCCGGGCTCTCCCCCGCCGAGGAGTCCGTCTACCGGCTGCTCGTGACTCAATAGGGCAGCTCACCGCCGACGACTTGGTGCAGCGCCTGGACCTGGACGCGCCCCTCGTGGCGTCCACACTGGCCAGGCTGACCGCGCAGGGCCTGGCCAGCCGCTCCGACGAGTTGCCCCACCGCTACCGGGCGACGCCCCCGGACGTGGCGCTGCTCCCCCGGCTCCAGCACCACGCCGAGGCGCTCGACCTCGCCCGGGCGGAGGTGGCCGGTCTGCTGGAAGCGCACCGGGCGAGCACGGGCGGGCGGAACACCGGACACCTCGTGGAGGTGATCACCGGCGCGGAGTCGCTGCGCCAGCACCCTGCGGCACCTCCAGTGCGCGGCCCGCGACGAGATGCTCTGGTTCTGCAAGCCGCAGTACGTGGCGATGCCCGCCGGGAGCAACCAGGCCGAGTTCGACGCCCTGGCGCGCGGCGTGCGCTACCGAGTGCTGTACGAGAAGGGCTACTTCGACGACGAGGGCGCCGTCGACAACGTGGCCAGGGCGGTGCACGCCGGGGAGATCGCCCGCGCCGTCCCGCATCTGCCGCTGCGGCTGGCGATCGCGGACCGGTCGATCGCCGTCTGCCCGCTCGTACCCGGCGGCGCCCAGGGCAGCCCGGAGCCGCCGACCGCGGCCCTGATCCGCGACAGCAGCCTCCTCGCCGCGCTGACCGCGCTCTTCGAGCGGTACTGGGAGGACGCGGTCCCCCTGGTCGTCGATGACTCCGGAGCCGTCACCGGTACCGACGCCGCCGCCCCCGATCCGCTGTCCGCCCTGGACCGCAGACTGCTGTCGCTGCTCGTCGCGGGGATCGCCGACAAGGCGATAGCGACCCAGATCGGACTGAGCCGACGCACCGTGCAGCGCCATGTCCAGCGGATGATGCAGCTGGCGGGCGCCACCACCCGGACCCAGCTCGCGTGGCAGGCGGCCGGCCGCGGCTGGCTGTGACGCCGCCGTCGGCCACCGCCCGGGGTGCCCGGGCCAGTGACCTTTGCCATCCTGACACTCAGGGAGCGCGAGGGGACTGGTTGCGGTGAGCACCCCACACACAGCGGAACGGCGGTCGTCGGCGCGGCGGCCCCACACGGACGCCGAACTGGTGGTCGACCGGCACGGAACCGTCGTCGGCTGGAGTACGGCCGCCCATGACCTGCTGGGCTTCACGGAGTCGGAGGTGCGCGGCAGGCCGGTGAGCGCGCTGCTCGCCCCGAAGCGGCCGCTGGCCCTCGACGGCAGCGCCGCCGCCGAGGAGGACGCCTCGGCGGCGGTCGTGCTGCGCGACCGCGACGGCCGCGCACGGGCGTGCCGGGTGCGGATACGCCCCACCGACCGGCCGCCGGGCGGCTGGACCGTGCTGGTGACACCGGTCACGGCCGCCCCGGAGGGGCGGACCGTCGACGAGGCGCTGCTCGACACGCTGTTCAACCAGTCCCCCACGAGTCTCTGCGTCTACGACTCCGATCTGCGCCTGCGTCGGTGCAATCCGGCGGCGCGCGGACTTGAGGGCCTGTTCGCGGACGACTCCATCGGCCGGATGCCGCACGAGCTGTGGCCCGACTCCAACTCGACCGAGTTCGAGGGGCGGATGCGGGAGGTGCTGGAGTCGGGGACACCGGTCCTGGACTTCGACAAGCACGGGCGGCCACCGGACGATCCCGGCCATGAGCACGTCTTCGCCAACTCGATCTTCCGGCTGGAGGATCCGGCCGGGCAGGTGGTGGGCCTCGCCACCACCGCGGTGGAGATCACGGCCCAGCGGGTCGCGGAGGAGCGCATCGCCCTGCTCGCCGACGCCAGCACCCTGATCGGCACGTCCCTCGACGTGGTGGAGACCGGTCAGCAGCTCGCCGACGTGGTCGTCCCCCGGTTCGCTGACGCCGCCACGGTCGATGTGCTCGCGCCCGTGCTCTCCGGTGCGGAACCCGACCCGTCCCGGGCCGGTCTCCTCAGGGTCGGTCTGCGGTACGCCGACGACACCGCCGCACCAGACCGCACGGACCGCACCGGTCGGCCCGTGCTGCCCTTCCCGGCGTCCGACGGCGGGCAGCTGGCCGGTCTGGAACCGCGCCGCGCGGACATCCTGCTGCCGGACGACGGGGAGCCGCTGTACCGGGGCACGCGCGGTGAGCGGCCCGCGCACTCCCTCGTCGTCCCGATGCGCGTCCGGGACACCGTCGTCGGCGTGGTGACGTACTACCGGTTCGATCCGGACGGCGGCTTCTCCGACTTCGACGTCCTGACGGCACGTGACCTCTCCTCCCGCGCGGCCGTCAGCATCGACAACGCGCGCCGCTACACCCGGGAGCACTGTGCCGCACGGGCCTTGCAGCGTGAGCTGCTCCCCCGGCACGCCGACGAGCAGAGCGCCGTGCGGACCGCCCACTACTTCGCCGCCGCCACCACGGGCGCGAACTGGTTCGACGTGATCCCGGTGTCCGGGGCGCGGGTGGCTCTCGTCGTCGGCACCACCGACGAGAGCGGCCTGTCCGGCGCCGCCGCCATCGGGCGGCTGGGGACGGCCGTGCACGCGCTGACGGACCTGGACCTCGATCCGGCGGAGGTGCTGGCCCGGCTGGACGCCCTGGTGACGCGGATCGCGGGCGGCGGCGGCGCGGGTGCCGCGGCCCGGGACGGCGGCGAGGGCTCCCGGATCACCTGCACCTACGCCGTCTACGACCCCGCCACCGGTCGGCTGTCCCTGGCCAGCGCCGGGCAGCCCGCGCCCCTCGTGGCCACGCCGGACGGCGGCGTACGGCCGCTCACCGCGTCGGCGGGCCCGCCGCTGGGCGCGGCCGGGCGGCAGACCGCCGCCGAGGACGTCGACCTGCCCGCCGACAGCACGCTGATGTTCTATACCCCGGCGCTGGCGCCTGACCGCGGCCCGGACGGGGAGCGGCCGCGTTCCCTCACCGCCCCCCTGGCCTCGGCGTCCGGCCGTTCGCTGGCCGAGCTGCGCGAGGACGTGCTGGCGGCCGCGTCCGGGGACGGCCCCGCGCCGCCGGGGGCGGTGCTGCTGCTGGCCCGCACCCGGCGTTTGGACGAGAACCACATGTCCGCCTGGGACCTGCCGAGCGACCCGGCTGTGGTGGCCACGGCGCGCAACCTGGTGCAGCGGCAGCTCGACGTCTGGGGCCTGGAGGAGACGGCGTTCGTGACGGAGCTGGTGGTCAGCGAGCTGGTCACCAACGCGATCCGCTATGCGGAGGGGCCCATCGGGCTGCGGATCATCCACGACCAGCACACGCTGATCTGCGAGGTGTCCGACGGCAGCACCACGGCCCCGCATCTGCGCTACGCACGAACCGGGGACGAGGGGGGCCGGGGGCTGTTCCTCGTCGCCCAGCTCACCCAGCGCTGGGGCACCCGGTTCAGCGACACCGGCAAGACGATCTGGACGGAGCAGGACGTGGCGGACGAGGCGCCGCTGTGATTTCGGTTCACGCCTCGATCAGCTGTTTGCGGTAGTCGCGGGGCGACAACCCGGTGACGCGTTTGAAGGCGACGCTCAGCGCGCTCTCGGAGCCGTAGCCGATGTCGTGGGCGATGGCGGCGACGGTGTCACCGCCCTGCCGCAGCCGCCGGGCGGCGAGTTCGATGCGCCATCGCGTCAGGTACTCGAGGGGGCCCTGCCCGACCGTCTCCTTGAAGCGGGCGGCGAGCGTCGAGCGGGACACCGCGCCGGAGCGGGCGAGGTCGGCCACGGTCCACGGGCGGGCGGGGTCGCCGTGCATGGCGGTCAGCGCGGCGGCCACGGCGGGGTCGGCGAGACCGGCCAGCCAGCCGGACATCGTCCGCGGTTCCCGGGCCAGGTGCAGCCGCAGTACGTGGACGAGCATGACGACGGCGAGATGCTCGGCGACCAGCCGGGAGGCCAGCGGGCGGCCCGTCAGCTCGTCGCCGATGGCGGTCAGCGCCCACTCCACGGTCTCGGCCTGCCGGGTGCCGGAGGGTACGTGGATGACCGGGGGCAGCGCGTCCAGGAGCAGGTCCTGGGCGTGCGAGCCGAAGGAGAACCGGCCGCCGATGAGCAGCACGTCGTCGCCCTCGCCGGTCCTGGCGACCCCGTCGACGGCCTGCGCGAAGATCCGGCGCGCGTCGACCGGCTCCACTCCCGGGTCGCTGCGCAGGGTGAACCCCCTGGCCCCGGTGAGCAGGTAGCAGTCGCCCTGGGCCAGGGTGATCGGCTCGTCGATCCCGTCGACCTCCAGGACACAGGAGCCGCGCCGTACCGCGTTGAACTTGACGCCCTCCGGCGGCTGGAACCGCACGGCCCACTGGCCTCCGGCGACGAGGCTGGAGGAGAGGTGGCCCTGGGTCTCCAGCAGGGCGAGGACATCGTCGAGGGGATCCATGTCCCACCTTTCGGACGGGGGCTAAAGAATCACGGACGCTGAATAATAGATCGTCCAGGGTGTGCGTCGTAGCGTCGGAAGGGACAACGCTCACCCACAAGAAGGGCCCACCGTGGACGCCCGCTCACTCATCACGACTCCCTACGACCGTGACACCACCGCGGCGGAGGTCCTCGACGGTGTCGATCTCACCGGACGGCACGCGGTGGTGACCGGTGGCGCCTCCGGCATCGGCGCCGAGACCGTGCGGGCGCTCGCCGCCGCGGGCGCGCACGTCACCATCGCCACCCGCCGCCCGGAGACCGCCGAGCCACTGGTCCGCGAACTCACCGCCCGCCCCGGCACGGGCGAGGTGCGGGCCGCCGCGCTCGACCTGTCGGACCTCGCGTCGGTCGACGCCTTCACGAAGGCCTGGCGGGGGCCGCTCGACATCCTCGTCGCCAACGCCGGGATCATGGCCCTGCCGGAGCGGACGCTTACCGCGCGGGGCTGGGAGGCGCAGCTGGCCACCAACTTCCTCGGCCACTACGCCCTCGCCACCGGTCTGTACGCCCCGCTCCGGGACTCCGGTGCGGCCCGCCTCGTGGTCGTCAGCTCAGGCGCCCACCGCACCGCGCCGTTCGACTTCGACGACCCGCACTTCGCGCGCCGCCCCTACGACCCGTGGGTGGCGTACGGGCAGTCCAAGACCGCCGACGTGCTGCTCGCGGTGGGCGCCCGGCGCTGGACGGCCGACGGCATCACGGCGAACGCGCTCAACCCGGGGTACATCCTCACCAACCTCCAGCGGCACCTCGACGACGACACCATGCGGGCGTTCGGCGTCATGGACGAAGCGGGGAACCTGACGCCGCTGCCGTACTACAAGACGCCCGCGCAGGGCGCCTCGACCTCGGTGCTGCTGGCCGCCTCCCCCCTCCTGGACGGCGTCACCGGCCGGTACTTCGAGGACAACCAGGAGTCACCGTTCGTGCCGGCCGGCTCGGACGCGCCCGCCGGCGTGGCCGCGCATGCCCTGGACACCGCGGCGGCCGACCGGCTGTGGGAGTACGCGGCGGACGCTATCGGGTGACCGGGACGGTCTCGTACGGACCGGCGACGGGGAAGTAGGCGTCCAGGAAGTCGGACAGCAGCGCCTGCCGCGCCGCCGGGTCCGCCCCGGTGGAGACGGTGTCGTTCAGACAGAAGACGTGCCGGTCGCGCCGCGCGAGGAGCCCGCCGAGGCGGGCCTCCAGAGCGGGGTGCGACAGGTCGAGGTAGGCGTAGCGCAGCCGTCCGGGGACGGCGCGGGCGGTCTGGAAGGCGTAGTAGTGGTGCAGCGAGGACACGATCGACAGGTCGTCGGGGCTGCGCAGCCGGTGCCCGGCGGTGGCACGGTGCCGGTCGGCGAACCTGTCCTCGATCTCGTACAGGACGCTGCGCCGCAGCGCGTGCGGGGTGTGTTTCATCTTGTGGCTGATCTCGGTGCCGAAGACCGCCGCGATCAGGGCCCGGTTGTTCTTGCCCGCGGCGGCGACCGGGACGTCCCGCTCGTCGGGCGGGCCCGGCGGGATGAGGACGGCCGACGGGAAGAACTTGGTGAGCCCGTTGGCGAAGAAGAAGTCCTGGGGTGTGACCGGTCTGCCGAGGAAGACGTCGTCGTTGAAGTAGAGGAAGTGCTCCGACAGGCCGTCGATGTGGTGCAGTTGGCTCTCGATGGCGTGTGAGTTGAAGGTGGGCAGCAGGCCGGGGTCGCTGAAGATCTCCTTGTGCCCGACGAGGTGGAGACCGGGGGCGCCCAGATTCAGCCAGGGCGGGATCTGCTCGTCGGTGACGAGGTGGACGGTGCGTACCCAGGGGGCGTACTGGCTCAGGGAACGCAGGGAGTGGCGCAGTTCGTCGTGGTCGAGGTAGCGGGCCGCGTTGGCGGCCTCCTCGTGGTAGCCCGCCGCGGTCCACTCGGCGCGGCGGCGCCGCCATCGCGGTGAGTTCCCGTCGACCCACGTGTACACCACGTCCACGGGGAAGCGGATGTCGTCGGGCGCCGGGCGGGCGAACTCGGCGCGGGTGCGGACGGCGGGGAGGGAACGCGCGGGGGTGTCGGCGGGAGCGAGCCAGGTGAAGAGGGAGTCGGAGACCTGGACGGGGCTGTCGGTGCGCGGCACCCGCTCGGCCCGCCGGTTGGGGCGCGGCGCCAGCAGGGTGTCGCCCTCGGGGGTCCAGAACTCGACGTCGCAGCCGTAGCTGGGGCCGAGTGTGAGCCGCCCCCGCGGATCGCCGTGGTACCAGGTGACGCGTACGACGTCGGCGCGGGCCAGTGCGCGCCGGGCGCCGCGGGTGAAGCCCGGCCGGGTGACGGTCCGCCGGGGCCGGCGCGGGTCGACGGCGCTGAGGTAGCCGGGGCGGGCCCGGCACGCCCGCACCAGGGCGTCCAGGACCTCGCGCCGGTCGTCCGCCGACACCGCGATCACCGAGGAGGTGTTGCTGCGTCCGCGTACGGTGAAGTGGTCGACGCCCGCCTCGTCGAGCGCCCGGCGCACGGCCGCCGCGTTGGCGTTGCGTGCCCACAGGGGCGACGGGTCGGGCCGTACCAGTGTGATCCTCGGTACGTCCCGCACGAGCCGTACGGCCCTGCCGGGTGCAGCGCACCAGCCGGGGTGGGCGCGGACCAGGCAGGCCGCCCGGACCAGGCCCACCAGGTGCCGTGCGGACGGCACGTCGGCGACGTACCGCTTCGCCCGGGCGCGGACACCGGGTGTGGTGCGGGCGACGACGGCCCGTCGGACCCGCAGCGGCACCGTCCGGCGGTACCGGCGCAGCAGCCATGAGCCCTCGGGGCTGCTGCGGACGCCGGGTTCAAGGGTTCGCGCACCGTTCATGGGTCCGCCCTCCTCGCGCGTCATCGCGCCCTGCTGTCACTGTCCCACCGCCGCGGGCCCGGCGCCTGGGGCCGGATGGGGTCGTCCGGGGCGGAGCACGCCCTAGAGGTTGTAGCCGCCCGAGACCTCGATGTTCTGGGCGGTAACCCAGCGGCTCTCCTCGGAGACCAGGGTGGCGATCATCGCGCCGATGTCGTCGGGTTCGCCGACCCGGCCGAGCGCGGTCTTCGCGGCGAGGGCGGGGACGACCTCGGGGAAGCGGGTGAAGGCGTCGTCGCCGATCCGGGTGCGGGTCGAGCCCGGCGAGACGGAGTTGACCCGGATGCCCCGGGGGCTGAACTCCTTGGCCATGTACCGGGTCAGCACGTCGAGGCCGCCCTTCATGGACGCGTAGGCCGAGTAGCCGGGCTCCAGGCCCGCCGTCGCGGCCGAGTTGCTGCTGGTGTTGACGATGGCGCCGCCGTCGGCCAGCAGGGGCAGCAGCCGTTGCGTCAGGAAGTACGGTCCCTTCAGCAGGACGCGCATGAGCCGGTCGAACGTCTCCTCGGTGGTGTCCTCGATCAGCGACGACCGCGCGAATCCGGCGTTGTTGACCAGGTGGTCGAAGGTGTCGCGCCGCCAGGTGTCGCGCAGTACCCGGGCGACGGTGTCGTGGAAGGCGGCGAAGGTGGAGCTGTCGCCGAGGTCCAGCGGCAGCGCGACGGCGGTGCCGCCCTCCTTCTCGATGGCGGCGACGGTCTCCTGCCCGCCCCGCGGGTTGCTGCCGTAGGTCAGGATGACCCCGGTGCCGCGCCTGGCGATCTCGATGGCGGCGCTCTGTCCAATGCCGGAGCTGGCGCCGGTGACGATGGCGACCTTCATGGTGTTCCTCCTGGGGTGCGGTCGTGCGTGGGTGGGGTGCGGAAGTGCGGGCGGGTACGGGGTCACGCGGCGGTGGCAGGGGCCAGGACGCGGGCGAGCCAGTCGGTCCGGGTCCGGCGGGCCGTGGCCGACATCCGGGCCCCGGGGAAGAGGGCGTCGAAGCCGTGGAAGCCCCCCGCCCAGACATGGAGTTCGGCCTGGCCTCCGGCCGCCCAGAGGCGGCTGGCGTAGGCGGTGTCCTCGTCGCGGAAGACCTCGGCGGAGCCGGTGTCGACGTAGGTGGTCGGCAGGCCGGACAGGTCGTCGGCCAGGGCGGGTGACACATAGGCGGACACCTCGTCATCGGTGCGGTCGCCGAGGACGCAGCGCCAGCCGAACTCGTTCATCTCGCGGGTCCAGACGCCGGGCTCGCCGGAGAACTGGCGGCTGGAGACGCTGGTGTTGCGGTGGTCGAGCATGGGGCAGATCAGCAGCTGCGCGGCGATGGCGGGGCCGCCGAGGTCGCGGGCCAGCAGGGTCGTCCCGGCGGCGAGGCCGCCGCCCGCGCTGGCACCGGCGACGATGACGCGGCCGGGGTCGACGCCCAGTCCGGCGGCGTGTTCGACGATCCAGAGCAGCCCTCGGTAGCAGTCCTCGACCAGGGTGCTGCCGGTGGCCTCCGGGGCGAGGCGGTAGTCCACGGAGACCACGACCGCGCCGAACTCGTCGAACCACTCCAGCGGGATGTCGATCTGGGAGAAGCGGTCGCCCATGACCATGCCGCCGCCGTGGATCCAGTACACGCAGGGCGCGGCGGTGGCGCGGCGGGGGTGCGCGGGGCGGAACACGGACAGGGGGATGGCGGCACCGTCCTCGGTGGGCACGGTGACCTCGCGCCGCTCGACCCGCCGGTGGACGAGGTGGGGCTCGACGGGCGTCGCGGCGAGGCCGCGCACTTGGGTGAGCAGGTCCGCGTCGAGCTGGGACATCAGGGGCATGCCGGTGAGCAGTTCACGCAGTTCGGGGTCGAGGGCGGGGCGCGCGGTGGTCATGGTCGCTGCCTTTCGTGGGTGGGACGGGAGGGTCGGGGACTGGAGGGGTCAAGGCGTTCAGAAGGCGGCCTTGCCGCGCACCGGCACGTGGTCGGTGAACTCGGACTCCCCGGCCAGCAGTTCGCCGATCCGCGCCACGATGGCCTGCGCGGCCTCCCCCGCGAAGATCCGGTGGTGGTCGGCCTCGCTGGTCCAGCCCTCGATGACGTGCACGACGTCGGGGTCGGACGCGGAGCGGGAGACGAGGTAGACGACGCAGTGCTCGCTCGCGCCGGGGCTGCCCTCGTCCAGACCGGTCAGCAGCAGCTCGACGAGCCGGTCACCGAGGCCCGGCTTGGCGGTCAGGGCGGCACTGAACCCATAGTTGACGATCATCGCTTTCCTCTTTTGCCTCGCTGGAGTGCGGTAATTCCATTCAACTGCTCCGACCTGCGGAAACGTTAGAACGATGCTCGCTCGCGCTTGCACAATCCTCTCGAAAGCGGGAGCAGGCGACCGCGATGGTGCTGCAATGGACGCATGCACCTGGAGGAACTGCGCACCCTGCTGGCCCGGCACGTCCGGCCCGACTGGACCACCGCCATCGACGGCGTCCTCATCTCCCGGGTCGACCGGCCGGATCCCCCGGCGCCCTCGATGTCCGGCACCGTGCTGGCCGTCATCGCCCAGGGCGCCAAGCGGCTCGCCCTGGGCGACCGGATGTACGAGTACGGCCCGGGCCAGTACCTGGTCGCCTCCGTGGACCTGCCGGTCACCGGGCAGTTCACCCAGGTGGAACCCGGGCGGCCCGCGCTGGGCTTCGGCCTGCTGCTGGAGCCGTCCGCCGTCGCCGAACTGCTGCTCCAGGCCGGGCCCGGCGCCACCCCGCGTGCCGGGGCGGGCGCGCCGCCGGGGATCGCCGTCAGCGACGCTCCGGCCGCGCTGCTCGACGCCGTGGTCCGGCTGCTGCGCCTGCTCGACGAGCCCCGCGACCGGGCCGTACTGGCACCCTTGGTCAAGCGCGAGATCCTGTGGCGGCTGATCACCGGCGAGCAGGGCGCGACGGTACGCCAGCTCGGCCTCGCCGACAGCAGCCTCAGCCATGTCTCCCGTGCCGTGCGCTGGATCCGCGACCACTACGACCAGCCGTTCCGGGTCGAGGAGGTGGCCCGGATGTCCGGTATGAGCGTCTCGGCGTTCTACCGCAACTTCCAGGCGGTGACCGCGATGAGCCCGATCCAGTTCCAGAAGGAGATCCGGCTCCAGGAGGCCCGGCTGCTGCTCGCCACCCACCCGGGCGACGTCACCGGCGTGGGACGCCGCGTCGGCTACGACAACCCGTCCCAGTTCAGCCGCGAGTACCGTCGCCACTTCGGCGCACCGCCGAGCAAGGACGCCGCCCGCCTGCGCGACACGGCGCGCTCCACGACGGGCGTACTGCCCTGAGCGTGTCACGGTGGGCGTCATGCGCGCGCAGCGGACCCAGCCCTGGATCGCACCCGCACTGCTCGCCGTCCTCGCGGCGGCCTGCGGCACCCGCGACGATCCCGTCGGCGCGTCCGCCGCCGACGCCTCCGACGTACTCGTACGGCAGCGGGTGCGGGTGGTCGAGGAGGTGGGCCACGATCCGGCGGCGTACACGCAGGGGCTGGAGTTGCGGGGCGGGCGGCTGTACGAGAGCACGGGAAGGTTCGGGAGGTCCACGGTCACGGTGGGGGCGCCGGGGAAGCCGCCGGCGGTGCGGGTGCGGCTGCCCGACGCGTGGTTCGGCGAGGGCGTCACCGTCGTCGAGACGAGGCTGTGGCAGCTCACCTGGCGCAACGGGGTCGCCGTCGAACGGGACGCGCGCACGCTGGAGGAGATCCGGCGCGTCCGCTACCCGGGCGAGGGCTGGGGGATCTGCCACCAGCCCGCCCGTCAGCGGCTGGTGACGAGCGACGGCTCGGCCTGGCTGACGTTCCGGGACCCGCGGACCCTGGCGGCCACGGGCCGCGTCCGGGTCACCGAACCGGGCCGCGGCGACCGGCCGGTGCACCGCCTCAACGAGCTGGAGTGCGTGGGCGACAGCGTGTACGCCAACGTCTACGGGCGCCCGAGGATCGTCCGCGTCGACGCGGACACCGGACGGGTGACCGCCGACATCGACGCCTCCGCGCTGGTGGCGGCGAGTGCGGGCGCGGGGGTCCTGAACGGGATCGCCGCACTGCCGGGCGGCGCGGAGTTCTGGCTCACCGGGAAGAACTGGCCGAAGCTGTTCCGCGTGCGCTTCGAAGGCCCCCGGGAAAGGCCCTGAAAAGGCCGCTGAAAGACCCCGCGAAGGCTACTGAAAGGCCCTGGAAACAGCGAAGGCAAGGAGTCCGCAACTCCTTGCCACTGTCAACTTATAGCGCACCGGGGGGCTTGCGGCAAGGCCCCCTCCGTGCCTCAGAGGGCTCCCCGTGCCTCCTGTGACCTTCAGTGCCTTCGCCCTTCCCGACCGTCTCTCCGCCAAGACCGACCCCGCGTTGACCGCCCGCGACGAGCGGCACTTCGCCGCCGTCGCCGAGAGCCTGGAGCAGTCGATCACCGAGCTGTCCGACCGGCTGGACGCCGCGCGGCGGGCGCCGGGCGGCGCCGGCCGGGAGGCGCTGGAGCGGGACGTGGAGATCCACAGACTGACCGGGCGGCTGCGCGCCCTGCGCCGCTTCGGTCTCGACCTGTGCCTCGGGCACATGGTCCGCGCCGACGACCCCGAGCCGGTGTACGTCGGACGGCTCGGCCTCACCGACAGCGCGGGCCGCCGACTGCTGGTCGACTGGCGCTCCCCCGCCGCCGAGCCGTTCTTCGGGGCCACCCACGCCGACCCGATGGGGCTGGTGAGCCGCCGCAGGTACCGCTGGACCGGCGGCCGGATCAGCGACTACTGGGACGAGGTGTTCACCGCCGAGGGGCTGCGCGGGCACGCCGCCGCGCTCGACGACCAGTCCGCGTTCATCGCGAGCCTGGGCGAACGCCGTTCGGCGCGGATGCGGGACGTGCTGGCGACCGTCCAGGCCGACCAGGACGCCATCATCCGGGCGGGTTCCCGCGGCGCGCTCGTCGTCGACGGCGGTCCGGGCACCGGCAAGACGGTCGTCGCCCTGCACCGCTCGGCGTATCTGCTGTACGCCGACCCACGCCTCGGTCAGCGCCGCGGCGGCGTGCTGTTCGTCGGCCCGCACCGGCCCTACCTGGACTACGTCGCCGATGTCCTGCCCAGCCTGGGCGAGGAAGGGGTGCAGACGTGCGTCCTGCGCGACCTGGTCGAGGAGGGCGCCGACGCGGGGACCGAGCCGGACCCGGAGGTGGCCCGGCTGAAGTCGACCGCGGACATGGTGCGGGCGGTCGAGACCGCCGTCAGGTTCTACGAGGAGCCGCCCGCCGAGGGCATGACGGTCACGACCGACTGGGCCGACGTCCGGCTGACCCCCGACGACTGGGCGGAGGCGTTCCGGGCGCCCGGCCCCGGCACCCCGCACAACGAGGCCCGGGACCTGATCTGGGACGAGCTGGTGACGATCCTGCTCGACAAGATCGACGGCGATGTCCCGCCGGAGCAGTTCCGCAGGTCGCTGCTGAACGACCGCGAACTGGTCGCCGCCCTCCACCGCGCCTGGCCGATGCTCGACGCGGCCGATGTCGTCGGGGACCTGTGGTCCGTCCCGGCGTATCTGCGGCTGTGCGCGCCCTGGCTCGGCCCCGACGACGTGCGCAGGCTCCAGCGCACGGCGGCCCCGCAGGCCTGGACGGTGCCCGACCTGCCGCTCCTGGACGCGGCGCGGCAGCGGCTCGGTGACGCGCGGGCCTCGCTGCGCAGGCGCAGGCACGCCGCCACCGTCGCGGCCGAGCGGGCGCGCATGGCCGACGTCATCGACAACGTGCTCGCGGCCGACGACGACGGTGAGGGCGCGGTGACCATGCTGCGCGGGCGGGACCTCCAGGACACCCTGGTCGACGAGGCCGCCCTGCCCGGCGCCGACCGGGACCGGCTCGCCGGTCCGTTCGCGCACATCGTGGTGGACGAGGCACAGGAACTGACCGACGCGGAGTGGCAGATGCTGCTGCCGCGCTGCCCGTCGCGCAGCTTCACGATCGTCGGGGACCGTGCCCAGGCCCGGCACGGCTTCCTGGAGTCGTGGCGGGAGCGGCTGGAGCGGGTCGGGTTCGACCGGATCGACGTGGCCTCGCTGAACGTCAACTACCGGACGCCCAGGGAGATCATGGCGGAGGCCGAGCCGGTCATCCGGGCCGTGCTCCCGGACGCGAACGTGCCGGCCTCGGTCCGTGGCAGCGGCCTGCCCGTGGTGCACGGGTCCATCGCGGATCGGGACGCGATCCTCGACGCCTGGCTGGCCGAGCACGCCGACGGGGTCGCCTGTGTCATCGGTGATCCCACGTTCCGGCCGACGTCCCGGGTCCGTTCGCTGACCCCGGAGCTGTCGAAGGGGCTGGAGTTCGACCTGGTGGTCCTCGTCGACCCGGAGAGGTTCGGCGACGGCGTCGAGGGAGCGGTCGACCGCTATGTGGCGATGACCCGGGCGACCGGACGGCTGGTGGTTCTCACCGGTTCCTGACGCGGCGCCGCAGTGCCGGGTCGAGGAGGGCGGGCGGGGTGTCGAACTTCTCGTGGGCGGCGAGGTCGGTGCCGGGGGCGACGATCTCGTCGATGGCGTCGAGCACGTCGTCGGGGAGCACGGTGTCCGCGGCGGCGAGCTGGGAGTGGAGGTGGTCGAGGGTGCGGGGGCCGATGAGCGCGCTGGTCACGGCGGGGTGGGCGGTCACGAAGCCGAGGGCCAGCTGGATCATCGTCAGGCCCGCCTCGTCGGCGACCTTCGCCAGCCGCTCCACGGCGTCCAGCCGGGCCCGGTTGGCGGGCAGGCCCAGGTCGAAGCGGTCGGGCAGGACGGCGGAGCGGTGGGTGGTGATGTCCCGGCCCGCGCGGACGGCGCCGGACAGCCAGCCGGAGGCCAGCGGGCTCCATGCCAGCACCCCGAGCCCGTACTCCTCGGTGACGGGCAGGACGTGGGCCTCGATGCCGCGTTGCAGGATCGAGTAGCTGGGCTGCTCGGTGACATAGCGGCTCAGGTGGTGCTCGCGGGCGGCCCACTGGGCCTGTACGACGCGGTGGGCGGGGAAGGTCGAGGAGCCGAAGTGGCGGATCTTGCCCGCGCGCTGGAGGTCGGTCAGCGCCGACAGGGTCTCCTCGTCGCTGGTGGTGGGGTCCCAGCGGTGGATCTGGTAGAGGTCGACGTGGTCGACGCCGAGGCGGCGCAGGCTGTCGTCGAGGGCGGTGACCAGCCAACGGCGGGAGCTGCCGCGGTGGTTGCGCTCGTCGCTCATCGGCATGGCGGCCTTGGTGGCGAGCACGATGTCGTCGCGGCGGCCCGCGATGGCCTTGCCGACCATCTCCTCGGACTCGCCCCGGCCGTACATGTCGGCGGTGTCGATGAGGTTGACGCCGCTCTCCAGGGCGGCGTCGACGATGGCGGTGGCCTCGTCCTGGGTGGTGCGTCCGATGCTGCCGAAGTTCATCGCGCCGAGCGCGAGGGTGCTGACCTGCACACCGGTGCGGCCCAAGGTGCGGTACTGCATGACCGTACTCCTTCGTGGATTGGCTGCGGGCTCCGCCGTTCTGGCATCATGAGCAAGCGGAACCTCGTTCCGGAACAACGATACGGAACACTGTTCCGCTTTTGCAAGCCCAGAGGTGGAAGGAGCGATGTGGTGAGCGACAGCGGCGAGGGCGCCGGGCGTGCGGCACGGCCGGTGCGCAAGGACGCCCAGCGCAACAAGGAGGCGCTGCTGGACGCGGCCGCGTCGGTCTTCGTCAGCTCGGGGGTGGACGCGCCGGTGCGTGCCATCGCGGCCGAGGCCGGTGTCGGACTCGGCACGATCTACCGGCACTTCCCGACCCGGGCGGATCTCATCATCGCCGTCTACCGGCACCAGGTCGACGCCTGCGCCGAGGCCGGTCCGTCCCTGCTGGCGAGCAGCGCGTCGCCGTACGCCGCGCTGGGCCGGTGGATCGACCTGTTCGTCGACTTCCTGGCCACCAAGCACGGGCTCGCCGCCGTGCTCCAGTCCGACAGCCCCGGTTTCGAGACCCTGCACGGCTACTTCCTCGACCGCCTCGTCCCCGTCTGCACGGAACTGCTCCAAGCGGCCACCACGTCCGGTGAGATCGCCTCCGACATCACCGCGTACGAACTCATGCGGGGCGTCGGCAACCTCTGCGTCGGCGCGGAGAGCGACCCCGACTACGACGCACGCCGACTCGTCGGTCTGCTGGTCGCGGGGCTGCGCCGGGCCGGGTGACACCGGCGGCCGGGCCTCAGTTCCTGAGCAGCCAGGCCACCCGGTCCCACGCCAGCAGGTGGTACACCGCCAGCACGACGGCGAACACCACGGCGAGGGTGTGCCGCCCGGCCGCGTAGAGTACGGCGGCTCCGCCGAAGAAGACGGCGAGTTCCAGCAGGAGCCGCACCGGCCCCGGGGTCGCCACCACGGTCCTGCCGGACCGGGACGCGTCGCCCGGGGTCGCGAAGACCCCCCACAGCACGGCCACCCCCAGCGGTACGGCGACCACGGTGACGTATCCGAGAGCGCCGGGCGTCACCTGCCAGGCCCACACCCCGAAACCGGTCAGGGCCGCCAGCTCCAGCAGGAACCGAAGGCCGAGCGTCGACGGGCGGAACCCGAGTCCTCCGACCGACATGTGCGCCACACCCCTCCCCCGTCGTGACGCTCCCCATGCTGACAGACTCCCGCCATGGGCACAGGGGTGAGGGGCTGGGCGCTGCGTCCGGCGGAAGCGGTCGACGTCGAGGCCGTCGCGGAGTTGCGGGCGAGGGTCATGCGCGCGGATCTGGAACGCCTGGGACGCTACGACGAGCACCGGGTGCGGCAGCGCCTGCGGGACTCCTTCTCCACCCGGTACACGTCGATCGTGATGGCCGAAGGTGAACTCGCGGGCAGTGTCACGGTCCGGCCCGCTGACGGGAGGCAGTGGCTGGAGCACTTCTACCTCTCCCCACGCCACCAGGGCCGCGGTCTCGGGTCCGCCGTGCTGCGTACGGTGCTGGAGCGGGCCGACGAGCAGGGCTCGACGGTGGCCCTCAACGTCCTGCGGGGCAGTGCCGCCAGGCGGCTCTACGCACGCCACGGGTTCGTCGTGGAGAGGGAGGACCCGATCGATGTCTTCATGGTGCGGAGCCCGGCGCGCGCGAGCGGGCCGGACCGCTCCTAGCCCGGACCCGGGACGGCCCCGCCGTCGGCGGATGGCGACGGCGGGGCCGTCGGGTTCCCGGGCCGCGGTCACCGGCGCACGGCGGACAGGCGTCCGGCGAGCAGGGGGATGATCACCGCGGCGGCGACGAGGTGGGACACGGCCAGGACGATCTGCGTGGAGGTGGCCGTGTGCGGGGCGACGGCCGGACCGGCCATGGACAGCGCCGTGAGGGCGACCGTGATCACCACGAAGGTGCGGGCGGGCCGCCTGGCCCAGCGGGCGAGGGCCGAGGCGAGCACGATCCCGGCGACCGACCAGAACAGCACGCCGCCGACGAAGCCGCCGACCGGGATCGTCGCCGCCTCCTCGGCCCCCGGGTTGGCCGCGGCCATGGGCACGCCGGAGGCGCGGGCGACGAGCGCGAAGGCCTCGGTCACCACGGCACCGGCGAGCGCGGCCAGCACACCGGCCAGCCAGACGGGGCGCGCGGCGAGGAAGGCGGTGATACGGGAAGAGGACGGGGCGACGGTGCTGGTCTGGGCCGTGGTAACGGTCATGGCGGGGTCTCCTGCTCGGTCTCGAAGGGACTGTCGTGGAGTTGGACCGGGCCGGGGCGCGGAACTCAGCGGTCGTCGGCCAAGCTGTCCGTATCTGTGGGATTCATGGCCCTGCGGACATGGCGGGTGGCCGGTGGGCCGGAGAAGACTGGGCGCTGCCATCGACGACCGACGAACAGGTGACAGGCCATGACCACCGAGACCCCCCTCCCTTCCGGGGTGCGTGTCCCCGACACCGAGCTGGCGCGGGAGGCGACCGAGCTGGTCCGCGACACCACCGGCGAGCTGATCTACCACCACTCGCGCCGGGTGTACTTCTTCGGCAGCCTCCAGGGCCGCGACCGCGGCCTCGGCTTCGACCCGGAACTGCTGTACGTCGGCGCCATGTTCCACGACCTGGGCCTGAGTGAGCGGTTCCACTCCAGCGGGCGCCGCTTCGAGGTCGACGGCGCCGACGAGGCGCGCCGCTTCCTCCGGTCGCACGGTGTGCCGGAGGACGGTGTGCGGCGGGTGTGGACGGCCATCGCCCTGCACACCACGCCCGGTGTCCCGGAGTTCATGGAGCCGGAGGTCGCCCTGGTCACCGCCGGGGTGGAGTACGACGTGCTCGGCATCGGCTACGACGACATCGCCCCCGGGGACCGTGAGGACGTCGTGGCGCTGCACCCGCGGCCCGGCTTCAAGCGGCGCATCCTCGGGGCGTTCACTGATGGCATCCGTCCGAAGCCGGAGACCGCCTTCGGCAATGTGAAGGCGGATGTGCTCCAGCACTACGTGCCCGGGTTCCAGCGCGGTGACTTCGTGCGCGTCGTCCTGGACTCCCCGTGGGCGGAGTAGGGGGCGGGGCGGGTGGCGGGTCCCGGGTCGTCGTGATCGTCGCCTTCGACCAGGTGCAACTGCTGGACGTGGCCGGGCCGATGGAGGTCCTCACCACGGCCAACCGGTACGGCGCCCGGTACGACGTGCAGGTGGTCTCGCCGGACGGCCGTGACGTGGTCACCTCCAGCGGGCTGCGGGTGGGCGTGACCACGTCCGTCGACCGGCTGCCCGCGGAGCCGCACACCCTGGTGGTGCCCGGTCGCCGGGACTGGCGGCGCGCCACCGCCGACACCGCCCTGACCGGGCTCGTCACGACGCTGGCCGCCCGCACCCGGCGGGTGACCTCGGTGTGCGCCGGGGCGTTCGTGCTCGCGCACACGGGTGTCCTCGACGGGCGCCGGGCCACCACGCACTGGGAGCTGGCGCCGCAGCTCACGGCCGCCTACCCGGAGGTGCGGGTGGCGCCGGACCTGGTGTTCGTGCGGGACGGGCACCTCGTCACCTCGGCCGGGGTGACGGCGGGGATCGACCTGTCCCTGGCGCTGGTCGAGGAGGACCACGGAGCGGGCGTCGCCAGGGAGGTGGCCCGGCAGCTGGTGGTCTTCATGGCACGGCCCGGCGGGCAGTCGCAGTTCAGCGTCCGGATGACGCCCCGGGCCCAGCACCCGCTGGTACGCCGGGTGATGGACGAGATCACCGCCGACCCCTCGCTGCCACGCGGCCTGGACGCGCTCGCGGCGGGCGCCGGTGTCAGCGTCCGGCACCTGGCGCGGCTGTTCCGCAAGGAGACGGGGATGACGCCCGGCCGGTACGTCGACGCCGTCCGGGTGGAGGCGGCCCAGGCGCTGCTGTCCTCCGGTACCGACCCGGTGGAGGAGGTCGCCCGGCAGGCCGGCTTCGGCTCCTCCGAGTCCATGCGGCGGGTGTTCCAGCACGCCCTGGGCGTCTCCCCCACCGTGTACCGGGCGCGCTTCCGCAGCACCGCCCCGGCCGCCTAGGGCCTGCGTTCCACGGGCACGCTCAGGGGCGCCCGGAAGGACAGCAGACCGAGCATCGGGGAGGGTGCCGCCTCGGCTGTGAGGCGTACGTCGGGCAGGGCGCGGGCCGCGGCGCGCAGGGCGACCGTCGCTTCCGTGCGGGCCAGTGCCGCTCCGGGGCAGCGGTGCCGGCCCGCGCCGAAGGCCAGGTGCCGGCGGATGTTCTCGCGGTGCGGGCACATGCGTTCCGGGTCGGGGAAGACCTCCGGGTCCGATCCGCTGCCCATGAGCATCAGGAGCAGCTGCGCGCCCGCGGGCAGGTCGACGCCGCCGAGTCGCACGGGTCGTGCGGTGACCCGGCGCCAGGTGGTCACGGGCGGTTCGCGGCGCAGGACCTCCTCCACCCAGGTCTGCGCCGTGCGCGGGTCGCCCGCGCGCGGCCAGAGGCCGGGTTGGGCGAGGGCCCGGCGCAGCACGGTGGCGATGAGCTGGCCGGTGGTGGACTGCCCGGCGATGAAGACGAAGAAGCAGGCGCCGACCGCGGTAGCGGCGGGCAGCGGTCGGCCGTCCGGCAGCCGGTGCCGGGCGAGGGCTCCGACGAAGGTGTCGGGCGCGGCTGCCGCGTCGCACACGGTGGCGGTGAGCCACTGGTGGAACTCGCCGACCAGTTCGGCGAGTTCCAGCTGACGGTCGAGCGGGGGGCGGCCCCAGAACAGTTCGAGGGAGGCGTCGCTCCAGCGGACCAGGGTGGCGTCGTCGACGTCGCCGATGCCGAGCATCTCCATCAGGACGCGGCAGGGCAGGATCTGGGCGTAGGCGGAGAACAGGTCGTGGGAGGTGTGGTCGTCGAGCCGTGCCCGGAACCGTGTCAGCAGGTCGTCGGCGGTCCGCTCGATGACGGGTACGGCGGCGGCGACGCGCCGGGCGTGGAAGAACCGGTTGACCAGTCGGCGCAGCCCGGCGTGGCTGTCGGTGCCGTTGTTGGCGAGGGCGGGCGGCAGGTTCAGTCCGGCGCGGGCGAGCACCCGCAGCACGGGCACCGGCAGTGGGGTGACGGCGTGCTGGGCGTTGTCGGGGCGGAAGGCGGCCGGGTCGAGCAGTGCCCGGAGCACGTCCTGGTGTCTGCTGACCAGCCACAGCCCGGTGCCGGGGTCGAGGTGGACGGGTGCCCGGTCGCGGAGGGTGTCCAGCCAGGGGTACGGGTCGCGGACGAAGGCGTCGCCGAACAGGTCCAGGTCGTCGAGCGGTTCGGGGGCATCGATGACGGTTGCGCCGGTCATGTCCAGGTCCGGAGTGATCACCGCCGGACGCTAACACGGGTCCTCCGACGGTGACCGACGGTAAGTGCGCGGCATCACATCAGGGGCCGTCCTGCACCACCCCGCGCGCCGAGAACGTCACCGGGTCGCCGTGCGCGAGGTCGCCCGGCGGGATGCCGGGGTGGTGGCCCTCGTCCGGTGCGGGCGGACGGGCGCGGGGGCCGAGGGCGAGCCGGGAGACGATGCGGTAGCGGTCGCCCCGGTAGAGCGAGTGGACGTACTCCACGGGGCGGTCGTGGGTGTCGGAGGTGAGGCGTTCGAAGAGCAGGGCCGGGGACAGCTCCGGCACGTCGAGCAGGTCGGCCTCGGCGCGGGTGACGACGGTGGGCTCGATGGACTGGAAGGCCTCGCTGACCTGGACGCCGTGCCGGTCGTGCAGGTGCTCGTAGAGGTCGCCCTGTTCGAACTCCTCCCGGGTCAGGCCGGGCAGCAGGGCCGCCGGGACGTGCAGGTGCTCGATAGCGATGGGCGCGCCGTCCACCAGCCGGAGCCGGGCGGCGTAGCGGATCTCCGCCGCCGGCGAGATGCGTAGTTTGCGGCCGACCCGGGCCCCGGCGGGCAGGGTGCGGAACTCCAGCAGTCTGCTGGTCCAGGCGCCGCCCGCCTGCGGCAGGCTGAAGGCGTGGCGGTCCGGGGCGAGTTCCTGGGTGATCTTCTCGGCGGCGACGAACATGCCCCGGCCGTGTTCGCGCACCAGCAGTCCGGCGGCGACCAGTTCGTCCACGGCGGCGCGCAGGGTGGGGCGGGAGACGCCGAGTTCGGCGCAGAGGGCGCGTTCGGAGGGGATGGCGTCGCCGGGGCGTCGTTCCTCGATGAGCTGGAGGATCGCGTCCCGGACCCGCTCGCGTTTGAGTACCGCGCCCGAGGCGGCGGCGTCGATCTCCATGCGGGGCTCTCGTTCGTCGTCGGGCGGCGGGCACTGGTATGGCTCTGACCGCAACTGGTCTGTTAGCCAGCAGAGTCTAGTCAGCGAGGCCCGGGATGATCCAGCCGCACGACGGTCCGTACGGCCGCGGCCTCGCTGTTGGTTGGCCCGCGCGCGGGGTGAACGGCCGGTGGCGCGCGCGGGGTTGACGCCGCGATTGGTCTATGCCACCTTCGTCCGACATCAACTGGTAAGCCCTTGGCGGCCAACTGGTCAACCGAGGGGTGCCGTGCGCCGCCCGTCCCCGGATGTCCAGAGGTGATCCGTGAAGCCCCGCTCCCTCACTCTTGCGTCTGCCATGCTCATGACCACAGTGCTGACCGCCTGCTCCTCCGGCGACGGCCCCGGCACCACCGCGGACGGCCGGACCGCGCTCGATGTGTGGCTGATGCGCGACAGCGTCTCCGCCGCCTTCCAGAAGGAGTTCGAGGCGGGCTTCGAGAAGGCCCACCCGGACATCGACGTGAAGATCCAGATCCAGGAGTGGGAGGGCATCGGCGAGAAGGTCACCGCGGCCCTGGCCAGCAACGACGCCCCGGACGTCATCGAGGTCGGCAACACCCAGGTCGCCCAGTACGCGCAGAGCGGCGGCCTGACCGACTTCACCGACAGGGTCGCCGAACTCGGCGGCGACACCTGGCTGAAGGGCCTCGCCGAACCCGGCGCCTACGACGGCAGGCAGTACGGCATCCCGTACTACGCGGCCAACCGCGTCGTCATCTACCGCACCGACCTGTTCGAGAAGGCCGGGGTGGACGCGGAGGCGATCAGGACCCGGGAGCAGTGGGTCGCCGCCACCCGCAAGCTCGACCGGGACGGCGTCCAGGGCATCTACCTCCCCGGCCAGAACTGGTACACCCTCGCCGGGTTCGTCCGGGACGAGGGCGGCGACCTCGCCGTGGAGAGCGGCGGCGAGTGGCGCGGCGCCCTCGACAGCCCCGCCGCACTCCGCGCGATGGCCTTCTACCAGCGCCTCCAGGCGCTCGGCGAGGGCCCCAAGGACTCCGACGAGGCCCAGCCGCCGCAGGCCGAGGTGATGGCCAAGGGCGATGTCGCCCAGATCCTCTCCACCCCGGGCGGCGCCAACGTCGTCGTGCAGAACAACCCCGGACTCGACGGCAAACTGGGCTTCTTCCCGATTCCCGGCAAGACCGCGTCGACGCCGGGCGCCGTCTTCACCGGCGGCTCCGACCTGGTCGTACCGGCCGTCGCCGCGCACCAGGAGGAGGCGTTCACCTTCGTCAAGGAGCTGACCGGCGACGCCTGGCAGAAGAAGCTCGCGCGGGCCATGAGCTATGTGCCCAACAGGACCACGCTCGCCGACGCGGTCGCCGGCGACCCCGGCGCCGCGGCGATGGCGGTCGGCGCCGCCAACGGGCACGCCACGCCCAACACACCCCAGTGGGCGGCCGTCGAGGCCAAGAACCCGATCAAGGAGTACATGACGGCCGTACTCACCGGGCGGGACGCCAAGACGGAGGCGGCCAAGGCGTCGCGCACCATCACCGAGACCCTCAACAACGGTTCCTGACCATGGCCGTGGCAGTCGAGAAGGCCGTGCGCGCCCCCGTGCGGCCCCGCCGTGGCCGCGCCTCGCCCTGGCCGTACCTCCTCGTCGCACCGGCCGTGCTGGGCATGCTGTACCTGCTGCTGTACCCGCTGGCCCGGGCGGTGGTGATCTCCTTCCAGGACTTCCGGCTGCGTCAGCTGGTCCTCGGCGACGCCCGCTTCGTCGGGCTGCGCAACTACCGCACCCTGCTGACCGATCCCCGGTTCTGGGAGGTGGTGCGCCGCACGTTCGTGTTCATGGCGGTCAACGTGGTCGCCATCATGGTCCTGTCCACCCTGGTCGCGCTGATGGTCGCACGGCTCGGCCGGATCGGCAGGACCGTGGTCCTCAGCTCCCTGGTGCTGGTGTGGGCGGTGCCCGTGGTGGCCGCCACGACCGTCTTCCAGTGGCTGTTCCACTCCCGGTTCGGGATCGTCAACGAGCTGCTCACCGGCCTGGGGTTCACCTCCTTCGAGGAGTATCCGTGGTTCGCGCACGGCGGCGCCGCCTTCGCCATCGTGGTGGTGCTCGTCGTCTGGCAGTCCGTGCCGTTCGCCGCGATCACCCTGTACTCCGCCCTCACCACGGTCCCCGGCGAGCTGTACGAGTCGGCGCGCATCGACGGCGCCGGGGCGGCCCGGGTCTTTTGCTCGGTGACCTTCCCGCTGATCCGGCCGATCTTCATGCTGGTGGTCTCGCTGGAGGTCATCTGGACGTTCAAGGCGTTCGTGCAGATCTGGGTGATGACCAGGGGCGGCCCGAGCGACGCCACCACGATCCTGCCGGTGTACGCCGTGCAGACCGCGCTCGCCCAGCAGCGCTACGACCTCGGCTCCGCCGCGTCGATGCTCACGGTCCTGCTGATGAGCGGCGTACTCGTCCTCTACTTCCGCCAGTTGTTCCGTCAGGAAGGGGAGCAACCGTGACGGCCCACCGGACCGCCGTGGCCCACCTCAGGAGGGGCGGGCTGTACACGGCCGCCACCCTGACCGTGGTGGTCTGCCTGTTCCCCGTGTACTGGATGGTGACGACCGCGTTCAAACCGTCCCCCGACATCCAGTCCGCCGACCCCCGGCTGCTGCCGGAGCGGTGGACGGCCGACCACTTCCGGCGGGCCGTCGAGGCGGACGGGTTCGCGCTGTTCTGGCGCAACAGCGCCCTGGTCACGCTCAGCGCCGTACTGCTCTCCCTGGTCGTCGCGCTCGGCGCCGCCTACGCGGTGGCCCGGCTGCGCTGGCGCGGGCGGCGGCAGTTCATGCTCGCCGTGTTCATCGCCCAGATGGCCCCCTGGGAGTCGCTGATCATCCCGGTCTACATCATCTCCCGGGACACCGGCATGCTCGACCGGCTGCCGACGCTCACCCTGATCTACTTCATGATCACCCTGCCGTTCACCGTGGTGGTGCTGCGCGGCTTCATCGCCTCCGTCCCGCCCGAACTGGAGGAGGCGGCACAGGTCGACGGCTGCACCCGGCCGGGCGCCTTCCGCAAGGTGGCCTTCCCGCTGTTGGCACCCGGCCTCATGGCGACCTCGCTGTTCGGGTTCATCACCGCGTGGAACGAGTTCACCTACGCCAACTTCCTGATCATCAAGGAGCAGGACAGCCGCACGCTGCCCGTCTGGCTGTCCTCCTTCCAGTCCACGTTCGGCACCGACTGGGGCGCCACCATGGCCGCCTCGACCCTGTTCGCCCTGCCCGCGCTGATCGTCTTCCTCGCCCTCCAGCGCCATGTGACCTCCGGTCTGGCGTCCGGAGGCGTCAAGGGCTGAACCGTACGGAGACCACCCGCGGACCACCGACGGAGACCACCTGTGGACCTGCCACGGCCCGAACTCGCCCTCGTCCCCCGCCCCCGCCACCTCAGCCCGCGCCCCGGCCGCTTCCGCCTCGACGCCACCACCCGGCTGCGGATCACCCCCGGGACCGAACCGGCCGCCACCCTGCTGCGCTCCTACCTCACCCCGGCCACCGGACCGCGCCTGCCGCACGCCGACGACGGCACCCTCGTCCTCACCCTCGACGCCACCCTCGGCCCCCGCCTCGGCGACGAGGGATACGGCCTGACCGTGGACCCGACCGGCGTGCTGCTGCGCGCCGCGCACCCGACCGGCCTGCTCCGCGGCGTCCAGACACTCCGTCAGCTCCTGCCCGCCCAGGCCCTGTCCGGCCGGCCGTTGCCCCTGCCTTACGTCGACCTGCCCGCGCTGGAGATCACGGACCGGCCGCGGCACCCCTGGCGCGGCGCCATGCTCGACGTCGCCCGCCACTTCCAGCCCGTCTCCTATCTGCGCCGCTACGTCGAGCTGCTGGCCCTGCACAAGCTCAACGTCCTGCACCTGCACCTCACCGACGACCAGGGCTGGCGGATGCCGGTGACCGCCTACCCCCGGCTGACCGAGGTCGGCGGACGACGGGCGCAGTCGATGACGGGACCGGCGGGCAGCGATCGCTTCGACGGCGTCCCGCACGCCGGTTCCTACACCCGCGCCGAGCTGACGGACCTGATCGGCTTCGCGGCCGAGCGCGGCGTGAGGGTGGTGCCCGAGATCGCCCTGCCGGGACACGTACGGGCCGCCCTGGCCGCCCACCCGGAACTGGGCAACGACCCCGACCGGGCGCTGACGGTGTGGACCGGCTGGGGCGTGTGCGAGAACGTGCTCGGCGTCGGCGACCACGTCCTGGACTTCTTCCGCACCGTCCTGGACGAGGTGATGGACGTCTTCCCGTCGCCGTACCTGCACATCGGCGGCGACGAGTGCCCCACCGGCGAGTGGGAGCGCAGCCCGGCCGCCATCGCCCGCGCCTTCCGCGAGGGCCTGCCCGGCCCACACCAGCTGCACAGCTGGTTCCTGGGACGCATCGCCGGACACCTCCTCGACGCGGGCCGCCGCCCGGTCGCCTGGGCCGAGAACGACACCACGCTGCCGCCGGAGTGCACGGTGATGAGCTGGCGCGACCCGGCACACGCCTGGGCCGCCGCCCGCCGCGGACACGACGTCGTCCACGCCGACCACCGCACCACCTACTTCGACTACGCGCGCGGCACCGGCCCGTCGGAGCCACCCGCCCAGCCCGGCGTGATCGTCGACCTGCGCACGGCCTACGGCGTGGACCTCGCGCCCCCGGTCCCCGACCCGCGGGCCGAGGCGCGGGTCCTGGGCGCGCAGGGCCAGCTGTGGACCGAGTTCGTCAGCACGCCCGAGCACCTCGAGTACCTCGCCTTCCCCCGGCTGTGCGCCCTCGCCGACCGGGTGTGGCACCCGACCGCCGACTGGCGGGACTTCCGGGCCCGGCTGGCCGGACACCGGGCACGCCTGGACGCGCTGCGGGTCCCGCACGACACCCCGCCCGCGCAGTCGCCCAGCCGTGCGCTCACCTCCCCGAACCTCCCGCGCTGAGCGGGAACCTCCCCACCCCTTCCGATGCGAAAGGACCCCCACATGAGAACCCGTCCGACCGGCCTCAGGGCCCGTTCCGCCCTGGCCGTGGCAGCCCTGGTGGGCAGCGCCGCGCTGGCCGCCCTGCCCGGTGGCACCGCGTCCGCCGCCGACGGCGGCCTGGCCGTGCAGTACCGCACCAGCGCGAGCGGGGCCACCGCCGACCAGAGCGAACCCTGGTTCAAGGTCCGCAACACCGGCTCCGCCCCGGTGCAGCTGAACCAGGTGAGGATTCGCTACTACTTCAAGGCCGACGCCTCCGATGCCACATACCGTTTCGCCTGCTCCTGGGCGGTCCGGGGATGCGGCGCCATCACGGGCGCGTTCGGCACGCTGAGCAAGCCGACCGCCACGGCCGACCGCTATCTGGAGATCGGCTTCACCTCCGCCGCCGGGACGCTGGCGCCGGGCAGCGACACCGGGGACATGCAACTGCGGTTCCACCGGTCCACCTGGCAGACGCTGACCCAGAGCGACGACTACTCCTTCGGCGGCGGCCAGACGTCGTACGCCGACTGGAACAAGGTCACCGCCCAGCTCGCCGGAACGACAGTGTGGGGCACGGCGCCCGAGGGCAACGACCCCACCGACCCGACGGACCCGACCGACCCGCCGGGCGGCGGCCAGACCCTCTTCGACGACTTCGACTACACCTCCCACACCGACCCGGCCGTCTCCGCGCACGGCTGGAGCATCCGCTCCAACCCGGGCGGGCCGGGCGTGCCCGGTGCCATCTGGGACCCGTCCAAGGTCACCTTCGCCCGCGAGGGCGGCAACTCGGTGATGAACCTGGAGACCTCCACCGCGGGCACCGGCGCCTCCACCCGGCACACCGAGGTCCTCACCCGGGCCATGAAGTTCAAGAACGGCACCTACGCCGCCCGGGTCCGGTTCTCCGACGCGCCGAGGAGCGGCCCCGACGGCGACCGTGTCGTCCAGACCTTCTTCACCATCAACGACCTCAAGGCGCCGATGGCCGACGACTACGCCGAGTACGACTTCGAGTACCTGCCCAACGGAGGCTGGGGCGAGCCGTCGAACATCCTCTACACGACCTCGTGGGAGACCTACAACCCCGACCCGTGGCAGGCCGTCAACCAGCACACCGAGAGCAGGCGCAGCTACGCGGGCTGGCACGACCTCGTCGTGACCATCGACAACAACGCCATCACCTACTACGTCGACGGGCAGCACTTCGGTACCCATGACGCCGCGTACCTGCCGGAGCGCCCGATGTCGATCAACTTCAACCAGTGGCTGATCGACCTCGACGGCCAGACCTCCACCACACCGCGCGCCTACGACCAGGGCGTCGACTACGTCCTGCACGTCAAGGACCAGGTCCTCACCCCGGCCCAGGTGGCCGCGAAGGTGGCCGCCTACCGGGGCTCCGGCACCTCCTTCGTGGACGAGGTGCCCCCGGCCTGATCCGCGCCGGAACGGGGCCGGGGCGTGTGCAGGGCATGCTTGTGTGAGCCCTGCACGCGCCCCCTGCGGCGCGGCGAGACTGCCCTGTCGGCGGGCAGGTGTGCGATGCGCCGTCCGTCCCTCGCCCAACTCCCCAGAAAGGCAGGTCGGCCGCTGTGCTGTTGCGTCTGCCCACGTCCGTGTCCGAAGCGCAGGAGTGTCTCGCCGAGGGAGCCGTACCGATAGGTGGGGCGACTCTTGTGTGGGCCACGTGGCAGCGGGACGGTTTCCCCGAACTGGCCGTGTCCCTGCGGGAGTTGCCCGAGGCTCAGGTGCTGGGCAGCGACAGCCTGGGGAGTGCGGTGCTGCTGCACCGGATCGACGACCGGGTGCCGGACGTGCTGCGGCTGGCCGCCGCCACCGTGGGGACCGGCGCCGTGCGCCGGGCCGCGACCGTCGGCGGCAACATCGTCGGCAGCACCCTGCGCTGTCTGCTGCCGGCGGCGCTCGTCCTGGACGCCCGCGCGACGGTGCTGGAGTCCGACGGCGTGCGGGAGACGGACCTGGCCGAGGTGGTGGCCAAGCGTCCCGTGCTGCTCTCGCTGCGCTGGCGCGAGCCGGTCGCCTCCGCCTACCGCAAGCTGCCGGGCGAGCCGGGCGGACCGCCGCCGCTGGTCGTGGCCTCGGCCCTGCACTCCGGGGACGACGCGGGCGACCGCCTCCGGGTCGCCGTACGCGACGGGTACGACGTGCTCAGCGGCGGTGCCGCCGGGGACACCGGCGCCGGGGACGCCCTGGACGCGCTGCGCGCCACGGCCCTCGGGGAACTCCCGCCCGCGGCATGGGAGGTCGTCCGCTCCCAGGTCACCGGCCTGCTGTAGCGGGGCGGGTCAGGGGACGGCGGGTCCGGTGACGTACCGCCCCTCCTCGTCGTAGGGCCAGACGTTGGGCACACAGCCGTTCATGCCCTTGATCTGCTGCATCATCGCGGGGGCGGGCTTGCCGGGTCCTGGGCAGCCGACATGGCCGTGGCCGAGGAAGTGGCCGACCTCGTGGTTGATGATGAGGGCGCGGTAGGCGGGGACGTCGTCGGCGTAGACGGGGGTCGCGAGCAGCCAGCGTTTGAGGTTGACCATCACGTTCTCCCCGACGTTGCAGTTGACCTCGCCGCCGGTGTCCAGGCCGTACTGGCCGCAGATGGTGTCCACGGTGCCGGGGGTCGCGATGCGGACGACGAAGTCGGCCGGGCCGGTGGCGACGCGCTGGAACGCCGACCGGCCGTCGGCCGTCCAGCCGCGCGGGTCGGCCAGGATGCGTTCCACCTGGCGGGCGGCGTCGGCGGCGGAGACGTCGAGCCCGTCCTCGACCTCGACCCGGTAGCGCAGCGCGGTTCCCGAGCCGGCCTTGGCGCCGGTGCCGGACGCGGTGGTGAACGTGCCCGGTCCGGTGAGCGGGATGTCGGACTCGGCGGGCGGGTCGGAGGACTCGGTGTCAGCGGATTCCTCGGAGCTGCCGGACGGGGAGGGGTCGGGGCCGGTCGTCGGGCGGGCGCGGTCGGAGGCGGGCGCTTCGACGGGTTCGGTGCGGGCGTCGGCTCGGGTGCCGCCGGGGGGTCCGTCCGCGCCGGACGGCGTCCAGGTCACGGCCGCCAGACCGGCGGCGGTCAGGACGGTCACCGCGGCCAGGCCTCCCCACAGCGGCAGCCTTCGTCCTCGCGCGGAGGCGTGTGTGCGGCCCCGGCGTCGACGGCCACGGGTAGGCGGCGGTTGATGCGTGGTCATGATCGCCAGGCTGTGACCGGCATGTGATGGCCTCTGGCCCGGACGGCAACAGAACGATAACGACGATCCGGGGCGGGCTTTATATGATCATCCCGTAACAGAATCCCGGACCGTCCGCCGCCCTGGCGATACTGAGCCCATGCCACGCGTTTTGCTGATCGAGGACGACCGCGCCGTACGGGAGGGAGTCGCACTGGCCCTGCGCCGCCAGGGCCACGAGGTCACCGCCGTCGACAACGGCGAGGACGGACTGGGACGGGTGCGGGCCTTCCGGCCGGACGTGGTGGTGCTGGACCTGATGCTGCCCGGGATGCCCGGCCTGGACGTGTGCCGTGGCATCCGCGGCCTCGACCAGACCCTGCCCATCATCATGGCGACCGCCCGGGGCGACGACGAGGACATCGTCGTGGGCCTGGAGTCCGGCGCCGACGACTACGTCGTCAAGCCCGTCCAGGCCAGGGTGCTGGAGGCACGCATCCGCGCCGTGCTGCGCCGCGCGGGCGACCGACCCGCCGGGACCGGCATACCGAAGATCGACACCTACGGCGACCTGGCCATCGACCGGGCCGGCCTCACCGTCGCCCTGCGGGGCGAGCCGATCGCCCTCGCCCCCTCGGAGCTACGGCTGCTGCTGACGCTGTCCCGCTCCCCCGGCCAGGTCTTCAGCCGCCAGCAACTGCTGGAGGCGGTCTGGGAGCACAGCTACCACGGCGACGCCCGGCTGGTGGACGCCTGTGTCAAACGGCTGCGCGCCAAGATGGGCGAGCCGCCGCGCGAGCCCCGCTACATCCAGACCGTGCGCGGATTCGGCTACCGGTTCGCGGCACGGTGAAGGGCGTGCGCGGCGGCCCGCTGAGAGCCCGGGTCAGGGTGCCGCAACCGCGGGGCCTGCGCATGCGGCTGGTCGTGGCGTTCACGCTCGTCACCGCCCTCACCGCCGCCGCCACCGGTGCCCTGACCTTCCGCGAGGCGCGCACGGGTGTGCTCCAGCAGAGCCAGGACACCGTGATCAACATGCTGCGCAGCCAGATCACCCGGCTCGCCCCGGACCTCGGTCACCCGCCGACGGAGCCCGAACTGCGCCGGTTCGCGGCGGGCGTGGCCCGCGCCGAGCCCTCCGGGACCTGGCGCGTCCTCGCCGAGTACCGCGACCTCAGCGCCACCTCCGCCCCCGGCGACCCCTTCGAGGAACTGACGCCCGCGGTGCGCGAGGCCGTGGACAGCAGCATGGCCACCGTCTTCCAGCGGGTCCGCAGCGGCGGCCACACCTCGCTCGTCGTCGGCATGTCCGTCGCCTACGCCGCCCCCGAGGGCACCGGACGCCAGCCCTCCGGGGTGCGGGTCTTCCTGACGGTGCCGCAGACCACGGAACAGGCGTACGTCGACGCCCTGGTCAGCGCCGCACAGCGGGCCGCCGTGCCCGCGGTGGCGCTCGCCGCGCTGCTGGCGCTGCTCGCCGCGCGCGGGGTGCTGCGGCCGGTGCGGGCGCTCCGGCGCGCCACCCGCAGCATCGCCGAGGGGCGGCTGGACACCCGGCTCGCCGTCCACGGCTCCGACGAACTCGCCGATCTGTCGCACACGTTCAACGAGACGGCCGCGGCGCTGGAGAAGTCGGTGGCCGAACTGCGCGAGATGGAAGCCCGGGCGCGCCGGTTCGCCGCGGACGTCTCGCACGAACTGCGGACGCCGCTGGCCGCCATGTCCGCGGTCACCGACGTCCTTGACGAGGACGCCACCGGGCTGGACCCCGACACCGCTACCGCGGTCCGGCTGATCAGCGAGGAGACGGTGAAACTGGCCCGGCTCGTGGACGACCTGATGGAGATCTCGCGCTTCGACGCGGGCGCGGCCGTGCTCCACCTGGACGAGATCGACCTCGCCGAGTCCCTGCGGCACACCCTCGCCGCCCGCGCCTGGACGGACCTCGTGGAGTGCGACCTGCCGCCGCCCGACGCGCTGCGCGGCCGGGTCGACCCGCGCCGCCTGGACGTGGTCGTCGCCAACCTGGTCGGCAACGCGCTGCGGCACGGCGCCCGCCCCGTGCTGCTGCGCCTGCGCGAGGGCGGCCTGCCGGACGGCGGCCGGTGCGCGGTCATCGAGGTGCTGGACAGCGGGTCCGGCCTCCCCGACGGTGTACTGCCGCACGTCTTCGAGCGGTTCTACAAGTCCGACACCGCCCGGGCCCGCACCGACGGCAGCGGTCTCGGCCTCGCCATCACCGCGGAGAACGTGCGGGTGCACGGCGGCACCGTCCGCGCGGCGAACCGGCCGCAGGGCGGCGCCCTCTTCACCGTGGAGCTACCCCTGCAACGGGACACCTCGACCCCGGAGGCCCGACCGTGACCACCCCGCGCCGCCGCCTGACCGCCCTGCTGTCCGCCGTGGCCGCCCTGTGCGCGGTCACCTCCTGCGGCATCCCCACGACCGGCGTCGTCGAGGCGGGCGGCCCCGCCAGCGGTGTCGTCCCGACGGTACGGATCCATCTCGTGGCGGACGGAGCCCTGGTCGCCGTCCCCCGCCGCACCGTCGCCCCGATCGACATCCAGTCGGTCCTCACCATCCTCTTCCAGGGCCCCACACCCCAGGAACGGCGCAAGGGCATCACCACCCACCTCACGCCGTCCAGGGCCGTACCCGTCCCGACACCCACAAGCCCGTCCACGGAAACCCCTTCAAAGGCCCCGGCCCCACCCCACCCCGGCTACTCGGCACAGGTGACGGCGATCAGCGACGACCTGATCTCCGTCACACTGCCCCCCGACGCGGGCCCCCTGACAAACCTCGCCGCCTCCCAGATCATCTGCACAACCCTCGCCGCCCACAGCCTCACCACCCCCTCCCCCACCCCACCCCGGGTCAGCCTCACACCCCCGGACGGCGACCCCATCCAGGGCGACACCACCCGCTGCCCCGAACCCGAACCGACGTCGGCACGGGCAACGCCCTGAGGGAAGCGCGGTGCCGGTCGGCAGACTGACGCCATGACAGCATCCGATCCGAAGACCGACCTGCGTTTCTATCTCCAGTCCGCCCGGGACGCCCTGCTGTGGAAGCTCGACGGGCTTTCCGAGTACGACGTCCGCCGCCCCCTGACACCCACCGGGACCAACCTCCTGGGCCTGGTGAAACACGCGGCCACCGTGGAACTGGGCTACCTCGGCGAGACCTTCGGGCGGCCGTCCGGCGAGCCGCTGCCCTGGGTGGCGGAAGGTGCCGAGGCCAACGCGGACATGTGGGCGACCGCGGACCAGTCACGTACGGACATGGTGGATCTCTACCACCGGGCCTGGGCGCACGCCGACGCGACGATCGACGCGCTCGCGCTGGACACGGTTGGCAGGGTGCCGTGGTGGCCTGACGGGCGGGACGAGGTGACATTGCATCACGCCGTCGTACGCGTGATCTCCGACACCCACCGGCACGCCGGACACGCCGACATCCTGCGCGAACTCATCGACGGTGCCGTCGGTATGAGTGAAGGCAACCAAGGGCTGCCGCCCGGTGACGCGGGGTGGTGGCAGGGCTATCGGGAGCGGGTGGAGGAGGCGGCCCGGAGAGCTGGGGAACTCGACGGGAGTTGACAGGGCGCCAGGGCTCGCGGCACCCTCATTTCACTAATCGAGTAGTGGAATGGGGGTGGCGATCTTGGAGTTTCGTATCGACCGGCGCAGCGGGGTCCCCACCTACCAGCAGATCGTCCAGCAGACCAAGCAGGCACTGCGGCTGGGCGTGCTGCTGCCGGGGGACCGGCTGCCGACGGCCAAGGAGGTCGCCGAGAGCTGCGCGGTCAATCCCAACACCACGCTGAAGGCGTACCGGGAGCTGGAGCGCGAAGGGCTCGTCGAACCGCGGCCGGGGCTCGGCACGTTCGTGCGCCGCTCGCTGGCCCGGCCGCAGACCGGCGCCGGCTCCCCGCTGCGTGGGGAGCTGGCGGAGTGGATGGAACGGGCGCGCGCGGCGGGCCTGGAACGGGAGGACGTCGCGGCGCTGTTCGCGTCGGTCCTCGACGAGCGGTACGCGCGGCCGGCCACCACGGCCGACGGCGCGTCGACCACGACAACGCACACGACCACGGCGGCCGCCGAGCGTACGGGGGCGGGCTCGCAGGCAAGGAGCGACAGGTGAGTGACGGTAGGGGCGCCGGGACACCGGCGATAGAGGCGTACGGCCTCGGCAGGAGGTACCGGCGCGGCTGGGCGCTGCGGGCTGCTCGTTCCGGCTCCCGGCCGGGCGGATCTGCGGGCTCGTCGGTCCGAACGGGGCGGGCAAGACCACGCTGCTGGGCATGGCGGCGCACGTGCTGGAGGCGACGGAGGGCACCCTGCGGGTCTTCGGCGCCGCACCCGGCTCCGCGGAGGCCGGCCGGCGCACCGCGTTCCTGGCCCAGGAGAAGCCGCTGTACCGGCACTTCACCGTGGCCGAGAACCTGCGTCTGGGACGGGAGCTGAACCCGGGCTGGGACCAGCGGGCCGCCGAGGACATCGTCCGCGCGGGCAACATCCCGCTGGACGCCAAGATCGGCACGCTCTCCGGCGGGCAGCGCACCCGCGTCGCCTTCGCGGTGACCTTCGGCAAGCGCCCCGACCTGCTGCTCCTCGACGAGCCGATGTCGGACCTCGACCCGGTCGTCCGCCACGAACTCATGGGCACCGTCATGGCCGAGGCCGCCGAGCACGGCACCACCGTGCTGATGTCCACGCACGTGCTCGCCGAACTGGACGACGTCTGCGACTTCCTCGTCGTCGTCAGCGGCGGCAGCGTACGCCTCGCCGGTGACGTCGACGAACTGCTGGCCATGCACACCCTGGTCTCCGGCGCACGCGACGGCGACGACCTGCCCGACCCGCTCGCCCGGCACACGGTCGTCGAGTCACGGCTCAGCGGACGGCAGTTCACCGCCCTGCTGCGCGCCGAGGCGCCGGTCATGGAGGCCGCCGCGGGACCCTGGACCGCCTCCGCGCCCACCATGGAGGAGCTGCTGCTCGCATACCTGCGCTCCGGCCAGGCGCCTCCGTTGCTCACCCCCACCGCGCAGGTCCCGGAACGGGCGCACGACGGACGGGCGGTGGCGGCATGAGCACCGTGACGAACCTCCCCGACAGCGCGCCCGCGCCCACCTCCCCCACGCCCGGCACGACCCGCCGCCCCCATCTCAGCGGCCTGCCCTGGCTGGTGTGGCGCCAGCACCGCACCACCTACTGGACCCTCCTCGGGGCCACGGCGCTCACCCTGGCCTGGATCGTCTACCAGCGCACCCGGATGACCGACTTCCTGGCCTCCCGCGGCTGGCCGGAGACCGGCTTCGACAGCCTGGGCCAGTCCTTCCAGCCGTACGGTGAGGCCTTCCAGTCGGTCGGCATGGGCCTCGGTCTGATCCCCGTACTGCTCGGCGTGTTCGTCGGCGCCCCGCTGCTCGCGGGCGACCTGGAACACGGCACCGCCAAGCTGGTCACCTCGCAGTCCGTGAGCCGTACCCGCTGGCTGGCCGTGAAGCTCGGCATCACCGGCGCGGTGGTCGTCGCGACCACGACGGCGCTGTCCGTCGCGTTCGGCTGGTGGTGGAACCCGGTCAAGGACCAGGTCACCGTCATGGACTGGACGTCGGGTTCCGCCTTCGACACCACCGGGCCGGTGCCAGTCGCCCTCGCCCTGTTCACGGTCGTCGGCGGGGTGGCGATCGGCGTCGTGCTGCGCCGCACCCTGGCGGCCATGGTGATCACCTTCGGCTTCGCCACGGCGGTGCAACTGGTCTGGGCCTACCTGCGGCTGAGCCTGGGTGACGTGATCACGGTCACCACCCGGCAGGGCGTCCTCGCCGAGGACTCCTTCCCCGACCTGCCCGACGCGGCCTACGTCCTCGACGAGTCGTACCTCACCGGCGGCGGTGACCTCCTGGGCTGGAGCACCTGCACCGACACGGCCGACGAGCAGGCGCGGGAGGCCTGTCTGCGCGAGGCCGACGTGGTGGGCTGGTCCGTGGACTATCTGCCGATGTCCCAGATGACCGGCATGCAGTGGCTCGGCGCGGGCATCCTGCTGGCGCTGACCGCGGTGCTGACGGTGGCGCTGTTCGTGTGGGGACGCAGGCGGCTGGTCTGACGTACGCGCACCACCGCTCCTCACCAAGGCGCGGATCCACCGGGGGCCCAGCGCACCTCCCGACGTCGTCACGGACTTCGTCGGGAGGTGCGCCGGGCCCGTTGTCAGTGGTGGCTGCCATGATTCCGGCAACATCGACAGCACGGGAGCGGGGCATGGTGGAGCAGGCGGTACGACCCATTGTCGAGGCGATGGTGGCCCGGGCCCCGAGCGGGTGGACGCACGCGGTGCTCCAGGGCCGGGCCGGTCGGGGCGGCACCGGAGTGACTGGTGGGTACGGCCGTCCGGCGGGACGGTGGAGCCACGGCGTGCCCAACCCCTTCGTGGAACTCATGGCGCTGGCTGAGGAGTTGCGCGCCCGGCACGACTGGGAACCGGTCAGCCTGGAGATCCGCTGTCGGCCGTCCGGCGAGTACCGGCTCGTCGCCTTCACCGACGCCGTCAGCAAGGTCACCGGGGAAAGCGGCTTCCAAGCGGTGCTCGACCCTGAGTACCGGCTGCCCCAGCCCGGGGAACGCCAGGAGCCGGGCACCGCCGCCCCGGCTGGCGACCCCGAACTGGCCGTCGCCCGTTTCCACGCCTACCTCGAACGACGTGCCGCGATCCTCGGACACCCCGAGGAACTGCCCCCGCCCGCCACCGCCACCGCGATCGAGGAGGCCGAACGCAGCCTGGGCCACCGGCTGCCCGCCGACCTGCGGGCGCTCTACCTGCTCGCCGACGGCGACGGCATCGGCTACGACCACCGTGGCCTGTTCCAGCACAACGTCTGGCTGCCGCTGAAGAGCATGGTCGCCGAGAGCACCGACTGGGGCGCGGGCGAACGCCCCTGGTACGGCTGGGACCTGGACTGGGACGCCGTCGTCCTCGACACCACCCCCGCCGACACCGTCCGCCGCTGCGGCGGCCACCCCGGCTGGCTGCGCTTCGCCAGCGGCCAGGACGGCAACTTCCTGGCCGTGGACACGGCTCCGGCCCGCGACGGCCGCCCCGGCCAGGTCATCCGGACCGGCCGTGACTACGACGAAGGCCCGGGGTACGTCGCCGACTCGGTCACCTCACTCCTCGGCCACTACCTGGACCTCCTGGACCAGGGCGCCTACGAGGTGCACGGCGACCGGCTCGCCCTCCTCGAACCCGCCTGCGCGGCCGCTCCCCAGGAGTTCATCGGCGGTGACATCCCGGACGAGGTCCCGCCCACCCTCCAGGCCATCCACATCAACAACGTCACCGGCCTCGTCGACCTCACCCCGCTGACCGCTGCCCCCAGCCTCAGGCTTCTCCGCCTCAACAACGCCACGACCGCCGACCTGGCCCCCGTACGCCGACTGCCCGTGGAATCCCTGCGCGTCAGCCTCACCGAGGGTGACCTGAGCCCGCTGGAGAACCACCCCCACCTCGCCTCCCTCAGCCTCACCACCACCGCCCCGGCCGACCTCGCTCCCCTGCGCACCGTCCCCCACCTGCGCGGCCTCGACCTCTCCGGCGCCGACATCACGGACCTGTCCGTGCTCGCCGGCCTCCCGGACCTCCGCTACCTCGCCCTCACCGGCCGCCAGTGGGCCGCCCTCCTGGACGAGGCCCAGGCACCGCCCGCCCTCGCCGCCGCCCGCCTCGCCGACACCGACGCCAGCTTCGAAGACGCCCTCGCCTGGGCGGCCCGCCTCGGTCTGGACACGGGGCCCGCCGTCCGCGTCGACGGCATCCTCAGAGCAGGGCGCTGAGGCCCGGGCGTCAGGCCGCGGGCCGTCGGAAGAGGCCGTACCAGTAGGAGCGGGCCAGTTCCCGGGCGACGGCGGGGTCGTCGGTGCCGTCGCCGTCGGAGACCTGCTGGGCGATGACCTGGCTGCCGCCCTGGACGACCAGCCTGGCCGCCAGCGTGGGGTCGATGCCCTCGGGCGTGCGGCCCGCGCGCTGCTCCTCCTTCAGGACGCTGACGAGGTTGTCGGCGAAGCGGTCCTGGTCCGCCCGCCACGCCTCGCGGACCGTGGGGTCGTAGGCGGCGACCTCGTTGATCGCCGCCAAGAGGGCCGCGTGCTCGCGGTAGTGGCGCATGATCAGTTCATAGGTGCGGGCCAGGCCCTCCACGCCGCCGTCGGTGCCGGTCGGCTTCCAGGCCGCCGCGATCTCGTAGCTCTCCTTCTTGAGCGAGCCGCTGAGGCGGAGCAGTACGTCGACCTTGTCCCGGAAGTAAAGGTAGAACGTCGACCGCGAGATCCCCGCGGCCTTGGCGATCTGCTCCACGCTCAGCTCGGTGTAGGTCACGCCGCCCCGCAGGCAGTCCTCGATCACGGACAGGATCCGCTTTTCGAGGGCGGCCCGTCGGTCGGCCGCGCTGGAGGGACGTCTGGTTGTGGAAGCCATACGAGCATCCTAGGGAATCCGATGCTCGCGCAGGTCAAAGCGGGTCGGGGGTCCTGACGGGGGCGGGTGGTCAGCCGCCGATGGCGGACATCGGGCGGTCCGGCTGGACGAAGGCCGGGTCGTCCAGCCCCGCGCCCGCCTTCTTCCCCCACATCGCCAGCTTCCAGATCCGGGCGATCTCCTCGTCCGGCGCGTC
>NZ_JAGPXL010000026.1 GCF_018070565.1 Streptomyces sp. B93
TTGATGGGGTAAGGCTCCCAGTAGACGACTGGGTTGATAGGCCGGATATGGAAGCACGGTAACGTGTGGAGTTGACCGGTACTAATAGGCCGAGGGCTTGTCCTCAGTTGCTCGCGTCCACTGTGTTAGTTCTGAGACAACGAACAGTTGTCGGCTTTGAGCAGAACAGACAAATGAAGAGTGTGCTTGTTCGCTCGAAACCAATAGGGTTTCGGTGGTTATAGCGTGAGGGAAACGCCCGGTTACATTCCGAACCCGGAAGCTAAGCCTTACAGCGCCGATGGTACTGCAGGGGGGACCCTGTGGGAGAGTAGGACGCCGCCGAACAATCTTTGAGGGAGGACCCCTGGTCACCAGCGTTCAGCTGGGGCCAGGGGTCCTTTCGTTGTTTAATGATTTGCAGTACCTAAGACAGGAGTCACCCGATGTCCACCAACTCTCCCGACGACCGACCGGAGCGCGACCCGCGGCGACGGGACGGTGGGGAACGCGGCGATCGCGGGGATCGCGGGGGGTTCCGTGGCGGGCCTCGGCGCGGCGGTGACCGTGATCGGGGTGGTGACCGGGGCGACCGCGGTCAGCGTGGTGGCTTCCGGCGGGATGACCGTGATCGGGATCGTGATCGCGGTGGTGACCGTGACCGCGGTGGCTACGGTCGGCGTGACGACCGGGCGGGTGCGCCTCGGCGGGACGACCGGGACCGGGACAGGGATCGGGATCGTGGGTTCCGGCGGGACGGCGACCGTCCTGCGTACCGGCGTGACGACAGGCGGGACGACCGCCGTGACGACAGGCGGGACGACCGACGCGATGAGCGCCGCGATGACCGTGGTGGGTTCCGTCGGGACGACCGTGGGCGGGATCGCGACCGTGGCTTCCGGCGCGATGACCGGACTGACCGCCCCGAGCGTGGGGACCGTGGTGGGTTCCGGCGGGACGGCGACCGTCCTGCGTACCGCCGTGACGACAGGCGGGACGACCGCCGTGACGACAGGCGGGACGACCGCCGTGACGGCGAGCGTGGTTACGGGCGTCGGCCTGAGCGGCGTGGTGAGGAGCGTCCCGCGCGTGGTGGGTTCCGGGGGCGTGACGACCGGGGGCGTGGGCCGCGTCGTGATGAGCGTTCCGGGCGGCCCGGTGGGTTCCGTGGGCGTGACGACAGGCGCGACGACCGCCGTGACGACCGGCGCGATGACCGCCGTGGCGGTGGGCGGTTCCGGGATGAGCGTGAGCGGGACCGGGAGCCGATCAAGCGGCTGCCGATTCCGGAGGACGTGACCGGGGACGAGATCGACAAGGACGTACGGCAGGAGCTTCAGAGCCTGCCGAAGACCCTCGCCGAGGACGTCGCGAAGAACCTGGTGATGGTCGCCCGGCTGATCGACGACGACCCCGAAGGTGCCTACGGGTACTCCAGGGTGGCGCTGCGGCTGGCGTCGCGGGTCGCCGCCGTACGGGAGGCGGCCGGGTTCGCGGCGTACGCGAACCAGAAGTACGCCGAGGCGCTGGCCGAGTTCCGGGCGGCGCGGCGGATGACCGGTAGGGTGGACCTGTGGCCGCTCATGGCCGACTGCGAGCGTGGGCTCGGGCGGCCGGAGAAGGCGCTGGACATGGCCGGTGCGCCCGAGGTGCAGAAGCTGGACAAGGCCGGGCAGGTCGAGATGCGGCTCGTCGCGGCGGGTGCCCGGCGTGACATGGGTCAGCTGGACGCGGCGATCGTGACCTTGCAGAGCCCCGAGCTGGCGTCGAACGCCGTGCAGCCGTGGACCGCGCGGCTGCGGTACGCCTACGCCGACGCGCTGCTCGCGGCCGGGCGGCGCGGTGAGGCGCGGGAGTGGTTCGCGAAGGCGGTGGAGGCCGACCGGGACGGCAGCACGGACGCCTCGGACCGGCTCGCGGAGCTGGACGGGGTCGAGTTCATGGACGCGCTGGACGAGGAGCGGGAGGCCTCCGAGGGCGAGCGCGGCGACCAGGGCTGACGGCTGAGCGGATGAGAGGAAGGGGCGGGGCTCCGGGAGACCGGGGTTCCGCCCCTTCGTCGTTTTCGGGCTCCGTCACCGCTCCAGTGCGCGCAGCACCAGTCCGGACGCGGGCTTCGGGCCGAACGACGTCGACTTCCGGGGCATGGTGACGCCCTCGCGGGCCAGCTCGCGGACGACGTCCTCGCGGACCGGGTGCATCAGGACCGCCGTACCGCCGTCGTGTTCGGCCTTGGCGACGGTGGCGGCGGCGTCGTGGATGTAGGCGATGTGGGCGGGGGAGTCCTCGGGGACGTGCCAGACGTGGGCGAGGAGGGCGGTGTGCAGGACCGTGGCGTCGAGGGTGCGCCAGGCCGGCGGACGGTCGGTGGGGACCGTACGGGCGAGGAAGGCCGGGTCGGGGCGGTCCAGGAGGTGGTAGGCGCCGTCTCCGGCGAGGAGGTAGGCGTTGCCCGCGTGGGCGGCGTCGGCGAGGGCGGTCAGGGCCTCGGGGAGGGACGCTTCCAGGCGTCGTACGCGGAACAGGTCCCGTACGGCGAAGAGGGCGTCGGTGACCGGGAGGCCGTGCAGGAGGCGGTGGATGGCGCGGACGCGCAGGGGGTAGCGGACGGTGTCGACGAGCAGGACCAGGCCGTGGTCCCAGGGGCTGGGGGAGGGGTGGTCCGCGCGGAGGCGGCGGTAGGTGGCCCAGCGGTGGTGGCCGTCGGCGATGAGGGCCTGGTGGCCGGAGAGGTCGGCGCGGACGGCCGCGATGTCGGACGGGTCGGTGAGCGTCCAGAGGCGGTGGGCGACGCCGTCCTCGGTGGTGGTGGCGAGGAGCGGGGGCTTCTCGGCGGTGCGTTCGATGATGTCCGCGGCCGGGGAGGCGTGGTCGCCGCGGTAGGTGAGGAGGAGGGGCTCCAGGTTCGCGGAGGTGGCGCGCATCAGGTCGGCGCGTTCGGCGACGATGTGCGGCATGACGTCCTCGTGGGGGAGGACGAGGCCGTCGGCGGGGTCGGTGACGCGGAGGGCGCCGATGAGGCCGCGCTGGAGGGTGCCGTCGGGGTCGGTCTGCTCGTAGACGTACAGGCCCGGCTCGGGGTCGGGGGCGAGGACGCCTTCCGTGCGCCAGCGGCGCAGGGTGCGGGCCGCCTGTTCGTTGCGGGCGGTGGGGGTGATGGCCTGGGGGAGGATCAGACGGACGATGTTGTGCGGGTCGGCCGATTCCAGGTGGTGCAGGCCGTCGGGGCGGACCACGACGTCGTACGGCGGTGATGTCACGGCGGCCAGACTGCCGACCCGGTCGGGGTCGTAGCGCAGGCCTCGGAACGGGGTGAGTTCGAGGCCTCGGCGCTCCGTTGCTTCCGAGTGACCTGCTGCGTTCATCCCGGCATCGTACGTGTGTCAGTGGGATGCGCGATGATCGGGGGAAAGCGCGAGCGGACCAGGATGGGCGAGGAGCGATGTGGTGATGAGCCGGAGCGTCAGGACGAGGCCCGGGGGCAGTGGGCGGGCCCTGAGCGAGGCGTACGACACGGCGCTGCTCGATCTGGACGGGGTGGTGTACGCGGGCGGTCACGCGATCCGGCACGCGGTGGAGTCGCTGGCCGCCGCCCGGGCGGGCGGGATGCGTCTGGCGTATGTCACGAACAACGCGTTGCGTACGCCGGAGGCCGTGGCGGCGCATCTGACGGCGCTGGGGATACCTTCGGCGGCGGAGGACGTCATCACCTCGGCGCAGGCGGTGGCGCGGCTGATCAGTGAGCAGGTGCCCGCGGCCTCGCGGGTGCTGGTGATCGGTGGCGAGGGGCTGCGGGTGGCGCTGCGGGAGCGCGGCCTGGTGCCGGTGGAGTCGGCGGACGACGAGCCGGTGGCGGTGGTGCAGGGCTATGGCGGCCCCGAGCTGCCGTGGGGGCGGTTCGCCGAGGCCTGTTACGCGATCGCGCGCGGGGTGCCGTGGTTCGCGTCCAACACCGATCTGACGATTCCGAGCGCGCGGGGTATCGCGCCGGGCAACGGGGCCGCGGTGGAGGTGGTGCGGATCGCGACCGGCGCGGAGCCGCAGGTGGCGGGCAAGCCGCTGCCGCCGATGCACCGGGAGACGATCCTGCGTACGGGGGCGAAGCGGCCGTTGGTGGTGGGGGACCGGCTGGACACGGACATCGAGGGGGCATTCAACGGGGACGTCGACTCGCTGCTCGTGCTGACCGGCGTGACCGACGGGGCGCAACTGCTCAGGGCGGCGCCGCGGTTCCGGCCGACCTATGTGGACGCGGATCTGCGGGGGATGCTGACCGGGCAGCCGGACGTGGTCGCGGTGGACGGCGGCTTCCGGTGCGGGGGCTGGACGGCGGTGGCGGGTCCGGAGCGGCTGGAGGTCGAGGGGGAAGGGGGCGCCCTCGACGGGTTGCGGGCGCTGTGCGCGGCGGCGTGGACGGCGGCCGGGGACGGGGTGTGCGAGCTGGACGGGGGGAAGGCGCTGGCGCGGCTGGGACTGTAGGGGGGTGCGGAGGCTCGGGATCTTGATCAAATAACAGGGTAGGCTAACCTAACTGCGTGTTGGTCGAGAGTCCTCCCGCGCAGCGCGCGGAAGCCGCCCCCGCGTCCCCGAACCGCCGGGCGATACGTTCCTTCGGGTTGCTCGTCTCCCTGCTGGTCCTGGTGCTCGTCGCGCTGGCGAGCATCGCCATCGGGGCGAAGGAACTGTCCCTGGAGCAGGTCTGGCACGGCCTGTTCGAGAACTCGGGGACCTACGGCGACGTCGTCGTCGACGAGCGGTTGTCGCGGACCGGGCTCGGCCTGCTCGCCGGGGCCGCGTTCGGGCTGGCGGGGGCGGTGCTCCAGGCGCTGACCCGCAATCCGCTGGCCGACCCGGGCCTGCTCGGCATCAACGCGGGCGCGTCCGCAGCCGTCGTCACCGCCATCACCTTCTTCGGCGTCACCAGCCTGAGCGGCTATGTGTGGTTCGCCTTCGCCGGTGCGGCCGGGGTGGGGGCGCTGGTGTGGTTCCTCGGCGGCAGCCGGGGGGCGACGCCGGTGCGGCTGGTCCTCGCCGGTACGGCGATCAGCGCCGCGCTCTTCGGCTACCTCCAGGCCGTGATGATCATGGACTCGGCGGCGCTGGGCAAGATGCGCTTCTGGACGGTCGGTTCGCTGAACTCGGCGACCGACCAGACCATCCGGCCGGTGCTGCCCTTCCTGCTGGCCGGGGTGGTGCTCGCGCTGGCGCTCGCCCGGCCGCTCAACGCCATGGCCATGGGCGACGACACCGCGCGCGCCCTCGGCGCCAACCTGAACCGCACCCGGGCGCTGGCGATGCTGGCGGCCACCGTGCTGTGCGGAGCGGCGACCGCGGCCTGCGGGCCGATCGTCTTCGTCGGCCTGATGGTCCCGCACGTCGTGCGGTCCTTCACCGGACCCGACCTGCGCTGGATCCTGCCGTACGCCACTCTCCTGTCGCCCGTGCTGCTGCTCGGCGCGGATGTGCTCGGCCGGATCGTGGCGCGGCCCGCGGAACTCCAGGTCGGCATCGTCACCGCGATCCTCGGCGGGCCGGTCTTCATCTTTCTCGTACGACGGCGGAGGACGGCCCAGCTGTGAAGACCCAACGCGCCAACCGTGTCCTGCGCACCCCCGGCGGGTTCTCCGTACGGGTGGACGTGCGGGCCGTCACGGTCGTCGTCCTGCTGCTGGTCGCCGCGTTCGCCGCGAGTGTGGTGCTCATCGGGACCGGGGACTTCGAGATGTCCTCCGGGGACGTCGTCAAGACGCTGTTCGGCGGGGGCAACGCCATGCAGGAGTTCGTCGTCAACCAGCTGCGGCTGCCCCGGGTCCTGGTCGGGTTGCTGGTCGGGGCCGCGCTGGGGCTCGGCGGCGCGCTGTTCCAGGCCATCTCCCGCAACCCGCTGGGCAGCCCGGACGTGCTCGGCCTCGGGCAGGGCGCCACGGCCGGCGCGCTGACCGTGATCGTGCTGATGTCCGGGGACGCCACCGAGGTCACCGTCGGCGCGCTCGTCGGCGGCCTGGCGACCGGTCTGGCCATCTATGTGCTCGCCTGGAAGCGGGGCGTGCACGGGTACCGGCTCGTCCTGGTCGGCATCGGTGTCTCCGCGATCGTCACGGCGGTCAACGGCTATCTGCTCACCAAGGCCGACCTCGTAGACGCCTCCCGCGCGGTGGTGTGGATGACCGGCTCGCTCAACGGCCGCGGCTGGGACCAGGTCTGGCCGCTGCTCGTCCTGTGCGCCGTCCTCGTGCCGCTGGTGCTCGCGGGCGGGCGGGGGCTGCGGATGATGGAGATGGGTGACGACGTCTCGTACGCCCTCGGGGTGCGGGTGGAGCGGCTGCGGATGCTGCTGCTGGTGGCCGCCGTCCTGCTCGTCGCCACCGCCACCGCCGCCGCCGGACCCGTCAGCTTCGTGGCGCTCACCGCGCCGCAGCTCGCCCGGCGCCTGACCCGCACGCCGGGACCGAACCTGGTGCCCTCCGTGTGCATGGGCGCCGCCCTCCTGGTCACCGCCGACTGGGCCTCGCAGCGCCTCTTCGGCGCCGACCAGCTGCCCGTCGGCGTGGTCACGGGTGTGCTGGGCGGGGTCTATCTGCTCTGGCTCCTCGTCACCGAGCGCAAGGCGGGGCGGATATGAGCACCAGGCCGCAGCCGAGCACCGGGCCGCACCGTGGCGCCGACCGTGAGCCGAACAACCCAGGGAGCACCGTGAACCGCCTGTCCGCACAGAACGTCACCCTCGCCTACGACCAGCGGGTCATCGCCGAACAGCTGTCGGTGGAGATACCCGACAACTCCTTCACGGTGATCGTCGGCCCGAACGCCTGCGGCAAGTCCACGCTGCTGCGGGCGCTGTCGCGGATGCTCAAGCCGAACGAGGGCCGGGTGCTGCTCGACGGGCAGGTCATCCAGTCGATGCCCGCCAAGAAGGTCGCCCGCACCCTCGGCCTGCTGCCGCAGACGTCGATCGCGCCCGACGGGATCACCGTCGCCGACCTGGTGGGCCGCGGCCGCTACCCGCACCAGGGCATCCTGCGCCAGTGGTCGGCCGAGGACGAGCGGGTCGTCCAGGAGTCCATGCGGCAGACCGGCGTCGCCGAGCTGGCCGACCGGTACGTCGACGAACTCTCCGGCGGACAGCGCCAGCGCGTGTGGATCGCGATGGCCCTCGCCCAGCAGACGCCGCTGCTGCTGCTGGACGAGCCGACGACGTATCTCGACATCCAGCACCAGATCGACGTGCTGGACCTGTGCGCGGAGCTGCACGAGGAGCAGGGGCGGACCCTGGTCGCCGTACTGCACGACCTGAACCATGCCGCCCGCTACGCCACGCACCTCATCGCGCTGCGCGACGGGAAGGTCGTCGCACAGGGGGCGCCCGGCGACATCGTCACCGCGGAGCTGGTGGAGGAGGTCTTCGGGCTCGGCTGCCAGGTCATCGACTGCCCCGAGACGGGGACGCCGCTGGTGGTGCCCGCCGCGCGCAAGGCCAGGGCCACGCGGAAGACCGTCGCCGAAGCCGTCGGGAAGGCGGGGGCTACAGCAGTTTCCTGAGGTGGAACAGGTCCCTCAGACCCGCCTCCAGCCGGACCCGGCCCGAACCCCAGGCGCGGGCGAAGTGCAGCTCGCCGTCGACCAGCGCCAGCAGGTCGTCGCCGGTCAGCGCCAGCCGGATCTGCGCCCTCTCGCGGGGCGGGCCCTGGACGGTGTCATGGACCTCGATCCGGCCCTCGGCCATCCGGCCCACGAAGGTGACGTCCAGGTCCTTGATGTGGCAGCTCACCGAGCGGTCCAGGTGCGTCGCGTCGCGGACGCCCCCCTCGGCGTGCCGCATGTTGTCCGAGAGCTTGTCGAGTGCCGCCCGGCACTCCTCGATCGTGGCCATCGGGACCGACGGTACCGCAGCGGTTCGAGGTAGCGTCTGGGCATGCACGAACCCGTTCCCCAGGAGGCGGTGGCCGAGCCGGAGGCGCCCGCGGCCGGCCCCGCCGCGCCCGCCCCGCTGAACGTGCCCCGCGAGCCCACCGGCGACGCCGGCGTCGACGCCCAGCTGGCGCGGCTGGCCGATGCCGACCACCTCGCCACGGACGGACACGTCGAGGTGTACGAGGATGTACACCGGGGGCTGCGCGACGCGCTCACCGCGCTCGACGCCCGCCCGGGACCTCCGGCGCCCCCGTCTTCGTACGGCAGTAGGAGCTGAACCGAACGTGGCAGGAGTCGCACGTCGCCGTCTCGACGCGGAGCTGGTCCGCCGGAAGCTCGCGCGCTCGCGCGAGCACGCCAGCCAGCTGATCGCCGCGGGCCGGGTCAGCGTCGGCAAGACCGTGGCGACCAAGCCCGCCACGCAGGTGGAGACCGCTGCCGCGATCGTCGTCGCGGCCGACGAGGGCGATCCCGAGTACGTCTCACGGGGCGGGCACAAGCTCGCGGGCGCGCTGGCCGTCTTCGTGCCGCGCGGACTGGCCGTCGAGGGGCGGCGGGCGCTGGACGCCGGGGCGTCGACCGGGGGCTTCACCGACGTCCTGCTGCGGGCGGGCGCCGCGCACGTCGTCGCCGTCGACGTCGGATACGGACAACTCGCGTGGACTCTGCGGAGCGATGAACGCGTCACCGTCAAGGACCGTACGAACGTACGCGAGTTGACGCTTGAGGCGATCGATGGGGAGCCTGTGGATCTTGTCGTGGGGGATCTTTCCTTCATCCCGCTCGGGCTGGTGCTGCCCGCCCTGGTGCGGTGTGCGAGGCCGGACGCCGATCTGGTGATGATGGTCAAGCCGCAGTTCGAGGTGGGCAAGGAGCGCCTGGGCAGCGGTGGAGTGGTGCGCAGTCCGCAGTTGCGGGCCGAGGCCGTGCGCGGGGTCGCCGGGCGGGCCTGGGAGCTGGGGCTCGGCGTGCGGGGCGTGACGGCCAGTCCGCTGCCCGGGCCGTCCGGCAACGTGGAGTACTTTCTGTGGCTGCGGGCCGGGGCCGACCGACTGGACCCGGCCGACGTCGACCGTGCAGTTGCGGAGGGGCCACGTTGACACCGAACAGCGTTCGTACTGTTTTCCTCCTTGCCCACACCGGCCGCCCGGCCGCCATCCGCAGCGCCGAGCTGGTGGTGAAGGGGTTGCTGCGGTCCGGGATCGGCGTGCGGGTACTGGAGGCCGAGGCGGCCGACCTGCCGCTGCCGGACAGCGTGCAGCTCGTCAAGGAGGCCACCCCGCAGTGCCTCGACGGGTGCGAGCTGCTGATCGTCCTCGGCGGTGACGGCACCCTGCTGCGCGGCGCGGAGTTCGCGCGGGCGTCCGGGGTGCCGATGCTCGGCGTCAACCTCGGGCGGGTCGGGTTCCTCGCCGAGGCCGAGCGCGACGACCTCGACAAGGTCGTCGACCGGGTGGTCAGCAGGGCGTACGAGGTCGAGGAACGGATGACCGTCGACGTCGTCGTGCACAGCAACGGCGACATCGTGCACACCGACTGGGCGCTGAACGAGGCGGCCGTGCAGAAGGTGTCCGCGGAGCGGATGCTGGAGGTCGTCCTCGAGATCGACGGGCGGCCGGTGACCGGGTTCGGGTGCGACGGGATCGTGTGCGCCACGCCGACCGGTTCGACGGCGTACGCGTTCTCCGCGGGCGGGCCGGTGGTGTGGCCGGAGGTGGAGGCGCTGCTGATGGTGCCGATCAGCGCGCACGCGCTGTTCGCGAAGCCGCTCGTGACCTCGCCGGACTCGGTGCTGGCGGTGGAGATGCTGCCGCACGTCCCGCCGGGGGTGCTGTGGTGTGACGGGCGGCGGACGGTGGAGTTGCCGCCCGGGGCGCGGGTGGAGGTGCGGCGGGGGGCGGTGCCGGTCCGGTTGGCGCGGCTGCATCATGCGTCGTTCACCGATCGGTTGGTCGCCAAGTTCGCGTTGCCGGTTTCTGGGTGGCGCGGGGCGCCGCACTAGCCATCTGTGGGGGGCGGTTCGGTGATTCGGCGGGTGCGGGTGCGTGGTGGCTTGTCGCGCAGTTCCCCGCGCCCCTTCAGGTCGGTCCACTCGCCCGGGTGACAGGGCGCCTCGCACTGGGGCCGCTGGACCTCGTAAGGTCGTGTCCGTGCTTGAGGAGATGCGGATACGGTCGCTCGGTGTCATCGATGACGCGGTCGTCGAGCTGTCGCCGGGGTTCACCGCCGTCACGGGCGAGACCGGTGCGGGCAAGACCATGGTGGTCACCAGCCTGGGATTGCTGCTCGGTGGCCGGGCGGACGCGGCGCTGGTGCGGATCGGCGCCAAGAACGCCGTCGTCGAGGGGCGCGTCGCCGTGCCCGAGGACGGGGCGGCCGCCGTGCGCGCCGAGGAGGCCGGGGCCGAGCTGGACGAGGGGACCCTGCTCATCAGCCGTACCGTTTCCGCCGAGGGGCGGTCGCGGGCGCACCTGGGCGGGCGCAGTGTGCCCGTGGGGGTCCTGGCGGAGCTGGCCGACGAGCTGGTGGCCGTGCACGGGCAGACCGACCAGCAGGGGCTGCTGAAGCTGTCCCGGCAGCGGCAGGCGCTCGACCGGTACGCGGGGTACGCCGTCGCCGTACCGCTCGGGAAGTACACGGAGGCGTACCGGCGGCTGCGGGCGGTCACCGCCGAGCTGGCGGAGATCACCACACGCGCGCGTGAGCGGGCCCAGGAGGCCGACATGCTGCGCTACGGCCTCGACGAGATCGCCGCCGTCGAACCGCGTGCCGGTGAGGACGCCGAGCTGGCGGAGGAGGCCGAGCGGCTCGGGCACGCGGAGGCGCTGGCGTCCGCCGCGACGGCCGCGCACGCCGCTCTCGCGGGCAACCCCGAGGACCCCGAGGGCGTGGACGCCTCCACGCTCGTCGCGGGCGCGCACCGGGCGCTGGAGGCCGTACGGTCCCATGACCCGGCGCTGGCCGCGCTGGCCGACCGGATCGGGGAGATCGGCATCCTGCTGGGCGATGTCGCCGGGGAGCTGGCGGGGTACGCCGACGACCTGGACGCCGATCCGCTGCGGCTCGCGGCGGTGGAGGAGCGGCGGGCGGCGCTGACGGCGCTGACCCGGAAGTACGGCGAGAACGTCGACACCGCCGCCGTGCTCGCGTGGGCGGAGCGGGGTGCCGCGCGGCTGACCGAGCTGGACGGCGACGACGAGCGGATCGGGGAGCTGACCGCCGAGCGGGACGCGCTGCGGGCCGAGCTGGGGGGTCTCGCGCAGGCGCTGACCGACGCCCGGACGGAGGCCGCCGAGCGGTTCGCCGCCGCCGTGACCGCCGAGCTGGCCTCGCTGGCGATGCCGCACGCGCGCGTGTCCTTCGACATCCGCCAGACCGAGGACCCCGAGGGTGTCGAGGTCGGCGGCCGTACGGTGGCCTACGGGCCGTCGGGCGTGGACGAGGTGGAGCTGCTGCTCGCGCCGCACCCGGGGGCGCCGCCGCGGCCGATCGCCAAGGGGGCGTCCGGGGGTGAGCTGTCGCGCGTGATGCTGGCCGTCGAGGTGGTGTTCGCGGGCACGGACCCCGTGCCGACGTACCTCTTCGACGAGGTGGACGCGGGCGTCGGCGGCAAGGCGGCGGTGGAGATCGGACGGCGGCTGGCGCGGCTGGCGAAGTCGGCGCAGGTCGTGGTGGTGACGCATCTGCCGCAGGTGGCCGCGTTCGCGGACCGGCAGCTGCTGGTGGAGAAGACCAACGACGGGTCGGTGACCCGGTCCGGTGTGAAGGTGCTGGAGGGCGAGGAGCGGATCCGGGAGCTGTCGCGGATGCTGGCCGGGCAGGAGGACTCCGAGACGGCCCGGGCGCACGCGGAGGAGCTGCTGGCGACGGCGCGGGGCGAGGTGTAGGGGCGGCGGTTCGGCGGCGGTTCGGCGGCGGTTCGTACAAAAGTGCCCCGCTCTCACCCTTGTGGGTGACCCGACTCGGTGGTTGACCGCGGTCGGTGACCCCGGCGTTGCCGTCAGGGGCGGATGGCCTGGCATCCTTGGCGGGGTGCGCGGGGGAAACGCGCGGTGCAGTGCGGCCGCCCGTTCCTTCTGTACGTTTCTTCGTGACCGCCGGTCGCCGAACCAACCGCCGGTGGGTCGCCGAACCAACCGCCCGTGCCGAACCAACCGCCCGTCGCCGAACCAGGAGCCCCGGCCGCGTGAGCCTCGTGACCAGCCACTCACCGCACGGCCAGCCGTCCTTGCGCACCGTGCAGGTGCTGGGCGGAGGCAGCGTCGCCAGCAGCGCGCACGTGCGTTCGCTGACGGCGGGGCTGGTGGCGCGGGGCGTGCGGGTCACGGTGTGCGCCCCCGTCGAGGCCGAACGCGCCTACGACTTCACGGGCGTCGGCGCCGACCACGTGCACGTCCCGCGCAGCAGCGACCCGGCGTCCGTCGCGGCGCTGCGGGCGGCCTGCACCGACGCCGACCTGGTGCACGCGCACGGGCTGCACGCCTCCTTCCGTACCGCCCTGGCGCTCGGCGGACGGCGCACCCCGCTCGTCGTCACCTGGCACAACCGGGCGCACGCGGAGGGCGCGCGGGCCCATCTGCTGCGGATGCTGGAGCGGCGGGCGGTCCGGGCGGCCACCCTGGTGCTCGGGACCACCTCGGACCTGGTCGACCGGGCCCGCCGCAGCGGGGCACGCGACGCACGGCTCGCGGCGGTCGCCCTGCCCGGCCGCCGCCCGGCCCCCGACCCGGAGGACCCCGACCGGCTGCCGCCCAAGATCCTCGCCGAACTCGGCGCCCTCGGCCGCCCGTTGCTGCTCGCCGTCGGCTCCCTCGACCGGCACCGGGGCTACGACACCCTGCTGGACGCTTCCCGCGCCTGGCACCGCCTGGAGCCCGCGCCGCTGGTGCTGATCGCGGGGGAGGGGCCGCTGCGGGCGGAGTTGCAGCGCCGGATCGACGCCGAGGAACTGCCGGTCCGGCTGCTCGGCCGCCGGGACGACGTTGGCGAGCTGCTCTCGGTCGCCGATCTGGCGCTGCTGACGAGCCGGTGGGAGTCGCGCTCCGTGCTCGTGCAGGAGGCCCTGCACGCGCGCGTGCCGCTCGTCGCGACCCGGGTCGGCGGGGTGCCCGAACTCGTCGGCGACGCCGCCGAGCTGATCCCCTACGGCGACCCGTACACGCTCGCCGACACAGTCGTACGGCTGCTCGGTGATCCGGCGCGGCGGGAGGAGCTGGCCGAGAAGGGCGTCCGGCAGGCCGCCAGTTGGCCGACCGAGGACGAGACGGTCGCCCAGGTCCTCAGCGTCTACGACGAGTTGACGCAGCCTCGGCCGCTGAGCTGACGGCCCCTCACGCGTTCGGGTCCACATGGCGGCGGGCCCGCAGCGCCAGGCTCAGGGTGAGGACCGTCTGCGGGTCGTCGAGGTCGGTGCCCAGCAGCTCGCCGATGCGGGCCAGGCGGTTGTAGAGCGTCTGCCGGTTCAGGTGCAGCTCGCGGGCCGTCTCCGCCTTGCGGCCCGCATGGGCGAGGTAGGTCTCCAGGGTCGGCAGCAGCGGGGGCCGGGAGCGGCGGTCGTGGTCGCGCAGCGGGCCGACGGCACGGTCGACGAAGGCCGCGAGGTCGGGGTGGTCGCGCAGCCGCCACAGCAGCAGGTCGATGTCGAGGCGGCGGGCGTCGTACCAGGGCCGGTCCGGGAGCCCCTGGGCGGCGGTGGCGGTCTCCGCGGCGTGCCGCAGCCCCGCCGAGGCCGCCGCCCAGCCGCCGACCGGGCCGACGACCACGACCGGGGGCCGGGCACCGGGCCGCTGCACCCCGGCCCGCTCCACCCCGGCCCGCAGCGCCGTGGCCACCCGGTCGGCGACCGCCGCGCGCTCCGCTTCCGAGCGCACCGCGAGCAGCAGCGGGACCCGGCCCTCGACCGGCCGTACGCCCAGCAGGACCGGTACGCCCACCGAGGCCAGCTCCTCCGCGACGGCCCGCGCGAGCACGGCCCAGCCGCCGCCGGGCGACAGCGCCTCGCCGAGCCGCATCACCATGGGCAGCAGCGGGCTGTCCCCGGGTTTGAAGCCGAGCACGCGGGCCTGCGCGGGCGCGTCCCCCGCGCTGATACGGCCCTCGGCGAGGTCGGTGAGGAAGTCGCCGCGGCCCCGCGCGGCCAGCTCCTCCTCCTGGCGGGCCTGCATCAGCACCACCGCCAGGACGCCCGCGGCCCGCTCGGCGGCGATGCGGTGCACCGGCGCCAGCGGCGCGCGCACCGGCAGCAGCACCAGCCGGGCCCGCACCGAGCCCGCCCCCGGGCCGCCGCCGGGCACGTCCACCAGCACCGACCCGGCGGGCGGCGGGGCGTCCTTGTGCGGGCCCCGCAGCCCCTCCCACACCTGGAGCGGATCGGCTCCCTCGGGCCCGGCACCGGCGGCGTACAGGAGCTGGCCGTCGGCGGTCTCCAGGAACACCGGGTTGTCGCCGAAGCCGGCCAGGATGCCGAGGACCTGCGGGATCCCGCCGCCGCCGAGCAGCGCCTCGGTGCAGCGGCGGTGCACCTCCTCCGCGCGCTGCAACAGGGCGTAGTGGCCGTTGACGATCTCGGTGTGGATCTCCTCGGTGACCGTCACGAACGGCACCTCGCGGTGGAGTTGGACCAGCGGCAGCCCGGCCGCGCGCGCCGTCTCCACCAGGGTGGCGGGCAACCGGCTGAAACGCGGGCCCAGTTCGACGACGAGGGCCGCGATGCCGCGCTCGGCCAGGGTGCGCACGAACGCCCGCTGGTCGGCGGGGCGGGTGCCGAGGCCGTAGCCGGTGGTCAGCAGCAGTTCGCCGCCCTTGAGCAGTGAGGCGATGTTCGGGACCTCGCCCGCGTGCACCCAGCGCACGGTCCGGTGCAGCCGTTCGGCGCCCGCGACGACCTCGGGGAGCCCGCTGCGCAGGCCGGGCAGCTCCAGCGCCCGCTGCACGGTGATCCCGGCGTCGTGCCCACCCTGACTGTGGTCCGTACGGCTGTCCATGCGGTGGACGCTACCCGCGCGCAGGTCAGGGCGTGCTAGGCGGGGCGGACGTTGTGGTTGAAGCGGAACACGTTGTCCGGGTCGTACCGGCGTTTGAGGGCCGCCAGCCGGGCGGTGTTCTCCGCGCCCAGGCCCGCCGTGACGCGGTCGGTGCCCTCGTCGCCGATGAAGTTGAGGTAGACCGCGCCGGTGGACCAGGGGCGGACGTCGGCGCGGACGTCACGGACCCAGCGCACGCAGCGCTCGTCGTCGGCGGGGTTTTCCCAGATGCCGAAGGGGTGGACCGACCAGGGGGCGTCCCGGTAGGGGATGGGATAGTCGGCCGGGCCGTCGGCGATCGCGCCGCCCTGCGGGAAGAGCACGTGCTGGGTGCCGGTGGGGACGGGCAGGGTGTCGGCGCGGGCGCAGAAGACGTCCACGAGGTCGTCGGGGAGGCCCGTGAGGTACTCGGCGGACCAGTAGTTCCGCAGGCCGGGCGGGTCGTCGAGCATGCACTGGACGTCGGCGTACGGCATCGCGCCGACGATCTCCGCCTCGTGCGGCAGCGCCAGCAGCGGTTCGGCGACCTTGCGCATGTCCTGCTCGCCGCCCGCGTAGGTGAGCAGCGCGGCGCAGACCGGTTCGCCGACGAGGTGCGGGGGTACGAACTCCTCCGGCGGGCCGGTGACGTAGAGGACGGCCCCGCCCGCCTCGGTGGGGCCGTGGGTGATGACGTCCCGGTAGGTGCGGACCACCTCCGGACCGAACTCCGGCAGGCAGAGCACCATGGCGATGGCGAACTCGGGCAGTTCGTACAGCTTGAGCGTCAGCGCGGTGGCGATGCCGAAGTTGCCGCCGCCGCCGTGCAGCGCCCAGAACAGGTCGGGGTTCTCGTCGGCGTTGGCGTGGGTGCGGGCGCCGTCGGCGGTGACGAGTTCGACGCCGAGGAGGTTGTCCGCGGCGAGGCCGCACCAGCGGTCCAGCCAGCCCGTGCCGCCGCCCAGGACGAAGCCGCCGACGCCGGTGGTCGACGCCCGGCCGCCGGTGGTCGCCAGGCCGTGGGGTTGGGTGGCGCGGTCCAGGTGGCTCATGGTGGCGCCGCCCTCGACCCGTACCGCCTCCGCGCCGGGGTGGACGGTCACGCCGTGCATCCGGCGCAGGTCGATGACGAGCCCGGCGTCGTTCAGCGCCATCCCGGCCACGCTGTGCCCGCCGCCGCGCACCGCGATGTTCAGGTCGAGGTCCCGCCCGAACCGCACCGCCCGCACCACGTCGGCCTCGTCGGCGCACTGGGCGATCACGGCGGGCCGCCGGTCGATCATGGCGTTGAAGACGGTCCGGGCGTCGTCGTAGCCCTCGTCCCCCGGGGCGAACACCGCGCCGCTGAGATCCTCGCGCAGCGCGGTCAGGGCCGCGCCCGCCTTCGAGAGGGAAGCCATGGCCGCCCCCTTCCCGGGAAGGAGTTTCGAGTCTCCTTCCAGGCTAGGCAGGGGCGGCCCGGCCTGCGCGTCAGCCGCCGTACGCGCCGGAGGCGGTCAGGCGCAGGGCCGTGTCGATGAGGGGGACGTGGCTGAACGCCTGGGGGAAGTTGCCGACCTGGCGCTGGAGGCGGGGGTCCCACTCCTCGGCGAGCAGCCCGAGGTCGTTGCGCAGGGCGAGCAGCCGCTCGAACAGCTTGCGGGCCTCGTCCACCCGGCCGATCATCGCCAGGTCGTCCGCCATCCAGAACGAGCAGGCGAGGAACGCGCCCTCGTCGCCGGGGAGGCCGTCCACGCCCGCCTTCTCGCCGTCCGTGGGGTAGCGCAGGATGAAGCCGTCGCTGGTGGACAGCTCGCGCTGGATGGCCTCGATGGTGCCGATGACCCGCTTGTCGTCCGGCGGCAGGAAGCCCATCTGCGGGATCAGCAGCAGCGAGGCGTCCAGTTCCCGGGAGCCGTAGGACTGGGTGAAGGTGTTGCGCTCCTTGTCGTAGCCCTTCTCGCAGACGTCCCGGTGGATGTCGTCGCGCAGCTCGCGCCAGCGCTCCAGCGGGCCGTCCGCGTCGCCGGACTCGATCAGCTTGATGGTGCGGTCGACGGCGACCCAGGCCATCACCTTGGAGTGCACGAAGTGGCGGCGCGGGCCGCGCACCTCCCAGATGCCCTCGTCCGGCTCCTGCCAGTGGTCCTCCAGGTAGCGGATCAGCTTCAGCTGGAGCAGGGAGGCGTAGTCGTTGCGGGCGAGGCCGGTCATGTGGGCCAGGTGCAGGGCCTCGGTGACCTCGCCGTAGACGTCGAGCTGGAGCTGGTGCGCGGCGCCGTTGCCGACCCGGACCGGGGCGGAGTTCTCGTAGCCGGGCAGCCAGTCCAGCTCGGCCTCGCCCAGCTCGCGCTCGCCCGCGATGCCGTACATGATCTGGAGGTTCTCGGGGTCGCCCGCGACCGCCCGCAGCAGCCACTCGCGCCAGGCGCGGGCCTCCTCGCGGTAGCCGGTGCGCAGCAGCGACGACAGGGTGATCGCGGCGTCGCGCAGCCAGGTGTAGCGGTAGTCCCAGTTGCGGACGCCGCCGATCTCCTCGGGCAGGGAGGTGGTGGGGGCCGCCACGATGCCGCCGGTGGGGGCGTACGTCAGTGCCTTCAGGGTGATCAGAGAGCGGATCACCGCCTCGCGGTACGGGCCGTGGTAGGTGCAGTGCTCCACCCACTCCCGCCAGAACTCCTCGGTCGCCTCCAGCGACTGCTCCGGCTCCGGCAGCGGTGGCGGCTCACGGTGCGAGGCCTGCCAGGAGATCGTGAACGCGATCCGGTCGCCCGGGGCGACGGTGAAGTCCGCGTACGTCGTCAGCGACTTGCCGTAGGTCTCGCACTCGGTGTCGAACCACACCGAGTCCGGGCCCGCGACGGCGACGGTACGGCCCTCGTGCTTGTGCACCCAGGGCACGACCCGGCCGTAGGAGAACCGCATGCGCAGCGCCGAGCGCATCGGCACCCGGCCGGAGACGCCCTCCACGATCCTGATCAGCTGCGGGGCGCCGTCACGCGGGGGCATGAAGTCGGTCACACGGACCGTGCCGCGGGGGGTGTCCCACTCGGATTCCAGGATCAGCGAGTCGCCGCGGTAGCCGCGCCGGGCCGCCGTGGGCGGCGGTGCGTCGGAGGCGTGCGCGGGGCCGATGCGCCAGAAGCCGTGCTCCTCGGTGCCCAGCAAGCCGGCGAAGATGGCATGCGAGTCGAAGCGGGGCAGGCACAGCCAGTCCACTGTGCCGTCCCGGCAGACCAGTGCGGCGGTCTGCATGTCTCCGATGAGTGCGTAGTCTTCGATACGCCCGGCCACGTGCAACTCCAGTCGAACGGCCACGTCACCCCACACGGGGGCTGTCGCTAGTGCGGTCAAGGGGTCGTTGTATTGCGTCGCTGAGATGTACAGCAATGCAGTCGAGTCGCTGTACAGCGAAAAGACAATTATTTCTCAACGAACTGACGAGCTCTCGTTGTTCCGGTGGTTACGGGCGGGGGTGTGCCGTTTCGACCGGCCGGCTCGGCAGCGAGTGTCCGAGCAGGATACGACGCACGTAGATGATCCGCGTGCCGCTCCGGACAACGCGGCTGCGCCGAACGAGTGAGCACCGGGTGAGGAACGGGTGAGAACCGGTTGAGCGGTACGTGTCCGTGCCCGAGCGTGCGCGCAGCGTGGCCGGACGCCATCCCCTCCGGGCGCTGATACGCTGGTAGCCCGTGGACCGGTGGACACCCCCGACAGCGACGCGACAGACGCGACAGCAGGGGTCCCCCGACGCCGCACCTCCAGATCGCGACCACGGGAGCCCCCTCTTGGCCATGCCGCCCGCTGCTTTTCGAAACAGCACCACGACGACCAAGCACATCTTCGTCACCGGGGGTGTCGCCTCCTCGCTCGGCAAGGGTCTGACCGCCTCCAGCCTCGGCATGCTGCTCAAGGCGCGGGGACTGCGCGTGGTCATGCAGAAGCTCGACCCGTACATCAACGTCGACCCGGGCACGATGAACCCCTTCCAGCACGGTGAGGTGTTCGTCACCAACGACGGTTGTGAGACCGATCTCGACATCGGCCACTACGAGCGTTTCCTCGACCGCGATCTGGACGGCTCCGCCAACGTCACCACCGGCCAGGTGTACTCCACGGTGATCGCCAAGGAGCGGCGCGGCGAGTACCTCGGCGACACCGTGCAGGTCATCCCGCACATCACCAACGAGATCAAGCACCGCATCCGCCGCATGGCGACGGACGAGGTGGACGTCGTGATCACCGAGGTGGGCGGCACGGTCGGCGACATCGAGTCGCTGCCGTTCCTGGAGACGGTCCGCCAGGTGCGGCACGAGGTCGGCCGGGACAACGTCTTCGTGGTGCACATCTCGCTGCTGCCGTACATCGGCCCGTCGGGCGAGCTGAAGACCAAGCCGACCCAGCACTCGGTGGCCGCGCTGCGCAACATCGGCATCCAGCCGGACGCGATCGTGCTGCGCTGCGACCGTGAGGTGCCGACCGCGATCAAGCGCAAGATCTCGCTGATGTGCGACGTCGACGAGGCGGCCGTGGTGGCCTGCCCCGACGCCCCCTCCATCTACGACATCCCCAAGACCGTCCACTCCGAGGGCCTGGACGCCTACGCGGTCCGCAAGCTGGACCTGCCGTTCCGCGACGTGGACTGGACGACCTGGGACGACCTGCTCGACCGAGTGCACAACCCGGCGCACGAGATCACCATGGCGCTGGTCGGCAAGTACATCGACCTGCCCGACGCCTATCTGTCGGTGACCGAGGCGCTGCGCGCGGGCGGCTTCGCCAACAAGACCCGGGTGAAGATCAAGTGGGTCACCTCCGACGACTGCCGCACCCCCGCCGGTGCCGAGGCGCAGCTCGCCGACGTGGACGCGATCTGCATCCCCGGCGGCTTCGGCGACCGCGGTGTCTCCGGCAAGGTCGGCGCCATCCAGTACGCACGTGAGCACCGCGTCCCGCTGCTGGGGCTCTGCCTGGGCCTCCAGTGCATCGTGATCGAGGCCGCCCGCAACCTGGCCGGGATCGCCGACGCCAACTCCACCGAGTTCGACCCGGCCACCTCCCACCCGGTCATCTCCACCATGGCCGAGCAGCTGGACATCGTCGCCGGTGAGGGCGACATGGGCGGCACCATGCGGCTGGGCATGTACCCGGCGAAGCTGGCCGAGGGCTCCATCGTCCGCGAGGTGTACGACGGCAAGGAGTACGTCGAGGAGCGGCACCGGCACCGCTACGAGGTGAACAACGCCTACCGGGCGGAGCTGGAGAAGAAGGCCGGTATCCAGTTCTCGGGCACCTCCCCGGACGGCAAGCTGGTCGAGTACGTGGAGTACCCGCGCGACGTCCACCCCTACCTGGTCGCCACGCAGGCCCACCCCGAGCTGCGTTCGCGCCCGACGCGCCCGCACCCGTTGTTCGCGGGGCTCGTGAAGGCCGCGGTCGAGCGGAAGACCTCGAAGTAACACGACAGTTGTACGGTGGCCGGGGCGCGCGCACTCAATCCGCAGGCGATTTCGCAGGCGGTGGGGCGCGCCCCGGTTTCTTTCGTACGTGTGGGGAAGGACAGGGCATGACGATCAAGGACACCCCCGAGGAGTGGGAGATCCGGGCGACGGAGACCCCCTTCGTGGGCAACAAGACCTCCGTCCGCACGGACGAGGTGGTCATGCCGGACGGCAGTGTGGTGCGCCGCGACTACCAGGTGCACCCCGGCTCCGTCGCCGTCCTCGCCCTCGACGACGCCGACCGGGTGCTGGTGCTGCGGCAGTACCGGCACCCCGTGCGCCAGAAGCTGTGGGAGATCCCGGCCGGGCTGCTCGACGTCCCCGGCGAGAACCCGCTGCACGCCGCGCAGCGCGAGCTGTACGAGGAGGCGCACGTCAAGGCCGAGGACTGGCGGGTGCTGACCGACGTCTACACCACCCCGGGCGGCTGCGACGAGGCCGTACGGATCTTCCTCGCCCGTGGTCTGTCCGACGCCGAGGGCGAGCGGTTCACCGCCGAGCACGAGGAGCTGGACCTGGAGCTGGCGCGGGTGCCCGTCGACGAGCTGGTGCGGGGGGTGCTCGCCGGGGAGCTGCACAACAACTGCATCGTGGTCGGCGTGCTGTCCCTGGTGGCCGCGCGCGCGGGCGACGGACTCGACGCGCTGCGCCCGGCTCTGGCGCCGTGGCCCGCGCGGCCCTTCGAGGCCTGACCGGGCCCGGCGCGGCCGGTGTGACGATCGCCTGATCCGATCGGGGGACGTCCCCGCCCCGCTCTCCCCGGATCGCCGCGAAGCCTGAACTAGGCTCTGGAAACGCCCGAACCGGAGTCCCGGCGGGCTTTGCGCGTGCGGTGGAACGGGAGCGTGGCCCGTGACGGATCAGGCGGTGGACACAGGCGGCGTCGAGCTGGCGGAATCCGCGTCGGCCCGGGGCCGGTTCCTGGGCCGCACACGGGAGTTGAAGGAGCTGTGCGCCGACATCGAGCGCGCGGGCCTGGACACCCTCGCCGGGAAGAAGCCGCCCCGCGCGCGCGTGCTGCTCATCGCGGGCCGCCCCGGCTCCGGCCGTACGGCGCTGGCCGGCGAGCTGGTACGGCAGGTCGCCCCGCGCTACCCGGACGGGGTGCTGCGCGCCCGGCTCAGCGAGGCCGACGGCACCCCCGTACCGACCGAGACCAGCGCCCGTGAGCTGCTGACCGCCCTGGACCTGCCCACCCCGGCCGGAGCCGCCGCCGACGACCTCACCGCCGCCCTGCGCGAAGCCCTGGCCGACCGCCGGGCGATCCTGGTGCTGGACGACGCGGTCACCGCCGAACAGGTCGACGACCTGCTGCCGGACACCCCCGACTGCCTGGCCGTCGTCGTCGCCCAGGGCCCCCTCACCGGCATCTCGGACGTCCGCCCGTGCACCCTGGGCGGTCTCGACACCAAGTCCGCCGTGGAACTCCTGTCCCGGCACACCGGCTCGGTCCGCATCACCGTCGACCCGCGCGCCGCCGAGGGCCTGGTGGAAGCGTGCCAGGCCCAGCCCGCGGCGCTGACGCTGGCCGGGGGCTGGCTGGCCGCCCGTCCCCAGGCGGCCGTCGCCGACCTCGCCAAGCAGCTGCACGCCGAGGGCGACGACACGGCCCCGCTGCCGCGGGTCTTCCGGCTCGTGCACGCCTCCCTGCCGAGCGCCGCCGCCCGGATCCTGCGGCTGCTCGCCCTCGCCCCCGCCGGACACGTCGACCCGCACACCGCCTCCGCGCTCGCCGGGTGCTCGGTCGGCGGCGCCCGCACCACCCTGGACGACTTCGTCGCCCTCGGCCTGCTGCGGGCCGTTCCGTCGCCGCTGCCGCAGTACGAGGTGCCGGGCTGTCTGCACCCCCTGCTGCGGGCGCTGACCGAGACCCAGGACCGCCCGGCCGAGCTGACCCTGGCCCGCGCCCGGATGCTGGAGCGCACGGTACGGCTGCTCCAGTCCTGCCGGGCCATCACCGAGACCGACAGCCCGCAGGCCCGCGAGAAGCTGCTCGGCATGCCGCGCTCCCTGCGGTTCCCCAGCCCCCGGGCGGCCGCCGAGTGGCTGCGCATCCGGCGGCCCGCCCTGCTCGCCTCGGCCCGGCTCGCGGTCGCCGACGGGGACCTCGACACGCTGGCCAGGCGGCTGCTGTCGCAGCTGGTGCGGGCGATGGTCGCGCACTTCGGCACCGAGGCCGCGGCACCCGACCTGTACGGCATCCACGGGCTCGTCCTCGACGTGGCCGAGCGCCGGAGCCTGCCCCGGGAGCGGGCGGCGGCCCTGCTGAACCTCGGTGACCTGGACGCCCGGACCGGCCGGACCGGCGAGGCGCTGGTCCGCTACCGGGCCGCGCTGGACGCCGGACGGCAGGCGCACGACCCGTACGCGACCGGCCGCGCGATGGAATCCGTAGGCGGTGCCCATCTGGAGCTGGGGGACTACGACCGGGCCACCGACTGGTTCGGCCGTGCCCTGGCCGAGCGTCTCGCCCGCGACGAGCGCGCCGACGCCGCCCGGCTGTACGGCCGTATCGCGTCCGCCCACACCTACGCGGGCCGCTACGGCGAGGCGCAGCGCAACTGGCGGGCCGCCGCGGCGTTCCTGCGCAGGCTGGAGGACGTGGCCGGGCACGCGCGGGCGCTGAGCGAGCTGGCGCGGGTGCAGGAGTACGCGGGGCGGCCCGAGGAGTCGCTGCACACCTGCCAGGAGGCCGTCGGGTGGGCCCGCCGCGCCGACGACGTACGGCTCCAGGCCGCGCTGCACCTGCGGATCGCCGACACCCTGGACCACCTCGGCGACCCGACGGCGGCCGGGCTGCACCGCAGCGCGGCGGAGCGGATGCTGGGAGAGGAGCTTCGGGAGGAGGACGAGGTTCCGGCCGAGGCGCCCCAGGAGGCCGGGAAGGAGGCCGGGAAGGAAGCCGCGGTGGAGGCCGCGGTGGAGCCCGCGGACGGCGACGCCGCTGATCCAGCCATGGAACACGCCGCTAACGCCTGCGAAATCCGCAGTACACCCGCTGAAGATTGATGCAATGAAAGGCTAGACAGCGGGAACGCCTTCATTAAACTGGCTCTGCCGCACGTTCTCCTGCGGTGTCTCCCGGTGTGCCCTGAACATCCGGGTATGTCGCGCAATACACCCTCTGAGCCAAGGACCGTGATCGACGTGAAGGTCGGCATCCCCCGCGAGGTCAAGAACAACGAGTTCCGGGTGGCCATCACCCCCGCCGGTGTGCACGAGCTGGTGCGCAACGGCCACCAGGTCGTCATCGAGCGCGGCGCGGGCGTCGGCTCCTCGATCACGGACGCCGAGTACGTCGCCGCCGGTGCCGAGATCCTCGCCACCGCCGACGAGGTGTGGGCCACCGCCGACCTGCTGCTGAAGGTCAAGGAGCCGATCGCCGAGGAGTACCACCGCCTCCGCAAGGACCAGACGCTCTTCACCTACCTGCACCTGGCCGCCTCCAAGGAGTGCACGGACGCCCTCATCGAGTCCGGCACCACCGCCATCGCCTACGAGACGGTCGAGCTGCCCAGCCGGGCGCTCCCGCTGCTCGCCCCGATGTCCGAGGTCGCGGGACGCCTCGCCCCACAGGTCGGCGCCTACCACCTGATGCGCGCGGCCGGCGGACGCGGTGTGCTGCCCGGCGGCGTCCCCGGTGTCACCCCGGCCAAGGCCGTCGTCATCGGCGGCGGTGTGTCCGGCTGGAACGCCACCCAGATCGCCGTCGGCATGGGCTTCGACGTGACCCTGCTCGACCGCGACATCAACAAGCTGCGCGAGGCCGACCGGATCTTCGGCACCAAGGTCAAGGCGATCATGTCCAACTCCTTCGAGCTGGAGAAGGCCGTCCTGGAGGCCGACCTCGTCATCGGCGCGGTGCTGATCCCGGGCGCGAAGGCGCCGAAGCTGGTCACCAACGAGCTGGTGTCCCGGATGAAGCCGGGAAGTGTCCTTGTCGACATCGCGATCGACCAGGGCGGCTGCTTCGAGGACTCCCGCCCCACCACGCACGCCGAGCCGACCTTCCCGGTGCACGGTTCGGTCTTCTACTGCGTCGCCAACATGCCCGGCGCGGTGCCCAACACCTCCACCAACGCCCTCACCAACGCCACGCTGCCGTACATCGTCTCGCTGGCGAACAACGGCTGGGCCGAGGCACTGCGCCGTGACCCCGCGCTGGCCAAGGGTCTCAACACCCATGACGGCAAGGTCGTTTACAAGGAGGTCGCCGAGGCGCACGGCCTGGAGCACGTGGAACTGGACACGCTGCTCGGCTGAGACCGCCCGCGGTGACGTGCGGTTAAGTCACCTTTTCGTAAAGGCGATACGTCAACACGGGACGTCAGCCGCACGTCAACCTCGTCAACCCGGCCGGACCTTGCCCGACAAGGTCCGGCCGAGTGTGTGTATGGTCACTTTGCGTCGCTCGGTCAACTAGCCTCGAACGTAACCCTTGAACCGATTCGCACACCGGTGAAACCTGCCGTGCGACGGCCGTACGCCCTTGACAGAGGGATGTTTCATCACCGACACATCCGGCCGGGTCCGGCGGATTGTGTTGCTGCGGACGCCCGACACGCCATAGAGTCGCCAACCGTCGGCATGGTGCCACGCTGACCTGTCTAGAAGTTTCCTGGTCACCAAGGAGGTAAGACGACTTGTGAATGAGTCGACATTTTCTCCCGGGGGTGGTCATCCAGGAATGGCGGCGCGGAGCCAGGGCTCCGCGGGGTTCGAGGCTGTCGGCTCCGTCGCGGTGCGCACCTTCGCAGCCCACCAGAGTCCCCTGACCGCGGGAGTGACTCGCCCAGCACACCAGAGCATGGATGGCCATCACGTGAACGCCATGGCCGGCGACGGAAGTGGCGCGCCCCACAACCACTTCGCCGACTACGACGAACTGCCCGACGGGCACTTCTACGACCCCGACGCCGAGTACGAGCCCGATCCGGAGTACGCGGCCACGCTCGCGCCCGACGCGGCCCGGCAGCGCCGTGAGCGCATCGGCCCGACCGGTCGCCCGCTGCCGTACTTCCCGATCCCGGGCCCGCTGACCGACCACGGACCCGCGACCATCATCGCGATGTGCAACCAGAAGGGTGGCGTCGGCAAGACCACGTCCACCATCAACCTGGGCGCCGCGCTCGCGGAGTACGGACGCCGGGTGCTGCTCGTCGACTTCGACCCGCAGGGCGCGCTGTCGGTGGGTCTCGGCGTCAACCCCATGGAGCTGGACCTCACCGTCTACAACCTGCTCATGGAGCGGGGCCTGTCGGCCGACGAGGTGCTGCTGAAGACAGCTGTCCCCAACATGGACCTGCTGCCCAGCAACATCGACCTGTCCGCCGCCGAGGTGCAGCTCGTCTCCGAGGTCGCCCGCGAGTCGTCGCTCCAGCGCGCCCTGAAGCCGCTGCTGCCCGACTACGACTACATCGTGATCGACTGTCAGCCCTCGCTCGGCCTGCTCACGGTCAACGCCCTGACGGCCGCGCACAAGGTGATCGTGCCGCTGGAGTGCGAGTTCTTCGCGCTGCGCGGTGTGGCGCTGCTGACCGAGACCATCGAGAAGGTCCAGGAGCGGCTCAACCCCGAGCTGGAGCTGGACGGGATCCTGGCCACGATGTACGACTCCCGGACCGTGCACAGCCGCGAGGTGCTCGCGCGGGTCGTCGAGGCCTTCGACGACCACGTCTACCACACGGTCATCGGGCGCACGGTCCGCTTCCCGGAGACCACGGTCGCCGGTGAGCCGATCACCACCTACGCCTCCAACTCCGTCGGTGCCGCCGCCTACCGCCAGCTCGCCAGGGAGGTGCTCGCCCGGTGTCACGCCGAGTGAGTCTGCCGGGGGCCGACGAACTCTTCCGTACGACAGGGGGCATGGCGCTCCAGGCGTCCACCCCGAGACGACAGGCCAACGGCGAGGCCCGGGTGCCCGCGCCAGCCGGGGAGAGCGACCAGACGGCCGCCGCCGAGGACGCGCCCCAGTCCGTGCCCGCGCAGGGCGGTGACGGCGACGGGGCGGAGCACGTCGCGGCCGACGCCGAGGCCGCGGAGGGCGGCGGTGAGACCCGCAGCCGGTCCGCGGAGCGCTCCGCGCGGCGGCAGGCGGCGCAGGAAGGTTCTGGCGCCGCGGCGGCCCAGCCGCGCAAGCGTGGCCGGGCCTCCGCACGCCGTCCCAGCGGGCGTGAGCGCCACGACGAGAAGATCACCGTGTACGTCTCCGCCGAGGAGCTGATGGACCTGGAGCACGCGCGCCTGGTCCTCCGCGGCGAGCACGGGCTGGCCGTGGACCGCGGCCGGATCGTCCGGGAGGCCGTCGCGGTCGTCCTCGCCGATCTGGAGACCCGGGGGGACGCCAGCATCCTCGTACGGCGACTGCGGGGACGGTAGGGGTAGCCTGCGGGGGTTATGACCTCCCCTGGTGCCTCTGTCCCCGCTTCCGGCCGTGCCGGGCGGCGGCGTGCGTTGGGGCGGGGCCCCGGGGCGGTTGAGCCAGAGCCGGAGGCCGTCGCCGAGGTCGTGGAGCCGGAGGGTCCGGTGGCTCCGGAGACTCCGGTGGGCCCTGAGACCCCGGCCGCTGGTGAAGAGGCCGACGACGGTGTCTTCCGGGTGCGGCTGGCGAACTTCGAGGGGCCCTTCGATCTGCTGCTCCAGCTGATCTCCAAGCACAAGCTGGACGTCACCGAGGTCGCGCTGTCGAAGGTGACCGACGAGTTCATGGCGTACATCAGGGCGCTGGGGCCGGACTGGGACCTGGACGAGACGACCGAGTTCCTGGTCGTCGCCGCGACCCTGCTCGACCTCAAGGCGGCCCGGCTGCTGCCCGCCGCCGAGGTGGAGGACGAGGCCGACCTGGCGCTGCTGGAGGCGCGGGACCTGCTGTTCGCGCGGCTGCTCCAGTACCGGGCGTACAAGCAGATCGCCGACATCTTCAGCGGCAGGCTGGAGGCCGAGGCCCGCCGCTACCCCCGTACCGTCGGACTCGAACCGCACCACGCCGAGCTGCTGCCGGACGTCGTCATCAAGATCGGGCCGGAGGGGTTCGCCAAACTGGCCGTCAAGGCGATGCAGCCCAGGCCCAAGCCGCAGGTGTACGTCGAGCACATCCACGCGCCGCTGGTCAGCGTGCAGGAGCAGGCCGGGATCGTGGTCGCGCGGCTGCGGGAGCTGGGCGAGGCCAGCTTCGGCGCGCTCGTCGAGGACACCGACGACGTCCTGACCGTCGTAGCCCGGTTCCTGGCGCTGCTGGAGCTGTACCGGGAGAAGGCCGTGGCGCTGGACCAGGAGACCGCCCTGGGGGAGCTGCTGGTGCGCTGGACCGGTGGGGACGGGGAGGCCGCCCCGGTGGTGACCGACGAGTTCGACCGGCCGCCCGAGGTGCCGGAGGAGGGGAAGAAGACGTGAGCGAGGCAACCACCGGCGTGCCGTCCGTCGCCGATCTCGAACTCAAGCCCGCGCTGGAGGCCGTCCTCATGGTCGTGGACGAGCCCGCGACCGAGGAGCACCTCGCGAAGATCCTCCAGCGGCCCCGGCGGCGGATCGCGGACGCGCTGCGCGAGCTGGCCGACGAGTACACCGTCCAGGGCCGCGGCTTCGAGCTGCGGCTGATCGCGGGCGGCTGGCGCTTCTACACCCGGCCCGAGTACGCGGCGGCCGTCGAGGGCTTCGTCCTGGACGGCCAGGTGGCGCGGCTCACCCAGGCCGCGCTGGAGACCCTCGCGGTGGTCGCCTACCGCCAGCCCGTCAGCCGGAGCAGGGTCTCCGCGGTGCGCGGGGTGAACTGCGACGGCGTGATGCGCACCCTCCTGCAGAGGGGGCTGATCGAGGAGGCGGGCGCGGAACCCGAAACAGGTGCGATCCTGTACAGGACGACGAACTACTTCCTGGAGCGGATGGGCCTGCGCGGCCTGGACGAGCTTCCGGAACTCGCGCCCTTCCTCCCGGAGGCGGAGGCGATCGAGGCCGAGACGCAGGAAGGCGTTCCGTCGTTCGATCCGGACGCTCCGGATTCCGAGGACGCAGACGACAAGACGACGGACTTTTGATGCGAAGCAGCGGCAGCGGCAAGAGCGGCGGGCGCGGTAACCACCGCGGTGCCGGTAACGACAGGGACCAGAAGCAGGGGCAGGGTCGCCCCCGCAAGCCCCGCCCCGAGGAGCGCCGCTACGACGTGGGCCCCGGCGCCACCAAGGACGGCCCCAAGGCGGGGCGCGGCGCGTCCGCGCGCGGTGCCGCCAAGGGCGGCCCCAAGCAGGGCGGCGGCGGGCGCGGGCGTACGGCGCCCGCGCGCTCCCGGGAGTACGACGCCCGGGTCGAGGAGCGCAACCGGGAGCGGTACGCGGGCAGGAAGGACGTCAAGCCGCCCAAGACCTTCCCCGGCGCCGAGCAGGAGGGCGAGCGCCTCCAGAAGGTGCTCGCACGCGCGGGCTACGGCTCCCGGCGCGCCTGCGAGGAGCTGATCGAGCAGGCCAGGGTCGAGGTCAACGGCGAGATCGTCCTGGAGCAGGGCAAGCGGGTCGATCCGGAGCACGACGAGATCAAGGTCGACGGGCTGACCGTCGCCACGCAGTCGTACCAGTTCTTCTCGTTGAACAAGCCCGCCGGGGTCGTCTCCACCATGGAGGACCCGGAGGGCCGCCAGTGCCTGGGCGACTACGTCACCAACCGGGAGACCCGGCTGTTCCACGTCGGCCGCCTCGACACCGAGACCGAGGGCGTCATCCTGCTCACCAACCACGGTGAGCTGGCCCACCGCCTGACCCACCCCCGGTACGGAGTGAAGAAGACCTACCTCGCGCACATCGTCGGCCCGATCCCGCGCGACCTGGGCAAGCGCCTGAAGGACGGCATCCAGCTGGAGGACGGGTACGCGCGCGCGGACCACTTCCGGGTCGTCGAGCAGACCGGCAAGAACTACCTCGTCGAGGTCACCCTGCACGAGGGCCGCAAGCACATCGTGCGCCGGATGCTGGCGGAGGCGGGCTTCCCCGTCGACAAGCTGGTGCGCACCGCCTTCGGGCCGATCACCCTGGGCGACCAGAAGAGCGGCTGGCTGCGCAGGCTCTCCAACACCGAGGTCGGGATGCTGATGAAGGAGGTCGACCTGTAGGCGGTCGCCTGAGGGTTGCCTCCCCCGGCCACCCCCTTTTATAGTCGCAGTGACTATTAAAGGGGGTGGCCGTCGTCATGCACGGCTACGACAAACACGCCTACGAGCCCTTCGCCGTCACCGTCGACCTCGCGGTCCTCACGCTCCGCGCGGGCGCGCTGCACGTCCTGCTCGTCGAGCACGGACAGGAGCCCTACGCCGGGCACTGGGCGCTGCCCGGCGGCTTCGTCCAGCCCGACGAGTCCGCGGAGACGGCCGCCCGGCGCGAACTCGCCGAGGAGACCGGGCTGTACGACGTCTCCGGGCTCCACCTGGAACAGCTGCGGACGTACAGCGAACCCGAGCGCGACCCCCGGATGCGGGTCGTCTCCGTCGCCTTCACCGCCCTGCTGCCCGACGCCCCGGAGGCGCACGGCGGCAGCGACGCGGCCCAGGCGCGCTGGGTGGCCTTCGACGCCGTCGGGCCGCTCGCCTTCGACCACGACCGGATCCTCGCCGACGCCCGCGAACGCGTCGGCGCCAAGCTGGAGTACAGCTGCCTCGCCACCGCGTTCTGCCCGCCCGAGTTCACCCTCGGCGAGCTGCAACAGGTCTACGAGAGCGTGTGGGGCACCGCGCTGGACCGGCCCAACTTCCGCCGCAAGGTGCTCGCCACGCCGGGCTTCGTCGAGCCGGTGCCCGGTGGGGCCCGGCTGACCGGGGGTCGGGGGAAACCGGCGGCGCTGTACCGCGCCGGTCCCGCCGCCGCCCTGCACCCGCCCCTCCTCCGCCCGACCCGGGAAGGACGTCCCGCATGACCGCCACGACCGTCACCAAGCGCGCCGCCACCGGGGCCCTCACCGGTCTCGCCCTCGGCGACGCGCTCGGCTTCCCGACCGAGTTCAACGACGTGCCGTCGATCCTCGCCCAGTGCGGCCCCTGGCGGGAAATGCGGCTGCCGACGCCCGCGACCGTCACCGACGACACCCAGATGACGCTGGCGCTGGGGCGGGGGCTGCGGACGGCGATGGACCGGGGGGTGCTCGGGCCGGAGGCGATGGCCGGGGCGGTGCGCCGGGAGTACGTCGCCTGGAACCGCTCACCGGAGAACAACCGCGCCCCCGGCACCACCTGCATCAGGGCCTGCGAGCTGCTGGCGGACCCGGAACGGCCCTGGCAGGACGCCAGCCGGATCCACTCCAAGGGCTGCGGCGCCAACATGCGCGTCGCCCCGGTCGGCCTGGTCCCCGGGCTCAGCGACGAGCAGCGCGCGGGCGCCGCCCAGCTCCAGGCCGCGCTCACGCACGGGCACCCGACGGCGCTCGCCGCCTCCGACCTCACCGCGCACGCCGTACGGCTGCTCGCGCGGGGGGCCGAGCCGACCGGGCTCGTCGGGCGCTTGCGGTCGTACGCCTACGAGAACCGCTCCCGCTACCACGAGCGCTGGCTCGGTGACCTGTGGCGGCGGGCACAGGACCCCAGCGCCGAGCACTTCATCGCGCGCGGCTGGGACGAGTGCCTGGCCGTCCTGGAACGGCTCCAGCGGGCCGTGCGCACGGTCTCACCGGAGACCGACCCCTGTCTGGCCACCGGCGAGGGCTGGATCGCCGAGGAGGCGCTGGCGACCGGGCTGCTGTGCTTCCTGCTCTTCGTCGACGAGCCGCTGACCGCGCTGCGCCGGGCCGCCTGCACCTCCGGCGACTCCGACTCCATAGCCTGTCTGACCGGCGCCTTCGCGGGGGCGTACCTCGGCGCGGACGCCTGGCCGAGCGAGTGGGCGGACCGCGTCGAGTACCGGGGGGAACTGGTGACGCTGGGGGCGCTGTGGGATTCCTGAGGCCCTTGACGTCACCGCGCCGAGGCGCGGCGGACCCGGACCAGGAAGTCCTCCACGCGGCGGCGGTCCGGTTCGGGCGGGAGCGGTGAGCGGTGCAGAGCCGCCTCGGCCTCCGCCTCCAGACGGGTCATCCAGGCCTCGACCTCCCCCCCAGGAGACCTCGCCGCGCTTCACGGCGAGCAGCGGCTCGCCCTGGTCGCCGACGTCGACGGTGAGCTGTCCGGTGCGCAGCAGGTCGCGGACGCTCAGCAGCAGCCGCAGCAGATGCATGGCGTGCTTCCAGCGGGGCGCGCCGTGCGTGCGGACGTCGGCCTCCAGTTTCCCCCGCTGGCCCTGGGCGTACCGGGTGAACGACAGGTGCGCGTGACGGGAGAGGAACGCGCCGCGCAGCTCCAGCAGTTCACGGCCCGTCGCGTCGGCGTGCTCCACGAGCGGGGAGTGCAGGCACTCCAGGATGTTCGGGTTGGCGCGCAGCGCCAGCTCGCAGAAGCGTTCCAGCTCCCAGCTGAACTGCTCCTCGGCCGGGCCGTCCACATGGGTCGGCGGCTTCTCGAAGCGCCAGAACAGCGGGGTGGGGGCGACGAACACGCCACGGCGGTCGGTGTCGCTGCCCTCCGTCGCCAGGCCGAAGGCGCGTGAGCCCATGACACAGGCGTAGACGGTGTGGTCGCGTACCAGGGTCATCGGGGTTGCGGGGCGCATGGCCCGGAGCGTACGGCGTGGATCACGCCAGGAGGATCGAATTTCCCTCCACGGTGATCTCCTTCTCGGGCAGCGGCCTGGTCGCGGGCGGATGGGCCACGGAGCCGTCCGTGATGCTGAACCTGCTGCCGTGGCAGGTGCAGTTGATGGTGCCGTCCGAGACGTCGGCCACCGGGCACCGCTGGTGGGTGCAGATGCTGGAGAAGGCCTTGAACTCACCCTCCTCCGGCTGGGTCACCACCACCTTCGCGTCCTTGAAGACGGTGCCGCCGCCGACCGGGACGTCCGACGTCCTCGCCAGCTCCCGGCCGGGGGAGGCGTCGGTGCCGGAGGGTGAGTCCCCGCTGTCTCCGCCGTCGCCGCCGCAGCCCGCGGCGAGCGCTGCCGCGCCGGTCGCGAGGAGGACCGTACGCCGGTTGGGGCCGTGGGTCATGATCGTCACTCCGTCGGTGTGCGTCCGGGACAGGCAGCAGCATCCTCGCACCGAAGGCGCCGGGGACGAAGGAACCCGCGCCGCTGTCGGCGTCTCAGCGGGCGGGCGCCGCGCGCCCGGTCCCGGCGGGCTGACTACGCTGGACGGACGGAGAGCCGAGCTAAGGAGCGGGTTGTGGCGGTACGAGCGGTCCGGGGGGCCGTCCAGCTGGAGCGGGACGAGGCCGGACACATGGACCAGCAGGTCGGGGCCCTGCTCACCGCCGTGCTGGAACGGAACGGGCTCACCACCGACGACCTCATCAGCATCTGGTTCACCGCCACACCCGACCTGCACAGCGACTTCCCGGCCGCCGCGGCCCGCAAGCTCGGCATCGTCGACGTACCGCTGATCTGCGCCCAGGAGCTGGACGTGGCCGGTGCCATGCCGCGCGTGGTGCGGATCCTCGCGCACATCGAGTCCGACCGGGCCCGCTCCGACATCAACCACGTCTACCTCGGCGCCGCCGCCGCTCTGCGCAAGGACATCGCCCAGTGAGGACCGCACTCGTCATCGGCACCGGTCTCATCGGTACGTCCGCCGCGCTCGCCCTCGTCCAGCGCGGTGTGGTCGTGCACCTCACCGACCACGACCCCGAGCAGGCGCGTACCGCCGCCGCGCTGGGCGCCGGGACGGACGAGGCGCCCGAGGGGCCCGTCGACCTCGCGATCGTCGCCGCGCCGCCCGCCCATGTCGCCGCGGTGCTCGCCGACGCGATGCGGCGCGGTCTGGCCCGTGGCTACCTCGACGTCGCCAGCGTCAAGGGCGGGCCGCGCCGGGAGCTTCAGGCGCTGGGACTCGACCTGACGTCGTACATCGGCACCCACCCCATGTCGGGGCGGGAGCGGTCCGGGCCGCTGGCCGCGACCGGCGACCTCTTCGAGGGGCGGCCCTGGGTGCTCACCCCGACCCGGGACACCGACACCGAGGTGCTCAACCTCGCCCTGGAACTGGTCTCGCACTGCCGGGCCGTGCCGGTCGTCATGGACGCCGACGCGCACGACCGTGCCGTGGCCCTCGTCTCGCACATGCCCCACCTGCTGTCCAGCCTGGTCGCGGCCCGCCTGGAGAACGCCGAGGAGTCCGCCGTACGGCTGTGCGGGCAGGGCATCCGCGATGTGACCCGGATCGCCGCCTCCGACCCCCGGATGTGGATCGACATCCTCTCCGCCAACCCCGGGCCGGTCGCCGACCTGCTCACGGACGTCGCCGCCGACCTCGACGAGACGGTCCGCGCCCTGCGCTCCCTCCAGTCCTCCGACGAGGCCAAGCGGCTGGAGGGCAGCGCCGGGATCGAGGACGTCCTGCGGCGCGGGAACGCCGGGCAGGTCCGCGTGCCCGGCAAGCACGGGTCCGCTCCGCGGGTCTACGAGGTGGTCGCGGTACTCATCGACGACCAGCCGGGGCAGCTGGCCCGCATCTTCGCCGACGCGGGGCGGGCCGGGGTCAACATCGAGGACGTGCGCATCGAGCACGCTACGGGGCAGCAGGCGGGGCTGGTGCAGCTCATGGTCGAGCCGAAGGCGGCGCCGGTGCTGGCCGCGGCGCTTCGGGAGCGAGGGTGGTCGGTCCGGCAGTAGGGCGCCCGGCGTTGTCCTGCCGTCGTCGTGGGGGCCGCCGCCCCCACACCCCCGCTTCGGCCCTGAACGGGCCTCGTCCTCAATCGCCGGACGGGCTGGCTCCGACATCCGTCGGCCGGATGGGTGAGCCGCACCCAGTAACCTTGTTCCGGGCGTACTCCGCCCTTCCCGACGCCCAGGACCAGGAAAGGTGTTTCCACAGTGGAACGCGCCGCAGTGATTGTCGCCATCGACGGCCCCTCCGGGACGGGCAAGTCGAGCACGTCGAAGGCCGTGGCGGCGCAGCTCGGGCTGAGCTACCTGGACACCGGCGCCCAGTACCGGGCGATCACCTGGTGGATGGTGGCCAACGGCATCGACATCGACGACCCGGCCGCGATCGCCGCCGCCGCGGGCAAGCCGGACATCGTCTCCGGCACCGACCCGGCCCACCCGACGATCACGGTCGACGGCACGGATGTCGCCGGGCCGATCCGTACCCAGGAGGTCACCTCCAAGGTCAGCGCGGTCAGCGCGGTGCCCGAGGTGCGGGCGCGGATCACCGAGCTCCAGCGGTCCATCGCCGCCAGGGCCGAGCGGGGCATCGTCGTCGAGGGGCGGGACATCGGTACGACCGTGCTGCCCGACGCCGATCTGAAGATCTTCCTGACCGCCTCGCCGGAGGCCCGGGCCGCCCGCCGCAGCGGTGAGCTGAAGGGCGCCGACGTGCACAGCACCCGGGAGGCCCTGCTGAAGCGGGACGCGGCCGACTCCAGCCGCAAGGCCTCGCCGCTGGCGAAGGCGGACGACGCCGTCGAGGTCGACACCACCGAGCTGACCCTGCCGCAGGTCATCGAGTGCGTGGTCACCCTCGTCGAGGAGAAGCGGGCCGGAAGGTGACCGAGGTGCCGTCGGTACGAGGTGCGGAGGTGGGCCGCCGCATCGGCGTCGGCCTGATGTACGGGCTGTGGCGGCCGCGGGTCCTGGGCGCCTGGCGGATGCCCGCGAGCGGCCCGGCGATCCTCGCCGTCAACCACTCCCACAACATCGACGGCCCGATGGTGATGGGCGTGGCGCCCAGGCCGACGCACTTCCTGATCAAGAAGGAGGCGTTCGTCGGCCCGCTCGACCCCTTCCTGACCGGTATCGGCCAGCTGAAGGTGGACCGCGAGGGCACCGACCGCACGGCGATCACCCGGGCGCTGGGCGTGCTGGAGGCGGGCGGGGTGCTCGGGATATTCCCCGAGGGCACCCGGGGCGAGGGCGACTTCGCCGCGCTGCGCGCCGGGCTCGCCTACTTCGCCGTCCGCAGCGGGGCGCCGGTCGTCCCGGTGGCCGTGCTGGGAAGTTCCGGGCGGCCCGGACGGTTGGTGAAGGGGCTGCCCGCGCTGCGCAGCCGTATCGACGTGGTCTTCGGGGACCCCTTCGATGCGGGGGACGGCACCGGCCGCCGCACCCGCAAGGCCCTCGACGAGGCCACCGAGCGCATCCAGAAGCAGCTCACCGCGCACCTGGAAAACGCCAGGCGTCTCACCGGACGCTAGGCGACACTGAGTAGTGGATCTGTCCGGACGGAACGGGCACTCCACCGATCACCACGATGAACGACGAGGTACGGACTTCATGAACGACCACATCCAGCCCGACGGCTCGGCCGGGTTCGAGCACGAGCACGGGGCACTCGGCGACGCCGAGTACGCGGAGTTCATGGAGCTCGCCGCGGAAGAGGGCTTCGACCTGGAGGAGGTCGAGGGCGCCATCGAGGCGGCCGGGCACGGCCCGCTGCCCGTCGTCGCCGTCGTGGGCCGCCCGAACGTCGGCAAGTCGACCCTGGTGAACCGGGTCATCGGCCGCCGGGAGGCGGTCGTGGAGGACAAGCCGGGCGTCACCCGGGACCGCGTGACCTACGAGGCCGAGTGGGCGGGCCGCCGCTTCAAGGTCGTCGACACCGGCGGCTGGGAGCAGGACGTCTTCGGCATCGACGCCTCCGTCGCCGCGCAGGCCGAGTTCGCGATCGACGCCGCCGACGCCGTGGTCTTCGTCGTCGACGCCAAGGTGGGCGCCACCGACACCGACGAGGCGGTCGTACGGCTGCTGCGCAAGGCCGGCAAGCCCGTGGTGCTGTGCGCCAACAAGGTCGACGGGCCGAGCGGGGAGGCCGACGCGGCGTATCTGTGGTCCCTCGGCCTCGGCGAACCGCATCCCGTCTCCGCCCTGCACGGCCGCGGCACCGGCGACATGCTGGACGCCGTGCTGGAGGCGCTGCCGGAGGCGCCGCGCGAGACGTTCGGCGGGGCGGGCTTCGGCGGGCCGCGCCGGGTCGCGCTGATCGGCCGCCCGAACGTCGGCAAGTCCTCACTGCTGAACAAGGTCGCGGGCGAGGAGCGCGTCGTCGTCAACGAACTCGCGGGCACCACCCGCGACCCGGTCGACGAGCTGATCGAACTGGGCGGCAAGACCTGGAAGTTCGTCGACACCGCCGGTATCCGCAAGCGGGTCCACCTCCAGCAGGGCGCCGACTACTACGCCTCGCTGCGCACCGCCGCGGCCGTGGAGAAGGCCGAGGTCGCCGTCGTCCTGATCGACGCCGCCGACTCCATCTCCGTGCAGGACCAGCGCATCGTCACCATGGCCGTGGAGGCGGGCCGCGCGCTCGTCCTCGCGTACAACAAGTGGGACACCCTCGACGAGGAGCGCCGCTACTACCTGGAGCGGGAGATCGAGACCGAGCTGGGCCAGGTGGCGTGGGCGCCCCGGGTGAACGTCTCCGCGCACACCGGGCGGCACATGGAGAAGCTGGTCCCGGCGATCGAGACGGCCCTCGCCGGCTGGGAGACCCGGGTGCCGACCGGCCGCCTCAACGCCTTCCTCGGCGAACTGGTCTCCGCCCATCCGCACCCGGTCCGGGGCGGCAAGCAGCCGCGCATCCTGTTCGGTACCCAGGCGGGCACCAAGCCGCCGCGGTTCGTGCTGTTCGCCAGTGGCTTCATCGAGGCGGGCTACCGCCGCTTCATCGAGCGCCGGCTGCGCGAGGAGTTCGGCTTCGAGGGCACGCCGATCCACATCTCCGTGCGGGTGCGGGAGAAGCGCGGGAAGAAGAAGTAGCCGTGTGACGTCGGACATGACATGAGGGGCGGTCCCGGTGGTCCGGGGCCGCCCCTCAGTCGTGCGCCGTGCGCCGTCAGAGGCCTCTGCGGGGCGCTGGGGGGAGCGCCGCCGGGACATGGTGCATGGCGGTGGTCTGCTCCCCGGTCCGGCCGAACTGCCCGACCCGGTGCCACTGCTGCCCCGCGCCCTGCCGGGCCGCCCCGGCGCCCGCGCTGTACGCGCCGTAGGAACCGCCGTACGACGCGGGGGCCGGGATCGCGAACCCGCCCGTACTGTGCGGGACCGGCCCGAAGGCCGTGAAGCCCAGCTCCTCCTCGCCGCTGCGGTCGCCCGGCAGCGCGCGGAAGGTCTTGACGTACTCGGCGTAGAGCGCGTCGTAGATCGGCGTGGCCGATGGGCCGCCCTGGGGGTCATGCGACGGTCGCGCGGAGACGGCCGACGGACGGGAAGGACGGGGGGAAACGTCGTATGCGTGCACGTATGTCCAAACGACCTCGCGCGTCAAGGGATGCGGGCCGGGAGGTGCGGGCGGGGGCGCGCGGCTCAGGTGCCCGCGAGCGGCAGGGCGGCGGCGACCAGCTTGCCGTTGGCGGCGGCCTTGTCGAGGGCGTCGCGGAGCAGGTCCTCGCGGAGCTGGCGGCCGATGGAGCCGACCGGCGCGGCGAACATCAGCACCTGCTGGTGCTTGTTGGCGGCCGCGCGCCAGCTCTCGGTGACCTGGAGCGGCTGGTGGGCCTGCCACCAGGCCACCGGCTGGCCGCCGCCCGCGCCGGGCTGGAGCACGGCGTGCAGCTGGCCCATGGCGAGCAGCACCGACCAGCCGTGCAGCACCGAGGGGACGCCGTTCAGCTCGGTCAGCGGCATGAAGCCCTGCTCGATGAGGAGTGGCAGGAAGTCGTCGCCCGCGCCGGTGGCGCCGGGGCGCACGATGGGGCCGGTGGGCTCGACGACCAGCGCGGGGTGCAACTCCCCGGCGAGCAGCACGAGTCCGCTGGTGACGCCGAGCACGGCCTGCTCGGGCACGACCTTCTCGGGCTCCAGGTCGACGGTGTCGCCGCTGATGGACTTCACGGCGCCCCTCAGCTGCTCCTCGGTGACCTGGACGACCTGGGACGGCAGACAGGTGGAGTGGGCGAAGGCGAGCACGGCGGTCTCGTCGCCGATGAACAGGACGGTGCTGGTCCGCTCGCGTTCGGAGTCTCCTGGGGTGCGGCAGGACGTGCAGTCGTAACTGCCCGGGGTGTTGTCTCCGGCGAGCAGCCGGTCGGCTTCTTCGTCGCCGATCTCGGCGCGTACCTCGTCGCTGACGTCGAGCATGCGCGGCACGGGTGGCTCCCTCGGGATGCGTGCGTGGCAGGGGCCGGGTGGCTCCCGGCCCGTGGTCCGGGTCGGTCCCGGGCTGATGAAGAAGACAACGGGTGATCTGTGGCGGGAGTCACGCTGTTCGTCGAACGGAATCGCACCATCCACAGCGCAGCGTCACCGGCGCTGCGGAATCGGCCACTCACCGTCAACTCCTGCATCGGTCAAGGAACTTGACGCGGTGAAGTGGGTCACAGATCGGTCTCGGAGTCGGTCGACAAATCGTGAAATCGGGGAACGAAATGGGTGACCGGAAATCGACTGTTACCCCTGGTAATGGCGAACTGGCCTGCTCCGACGAGGAGTTGGTTGATGCGGACTCGCCGCGCTCCGTACATTCCTCCGCCGTGTGCAACGAGCACCGCCCGGGGACGTCCACCGGATCCGCCGGCCCGCACCACGGCCGACGGACGAGCACCACCACGGTGGACGGGGCGGAGCGCGACGGCCGCGCCCCCGCGCGAGCGCCGCGCCCCGTCCGGGGGACCCCGGGTCCGTCGAGAGGGAGTTCCATGTCCGAATGTGCCGATACCACTCGCGACGACGTCCGCGACCCCGGTCGCAGGACCCGTACGACCCGTACGACGGCGGTCCTCGCCGGGGCGGCACTCCTCGCCCCGCTCGGACTGCTGACCGCCACCGGCGACGCCGCGGCGGCCGACGGCGGAGTGTGGGACCGCATCGCCCAGTGCGAGAGCGGCGGCAACTGGCACATCAACACCGGAAACGGCTACTACGGCGGCCTCCAGTTCTCCGCGTCCACCTGGCGCGCCTACGGCGGCACCGCCTACGCGCCCACCGCCGACGGGGCCACCAGGGAACAGCAGATCGCCGTCGCCACCCAGGTGCAGCGGGCCCAGGGTTGGGGAGCCTGGCCCACCTGCTCCGCACGGGCCGGGGCGTACGGCGACGCACCCGCGGCGGGCTCCGGGTCCGCAGGGACCGGCTCGGGCACCAACGAGGCCCCCACCAGTCAGTCGTCGCAGCCCACGGCGCGCACCTCGGGCCACACCGACCGCGGCGCCTCCCGCGGTGACTACACCGTCCGCGCGGGCGACACCCTCAGCGGGATCGCCGCCCGGCACGGCACCGGCTGGCAGCGGCTGTACGCCGCCAACCGCGCCGTCATCGGCGACGATCCCGACGTGATCGTGCCCGGGCAGCGGCTCGAACTCTGAGCCCGCGGGCACCCGCCCCGCCCGGTCCGCCGACCGGGTGGGGCCCCGCCGCCACCGGGGCGCGGCACGCCGGGAGGGCGAAAGGTGCCGCTTAGCGTGGGCCGATGCCCCACCCCACGTGGATCTCGCGGGTCCTCGCGACGACCCTGCTCACCGCCCTCGCCCCCGTCCCCGCCGCGGCCGCACCCGGGTCCCCGGCCTCCGGGCCGCCCACGGGGGCGGCCCCCCAGCACTGCCCCAGGGACAAGTGGCCCTGGGACTGCGTCGCCGACTGCGAGAGCGGCGGGCGCTGGCACATCAACACCGGCAACGGCTTCTACGGCGGGCTCCAGTTCTGGCAGCCCACCTGGCGGGAGTACGGCGGCCTGAAGTACGCCCCGCGCGCCGACCTCGCCAGCCGCGAGCAGCAGATCGCCGTCGCCCAGGAGGTGCTCGCGGCGCAGGGCTGGGAGGCCTGGCCGGTCTGCTCCAAGAGGTACGGGCTCAGCGGCCGGATGCACACCGTGAAATCCGGCGACACGCTCTCGTCGATCGCCCGCAAGTACGGCGTCAAGGGCGGCTGGCGGACCCTCTACGAGGCCAACAGGAAGACCATCGGCGCCAACCCCGACCTGGTGCGGACCGGCACGCTGCTCGTCCTGCCCAAGGGCGCCGTGCGGGCGCAGGGTCCGGAGCGGGCGCCCGCCGTGTTCGGGCCGCCGCTCGCCGACGCGTAGTCATCGGAGTTCCGCCGCCTCACCGGCGAAGACGACCGCGCCGCGGCGCAGTTCGTACCCGAGTGCCGCCCGGCCGTGCAGCGCGGGCGGCACTCGCTGTTCGGCGATCACCACGCACGCGTGCAGGCCCGCCAGCAGGTCGTACGAGTGCGCCGCGACCGTCGGTGACATGCCCTGGGTGGGCTCGTCGACGAGGATCACGCGCGCGTGGGACAGCAGGGCGCGGGAGAGGGCGAGCATGCGCTGCTCACCGCCGGAGAGGGTGCCCGCGCGACGGGGGAGCAGGGGGGCCAGCTGCGGATAGGCGTCCAGGGCGGGGGCGTAGGAGGGGGTGGTGAGTTCGAGGTTCTCGCGGACGGTGAGGGAGCCGAAGACCGCCCGCCGCTCCGGGACCAGGCACAGGCCCCGGCGGGCGCGTTCGTGGGCGGGCGTCCGGGTGACGTCGGCGCCGTCCCACAGCACCGCGCCGCCGGACAGCGGGACGGTTCCGGCGAGCGCGCGCAGGGCCGTCGTACGCCCCGAGCCGTTGCGGCCGAGCAGGATCGTCAGCCCCGGGCCCGGAGCGGTGAGGGTGACGCCGTGCAGGGCCTCCAAGGGGCCGTAGCGCACGCGCGCGTGGCGCAGGGCGATGGTCATGGGGTGACCTCATGGCTGTCGAGGACCCGGCCGGGCGGGCCCGAGGCGACGATCCGGCCCGCCGCCATCACATGCACCACGTCGGCGAGGTCGGCCACCAGGTCGAGGTCGTGCTCGACGACGAGCAGGGCCGTGCCGTCCGCGGCGAGGGCCTTCAGGACGCGGGCCAGCGCGGCCACCTCGGCGGTGTCCAGGCCCGCTGCGGGCTCGTCCAGCAGCAGCACGCGCGGGCCGCCCGCGAGGGCTCTCGCCAGCTCCACGCGGCGCAGGGTGCCGGTGGGCAGTCCGGCGGCGGGCAGCACCCGCACCGGCCCGTCCAGCCCCAGCAGCCGCAGCGACCGCTCCACGGCACCCGGGTCGACGATCCGGCCCTGCTCGGCGCCGACCCGTACGTTCTCCGTCACCGTCAGCGTCGGGAAGACGGCCAGCTGCTGGAACGTCCGCGCCACACCGAGCCGGGTCCGGGCCTGCGCCGCCAGCCTGGTGATGTCCCGGCCGTCGTAACCGATCCGCCCGCGCGCGGGCCGCACGGTCCCGGCGAGACAGTGGAACAGCGTGCTCTTGCCGGCCCCGTTCGGACCCACGACCGCGGTGACCCTCCCGGACGGCAGATCGAGGTCGACCCCGTCGAGCGCGGTGAAGCCGCCGTAGGCGACGTGGACGCCGCGGGCGGTGAGCAGGGGTGGGGCGGTGGTCGGGCGCGGTTGTGGGCTCGAGGGCCGGTCGGGTGCGGGTGTGGTGCGGGGCCGGGTGTCCGGGGCGGGGGCCGGGTGTTCGCGCGGCGGCTCCGGCCGGGCGGGGGGTCGGGCGGGATGCGGTGCGGTCCCGGGGACGCGTGTGGCCGAGGCCGCGTCGGCTGACGGCGCGCCGTTGGGGACGCGCGTGGCCGAGTCCGTGTCCGCTGACGGCGCGCCCCCGCCCCCGGGGCGTCGCCATGGGCGAAGGTGCTCGGGCGTCAGGATCGAGGGCCCGGGGCCCCGTACGGTCAGGGCCGTTGCCCCCGTCAGGCCGGGGCGCGGGCGGGTGTGGTCGGGTGGGGGGCGTAGTCGGGTGCGCAGGTGGCGGCCCAGGGGGGTCAGGTGGGCGCGGTGAGGGAGGCGTAGGCGGTTCGCTGCCGTTCGCAGGGCGTCGTAGGGGCCGCCGGGGAAGCGGCCGACGAGGACGGCGAGGAGACCGATCACGGCGGCGGCGACACCGCCCTTGGTGCCCGCGTCCAGGCCGACCAGGAGGGCGGCGGCGGCCAGGGCGCCGAAGGTGCTGTCGGCGCCCAGGACCACCACGGCCGCGAACCAGAGGAGGCCGCGGACCGGGTCGTAGGCGCCGGGGTCGAAGGCGCGCAGGCCCATGCCGAGCATGCCGCCGCCGAGCGCGGCCAGCGCGGCGCCGGAGACGAACGCCAGCAGCTTCAGGGACGGCACTCGCACCCCGGCCGCCCGCGCGCCCGGCTCGTCGTCGCGCATCGCCGCCAGCGCCCGTCCGGTGCGACCCCGGCGCAGTGCGTGGGCGGCCAGCAGGGCGACGCCGAGCAGGGCCAGCTCCAGCAGGTAGTACGCGCGGTCGCCGTCGAAGCCCGCCGGGCGCCCCAGCGTCAGCCCCGAGGTGGCGTACGGCTGGGCGAAGACGAAGCGGCTCACGCCGACGCCCACCGCGAACGTCGCCAGCGCCAGCGCCAGGCCCCGTCTGCTGATCGCGGGCCAGCCGGTCAGCAGCCCCAGCGGGGCGACCAGCACCACCGCCACCGCCAGCGCCAGCAGTTCCGGCAGCCGGGGCAGGCCCGGGAAGCGGCCCGCGGCGAGCAGCGCCGTGAACAGCGCGCCCAGGCCCGCGTACGCCGCCTGCCCCAGGGAGATCTGACCGCCGCGGCCGGTGACCACCACCAGCGACAACAGCACCACCGCCAGCGCCGGGACCTGCACCGAGGTGTGCAGGTCCCGGCCGGCGAAACCCAGCGGCAGCAGGAACAGCACCCCGGCGACGATCCACGCGCCCGGCGGCGTCGGCACCCGCGCGCTCGCCGGGCGCGGCAGCGCGGCCCGGGTGCCGACGCCGGGCAGCACCAGCGCCGCGACGAGCAGCGCCACCACGAACAGGTTGGCGCCCACCGCCTGGAGCAACGGCTCGCCCCACCCCGACGGGTGCAGCCGCGTCAGCTGGCTCTGCGCGACCCCCAGCCCGAGCGCCACCACCACCGCGACCGTGAGGCTCCGCATCCGCGCCGCCACGGCGACCGCCACCACCTCCATCACCAGCAGCGGCAGCCCGTACGGGTCGAGCCGCACGTACGGCGCCAGCAGTACCCCCGTCAGCCCCGCCGTGAACGCCCCGAACGCCCAGCCCGCCGCCGCCACCCGGTCCGCGTCGATGCCCGCGAGCACGGCGAGCCGCCGGTCGTCGACGACCGCCCGCAGCTCCCGCCCGAACCGGGTCCAGCGGACCGTCGCCGCCACGCCCGCCGTCAGCACGACCACCACCGCCAGCTGCCCCCACGGCTCGGCGGGCACCACCTCCGGGGCGTCGTCCCGCGCGCCCAGCCCCCACAGCAGCGCCGCCCCGCCGACCAGCAGCACGAACACGCCGATCGACGCGACCAGGGTCTGCGCCGGGTCGCCGCCCAGGACCGACAGCGGGCGGAACACGAACCGTTCCAGCACCACCCCGATGCCCGGCGCCACCACCAGCAGCGTCACCGTGGCCGCCGCCCACACCGGCCAGCCCCCGTCGACGACGAGGCCGCGCAGCACATACGCGCACACCATCGCGATCGCCCCGTGCGCGAGGTTCAGCACGCCCGTCGCCCGGTAGGTCACGATCAGCCCGATGCCGGTGAGCGCGGCGGCGCCGCCGACCGAGAGACCGGCGAGGGTGAGGTCGTAGGTCAGGGACGACATCAGTCCTCGGCCGCTTCGCCCGGCTCGCAGATCGGGCACGGCTCCAGGTCGCCGTCCGCGAGCAGCCGCCCGTCGACGGGCACCGCCTCCGCCTTCCCGGCGACCAGCGGACAGTCCGCCCGGTGCAGCAGCGTGCCGCCCGGCACCATCCGCAGCTCCCCGCTGACCGCGACCGGCGCGAGCGCCGCCCGTCCGGGCTCCTCGGCGTCGGCCGCCTCCACGCTCACCAGCAGGCCGTACAGCTCCTCCACACGCGTCGCCGCGACGGTGACCCGGCCGTGGGTGAGCAGCACCGCCCCCGCGACGATCAGCGCCGCGCCCGGCACCGTGCACGACGCGAGATAGGGCAGCTGCCGCTCCGCGAACCGCTCGCCGGAGACGCCGTACCAGCCCAGGACGCACAGCACCGCGCCCGCGGCGAGCGCGGCCCACCCGGCCCACAGGACGGGATGCACGGTCCGCAGTCGGGCTGTCCGCATCGCTGGCTCCCCACGCCTCGGGTCGCAGTGCACGTGCCGGTGACGACGGCTTGCACTATGCCTTCTGGAAGCTGACCCTGAAAGAACAAGGCGGGCACGGCCCGGACCGACACCCGGTGGTGAGCCAGATGGTTCTCGGCAGCGACCCCAGGAGGGGGAAGAGGAGGTGGGGTACGGCGCTGGCCGCCGCGCTGCTGCTCTTCCTCGCCCCGGCACTCGCCGCGTGCGGCGACGACAACGGCGGCGGCAGCGAGAGCCCGCCCCCGACGCCGACCGCCGAACGCACCACCGGCGAGGCGACCGCGCCCGCCGACGCCGCGAAGGCCGAGCGCGAGGTCAAGGACAACTGGCAGCAGTTCTTCGACCCGGACACCACCCTGGAGGAGAAGCAGGCCCTCCTGGAGAACGGCGACCAGATGGCCCCCGTGCTGCGCGCCTTCAGCGGTGACGAGCGCGGCGGACAGGTCGGGGCCCAGGTGACGGAGGTCGAGTTCACCTCGCCGACCGAGGCGGACGTGACCTACACCCTCACCCTCGACGACGCCACCGCCCTGCCGGACGCCTCCGGCACGGCGGTCGAGCAGGACGGCACCTGGAAGGTGTCCGCCAAGACGCTGTGCGCGCTGGTGAACCTGAGCGGCAATGCGTCGGCGTCGCCGGTTCCGGGCTGCTGAGGCCGCCGCCGCGGTCCTGCTGCTCGCGCTCGGCACCGCATGCGGCAGCCGGCTCCCGGAGAGCGAATTCCAGCGCGACGACCGTACGCACACGCGCGTGCCCGCACCCGGCGACAGCACCCCGATCCGCGTCGGCATCGTCGCCAGCGCCACCAGCCCGGTCGGCGGCAACGCCTTCACCGGCCCGCGCGACGGCGCCAGGGCCTGGTTCGAGCGGCTCAACGAGCGCGGCGGGATCGACGGCCGCCGGGTCGAGGTGCGCGAGTGCGACGACGGCGGCAGCGGCGTCGGCAACAACGAGTGCGTGCGCAGGCTGATCGACGACGGCGTCGTCGCCCTGGTCGCCACCACCGCCCTCGACTACGCGGGCGCCCCGCTGGTCTCCCGGGCCCGCGTCCCGGACATCGGCGGCCAGCCCATCGGCGCCGCCTACGCCACCTACCCGCACCTGTACAGCGTCTACGGCACCTCCGCGCCCCGGAACGGGAAACCGGGCTGGGACGGCAAGCTGTACGGCGGCACCGAGGTCTACCGCTACTTCAAACGGGAGCACGGGGCCCGCACCGCCGCCGTCGTCTCCTACAACCAGGCCGCGTCCGCCGCCTACGCCCGGCTCGTGGAGCGCGGACTGAAGGCCGAGGGCTACCGCGTGGTCACCGAGCAGGTCGACTTCGCCCTGCCCAATTTCCGCGCCGTCGCCGCCGATCTGAAGGAGCAGGGCGCCGACCTGGTCTTCGACGCCATCGACGGCCACGGGAACGCCCGGCTGTGCCAGGCGATGGACGACGTCGGCGCCGAGGTCACCGCCAAGGTCACCAACGTGCAGAACTGGACGTCCGCCGTCGAGGACGCCTACCGGGACGCGCCGCGCTGCCGCAACGCCCTGTGGGCGACCGGCTCCAGCCGCAACTTCGAGGACACCGGGCATCCGGCGGTCCGGGAGTTCCGGGACGCCACCGAAGGGCTGGAGACGCACGCTCAGTGGCAGTTGGAGGGCTGGGCGGCGGCGAAGTGGTTCACGGACGCGGCCGGGGCGTGCGCGAAGGAGCCGGAGGGGATCACGCGCGCGTGCGTCGACGCCCGTGTCGGCCGGGCCGACGGCTACACCGCGGGCGGGCTGCTCCTCCCGGTCGGCTTCCGGGTGAGCCCCGAGCCGCCCACCCACAGCCGCACCTGCCTGTCGGTGGCCCGCTGGCAGGACGGCGAGGGCTGGGTCTCCCAGGGGGAGATGACCGAGAACTGCTTCGACGTGCCCCAGCTGGCGTACGAACCCTGAGGACCCGCGGCCCCGTCAGCGCTCGGACGGCCAGGGGCCCCTGTCGCCGGGCGTCTGGGCGACATGGCGGTGTCCGATCCCGTACTCCGGGTGGTGCAGGTCGAACGCCGGGGAGTCGGAGCGGACGCGGGGCAGCGCCGTGAAGTTGTGGCGGGGCGGGGGGCAGGAGGTCGCCCACTCCAGTGAGCGGCCGAAGCCCCAGGGGTCGTCGACGTCGACCTTCTCGCCGTACTTGGCGGTCTTCCACACGTTGTAGAGGAACGGCAGCGTGGAGAGGCCGAGCAGGAAGGAGCCGATCGTCGACACGGTGTTCAGGGCGGTGAAGCCGTCCGCGGCGAGATAGTCGGCGTACCGGCGCGGCATGCCCTCGGCGCCCAGCCAGTGCTGCACCAGGAAGGTGGTGTGGAAGCCGACGAACAGCGTCCAGAAGTGGATCTTCCCGAGCCGTTCCTCGAGCATCTTCCCCGTGAACTTCGGCCACCAGAAGTAGAAGCCCGCGAAGATCGCGAAGACCACGGTGCCGAACACCACGTAGTGGAAGTGGGCCACCACGAAGTAGGTGTCGGTGACATGGAAGTCCATCGGCGGCGAGGCCAGGATCACCCCGGTGAGACCGCCGAACAGGAACGTCACCAGGAAGCCCACCGACCACAGCATGGGCGTCTCGAAGGACAGCGAGCCCTTCACCATCGTCCCGGTCCAGTTGAAGAACTTCACTCCGGTCGGCACGGCGATCAGGAAGCTCATGAAGGAGAAGAACGGCAGCAGTACCGCGCCCGTAGCGAACATGTGGTGCGCCCACACCACCACGGAGAGCCCGGTGATCGCCATGGTGGCCCCGACCATGCCCATGTAGCCGAACAGCGGTTTGCGGCTGAAGACCGGGATGATCTCCGTGATGATGCCGAAGAACGGCAGCGCGATGATGTACACCTCGGGGTGCCCGAAGAACCAGAACAGGTGCTGCCACAGCAGCGCGCCGCCGTTGGGCGCGTCGAAGATGTGCGAGCCGAACTGCCGGTCGGCCTCCAGGCAGAGCAGCGCGGCGGCGAGCACCGGGAACGCCATCAGGATCAGGATCGACGTGAACAGCGTGTTCCAGGTGAAGATCGGCATCCGGAACATCGTCATGCCGGGGGCGCGCATCCCGATGATGGTGGTGATGAAGTTGACCGCGCCGAGGATCGTGCCGAACCCGGCCAGCGCGAGCCCCATGATCCACAGGTCGGGTCCCAGGCCGGGCGACCGCTCCAGGCTGTTGAGCGGCGCGTAGGCGAACCAGCCGAAGTCGGCCGGACCGCTGGGCAGCAGCAGCGAGCCGAGCACGATCAGCCCGCCGAACAGGAACAGCCAGTACGAGAGCATGTTCAGCCGCGGGAACGCCACGTCGGGGGCGCCGATCTGCAACGGCATCAGCTCGTTGGCGAAGCCCGCGAACGTCGGGGTGGCGAAGAGCAGCAGCATGATCGTGCCGTGCAGGGTGAACAGCTGGTTGAACTCCTGGTTGCTCACCAGCTGGAGTCCCGGCCGGGCCAGCTCGGCGCGCATCACCAGGGCCATCACCCCGCCGATCAGGAAGAAGCCGAAGGAGGTGATCAGATAGAGGTGGCCGATCTTCTTGTGGTCGGTGGTGGTCAGCCAGTCGACGACCACCCGGCCGCGCTTCCTGGTCCCCGCGGGTCGCGCTGTCGCCGGTACGGTCTGCGTCCCCATGCCTCGCTCGCCCCTTCGCTCGTCGCGCCCCGGGCCCGCCGAAGCCCGCGCCACAGGTACCCGCGAGCCCTCGCCATGATGCTCGCGGCGACGGGTGCCCGGACAGGGTGCGGACGGCGTCGCCGTGGGGGAGCCGGGTATTTCCCGTGCGGCACCGGGCTGCCGCGGCCCGCCCGGAAACGGAATGAATAGTGCTCCGGGCACGGTTCTCGGACAGTCCTCCGGGCACTTTCCGCCGGGTTATTCGGAGAGTCGGGGCGACACGCGGGAATTACGATCGAATGCCTACGGAAGAGGTACGGGGCCGCTCATCCGGGTGGGTGAGTTCCACCGAAACGGGTGTCGTGGTCCTGTGACAGAAGTGTGACCGGAGGGGCACCCGTGACCCTCGGTGCACGGCGTGGGCTTCCCCGGTCGGCGCCCAGCGCCTAGCGTGGCCGCATGGCACCCATACCGACACCGCCCGCGGAACCACAGGACAGTCCGGACGCCTACGTCGGCCTCGACGCGGCCTCCGCCGAGCGGCTCGCCCGTGAGCGGGGCTGGTCGACGGTGCGGTCGCTGCCGCCGGGGGCGATCATCACGATGGAGTACCGCGTCGGACGGCTGAACTTCGAGGTGAAGGACGACCGCGTGGCGCGGGCCTGGAAGGGCTGAGCGGGCCGGGCCACGGGCACCGGCCCGCTGGTCAGCCGCCCGTCACCGGGCGGGCGGCCGAGGGCTGGTTGCGCGTGGGGCGCTCGGCGTGCGGCGGGCGGCGGCTGCCCGCCGGGGTGATCGGGGTGCGTTCCGAACGGGCGGTGTGCGGGCCCGGCGCCAGGTACAGCGGCGGCCGGGTGGTCCGTACCGTCGACGGCAGGATGGCCTCCCGCACGGGTGCGGCCGGGTCGGACTCCGCCGTGGCCGCCTCGCCGCTCGCCGCCGCCGTCGTGGTGAGCACGGCGGGAGCCGCACCCGCGGTCTCGGCACCGGTCACCGTGGCATCCGCGACCGCGGCACCCGTGACCGGCTCCGCGGTGGCCACGGCGACCGGCGCCGGGCGCGGGGCCGTCGAGAGGTCCGGGCGGCGGAGCGGCAGACGGTCGCGCTGGGCCAGGATCCAGGCCTCGGCGCGCGCGATCAGCGGCTCGCACCAGGGCAGGGCGAGCAGGATCAGCAGACCGGCGGCCCAGCCGAGGAGGACGTCGCTCAGCCAGTGCGTGCCGAGGTAGACCGTGGTCAGGCCCACGCTCAGGGACAGCACCGCCGACAGGGCCGACAGCCAGCGGCGGGCGCGCGGGGTGGAGGCCAGGTAGGCGAGGATGCCCCAGGTCACGACCGCGTTGGCGGTGTGGCCGGAGGGAAATATGTCGCTGCCGGCCTGGAACCAGTGCCACATCTCGTTGGAGCCGACGTCGGTCGCGTAGTGCGGACCCGAGCGGCCCAGGCCGTACTTCACGGCACCGACCGTGATGTTCAGCAGCAGCAGCGCCGCGCCGAAGGCCAGCAGCGGGCGCACCGTGTGCTGCCGCCAGGACCGCCAGCCGAGCCATGCGGCGACCATCACGGCGGTCGGGCCGCGCTGGCCGAGGACCACCCAGTAGTCCAGGAAGGCGTGGATCTCCGGCCACTGCTGGTACGGCCGGAAGAGCATCGCCTGCCAGTCGAAGCGGACCAGCCACGAGGTGACCGCGACGGCCAGCACGATGGCGAGGTAGAAGGCGAGCGTCGCGCCGAAGAGCACCACCCGGTGCCGTGTCATCCGCGGCACGTCGAGGACGGGCCGCACCGGTTCACGGTCCAGTCGGGCGAAGATCCGGTCGAGCCGGGTCAGCTTTGGTTCGGTACGCACTCAATCGACGTTACAGGGAGTGAGGTCACTTCCCCCGCGAATCACCGGGGTTGTAATGACGATGTGATGTGGCATTGCTCTCAGGGGGGCGTTTATTTCAGGGGTTTCCGTAATGCCCGGAGCCTCTTCCCCGCAATTCCTTTGATCATTCCATAGCCTGTGTTTTGGCTTGCTTTTAAGTGTGTTCACCGGGCCCTCGGGTGGAATTTCCCGGGTGCTCATCGTGGCGCCGTTCGCGGTTCACGGTGGACCGGAGCCGTTCAGCCAGAACGCGCCGTACAGCGCCGAGACCACCGCCGCACCGGCCAGCACCAGCGCCGACCTGCGCGGACGTGCCCGCGCCAGGGCGAGCGCCAGGGGCAGCAGCAGCGGGAAGGCGGGCAGCAGCAGCCGCGGTTTCGAGCCGAAGTAGCTGGACGCGCACAGGGCGAGACCGGTGACCACCCCCGCGTACACCAGGAGCGACAGGGGCTGGCGCTGCCGTACGCAGACGACATACAGCCATGGCAGCAAAGCCACTCCGACGACCAGCGCGACGCCCGCCAGGGCCGAGGGGAACGACGTGAACTTGTCGGCGACGAAGCGGGCGAAGGCGTAGCCGCCGTCGAAGCCGTTGCGCCAGCCCGCCTGGACGTCGAGGTAGCCGAGCGGGCCGAGGCCGGTGCGGTGGCCGACCCACAGGACGTACCCGGCGGCGCCGAGGGGCGCGAGCAGCATCCCGAGAGCGCGCGGCCAGATCGGCGCGCCGGCCGGGGGCGGGCCGGGGGAGGCGACGGGGGCGCGCTCGGCGGGGCGGGCGCCGGACGGTGCGGCGGCGCTCCGGGCTCCCCCGGACGGCGCAACGCCGGGGGCCCGGGCGTCCCGTACGAGCGACACGACGGCCGCCGTCCACACCGCCGCCACCACGGCCAGCCCCACCGGCCGGGTCAGACCCGCCAGCAGCGCGAGGGTGCCCGCGGCCACCCAGCGGCCGGTCAGCACGGCGTACAACGACCAGGCGGCCAGCGCGGTGAACAGCGACTCGCTGTACGCCATCGACTGGACGATCCCGACCGGCAGCACCGCCCACAGCAGCACCGCGCAGACCCCGGCCCGCCGCCCGTACAGGTGGTCCGCGACCGCGAAGATCCCCCAGGCGGCGGCGAGCGAGGAGAGCAGGGAGACGACGAAACCGGCGTCGGCGTACGACAGCGGGGTCAGCGCGTGTCCCAGCCGCTCCAGCCATGGCAGCAGCGGGAAGAAGGCCAGGTTGGAGTGGATGTCGCCGTTCGGCAGGCGCACCTCGTAGCCGTAGCCCAGCTCGGCGACCCTGGTGTACCAGAGGGCGTCCCAGCGGGCGGTCAGCAGGGTGTACGCGCTCTTGTCGCGCGCGGCGCTCCACCCGGCCAGGGCGAGCAGGCCCAGGGCGCGCACGGCGGCGTACCCGAGGAGGGCCGGGGCCGCCCGGCGCCAGGTGGGCGCGGACCCGGACGGGGCCACGCGCGTTTCAAGATCGGTCACGGGCTCGATTATCGGCTGAACGGCGCGGCCGGCGGACCGGGGCGGTGCCGGGGCCCCGGTGTGCGCACAAGCGGAGTGGCGCACGCCACATCGTTCCGCCGGAAGTGTGAGAGATCCGCCACGTGACCCCGCCGCGAACTCGCGTACGCTGACGTGTCACTCGCCGTTCGCCTGCGAGAGCCGGGGACACCGCTCCTCTCCGGCCGAGTCGCGGGGAGTCCCCGCCCCGTGAGCCCGCCGAACGCGAGGGATCATCTGGGAGGTACGTGTACATGTCCGGGACGACCTCGGCCGCCGCCACCGGGCCGCGCCGTCGGGCGGCCGGGGCCGGTGCCAACCGCTGGGTCGTTCTCGTCGTCCTGTGCACCAGCCTGCTGCTGGTCGCGGTCGACGCCACCGTGCTGCACGTGGCGGTCCCCGCCGTCACCGAGGACCTCAAGCCCGGCGCGATGGAGCTGCTCTGGATCGTCGACGTCTACCCGCTGGTCTGCGCCTCGCTGCTGATCCTGTTCGGCACGCTCGGCGACCGGGTGGGCCGCAGACGGATCCTGCTCCTCGGCTACGCGCTGTTCGGTGTGGCCTCCGCGCTCGCGGCCTTCGCCGACACCCCGCGGGTGCTGATCCTGGCGCGGGCGCTGCTCGGGGTCGGCGGCGCGATGATCATGCCCGCGACCCTCTCCATCCTGCGGCAGGTCTTCCCCGACCGGCGGGAGCGGGCGCTGGCGATCGGTGTGTGGAGCGCGGTCGCCGCGGTCGGCGCGGCGGTCGGACCGCTGCTCGGCGGCTTCCTGCTGGAGCACTTCTGGTGGGGTTCGGTCTTCCTGGTCAACATTCCGCTGATGCTGGTCAGCCTGCCCGTGGGACGGCTGCTGCTGCCCGAGTCGACCGGTGAGGGCGACGGGCCCTGGGACGTGGTCGGCGCCCTGATGGCGGCGGCCGGGCTCTTCGGCATGGTCCTCGGGGTGAAGCGGCTCGGCGGCGGCGAGGCGGTGGCCAGCCCGTTCACGGTGTTGCCGCTGCTGCTCGGCGCCGGGCTCCTGGTGCGGTTCGTACGGCGGCAGCGGCGGCGTCGGCATCCGCTGGTGGACCTGCGGATGTTCGCCCGTCCGGCGTTCAGCACGTCCGTCGGGTGCATCGTGCTGGCGATGCTCGCGCTGGTGGGCCTCGAACTGATCGCCGCGCAGTACCTGCAACTGGTGCTCGGGCTCTCGCCGCTCGAGACCGGGCTTCGGCTGCTGCCGCTGACCATCGCGGCGATGGCGGCGGGGCTGGCTGGGGCGCGGATGCTGCGGCGGTTCGGGCCGCGCCGGATGGTGTGCTTCGGGTTCTGTCTGACGGCGGGCGCGGTGGTGCTGCTGACCGCGCTGGGACGGCAGGACGAGCCCGCGCTGATGCTGTCCGGGTTCGTGCTGCTCGGCTTCGGTCTGGAGACGACGCTGTTCGGGGCGTACGAGTCGATGCTGAGCGAGGCGCCGCCCGAGCAGGCGGGCGGGGCGGCGGCGATCGGCGAGACGTCGTACCAGCTGGGCGCGGGCATCGGTATCGCGCTGCTCGGCAGCGTGATGAACGCGGCGTACGCGCCGGGCGTGCGGGCGGTGCCCGGGGTGCCGGAGTCGGCGTCCGGGGACGCCGGGCACTCGCTCGGGGAGGCGTACGAGGTGGCCGCGCGGCTCGGGGGGCCGGCGGGGGAGAGCCTGCGCCAGGTGGCGCGGGACTGCTTCGTGCACGGGCTGCATGTGACGCTGCTGGTGAGCGCGGGTTTGTTGCTGCTGGGGGCGGTGATGGCGTTGCGGTTGCCGCGGGTGATGCACTGCGAGCAGGCGGTCGTGGACGTGCCCGCGCAGCGGGGGGCCGAGAAGTCCCGCGTCTCCGCGTGAGCGTCGGGGGTTTCCCACCCCACCCACCTGCTCGCCGTCGGTCGGCGGGTGGACGTGCGGGAGCGTGCCCCGTAGCGTCGGCCTGAACAGTCCCGGTTAGCAGTGCTAGTTTGAGTCGGAGGGTCTCCGTGTCGTCCTCGAAGTTGCCCCCGTTCGACCCCGGCGATCCGCTGGGCATCGACGATCTGCTCGGCCCCGAGGACCTCGGCGTCCGGGACACCGTGCGGCGCTGGGCCGCGGACCGGGTGCTGCCGTACGTCGCCGAGTGGTACGAGAAGGGCGAGCTGCCGGTCATCAGGGAGCTGGCGAAGGAGCTGGGCGGCATCGGCGCGCTCGGCATGTCGCTCAGCGGCTACGGCTGCGCGGGGGCCAGCGCGGTGCAGTACGGGCTCGCCTGTCTGGAGCTGGAGGCGGCCGACTCCGGCATCCGTTCGCTGGTGTCGGTGCAGGGCTCCCTCGCCATGTACGCCATCCACCGCTTCGGCAGCGAGGAGCAGAAGCAGCGGTGGCTGCCCGGCATGGCCGCCGGTGAACTGATCGGCTGCTTCGGCCTCACCGAGCCCGACCACGGCTCCGACCCCGCCTCGATGCGCACCCACGCCCGGCGCGACGGCGCCGACTGGGTCCTGAGCGGCCGCAAGATGTGGATCACCAACGGCTCCGTCGCCGCCGTCGCGGTCGTCTGGGCGCAGACCGACGACGGCATCCGCGGCTTCGTCGTGCCCACCGACAGCCCCGGGTTCTCCGCGCCCGAGATCAAGCACAAGTGGTCGCTGCGGGCCAGCGTCACCAGCGAGCTGGTGCTGGACGACGTACGGCTGCCCGCCGACGCCGTGCTGCCCGAGGCGACCGGGCTGCGCGGGCCGCTCAGCTGTCTGTCGCACGCCCGGTACGGGATCGTGTGGGGCGCCATGGGCGCGGCGCGCAGCTGTCTGGAGTCGGCCGTCGACTACGCGAAGTCGCGGGAGCAGTTCGGGCGGCCCATCGGCGGCTTTCAGCTCACCCAGGCCAAGCTCGCCGACATGGCGGTGGAACTGCACAAGGGGATTCTGCTCGCCCACCATCTGGGGCGGCGGATGGACGCCGGCCGCCTGCGTCCCGAGCAGGTCAGCTTCGGCAAGCTCAACAACGTGCGCGAGGCCATCGACATCTGCCGTACGGCCCGGACGGTCCTCGGCGCCAACGGGATCTCACTGGAGTACCCCGTGATGCGTCATGCGACCAACCTCGAATCGGTGCTCACCTACGAGGGCACCGTCGAGATGCACCAGCTGGTGCTGGGCAAGGCGCTCACCGGACTGGACGCCTTCCGGTAAGGCCGGGGGAGAGCGGGTGGGGCAGGGCCGGTGTGACGTCGGCCCTGCCTCAGCTCTGGTTGTAGAAGCCGTCCGCCCGGTGTGCGGCCGGTTCGCCGCTGATGACCTCCGTGTTGGCGGGCGACAGCAGGAACACCCGGTTGGAGACCCGCTCGATCGAACCCCGCAGCCCGAAGATCAGCCCGGCCGCGAAGTCCACCACGCGCTTGGCGTCGGCGGCCTCCATGGCCGTGAGGTTCATGATGACCGGGACACCGTCCCGGAACAGCTCGCCGATGGCACGCGCGTCCCGGAAGCTGTCCGGGGTCACCGTGCCGATCCGGCGGCCTCTCTCCTCGGCCGTGTCCGTGGCCACCTTCACCCGCGGGTCGGTGACCCAGGCGTCCCCGGTCTCGTTCCCCTCGGAGTAGTCGTCGTCGTAGTAGCGCTCGTCATCGTTGTCGTCGACGAGGCCGAGCCACGCACTCGCCTTGCGCACCGATCCCATGGACGCCTCCTCTCACAGCGGTCTTTCGTGCCTTCCGCATCCCTATGGTCATCCATGATGCGGACGTCGCGCCAAGTGGATAGACGCCGCGCGGGGGGTTTGTGACGGTACTGGTGCACAGCGAATCCGTCGAGAGTCCAAGTCCCCCAAGGGTCGTTCCGCAAACGGCTGCTGACTGTGAGTGAAATATGACTCTTCCCCGCGTCCGGGTGATGAGCGGTGCGTAAGAGTGAACGAAACCGTGCCAGGAGCGGGACAGAAGAGATGACGGTCGGTCGATAGGATTCGGTCGCTCAAAGGGAGGACGCGGTCCTGCGCATCCTGGCTGACCGCGGGGGATCACGGGGGATCACGGGGGGAATCGTCGTGTTCGGAATAGTCAGGCCCTGCCGTCATCGGCTCGGTGAGCGGCTGAGCGCCGAGTGGCTGGCGCACCTGTGCGGGCTCTGTCTCGCGCTGCGCCGCGACCACGGGCAGCTCGCCCGGGTGGTGACCAATTACGACGGGCTGCTCGTCTCCGTACTGACGGAGGCTCAGGCCCCGCGCTCCACGGACGGACGGCGTACGGCGGGGCCGTGCCCGTTGCGCGGGATGCGCACCGCGTCCGTCGCCCGGGGGGAGGGGGCGCGGCTCGCGGCGGCGGTATCGCTGGTGCTCGCCTCGGCCAAGGTGCGCGACCACGTCGCCGACGGCGACGGACTGCTGGCCCGGGCCCCGGTGGCGCTCGCCGCGCGCCGGGTCGCCGACGGCTGGGGGCGCGCGGGCGCCCGGAGCGGGTCCGCGGTCGGGTTCGACACCGCGCTGCTGGTGGACGCCGTGGACCGGCAGGCCGGGGTGGAGGCGCTGGCCGGGCCCGGCACCCCGGTGCTGGCCGTCACCGAGCCGACCGAGACGGCCACCGCGGCGGCCTTCGCGCACACCGCCGTGCTCGCCGGACGGCCGGGCAACGCCGAGCCGCTCGCCGAGGCCGGCCGGCTGTTCGGGCGGCTGGCGCATCTGCTGGACGCCGTGGAGGACCGGGAGGCCGACGCCGCGTCGGGCGCCTGGAACCCGCTCACCGCCACCGGGACCCCGCTCACCGAGGCGCGACGGCTCGCCGACGACGCCGTGCACGGCATCCGGCTCGCGCTCGACGAGGCCGAGTTCACGGACGGGCGGCTGACACACCGGCTGCTCGTGCACGAGCTGCCCGCCTCCGTCGACCGCGCCTTCGGTACGTCCGCCACCTGCGCCCACGGTGCCCCGGGGCCGTACGCCCCGCCCGGCGGCCCCGGCGGCCCCGGTGGTCCGCTGCCGCCCGAGCCGCCGCGCGGCAACCGGCGTGGGCTGCTCGCGGGCTGCGCGGTGTGGATGGGGCTGGCGTGTACGTGCCAGATGTGCTGCGGGGAGTACTCCAGCCCGTGGACGGGGGAGCGCAAGGAAGGGCTGTGCCAGCGCCACGGCGACAACTGCTGTGACTGCTGCGACTGCTGCAACTGCTGCGGGGACGGCTGCAACTGCTGCGACGGCTGCGGCTGCGACTGCTGACGGGGGTTCGGCGGCGGCTGTCGCCGGGATGTCCGGAGGGTTGCGTTCCGGACATCCCCCGGTGTCGCGTGGGGACGGCGGGGCGGAGTCGTACGGGAGTGGAGCGCGAGCCTCCGGTGGAGGTGTGACCTCGGGTTCGGCGGTGCGCTGACGGGGTGACAGGGGGCCGTCACGGGCGGGGTTTTGCCCGGCCGTCATGCGGGCAGCGCACAGGCCGGCGGCCGAAAGGTGCCCTTGCGCCGACCGTCCGTTCGGCCGAATACTCCCCCACAGCGCTTGTCAGGGGCACGTCGTGTTCGGAATCCGGACGATCGCGCCCCCGACTGCGCCTCACGGGCCCCGACCCCACGCGGGCCCCCTACTTCCCATGTGGAGGAACGAAAAGTGAGGATCAAGCGCACCACCCCCCGCAGCGGCATATCGAGACGGACCCGGCTGATCGCCGTATCCACCGGACTCGTGGCCGCGGCAGCGATCGCGGTCCCCAGCGCGAACGCGAGTGACGTCACCACGTTCAGTGCCAACCAGCTCAACAAGGCGGGCGACGCGGTGCTCAAGGCGGACATCCCCGGCACCGCCTGGGCCGTCGACGCGAAGACCAACCGGGTCGTCGTCACCGTCGACAGCACGGTCTCGCAGGCCGAGATCGCCGAGATCAAGGAACAGGCCGGCGCCAACTCCGGGGCGATCACCGTCAAGCGCACCCCGGGCAAGTTCAACAAGCTGATCCAGGGCGGCGACGCCATCTACGCGAGCAGCTGGCGCTGCTCCCTCGGCTTCAACGTCCAGAGCAGCAGCGGCACGCAGTACTTCCTGACCGCCGGTCACTGCACGGACGGCGCGGGCACCTGGTACTCCAACTCGTCCCGCACCACCGCCATCGGGTCGACCGCGGGCTCCAGCTTCCCCGGCAACGACTACGGCATCGTGCGCTACACCGGGTCCGTCAGCCGTCCCGGCACCGCCAACGGGGTGGACATCGTCCGCGCGGCCACGCCCGCCGTGGGCACCACCGTCATCCGCGACGGCTCCACCACCGGTACGCACAGCGGCCGGGTCACCGCCCTCAACGCCACCGTCAACTACGGCGGCGGCGACATCGTGAGCGGCCTGATCCAGACCACGGTCTGCGCCGAGCCCGGCGACTCCGGCGGCCCGCTGTACGGCAGCAACGGCACCGCCTACGGTCTGACCTCCGGCGGCAGCGGCAACTGCTCCTCCGGCGGCACGACCTTCTTCCAGCCCGTGACGGAGGCCCTGAGCGCCTACGGCGTCAGCGTCTACTAGAACGCGGACAGAACGCGGAAGAACCCGGAGCCTCCGTAAGAGGCCGGTCCGTCAGATCCCGGTGAGCCCCCGCACGCGACCCGCGTGCGGGGGCTCACTCCTGTGCGCCGTCGCACGGTTACCCATCCGTAGAGTTTGCAGTGCGAATGGTTCCCCCCGGGGCGGGCGGAGTGGTGAAGGAGACGGGGGCGCGCGGTGGTTACCGTGTGCGCGTCCGGAAGTCGACCTTGTGTGCCCCCTGTGCCGTTCGGAAGAGTGGGCGACCGTCAACCAAGCCTTCCGGTCCATGACGGCCCCCACAGCCGTATGGGCCGACCCCCCACAGGAGGACATGAGTTGAAGCACCGACGCATACCCAGGCGGCGGGCCGCCGCGGCAGGCGCGGGCATCGCCGCACTGGTCGCCGCGGGAGTCACTTTCCAGAGTGCGAACGCCAGCGAGCCCACCAGGTCCACGGCACCCCACACCCTTTCGGTGCCCGCGGCGGGAAAGCTCGCCTCGACGCTCGGCGTGGACCTCGGCGCCGGCGTGGCCGGCACGTACTACGACGCGAAGTCGCGGAACCTCGTGGTGAACGTCCTCGACGAGACCGCCGCCCGGATCGCCGAGGAGGCGGGCGCCCGGGCCCGGATCGTGGAGCACTCGCTCACCGAGCTGAAGAGCGCCCGGACCACCCTGAGCGAGGACGTGGCCGTCCCCGGCACGTCCTGGGTCACCGACCCGCGGACCAACAAGGTCGTCGTCACCGCCGACCGCACCGTCTCCGCCGCCGAGTGGGCGAGACTCACCGAGGTCGTCGACGGGCTCGGCTCGGTGGCCGAACTCAAGCGCACCAAGGGGGAGTTCACTCCCTTCGTCGCGGGCGGCGACGCCATCACCGGCGGTGGCGGGCGCTGCTCGCTCGGCTTCAACGTGGTCAAGGGCGGCGAGCCGTACTTCCTGACCGCCGGGCACTGCACCGAGTCCGTCTCCACCTGGTCGGACTCCTCCGGCACGGTGATCGGCGAGAACGACACCTCCAGCTTCCCCGGCGACGACTACGGTCTGGTCAAGTACACCGTCGGCGTCGACCACCCGAGCGAGGTCAACCTCTACGACGGCTCCACCCAGGCCATCACCGGCGCCGCCGAGGCCACGGTGGGCATGCGGGTCGTCCGCAGCGGCTCCACCACCCAGGTGCACGACGGCACGGTCACCGGCCTGGACGCCACCGTGAACTACGGCAACGGCGACATCGTCAACGGCCTCATCCAGACCGACGTGTGCGCCGAACCGGGGGACAGCGGCGGCTCGCTGTTCTCCGGCAGCAGCGCCATCGGCCTCACCTCCGGCGGCAGCGGTGACTGCACCTCCGGCGGTCAGACCTTCTTCCAGCCCGTGACGGAGGCGCTGTCGGCGACCGGGACGTCCATCGGCTGACCAGCCCGGAGCCTGCCGAGGTCCCGCCCCGCGCGCGAGGGGCGGGACCTCCGCCGTCCCGTCAGGGGGCCCGCGCGGGCAGCTCCGCCGCCGCCCGTCTGAGCCGCAGCGCCGCCGCCAGCATGGTGACCACCACGCCCCCGACCGCCCAGGCCCACAGCACCAGCAGTGGGGCGGTGGTGTCGTTGCCCTCGAAGTAGGCGATGGAGCGGGCCGTCCAGGTGCCCGCGCCCGGGGGCAGCGCCGGGCCGATCGCCTGCCAGAACGGCGGCAGCATCGGCAGCGGGAAGGCGCCGCCCGCGCTCGGGTTGCCCGCGATCACCACGAGCAGGATGGCGAGCCCGATGCCGACGATCCCGAAGAGGCCCTGGAGGGCGAGGGTGGCGGCGCCCACCGCGAAGGTGAGCAGGGCACCGAGCCCCCAGAGGTCGACCACGCTCCCGGGCAGCGCGTCCAGGACCGGCCCGACGATCACCGCGCCGCCGAGGCCGCCGACGATCGCCACCAGGGCCATCACCAGCAGCCGGACCGCGGCCCGGCGCGGGTTGGCGGGCCGGGCGCCGGCGCTGATCGCGAGCACCGAGGCGCACAGGTAGCCGCCGACGCACCACCCCACGACCAGGTAGAAGGACGACAGCCCGTCGAAGTCCCGGTCCGAGGCGGGGGCGACGTCGACGGTCCGCACGGTCCGTCCCTCGGCCCGCTCCAGGCCGGTGACCAGGCCCTCCAGGGTGGTGGCCAGGGCGCTGCCGCCGCCGGAGGCGACCAGGAGGGTGTCCCGGGTGCCGCCCGGGTCCACGATCAGCGCGCCGTCGGTCTCCCGGTCCAGGATCTGCCGCCGGGCGGTCGCCTCGTCGGTGACCGTGCGCGGGTCCAGCGGGTCGCCGGGAAGCCGCTCCAGCCGGGTCACCGTCCGCTCGGCGGCGGCCTGGGGCGCCACCACCCCGAAGGGCACGTCCCGGGGTCTCGGATCGTGCAGCGCTCCCACGTACGAGGCGATGAACAGCAGCTGGAGCGCGATCACACCGATCACCAGCAGGGTGGCCCGGGGGGGTGACGGCGTCCTTCACCTCGCGGAGGAACGGGCTCTGTGTCATGTCCCCACAGTCCTGGGCGGGGGGCGTTTGCGCAGGTGGGAGGCGGCCGAACGGTTGTCGTACGGATGTTCGAGTTTTGGTCTATGGTGGGGGTGAGCAGGTTGGGAACGGATGTTCGATAGTGGTCGACGGTAGGAGGTGCGGATGCCGGGCTTCACGCATCTGCACACCGTCTCCGGGTTCTCCCTGCGCCATGGAGCCTCGCACCCGGAACGGCTGGCGGAGCGTGCCGGGGAGCGGGGCATGGACGCCCTCGCCCTCACCGACCGGGACACCGTCGCGGGCGCCGTCCGGTTCGCCAAGGCCTGCGCCAGGGCGGGCGTCCGTCCGCTGTTCGGGGCGGAGCTGGCGGTGACCGCCCCCGAGCCGGACGGCACCCGGCCCGAGCGGCGCCGCCGGACCCCCGTGCGCGGCGGTGCCTTCATCGACGAGTCGACACCCCGGGTGACCTTCCTCGCCCGCGACGGCGCCCGCGGCTGGGCCGACCTGTGCCGCCTGGTCACCGCCGCCCACCGCGCCCCCGACCTGCCCCTGCTGACCTGGCCCGACAACCACGCCGACGGCCTGACCGTGCTGCTCGGCCCCGACTCCGACGTGGGCCGCGCCCTCGCCGCGGGCCGCCCCGACCGCGCGGCCCGGCTGCTGGCGCCCTGGCGGGAGGTGTACGGCGACGCCCTGCGCCTGGAGGCCGTCTGGCACGGCCGCACCGGCACCGGACCCGGCTCGCTGCGGCTGGCCGCCCGTACCGTCGGCTTCGCCGCCGAGCAGGGCGTCCGGCCGGTGCTCAGCAACGCCGTCCGCTACGCCGACCCCGGCATGGGCCCGGTCGCCGACGTGCTGGACGCCGCCCGGCGCCTCGTCCCCGTCGACCCGGCCAAGGGGCTCGACTCCGGCGAGGCGTGGCTCAAGGACGCCGGGGCCATGCTGGGCGCCGCCGAGCGGATCGTGGAGGCGGCGGGCTTTGGGCGCGAGGCCGCGCACCGGCTGCTGGAGCAGACCCGGGCGACCGCCGCCGAGTGCCTGGTCGACCCCGAGGACGACCTCGGCATCGGCACCGTCCACTTCCCCGAGCCGCACCTGGTCGGCGCCGGGCGCCGCACCGCCCAGCGGGTGCTCGCCTCCCGCGCCGCGGCGGGCATGCTGCGGCTCGGCTACACCGGCCGCCGCGCCTACTGGGAGCGGATGCACCAGGAGCTGGACATCATCGCCCACCACGGCTTCGCCTCCTACTTCCTGACGGTCGCCCAGGTCGTCGACGACGTACGGGAGATGGGCGTCCGGGTCGCCGCGCGCGGCTCCGGCGCGGGCTCCCTCGTCAACCACCTGCTCGGCATCGCGCACGCCGACCCGGTCGAGCACGGGCTGCTGATGGAGCGGTTCCTGTCCAAGCGCCGGATGGTGCTGCCGGACATCGACGTCGACGTGGAGTCCGCGCGCCGTCTGGAGGTCTACCGGGCGATCATCGGCCGGTTCGGCGCCGAGCGGGTGGCGACGGTCGCGATGCCGGAGACGTACCGGGTACGGCACGCCATCCGGGACGTCGGCGCCGCCCTGTCGATGGACCCGGCCGACATCGACCGGATCGCCAAGTCCTTCCCGCACATCCGCGCCCGCGACGCCCGCGCGGCCCTCGACGAACTGCCCGAGCTGCGCGAACTGGCCGGGGAGCGGGAGCGCTACGGCAGGCTCTGGGAGCTGGTCGAGGCGCTGGACGCGCTCCCGCGCGGGGTCGCGATGCACCCGTGCGGGGTGCTGCTCTCCGACGCCTCGCTGCACGCGCGTACGCCGGTGATGCCGACCAGCGGCGAGGGGTTCCCGATGGCGCAGTTCGACAAGGACGACGTGGAGGACCTGGGGCTGCTCAAGCTGGACGTGCTCGGGGTGCGGATGCAGTCGGCGATGGCGCACGCGGTCGCCGAGGTGGAGCGGGCCGCGGGGGAGCGGATCGACCTGGACGCGGTGCCGGACGGCGACCCGGCGACGTACCGGCTGATCCGGTCCGCGGAGACGCTGGGCTGCTTCCAGATCGAGTCGCCGGGGCAGCGGGACCTGGTCGGGCGGCTCCAGCCCGCGACCTTCCACGACCTGGTGGTGGACATCTCGCTGTTCCGGCCCGGCCCGGTCGCCGCCGACATGGTGCGGCCGTTCATCGAGGCCCGGCACGGCCGGGCGCCGGTGCGCTACCCGCACCCGGACCTGGAGGGGCCGCTGAGGGAGACGTACGGCGTCGTCGTCTTCCACGAGCAGATCATCCACATCGTCGACATCATGACCGGCTGCGGGCGCGACGAGGCCGACCGGGTGCGGCGCGGGCTGTCCGACCCGGAGTCGCAGGGGCGCCTCCGGGTCTGGTTCGCGCAGCACGCGGCGGCGAAGGGCTATGACGCGGAAACGATTCAGCGGACCTGGGAGATCGTCGAGGCGTTCGGTTCCTACGGCTTCTGCAAGGCGCACGCGGTCGCGTTCGCCGTGCCGACGTACCAGTCCGCGTGGCTGAAGGCCCATCACCCGGCCGCCTTCTACGCCGGGTTGCTCACGCACGACCCCGGGATGTACCCGAAGCGGCTGCTGCTGGCGGACGCGCGGCGGCAGGGGGTGCCCGTGCTGCCGCTGGACGTGAACAGGTCGGGGGTCGCACATCGTATCGAACTGGTGTCCGGTAAGTGGGGGCTGCGGTTGGCCCTCTCCGATGTGCACGGCATCAGCGAGGCCGAGGCGGCGCGGATCGCCGACGCACAGCCGTACGCCTCCCTGCTCGACTTCTGGGAACGGGCCCGGCCCAGCCGCCCCGTCGCCCAGCGGCTGGCACAGGTCGGCGCGCTGGACGAGTTCGGTGCCAACCGCCGCGACCTCCAGCTGCACCTGACCGAACTGCACCGCGGCGCCCGCGGCGGACGCGGCGACCAGCTCCCGCTGTCCGGAGGCCGCCGTACCGCCTCCGCCGGGCTGCCCGACCTGTCCGAGGCGGAGAAGCTCAGCGCCGAACTGGGCGTGCTGTCGATGGACGCCTCCCGCAACCTGATGGACGACCACCGGGCCTTCCTCGACGAGCTGGGCGTCGTCTCCGCCCGGCGGCTGCGCGAGGCGCGGCACGGGGAGACCGTGCTGGTCGCGGGCGCCAAGGCGGCCACCCAGACGCCGCCCGTCCGGTCCGGCAAGCGGGTCATCTTCTCCACCCTGGACGACGGCACCGGCCTGGTCGACCTCGCCTTCTTCGACGACTCCCACGACGCCTGCGCGCACACCGTCTTCCACTCCTGGCTGCTGCTGGTGCGCGGGGTCGTGCAGCGCCGCGGCCCGCGCAGCCTCAGCGTGGTGGGCGCGGCGGCGTGGAACCTCGCCGAACTGCTGGAGGTGCGGCGGGAGGAAGGGCTGGAGGGGGTCGCCGCGCGGCTGGCCGAGGGCCCCGGGCCCGGCGCCCCGCCCGACGACGACGGCGAAGGGCCCGCGCGGCGGCGCCTCGCCGGGTCCGAGGGGGCGCCCGCACCGGCGGGCTCGGCCGCCCAGGACGCGATGGAACAGCGGCGCATCCGCATGTCCACGGGGTACGAGATGCACCCCTGGGCGGATCTGCGTCCCGCGGGTGAAGGACCCGCGGTCGGAAGGAAGTTGTGGCACCAGAGCCCGGGGAGTGCGGGATGACGATCCTCTGCGTACGTTTCCAGCTGCCGCCGATGTACGAGGCGGCCCTGCCCGGGCTGCTCGGGCTGCTGGAGGAGTTCACGCCCGTCGTCGAGGCGCTGCCACCGGACGGGGCGCTGGCCGATCTGCGGGGCGCCGAACGGTACTTCGGGCGTACGGCGGTGGAGCTGGCCGCCGTGATCCGGGTCCGCGCGCTCGCCCTGCACGGCGTGGACTGCGCGATCGGCGCCGGACCCGGACCGATGCTCGCCCGGATGGCGCTGCGCGACGCCCGCCCCGGCGTCACCCGGGTGCTCCCCGCGGGCCCGGACGGCATCGCCGGCCTGCCCGTCACCGCGCTCCCCGGCGTCGGCACCGCGACCGCCCGCACCCTGTGCGAATACGGCCTCGACACCCTCGGCCGGGTCGCCGCCGCGCCGCTGTCCACGCTCCAGCGGCTGGTCGGCGCGCGGGCGGGCCGCGAACTGCACGAGAAGGCCAACGGCGTCGACCGCGGCCGCGTGGTGCCCAACGGCGTCTCACGGTCCCTGGCCGAGGAGCGCCGCTTCGACCGCGACGAGCTGAACCCCGAGCACCACCGCCGCGCGCTGGTCTGCGCCGCCGAGGAACTGGGCGTCCGGCTGCGCGCCGTCGAGAAGGTCTGCCGCACCCTCACCCTGACCGTGCGCTACGCCGACCGGTCCGCGACCACCCGCTCCCGCACCCTCCCCGAGCCGACCGCGCACTCGCCCGCCCTGACGAGGACCGCCTACGACCTGTACGACGCGCTCGCCCTCCAACGCGCCCGCGTCCGCGCGATCACCCTGCGCGCCGAGGGCCTGAGCCCCGCCGAACAGGCCTCCCACCAGCTCACCTTCGACCCCGTGGACGAGCGGGTCCGCCGTATCGAGGAGGTGGCCGACCGCGCGCGGGCGAAGTTCGGGCCGCGGGCGGTGATGCCGGGGAGGCTGGCGGCGTAACGGGTCAGGGGGTGCGTGATGTGCGGAAATGCCGCTTAGCGGTGAAAGTTTTTACTGGCGCGTAGCTTCTCAACTTTGGCTACCCGACCGTAACTTGACAAGTGAACGGCATCCCGTGATCCGGATCACAGGGCGTAAGGCAGTCCCCACTCCCTTGAGCCGCAAGGAGATCACTCGATGCTGCCCTGGAAACGCGCGCTCAGATCCGTCGCCGCACTGCTGCTGACCGCCACGGTCGCCACCCTCCCCGCCGCCACCTCCGCACACGCGGCGGACGCCCCGTCGAGCGGCTGGAACAACTACTCCTGCAAGCCCTCCGCCGCCCACCCCCGCCCCGTCGTCCTCGTCCACGGCACCCTCGGCAACTCCGTCGACAACTGGCTGGGCCTCGCGCCCTATCTGACCAAGCGCGGCTACTGCGTCTTCTCGCTCGACTACGGACAACTCCCCGGCGTGCCGTTCTTCCACGGCCTCGGACCCATCGACAAGTCGGCCGAGCAGCTCGACGCCTTCGTCGACAAGGTGCTCGCCGCGACCGGCGCCGCCGAGGCCGACCTCGTCGGTCACTCCCAGGGCGGCATGATGCCGCGCCACTACCTCAAGTTCCTCGGCGGTGCCGACGAGGTCAACGCCCTGATCGGCATCGCCCCCAGCAACCACGGCGCGACCCTGAGCGGCCTGACCGGCCTGCTGCCGTACTTCCCCGGCGCCGAGGACCTGCTCTCCGCGGCCACCCCGGCCCTGGCCGACCAGATCCCCGGCTCCGCCTTCCTCACCAAGCTCAACGAGGGTGGCGACACCGTGCCCGGCGTCCGCTACACGGTCATCGCCACCCGGTACGACCAGGTGGTCACCCCGTACCGCAGCCAGTACCTGGACGGGCCCGGTGTCCGCAACGTCCTGCTCCAGGACCTGTGCCCGGTCGACCTCTCCGAGCACCTGGCGATCGGGCTGCTGGACCGGATCGCCTTCCACGAGGTGGCCAACGCCCTGGACCCGGCGCACGCCAGGCCCACCACCTGCGCGTCCGTGTTCAGCTGACCGGCACCGGGCATGCCGCCGGGGTCCGACCGGCCTGAGCCGCCGGTCGGACCCCGCGCGGAGCCTCCTGGGTCAGCGGCCGTGCCGTCCGCCGCCGACCGCCCGCCGCCGCACCGACGCGAACAGGGCCGCCGCGCCGACAGCCAGCGCCGCGGCGCCGCCGACCGCGAGGTAGGGGGTGGTGCCGTCGCCGCCGGTCTCGGCGAGGTTGGCGGTGCTGCCCGCCGCCTTGGGCTGGTTGGCGGCCCCGGCCTCCGGGGTGTCCGGGGTGTCCGGGGTGGACCCCGCCGCGGCCGGTTCGGCCGTGGTCTGCGGGTCGTCGTCGCCGTGGCCGTGGTTCTCGACGGTCGAGTGCTCGGCGGCGGCCTCGATCTGCTCGTCGGAGGGGGCGGACGCGGCGGGGGCGGGGGCGGCGGCCTCTTCGGTGCCGCCACCGTTGTCGGCGGTGCCGCCGTCGGCCGTCTCGCCGCCGTCCGCCGCCGTGCCGCCGCTTTGGCCGAACGTCACGTCCGAGCAGGAGTAGAACGCCTCCGGGCTGTCCGAGCGCTGCCATACCGCGTACAGCAGGTGCTGGCCGGAACGCTCGGGCAGGGTGCCGGAGAACGTGTAGAAGCCGTCTGTCGCGGCCGGATCGGTCGCCGTCGCCACCGGGTTGGCCAGGTCCAGGTCGTCCCAGGCGAGGGGCTGTGCCGGGTCGTAGCCGGGCTTGGTGAGGTAGACCTTGAAGGTGCCCTTGTGCGGGGCGGTGACACGGTACTTGAAGGTGTACGAGCCACTGCTCACGCCGGTCGCGGGCCAGTCGGCGCGGGCCAGGTCGAGCCCCTTGAACGCGTCGTTGTTCGCGCTGCACAGCTTGCCGTCCGGGATGAGCGCCTGGTGCTGCCCGGCCGCGTTGCCGATGCGGATGCCGTTCCAGTCGTAGAGCGCCTGGGTGCCCCCGGCCGCGACCGCCGCCTTGCACGCGTCCGAACGCGGGCTCTCCGGCCCCTCCGCGTAGCACTGCGCGACCCGGCTGACCGGGTCGCCCATCGAACCGTGCGCGGCCGCCGGGGCGGCGGACAGGGCGGTGAGGGCGAGCGGGGCGATACCGAGGGCGGCTGCGGCGACGGCCTTGCGGCGTGCGGGCATGGGGAACTCCTGAACGGTGACGGCGGGTGGGGACGAGTCCTGTCGGACGCCCCCGGCGAATCCCGTGGGGTGATCAGAAGTTAGCCCCGGCGCACCGCGAAATCGCCTGCTGAAGGCCGTGGAAGGAGATCCTTATGCTCGCTTTAAGGAAGTGCTCAGGCTGGGCTGAGGTTCGCCCGGGGAGGCGCGCTCATGGTCGCTCGGCCTCCGGCCACCAGGTGCGGGCGATGTCCTTGCGCACCTCGGGGCGCTCCGCCGGGAGTTCCTCGGCCTCCTCGCGGAGTCGGCGGGCGTTCCTCGTCGTAGGGGGCTTGTGCAGTGTCACTCGGCGCATGAGTGCCTCCTTGAGTGCCTACCGTGTTCCGTGTTCTCACGGAGGTAGACCCTTTCGGCGAGAGTTCCTCATCGCCGCCGGCCTGTCAGTGGCGGCTGTCACGAATCGACTGTCAGTGGCGGGTGTCACTCTTGGGCCATGACGGAACACGTGGACTGGGACGCGCGGGCCGCCGCCTTCGACGACGAGCCCGATCACGGACTGCGCGACCCCGCGGTGCGCGGCGCCTGGGCGGGGCGGCTGCGCTCCTGGCTGCCCGGGCGGGGCTGCGACCTGCTCGACCTGGGCTGCGGTACCGGCAGCCTGTCACTCCTCGCCGCCGAACAGGGACACCGGGTCACCGGCGTCGACCTGTCCCCGGCGATGGTGGAGCGGGCGCGCGCCAAGCTCGCCGGGCGTGACGCCGCGTTCCTCGTCGGTGACGCGGCGGCACCACCGGTCGGCGAGCAGCGCTACGACGTCGTCCTCGTCCGGCATGTGCTGTGGACCCTCCCCGACCCGGCCCGCGCGCTGCGGCACTGGTGGGGTCTGCTGCGGCCGGGCGGACGGCTGCTGCTGGTGGAGGGCGTGTGGGGCACGGTCAGCCCCGTGGGCATCCCCGCCGACCGACTCACCGCCCTCCTTCAGCCGCTCGCCGGGCACATACGCCTGGAGCGGCTGTCCGGCGACCCGCTGCTGTGGGGGAGGACGGTCGACGACGAGCGGTACGCGGTGGTGGCTACGGCGTGAGCCAGCTCTCCCAGTCGCTCCGGCGGGCCCTCGACTCCAGCTCGTCCAGCGCCGCCACGGCCGCCGCCGCGGCCCCGGGATCGGCCGCCGTGAGCCCGCTCACCGCGAACTCGTCCTCGTCCAGACGCCGTACGTCCGTGCCGTCGGCGGAGCGCCACAGGTCCAGGTCGAGGTCCTCGACGACCAGCTCACCGCCGGAGCGGACGGCGGGCCGGGTGATGTCGCAGTACCAGCCCTTCAGCGTCCCGTCGGCGGCCCGGACCTCCTTCACCGAGTACCAGCGGTCCCGCCAGTAGTGCTCGGTGAAGACGTCCTCCGCCTCGAAGCGGACGAAGCCGAAGTCGCGGGTGCCGGAGTTCGCCCAGGGGGCCCGGACCGTGATCCGGGTGCCGTCGTCGGTGAGCAGCTCCGCCGGGTAACGGATCTTCGTCCGGCCCGCCTTCACCAGGACGACGTCCACCCGCTCCGGCAGGTCAGCAAAGTTCCCGGACATGGCGCACCTCCGTCGCGCAGATCTCGTAGCCGAACCACTTGTTGATCGCGAGCATCGGCCCGTTCCCGGCGTCGTTGCCGGTGAACGCCTCCGTGTACCCGGCCGCGCGGGCGCGGTGCAGGGAGTCGTTCTTGGCGAGCTTGGCCAGACCGCGGCCCCGGAAGGCGCGGGACGTACCGGTCATCGCGGTCGCGTACCGGGAGCCGCCGTCGGTGTACGCGGCGCTGAACGCGACCGGGCGGCCGTCGGCCACCGCCACGGAGGTCAGCCCGAGGTCGAGCAGGGGGTGCCGCCAGGTCTCCACGAGCCAGGCCTCGTAGTCGGTGAACTCCACGCCGACGTCGCCCGGTTCGTCGGACGTCGTCTCCGCGTCCAGTTCGAACATCGGGCGCGGGTCGTCCGCGTAGTCGGCGGCGGTCCGCAGCGTCACGCCGTGCGGCGGCTCCTGGCGGGGCGGCAGCGTGCCGTGGGCCAGGTCCAGGCGCAGGAAGTGCGCCGAGCGGCTCGGGCGGTAGCCGTGCGCCTCGGCGAAGGCGCGGTTGCCGGGCTCGTCCAGGACCCAGCTGAACAGCTTCGTCGCGCCGTGCGCCGCCAGGTGCTCCTCCGCCGTGCGCACCAGCAGCGAACCCGCGCCCCGTCCGGTGCGGTCCGGACGCACGTACACGTTGACGTTCCCCTGGCCCGGCTCCGGGCTGTCATGGGCGAGCCCGGCCTGGGCGGTGCCGATGACCTCGCCGTCCTGTTCCGCGACGAGGGCGCGCCAGTGGGCGTCCGGGTGGGTGTGGGTCACGCTGTGCGCCACCGACTCCGGGGTGTTCAGCATGTACGGGAGCGCGAGTTGTCTGACCCGTACGAAGCCCTCGACGTCGGCGGGGACGTCGGGGCGCAGGGCGCGCACGATCACTGTCATACGGCGGCACGCTACGGGGCGGCCTGCCGGGATGCCTCTCATTTTTCCCGGGTACGGGACAATCGGCCCGTGACCTTGAGGATCCAGATCGATGACAGTGCCGCGGCCGGGCCGCCGTACGAGCAGGTGCGCGCGCAGATCTCCGCCCGGGCGCGCTCGGGTGAGCTGCCCGTGGGCTACCGGCTGCCGACCGTGCGGGGGCTCGCGGAGTCCCTGGGGCTGGCCGCGAACACGGTCGCCAAGGCGTACCGGGCGCTGGAGACGGACGGGGTGATCGAGACGCGGGGGCGCAACGGGACGTTCGTCGCTGCCGCGGGCTCCGCGGCGGAGCGGGAGGTCGCCGCGGGGGCGGAGGCGTATGCCTTGCGGGCCCGGCGGCTGGGGGTTTCGGAGGGGGATGCGCTGGCCGCGGTGCGGGATGCGTTGCGGGCGGTTTATGGGGTGTGAGCGTCGTGGGGGTGGGGGTTTGACGTCGGGTGCGGGTGCGTCGTGGCTTGTCGCGCAGTTCCCCGCGCCCCTGGGTGGGTGCGGGTGGCCGTCAGGCCCATCGGCGCCGCCACTGTCGCGAACGCCGCCGCGTCCAGGATCGCCGCTCCGCCCGGGTCGTTGTTGAAGTACGTGTACACGTCGGCGTCGGTGGGGAAGGCCGCGGCGATGCGCGTCGCCCAGGAGTGGAGTGCACGGTGGCCGTAGCGCGGCCATGGGCTGGCCCGGCCCTGGTGGAGGCGGACGTAGCCCCAGTCGGCGGTGCGCCACAGGGGGGTCACCGGGCGGGAGAGGACGTCGGCCCAGCACAGGGCCGCGCCGCGGGACTCCAGGGTGCGGCGGACCTCGGGGGTCCACCAGGAGTCGTGGCGGGGTTCGACCGCGACCCGTACGCCGGGCGGGAAGCAGGCCAGGCAGGCGTCCAGGAGGCCCGCGTCGGCGCGCAGGGTCGGTGGCAGCTGGAGGAGGACCGGGCCGAGCCGGTCGCCGAGGCCGGAGGCGTGGCTCAGCAGCCGGTGCACCGGCTCCTCTGGGTCCTTCAGCCGCTTGATGTGGGTGAGGTAGCGGCTGGCCTTGACCGCGACGACGAAGTCCGGCGGCACCCGCTCCCGCCAGGCCTCGAAGTTCTCCCTGGTCGGCAGCCGGTAGAAGGCGTTGTTCAGCTCCACCGTCGCGAAGTGCGCCGCGTACTCCTCCAGCCAGCGGCGTACGGGCACGTCCGGCGGGTACAGGACGCCCTTCCAGTCCTTGTACTGCCATCCCGACGTGCCGACGTACAGCGTCATACGTCCAGGGTTACAGATACAGCCCCGCGTCCGCCCCGCCGCGCGGCTCCGGCAGCGCGGTCGGTGAGGTGCCCCGGCGCAGGGCGTACAGCTCCGCCAGGCTGGCGCCCTCGCGGCCGACGCCCTCCTCGGTGCCCAGCCAGGCCACCGACTCGGCGCGGGTGAGCGGGCCGACCTCGATGCGGGCGAGGCAGCGGCCCGGGCGGACGACGGCGGGGTGCAGGCGTTCGAGGTCCTCGTTGGTGGTGACGCCGACCAGGACGTTGCGGCCCTGGCCGAGCAGGCCGTCGGTGAGGTTCAGCAGCCGGGACAGGGCCTGGCCCGCGGTGTGCTTGGCCTCGCCGCGGATCAGCTCGTCGCAGTCCTCCAGGAGCAGCAGCCGCCAGCGGCCCTTGCCCGTGGAGTCGTCCTCGCCGATCGCGATGTCCATCAGATAGCCGACGTCGGAGAAGAGCCGCTCGGGGTCGAGGACGCAGTCGACCTGGCACCAGTCCCGCCAGGAACGGGCCAGGGTGCGCAGCGCGGAGGTCTTGCCGGTGCCGGGCGGGCCGTGCAGCAGCAGGAGACGGCCCGCGATGTCCTCGGGCGTGGTCTTCATCAGCCGGTCCATCGCCTCCGCGACCGGCGCCGTGTAGTTGGGGCGCACCTCGTCCCAGGTACCGGCGGAGATCTGCCGGGTGGTGCGGTGCGGGCCGCGGCGCGGGGAGACGTACCAGAAGCCCATGGTCACGTTCTCCGGCTGGGGTTCGGGCTCGTCGGCCGCGCCGTCGGTGGCCTCGTCCAGCACCTTCGCGGCCAGTTCGGCGCTGGTCGCGGTGACCGTGACGTCGGCGCCGCGGTTCCAGCGGGAGACCAGCAGGGTCCAGCCGTCGCCCTCGGCGAGGGTGGCGCTGCGGTCGTCGTCGCGGGCGATGCGCAGGACGCGCGCGCTCTGCGGCAGCAGGGTCGCGCCGGAGCGGACCCGGTCGATGTTCGAGGAGTGCGAGTACGGCTGCTCGCCCATGGCGAAGCGGCCGAGGAACAGCGCGTCGACGACATCGGCGGGTGAGTCGCTGTCGTCGACGTTGAGCCGGATCGGCAGCGCGTCGTGAGGGTTCGCAGACATGCCGCCATGATCGGGCACCGGGACGCCGCCCGCACCCGGTTTCCGAGGGTCGCGGAAAGTGTCGGTATCTGTCCCGGTGGCGCGGGTGCGCGCCACCGGGTTCCCCGGAGGCGCCGTGCCGCCCCCGGGGAACCCGGCCGTCATGTCACGCCCTGGGCGTCACGGGACGATCTGGAGCAGCCGGTTCGGCGATCCGCTGCCGGGGTTGGTCACCTTGCCGGTGACGGCACCCGCGGTGAGCGCCGAGGCGACCTGGGCCGGGGTGGCCGAGGTGTGGCCCGCCAGGTAGACCGCCGCCGCGCCCGCGACGTGCGGGGTCGCCATCGACGTACCGGAGATGGTGTTCGTCGCGGTGTCGCTGGTGTGCCAGCCCGCCGTGATGGAGGAGCCGGGGGCGAAGAGGTCCACGACGGAGCCGTAGTTGGAGTAGCTGGCCCGGGCGTCCGTGCTGGTGGTGGCGCCGACCGTGATCGCCTCGCCGACCCGGGCGGGGGAGTAGGAGGACGCGTTGGCGCTGCTGTTGCCCGCGGCGATGGCGTAGGTCACGCCGCTGGCGATGGAGTTGCGCACCGCGTTGTCCAGGGTGGTGGAGGCGCCGCCGCCGAGGGACATGTTGGCGACGGAGGGGCCGGAGTGGTTGGCCGTCACCCAGTCGATGCCCGCGATGACGCCCGCCGTGGTGCCGGAGCCGCTGTTGTTCAGCACCCGGACGCCCACGATGCGCGCCTTTTTGGCGACACCGTAGGTCGTTCCCGCGACGGTGGTGGCGACATGGGTGCCGTGGCCGTTGCCGTCCTGGGCGACGTTGTCGCCGTCGACGGCGTCGTAGCCGTTGAAGGCGCGACCGCTGATCTGGGAGTGCGTGATCCGTACGCCGGTGTCGATGACGTACACGGTCACCCCGGTGCCCGCGCTGTCCGGGTAGGTGTAGGTGCCGGAGAGCGGCAGCGACGGCTGGTCGATGCGGTCCAGGCCCCAGGGGGCGTTGGTCTGGGTCGCGGCGAGCTGGACGCGCTGGTTCTGCTCGACGGAGGCGACGGCCGGGTCCGCGGCGAGTCTCTTCGCCTCGGCCTCGGAGAGGGTGGCGGTGTAGCCGTTCAGCGCCTTGCCGAACGTCTTGTCGACCGAACCGCCGTACTCCTTGATGAGGTTCTTGCCCGTGCTCGAGGAGGCCTTGAAACCGGCGGCCTTCTTGAGCGTGACGATGTAGCTGTCCTTGATCGCGGTGGGGGAGTCCGCCGCGAGCACGGTGCCCACGGCCGGGGCCGCCTGGGCGGGGAGGGCGGTCAGTCCGCCCACGAGGGCGGCGGTCGCCAGGCCGGTTATCGCGGCGAGCCGCACCTTCTTGCTACGCAGTTGTGCCATTACGAGGGTTTCCTCCTCTAGGCAGCGCACGCCGGGGTGGGGCGGGCGCGTGTGGGGGGTGCGCGCGTCTTCGCACGCACAGCCCGGAACGTCGCGTACCGCTCGGGGCCGGGATCAAGACTGAGCCAACTGCCGCCGGGGAACAAGAGACTTGAACGCCTGTCAACAAATCTGTCATGAGCACGTAATCGAACAAGCGATGAACGAGTGGCTCCGGGCGGGGGCGGGCGGGAGAAGTTTTGGCATGAACACTTCCAGTCAACACGCGTAGCTGGTACCAAAGTTCAGGCAGCGATCCTGCTAAAGGGAGGTTCCATGAGACGTTCCCGACTTGTCGTATTCCTGACTTCGACCCTCCTCGCGGTCGTCGCGGCTCTGACCGGAGCCACGGCGGCACAGGCCTCCGAAAGCGCCGCGACCGGCTATGTGGCGCTCGGCGACTCCTACTCCTCAGGGGTCGGCGCGGGCAGCTACATCAGCTCCAGCGGCGACTGCAAGCGCAGCACGAACGCGTACCCGTACCTGTGGGCCGCGGCAAACTCACCCTCGTCGTTCAACTTCACCGCCTGCTCCGGCGCCCGAACGGATGAAGTTCTCGCCGGACAGCTGACCCCCCTCAACACCGGCACCGGCCTGGTCTCCATCAGCGTCGGCGGCAACGACGCCGGTTTCGCCGACGTCATGACGACCTGTGTGCTGTCCAGCGACAGCACCTGCGTCTCCCGCATCAACACCGCGCGGGCGTACATCGACTCCACCCTGCCCGGCAAGCTCAACAACGTGTATACGGCGATCCGCAACCGCGCCCCGTCCGCCCACGTCGTCGTGCTCGGCTACCCCCGCTTCTACAAGCTCGGCACCACGTGCCTCGGCCTGTCGGAGACCAAGCGCAGCGCCATCAACCAGGCCTCCGACCACCTGAACAGCGTCATCTCCCAGCGCGCCGCCGCGCACGGCTTCACCTTCGGCGACGTCCGCACCACCTTCACCGGCCACGAACTCTGCTCCGGCAGCGCCTGGCTGCACAGCGTCGACTGGTTCAACATCGGCAACTCGTACCACCCGACCGCCAACGGCCAGTCCGGCGGCTACCTGCCCGTCTTCCGCAACGCCGCCTGATCCCCGGGCTGTTCGAGACCCCTCCGAGCCGTCTCAGGGGTTGTACGACGCGGAGGCCCCGTCCGTCGGGGTCTCCGTCACACAGGTCACCGAGAAGGCGACCGTGTTCGACGTGGTGTGCACCGGATCGCGCACCTCGACACCGATCCCGTTCTCGTACGTCCCGCTGTCGGCGTACGTCGTCACGATCACCTGGTCCTGACGGGTCCGCTCGCCGCCCTCCGGGAACGACAGCGTCTTCCAGCCGTCGTCCGCGACCTCGCCGTCCCGTGTCACCCAGCGGTAGTCGACCTCCGCAGGCAGCCGCCCCACCGTGAACGTCGCCGTGAACGCGGGCGCCGCCTCGGCGGGCGGCGGGCAGGCCCCCGAATACTCCGTGCGCTCACCGGTGACGGCGACCCGGACCGACTGCGGCGGCGGATCCGTCGTGGGGCTCTCCTCGCTCGGCGTCGGGGTCGGCGTCGGCTCCTGACTCGGCGCCCCCGCCCCCGCCTCGTCCTCGGTGCCCGGCGACGACGACGTCCGCTGCCCCGTCCCCGGCGCGGCGCTGTCGCCGCTCCCGCTGTCCCCGCCGTCGTCGTCCCCGCTCAACAGCGCGTACGACAGCCCGCCGATCGCCAGCGCGAGAGCCACGACGCCCGCGACCAGCACGGCGACGGTACGGCGGTCACGGCCCGGCGGTGCGGTCGTCGTGGTCGTCGGCGGGGCGGGCGTGGTCGGCGTCGGCGACGTGGGCCGCGTCGGCCCGGTCGGCTGGTGAGGGGCGACGACCGTCGGCGCGTACGGCGTCGCTTCCACGGTGTCCGCGACGGGCGTACCGCCCGCGCCGACCAGCCGCAGGTCCTGCTCGGCCCGGTCGGCGGACAGCCGCTGGGCCGGGTCCTTGCGGAGCAGCCCCGCGATCACACCGGCGAGCGGCCCGGCCCGGCGCGGCGGCGGCAACTCCTCGTCGACGATGGCGCGCAGGGTACGCAGCGGGGTGTTCTGCCGGAACGGTGAACTGCCCTCGACCGCCGCGTACAGCAGTACGCCCAGCGACCACAGGTCCGACTCCGGGCCAGGCTTGCGCCCCAGCGCACGCTCCGGCGCCAGGAACTCCGGCGAGCCGATCACCTCACCGGTCATCGTCAGCGCCGAACTGCCCTCCACCGTGGCGATACCGAAGTCCGTGAGCACCACCCGGCCGTCGTTCGCCATCAGGACGTTGGCGGGCTTCACGTCCCGGTGCAGCACCCCGGCCTCGTGCGCGGCGCGCAGCGCGGCCAGCACCTCGGCGCCGATGTGCGCCGCCCGTCGCGGCGGCAACGGGCCCTCCGCCTCCAGCAGTTCGGCCAGCGAGACGCCCCGCACCAGCTCCATCACGATCCACGGGCGGCCCTCGTCCGTGGCCACGTCGTACACCGTCACCACATTGCGGTTGGCGACCCGGGCGGCGGCCCAGGCCTCCCGCTCCAGACGGGCGTACATCCGCTCCACGTCGGCGGCGGGCAGTCCGTGCGGGGCTCGCACCTCCTTGACGGCGACCTCGCGGGCCAGCACCTCGTCCCGGGCGCGCCACACGGTGCCCATCCCGCCCTCGCCGAGCGGGGACAGCAGTCTGTAGCGTCCCGCGATCACGCGTGCACCGCCCGGGATCTCGGTCACGGGCACCCCCATTCGCATAGGCCGCATGGCGCGAATCTCCCTTTCCTCACAAAGTAGCTCAGCCGAGTGCGGATGCCGCCCCCCTGAGCACCAATCCGGCTCCCAGGGCGACGACGACGAACGCGGAGCCCAGGGGCGCGAACCGGCGCACCAGGGCGGCGCCCGGAGCGGCGGTCCAGCGCGGGCGCCGGGCCAGTACGCGGGTGACACCCCCGCCGACCTTGACCACCGCGAACCCGGCCGCGGTCAGGGTCAGGGCGAGACCGGCGCCGTACGCCACGACCAGCAGCAGCCCGAACCAGGCCTGCCCGAGCGCCGCCGCGCCGACCAGCACCACCACGGCGGACGGACTGGGCACGAGCCCGCCCGCGAACCCGAGCAGGATCGTGCCGCGGAGGGTGGGGGCGGTGGGGTGGGTGTGGGTGTGGCCGCCGTGGGTGTGGGTGTGACCGGCACTGTGGTCGTGGTCGTGGTCGTGGTCGTGGCCGTGGGCATGGGCGTGGCCATGATCATGATGGCGGGTGCGGAGGGCGCGGCGTACGAGGGTGGCGCCCGCGACGGTGACCAGGGCGCCGCTCGCGATGCCCAGCCAGGCGATCACCGAGGGCGCGGCCACGGAGCCCGCGGTGACCAGGAGGCCGAGGGCGACCACGCCCAGGGTGTGGGTGACGGTCACCGAGGCGGCCAGCGGCAGGACGTGCCGCAGCCGGGCCCGGCCGCCGTGCGCCGCCGCGGTCGCGGCCATCAGGGTCTTGCCGTGGCCCGGGGCGAGGGCGTGCAGCGCGCCGAGTCCGCCCGCGACGACCAGGGCGAACGCGGCGAAGCCGACGGTGAGGTCCTGCCGGGCGACGAGGGAGTCCAGGGCCCGCGTCCAGCGATCGGCGCCGCGCGGGAGGACGGCGGCACCGGGCGCTTCGTCCCCGTGCTCCGCTCCCCGCGCGAGGGGCGGCCCGCCGGGGCGGACGCGCAGGGAGGCGGTCGTCGTGTCCGCGGGGGAGGACAGCAACTTCTCCGGGTAGGCGGTCAGTTCGCGGGAGACCGACCGCTGGGGCACGTCCGACGCGGTGAGCGTCATACGGTCGCCCCGTGCAGTGATCTCCCGCCAGCCGGGCCCGGAGTCGTCGCGCGCGGCGCGGAAGCCCACGGCGGTCGCGGAGTCGCCCTCGGGCAGCGGGGCCCGCAGCCCGCACTCCAGGCGCAGGGTGTCGAGCCCCGCCTGCCCGGGCCGCACGCGCGCGTGGCTGTCGGCCACGGTGAGCGGGACCGCCCGGCCGCCGACGGTGACCGCACTGTCCCGCGCGGCCGTCGCACAGCGCCGCCGGGCCCACTCGGTCAGGCCCAGCCGCTCCACGTCCGGCGCGGCCTGCGTCGCGGGGATCTCGGCGAGGTCCTCCACGTGGCGGACGCGCAGTTCGCCGGGGGCGGCGACCAGACCGTCGTAGCGGTTGACGGTGAAGTTCCCGAGCGGGTGCGCGCTCGCGGCCGTGACGGGCAGCAGGAGCAACGCGACGAGCGCGGTGAGCAGAGCGGTGACGGTGGCGGGGGCCCGGCGCGGCAGAGCGCGCCGGAGGGCACCGGTCGCGGTGGTTCGGCGGGTGCGCGGGTGGGTGGTCTCCGGGCGGTTTCCTTCAGTGCCTCGCGGGCTTGGTGTGGTGACGGTGGCGAGGGCCAGGTGCGGGGCAGGGCGCCGGAGGGCGTCGGGCGCGGTGGTTCGGTGAAGGTGCGGGTGGGTGGTCACCGGGGCAGCTCCTTCAGGGCCTTGCGGGCCTCGGGGGCGCCCAGGGGGGAGAAGCCGGGGTTGAGGGATAGGGCCGCGGTGAGGGACGTGCGGGCCTGGCGGGGGTGGCCGGTGGCGCGTTCGATCATGCCGCGGTGGTAGAGGAAGGTGGCGTCGCGGTAGCCGGTCGCCGTGGCCCGGCGGGCGAAGCGCAGGGCCTCCTGCGGGCGTCCGTTGCGGTACAGGGCCCAGCCGAGGGCGTCGGCGGTGTGCACGGTGCGGCGGCGCTCCCACTCGGCGCGTGCCGCACGCAGGGCCGCCTTGGCGTCACCGTGGTCGGCGGCGGCCAGCGCGGTGTCGAGGTCGGCGTTGACACCGCCCGCCCGCGCGAGCGCCGTCCACGCCTCCACCAGGACGTACTGCTCACGCGCCTGCTCCCGGTCGCCGCCCGCCTCGTACAGCTCGCCGAGCGCGACCAGCGGGCCGGGCAGCGGCGCCCGCGCGACGACCCGCTCCAGCCCTGCGACGGCCGCCGCCCGGTCGCCGCTCGCGGCCTGCGCGCGGGCCCGGCCCTCCAGCGCGGGCAGGTACGTGTCGTCGGCGGCCAGGGCGCGCGCGTAGTGGCGCAGGGCCGCGTCGTGATCGCCCCGCCCGAAGGCGAGTTGGCCGAGCGCGGTGGCCACGTACGCGATGTCACCCGGTGAGGCCGCCGAGCCGAGCGCCTGCTCCAGGACCCGTCGGGCCGTACCCGTGTCCCCGCGCAGCTCCCGCACGTACGCGTACCGCGTGAAGACCGGGATGCCGGGCCGCCGGTCGTCGGCGGTGTCGGCGGCCCTCGACGCGTCGCCGTACCGCCCGAGTTCGACCAGGGCGTCGACACGGCTGGCCAGCGCCCGCTCGCTGTAGGGGTTCCGCGCCAGCGCACGGTCGGCGTACCGCAGCGCGCCGGTGAAGTCATGGCGGGCCGCGGCGAGGGCGGCGTGCCCGGCGAGCGCCTGGTCGTTGTCCGGCCGCAGCTCCAGGGACCGGTCGAGGGCGCGCTGCGCCTGCGGGTAGCGACCGGGGTCGCCTTCCGTCCTGGCCTGCTCCACATAGGCCAGGCCGAGCGCCGCCCACGCGGTGAAGTCCTTGGGCTGCGTCTTCAGGTGCGCCTGGAGCGCGCTGACGCCCGCCTTCAGATCGGCGCCCGTGACGAGCCGCGCCGGGACCACGCCGGGCCCGGCGGCGACCGCGCCGCCCCGCGCGTCGTCGCCTTTGAGGTTGCCGACCGCGACCGACCCGGCGGTCAACGCGACCGCCAACAACACGGCACACCCCGCCACCCGTGCGGCCCGCCTGGACCGTCCTGCCTCCGCAGACATGCCCTCTCTCCTCGGTCGATGAACGCTGGGCGGCGCGGCCCGCCCGTGGGGGACGAAAGCGGGCCGCGCCAGATTCAGGGGACGTATGCCATACGCCCCAAGGGGCGCGGGGAACCGCGCGACCAGCCACCACGGCGCCGCGACCGCGTCACCCGCACCCCGCGTCGGCGCCTAGTACGGCCGCCGCCGCATCCGCCGCCACCACAGCAACCCGGTGCCGATCAGCAGGACACCGGCCGCCCCCGCACCCGCCGACGCCGCGACCAGCGTCGTGTCCTGCGACGAGCCCCCGGCCGTCCCGGCCGGCTGCAACGCGTCGGCCAGCTCGCTGCGGACGTCGTTGCCACCCGTGGTGCCCTTGGCGAGCGGCCCGCGCGAGCCCTCGGTCGGCAGGGCGACGTACGGGAAGGCCTTCTCGAACTCCTTGTCGTTCTCGTCGACCGCGTCACCCAGGTCGTTCTTCGCGCCGAGCAGTTCGCCCTCGACGACCTGGAGCGCCGCGTCGAGCACGTCGTCGGAGAGCCGGCGGCCGTTGGGGAAGCCCGCGTTGTCGCCGTCGAGGACGCCGAGCCGCTTGGGTTCGGCGCTGGGCGCGATCGAGGTGTTGAGCCGCAGCTGTTCCGAAGGCCGCACGTGCGGCGGCTGGTTGAGCCCTTCGACGCCCTTGAGGAAGACGTCGACGAGGTCGTTGCGGGGCTCCGCGGGCGCCTCGATCTTGTAGATCGCCTCGATGAGCCTGGGCAGCTCGGGGTGGGTGACGTTCTTCAGGAACTGCCCGTCGTTCCAGGGCGAGTCCGCGTTGAACTTGTCCTTGTCCTTCAGCGGGTTGACGACCTCGTTCACCAGCGGGTTGCCCAGCCGCGACACCTGGGTGAAGTGGCCCTGGGCGTTCTTGCGCTGGGTCGTGGACCAGATGCCGACGATCGGCTGCCCGGCCGACTCGGTGATCATGTGCGTCGGCACCTGGAGGGCGATGGAGTTGACGTTGTAGCCCTTGAGGGTGTCGTTGCCGACCTCGGTGAGGTTCCCGCCGTACAGCAGGTCGAAGACGCGCAGGTCCAGGAAGAACGGGTCGTCGGCCTGCCCCGCGAAGGCCGTGACGCCGCTGCCGACGTGGTGCACCGCCTGCTCGCGCAGCGCCGCGTAGTCCGGCATGGACGCCTTGCCCACGTTGGACGGCGCGACCGGGACGTCGTCGGCGATCTTGGTGCGGGAGACCAGGGCCTGGTCCTTGAGCTTCAGCAGCTCGATGTCGTACGTCTGTGTGACGTTGAGGTCGGGATCGTCCAGGCTCTCGACCGGGCCGGTGTTGTAGAGGAACGTCTTCTTGTTCTTGATGTGCGTGTCGAAGGTGAAGCGGTACAGCAGCTCGCCCTGCGCGTCACCGTTGTTGTCGATGTGCAGGTCGTACTGGGCGTCCTCGGCGAACGGGTAGAAGTTCGGCCCGCCCGCCGGTTCCTCGAAGGGGGTCCAGTTCGCGACGATCGTCGTCGTGTCCGGCTTGTCCGGGCTGACGAACGCGTACACGTCCGTGTTGTCGTACTGCGGTGTGCCCGAGATCAGCGGTGCCTCCCGGTGGCTGGAGGCGCTGGCCGCCCCCGGTTCCAGCGCGGTCACGCCGGCGGCTGCGAGCCCCCCGGCGGCCAGCGCACCACACACGAGGGTGGCGAGGCCCTTGCGTCCCGCGCCGCTCCTGGAATTAGGTGTCATGCCGTCCGTCCTCCGTGCCAACTTGCCTGACGCACGGGGATTCGGAGTGCGGGCGCGGGCGGATTGGTCGGACGGGAAACTGATTTCGGCCCCCGCCGGACCCGCGTTTTCCGCGCGCTGATCCGTACCCCCGTCCGGAGGTGTGTTCGGTGCGAATGCCTGGTGTCAGGGGACCGAGCCGGTGTGGCCGGGGTGAGGGGGAGTCGGTGGAGGCCGAGGAGCTTGTGCGGCGGGTCGCGGGGGGCGACCAGCGGGCGTTCGAGGAACTGTACGGACTGGTGTCCGGCCCGGTGTTCGGGCTGGTGCGCCGGGTCGTGCGGGACCCGGCGCAGTCGGAGGAGGTGGCCCAGGAGGTGCTGTTGGAGCTGTGGCGGTCCGCGGCGCGGTTCGACCCGGGCCGCGGCAGCGCGCTCGCGTGGATCCTCACCGTCGCCCACCGCCGGGCCGTGGACCGGGTGCGCAGCGCCCGCGCGGCCGGTGAGCGCGAGCAGCGCGACGCGATGCGCTCCCAGCCACCGGCCTTCGACCAGGTCACAGAGGAGGTGGAGGCCGGTCTCGAACGGGAGTGGGTGCGCCGCTGTCTGGACCGGCTGACGGCCCTGCAACGCCAGTCCGTCACCCTCGCCTACTACGACGGGTACACCTACCGGGAGGTCGCCGAACGGCTGTCCCTGCCGCTCGGCACCGTCAAGACCCGGATGCGTGACGGGCTCACCCGGCTGCGGGAGTGCCTGGGAGGTGCCGCATGAGCCTGCTCGACCGGCTGCTGCGCCGCGAGGATCCGCACTCGCTGGCCGCGCCCTACGCCCTGGACGCCCTGGAACCCTCCGAGCGGGTCCGCTTCGAACGGCATCTCGCCGGGTGCCCGCGGTGCGCGGCCGAGGTGCGGGCGCTGTCCGAGGACGCCGTCCGGCTGGCCTGGTCCACGGCCGCACCGGCGCCGCCCGCCCTGCGCGAGAGAGTGCTGGCCGCCGTACGCACCACCCCGCAGGAACCGGCACCGGCACCCGTGGCGGCGGGCGGCCGGGCGCCGGGGCAACTGCCGCCGCACGTGTGGGGGACCGAGCCGCCACCGGCACGCGCGCGTGCGCCCCGGACGCGCCCCCTGTTCGTGCCGTTCGCCACCGCGACCGCCGCGGCGGCGCTCGTCGTCGCCGCGCTCTTCGCCGTGCAGGCGAACCGCAGCGAGGACCAGCTCGCCGCCGAGCGGGACCGGGCACGTGAGATCGCCCACGTCCTGGCCGCCCCCGATGCACGCGCCGACTCCGGACGGGACGCCCGGGGCCGCCGTATCGGAGTGATCGCCTCCGTGTCCGAGGGGCGCGCGGTGGTGACGTTGAGCGGATACGGCGATCCGTCGGGCGGGCGGGTGCACCAGCTGTGGCTCATGCGCCCCGGTGTGCAACCACGCTCCCTCGGGCTCTTCGACGGCGACACGCCCTTGGTCGCCTCCGGGCTCGACCGCTCGGCGACGTCACTCGCCGTGACCGTCGAACCCGACGGCGGATCACCCCAGCCCACCAGCCAGCCCGTTGTCCAACTCGCCCTGGAATCTGTTGGATTCGGAGAGTAGTCGCAAAGGCATCGTCAACACCCTTGCGGGGAAGGTGAATCCTGTGACCGCGATACACGAGTGCCCCGAGGGGGCGATAGGGTTACCCTGCCCGGGCTGGGTGGACTCGTACGGGTGGGGAGTGACATGGAACAGATAACAGTGCGCAGCAGGGCCAGGGTCCCTGCGATCACCTGCGGGAGCAGCGCGACCAGTTCGCGCCTCGACCGTCATCTGTCGGTGCTGGCGGGTCCCGCCATACCGCAGCAGGAGGCGGCCGAGGCGACCTCGTTGATGCGGGAGATCACCGCCCGTGACACCGCCCAGCGCCGCAGCGACCGGGGTGTGCGCGTACGCCGCGTCTCGCTCTTCGCGCCGCTGCGCCGACTTCGCCGTTCACTGTTCGGAGGTCACTGACCGGGGCCGTGCTCAGGCCACCACACCGTCCCGGCGCAACGCTGCGATCTCGTCGTCCGTCATCCCCACGGCACGCAGCAGAGGCCCGGTGTGCTGTCCGAGCGCGGGCACGTCCCCCATCCGCGCCGTCTCCCCGCCCGGCAGCGTGATCGGCGGCAGCGGTGCCCGCAACGGCCCCACCGGCGTCCCCACCTCCCGCCACCGCTCCCGGGCCGCCAACTGCGGGTGCTCCGCCACCTCCCGTACGTCCCGCAGGAGGGCGCAGGCCAGCCCCGCGCCCTCCAGCCGGGCCAGCGCCTCATCGGCCGTCAGCGCGCCCAGTGCCGCGGCCACCAGCCCGTCGGTGCGCTCCCGGTTCGCCACCCGCGCCGCGTTCGTCGCGAACGCCGGGTCCGTCCCCAGCTCCGGCCGTCCGACGACCCGCTCCGCCAGCCGCCGCCACTCCCGGTCGTTCTGCACCGACAGCAGCACCCGCCCGCCGTCCGCCGTGGCGTAGGCGTCGTACGGCGCGATCACGGCGTGCGCGAGCCCCGTGCGCGCCGGGGTCGTGCCCCCGTGCATCGCGTGGTGCAACGGATGCCCCATCCACTCCACCAGCGCCTCCAGCATCGACACCTCCACCGGCCCGCCCCGGCCCGTCGTGCCGCGCCGCACCAGTGCCGCGAGCACCCCCGAGAAGGCGTACATCGCCGCCGCGATGTCGGCCGCCGGGATGCCCGCCTTCACCGGCTGCTCCGGCGTCCCGGTCACCGACACCAGCCCCGCCTCGCACTGCACGAGCATGTCGTACGCCCGCTTGTCCGCGTACGGGCCGAAGGAGCCGTATCCGGAGATGTCCACGGCGATCAGGCGGGGGTGCGCCGCGCACAGCGTGGCCGCGTCGAGGCCGCGCCGGGCCGCCGCCCCGTGGGCGAGGTTCTGTACGAACACGTCCGCGTCCGCCACCAGCCGCCGGACGACCTCCAGACCGCGCGGATCCTTCAGGTCCAGCGCGATCGACTCCTTGCCGCGGTTGCACCACACGAAGTGCGAGGCGAGGCCGCCCGCCGCGGTGTCGTAGCCGCGGGCGAAGTCCCCGCCGTCCACCCGCTCGACCTTGATCACCCGGGCGCCGAGGTCCGCGAGCTGCCGGGTGGCGAAGGGGGCGGCGACGGCCTGTTCGACGGCGACCACGGTGACGCCCTCAAGGGGCGGTGGCTGGGTTGTCATGCCGTGGATCATGACCCGTGGGCCGGGCCCCTGTCATGGGCCCCCCGCCGTGACCGGCGCCTCACAGCAGGGCGATCTGGCCCTCCGGCCCTTCCTCGGGGTGGTCCAGCACGGAGGCGGGGCGCCGGGCGGAGGCCGGGGCCGGCAGGACGCCCGCCGTGCGCAGCTCGGCCGCCGTGATCGGGTCGGTGACGGCCAACGCCTGCCGCCGGGGCCGCAGTTCCGCCAGCAGGGCCAGTACGGTGATCAGCTCCAGCAGCTCCGACGTCCAGGCCTGCGGCCAGGCGGCCGGGCGGATCGCCGCCAGGGTGCCGGGCTCGGCGGTGTCGGCGGTGCGGGCGGTGAACCACTGCTCCAGCACGCGGACCCCGTCCACCTCGTAGTCCCAGGCCTGCGGGGGCACCGGGGAGACCCGGCCCCCGTCGAGGAGGAGGGCCTCCTCGTCACGGTCGTAGACCAGGGTCAGGGGGCGGGGCGGCAGCGGGGCGCGGACGTAGGGGCGGCGGCCGCCGGGGAGCTTGGGGCGGTCGCCGTCGCGGCGCATCAGCCAGAGCATCCGGTGGCCCAGCTCGACGCCGTGCGCCCACAGGGCGGGATCGGCCGTGAGCGGCACGGTGAGGTCGGGGCGGGCGACCGCGACCGTCCACGCGAGGACGTCCAGGGGGGTGCAGGGCGTCCCGAGCCGGGCGGTCAGGTGGGCCGTCAGGCCCGGTGCCAGGTTCGGTTCCCGGCCACCGGGGCGGCGGTGCAGCGGGCGGACGCGGCCGGGGCGCAGCAGCGGCGGCAGCGAGGTCGCGAGCACGCCGTCCGGCAGTTCCACCAGGAACACCTGGTGCTCGTCCGCCACCCGCCACAGTTCCGGGCGGGCCGCGTCGATCAGCCGGTGGTCGGGGATCAGCCACTGCTCGTCGAAGGGCGCGTACAGCACCCGGACCGGCTCCGGGCAGGGGCCGTCGGCGCGCAGCAGCCGCTCCGTGCCGCCGGAGTGTCCCGGCAGCTGGGCCACGGCCGTGTGCAGCGTGCGGGACCGCGTCGGCTCGAAGAGCGCCTCGCGCTCGGGCCCTTCCGCCTTCACCAGGGCGTCCCAACGGGCCTTCAGACAGGCCGCGTCGGGTGCCACCGGCCAGCCCCGGCCGAGGCGCGGCGGTGCGACGGACCACGGCATGAGGTCCGCGAGCGGCGGAGCGTCGTCGTCGGGCGTCACGCCCGGCATCGTACGACGGCACCGCGAGCGGGGGGTCAGGTGGCGTCGAGCGTCACCGTGAAGGAGAAGCGGTCGCCGCGGTACTGGATGACGGCCACGTCCAGCGGGCGCCCGGCGGTGTCGTAGGTGATGCCCGTGTAGTGCAGGATCGGGCTGAGCAGGGGCACCTGGAGCAGCTGGGAGGTCTCCGGGTCGGCGAGCCGGGCCTCCACCGTGTCCGTGATGCGGCTGATGTCCGCGCCCACCACATCGCGCAGCACCTTCGTCATCGGCCAGCGGACCAGGTCGTCGAGGGCGATGTGCTCGGCCAGTTCGGGCCGGACGTGGTTGCGGGCGTGGTTGGTCGGCTCGCCCGTCTTCTCGTCGCTGCGCAGCCGGTGGTACGTCGCCACCTCGGTGACGTCCGGGAAGTGCTCGGCGAGTTCGGCGGGCACCGGCGCGGGCCCGTGGTCCAGCAGCTCGGTCGTCATGCCGGACTGCTGGGCCACGATGGCGTCCACCGAGCCGAGCAGCCGCACCGGGGTGGCCCGGCGGGCGTTCGGCTCGATGAAGGTGCCGCGCCTGCGGTGCCGGGTGATCAGCCCCTCGTCCTCCAGCTCCTTCAGCGCCTGCCGCATGGTCAGCACGCTCACGCCGTAGTGCGCGGCCAGCTGTTCCTCGGTGGGCAGGCGCAGCGGGTCCTGCGGGGAACGGCCGAGTATCGAGGCGCGCAGGGACTGCGACACCTGGTACCAGAGCGGCAGCTTGCGGTTGAGGACGATGGAGTCCGGGGCGAAGGAGGTCACGGGGCCATCCGTACCGGCAGCGGGACGATCAGTGCAACCCAGTGAGCGGCAGCTCGCGGCGAGCGATCAGTGAAGCGCGCGGTAGTGGCGCTCCAGGCCCTGCCACACGTCGTCGTAGCGTCGCTGGAGGTGGTCGGCGTCGGACGCCTGGGCGGTGAGGGTGACCGGCCAGCGGGTCTCGAACATGAACGCGAGCCCGTCGTCGACCTTCTGCGGCCTCAGCTCGGCCGCGCTCGCCCGGTCGAACGTCTCCCGGTCCGGGCCGTGTGCCGACATCATGTTGTGCAGCGAGCCCCCGCCCGGCACGAAGCCCCCCTTCCCGGCCGTCTTGGCGTCGTAGGCGCCCTCGATCAGGCCCATGTACTCGCTCATCACGTTCCGGTGGAAGTACGGCGGCCGGAAGGTGTCCTCGCCCACCAGCCAGCGCGGCGCGAACACCACGAAGTCGATGCCCGCGAGGCCCGGGGTGTCGGACGGGGAGGTCAGCACCGTGAAGATCGACGGGTCCGGGTGGTCGTAGGAGATCGTCCCGATGACGTTGAAGCGGCGCAGGTCGTAGACGTACGGCACATGGTTGCCGTGCCAGGCGACGACGTCCAGCGGGGAGTGGCCGTAGACGGCCGTCCAGAGGTTGCCGCAGAACTTGTTCACCACCTCCACCTCGCCCTCGGTGTCCTCGTATGCGGCGACGGGGGCGCGGAAGTCGCGTGGGTTGGCCAGTCCGTTGGCGCCGATCGGGCCGAGGTCGGGGAGGCGGAACGGGGTGCCGTAGTTCTCGCAGACGTAGCCGCGGGCGGTGTCGTCCAGCAGCTCGACGCGGAAGCGCACCCCGCGCGGGATCAGCGCCACCTCGCCCGGCTCGGCGCTCAGCAGGCCGAACTCGGTGCGCAGCAGCAGCCCGCCGCGCTCGGGGACGATCAGCAGCTCACCGTCCGCGTCGCTGAAGACACGGTCCATGGAGGCGTCGGCGTGGTAGAGGTGCACGGCCATGCCGGTGCGCTGGGTGGCGTCGCCGTTGCCGCCGAGCGTCCACAGGCCCGCGAGGAAGTCGGTGCCCCCGGCGGGCGCCGGGAGCGGGTTCCAGCGCAGCCGGTTGGGGTCGGGCACCGTCTCGGTGAAGGGTGCGGTGCGCAGGGCGCCGTTGTCAGCGCGGGTGAACGCCGGGTGGGCGGCCGAGGGGCGGATGCGGTACAGCCACGAGCGGCGGTTGTGCGCCCGGGGCTCGGTGAACGCCGTACCGCTGAGCTGTTCCGCGTAGAGGCCGAGGGGGGCCCGCTGGGGTGAGTTGCGGCCCTCGGGCAGGGCGCCCGGGACGGCCTCCGAGCTGTGCTCGTTGCCGAAGCCGGAGAGGTAGGTCAGTCCTTCGGCGGTCTTCCGGGCGTCCCCGCTGCTCATGTTCGCATCGCTCCCTTGCACGTACTGATTCCTATGTATCACCGTAGGATTGCGTTTTCCTGGACGCAAGGGGGAGGGGTGACCTCCTCTGGAGGGATGACCGGAACCCGACCCCAGGGGGATTCGACGTGTCGCACCCGTGTTCTACGCTCCCGGGCATGTCGTGGATACGGGGACTCCTCGCCGTGCTCGCGCTCTGCGTCCTGCCGCTGGCCGGAACAGCGGGCTGCGGCACCGGTGACGCGAACGAGCAGGCGTCCGTCCAGTCGCCCTCACCGGTGGGCAAGCTGCTGGAGGACACGGACGAGGAAGGGCGTGCCTTCCGCGAGGTCGACGAGGACGACGCGCCCGAGGTGGACATAGAGGTGCAGCCCGACGACTCCGGCGACGGCTGGGACCTGACGCTCACCCTCGACGGCTTCCGCTTCTCACCGGCCGACACCCCCGCGCGGGCGGTCGCCGGGCGGGGCGTCGCCCGCCTCTTCCTCGACGGCCGGTTCATCGCGGAGCTGCGCACCCCCGAGTACCGGCTCGCCGCCCGCCTCGTCCCCCGCGGCACCCACCAGGTCACCGCCCGCCTCTACGCCGACGACGGCACGGTGTGGGCGGCGGACGGGGAGCCGATCGAGTGCACGGCGGACATCACGGCCTCGGGGACGGAGGGGGCCGGGGAGTGAGCTCCGGCGCCCTGCCAAGGCCTCGGCGCCGTGCCGCAGTTCTGGCCCCTGTGTGGCCTTCGTCGCCGGACGTGGTGCGGGCGCCGGTCGCGTCCTGTCGTGGGCTCGGTGTCCTGTCGTGGCCTCGGCGCCGTGCCGCAGTTCTGGCCCCTGTGTGGCCTTCGTCGCCGGACGTGGCGCGGGCGCCGGTCGCGTCCTGTCGTGGCCCCGGTGCCCTGCCATGGCCTCCGTGCCGTGCCGCGGCCCTCTGGCCCTCTGCGTGGCCTCGGCGCCCTGTCGTGGCCCCGGCCCCCTGCGTGGCCCCGGTGCCCTCCCGCGGCCCCCGCACCGTACCCCGGCCCCAGCCCCGTACCCCGGCCCCGGCTTCACCGTGCTTCGGCGGAAAGGCATCATGGAGCCCGTGCCCCCTGTCACGCCCCCAGCCGTACCCCTGCGCCGTGCGCCCGTGCAGCGGCGCAGTGCCGAGCGGCTGGCCAGGATTCTGGACGCCTGCGCCGACCTCCTCGACGAGGTCGGCTACGACGACCTGAGCACCCGCGCGGTGGCGGTACGCGCCGGGGTCCCGATCGGCTCCGTCTACCGCTTCTTCGGCAACAAGCGCGAGATGGCCGACGCCCTCGCCCAGCGCAACCTGGAGCGCTACACCGAACGGGTCGGGCAGCGGCTGAAGGACGGCGGCGCCGACGGGGGCTGGCGGGCCGCGCTGGACGCCGTGCTCGACGAGTACCTCGCCATGAAGCGCACCGCGCCCGGCTTCTCCCTGGTCGACTTCGGCAACCAGATCCCGGTCGGCGCCCGGCACGGCGACCCCAACCACCGCGTCGCCGACCGGCTGCTCGACCTGCTCTCCGGCCATCTGCCCCGGGACCCCGACGACGATCTGCGCCGTACCTTCCTGGTCGCCGTGGAGACCGCCGACACCCTCGTCCAGCTGGCGTTCCGGGTGCGTCCCGAGGGCGACGAGCGGATCATCGCGGAGATGCGGGAGCTGCTGCGGGCGTATCTGGGCCGGGTGCTGGACTGACCCGAGGCGGTCACCGTCCGGCCGCTGGGATGTCTCCCGACCCCTCCCCTACATGCGTACCGGTCGGTATGCTCGCGTCGACCCCACGCGTCAGCGTCGCCGCCACCCCGGGAGGACCCCGTGTCCCGCACCGCTCTGCGCATCTGCCCCCTGTGCGAGGCCACCTGCGGCCTGACCCTCACCATCGAGGGCACCCGCGTCACCGGCGCCCGAGGCGACCGCGACGACGTGTTCAGCCGCGGGTTCATCTGCCCCAAGGGCGCCTCCTTCGGCGCCGTCGACGGCGACCCCGACCGGCTGCGCGCCCCCCTGGTCCGCAGGGACGGTGAGCTGCGCGAGGCCACCTGGGAGGAGGCCTTCGACGCCGTCGCCGCCGGGATCCGGCCGGTGATCGAGCGGCACGGCCCGAACGCGGTCGGCGTCGTCCTCGGCAACCCCAACGTCCACACCATGGCCGGGGCCCTCTACCCGCCCGTGCTGCTCGGTGCCCTCGGCACCCGCAGCGTGTTCAGCGCCTCCACCGTCGACCAGATGCCCAAGCACGTCTCCAGCGGCCTGCTCTACGGCGACGCGAACGCCATCCCCGTCCCCGACCTGGACCACACCGACCACCTGCTGCTCATCGGCGCCAACCCCCTGGAGTCCAACGGCAGTCTGTGCACCGCCCCCGACTTCCCCGGCAAGCTGAAGGCGCTCAAGGCCCGCGGCGGCACCCTCACCGTCGTCGACCCGCGCCGCACCCGCACCGCCGCGCTCGCCGACCGGCACATCGCCGTGCGCCCCGGCACCGACGCCCTGCTCCTCGCGGCGATGGCCCACGTCCTGTTCGAGGAGGACCTCGCCGACCTCAAGGACCTGGCGCCGCACGTCGAGGGGCTGGCCGAACTGCGGGAGTCCCTCCAGGACTTCACCCCGGAGGAGGTCGCCGCCGCCTGTGACGTCCAGGCCCCGCTGATCCGCACCCTGGCCCGCGAACTCGCCGCCGCCCCCACCGCCGCCGTCTACGCCCGCATCGGCAGCTGCACCGTCCCGCACGGCACCCTCGCCAGCTGGCTCGTCGACGTCCTCAACATCCTCACCGGCAACCTCGACCGGCCCGGCGGCGCCCTCTTCCCGCAGTCCGCCACCGACCGGACGCCCCGCCCCGCCGGACCCGGCCGCGGCTTCGCCCTCGGGCGGTGGCGGTCCCGGGTGAGCGGGCACCCCGAGGCCAAGAGCGAACTGCCCATCGCCGCCCTGGCGGAGGAGATCGACACCGCCACCGAGGAGGGCGAGCCGATCCGCGCGGTGATCGCCATCGCCGCCAACCCGGTGCTGTCCACCCCCGACGGCGACCGCCTCGACAAGGCCCTCGGCACGCTCGACTTCATGGTCAGCGTCGACCCCTACCTCAACGAGACCTCCCGGCACGCCGACGTCGTCCTGCCGCCGCCCCCGCCCGCCCAGAGCCCGCACCACGACTTCGCGTTCAACACCCTCGCCGTCCGCAACCAGGTCCGCTACACCCGCCCCGCCGTCCCGCTGGAGCCCGGCCGGATGGCGGAGACGGAGATCCACGCCCGGCTCGTCCTGGCGGCGACCGGCATGCACGGCACCGACCCCGCCGCCGTGGACGCCATGGTCGTCGACCAGACCCTCGGCAAGGCGGTGAAGGAGCCGCACTCACCGGCGTACGGCCGCGACCCGCGTGAACTCGCCGCCCAGCTCACCGGCGACGACGGCCCCGAGCGGCGGCTGGACATGATGCTGCGCCTCGGTCCCTACGGCGACGGCTTCGGCGCGCGCCCCGACGGGCTGACCCTGGCCCGGCTGCTCGCGCACCCGCACGGCATCGACCTCGGGCCGCTCGCCGCCCGGCTGCCACAGCCGCTGAGGACCCGCAGCGGCCGGGTGGAGCTGCTTCCCGGCCCGATCGCGGACGACCTGCCCCGCCTCCGCGAGGCCCTCGCCGAGCGCCCCGCCGGGCTCGTCCTGGTCGGCCGCCGCCATCTGCGCTCCAACAACAGCTGGATGCACAACGTCCCGGCGCTGACCGGCGGTTCCAACCGCTGCACCCTGCACATCCACCCCGAGGACGCGGACCGCCTGGGCGTGCGCGACGGCGAGGCGGTGCGGGTCAAGGGCGCCGGGGGAGAGGTGACCGCGCCCGCGGAGGTCACCGCCGACATCCGCCCCGGCGTGGTGAGCCTCCCGCACGGCTGGGGCCACGACCGCCCCGGCACCCGGCTGCGGCACGCGGCCACCGACCCCGGCGTCAACGTCAACCAGCTCCTCGACGGCAGCCTGCTCGACCCGCTGTCCGGCAACGCGGTCCTGAACGGCGTACCCGTCGAACTGATCGCACGGCCCTGACCTGGAGTTTTGCGCTTATTGCTCGCGTGTCAACGTCTTGTTAACGCCGCTCGGCGGGTCCTAACGTCCATCGCACCGCCGGCCCTGGTGGGAGTTCAAGGGCGAACGTTAGGTATCCACTCATGCTGACCATCCTCGGCTTCGCCATGATCGCGACCTTCCTGGTCCTGATCATGATGAAGAAGATGTCACCCATCGCGGCGCTCGTGCTCATCCCCGCGCTGTTCTGCGTGTTCGTGGGCAAGGGCGCCCACCTGGGCGACTACGTCATCGACGGCGTCACCAGCCTCGCGCCGACCGCCGCGATGCTGATGTTCGCGATCGTCTACTTCGGCCTGATGATCGACGTCGGACTCTTCGACCCGGTCGTCCGGGGCATCCTCAGGTTCTGCAAGGCCGACCCGATGCGCGTCGTCGTCGGTACGGCGCTGCTCGCCGCGATCGTCTCGCTGGACGGCGACGGCTCCACCACCTTCATGATCACCGTCTCGGCGCTGTACCCGCTGTACAAGCGGCTGAAGATGAGCCTGGTCATCCTCACCGGTGTCGCCGCCATGGCCAACGGCGTGATGAACACCCTGCCCTGGGGCGGCCCCACCGCCCGCGCCGCCACCGCCCTCAAGCTGGACGCCAGCGACATCTTCGTCCCGATGATCCCGGCGCTCGCCGTCGGCCTGGTGTTCGTGATCGTGCTGTCCTACGTCCTCGGTCTGCGCGAGCGCAGGCGGCTCGGCACGCTGACGCTGGACGAGGTGCTGGCGGAGGAGAAGGAGACCGTCCTCGTCGGCGCGGGCGGGAGTGCGAGCGCGGCCACCGGCGGCAGCGGCGGCGGTACGGACGACGAGACTGCCTTCCAGGTCCTCGACCCCGGCCGCCCCACCCTGCGTCCCAGGCTGTACTGGTTCAACGCGCTGCTCACCGCCACGCTGCTGACCGCCATGAGCATGGAGTGGCTGCCGATCCCGGTGCTCTTCCTGCTCGGCGCCGCCCTCGCGCTCACCGTCAACTTCCCGCACATCCCCGACCAGAAGGCCCGGCTCGCCGCCCACGCCGACAACGTCCTCAACGTCTCCGGCATGGTCTTCGCCGCCGCCGTCTTCACCGGCGTCCTCCAGGGCACCGGCATGGTCGACTCCATGGCCCGCTGGCTGGTCGACATCGTCCCCGGCAGCATGGGCCCGCACATGGCCCTGGTCACCGGGGTGCTGAGCCTGCCGCTCACCTACTTCATGTCCAACGACGGCTTCTACTTCGGTGTCCTGCCGGTGCTCGCCGAGGCCGGGGCCGCGCACGGCGTCTCCCCGCTGGAGATGGCCCGCGCCTCCCTCGTCGGACAGCCCCTGCACATGTCCAGCCCGCTCGTCCCCGCCGTGTACGTGCTGGTCGGCATGGCCAGGGTCGAGTTCGGCGACCACACCCGGTTCGTGGTCAAGTGGGCGGCCCTCACCTGCCTGGTGATCCTCGGGGCGGGCATGCTGTTCGGAATCATCTGACCGCTTGATGGAGGACATCGTCGTGAGGCCCGGTGGGAACCGCGGCTGGCTGCTCCGCCTCGTCATCGCCTTCAGCTTCGCGCAGGGGGCGGTGTCGATGGCCCGGCCCGCCGTCTCCTACCGGGCCCTCGCACTGGGCGCCGACGAGCGGGCGGTCGGCGTCATCGCGGGCGTCTACGCGCTGCTGCCGCTCTTCGCCGCCGTACCGCTCGGCCGCCGCACCGACCACGGCCGCTGCGCGCCCCTGCTGCCCGCCGGGGTGGTCCTGATATCCGGCGGCTGCGCGCTGAGCGGGCTGGCGGACTCCCTGTGGACGATGGCCCTGTGGAGCGGGGTGATGGGGCTCGGCCACCTGGCCTTCGTCATCGGCGCCCAGTCCCTCGTCGCCCGCCAGTCCGCCCCGCACGAACAGGACCGCAACTTCGGCCACTTCACCATCGGCGCCTCCCTCGGCCAACTGGTCGGCCCGATCGCCGCGGGCGCCCTCATCGGCGGTGACGACCTGGCGGGCAGCAGCGCGCTCGCCCTGCTGGTGGCGGGGGCGGGCTGCGCGGTCGCGGTGACCTCGCTGTGGCGCATCGAGCACCGCGGTACGACGCCCACGTCCCGTACCGGGCAGGGCGGGCGCGTCCCCGTCCACCGCATCCTGCGCGCCCGGGGCGTGCCCGCGGGCATCCTGATCAGTCTCTCCGTGCTCTCCGCCACCGACATTCTCACCGCCTACCTCCCGGTGGTCGGCGAGCACCGGGGCATCGACCCCTCGGTGATCGGTCTGCTGCTCAGCCTGCGGGCGGCGGCCACCATCGCCTGCCGTCTGGTGCTCACGCCCCTGCTGCGCCTGCTCGGCCGGACCCTGCTGCTGACCCTGAGCTGTCTGCTGGGCGCGGTGCTGTGCGCGGGCGTCGCGGTGGAGGTGCCGGTGTGGGCGCTGGGGCTGACGCTGGCCGTGCTCGGTTTCTGTCTCGGGGTGGGGCAGCCGCTGTCCATGACGACGGTGGTGCAGGCCGCTCCCGACGAGGCGCGTTCGACCGCGCTGGCGCTGCGGCTGACCGGCAACCGGCTCGGGCAGGTCGCGGCCCCGGCCGCGGCGGGACTGATCGCCGGGGTGGCGGGGGTGGCGGCGCCGTTCGTGATGCTCGGGGGGCTGCTGTTGCTGTCGTCGGGGGTGGCGCTGCGGTCGCCCGGCAGGCCGTCCGAGGGGCCGGTGACGGGGCGTCCGGCCGCCCGTCACCTGCGGGACCGGCTGCGGCGAAAGAGTGGAACCTGACGGCGTGTGAGGCGTTGCTCCCGCGATCCGGGGGCGCGTGTGACAGAGAGTCGGGCCAAGCGATTCGTATGAAAATCGCACGACTCGGAGGAAATGCGCATGCCCACCCTGCCCCGTCCATGTCGCCGTGCGGGCGCCCGCACCACCGCCCTCGCCGCCCTCACCCTCGCGGGCAGTACCGCGTTCGGTGTTCCCGCGGCCGTCGCCCAGCCGCCCGTCGACAACGGGGACATCAAGATCCACAAGATGGGGACCACGTTCAGCGACCAGAGCGACGAGTCCAAGGTCTGCGACTTCTACCTGGCCGCCTTCGACTTCGCAGCGGGCGAGCAGGTCCACTGGGAGATCGACAAGCAGCCCGTGCCCGACCCCCGGCCCGAGCTGGCGGGCGACATCACGGCCGCGGGCAACGGCACCGCCCAGAGCGTGCCCCTCGGGCTGCCCAACGGGCAGTACAAGCTCACCTGGAGCACCAATCTCGGCCATGGCGCGGGCAAGTTCAAGGTGTTCGAGGTCGACTGTGCCACGCCCAAGCCGATGGCGAGCACCCCGGGTCCGCACGGCGGCCCGCCCGCCGGGGGCGGCGGCCTCGCCCGTGACGCCGCCTTCGCACCGGTCGCCGGTGCCGCCGCCGTGGGGCTGGCCGCGGTGAGCGGGGTGGTCTGGTTCCGGCTCCGCCGTCGCCCGCATGGCTCCCACTAGCCATCGCCACCGGCAACGGCACCGGCGCCCGCCCACGCCCACGCGCAGGCCCGCGCCCTGGCGGCGGACCCGTGCCTACCGGCTGGCGAGGACCTGTCTGTTGACCGTCTCGCTGGTCGTGGGCGGTGTCTGGTGGAACCAGGCCGACGAGGATCCCGCCCCGACCCCCGCCCCGGCCTCCGGCCCCCGTGCCGAGGCCGGGGCGGGGGAGGCTCCACAGGGCGGTGGCGAGGGCGAAGGCGAGGGCTCAGGCGGAGGACCGGGGACGGCGGCCCCGGACGCCGAGCGGCGCACGGCACCCGCGAAGCCGTCCGAGCCCCTACGGGGGGAGCGCACCCCCGCCGCCCCGGAGCGGCCGTCGCCCGGCCCGCCGGAGCGGTCACCCCGGTCGCAGGAGCGGACCGCCACCCCCGCGCGCCCGGACCGCCCCGCCGGTTCCGGCACCCCGTCGTCCCCCGTGAGACCCCGGGCCACCCCCCGCCCCCCCCCCCCCC